>NZ_UETD01000003.1 GCF_900116855.1 Ruminococcus flavefaciens
TGTCTCCCTCCGCACGGAGGGAGTGGATTGAAATTATTATTACGGTCATTTATCAAAAATCAATGTTTGCGGTCTCCCTCCGCACGGAGGGAGTGGATTGAAATACCTATACGCACCGTCCGATTTCCGACAATGTTCACATGTCTCCCTCCACACGGAGGGAGTGAAATGACATAACGGAGCTTGCTAAGTGGGCGAAGGAAGCATTTAACCAATTTATATGAAAAAACGAAAGGAATACTTAATCGTACTCGATATTTCTGAAAATTAGAGATGAGTGCATATGTGAATCCGCAGAAAATGCTAAGGAAGCCTGCTAAAAGAGAAACCGAGTGGCTCATAACCACTCGGTTTACTTGCGTTTTTATAAAGTTACGTTAAGGACAGCGCACAGAGGGGTGGCATTTTTTTATGATTTTACTGTTGTTTGCTTTTTACTTCTAATAGATATTGTAAATGCATTTTAGGTGTGTTATAATTGGAATATTAAGATGACAGCACAGATTACGAACGGTTTATAATGTTTATTAATACAGAAGGGATAATGATAAATGGCATCAACAGCTCAAATACTCAGAAATCATAGGACGGAATTGACTGAATATGAACGTGTAGAAGAATTTCTTGAAATTATTAGTTCTCTTGGATATGATACTGATGTAGAAAAAGACAATGCAATTTATATGAAACCTAAAGGCTGTGATGGCAAAGGTGTTAGAGTATGGGTGGATCAGGGAGATCATCCTATTTTTACAATCAATGGAAATGATTATTACCGTGAAGTATTTTTTGATTTTGTCTGGGATGATGAGAGACATGGAATCGAAAGCATGAATTCTGATATGATACTTATAATTGTTGCAGAGTATTTGAAAAAATATCCTGATGCTTATTTTAATTATGAATGGAGTAATGATGATAATATGTTCATGGATATAATTGATTTTGATTTGTTAAGATCGCAGCCGTTTCAGCCCGGATGGTTTTATCTTTTCAAGTCTCATCTCCATTCATCAAGGGTAAGTGAGCATTATGATGAATGGAGATTAGATTGATTACGAATGTAAATTCAGATTTGTATAAAGGCAATCAAAAAACTGTTTAAAGTGTCTTGAAGTGCGGTGGGTATATGCGGTTTGATGACATAAAATAAAAGGAAATGGTATGATCACATATGGAAAACATTGCAAAGAAAAAAGCTTATTTTCATCTTCCGGGGCTGTTTGAGTTCTATGATCTGTACAGTGTGTTTCTGCCGCTGTACCGTGAGCATCGGGAATATTTCTACGACTGGTGCGAAATAGCCTCTGTCTATGGTGCTCCTGCCGACTGTATCTGGGGCGGCGGACGCGTGGGATTCGGCGAATGTGAAGCTGAAGATGTTCTGGCGCTTATGAGTGGATACGGTATTCCTTCAAGGCTAACTTTCAGCAATTCGCTTATAAAACCTGAACATCTCTCCGACAGAAAATGCAATGCCCTGTGTGAACTTTTCGCCGGAAGCAAAGGTGTACAGAACGGTGTGGTGATCCACTCTGATCTTTTGCTTGAATATATTAAGAATAGTTATCCCGACCTTTATTTCGTTTCCTCGACTACAAAGGTCCGGACTGATTTCGACCAGTTTTTAAAGGAAACAGAACGAAGTGATTTTAAATATGTTGTTCCTGATTTCAGGCTGAATAAGCTGTTTGATAAACTTGATACACTCTCGCAGGTCCGGAAGGATAAAGTCGAATTTCTGTGCAATGAATGCTGCTCGTTTTACTGCAAAGACAGAAAAGCCTGCTATGAAAATGTAAGTAGGAAAAATCTCGGAGAAAACTGTCCCGAGCACATCTGTACTGCACCCGATGCAGGAGAGGGATACCGTTTTTCAAAGGCGATGAAAAATCCGGCATTTATCAGTACAGATGACATCATCAGCACTTATCTGCCCCTCGGCTTTTCTAATTTCAAAATAGAAGGCAGAGGACTCGGAAGTGCTGTCAATCTGGAATTTCTGCTTTATTATCTTACAAAACCGGAATACCGGCTTACTGTCCGTGAAGAGATATATCTCGACAGTATGCTGGATCTGTTCTGAATATCATATGTTGAAGATAATGAGAGATGAGAATTGAGACTGTAACAAACATGATCAGCTTAACACATAAAGCACTTGTCCAAATAGACAGGTGCTTCTTATATCTCTGAAATTGCTGTTACAGGCAGCACGCCCGCTTATGCTGCATGGAGTGGCATTGCGGAAGACAGAAAACGGCATATTTCATAATTGTAATGTTCCGTAATATTAAAAGGGGGACAGGCTGATAAATGTGTGGTATACTATGGTTACAGAAGCGGAAAGCTAATAAATTAAAAGGAGTAATAACCATGAAAGAAATGATAAACCAGCTCACACAGGACTTCATAGAGAACAGAGACACTGTCAAAAAGGCAATAAAGCTTGAAAGCTCATATATTTACCCTGTGGCTGCAAATGTATTCTGTGCCGCAGGAGTTAAAGCGGACGCCGATAAGCTCCGCGAATGCAAGAAGCTCATAAAGAAGAATGCAGGCTTCGGTTCTTATCTGAAAGGAAATGTAATGGTTCCTTTTGCAGCAAAGCTCTGCATAGCTGATGATCCTGACGCTCAGTTTGAGAAGGTAATGGCAATGTACGGCATTCTCAAGGAGCACTTCAGAAGATCGGAATACCTTGCTCTCCTCGCAACTCTCCTTGCTGAAAAGACCACGATCGAAGAGGCAGGACATATTGCAGCAAGAGGACGCACTGTATATGATAAGATGAAGAAGGAGCACCCTATACTTACGTCAAAAGAGGACAGCATAATGGCAGGTTTTATGGCATTTTCGGAAAAGAGCGACAGCGAGCTTATTGATGACGCTGAGAAGTGCTATGAGCTCCTCAGGGAAAAGTTCTATGACAAGGACTCTGTTCAGACAGTTTCACACATACTTTCCATGACAAACGGAGCTCCCGAGGAAAAGGTAGACAGAATGATCAGAATGTTCGATGCCTTAAAGAAAGCAGGACGCAAGTTCGGCAAGCACTTCGAGCTGTCAACGCTTGCTGCGGTATCGATAATAGATGCAGATGAAAAAGAGCTTGTTGACAGCATGATCGCCATCGACAGCCTGCTCAGCGGTCAGAAGGGCTACGGAGCATTAAGTCTCGACAAGAAAACAAGACTCATGCACGCAGCTATGCTAACCGCCGATCTTTACGGAGAAAGCGATAATGCTCAGGCGGCAGTTTCCGCTTCTGCACTGGCAATGATCGCCGCACAGGAAGCTGCAATGTGTGCCGCCATCGCTGCATCAGCAGCCGCAAGCAGCGCGAATTCATAAGTATAAAACACAACGTCAGCGGTGAGATATTATTATATAATATATATGAGATGTTACTGCAATTATATGGGAATTCACCTTGACAACCGAAATAAAACGTAGTAAAATTAATTACTGTGTGTTGATCGGGTAAGCGCCATATAACAGAAGTATCTGAACCGGTGCTCATAGGATCAGCAAAGTACAAAATGATATGAGATCACAAGAAAGAAAGACTCCGCTTTACAAATCAATAACATACTCGGAAACATCCGTATCGAGCCAAATCATTCCACACATAAAGAATGTATATGCATATGTTCACATAAGGGAGAAAACGATCATTGCAAAGGAAACTGCTGCTGAAATGAAGATCAGCGGGAGTATCCCTGTGAATATCCGGCACAACAACTGATACGCCGATGTTTGAATTATTATTTGAACATCGGTTTTTTTGTGCCTTAGTGCAGTATACTTTTTATGGAATGATCTGATCGGATGAGGCGAATCATAACAGAGCAGCAGCTTTTTTATGACCTGCCGGAAAGTCACAGAAATAATTCAGTCAGGAAAGTGAGAGGTTTTATGAAGATATGTGTACTTAACTGTTCGCCGAAAAACGAACAATCCATTACACTGCAGGCAGTGTTGCTTTTGCAGAAATGGTTTCAGGAAAAGCTGAACGCTGATGAGTTCGGGATCCTTCCTGCATTCAGCGGAACAGTTACCGAAAAAATTGAAGACGCAGTAAAAAATGCCGATCTGATAATAATGTCAGGTGCGGTGTTCCATTTTGATGTACACAGCAGTATGGGGAAGCTGCTTGATGTGCTTTCCGATGATCATTATGATCTGATAAAGGATAAGCCCATAACCTTTATATCAACTTCGGGAATGGTCGGCGATACACTGGCGCACAACAGATTCGAGACATGGGCAAAGAGAAACGGTCTGAGATATATCAACAGCCTCAGTCTGGAAAGCTCGGAGATACTTTCTCCTGTCGGCAGAGAGGAGCTGTTTTGCTGGTTCAGATATATAAGAGCAACAGCCGGATACTATAATAGTTCGAGCCTGCCTCAGGCTAAAACACGGGGCAGAGTGGTTCTGCTGGATACTTGCGAAAAAGGGATAGACAAAATAGACTCCGCTATAAAAGCGGCAAAGCAGAGATTTGAAGCCAGCGGTTTTGACACCGATGTAATAACGCTGAGAGATAAGGTTATACATCAGTGTACTGGATGTCAGAGCTGCTTCAGCAACAGAATATGTATCTATAACGATGACTGGGAAAAAACCTTTGAGGATCTATATCTGGATACGGATATGATAGTTTACTTCGGAGAATTGCACTATTCGACCCTCGGAAACTGTTACAAGACCTTCCTTGAAAGACACGCAAGCTTAGGACGTTCGGGCATCGAGGACGAAGTGATAAAATCATATTTCTTTATCCCTGACAAAAAAACAGAGAGAGAAGATATTACGGGATTCAAGATACAGTGCGAAGCTTTTGACGGGCTCAACTGCTCTTATCTCAGTGATGTATGGGAAATTGAAAATAATGATAAAATAAAGGAAATGTGCGACAAAATGACTATCGCATATAATTCCGATATTATGCCGCAAAACGGATTTTTAAAGGAAGGTATCAGACACGGTTTTTCAAAAATAGCAGCAAGTGTGAAGAACCGCTGCCCCGGTGATTACAGTTATTTCAAGGGAATAGGCTGTTATGATACGCTCCTTCCCAATCCCAATGTCCGTTGGCTGGACAATGCGGAGGATGCCAGAAAGGACAGGGAAGCAAGGCTTATGCCGTATAAAATGACATTACTGCACCTTGAAGGGCTCCCGACAATAACCGAAAGAAGAAAGAATAAAAGCGTATCTGTCATAGAAAGGCAGAAAGCAGCCGCAAGAGGAGATGAGCCTTCGGAGGAATTGATGAGAATGCCTCAGATGTACCTGAAAAACAGCTCTGTTTTGATCGGACAAATGAAATGATCTGTCAGAGGGGCAATTGTCAGGCTTTTCTGTTATCTGCATACCGCAGAACATAGTGCCTTTTTTGCCTGAATACATACTTTTACAGAATATAAGCAACTGCTCGCAAGACTGATAATGTATCATCTTGCGAGCAGTTATTTTTTTATATTCTGAAAATGCGGTCTGTATATCAAATATACATCAACTGTGCTTTTATCTCTCTGAGTACTGATCTTTTAGCCGCTTCGTTTTTGAAGAATCATAGATTCATTTGCCCAGAAGCTTCTGCCTGAGAAGCACCATGTCGAATACATCTATGATATTGTCCCTGCACAGGTCTGCGTGGCGCCAGCAGGTAAGCTCTGTGCTCTTGTGCAGCAGCCATTTCTGAAGCATTACGAGGTCGGCAACAGTGACTTCTCCGTCAAGATTGCAGTCTCCTGCGAGGTCGTCATTTTCGTAGGGATAATTGACGCTGAACTTATCCAGATTGAACAGATAGCCTTCTCCGCCCTTGAATACGAAGTACACATCATTCACGCCTGTGGTCTTTTCTATCCTGCATATCTGGGTGGACCACTTCTGCCAGCCGCCTGTATCACTGACGTCCATGGTGCCTATGAGCTTTCCGTCGGGAGAGCCGAGTCGTACTTCGATAGCGCCGCTGCTTCCGTTTGAAGCAACGCGGAAGTTCAGTGATTCTGCGCCTCTGCCGAAATTTATGCCGTCAAAGCCGATGTAGTCGCCGTTTTCGATATAGGCAACATCGCTTCCGCCCTCGCTGCAGTTCTCGATGTCGATACCTGACTGATGATTGTAGTCCTCAGCTTCGATGGCGTCTCCTGATGGAGCGATAGTGCCTGTTACGCTGACCTTGCATCTTGCCGTGAACTGCTTGTCGCTTGCCTCGAGAGTTCTTGCGATTATCTCAGCTGTACCCTCGGACATTCCCGTAACATTGCCCTTGCTGTCAACGGAAGCCACCAGAGGATTTGATGAAGTCCAGAGAACTACCTTATCCGTTGCGTTATCAGGGAAAACATCTGCTTGTATCTTCGCGGTGTCGCCTGCATTCAGCGCAAGGGACTCCTTGTTCAGACGGATGCCTGCCACATTGACGCGGGAGCCGTTGAGCTTCCATTTTGCCTGTATCCTCTGGTTGTAATCGGGCATGATGAATGTGGCGCGTGTGCCGTCTGCACTTACGGGAGTTACCTCCATAGCGTCGATACCGGGCTGCCAGCCGTCGAATGTGTAGCCTGCTCTTGATTTTGCGTCTATTGTAACAAGCTCGCCGGGAGTATGATACTCAACGATGGACGTTCCCATGGAGTCGCCCACATTATTGATGACCAGAACTCGTTTTTCGGCTCTGTCTATCCTTACAAGGTGCATATCTCTTGCGCCCACTGCCTCAAGGGGAGTACTTCCCACAGGCTCAAGACGGAACACCAGAAGCTGATCCAGATCGTAGCCCTCAATTATCTTCACACGGACTGTTTTGCTTGTATCGCCTGCGCCGAATGAAACGGTGGGATCGTCTATGAAGCTGTAGTCCTTGTCGGGCTGAGCATCGCCTGCAACGGGAGTTACCTTGAAGGTCAGGGGACCTGCTGCGGGCTTGCTGAGCTTCACTTCAAGCTCTATGGTATCTCCTGCCTTGGCGGAGGTGTTCAGTTTTGCAAAGCCTGCGTTCACATCTTCTGTAAGACCGAGGCTGTCGTTATAGCCCACTTCGATCTTGGGATAGACCGCATAAGCGCCCCTGTTCACTCCGTTGTCGCCTGAGCCGATAGCAGGGCTGCCTTCCCTGAGGCTGAAGTCACCTGCGGCAGGGTCGGCAAACATGGGGTCCTTGGCAAGCTCGGTCTTGGAACCTATCTGCGCGTTGAAGGCGTCAACGGTGATACTTGGCTGTGACGGGTCCATATAACGCACATAGGCGGGCTTCCTTGCGGAGTACCAGAGGTTATTGCGGAACACATTTGAACCGCCGCCTTTGAGGTCTATGCCGTGCCATGCATGGAAGCCGTTTACGGAGGTCTCCTTTACCAGAAGTCCCACGGTATCATTGCTGCCGTACATACTGTTTTCGTCCTCGTAGGCGATGTTGTTTCTTACCTCGTTATTCCACGACCTGTCAAGAGAAATGCCGTTTTTCAGGTTGTAGGTGACGTTGTTTATCCACCTTGCATCCCATGTGGAGCCCGTATCCCAGAAAGCGGAGAACAGTCCCGATTCTATGCGCTGTGCAGGGAAGTTCATGAAGTGCTCCGTATCCATGGGCATACGTCCGTTTCCGTCGAGAGGTCTGTTGTATACGATGTTCTCATAAGCCCAGTTTCGCGTACATTCGGACTCGTTGAACATGAAGTAGGCGGTATTGTAGGAAACATTTCTGACAGCGGTGAAGTCTCTTACACTTATATCCAGCCAGATGGTACCGCCGTTAACGGAGCCGCCGGAGTAGTTGAAAGCAAAGGCATTGTTCCTGTTGCCGTCGGCTCTGCCGCCTAAGGTGGAGGACTCCGCGCCGCCTGCGCCTGCGTTCTTGCCTATGCCGCCGATGAATGTGTTCTCGGAGATTATGCAGTTCTGTGAGTGATTATCGTAGCAAAGAGTCTCGCCGTAGACGCTCTGGAAGTAGTTGTTGCGGATGACATTGTCGGGACCTGCCACGGGAATGGTAACATCGGGGCGGTAAACTCCCTGATTGGACCATGTCCACGGAGCATTGTAAACGCAGCCGATGTTCTTGAACTGATTGTTCAGCACCACGTTCCCCCTGCCCATGATGTTGATGGTGCTTCGGGCGTATTTGTAGTCCTCAAAGACGAAGCCCTCGATCTTGACGTAGTCACGGCCGAAAAGGTTGAAAACGTCGGTAAGCTGGTTTTTTCTGCCTGCTATGGAGTATTCGATGCCTGCGTTGTCATAGTGCTTTACATCGTTCTCGCTCCAGCCCGTGTCCTGAAGCCACTGCGCCCTTACCTGCGGCGTAACAGAGGAGCCGTCAAAGACGTCCTTGTGCTTGATGATGACCTTGCCTATATCGGAGCTGTTTTCGGGACGGAAGACGATCATGGCGTCCTCTCTGCCCGATTCCTTGGGTCTTATATCCTCCTCGATATAGGTGCCGGGACGTATGAGTACGGTAGTTCCTGCGGTAGCTTCGTCGGCTGCCTTTTTGATGGACCTGTAAGGCGCGTTCGAGGAGCCGTTTCCGCTGAAATCATTGCCGTTTTCCGCAACATACAGCACTCTGCCGCTGATATCCGCTGCTTCCGCCCTGAGCTCGTTCAGTAAGCCTTTGGGGTGAGAGTTCATGATGCCTGTGCTGTTGTAAAGCATGGTCGGTATCATGAACAGACTAAGTAATCCTGCCGTTCTTTTTTTCATTTTTCTCTGTCCTTTCCGTATAGGATAAGTATTTTTCTTTACGCATACGAGCGTGAACATTTCCCCTTCGGACTCTGCGCTGCAAAGGCTGCTCCTGACCCGAGAAAACAACGTTCTGCGGCGAAAAAAGTCCCTTTATAACAGTATACTCCATCCGGGCTTTGGAAGCAAGATTCTATTGTCTTGGATCCAAAGATAATCCAACATAGAAGGAAACGATCATATGTCATAAAGTCTTGCATTTTTGTTCACAATATGATATAATTAAAGTAGGGGTGATTATCTATGAAAAAAAGGCTTACAGTGGGGGTTGTCACAGCGGAATGCTACCGTGAATACACCTCTGAGATAATCCGCGGCATCATCGCGCAGAGCGAGCTTGCAGACTGCAATGTTATGGTGCTTGCCACAAGAAATAATTTTCAGGAGCCTGTGTCTCCTCATGTTGAACATGAAGCGGAAATATTCCGCCTTATAGATAGCTCCGAGCTTGACGGGTTTCTGTATGACCAGAACGCTTTCTTCACCAAAGGCATACAGAAAAGGCTCGATTCGCTTCTGAAACGCACGGGAAAGCCTGTTATGCTCCTTGATGCGGGGGAGCATCCCTTCTTTGAGAACACTGTTTCCCACGATCCCGATGCCTTTGCGCTGCTTATTGAGCACATGATACAAGTCCACGGGTGCAGAAAGATATACTGCCTTACGGGTACAAAGGGGACTCCTCAGGCGGAGGAGCGCCTTGAGACCTATTTCCATGTTATGCAGAGACATGGGCTGCCTTATGACGAGAGCTATTATGCATACGGAGATTTCTGGCGGAATGCTCCTGTTCAGTTCGCACAGCGCATTATCAGCGGTGAGCTCACCATGCCCGAGGCAGTGGTATGCGCCAACGATATAATGGCAGATACACTGATCGCGGCACTTGAAAAGGCAGGCATAAGCGTTCCCGAGGATATAGCCGTCACAGGCTTTGACGGCTATCTGGATCATGCCAGAAGCGATGTGAGTATCACAAGCTTCCCGAAAAGCTGTTTTCAGCTGGGAGCAGATGCTTTCAGGCGGCTTTACAGTATAATGACGGGCAGAAACTGCCGCAGGATATCGTCAGGACACAGCCGTATCCAGATAGGACGGAGCTGCGGCTGCGTGCCCGTACAGAGCACTACCGAGAAAAGCCGCAGGGAAAAGAGGCTCATATTACGTTACAAAGAGTGGTTCTATCACAGTGAGGTGCTGTTCGAGCTCATACACTCAGAGTCGCTGTATGACCTGCTGTATATGCTGGCAAGCAGGATATATCTGGTTTGTCACTGGTCGGATTTCCGCGTGTTTCTCACAGACCGCTGTCTGAAGTCACTGTCCCCTCAATCCCAGCTTTCGGCGCACAAGGACTGCTGTCAGGTTCTGTGGACTGACAGGGCAGGCAGGAGCAGCGGCATTTCAGAGCGCCCCATGAAGCAGGGGGACATTATCTCCTGCCTTACGGAGTCGCCCGATCACCCATCTGCGTATTTCCTTTCGCCGCTTCACATGAATGAACGGCAGTTCGGATTTGCCGCACTGTCCTTCGGAAGACTTGCCTGCTGCTATCAGCCTGAATATTGCACGCTTATCGGTTATCTCTGCCTTGCGCTGGATCAGCTTGAGGAGAGGTCTGTGCTCAGAGCTCAGACAGAGGTCAGTGCAAAGGATGTGGAAAATCCGCAGCTGTACCAACAGCTCGGACAGCTCCGTGAGGAGATGCAGCAGCATCCCGAAGCCGACTGGAGCGTACAGGAGCTTTGCGGACACACTCATGTGAGCAGGAGCTACCTCCAGAGGATGTATAAAAAATATTTCGGAAAAAGCATTGTTGAGGAGCTGATCGATTTCAGGCTTCAGAAGGCAAAGGAGCTCATCAGCAGTACAGACCTTACCATGTCGCATATAGCTGAGCTCTGCGGATATGCTTCCTACGCCCATTTTGCCAAGCAGTTCAAGGTCAATGAGGGAATGACTCTGTCGGAGTACCGTCAGCGTTTCCGCAGGAGTAAAGGTGTTTAAGACAGCTTCACTTAACGTAAAAAGAGGATCACCGAGCCTGAAAATATGAGTTTGGTGATATTATGCCCCTTCGGGGGCATTTTTTTGATCGGGCATTATTTAAGGAAATACCTTGCCAAATCCGACAGGATGTGATATAATATAGTTAGTAATCGCTAACTAAAGATATGACAAATGTTCCGGAGAGATATGCGGAAAACGGAGGTAATGAGAGTGAGATTTGATAAGCGTGACAAGGTGGTAAAGGCGCCCGACGGACTGAAAAATCCTCTGTACAGCCTGACTAAGGCTGTAGTCAGGGCAGCAAAGCTGAAGCAGAGCCTTGTGGGGTCAAAAGAAGAAGTGCTTGGCAGAGCGGCGGAAAAAGAATGCAAAGAGAGCTGAATGGCACGAAAAGCAGCCCGGGTATAAAGGAGTTCCGTGGGACTTCGATTTTACGAAACAAAGCACAGTGAGGGATACTATTACCGCTTTACGCAGTGTACGCTGAACAATTCTGCAAGACGATAGGGACTTTTCGATGTGCTTTCACGGATTTACTTCTACGAAAAAAGTCCTCAGAGTGTTTCTGAGGACATTTTTTATCAAAACTTAGTTTCTTGACAGCATTGAATATATTATTCCGCCATGTAGTCTTTTACATTAAAGCTTTCTTCAGTGCGCTGTTCCTCGTCTATTATTCCGGGAACCAGCTCAGTAGAATATGTTTCTCCCGAAACAGGGTCGATATAATAGCGTGTTTCCGCACCTGTATATGATCTGTACAGAACAACTATTTCATTGGCAGTATTTGATGTAACGTTCCAGTAAATAGTATATTCGTCCGAAGAAGCCATATTTTTTAATTCTGGGTTATTGGTGAAGCAATAATTCTTGATCGCATCCAATGCCTGATCTTCTGAAATGGCTTCGGAAACGCTCTCTCTCTGTTCAGCTGAGGTCTCCTCGGGCATTTCGGTCTGAACAGTCTCAGTTTGTTCCTGTGTGGCAGCTTCGGTAGTTTCCTGCTGAGCGGCTTCTGTGGGCTTGCTTGTCTGTTCAGCCGCAGTTGTAGTGCTTGTTTCGGTTTGCTTTACACTGGTATTTGTAGTTTGAGTGCCGCAAGCCATCAGGCTGACACACATAAAGCATAAAGCAAATAATGTCATTTTCTTTTTCATATTGTTGTTCCTCCTTGTGCTATAAGAAGCTCTCGCTTCTCCAACATCAAATTATAGCACTGCAGGAGAAAAAAGTCAATCGGCAGCAATATAGCCCCTCGGTCTGACTGTATTTTCCAATAATGCATAGCATTATATATAATAATAGCTAAAGTGGACTGCACATGAAAATCGTTTTCATTCAGCCTGCTGCTGTGCCGATAGAGGCAAAACACGAAAACATGACACTGCTGAAGCAATATAAACGGATATATATAATCATGCTTGATAAATGATTGACAAACTTGTTTTTGAGATATATAATAAACACATAAGGACATATGATTCTTATAAATGATAGGAGGATTATTTATGTTATTCAAAAAAGCTCTTGCAGTATTATCCGCGATCGCTGTTATAGGAAGCTGTTCCATATATAACGGCGGTATATCCACATTTACAGCCGCGGCGGAAATCGAAGCTGTCTCTGATGCTGACACTGAGACCTGTTCGGCAATAGTATCTATGTCGGAACTGGCGGACCCTATCCCCGACGGAGCGCACATAAAAGCGCAGCTTGTAAGGGTAGGTGACGAGGAGACTGTCATTGAACAGTGGGAGCTGACGCAAGACGGCGTGAAGGAACTGAGTGATCTTGAATACAGCGAAGAATTCAGCTATAAGATAGTCTTTTCCGATCTGCCCGAGGGGTATGGGCTGCCGAAAAAGATCACGGTCATGTTTGATAAAAAAGGCGATACGGACAACATAGTTCTTTGCGGCAGAAGTGCGGAACGCGCAGAGACCGAAAAAACCGGTTTGTACAACAACGTCGAAATATCTGCCACACCTTTTTTCTTCAGTGACAACTTGATGTTTATGACAGATTTGCTTGAAGACGGTATCATTGAGAAATATATCGTTGATGAAAACGGGGCCAGATATTGCGGACTTGGCGGTATCACGGTCCCTGACGGTCATTATACAGCCTATGTTATCCCGGATAAAGCATTCAGGTTTGTTCAGTATAATACAGAAGCAGCTGCCGCTATCATTAATTCTAAAAGCTGGTATGATAAAAGAATAAATACGGATTATTTTAACAGAGATTTTTCCAAGGGATTTGAGTTTGATGTGAAAAACGGCACGACCGATACTCTGCTGAATTTCTATCTTGAAAATATCCCTGAGGAAAAAGAAGTATGTACTGCTGATATATCTGTTGTAGACAGTGAAACAGGAGAACCTGTAGACGGCATAAAACTTGAACTTACAAACGAAAGACTGTTTGAAGATGGCTATATAACCTGGGATAGCTCTGACACCAATCCAATGTCGCTTGATAAATTATTATGTCTGGGTAAGAATTATACTGTTACTCCGCTCAATACTTCCGAGACCTATTATATACCGTCGGTTTCATTCTCTTTTTCAAGGCTTGGAGAGCATAAGGACGTTGTCATAAAAGCAAAGCGCAAAACCAACCTCGACGTACCAAAGATAGTGCTTCCCGATGAAGCTCCTGTGCCCGTTGATGACGCGCACTGTGCTGTTACCGTGGGAGTCATGGACAATGACGGCAAGCCTGCACAGGGTGTAACAGCGACTCTGTATAAAAAGGTAAAATCCACAAAAACCACACTTATGAGCTGGAATGCTGAAGAAGAACCGGTAAAAACCATCAATGATATCGAATTTGATGAGAGTGCAGATTACTATGTTGCTATTTCAGGCGAATCAAATGATTATTACAGATATGACGATATGAAACTTGCTTTTTCCAAGGGCGGTGACAGCGATAAGGTCGTTCAGTTCATATTCCCCACATCTATGAGGAGCATTAAGATACAACGTACAGTTCACGATACAGGTGAATACGGAAATGTGTCTACGACCACTTCAGGATGGGGCGGAATTATGGTCGTTGATATGCAGGGATACAGATATCCTTTTACAAATAACCATATTTGCCTGCCTGATGGAGAATATCTGCTAAAAACAGTTACAAGCTCATTATACAGAATAATAAGACCCGGTACCGAAATCGAAGCTGTACTTGTTAACAGCGATCCGAGCCTTAAAGGGTATTTTGAACAGAACGTTGAAAACTATAAAAACGGCTTCAAATTCACAGTTAAGAACGGTGTATGCGAGGACGAAATAAAATTCTATGCAGAATACGTTCCAACTTTTAAAAATTCTTGTTCAGCTGATATTACCGTCGTTGATGACGAAACAGGAGAACCCATTGAAGGCGTAAACGTGGTTATGGATATACCCTATGGCAGGGGACAGATCGGCTGGAATACCGCCGAAACATCAGTAATGAAGTTTGACTATCTCAGATTTACCGATGCAGATTACAGATTTACAGTGACCGACCTTCCCGAGAACTACACCTACGGTAAAAAAGAGCCCCTTTCCTTTGCAAAATACGGCGAACATCAGAATTTTGAGATAAAGCTCAGCAAAACAACAAAGAAAGGTGATGCGAACTGCGACGGCACGGTAGAGCTGGCAGACGCCATACTCATCATGCAGGCTATCGCAAATCCCGATAAATACGGTGTTGAAGGCAGCGCAGGTATGCATATAACAGAACAGGGCACTGTAAACGGAGACGTTGATCCTGCGGTAAAGGGCATTACTTCAAATGATGCACTTCGTATACAGATGTATCTGCTTCACCAGATAGATACACTTACTGCCGAAGAGTAACAGCTCCGTTTTGCATTCGTTATATCATATAAGTGCTAAAATAGTAAGATGCGCGGAGATAAAGTGCTTTTTTTGTAAAGCATTGCCGCGAAACAGCCTGCGGGGGCTCCCCGCTTATGTCATATTAAGCTTCAGGCTCGACCGCTGTGCTTTCACGGAATGTGAAACATTGCAGCCGGGCTTTTTTCAATTCGCTGTTAAGAGGCTGTTTCTTTTGTGTTCCATTGAAAAGCACACAGCAGGCATTAGTTCCGTATGGAAAATGAAAGGAGCATGACAGCGAGCGATATATTTTTCATTGTCTTTTATACTGAAATAGTTGACTTTTTGTTGAAAATATGATATAATGAACGCAAAACGTTCATTATATTTTATTTTAATGCCCTTGCAGATACGCAGATCAGAGATCTGCTCCCTGCAGATCGGGCAATTATATCATAACGCTTCGCTTTTATGATATAATAAACGCAAAACGTTCATTGTATTTTATTGCCCTTGCAGATACGCAGATCAGAGATCTGCTCCCTGCAGATCGGGCAATTTTATCATAACGCTTCGCTCTTATGATAAAATAACATATATTGGTTCACTGTGTCCCGATGGGACAATAAAGTGTATATGGAGGGAAAAAGATGAAAAACTTCTGGAAAAAGACAGCATCAGGACTTCTTGCACTGCTTATAGTTGCGGGAGCTTCTCCTGCGGCAGCAGTCATAAAGTCATTTGAATCATCAGCTTTAACTGCTCATGCCGAGGGCAGCATAGAAGAGGATTACAATTTTACGGTAAATGAGGACGGCTCCACCGTTACTATCACAAAGTGGACAGGCTCAGGCAGCGAGGTGGAGGTCCCCGAAACACTGGACGGCAAGACTGTAACGGTGATAGGTACGTGGGCTTTCGCACAGATTGAGAGCATCACAAAGGTGACTCTGCCCGATACTGTCACAGAGATCGGAGACAGCGCATTCAACGGCTGTACTGCACTTGCAGATGTGGTTCTGCCGTCAGGGCTTAAAAAAATAGGCAGTACTGCTTTCGGAAGCTGCGGAATAACTGAGATCACTATTCCTGACGGCGTGGAGTCCATCGGCGGCAACGCCTTTTCAAGCTGTGCTCAGCTGGCTGATGTTACTATCCCCGCAAGCGTTACTACTATAGGCGAAAGTGCTTTCCGTGATACAGCATGGCTGAATGCAAAAAAGGCGGAAGATCCGCTTGTTATCGTAAATGATATCGTTATTGACGGAACAGCCTGCACAGGCAGCGTCACCATTCCCGAAAGTGTTGTATGCATCGGTGATATGGCATTCGCGAACTGCCGCACATTAACCGGAGTTTATGTTCCGGGAAGCGTAAAGAGCATCGGTGCAAGTGCTTTTACCTCTTGTTCTTCGCTGAAGGATATCACTATAAATGACGGAGTTGAAAGTATCGGTCCTGATGCCTTCAGGGAATGCAGCCGTCTTACCAGAGTGACCATTCCGGACAGCGTTGAGAGCATTGGCGGAAGTGCATTTTTCACCTGTGATAAGCTGGAATATGTAAAGCTTCCCAAGAGTCTTACCAAAATCAGCAACTCAATGTTCGTTGGCTGTTCTGCATTGAAATATGTAAACATTCCCGACAATGTCAAGGAGATAGAGGTACGAGCATTTGCTGCCTGTACGTCTTTGACAAAGCTCACTATTCCCGACGGAACAGAGAGCATAGGCATGTATGCGTTCATGAACTGTACGGGTCTTAAAATGGTAAATATTCCCGAAAGCGTAATATCCATCAGTTTCTCTGCATTTGCCAATTGCCGCAATGTGCTCATCAGAGGCGAGGCAGAATCCTACGCAGCGGAGTATTCGACCATGTACGTTGGGAATTTCATCGACACAGAGACAGCCGATGCGGAGATAAACGGTGTTTCTCTCTCCCTCAGCGATGATCTGGGACTTAACTTCGTGGTAGGTGCTGCAACAGCCGAGAATAAGGACAATTACAGCATCAAGCTCTCAGGCGAGTGTGCAGAGGACGGAAAGACGCTTCCCCTTACTGCCAAGACTGTGGGCGGCGAGACAGTATACTGTGCAACCGCAAGCCTTACTGCAAACAATATGCAGGAGCTCATTACTGCTGAGCTCTACAAGGGCGATGTGCTCATAGATACGGTAAAGTATGACATCCGCTCATACCTGAAAGAGCTGGAAGAGACACGCAGTGCCGAGGGCGCTTCCGATGCAGAGCTGAATATGTATTCTTCAGCACTTACCTATGGCTATGCGGCTGAGAACTATTTCAACGGCGCTTCAAACGATCTCAGCAGCCTTGATACTGCAGGTGCGGTAGTCAAGAGCCAGAAGAACATCGACGATCTGTATACAGTGCAGAATACAAGTCAGTATTATACCTCAAATCCCCTTTATAGGCATGATAACGAGGACGCTAAGTTCACACTGATCCTCGACAGCAAGATGGCAGTCCGTGTCTATGTAAAGGGCATGGCAGCAGGTACAAATGATCTGACAGGAAAGCTCACGTCCGTTGCAGGTACAAAGGGCGGTGCGGATTATCCGTCATATTTCGAGATAAAGGACCTTTCACCCCTTGAGCTTGGCAAAGACCAGACCATTAAGGCAGGTGGCAAGACCTATCAGTTCTGTCCTCTTGTATGGGCTTACCGTATGCTCTCTAACAGCAATGCAGACGTCAAGAACAGGCGTATGGCAGAGGCTGTGGCAAATTATGCATATGCCGCTTACCGGTACAAGAACGCATAAGTTTAATAATACTAAAGGAGAATAGCAATGGAAAAATATACAGCTCCCGAGATGGAGATCATCGAGTTCGAGTCAGAGGACGTTATCACCACAAGCGGTCCCGAGACAGATATTGCTTAAATAACCGCAAAAAACAGATTACCGAGCCTTAAACAGTGGGCTCGGTAATTTTTTACAGCGTTATCCATAGATCAGAACAGTATGATGAACGAAAAATACTCAATATCATCGTTTTTCAGCCGGCTTTGTGAACGGGTGAGCTGAAAAATTTTTTTCGGAGAATGTGACACACGGCGACTGTGACTTGAATGTTGTTTATGAAAGTATTTATCCCAACAGATCACTTTGATCACATCAGGAGGAAAGCCATGACAGGAAATGAATACTGTGCGCTGCACAGGCAATCTGCGGATAAAGCGTACAACGCTTTGTTTGAGAACTACTGCGATTACGTTTACGCTATCGTTTTCAACAAGCTCAGGAGCACTGCTTCCCGTGAAGATATAGAGGAATGTGTGAGCGATATCTTTGCTGACATTTTTTTCGGCTATGACCTGAACAGCAGCTATAACGGCGATATGAAGGGCTATGTGGGAACAGTTGCAAAGCGCAGAGCCATCAATGCCTATCACAGTCTCACTGCAAGGTCGGGACACTTCTCGGGAGAGTCTGACGATTATCTTGCAGCAGTCAGCTCAGACTCGGATATCGAAGCCGACCACGACAAGCAGGAGACGAGAACACTGCTGCTCCGCACGATAAATGAGCTCGGTGAACCCGATTCCACCATAATTTTACAGAAATACTACTACGACCGCACATCGGGGGAGATAGCTGAGCTTCTGTCCATGAAAGCCTCAGCGGTCAGAATGCGTGCGGCAAGAGCTCTCGATAAGCTGAAGACCTCACTGTCAGCTGTCGGTATCACACTATAAGCAAGGAGATGCGTGCTATGAAAGAGAAAAGAGAATTTGAGATACTTGAAAATGCAGACGATAAGAACATAGATCTCCTTGCGAAAGTACCGGTGCTGACAAGGGATGAAAAAGACAGAATGCTCAGAATGAGCAGGGATAAGCTGAATGAGCGGACAAAAGCCGCCGATACAGAGGAGCAGGTCAGCGGAGTTGAACGTTACAGCCGTCCGAAATGGCACAGATTTGTTTCCATAGCTGCCTGTGCCGCTCTTGTTGCAGGTCTTGCAGGCACGGCGGTTTACCTCAGCAGAGGCAAAAAGCCTGCCGTTGACGATCCCGTGTCAGAGATAACTATACCTGCCGATGAGATAACATCGGAGGATACGGATAAACTTGACGTGATACTGAAGGATCTGATCGGCGGTCTGAACGAGCTTGAGCTTATCACCGACGGCGGCGGAGTCGAGGTAGACGAAAGTGACAGGCTGACAAGCGATGAGATCAGTCCCGATTATTCGTATTACCGAGTTACCGATGAGCGTTTTTCAACAGTTGACGATGTTGTGGGATACTTCAGAAATTATTCTTCAGAGCAGATGTTTGATTACCGTTATGCTATGGAGATTTACGGTAACTCAGGGAATCCGCTTTTTATGGAGTCAGACGGCGGCCTGTATTTTAATAAGGATGATGCCGCTGAGGAGCGTGCGAGGAGTTACAGCATAGGCAGCAGCGCCGAGGATATCGAGGCGGTATACTCCGATATAGGAGCGTACGGCATCTATGATAAAGCTATCGGATTTTCGGTTCCTGCGTATATGTGTGAATACCCGTGCAGACTGGACGGTAAACTGATACTTGAGGGCGGCAGCTGGAAGATAGAGGAGTATTCTGTGGATTATCTCCTCGATGAGGCTGCGAACAATGTCATAGTAAGCTCACTTCTTTTCAAGCTCGAGGAATTCGATATGGCTTACACAGGCCCCGGTGTTGAGGTGGATGAGTCGGACCTCAGGTTAACTACGAATGAGGGCGGAGTGAAGCGGGATTATTACAGAGTAACCGATCAGCGCTTCGGAAGCTTATCTGATGTTAAGGACTACTTTGACGATTATTTTACCGAGGATTATTTATCGATCAACAGCTCTCTTTGGGAGGGATACGGTCAGAAGTTCATTGAGGCAGACGGCGTTCTGTGCTATGAAAGAGCAAACACCAACGTTAAGTATACCTACATCAGCGAACCTGTTATTGAGAACGCTGATGAAACAAGCTTCGATATCCGTATTGTCAGGGAGCGTTATCCCGAGGGCTTTACTGAAAGCATGAGTATAAGATGTGTGCTTTACGATAACAGATGGAGGATACTGTGGGCTACCGCAGATAATTCTGCATGGCACGAAACCGATTATCTGTCACTGTCTGCTGATGCACTGAAGTCGTTCTTTGAGATCGAGGCGGTAGTTTACGGCAATACTCTTGGTTATTCCGACGAACCGCTCGTAAAGAACGAGTCAGGCAATGAGCTGACCTACAAAGAGGTCATATCGGACAAATACAGCTCGGTGAGCGATATCATGAACTATATAAGCGATAACTGCTGTGATGAGCTGCTTGCACATTATGAAAAGGATCTGTACGTTGACGGTGCAGCACGTTATATCGAGGAGGACGGCAAGCTCTATGCGCTTGATGTGGAAAGACCATTTGACAAGGCGCTGGGAGCTGTGTCGGATTATGAGACCCTCGACGAGACAGAGGAGGACTTTACTATTCGCGTAACACCTTCCCATGAAGATGCGTTTTATATAAACGTGAAGAATGTTGACGGCGAGTGGAAGCTCTCAGGCTGCTCAAAGTATTAATAGCATTAAAAGCTCCTTACATTAAGGGCGGTACTCTTATAGAAGTTTTACAAGTGATATTGAGGAAAACCCTTTTGAAAAAGGGCTCTTCCTCAAACTCCTTTCCTAAAACTTTCAGCATTAAATTTAGCCCCAACAGGGCGCTCTCAGTATTATTACTGATTTTCACATCTTGTGTGGAGCGCCCTGTAGGGGCTAAATTCAGTTATAAAGTCTTTGGAAAAGGGGGTATGGGGTGACTCCCCACAGTGTGGGGAGATGTCACGCAGTGACAGAGGGGACCGCCTCCGTCAGAGGAAGAACTTTTCCTCAGAAAGGTTTTTCCCCCAATAATTACATATAAGCTGCTATATTAGTGCCGCCCTCAGAGTAAGGAGCTTTTTGTATATTCATCCCGTTAGTTTTTAAGGTGGTCTTTTCTGTATTTAGCAGGGGAGACACAGGCATATTTCAGAAACACCCGCGAGAAGTGAGAATAATCGGTATATCCGCACTTTTCGGATATCTCCACGGCAGAGAGGTCGTTTTTGCTCAGCAGCTGCTTTGCCAGCTCCATGCGGCTGGTCAGTATATCCTTGGTGCAGGAAACGCCGTAGCGCTGCTTATACAGTCTCTGGAAATGGGCGACGGAGAGATTGAGCTTTTCAGCGATAGCAGGAATAGTCCAGTCATATGACGGAGAGTCGTATATCTGCTGGCGCACGGAGTCAAGCTCGCTGTCGTAGTGGGTCTGTACTCTGTGTTTCGGAGAATAGGCGCTTTTTATCTGAAGCATTATAGCGGTCATCAGGCAGCGTATGACCGCTTCTTTTTCGGTATCATCCGACTCATAGATGTCTCTGCATATCCTTATAAGCTCCGAGACGGAGTCCGTGGGAAGCTTTACCGGCACATTGAACTCCATGCCGAGGCTGTCCAGAAAGTCCTTATCGCCTTCCTCCAGCTCAAATCTTATCCAGTCGTCAGCGTATT
This sequence comes from Ruminococcus flavefaciens, assembly GCF_900116855.1. Lineage (GTDB taxonomy): Bacteria > Bacillota > Clostridia > Oscillospirales > Ruminococcaceae > Ruminococcus > Ruminococcus flavefaciens_R. Next base: position 21,150 of record NZ_UETD01000003.1, read on the forward strand.
CCTCACCGGCACCGTGGAGCGAATGGGGAAAGCAGCTTGAAGTAAGGAAGGCAGTATTTGATTCCGCGTTGTATTCCGTCTCGCCCATGATGATACGGGCTTTTGACCGTACAAGTATGAGCTGCATACCGTGTACTCCGTTGGGACGTTCAATATTGAAATCGGCAGGATGGGTCCAGTGCCAGCCTATCATATTTATACGCATGATGCTCCTCCTTTCCACAGTAGTTTTCTTATTATAATTATACGTTAAAGCTTTTGGATTGTCAAATAAAAATGATTGAAAAACACAATTTTATGCTGAAAATGTTCATTGTCTTATCCGCGGTCTGATGTTATGATATTGTTATCGGAACAGACCGTGATCCAGGGGAATATTAAAATTATCAAGGAGGATGAGCATTATGAAACACTCAAAAAGGCTGACAGCAGCGGCTGCAGCCCTGACAATGGCGGCTTCGGCAGTAAATTCTCTCGGAGTACCTGTGGCAGCTGATGCTGCATACGGCGTGGGAGGCAACGGGAAGGCGGTAATGGAGTACCTCGACAGGGGCATCTATGCTGTCAGGAGCGGCAGCGGAATGTTCGTGAGCTGGCGCTGGAACGCCGATGATGCAGACGATGCCGAGTTCAGGCTCTACCGTGATGACAAGCTTATCTACACAAGCAAAAAGGGCGATGCCACAAGCTATCAGGACAACGGCGGCGGAACGGGTTCGCAGTACCGTGTTGACTGTGTGGAGGGCGGAAAGGTGACCTCCTCGGAGAAGTGCAGGTTCAACTCGGGCACCAACTACTTCGACATAAAGCTTGACCGCCCCGGAAGTCAGTATTCGCCCAATGACTGTGTTGTGGGAGATGTGGACGGCGACGGACAGTATGAGATATTCCTGAAGTGGGACCCGTCCAACTCCAAGGACAACTCTCAGGAGGGAAAGACCGACGATGTTCTCATTGACTGCTACACCCTTGAGGGAAAAAAGCTCTGGCGTATAAACTTGGGAAAGAATATCAGAGCAGGTCAGCACTATACACAGATGTGCGTTGCGGACTTTGACTGCGACGGAAAGGCTGAGCTCATCACAAAGACCGCTGACGGGACCACCGACGGCAGGGGAAAGGTCATAGGCGACGGCAGCAAGGATTACCGCAACGGAAAGGGATATATCCTCAGCGGTCCAGAGTATATGACTCTCTTTGACGGAAAGACAGGCGCAGCGCTGGATACCATAGATTTTCCCGTACCCAGAGGCAAGGTGAGCGACTGGGGCGACAACTACGGCAACCGCGTTGACCGCATGAACAGCGGTATCGCCTATCTTGACGGAGTCCACCCCTCTGCCATATACGGCAGAGGATACTATACCAGACTTACATGGTCCGCAATAGACGTCAGGGACAAGAAACTGGTGAAAAGGTGGGTATTCGATACCGGAAACAACAAGTCCGCTGCAGGCTGGGGCTGCGGCAACCATAATGTAATGGCAGCCGACTGTGACAATGACGGTAAGCAGGAGATATTCACGGGAGCAAGCTGCATCGACGATAACGGAAAGCTCCTCTGGACATCGGGAGACCTGCACGGTGACGCTATGCACGTCGGTGACCTTATCCCCGACCGCGAGGGACTTGAGGTATGGCAGTGCCATGAGGACAAGCCCTACGGCGAGACCTGCTATGACGCAAAAACAGGCAAGAGGGTATTCCATATCAGCTTCACCAAGGACACGGGGCGCTGTGCAGCCGACAATATCTGGGCAGGCAATAAGGGCGCTGAGTTCTGGGGAGCTGCCGACGGTAACGTATATGACTCGGCAGGAAAGAAGATAGGCGGCACCAAGCCTGCACAGAACTTCTTCATCTACTGGGACGGCGACCTTGAGCGCGAGATACTTGACGGGAACAAGATATCAAAGATGACGGGAGCAAACAAGATAGACCGCATATTTACGGCAAACGGCTGCGGCTCCAACAACAGCTCAAAGTCGGTGCCCTGCATGACGGCTGACCTTTTCGGCGACTGGCGTGAGGAGCTCATCATGAGAACGGACGACAACAGCAAGCTCCGTATCTGGTGTACCACAGATACTACAAAGGTGCGCCTGACTACTCTCATGCACGATATGCAGTACCGCGCACAGAACTGCTGTCAGCAGTCCGCATACAATCAGCCTCCCCATGTGAGCTATTACCTCGGAAGCGATGCTCCCCTTCCTGCAAGACCCAAGGTGCTGCTGAACAATACTCCCGACAGGACGGATATTCCCGTTGAGCCCATCGTGACCGAGCCTGTGACTACAACTCAGCCCGTGACTACAACTCAGACCGTGAGTGCGGAGCCTGTTGTAACGGGAAAGCCTGCCGCGGAGATAAAGGACGGAGAGATATACGCCTTCCGCAATGCGGACAGCGGACTTTATCTCGGAGTTGATGGCGGCAATGCGGAAAAGAACGCCAATATCTCCCAGTCCGCGGCTAAAGGACAGCAGAGCAGGTTCAGGGCTGTATCCGCAGGAAACGGTTACTTCTGCCTTGTATCCCTGCTGGATGAGGGAACGGACTACGCGATGGACGTTCACGCAAAAAAGACCGAGGACGGTACGAATATCGAGCTCTATACCCTTAATAACGGCGATAACCAGCAGTTCAGGTTCGTGGCTAACGGTGACGGTTCCTATAAGATAGCTGCAAAGATATCGGGGGACCGCTCCTGTGTCACCGTCAGCGGCAGTGACGGCAACGTATTCGAGCAGACCATTAACGGCAGCGGCGGACAGAACTGGTTTGCCGAGTCTGTTACAGTGCAGAGCGGCAGCACGGTATATGGTGATACCAACTGTGACGGTACAGTAGACCTTGCCGACGCCATACTCATTATGCAGGCGCTTTCAAATCCCGACAGATTCGGTGTAGACGGCACAGAGGAGCTTCACCTGACAGCTCAGGGCAGGATAAATGCAGACTGCTCGGGCGGCGGCGACGGAATGACCTCCAATGATGCCCTTGCGATACAGAATTACCTGCTTGGCAAGATGACCTCTCTCCCCGAAATATAATGTAAAACGAAAAGGACTTCAGACCCTGCGTGATCTGAAGTCCTTTTCTTCGTGTAAGGCTCAGTATAGCTTTGATCGTATCACCTGATAGGCTTGGTACAGTGGAACGTCCTCATCGGGGAGCCTTTTGTGCCTTCCCGTCAGAAAACCTGCGGCATTATCCGCTACCGTTGCCTTGTCGGTAAGCACTATTGCATCGCCGTTTTCAACGTCAATGGTCATACGCATACGAAACTCCGTGTATGTTGCGCCGCGGGAGGGGTGACGATATCGCTTGTATGGTTCGATGCGGACGTCGATGATATCGCTGAGAGCTATGGTATTCTTTTTCCGGAGGCGCTTTACGGTAATATCGCTGTCCTCTATGATAATTGAGGTCCCCACAGCCTGTTCGATGAAGTACAGCAGAGCGCAGACCAGTGCGGCTGCCATAAAGACCGTAGAAACGAAAATCAGGAACAGTGAAATAACTGAAAGGAACATAAATAAAAAGAATAGCAGCATAGCTGCAAGAGCTATGAACAGAACGGTTTTTGTCTCGTGCCTTATCCTGAATGTCATGACAGACGCCTCCTTTGGTTTTTTATGATTATACAGCCATATCACCGGTGTGTCAACAGTTTTTCGGTAAGATGCATATCCGCGAGGTAAGTTGCGTTTTTCGGGGGGTAAGTTGCATTGACAGTCAATTCTTATCTGTGTTATCATATATATGATACGAACAGGCTGTGTTCGCTTGCGGCAGCCGGGGAGCGGATCTGCTTTTATTTTTTCGCTCTGCCATTGAATATTATCACGGGATATGTTACAATGAAGTGAACATACAGCGAAGGAGCTGATCATGCGTGGATGAAAACAGAATAGAGATCACATGGTACGGCACAGCTTCCGTTCGGATCGCCAGCGGCAGTTCTCAGCTCCTTATAGACCCGTTTTTTCCGTTCCCTGACAGCAGGATAAAGGTGGCGGCGGACGCATTTGACGGCTGCCGTAATATACTTGTCTCACACGGACACTATGACCATATCGGCAGTATCGCCGAGATAGCACATAAGGACACGGCGGTCTGCTGCACACGTGCGCCCTATCAGTCGCTGCTGAAAAAGGGCGTCCCCAAGAAAAATCTCCGCCTTATAAGGGCAGGCTCGGTGTTTTCGGTGGGGAACTTCAGGATAACAGCCTATCAGGGCAAACACATACGCATGAACGCCTGCGACTGCGTGAGGACGCTGTGCAGCAGGCGGGTGATACAGAACCGCAGGGACCTTGTGGGAAAGGTCAGAAAGTTCACTTCCTGCCTTGAAAAGAAGGAGACCCTGTGCTATCTCATAGAAATCGGCGGCAGGCGCATACTCATACTGGGAAGCCTTGCACTGGCGGAGGATACGGATTATCCCAAGGGCGCTGATCTGGCGTTTTTCCCTTATCAGGGGTCGGACAGGCTGTGTGATATCGCAGCGGACATATATGGCAGGCTGAAGCCGAAAGCGGTCCTGCTGACGCACTTTGACGATACCTTTCCACCATTCAGCAAAAACATAGATACCTCGGATTTTGAGAGATACATGAAAGACCGTGCACCTGTATACAAGCTGCGGCACGGCGGCACACTCAGCATATGACACCGTAATAACCAAACTACAAAAGCGGAGGCAGATCATGAGAATTATAATCGAATCCCCTCAGGCGGGCGATGAAGATGTTGTGATCGTAAGGTGCGCGTCACCCGATCAGAGACTCATCTCCATGCTGCTTTCATATCAGACTGCGAATACAGAGCTGACAGGCTATATGGACGATAAGATAGTGCGGCTGAACTATCAGGACGTATACTATTTTGAGTCGAATGAGAACCGCGTTTTCGCATATTACCGTTCCGACGTCTATGAGGTCAAGTACAAGCTCTATGAGCTGGAGGAGCTTTTCGCACCTATGGATTTTGTACGATGTTCAAAGTCCATGATAGTCAACATGGAGAAAATAGATTACCTTTCACCGCTTTTCAGCGGCAAGCTGGAGGCTCATCTTAAAAACGGCGAAAAGGTAGTGATCTCAAGGCAGTATGTACACAGCCTGAAGGTCAAGCTCGGCATTGAGGAGGTCGAATGATGGTAAAGGAATTCTTTGTATCATTATTGCATTATTTTGTGGACATAACCACGGCTGTACTGATCGCAGCTGCTATATTCCTGACAGCGACGGGACAGCAGATGAACAGCATTATCCTGTGGGAGATACTGCTAAGCGGCTTTATAACCGCTCTCCCCTCGGCAGTACTGCTCTGCTTTGACACCAAAAGCGTCAGACTGTCGCTGATACTGTGGGGCATCCATTTTCTTGTGATATTCGGAGCAACGCTGCTGATGCTGAAGGCATTCGGCTGGTGCAGCATAACGCCGCTGTCGGTGCTGCTTACCTTCCTTGCGGTGGTGTGCATATATCTGTTCACCTGCTCTGTTCACTATCTTGTGGACAAAAAGCACGCTTCTGTAATGAACCAACAGCTCAAAAAGCGTTATTCAAATGCAGAACAGGATAAGTAAACCGAAAGATCGGAACAGTTGACTGTTGAGTGAGGTGACTGTAATGAAGTTCAGGATAAAACATATATCATCTCTGTACCGATGGGGGATAGTCCTTCCGTGGATAGTCATCATAGCGGCTCTGGCGATATTCCTTATCGTGGGGCTGGACGTTACATTTGTATTCCCCACGCTGGTACTGATACGTCTGACAGCAGTCTGCGGAATAGCCGAGGTGGTATTCATCTTTCTGTACATAGCCGAAAGGATATACGGTGCAAGGCTCATCATAAATGATGACCATGTGGTGATAAAGACCCTGCACAGACACAGGAAGCTTTACTATGCAGAGATAGAGGACGCAAAGTATTCCCACTATGAATGCACAAGAAGCTACCGCGAGCGCAAAGAGAGATCGGGCTCGCTGCTGTACAAGTACATGCAGGATGATGAGGAAACATGGACGCGGTCAAAGCTGACGTTTTATCTTACCTCCGGAAAGACCGTTACCGTTAATGATGAAGCGACCAACTATGAATGGAAGCGATCGAAATGGATAACCGATCCCGACCTTGACCCCGATGAGGACGTTGTACTTTATCAGGCATATCAGTGCTATCGCACCGCCTGCAGGGAGTACTGCAAGGTATTGGGGAACTATTGAGCGATATAGCTTGACTTTTACGCAATACGTGTATATAATAGGCATATAAACAATCGTGCATTTTTTATCTCAAACAGAATGGAGGAATTGACATGAAAAAAACACTGATATCACTGATGACAGCAGCTCTTATGATGGCATCTGCGGCACCTGTGCAGCTGATGGCAGCTGCCGCCGAGAACGACCGCGAGTCCATCATAGGCACACTTCCCGACTGGACGCCCACAAACTTCGCAGAAGCAATGAAGCTTTATAATGAGCACGGAAAATGCTATGTGGCTGATAATTATATCTGCATGATGAGGATCGTTCCACACTTCATGAAGAACGACTATAAGTTCGGCATCTCGGGCAGCATGGCGGATATAAATACTCCCGCAAGCGCAGGTCAGCAGTTCTTTGAGCTTGAGATACCGCAGAAGCCCGATCCAGATGACATCGACGCGGTAAATGCTTATAATGAGTACTGTGACAGCATAGGTCTGTATTCCCACGATTACAGCTTCTTTGAGCACTGGCAGGACTGCAAGACACGGGATGCCTTTGAGGTGGAGATGTTCCGTGTGATGCCGGGCGAGGACCTGACAGTCTTATGGCAGAACAAGAATAAAAAGAATGACGACGGTGAATACGTCACCACAAAGAAATTCAGCTTTGAAAACAAGGACGGAAATACTGTTGAGACCGACATTTACAGCTGGCTCCCCGACAGTGTTCCCGAGTACAATGATTTTGTCATGAAATACGGTGAGGTCTCGGTTCACGATGGCTATGTCGCATACTGGACCAACTACAACCCCAGCGCAGGTGCTTCCGTGAGAATGGAGCAGAGCGGCGAGGGCAGGATAGAGGAGTTCATGGAGTCACAGTGCGCCCTCTTTGAGCTTCAGCCCGTTGACGACACACCTATCTCCTCGGTTTTTGTCTATAAGCCTGTGGCTGACGGCATGGCAGATGTTGAGTGGAGGAGAGGCAGGACATTCTCGGATACCGAGCCTGTTGTATCCACAACAGGAAAATTCGAGATAAAGGACAACTGTTCTGTTGTGCTCAACTGGTCTCCCTACAGAAAGATCAATACACAGTTCTCTTTCATTGATGCGGACACGGGAGAGCTCATAGATATTCCCGATGATGACAGCCGCAATATATATCTTCTTGCCACCACGAAAGGCGTACCTGCAACAAGCAGGATATTTGATATTGCAACTAATCCATGTATAGTAGATGATGAAAATGCCTATTCGGAGAACTGGAGCTATGCCTTTGAATACGATTCACCTGCGGGTGCGTATGAAATTAATGATATTGAGCCTACATTGGAAACACCGGAATACAGAGAGGTCACCTGCAAGCTGAAATGGAGACCATATGGCGATGTGAACGGTGACAGAAGGCTTGCTGTTTCCGATCTGATACTGGTGCAGAGATGGCTCACAGGAGCTTCTGATGCAGAGCTCAAAAATTGGGAAGCCGCAGATTACTGCCGCGATAACTGCATAAATTCTCTCGACCTCCCTGCTATGAGACGAGCGCTGCTGAAAAGTCTTTCTATGCCCGTATGGCCGGAAAAGCTCTCTACTACCCATGGTGAGTTAATTATAACAGGACCTGACAGAAAACTGTATGCAGGCCCCGGGACCGAGTATGAGGTATTGAAGACTGTTCCTAAGGGTACCAATCTCACGGAGTACGGCTATGATCCGAATTCTCCCGATTGGGTATATGCTGAGATAACAGAGAATGAAAGAGGCTGGATAAGAGTTAACTGTGACGGCGAGAGGAATATCGAATTTAAATATGAACTGATAGATAAGCCCGTTATTTATCTCTATCCCGAGGAGGAGACCGATGTTCATGTTGAACTTGAGCTTACCGAGTCCAGACTCTCAACAACATACCCCAGATATAACGGCGGCTGGGACGTTACCGCCTATCCCGACGGCTCGCTCCTTAACAAGGCTGACGGCACTCACCACAGATACCTTTTCTGGGACAGCGTGGACTGCACCACTAAGTTTGACCTGTCAAAGGGATTCTGTGTGGCTGGAGAGGATACCGAGAACTTCCTGAAGGAAAAGCTGACATATATGGGACTTACCGAGGATGAGATGAACGAATTCATCGTATACTGGCTGCCCAGAATGGAGCACAATGCGTACAATCTCATCACTTTCCAAGGCAAGGCATATACCGACACCGCAAAGCTTGACATAACTCCTGCGCCCGACAGTATGCTCCGCGTATTCATGGCATATAAGCCTCTTGAAGATTCCGTGGACATCGAGCCTCAGCAGCTTGAGACCTTTGAGAGAAAGGGCTTTACAGTTGTGGAGTGGGGCGGCACCGAGCTCAGCTGAGTCCATAAAAGCAAAAATAACTGAATAAGAATAGATCCCCGAAGCTGTCAGTGTGACGCTTCGGGGATCGTTTTATGTGTATGCTCATGCAGCTCTTACCGCTGCATATCTCTGTGATGAGAGCACCTTGTTCATCACAGCCTCGGGGGAGATATCTCCGCCAATGACCATGTCGAACACCGAGGGAGTATATCCCGATACCAGTGCTGCTCCTGTCTCGGAGCGGGTAACGGGCATTGCGTCGGAGCGGCTGTTCACGTTCCAGAATACCACATCGGACAGCTTGTAGCCGTAATTGCTGTACAGCTTTCTTACGGCGCGGAACAGTACCTCGTTGTTTCCGCCCGTTACGCAGTAGTCGAACTGCATATCCGAGATTATGTATATCTTCTTGGGCAGCTCTGACTGACGAACACGGTTGTTTATCGCCGTCTTCAGTATCAGCTTGAAAACTGCCTCCAGATCAGTGTTTGCTATCTCGTTGAAAGTTCGGCAGTACTGCGCCTTTTCAACGATGTCCTCGCCCTTTATCTCCACCAGACGGGGGTTCTCGGAGAAGGTTATGAAGTGGTTGGCGAATGCACCTGTGTTGTGCTCCGCGAAGTATATTCCCAGCGACAGTGCCGCATCTATGGGACGTATGCCTCCGCAGGTGCAGGTCATGGAGCCCGAGCCGTCCACTACTGCTATGGCGTTCTCGCGCCTTGAAGCTGTCAGGTCGGGCAGGCACTTCCATGCTGCGTCCAGTGACATACGCTCTGTATCGGAGATATTTCCCGCGAGTGCAGCTCTTATGATGTCATAGGGGTACAGTCTGCCTGCATTGAGATTTGCCTCGCCGCTGTGTACCTTGTTCAGGTATTCGGTGTAGCGCACATTGTCGTTGCGTATGAACGCACCTCTGTACTTGAACATGGCACATGAGGGCTGTACCTCATAGTCGAAGGTGTAGTCTCTCTCGCGCAGACGGTTCTCGATGATGTCGGTGTATCTTCTCAGAGCGGACAGAGTCTTTCTGTATTCCGCCTCGGACATACCCAGCAGTGCAGCCATTCGTCTGCCATTGTTCCTTGTCTCCTTTGAGGAGGTGTTCACCGAGGGCAGCCACTTAGCCAGCAGAGAAGCCTGTCTCTTTCTGTTCATGGCAGCCATATCTGCGTTGAGCTGAGTTCTTATGACCTCAGCGGCATCTCTCTCCAGAGGAGTTCCCAGCAGTACGCACAGGTCGTCAAATCTGCCGTACTCCGAGAACAGGTGTATATTCTTTCTGACAGCCTCGGGAGCTGTCTTTACCAGTGCGGATATAGCTGTGCGGAAGAATCGTCTCTCGCCCAGACCGCCTCTTGCGTCACGGGCGAAGAAAACTATCTTCATAGTCTTGTCGGGGTCCTCTGCGTAAGCGCGGTCCACCACTGCCTCTATCTCCTCGGCGGAGGCGTTTCTCATGGCGCCTGCCTTGAAGAACATATCCAGACAGAAGGACTCCGTTGAACGGTAAGCCATAGCGCCGTTCTCTGTGTATGTGTTATTTGCTTCCTTCTTCAGAAAATTCAGCATAGTTATTCTCCTTTCAGCGGGGAGCCCCCGCGGGCTTCCACGTTGACGCCCGCAAGCTCGCTCACTTATTGTAAAAATTCGCTTACGGTGATCGAAATGCAACGGTAGTTTTCAAGTCAGCATTTTATACCATACGTTTCCGCAGGGCAGGATTTGAACCTGCATTTGCCAATTTTTTATGCTGTTGCTGACTTAGTGTAAAATAAAACATTCGCCGCCCGTCACGGCTCGTCTTTTTACGCAGCGCTTTGACCCGAGGGAAAGCTCTCTGCGGCCCTTAAACGATTGCTGTGAGAGCCGTGGACGGCTGAAAACAAGACGCATTCTTTTTCATTGACAGTGAAAAAAACAGCTGCTGTGTGCGTCTTTGCAAGGCACTTCGTTTATCTTTTCATGATAAAAAACTATTGCTGTAAGTGCCTTTATATCCTTTTTTACTGCGGCAGAAGGCAAGCTCCCGCCGCTTTTATCAGCCCTTGATGACGCCTACCGTGAACAGTCTCTTGACTGGCTCGGTAAGGTCGGTCTGGTTTGCCATGACATCGCCGATGTCCTTGTATGCGAAACGTGACTCCTCAGCCACATCGGACTTGTTGTTCTTTGCGAGGACCACATTCTGCTCCTTTAAGTCCACCATTACGGACTCTACGGAGAATGTGTCCATTGCTGCTGTACGGGAGTAAGCTCTGCCTGCGCCGTGGGACGAGGACATGAAGCTGTCGGGGTTGCCCTTTCCGCGGACTATGTAGCTGTATGAGCCCATAGCTCCGGGGATTATGCCCATTTCTCCCTCACGGGCGCGTATAGCGCCCTTTCTGTGTACCCACACATTCCTGCCGAAGTGGTTCTCCAGAGCGGCATAGTTGTGGTGGCAGTTTATCTCCCCCGAAAATTCGGGAACGATGCCTGTGTGCTTGGTGATGTGCTTTGCGAATATATCCTTTACCTTTGAGAGCATTATTGCGCGGTTCTCATAGGCGAAGTCCATGCACAGCTGCATCCATGCCAGATAGCGCTTTCCCTCGTCGGTATCGGCAGGGAGGAAGGGCAGGTTCCATTCCGACGGAACCTGTGAGAACCATCTGTCGTTGAGCTCATGGGCTATCTTATTGAAGTACTGTCCCACGATATTTCCGAAGTGACGGCTTCCCGAGTGGAGCATGATACCGCACATCCCGTCATCGTCCTGCTGGATCTCGATGAAGTGGTTTCCGCCGCCGAGAGTGCCTGCCTGAAAGTAGCCCTCCTCAATCTGGGGAATGAGCTCCTTATCGGCTTCAAAGCGGCTCATTTCAGCCTTGGCGCGGTCCAGCACCTCAGAGTGCTGAGCTGTCTTGTAGTGTGCAAAGCCTGTGGGGATATTTCTGAGGATATCGCCGCAGATAGTCTGCACGAGGCTGCCGCTGCCCGTCATTGTCTCACGGAGCAGGGATACGGGGATATCGGTCTGGACGTATGCCATTCCGCAGCCGATATCAACTCCCACCGCATTGGGGATGACCACATTCTCGCAGGCGATGACGCCGCCTATGGGCATACCCTTTCCTGCGTGGGTGTCGGGCATAAGTGCTATCCACTTATGTGCGAAGGGGAGCTTCGCAAGGTGCTCCGCCTGGGCGAGACACTTCTCGCCCACAGCCTCTGCATCAGACTGCCATATCTTTATGGGGAGCATTTTTTCATTCTTCATGTAATGTACGAACATTTTCTTCACTTCTTTCCTTTAGCTTGACTCCAGTATACCACAGGAAACGGAAATAATCATATAAAAATTTCTGCACACACTCCTTTCCGTCTTGCAAAGGGGAGTTTTTTCTGTTAATATATAGATAAGAAAGGAGTGGGAAAATATGGCAGGATTTTCAGAGCTTATCAAGAATTTCGACAAGACCCGCGATTATGTTCGGGACTTTTTCATATACGGCTGCAAGGTGAGAAGTGACTTTGACCGTAAGAGCGTCCGCACCTACGGTGACGAAAAGCGCCGCGTAGAGAGCTGGATGGGGGACTCCATGCGCTATGACGACTCAGTCCGCGGCAGAAGCGTCTCAATTTCCGTGGACAGCGGACATATCCCCGAAAATCCGCTGTATAACGCCTATTACTCAAAGAGCTTCACTGATAATGACATACGGCTGCACTTCCTTATCATGGACATTCTGGAGGATGGCAGCAGCCGCACTCTAAGGGAGATAGTTGACGTACTCAATGACGGTTACGGTCAGCTTTTTGACGAACAGACCGTCCGCAACAAGCTGAGGGAGTACGCCGATGAGGGCATAGTGATCGCGGAGAAGCAGGGCAAGACTCTTTACTACTCGCTGTCGGCGGACAGAGCTGACGATTATGTAAGGGATATCGCAGGACTTGCCGATGCGCTGGAATTTTTCTCCGAAACTCCTCACTTCGGCATTATCGGCAACAGCATACTGAAAATGCTGGGGCTGAAGAATGAACTGTTCTTCATAAAGCACAACTACATGATACATACTCTTGAGGACGTACTGGTCCCCGATATACTGGAGGCATTGAACGGGAAACGGTATATCTCTTTCAGCACATTTTCTGGCAGGCGCAAAAAGACTCCCGATGAGCTGGGCAGGCAAAACCAGACCGTGCCCATGCAGATACTTGTATCCGTACAGACGGGAAGACGCTATCTTGCGGCATATATACCTGCACTGAGGAGATTTTCCGCATTCAGGCTTGACTACATGAAAAACGTGAAAGCGGGAGACATCTGCGAGGAGTACGACGAGATAAAGGAGAGCTACGACCGCAACAAGCACCGTGTTTTCGGTGTTTCCTTCGGTATGAGGCGAGATACGGGCACTGTTACTCCCATGAGGATAACCTTTTTTGCGGACGAAAAGCGAGAGCCATATATAATCGAGCGGCTTGAGCGCGAAAAGCGCTGCTGCACCGTTGAAAAAACAGGTGATGATCTGTATACCCTTACAGCCGATGTGTTTGACCCCAACGAGATCATGCACTGGGCAAAGACATTTATCGGCAGGATAGTCAGCATAGAGGGCGGCGCAGACAGTGTCCGCCAGCGGTTTTACAGCGATATCGCAAGAATGAACAGAATGTACGGCGGTGATGAAGATGAACATATTCAGTGAGATATACGGTACATATTTCCGTATCGCGGCGAAGCTCCTTGAAAATGAGATCACGGATGAAAAGAACGTCCGCGAAACAGTTCAGCGTGAGGGCTTCCGTGACTCGGTGCTGTTCCTGCCGCAGAAGCTGCTGCCCGGTGAGGAAAGCTGGGGACTTTTCAGCCGTATGCCCGACGGAACTCTCGGGAGAATAACAAAAAAAGCACCGGTTAAGGTGCTGACGAAGCTCCAGAAGATGTGGCTGAAATCAAAGCTCTCGGACCCGAGGATAAGGCTGTTCATGGACGATGAGAACCTTGCTGCCCTTGAAAAAAGGCTTGGGGATATTCCTCCGCTTTACCGCAGGGAGCAGTTCGGCATCACGGACCGTTTCAAGGACAGCGACGACTTCTACAGCGAGGAGTATATCAGGAATTTCCGCGCTGCGCTGGAGGCTGTGCGGAAAAGGCGGATAGTCTGTGTTGAATTCGTTTCGGGACGGGGCAGGCGCATGAGCGGAAAGTTCGTGCTGCTGAAGCTGGAGTACTCGCCAAAGAACGACAAGTTCCGCGTATACTGCTATCTGCTCAGAAATGACAAGATACAGGGCAGCGGCATAATAAACATCGGACGCATAAGAAGTATAACCGATACGGGGAGGTGCTTCCGCACTCCCGTATCCATGGACGAGTATTTCCTGAGCCGCAAGTGCAGCTCGCCTGCGGTCATAAGAGTAACTGACGCGCGGAACGGCGTTGAGCGCTTCATGCTGGAGTTCGCTTCCTATGAGAAGCATACGGTGAGAGACCTTGAAACAGGGGAGTATACTGTGGAGCTGTGGTACGATACACAGGACGAGACAGAGCTGCTCATAAGGCTTCTCAGCTTCGGACCCGTCATAGAGATACTTGGACCGCCGCAGCTGCGTTCACAGGCGGCAGAGCGTGTGCGCAGGCAGTATGAGCTGCTTTACGGGGATAAGAAAACCGACACTTGATAAATATAAGCTGACAGGGGAGAGCTGAGCTTTTCTCAAAATGGTCAGCGTTTTTTCTCCGAAAGGGGAAATAATCAATGTGCTGTTGGACTATTTGCACAAATATTGTTTAAAATCGTGTTAAATATTTTTGTGCAGGTGTGGGAAATTACTTGACGATTTCTGCCGATTTATGGTATACTATAAAAAGAGAAAACATGATACAGCGCAGGCATTATCAATTTACATCGGAAAAGTCGCAGTATGGCATTCAGTCGCACTGCTGCTTATCATGTTATGGTTTTTTATCGGTATATATCACTATTCTCAGCATCAGGCTTCCGATACCGGAGGCATTCTCTATTATATTCAAAATAAGTCTTTCAGTTTAAATTCAGCACTATACGACCGATATTAGGACTATAACAATCGATATCTTCATTCAAAAACACAGAAACACATAAACAATGTTTTATGACTGCTTTTTCCGTTGTATGGACTGCGCTGAACTACAAATGCCGCTTTCAGGCAAACGAGAAAAAGAAATCTGAAAGGCAAAGAGAGATATGCTGAGAATAGAAGACTATTACACCGACGCACCGTCGGCGGGCATTATTACAATGCTCGAGAAGCCTGAGATAGTAAACAGGCTTTTGAACACACTTATCTGTAATTTCAGGGGATTTGACTTTATGAAGCTGAAGCTTAAAGTCCACCCTGTAAGAGAGGAATTGGAGGAGTATAAGAATCTTAATCAGAGCTTTCTCGATCAGATCTTTAAGCTCCATGCATACTATGACGGTCATCAGCTTGCGCTGAAGCGCATACTGAGCGACATCAACTACGACACACATCTGAACACAAAGGTCTTTTCACCTGTTGTCGGATGTCCTGTGGGATGCAGCTATTGCTTCACCAAGAACGTGGTAGAGCATTTTGAGATCACCGAAAACTTCAAAAAGCCTGTTTTCCGCGGTCCCTACAAGATAACAAAGGACGCAGAGGGAAATGATATCCCAGAGCTGTTCAATATTGAAAGTGAGAACCCCATTGACTGGTTCCTTACATATATGTCAGACTTCGGCTGCTGGAGACCCGAATGGCAGGAAAATGTCCTTCAGCAGATCGTGGCAGCCAATGCTATAAAGCGCAGAAAGGGCAGATGTCCCGACACCTTCCAGCTCATCACCAAATGTCCCAAGGGCATAAGGCTCGATTCAATACCAAACGGCACAGATATCCGCAACGTTATCATTTCATGTACTGTTGACAGGAACGAGTGTACGGGACGTATCGCAGACCTTATCAGGAGAGCGGGAAATCACCGCATAACAGGCTGTATTGTATATCAGCCCGTTCTGGAGCATATTGAGCCCGTTCATCTGGACGAATTCGTTGAGACCTTCGGCAGAGACAATTCATGGGTCATCATCGGCGGTGAGATAGGCAAGGATGCTGCACCGCTGCAGTTCAGCTGGATAAAGGACATCATCGACAAATGCATTGAGCTGGGCATACCTGTAAAAATGGAACGTGATATAGTAAAGATCGTCCAAGAAAACGGCTATGAGTTCCTTGAGCAGTCTCCCGAGCCTTTGAGAAATTCAAAGGAGGTACGCAGGAGAAATCTCGCCATGAAAAATGCTTCAGCTTCGGAGTATTACATTAAGAAGGTGGACGAGCTCAAGAAGAGGCTGGAGAAGTGCTCCGGCGTTGAAAGAGCCGATATTGCAGCAACTACAATGTTCGGAGATGTGGAGCTCACCATTGAGAGCGCAAGACGTCTCCTGACAGGAGCTCCCGAATTTGATGTTATCCTTACGTCCGAGACAAAGAGTATACCTCTTGCGTACGAGATGGCGCGTCAGAGCGGCAAGGGCTATTTCGTTGCCTGCAAATCGCTGAAAATGTATATGTCTGATTCTATCGGCGTGACAGTTACATCGGGCATGAACGATCAGGAGCTCTACCTTGAAAAGGAAGATTTTCAGGCTCTCAACGGAAAGAGGGTCCTCATTGCCGATGATGTTATCAGTACCGGCGAGTCTCCCAAGGCACTGGAAGCTCTTGTTGAAAAGGCAGGCGGAACTGTTGCAGGAAAGGTGGCTGTGCTTGCAGAGAAGAAGGCTTCGGAGCGCGGAGACATCATCTTCCTTGAATCACTTCCCGCATATTCTCAGGAAAAAACAGCCGTTAACATCTGACGGCAGCTGACATAGAACGTAAATAAAAAAGGCGGCTTTGCCGCCTTTTTTTGTTTATCTGAGGAAGCTGCGGAAGAGATCCAGCTGCTCCGAGTTGGCTGCTGCTGCGTTTTTGTCCCTGACATTGCAGTGGAAAACGTGCCCCAGCCTGTTATTTTCATCGCCGTATATCTTCGAGACATATCTCACGCCCTTTGCTTTCAGAGCGTCCTCCATGGGCTTCTGCTGATCCTTCATGAAGTCATCGACGGCTGTCATGAGAAAGCAGGGCGGATAGTCTGCGGTGATATGATCTGTGGTGTGGAGCAGCTCCAGCACCTTGTCGGCGTTATTCTTCGGCAGAGTGTTGATGTAGAAATCCGCCCTGCCTTTTGCGGTATAGGTGCCGCAGTTGAGCCCCAGTGCTCTCAGTCTCAGTCCCTTGGGAGGTTTTACGGGAAAGTTCCCTGCAAGTTCGGGGCAGGTGAGTACAGCCGCATATGCCGCCATACCCGTGGCTCCCGAGGAGTCGCCCACACCGAACAGCGCGTCGGTGTCAAAGCCGTATTTGTCGGCGTTTTTCAGCACAAAGCGGAACACCTCATTGATGTCTTCAAAAGCCGCAGGAAAGCGATGCTTCGGCGCAAGGCGATAGCTGGGATCGACAACGGCAAAGCCCTGCTCAGCCAGCGACATACAGTAGAAACGATAGGTCTCTTTGGTGCCGTATATCCAGCCGCCGCCGTGAAAGCTGACAATGGTCGGCAGCGGTCCCGTTATGTTCTTCGGACGGTAAATATCGAGCAATCCGTACTTTTTGTCCTTGCCGTACCTGATATCGCAGAAGCACTCCACTCCCTCGGGAACTGTCAGCCCCTTGTCACGGGCGTTATCGCTGTGCCTGCACATCATTCTGAATATCATTGTCTTAAGCGACATTGCTATGTTCCTTTCCGGTGGTTCTCCATTATATCAGAGTATGATCTGCTGCTCATTCTTGTGCTCCCCATGATTCTGTCTGATCAGTATTCTGATAATGTCGGGCTATTTCTTTGATATCAGACATAACATCGCTTCTGAAGCGCAATACTTCGGCAGTTTCGCCGTTAGCGTAGGTTATCTTGTAATTATATGAGAAGCTGTCTGCCATCTGGTGTTCAAATGGGGATGGCTCATTGGCGATGATCTCTGCGTAGTCCACGGACATTATGCTGAGATATTCCTCCTTGGTTATATCGTATACCACAGTCTCATCATTGCGGACGAGTCCGCCGCGCTTAGGAGCGGCGAGTTTATATTCCCCATCCTCATGATATACCTTCCATTTATTGTATGTGCCTATAAATCCGCCTGCTTCGGTAAGCTCCAGCGCTACGGGAGCCACAGGCTTGTTTATTACAGCCTTTCTCATGAGTACAAGGTCGAAAACGTCGATGATGCCGTCCTTTGTGTAGTCGCCTGCTGACCAGTCTGCCAGCACTGTATCAGAGTCGAAGAGCAGCCATTTCTGCATTAGCACCAGATCGGCAAGGGACAGAGTTCCGTCGCCGTTCACATCTCCCGAGGGATCGGCAATGACCTTGTATACGATGCTCTCAGCGCCGTTCTCATATTTCGTGACTTCCACATGATCGTCGGAAACAAGGATCGTGTCGGGGATAGTGGGCGCTTTGAAGCCATAGGGCATAGCGAGGTATGTGGACTCGTCGATAGGGTGCTCCATATTGCGGAGTATGCAGGGATTTGAAGTTATATCAGCTATCGTGGGACTTACTCCGGGAGTGTTGACTATCTGCTTTACGGCAAAGCCCTTGTTCTTTGTTACGTCAATGGGCTCGCCGCTGTCATAGTCCAGAACAGTGATCCTGACATCATCGGGGAGCAGCACATTTTGCGCGTTATCCATGACCAGACAGTCCGCGGTGATGGTCTTCTCGGGCTCTGACGAGCTGTAAACGGGAGCGTATCCGAATGTTATTCTGTCGTAGCCGTCCTTGACGCCCTCAAAGATATAGACTGAGTTCTGGATGCCTCCGTCGCGCACCGTATCCTCGATCTCGCTTGCATTTAATACTTTTTTGAGTGCAAGGCAGTCGCCGCTCTTCTGGAACCGTGACCATTCATAGGCGGTGCCGCTGTTTTGTGAAAGGCAGAACAGGACAAGGGTGTCCTTTGCCGAGATCGGACCGTTCTTTTCGACGTATTCGCTGAACTCCGCAGGACTGTCTGGGAGCCAGCTTAAAATATCTGTCTCGGTAATATTCAGATAGTTGTCCACGGAGAAGGAGTAGTGTGCAGCTTCATTGGTGATACCGAGGTCCGGCTGCGTATCCTGCATCCATGTGTCGATAACAGAGATATCAAAGCTTCCGGGGCGCTGTGAACAATAGACTGCCACAGTGAGATCCTTTGATTGCTTGCCTATTATCTTTTTGTGCTTGACCTCTGTCATCGCATTTCCTGTGACCTCGAAACTGTAACGCTCCTGACCTATGGCGCTTGCGGGACCCGTCATGATATCCTCGGGGAATACGATGCAGACATAGTCGCCCTGAATGTGTACGGCGCCGTAGGTATTGTGGAATTTGATGGCAGACTCAAGGTCGTCGGGCACCCAGTCAGGCACATAGACGTCATTTGCAGAGGGCGTGACGACAATGTCTGCTGATGATGCAGGTAAAGCTGAGGAGAGAGGGATGATTGCGGCTGCTGTGAGCGCAGCGATAGTTTTTCCGATATTCATAATTTTCACCTTCCGTTCGTTGAGTTTGACCGCTGACGAATAATTGATTTTTGCCTGTGTTTCCGAACAAAGTTCCGTACCCTCATTATATCACAGCATATGGCTTATTGCAATAGAAAAAAGCCGATTTTACGGAGGTTTTTCCTTGACAAACACAGTGTATCATGGCATAATATTAGTACAAAGCATAATGCGGAGGAAGATATGACGACCTTTGAAGAAGAAATAGAGAAAAACGGCAGGCTCGTATACACAAATGTGGGGGACAGTATGCGCCCCCTCATCAGACAGGGCAGGGACCTGCTCATAATAGAAAAGCCGCAGGGACGGCTCAAAAAGTACGATGTGCCGCTTTATAAGCGCGACAGCGGGCAGTACGTCCTTCACCGCATACTGAAAGTCCGTGACAGCGACTATGTTATCTGCGGAGACAACCGCTGGACAAAGGAGTACGGAATTACCGACCGCCATATAATCGGAGTCCTCACGGCAGTGGTGAGGGACGGCAAAGAGATGTCTGTGACCGATAAGCGGTACAAAGCCTATGTTCATCTCTGGTGCGGACTTTTTCCTGTCAGGGCATTCATACTGAAAGTGAGGGCGCTTCCGCGGTGGCTCAGGCTGAAAACGGGAAAGAAATAACCGGAGCGGTGTACAGATATCCTGCACACCGCTTTTTGCAGTTGCTTTACGGGCGGATATGGTGTAAAATATAGATACGAGGTGATACAATGAACATCGAATACATCCACGAGCCCACCGACTTACAGTGCGGTCAGGCGGTGCTGGCGATGGTGCTTGGGAAAACTCCCGAATACATCTGCGGCTTCCTTGACAATGACCGCGAGACCGACCTCAGGGAGATGAAGCACACCTTCCGCGCACACGGAGTCTCCATATCCGACGAGAGAAAACAGGTGCAGACAAAGGATGAGCTTCCGCCGCTGTGCCTGCTGAGCCTTGAAACTCCGCGGTGCTGGCACTGGTCGCTGTACTGTGAGGGTACATTCTACGACCCCGAGCACGGAGTCATGGAGGACTTTCCGCAGTCAGCAAGAAAGTACTTCTGGAAGCTGGAGCTGTAAACGCTATTAAGTGATATTACATAATTTTTTTATTTGAACTGTAATAATATATTAATTGACAGGGTTCGTCAAAAGTGGTAAAATAATCATATATAGATATTCGGGAGGACACAACAATGAAAATTGCCAAGATATTATCCGCTATGACCGCAGCCGTTACTCTTGCTGCACTTGCAGGCTGCAGCAGCAAGAAACAGACCGAAAGCTCTGAGACAGACCCTCTTGCGCCCAAGACAGCTCCCCAGAACGTAACATTCGACTGGCAGGAGCCCTTCGAGACCATCATCATGGCGTTCAAGAATTCCGACAGATATACCGATACGTCAATGTTTGAGATACGCGACCTGACAGGGGACAACGTGCCCGAGCTCATTATCTCGCCCTCCGACGATGTCGCCTCAAAGTGCGAGGTGTACAAACTCATCGGAAGCAGAGCCGACCTTATTGCAAATTCGGGCTCCTACGGCACCATCGACTACATCCCCTCCGCAAATGCCATCGGCTATGTTTACGAGGGTACGGGCTTCAGCATGGGCGAGTATCAGACCTATCAGGACGGCGGCTTCGTCACCGATGTAAGCTTCTACAACAATGCGGGAAGCGCTTCCTCCGGAGCTGTTATCCGCTATGAGATAAACGGCGAGGACGTTACCCTTTCAAAGTATCAGGAGGCTCTTATCCCTTATCAGGAATTCACCGTTAAGGTGGGAAGAAAGTTCTCCGTAGGCACAAATGCCGTAAACTATGCTATCCGCCGTGATGCGTGCTGGAATGAGGTGCTCACCGACGAGCAGAAGCAGCTCTACAAGGATAAGCTCAATGAGATAATGGGAAGCGGAGAGCTGAAGGACGCAGCATTCGAGGTAGTTGACCTTGACCTGAACGAGCTTCCCGAGGTGGTAGTTTCCACAGGTCTCCTCAACGATTCGGATACACGCATACTCTATCTTGATACCGACGGAGTAAAGGAACTCTCAATAGCCTCTGACGCAGACGGCGGAATCCAGTTCGATATCAGCTCAAAGATATTCTATGCTGCCGACTACTACGGCTCGATCCAGTGCTGGTCGATCGCAGGAGCGGAAATAGACGGCTTCCAGCCATCAGACAGCATTATGCGCTGCGGAAGAAAGTATGACCTTACAGCCGAGAATATCGAGAACGCCTTTATCGCATGAGGTGATCTATGGCTAAATCAAAATATATCTACACCTGCAATCAGTGCGGATACGAAAGCACCAAATGGAACGGCAAATGCCCTTCCTGCGGCGCATGGAACAGCTTCGAGGAGGATATCGCCGATATCTCTCCCGCAGGCGGTCGGGCAGCGGCTTCACAGGAGGCTGCCCCCGATCTTTCCGACAGTATCCTTGAGCTTGAGGATATAGGCGCCGATAGCGACGTCCGCTATGACACAGGTATCGGAGAGCTGAACAGAGTCCTCGGCGGAGGTCTTGTGAAAGGCTCTCTTGTTCTTCTCGGCGGTGAACCGGGTATAGGAAAGAGTACCATTCTTCTCCAGATATGCCAGTTCCTCGGCGAGGACCACTCGGTACTGTACGTTTCGGGAGAGGAGTCCGCGAGACAGATAAAGCTCCGCGCACAGCGCCTCGGCGTTGATACCGAGAACCTTTATATCCTTACCGCTACGGACGCAGAGGCTGTTGCCCGTACCATAGCGTCAAGCGCTCCCGATATCGCGATAATCGACTCTATCCAGACCATGAGCATAGGCAGGATAACCTCCAGTCCCGGAAGTCTCACGCAGGTCAGAGAGTGTACGAACCTGTTCATGCACACCGCGAAAAATCAGGAGATACCCATTATCATAGTGGGGCATGTCAATAAGGACGGCGCCATCGCAGGACCAAAGGTGATGGAGCACATCGTTGACGCGGTGCTGTATTTTGAGGGAGAGCGCCATCAGAGCTACCGCATACTCCGCGCGGTGAAGAACCGTTTCGGCTCCACCAACGAGATAGGCGTTTTTGAGATGCTGGACAAGGGACTCCGCGAGGTGGCGAACCCGTCACAGATGCTCCTTGAGGGGCGTCCCCATAACGTGTCGGGTACCTGTGTTGCCTGTGTTATGGAGGGCAGCAGACCCATTCTCGCAGAGGTGCAGGCTCTTGCTTCAAAGACCGGCTATGCCGCTCCGAGACGAATGGCAACGGGCTTTGACTTCAACAGGCTCAATATCATCATTGCCGTGCTGGAAAAGCGTCTGGGGGTATATATGGGAACTCTTGACGTTTACCTAAACATCGTCGGCGGATTCCGTCTGGACGAGCCTGCGGGAGACCTTCCCGTGGCAATGGCGCTTTACTCGGGGATCATGGATAAGCAGATAGACGAGGAACTCATCGCCTTCGGAGAGATAGGTCTCGGCGGTGAGATACGCTCTGTTTCACATATAGCTCAGCGTATAAGAGAGGCTGAACGTATGGGATTTAAGACCTGCGTGATGCCGAAGCAGTCCATGTCGGCAGTTGACCCGAAGGAATACGATATAGAGATAATACCTGCATCAACGCTGAAGCAGGCATTCGCCGTTATAAAATAACGTGGAGAGATAAGGACGGCGGCCATATAAAAGTATTAGCCATAGTATTTCTGATGTGCAGTCGGAAAGACTATGGCGTTTCTGTTTTTAGCATAACACCATAATGTGTTCAAATATAAATCGGTATTTATCGGTTTATCCATTAAATTTTGAAGCCTTTAGCATATTGTAGGGACGCGCATTGCGCGTCCGCTGTTAAATGGCGTTTATTCAGGGACGGCTAAGGGCTAAGTTCTTTGTAACACTTAGTCCCTTGCTTTATTGCAGTTATTGTGGTATAATCCTCTTAACAGAACAAGGAGTTTCGGAGGAGCTATGAGAACGGATATACTGATGGACGACAGCTTTGCCGTAGGGGGATTTACCTCGGGCAGGGAGGGCATATGGACGAGAGAAAGCGCGGATATGCCGCCTACAAGTGACTATGCGGAGCTCAGCGCCGCACTGGGGACAACGCCTGAGAAAATGGTCCGTCCCTATCAGGCAAACGGGCAGAGAGCAGCCATTGTGGTGCCCCGTCACGGCGGCAGCGGTATAATCAAGGACAATGAGCTAACAAGGACTGACGGTCTTGTCACCGCTCACAGGGGACTGGCTCTGACGGTCATTGCCGCGGACTGCGCTCCCGTATATCTTGCGGACAGGAAAGCAGGTGTCATCGGGCTGCTGCACTGCGGAAGGCAGGCTGCGGCAGGGGAGCTTCTCAGAAACGGTATCGGCTGTATGGAGTCGCTGGGAGCTTCAAAGGCGCACATCACCATGACTGTCGGACACCACATATGCGGCAGCTGCTATGAGGTGGGCGAGGAGGTATACAGCGAGTTTGCAGAGAGCTTTTCGGCAGAGGAGCTGAGCTGCATTTTCACTATTAGTGAGGGACGGTTCTTTCTGAGCCTTTTTCAGGCGCTGAGATACAAGGGGCTGGAGCTTGGCATTGCCCCTGAGAATATATCACAGTGGGGCGAATGCACCTGCCACTGCACCGACTTCTACTCCTACAGACGCGGAGACAGAGGGAAACAGGACCTTGCCTTTCTGATGATGAGATGACGGCGGTCCGACCCATAATGTCAATTGATCATAAGGAGCTGATAAAATGAGAGCAGGAAAGATAACGGCAGTATTTACGGCAGCAGCCTTTGTGCTTCCCCTGAGCGTTCACGGTTCGCAGGAGAAAAAGCCTTACCGTGTGGTGGGATATCTTCCCGACTGGAGCTATCAGGCTTACAGCGAGCTTGACCCCGCAGACCTTACACACATAAACATCGCCTTCTGCAATCCCGACGACAGCGGCAGGCTTTACTGCAATATCCCCGACAGGGAGCTGGAAAGCATAGTCAGCTCCGCCCACGAAAAGGGTACTGAGGTATTTGCTGCTCTCGGCGGCGGAGGCGGCTGTGACAACTATCTCAGGTTCATAGATGAGCCCGCAAAAATGGAGCAGTTCAGCGATAACATCATGTCCTACTGCGAGAGGTACGACCTTGACGGCATAGACCTTGATATAGAGCTGGGCTCATATGACAGGATATGGGACTACTACGGTGACTGGTGTATCCGGCTCAGGGAGCTATGCGACGAGAGGGACATGGAGATGTCCACCGCTACAGCACAGTGGGTAGCCGAAAAGGTGTCGCCCGAGACCTTTGCCCTTTTTGATTTCGTCAACGTCATGGCTTATGACAACGACGAGGACAGCCATTCCCACGCTGCCTATGATTATTCCGTAAAATGTCTGGACTACTTCTCCACGGTGAAGAAGATACCCTCGGATAAGCTGGTGCTGGGAGTGCCATTTTACGGCAGGGGCTACACCTCAGAGGGCGATCTGGACTGGAATTCCTACCGCTCCTTTGCCGACCTGTTAAAGGACGACGCCGATAACTATTCCCGTGACAGCTACAATGGCTATGCCTACAACGGCGCTGAGACAATGAAGAAAAAGGCGGAGCTGGCTAAAAACTACGGTGGTATCATGATATGGGAGCTGACTCAGGACGCAAGGGGCGAGAGCTCCCTGCTCAGGGTCATCGACCGCACTCTTTACGGCAGTGCTTCCGCAGTCAGGGGTGATGTCAACGGCGACGGAGAGTTCTCTGTGGCAGACGTGACTGCACTTCAGAGCTGGCTGCTGAAAAAGGAGACCGCTCTTGCTGACTGGCAGGCAGGAGATTTCGATGAGGACGGAGCTCTTGATGTATTCGACCTTGTGCTGATGAAGCAGGCTCTCACAGCAGCTTCACCCAAGAAGCATATCGTAACAGTTACCAATACCGCGGAGCTATATGAGGCGGTACGCAATGCTGCTCCTGCGGATGTTATAAAGGTGGCATCGGGTACATATGACTGCACCGCAAAGACCATAGCCTCGGAGGCGGACGGAACTGCGGACGCCCCCATTACCCTTTGTGCCCTTGACCCGAGTGATCCTCCCGTGCTTGCGGGACAGGATACAGAGCATGGCTATGTTCTCCACATCATGGGGGACTGGTGGGTTCTGGACGGTCTGGTGTGTACCAACTGTCAGAAGGGCATAGTCCTTGATCACTCCGATCACACTGTAATACAGAACTGTGAGCTTTACAAGCTGGGCGCAGAGGCTGTTGCCATACGCGACGGAAGCTCTTACTGCACCGTAAAAGACACCTATATCCACGATACGGGACTTGTTTCCCCCGGCTACGGCGAGGGCGTCTATGTGGGCAGCGCCAAGTCCACCACGGGCTTTGACTATAAATGCGACCACAACAGGATAATCGGCTGCACCTTTAAAAATGTAGCCGCTGAGCATATTGACGTCAAGGAGTACACCACGGATACGGAGATCAGCGGCTGTACATTCTACGGTGACGGCATGACGGGAGAGAACTACGCAGGCAGCTTCATAGATCTGAAGGGCAACGACTGTTATGTACATGACAATGTGGGCTACAGGAACGGCAATCCCAAGATAGCTGCTGCATTTGAGATACACGAGCAGGCTGAGGGCTGGGGACTTCACCACGTCTTTGAGAACAACACGGTATATATGGATCAGCCCTACGGCGCGGAGAACACCTCACGGCGGATGTATGTGGTGGACGGCTGGTTCAGCGATTTCACCGTAAAGAACAATAAGGTGGACTACGGCAGCGGTCTTGTGCCTGCAAACAGCAGGGAGTACTACAACTCCGACTATGTGACCTATGCAGGATAAGGGCAGGACTGATACAAAGGAGAGTGTCTATGGGAAAAATGAAGATAGGTTTTGAGCAGATGTTTGATTATCTTGCGGATTATCTCGAGTCCGTAAGCTGGAGCAGGGAGACCCTGAGAGAGGTGGGAAACAGCCTGATCGCGGAGCTGGGCTTCAACAGCGATCCTGCCAATGCAAAGAAAAACAAGCAGCTGTGCGATCAGCGCAAGCTGGTGGAGTCCATGATGAATGCGCTGCTGACACTGGTGAATTACCATAGTGTTGCCGACTGTCTGGACTTTTCTCCCATACTTCCCTTTATCGGCACATATGACGAGGAGTGTACCGACACTATGCTGTATATCCTGTCCTGCACAGGCGATATGAAGTACATGGAGATGATCGAGCGCGAGGCTGCACGTTTTCCCTCGCTCCCCTTGGAGGAGTACAGAGCGGAGCTGCTGGGGAGAGCAGGCTCCGCAAAGGACAATATATGAAAGGAACTGCATAAATGTTCATTGTAAACTGCATCAATATCACCGATGAGGGACAGGACTGGGATGCGCTCTATGCACAGGCTTCCGAGGGCAGGCGCAGACGTGCGGACAAATTCATGTTTCCCGAGGACAGAAAGCGCTGTCTCTGTGCGGAGCTTCTCATGAGGTACAGCCTTTTCACGGGCAGGGGCATACGCTTTACGGGAGAGCCCTTGCTGGGAAAATACGGAAAGCCCTATATACAAGGCGCCGAGGACTTCTTTTTCAGTGCCTCGCACTCGGGGAAGTGGGTGGTGACGGCATACGGCTCCTCACAGGTGGGAGCAGATGTGGAGGTCATAAAAAGCGGCAGCTCCTCAATCGCAGAGGGCTGCTTCACTCAGTCGGAGCAGGACTATGTTTTTGCAGATGATGAGGGCGCGGACGAGAGGTTCATAAGGCTGTGGACTCTGAAAGAGAGCTATATCAAGTATCTCGGCACCGGACTCAGCACTCCGCTGGACTCCTTCACGGTCTATGCGGACAGAGCCCCTATATGTACCGACGCCGATGACAGTCTGACCTTCACCAATATCCGCTTTGACCATGAGCACTATCTTTCGGTCTGCGGAGCAGGCGGCGTTTCCGCGCTGAATACGGTCACGGTAAACGGCTGCCTTGAGGCATTACGCTGAACATAATCGTACAGAGAGGAACAGTAATATGGCAGATATCCGCAGACACATGATTTTTCACGGCTATGTGCAGGGAGTCGGCTTCCGCTGGAAGGCAGCCCATACCGCAAGGCGCTTCGGCGTAACAGGCTGGGTGAGAAATCTGGACGACGGCTCCGTTGAGATGGAAGCAGAGGGGCAGGTGCAGGACATAGAGGCTCTTGTGCAGGCTCTTGAGGATCACAGCTGGGGCAGCGTTGAGAGTATTGACTCCGAGAATATCCCCGTGCAGGGCGGCTACAGCTTCGATATCATTTAGCTTAGAGCTTTCGGCTATGAACTTGCTCAGCCCAATAAACACAATGCCCCTGAACGCGATAAGGCGCTCAGGGGCAGATTTATTGTATCAGCGGCGAAGCTGACAAAGGTGCTGTTTTTTGTGTTCAGATGTAGTACATCGGTGTTTCGGCTTCTGCGGTGATAAGCTCGCTGAACTTGTCCGTTATCTCTCTCAGTGTCAGCTTTGCGGAGAAGTCCTGCAAATAGTGGGTGACAGGCTCCCACAGGCACAGGGATATCGCTGTATTTGCGGCGGAGTCCAGCTTCTCGCTGAACAGGCTGTGGGCGAGAATGGTATTATCGAGAGCGTCCACTATCTCCCTGAGAGTTATCTCTGCGGAGGGACGTGCAAGAACATATCCGCCGCTTGCGCCCTTGACACTGTTGATGATATGGCTCTGCCTGAGGTGAGGGAGTATCTGTTCGAGGTATTTTGCCGAGATGTTGTTCCTCTCGGAAATGGCAGCGACCTTGACGACTTCTCCCTTTGCGGAGTTTACGGCGATATCAACGAGGGCGATAATACCGCACTCGACTTTTGTGGATATTTTCATACATATCATCTCCTTTGATTACATATAAATCCTATTGATATACTAAGTATAACATAAAACCTCAGCTTTTGCAAGCCTGTTTGTTATAGATAAATCCTATACCGCGCCATCGGGTATTCCGAAAGGCGCCGATAAATAAAACTGCCGAGCCTTTGAGGGCGGTGCTCTTACGGAAGTTTTACGCGTGATATTGAGGGAAGCCCTTTTGTAAAAGTGCTTCCCTCAATTCTTTTTTCGCAGGCTCTGTTTTAGTTTTTCTATGGACAAGGCGATTGATAATATATGCCATTTTATCACATTTAAAGTGCCTTGTCCATAGAAAAACCAGCCAAAAGTCTTTGGAAAAGGGGGTATGGGGGAAAGAACCTTTCCTCAGAAAGGTTTTTCCCCGATAATTTGCTATAACATTCTATATGAGTGTAGCCCTTATGGACTCGGCAGCTTGTTTTTGTTATGGCAGCGTTCAGCTGTGCCACTGACTATTGAGGAAGTCCACTCTCTTTTCAAGCCAGTCGTGGAGGAAGGCAGCAGCCTCCGCCTCGTTGGTACATTCCTTTGCAGGAGCAGAGAGCTCTGCGGCGAAGATCTCGTTATTGATGATATTGTTCCACTTGTCGTAGTTCTTGGTGAAGTCGCCCTGATACTTGCCGCTCTCATCGGTGATTAGCTGGCAGGTGCGCTCGAAAACGCCGCTGTCATAGGCTTTTGTCCATTTTTCCTTAACGATGTCCTGATACCAGTCCTCACCCGCGATGACAGCCAGCCACGGATTTATGGTGTAGTACGCGCCGTTCTCCTCGGGACCGCCGTCTACATCGGGAACTATATTTGCGGCATAGAAGCCTGTTCCGTCTATGCATCTGTTCTTGTTGCCCATGGCGGAATCGAAGTCCCACGGAGCTTCAAAACGGAGCTTTTTGCTTCCCTCTGCACCGAAGTCGGCGTCCATGTAGAAGCTTGACCAGTAGATATCCGCGTCGCAGGTCAGCTCGCTGATGATGTACATATCCGCCAGCGAGTCAACGTCCACCACGTTCTCAACTGCCTGCTGAGGAGTTATATTGCTTGCAAGAGAGAGGGACTTGAAGCTGCTGTCAAAGACATAAGCCTTGTCATTGTATGCAGCCTCGTACATTATCTTGTACACGTTATTGACGTAGTTCTCGATGAAAT
The DNA here is from genome assembly GCF_900116855.1 of Ruminococcus flavefaciens. Taxonomy (GTDB): domain Bacteria; phylum Bacillota; class Clostridia; order Oscillospirales; family Ruminococcaceae; genus Ruminococcus; species Ruminococcus flavefaciens_R. The sequence continues at coordinate 50,354 of NZ_UETD01000003.1, forward strand.
CGTGCTGCTCTGCGGAGTTGACAGTGCTCTTGATAGTCATACCCATATAGGGCTTGGGGTCGTATTCGTCCTTGGGCAGGGGATCAATAGTCCTTCCGCCGCCGCCCTCGCCGTCAAAGGGCGTGAGGGGAGCGTTGTCCGCAAAGTCAAGAGGAAAGCCGTGGAGCTCGTCCTCGTTGTAGAAATAGCCGTCATACTCCATGAAATAGCCGATATCCGTACCTGTGTAGCCAGTTTCGGGCTCGGTGATATTGACTCTGTGGGAGCTTACCTGCTGCATATCAGAGAGCAGGTATACGCCGTAGTATTCGCCGTTTATCTCCACAGAAACAAGCTGTGAGTCCGCAGCGAAAAGCCCGTCCTCCTTCATTATCTCCCGTGAGGCATAGAGAGCAGCCCTGTTCCTGAGCATGGAGCCGTCCTTGTATTCGGCAAGCAGCAGCCAGTTGCGCTGCTCGGCACCGTCGTTGAGACCGAGAAGGCTTTGTTTTTCGGTGAATTTCAGCCTGAGAGGCTTTTTGTCATAGGTGGTTGTCCAGTTTCCGCGGACCTTGACCCTTGCCTCCGATGAGTCAAGAACGGTACTGCCGTCGGTGTCCTTCAGAGTTATAAGACAGTCCTCATAATAGGGCTCGGGAGGCATTTTATAGTTTGGAGTCCATGAGGCTATGAGCTCGGAAACGTGCTTTGCAACGGGCTCGTTAACGAAGTCCAAGACGTTGCTTTCCTTGCTGACCGTCTCGATAGAGAGAACAGGCAGAGAGCCTGCTGATGTTTTATTATTGGTATCGGGTTTCTTTGATGCCGAACAGCTGCATAAAACAAGAGCTGCAAGGGCAGCGGAGATCATTTGCGTAGCTTTTTTCATTGTAAGCACCTCGAAGTAAAAGATACAACCATTATAACACAGTGCCGGTATAATTGCAACCTGTTATGATTAGGCAGCCTTAACACCGCCCTTTTCGCGGAGAAGCGCAATTGAAGAGGAGCTTTTTCTCCGCGCCCCTTGCTATTATCAGACTTTTATGTTATAAGCGGGGAGCCCCCGCAGGCTGTTTCGCGGTGAAGTATCATAAAACGGCAGTTTTTCTCCGCGCCTGTTGCATTTATCGTCATTATATGTTATAATAATTTGTGTTTACGCAAATATAAAGATATATCCTCCTCCGACACCTCGGGGGATAAGATAAGCGGCTGTCCATGCCGCACCTGTCAGACTGGAGGCAATAGGATTGATCATTACAAAAACACCATTCCGTATGTCGTTTTTCGGCGGCGGAACAGATATGGAGAGCTTCTTCAGAGAGCACGGCGGAGCTGTTCTTTCCACAACTTTCGATAAGTACTGCTATGTCAACGTGAGACATCTCCCTCGCTTTTTCGATTACAGCACGGAGCTTTCATACTCCACCACAGAGCGTGTTACAGACGTTGATTCCATCGCTCACCCTGCTATCAGGAATGCCATGAAGATGCTTGATATGCACGAGATAAGACTTACCTATGAGGCTGACCTTCCTGCAAGGTCGGGTCTTGGCACCAGCTCATCTTTCGCAGTTGGTATGCTCAACGCTTTCTATGCCCTCAAGGGCAGATATGCCGACAAGAGAAAGCTTGCTGACGAGGCTATCCACCTTGAAAGAGTTCTCTGTGACGAGGCAGGGGGCTGGCAGGACCAGATAGCTGCGTCCTTTGGCGGCTTCAACAGGATAAACTTCAACGCCGACGGCTATGAGGTGCTCCCCGTTATCATAAGTCCCGAGAGGAAGAAGCAGCTCAACGACAACCTCATGATGTTCTTCACGGGATTTACCCGTTTTTCCGCGGCAGTCCAGCAGGCAAACAATCTTGGAGCTGCCGACAAGACTGCTCAGCTCATGGAGATGTACCGACTTGTTGACGATGCAGAGAAGGTCCTCACCGACCGCAATGCAGACCTTGACGACTTCGGCAGGCTCCTCGACCACACATGGAAGCTGAAGCGCCAGACAGGCTCTGCAGTCAGCACAGACAGTATCGACGCCCTCTATGAGAGGGGTACTGCGGCAGGAGCTCTCGGCGGAAAGCTCCTCGGAGCGGGCGGAGGCGGCTTCCTTGTATTCTATGTGCGTCCCGAGGACCACAGGAGAGTAAGGGAGGCTATGAAGGACCTGATGTACATTCCCTTTGAGTTTGAAAACAGCGGTACTCAGGTGATATACTACACCCCCGAGACCTATGAGCCGAGGGTGGATGAGTGATATGAAAACAGTTATTATGGCAGGCGGCAAGGGTACGAGAATAAGCTCAGTCGCCTCAGATATACCAAAGCCCATGATACGCATTCAGGGCAAGCCCGTGCTGGAGCACGAGATAGAGTGCCTCAGGGAGCAGGGCTTCACCGACATCATTATTACGGTGTCACATCTTGCCGAGCACATCATGAACTACTTCGGTGACGGAAGCGGCTTCGGCGTGAATATAAGCTATTATATCGAGGAGCAGCCCCTTGGCAATGCAGGTGCGCTGCTGAAGCTCCGCAGCGAGCTCACGGAGGACTTTCTCCTGCTCAATGCTGACGCGGTGTTCGATATCGACTTCAACCGTTTTGTGGCTTACCACAGGGAAAAGGGCGGACTTGTAACCCTCTTTACCCACCCCAACAGCCATCCCTATGACAGCGGCGTACTCATCGCGGACGATAACGGTGCGGTGGAGCGCTGGCTCACCAAGGAGGACGTCCGTCCTCAGTGGTACAGGAACAGAGTCAATGCGGGACTTCATGTGCTGTCGCCAAAGGTGCTGGATATGTGCGGCATAAGCGCCGATGAGGTTGGCTGCGAAAGGGACGGCAAGACCGTAAAGGCTGACCTTGACAGGCAGATACTCAAGCCCCTCTGCGGAAGCGGAAAGATGTTCTGCTATGACAGTCCCGAGTACGTCAAGGACATGGGGACTCCCGACCGCTATGAGGCAGTATGTGCGGATTTCGCCGCAGGCAGGGTGACTGCCCGTAACCTGAAACACAGGCAGAGAGCGGTATTCCTCGACCGTGACGGCACTATCAACAAATATGTAGGATTTCTCCGTGATATAGACGACTTCGAGCTGGAGGAGGGGGCTGCACAGGCTGTGAAGCTCATAAACGGTTCGGGAAGCCTTGCAATAGTTGCCACCAATCAGCCTGTTATCGCACGGGGCGAGGTGACCTTCGGGGAACTGTCGGAGATACACAACAAGATGGAGACTCTCCTCGGTCAGGAGGGCGCTTATCTGGACGGCATTTACTTCTGTCCCCACCACCCCCACAAGGGCTATGAGGGAGAGATACCAGAGCTGAAATTCGACTGCGAATGCCGCAAGCCCAAGGCAGGTATGCTGCTGAAAGCGGCTGAGGAGCTGAATATAGACCTTTCCCGTTCATGGATGGTGGGCGACGGCGAGAACGATATCCTCGCAGGCAAGGCGGCAGGCTGCCGCACAGCTCTCATCGGTGAGGGAGACTTCGGACAGGATATGACCGTGGACAGCCTTCTCGCGTTTGCGGAGAGGTTCGCTGAGGAAGAAGGAGAAAAGTAATGGACGAAAAGCTTATGAAGCACATAGAGCTTCTTGTGGAGAGATATCCCTCCCTTGAAAGCGCAAAGGACAGTATAATAGAGGCTTACTCCCTTATGGAGGACAGCTACAGCAGGGGCGGAAAGCTCCTTATATGCGGAAACGGCGGTTCTGCCGCAGACGCAGAGCACATCGCAGGGGAGCTTATGAAGGGCTTCAAGCTGCCGAGAAAGGTGGACAAAGCATTCGCGGACAAGCTCACCGCAGCCGACCCCGAGCTGGGAGCAGTACTGGCTGAGAATTTGCAGGGCGCACTGCCTGCCATAGCTCTTGACGGGCATCCTGCACTGACCACTGCCTACATGAACGACTGTGAGCCCCTGCTCTGCTTTGCACAGCAGGTAAACGGCTACGGCAGCGAGAATGACGTGCTGCTGGGCATATCCACCTCGGGAAACAGCAAAAACGTGCTCTACGCAGCCACTGTTGCCAAGGCAAAGGGCATGAGGGTAATAGGTCTCACAGGTGCAAAGGACAGCCGTCTGGCGGCGCTTTCCGATGTGTGCATAAAGGTGCCCCAGACCGAGACATACATGATACAGGAGCTTCATCTCCCTGTTTACCACTGTCTCTGCCTTATGCTGGAGGATCATTTCTTTGGTTGAGAATAATATGACCCGTAAGCGGTAATCAGCCGTTTACGGGTCTTTTCGTTTATCTTGCGAACCACTCTTTCATGACGGAGAGTATCTTTACCAGCTCCCACTCCTCAATGACGTAGGGAACCATGGCGTACATATATTTCAGGAAGGTCCTGCTGAAAACTCCTCTTTCACGGGCAAATCTGCGGAAGCCCTCTATATCTGCGCCGTTGTACACCTCAATGCAGACGCAGCCCCCCATTATGCGTACCTCCTTCACCCTCGGGTCGGAGAAGCCTTCCATCTCGCGGCGTGTTATCTCCTCGATACGGTGTATCTTCGCCATATAGTCTCCCTTTTCAAAGAGCTCTATGGACTTGAGAGCCGCACAGCAGGCGAGAGCGTTTCCCATGAATGTGGGACCGTGCATGAGAGCGTGAGTGGGGTCGTCACTGTAAAAGCCCTCCCACACCCTTGTATTGGCAACAGTGACAGCATGACCGATATAGCCGCCCGTGAGTGCCTTTCCCAGCACCAGTATATCGGGAGTTACAAGGTCTGCCACGAAGCGGTTGCCGGTGCGTCCGAAGCCTGTTGCCACCTCGTCGAAGATGAGCAGCACATCGTACTCGTCACAGAGCTGACGGGCTCTTTTGAGGAATGACACATCGTACATCCTCATGCCGCCTGCACCCTGCAAAAGTGGCTCCACGATGAAGCAGGTCAGCCTTTCGCCATAGTCCGCGAAAGCCTTTTCCAGAGCGGGCAGCTCCGTGGGGATATGGATAACTCCCTTTTTCTTCTCGTTGGAGCTTCCGAAGGCGAAGTGATAGTCCTCATCGTCACCCACCTCCATAGCCTTGAATGTGTCGCCGTGATAGGCGTGTTCAAGGGCGAGGACTGTGTCGCGCTTTGAACCGCGGTTGGTGTTGAACTGGAGAGCCATTTTCAGAGCCACCTCCACCGCCACGCTTCCCGAGTCGGAGAAGAAGCAGTAGTTAAGGTCAGCAGGCAGCCATTCCTCCAGCTTGGCGGAGAGCCGCTGCACAGGCTCGTGAGTGATACCGCCCAGCATGACATGGGCGAACTTTTCCAGCTGACCGCTGATAGCTGCATTCATCTCGGGGTGGTTATAGCCGTGGATAACGCTCCACCACGAGGAAACGGAGTCGATAAGGTCAAGACCGTCCTCGGTGTAGAGGTGGACTCCCTTGGCGTGAGAGAGCTTTATTGGCGGGTCAAGGGTCTTCATCTGAGCGTAGGGATACCATATCATGTCACACACCTCCGTAAAGCTTTATGAGTTCATCGGCGCTTATATCAAGGTCGGCGGCGCCTCGCTCCACACAGGCTATAACGGGGACACCTGTGAGCTCCTGACACATACTGCGGTTATCCTCCTCCATGACACCGCCCTGCCGGTTGTTGAAGATGATGCCCTTTACGGCAATGCCGCGGTTTTTCATGTATTCGCAGGTGAGGACAACGCTGTTGATGGTACCCAGACCTGCGTCCGCAACGATAATGCAGTCCAGTCCCAGAGCCTTGATGATGTCCTCAAGGAGTATCTTCTGACCGTCCCAGCGTATGGGACAGATAATGCCGCCGCTGCCCTCCATGGTGACGAAGTCGTATCGGCTGCAAAGGTCGGCAAAACGGCTCTTTATGACGTCAGGCTCCACGGGGGAGCCCTCTATCCTTGCGGCAAGATGAGGTGATACCGCGTTTTCGTAGACGTAGGGACACATCTCCTCCAAGGGCTGCTCAATGCCCGAAACTGTCTTTACATGGAGGGGGTCTCCTGCAATGAGAGCGCCGTCAGCGCTCCTTTCGTTTCCGCTGACAGCCGCCTTGAAGTAAGCTGCCGACAGTCCTGCTTCACGGAGCTTTTTCAATATAAGTCCCGTAATATAGGTCTTTCCGATGTCCGTACCCGTACCTGTCACAAAAATTCCTCTGCTCATTTCTGTCTCCTTCCGATGTCAAAGCCCATGCCCCTGAACATGGCGGTATCGTCTGCGATGCCGTTGCCCGAGGTGGTGAGCATATCGCCTGTGATAGTTGAATTTGCTCCCGAGAGAAAGGCTTTCCTGCCGCAGCCCTCCATGAGGTTCCTGCCTGCTGCCAGCCTTATATCAGCTGTGGGGAGTATGTATCTGAATATCGCCACTGTCCTGAGGATATCCTCCTCGGAGATGGGTGTCAGCTCCTCAAGAGGAGTGCCCTTGATGGGGATAAGGGAGTTTATGGGCACCGAGTCCACACCAAGCTCCGCAAGGGTCAGAGCCATATCCACTCTGTCCTCCCATGTTTCGCCCATGCCGATTATACCTCCCGAACAGACCTGAAGCCCTGCTGCCTGAGCACGTTTTATGCAGGCTGTCTTCTCGTCGAAGCTGTGGGTGGTGCAGATGTTGGGGAAGTTGCGGCGCGATGTCTCGATGTTGCAGTGATAGCGCTTAACGCCTGCCTCTTTCAGTCTGCGGAACTGCTCCTCTGTCAGAAGCCCGTGGGAGCCGCACAGCTCAATGTCAACGCTTTCGTTCATGCGGCTGTAGGCGGAGACCGCCCTGTCGAAGTCCGCTCCGCTGAGAGTCCTGCCTGCGGTGACTATGGAGAAGCGGTGGACGCCCTTTTCGGCGTTGTGGCGGCACTCGTCCAGAATAGTCTCCTCATCGAGAAAGCCGTACTCGTCAACGCCCGTGCAGTTGTGGGCGGACTGGGCGCAGAATTTGCAGTTTTCCGAGCATCTGCCGCTCCTGCCGTTGATGATGCTGCAAAGGTCGATATGGTCGCCGCAGAGAGCCTTTCGGATACGGTCTGCACCCTTGAGAAGCTCATCAAGGTCTGCGGTGATGAAGCTGTCGGTATCGTCCTCTCTGCCGAGGCGTCTGCCGCTGATTATTTCGTCTGCAAGTCTGAGAAAGTCCATGTTTACACGCTCCTTACGCTTTGTTTATTGATGACGGGGAGAAGCTTTTTCCCCAGTATTGAGGCAAGTATGCAAAGGCAGATGTCCCCGGGAACTGCCAGTACGAAGCAGTAGAGGAAAAGGGGAGCAATGCCGATGGGGTCGCCCAGCCAGAAGCGGCTTATGAGCCAGTAGTACAGCATACCGAGGGCGTAGACTATGGCAAGTCCAAGAAAGCAGCCCGTCAGCAGGCGTTTCATTGAGGGATGGCTGCTGTGTGCAACGGCTCCCGTGACGAAGGCTCCAACAATAAAGCCGATAAGGTAGCCGAATGTGGGCTGGAGGACGTAGCTGATACCGCCTCCTCCTGTGAATATGGGAAGTCCCGCAAGTCCGAGAAGAACGTATATGAGCACGGACACAGCCCCCTTTTTCGCGCCGAGGAGCACTCCTGCAAGGGTGGTGAAAAGGAGCTGCAATGTGAATGGACAGACGGGAACGGGTATGCGTATGAATGCGCCTACGGCGGTCAGAGCCGTGAACAGGGATATGAGTATAAGGTCTTTGGTTTTCATGATGCACCTCTTTATCTTTGATGTTATGCCTATTATAGCACTGTTTTTCAGCTTTGTCAACCTCTTTGCGAATATCGGTTGACAATAGATGCAGCGGCATTTTTATCCGCAGCTCTTGATATTTCCGAAGATATGTGGTATACTTTTGTTAGCACATAATAACAAATTGGAGGTCTTTATGGTAGCAGGCGCACTTGCGGCAGGACTTGTATGGTCGCTGCTCTGGATGATATATATTTACATTATCGTGGTGAAGTTTCCCCACGAGATGCTCCACGACTACCCCGATGATATCAGGCAGGCGTCAAGGCTCCCCGAGCAGACTCCTGCACAGAAAAAGGCTGCGAAGCTGTTCAGCTCTATGGGGGGACTGGTGCTGTTCGGAGTGCTCATACTCTTTGGTGTGCTGTATTTCCGCGGCGGCGAGGTGCCTTTCACAAAGGTGCTGTTGTACATATTAATTGCCGCCATGACATGGAACGTTGCAGACCTGCTCATCATGTACTGACAGTTATTCTTTCTTTCTTTCTTTCTCTCTTCCTTCCCTTGCCCCTTGGGTGCGATAGGGCACAATGTACTTTAGCAGTTTACAGTGTGACCATAAGGAAGAAACAAAGAAAGATGGAATACTGTTATCAATGTTCCGTCCGTTCTTTCCTTCGTCTCTTGATTTGATACGGAGCAATGTACTTTAATAGTTTAATGTGTGACCACAAGGAACGAACGAAGGGACAGACGAAGGGTGAAGGGAAGGAAGAGTGAATGTGTACGGTTTATCCCTTGCCCGTGGCAGGAACTGAGGGAAAAGCTGTTTTCCTTGGCTTACTACTTGAATTGTGGGGGATAACGTGATATAATATTATTGTGTTTGCTTTATCTAACTAAGTTAGCTAATACAAATATGTTTTGTTGCCATAAATTTATGCAAAACCTATAAACGGAGGAACAGAGATGGAAGCTGAATACAAAAACTGGGTGCCCAATGGAATGATTACCGCTCTTACTGCGAGTACAGCCGTGCTGGCGGCAGGGACTGCGGCGGCTGTTGTTTTCGGGGACAGGCTGTCTCCCACGGCTAAGACCGTACTGACGGGAGCTCTGGGTGCAGGTACTGCCGTATGCGGAGCCATGGCTGCGTGGAGCATTTACGCTCACGGGAAATTCTCGTATAACGGCACAAGAAAGCTGTCGAAGCAGATAGTTGAGGGCACCGCAAAGTACATAGACCTGCCCGATGAAGGTGTGGGACTTGATGTGGGCTGCGGAAGCGGAGCCCTTACCATTGCCTGCGCCAAGCGAAATCCACAGGGAAAGATGATAGGCATTGACCGCTGGGGCAAGGAGTATGCTTCATTCAGCAAGCAGCTCTGTGAGGAAAACTCCGACGCGGAGTGCGTGAAAAATACGGAATTCTATAACGGTGACGCCACCTCGCTGGACTTCCCCGACGAGTACTTCGACTCGGTGACAAGCAACTATGTCTACCACAACATCACGGGTGCAGACAAGCAGCAGCTTCTCAGGGAGACTCTGCGTGTACTGAAAAAGGGCGGCACCTTTGCCATACACGATATCATGTCAAAGTCCAGATACGGCGATATGGAGGGATTTGCAGAGGAGCTCCGCAGCAAGGGCTATGAGTACGTTGAGCTCATAGACACCACCGACGGCACATTCATGTCAGGCTTTGAAGCGGCAACTCTCGGACTCAGCGGCTCAAAGCTCCTCATCGGCAAAAAATGAATATGAGACTCAGATACACAGACAAGAGGTGGAAGCATTGACCGTTTACAAATTGTTTTCGGGAGTCAGGCTCATTTATAATGATATTTTCACTGTCGGCGGAGAGGCTTCTCAGGCGGTGACAGGTGATGTTCTCGAGGTCAGCTTCTGCTGCGGCGGCAGGAGCGAATACCGCAGGTCACGGCACTGCTATTATCTTGCCGAGGGCGGGTACATCATACGCAGGTGCAGTGCAGGTGACGAGGGAGCAGCCTACCCCACGGGTCAGTACAGCGGAGTTACACTGCTGGTGGACATGGACACAGAGTTTGAGGGCTTTTCGGAACTGTTTGACGGTGCCGAGGAGGTGCCGAGACTGCTGTCGGAAAGACTGGGACAGGAGCTCTATATAAGTGCCCTCCGTGACAGTGCAGAGCATATCTTCCGTGAGCTGTGGGAGTGCCGCGAAAAGGCTTCCGCAGGGCTTATGCGGATAAAGGTCATAGAGCTCCTCATGGCTCTCGGGGAGCTTGATATGGGTACATCTCAGGCAAAGGAGCACAGGCTCACCGATGAGCAGGCAGAGCTGGCGGAAAGGGTATGCCGCTTTGCCATAGACAATATGAACGAGCACTACACCATAGCGCAGCTTGCGAAGATGACAAGGGTCTCACAGACCAAGCTGAAGTCCTGCTTCCGCATGGTCTACGGCTGCTCGCTGTACGCCTATATGAGGCGGCAGAAGATGTACACGGCGGCGGAGCTGCTGAGGACTACCGACAGGAACATACTTGATATAGCTGTGGACTGCGGCTACGACAACGGCAGCAAGTTCGCAAAGGCGTTCCGTGACGTTATGGGGAGAAGTCCCCGTGATTACAGAAAATACAAGGGTGTCCGAATGGAGCATTTTGCGGTGAGGAAGGCTGAACAGCCCGTATAACAGGGGATATCCGCGGATAGGGCGGTATAACTTTTTTAACTGTTCGGAGCGGAAAGACAGTCCTCCGATGTTGTAGAATTAAATCATGGAGGGACGGAAAAGTCCTTGCCGATTACTATAATTCGAGGTGATATTGATGGCAGGTATATCATGGTCAAAGCTCGGTCTGTTTGCAGGCGGAGTGCTCTTTGGCACGGCAGGTGTGAAGATATTATCCAGCAAGGATGCCAAGAAGTGCTACACCAACGCAACTGCGGCTGTTCTTCGTGCAAAGGAAAGCGTAATGGAAACTGTTACCACAGTCCGTGAGAACTGCGACGATATCCTTGCAGACGCAAAGGAAATAAACGAAAAACGCGCTGCGGAGGAGGAAGCAGCCCTCATTGAGGACGCTTGCGAAGAAGCTGAAAAGAACATCGGGGACGCAGCAAGTGAGCTGTAAGGAATGACAGACCGCCAAGGCGGTCTGTTTCTGTATAAGGACGGGAGGAAAAGTAATGAAATGCACTGTACTGCATGAATCAAAGGGACGTATCAGGGTGCATATCTGTCGGCGGAGAATGACGCTGAGACAGGCGGATATCGCTGAATACAGCCTTGCTGCCGTAAGCGGCGTAAGGGACGTCAAGGTCTTTGACAGGACCTGCGATATCATTATATCCTATGAGTGCCCAAGAGCAGCTGTTGTAAAGGCTCTCTCGGAGCTGTCTCTTGATGACGAAAGGGCTGCGGAAATGGTCCCCGAGCATACGGGCAGGGAGCTCAACCGCGAATATGAGGAGAAGCTTGTCTCGGCAGTAACACGGCGGTTCATACACAAGCTGCTGCTGCCTGCCCCCATAAGGAGGATAATATCCATCATAAGAGCTGTAAAGTACATATCAAGAGGCATAAAATGCCTGCTTCACGGAAAGATAGAGGTGGCTGTCCTTGACGCCACGGCAATAGGAGTTTCACTGCTGAGAGGTGACTACAACACCGCAGGCTCGGTAATGTTCCTGCTGAAGGTGGGAGATATCCTCGACGAGTGGACGCATAAGCGCTCCGTGGACGACCTCGCGCGGACAATGTCGCTGGGAGTCGAGCAGGTATGGCTCAGGACCGCAGAGGGACAGGAGGTGCTTGTGCCCGTGTCTGAGGTCCGCAGGGGAGATATGGTCGTAGTCCGCACAGGCTCCATGATACCCCTTGACGGAAAGGTCACCGCAGGCGACGCAATGGTGAACCAGTCATCAATGACCGGCGAGTCCGTACCCGTCCACAAGAGCGAGGGCTCATACGTCTATGCGGGAACAGTTGTTGAGGACGGCGAGTGTACCCTATGTGTTGAGAGCACCGCAGGGGGCGGCCGCTATGACCGTATCGTGAAGATGATAGAGGAGTCGGAGAAGCTGAAGTCCTCGGCAGAGAACAAGGCTGCCCATCTTGCGGACAAGCTGGTGCCGTGGAGCCTTGGAGGAACTATCCTCACATGGCTGCTGACGAGAAACATCACAAGGGCGGTATCCATACTCATGGTGGACTTCTCCTGCGCTCTGAAGCTGGCAATGCCCATATCCGTACTCTCCGCCATGAGGGAGTGCAGCAGGGCAGGCATTACCGTCAAGGGCGGACGCTTCCTCGAAGCTGTCTCCGAGGCGGATACCATAGTTTTTGACAAGACGGGAACTCTTACCTACTCCTCGCCGAGGGTGGCTGAGGTCATAACCTTCGGCGGCAGAGATGAGGCTGAGATGCTGAGGCTTGCAGCCTGTCTTGAGGAGCACTATCCGCACTCCATCGCCAATGCCGTAGTGGAGGAGGCAGAGAAGCGGGGGCTTCTCCACGAGGAGCGCCATTCCAAGGTGGAATACGTTGTGGCGCACGGCATATCAAGTTCTGTTGACGGCGAGAGAGTCCTCATCGGCAGCTATCATTTCGTAGTTGAGGACGAGAGGTGCCTTATCCCCGATGAGAGAGTGTTCAGGCACCTGCCCAAGCAGTATTCACACCTTTACCTTGCCATAGCAGGGGAGATAGCGGCGGTCATCTGCATAGAGGACCCTCTACGCGAGGAGGCTTCCGAGGTAGTGGAGCAGCTTCACAGAGCAGGCATATCAAGGGTAGTGATGATGACGGGCGACAACGAGCGCACCGCCAAGGCTGTTGCGGAAAAAGTGGGCGTGGATGAGTACCACTCCGAGGTGCTTCCCGAGGACAAGGCAGCCTTCATACGCAGCGAGCATGAGGCAGGCAGAAAGGTCATCATGATTGGTGACGGCGTAAACGATTCACCTGCACTCAGCGAAGCCGATGCAGGCATAGCCATAAGCACGGGAGCTGCCATAGCCCGTGAGATAGCGGATATCACCATTTCCGCAGAGGACCTTTACTCCCTTGTGGAGCTGAAACGGTTCAGCGACGCTCTTATGAAGCGCATAGGCTGGAACTACCGTACTATAATAAGCTTCAACGCGGGGCTGATAGTTCTGGGAGCGCTGGGCATACTGCCGCCTGCGGTATCTGCCCTGCTGCACAATGCCTCCACTCTTGCCATAGGACTGAAAAGCATGACCGACCTTGATACAGAGGAAAGCAAATAAGCATACATATAAAACGAGCCCGAAGCAGTTAGGCGCTGCCTCGGGCTCATTTCCTTTAGGGGAGGTGTATCATGAATTTACTTTTTTACGTTGAAAGCTGCCATTCCGGGATATACGGCAGATGCTCCAAGCTCTTCCTCGATGCGGAGAAGCTGATTGTACTTTGCAACACGCTCTGATCTTGAGGGAGCGCCTGTCTTGATCTGGCAGGTATTGAGAGCTACTGCAAGGTCTGCGATAGTTGTATCTGCTGTCTCACCCGATCTGTGTGATGAGATAGCTGTGTAGCCTGCCTTGTGAGCCATCTTGATAGCCTCGAGAGTCTCGGAAACAGAACCGATCTGGTTGAGCTTGATGAGGATGGAGTTGCCTGCACCGAGGGAGATACCCTTTGAGAGACGCTCTGTGTTTGTAACAAAGAGATCGTCGCCGACCAGCTGTACCTTGCTGCCGATCTTGGCAGTCATTCTCTGCCAGCCTTCCCAGTCCTCCTCGTCGAGACCGTCCTCGATGGAGATGATGGGGTACTTGTCTACGAGAGACTCCCAGTGAGCGATAAGCTCATCGGATGTGAACTCCTTGCCGCTCTTGGGCTGCTTGTAGAAGCCCTTGCCCTTTTCGCTCTTCCACTCTGAGGAAGCAGCGTCCATGGCGATCATGAAGTCCTTGCCGGGCTCGAAGCCTGCTGCCTTGATAGCCTCGAGTATCTTCTCGATAGCCTCCTCGTCGCTGGTGAGCTTGTTGGGAGCGAAGCCGCCCTCGTCACCTACGGCTGTAACGTCGCCCATGTCCTTGATGAGCTTCTTGAGAGTGTGGAACACCTCAGCACACCATCTGAGGGCTTCCTTGAATGAGGGAGCGCCTACAGGCATGATCATGAATTCCTGTGTATCAACTGCGCTGTCAGCGTGAGCACCGCCGTTGAGAATGTTCATCATAGGAACGGGGAGCTTTGTGCCCTGAATGCCGCCGAGGAATCTGTACAGCGGGATACCGAGAGCCTCAGCAGCAGCTCTTGCTGTTGCGATGGAAACTGCCAGAATAGCGTTAGCGCCGAGCTTTGACTTGTCCTTGGTGCCGTCAGCCTCGATCATAGCCTTGTCGATGGCGTAGATGTCGGAAGCGTCCATGCCCACGAGGATATCGTTGATAACATTATTGATATTGTCAACAGCCTTCTGAACGCCCTTGCCCAGATAGCGGCTCTTGTCGCCGTCGCGGAGCTCGAGAGCCTCGAATTCACCTGTTGAAGCGCCGCTGGGAGCAGTACCTCTTGCAACTGTACCGTCTACAAGATAAACCTCAGCCTCAACTGTGGGATTGCCTCTTGAGTCCATGATCTCTCTGCCGATGACTTTTTCAATTTCAAGATATGTCATAATAATTCTCCGATCTGCCGCAATTAAGAAAACGGCGTTTATTTATCAGCGTGGTAGTACACGCAGTGATCCGTGCAGGCTCTTGAATATGCACTTTATCCGGAAGCACAGAACGAAAGGAGCCTGCAATGATTTATTCGCGTTAGCGGCTGCTAACGATTTAATCTTACCATTATTTTGTGCATTTGTCAATGAAGTAACCCTGCTTTCGGGATTTTTGTGAATAATCACATCTCTTTCTGTCAGCAGCAATAAAATTGTAGAAACAAATGACAAAGCCGCACCTGCAAGTGCTTGAAACAGTGTTAACCAAAACTAACAAATTGGGGCTGCTGTGTATTATCATATGACTACGGGGACATAATACAACATGACACAGGGGACTGCTTTTTTATGGTGCAAGATGACTGAACTTATTTCGCACATAGGCTATTGTTTTACGATATATCGGCATATAAATAATACTTATACCGTATTTTTAGCATTGCACAGGGGCAACCGATGTACAAAAGGGGCAGTAAAAAACTGTGCAAAAGATACAGTTTCAATGGGCTGTCAACGGGTGCTATAAGTATGTTTTACAAAACTAACAGATTGGAGCATAATGTTCCTTGACAAATGTTAAAGTCAATGATATAATTCAATACGGTTAGAAACCCCTAACCTATTATATAAAGCTATGCGGAGTTCTGCTCCGTATATTTTATCAAGTACTGTTAGATTTATATAACACATTCCATGACAAGGAGGGACCCATGAGTATTGTGATCGTAGGCGGCAATGACCGTATGGCGACAAGGTATCAGGATATCTGCAAATCGTTCCACATTAAATCCAAGGTTTTCACTCAGATGCCTGCGGATTTTGAGAACAAGATCGGCTTTCCCGATCTGATGGTAGTGTTCACAGGTACCTGTTCTCACAAAATGCTCAGCGGCGTTAAAAAGCGCTCGGAAAAGCACGGGATCCCTGTGGAGCACATTCACAGTTCCAGTGTGAGCGCGCTGAAACAGCTGCTTACCAATTACGCGTAGTCATTCTGCCGGTGCAGAAGGCAGAAAAAGACTACTGACTATCCTGCCGCACAAGCGGCGTTCCGAGCTGCCTCAGGGCAGTCCGGGACAGGGATAGCATATATGGGGAGGAAGCTATGTCCGAATGTGAAAAGCATGAATTCGAGAATACTCTCGCTTTACATACAGCGCCGACGCTTCTCGGCGTGAAGTGTGCAAATCTTGTTTCCGTGAGTCAGTCCGAGAGGACTGTGAGGAGCTATGTGGAGTCCTGCGCGGAAAGCGCTGCGGCACACGGTGTCAGGATGAAGATACTGTGCAGATGCAGGGAGCGCACACTGGTATATGTCTATCATGAAAAGCTGCTGAGCGCATGGCTGAGCAGGGCAGATGTTGGAAATTTCCTTTCAGATCACGGCTATACTGCGGATATGAGCTTCGAGGAGAAGCTCTCACTGCTGACAGCCCGTATGAGCTGCGGCAGCTTTCCTCATGAGATAGGCGCATTTCTCGGCTATCCCATAGAGGATATCAGGGGATTTATAGAAAATCAGGGCAGGAACTGCCTGCTGTGCGGGTGCTGGAAGGTCTACGGCAACGTGGAGGCGGCACGGCGTACATTCAATATTTACGGTCGATGCAGAGATATTCTGTGCGATAGATTAAACAAGGGACTTGATATGTTTCAGGCTCTTAAAATATCCAAGGAGGAATTATCATGAAAACAGCAGTTATCTATTGGAGCGGCACAGGCAACACAGAGGCTATGGCTAAGGCAGCAGCAGAAGGCGCTAATGCAGAGCTCTTCAGCGTTTCCGAGTTCAGCGGCAATGTTGCAGACTATGACGCTATCGCTTTCGGCTGTCCCGCTATGGGCGCAGAGGTACTTGAGGAGGACGAGTTCGAGCCCTTCTTCACAGCAGCAGAAGGTTCACTCAGCGGCAAGAAGGTACTTCTTTTCGGTTCCTACGGCTGGGGCGACGGCGAATGGATGCGTAACTGGGAGGAGAGAGTAAAGGCAGCAGGTGCTGAGCTGGTAAACGGCGAGGGCATCATTGTCAACGAGGCTCCCTCAGATGACGATCTCGCTAAGATCAAAGAGATCGCAGCTAAGTTAGCATAAGAAAAATATAAATAATTGTAAAGAGGTTGAATTAGAACAATGAAGAAATCATTATCGATTCTCAGTGCAGCTCTTCTGGCAGCTGCTTCCGTTATCCCGAGCGCAGTAAGCGCAGCTGACGATGAAGTTTACGGCACAATGCAGATCCCCTATGCTGATTTTTATGCAGCAGAGCTCAACAACAGCGTAGCAGTAGACGCAGTTTCTTCAGCAACAGCAAACAAGTGGAACATGACAGACACAGGTTCCGTACAGGAAGACGGCTCATGGAAGAACGGCGGACTCTGTGCAGGTACATACAATGACGGCGCTGGAAAGATACTCGGCGTTGTTTATCCCGTATGCATCTCACAGGCTGACCTTGATTCATTGACAGATAAGTACAACTTCACAGCTCTCGACACAAAGCCCGCAGCATACAAGCCCGTTACAGTTGAAGGCGGCAAGGCTTCATTCGGCAAGCTGGTGGACAGTGACGGTGAGGAGACTCTCGGCGGCGAGGTGAAGGTCTCCACAAGATCAAACTACGGCGACTATCAGATCAGTGTAAGCGAGATACCTCAGAATGCTGATATCTACGGCGTTATCGTAAAGACATCTGAGGGCACTTCCTACGGTATGCGTGCTCTTGAGAACATCTGGCGCAACGGCGCTATCTCATGGGGTGCAGGCGTAAAGGAGAAGGAGAGCCACGGCAACGTTCTTTCCTCTGAGCACTACAAGAGCTCACAGGGTCAGACTATCACAGAGGTAACATTCATCACTCTGGGCGGTTACAGCACTGTTTCGGGTCAGAACGTATATCTCCCCGTAAAGGTCGCAGACTCTGTTTCCGTTGAGAACGGCAAGGCAGGCAGCGGTTCAACTACATTCGATAATTCAGTATTCCCTTCTGACTATGCTCAGACAGCTTCAGTTGCAGAGGGCTTTACAGTTTCGGGCAACACTATCAGCTATACAAATGCCAAGCCCGGCAGCTATACACTGACAGTTTCTGATTCAAACGGCAAGTATTCCGACGTCAGCGGCAGCTTCCAGCTCACAACAAGCGATATCCCCGTTAAGTATGCAGACGGCAAGCTTGTGGCAGCAGACGGCTTCACAGCTGATGATGCAGCAAACTTCCTGAAGAACATCACATCTGTAAATGTCGGTGAGAATACTTACAGAACAGGACGCCGCGGAGTTACCATCATCGATGCTGAGACAGGCGAGATCAAGATGGACGCTAAGTCGGGCGACACAAACGTATTCGCAGGAGCCGGCAAGTACAGCATCTCAGTCACAGCAACAGGCTACAGCGAGCCCTATAACTTTGAGATCGACACAAATCCCGTGACTACTTCCACAACATCTACAACAAACAAGTCAGCTGTTACAACCACAACAGCTTCTAAGTCGGGATCAAAGTCAGCATCAAAGACGACAAGCAAATCAGACAGCCCTAAGACAGGAGATACCTCAGCAGCAATGCCTATCGCTGCACTTGCAGCTGCAGGAGTTTGCGCAATAGCATTCAGCAAGCGCAGAAAGTAATGACAACAGAATAACTCTCCATTCCTTTCACATTCCCTGAAATACTCTCCCGCAAAGACGCGGGGGAGTATATTGCAGGGATAATTTTATGTAGAAGGCAATAGCCTTCGGACAGGAGCAAATATGATATTTCTTATATCCCTTATTCTGACTGCGGCGTTCGTATGGTTCGGCGCAGACTTACTGAAAAAGAAGCCCACTGTATGTTATATCGCAGCCGCTGTACTCAGTGCTGCTGCATTTGCTGCGGGACAGTCCGAGATAAAGCTCCCCGAGTGGTTCAGCACCTACGTTCTGGGAATATTCAACAAGGGAGCCCTTGCCTGTGCGCTGTGGTGCGCAGTAGCATGGGCAGCCGCACTTCCCAACGGCTCAGCCGCCATAAAGAAGATAATGCCTATACGCGGCGAGCTTTCCATTTTTGCGGCTCTTATAACCCTTTCCCATGCAGTTACATACACACTGTCGTACCTTGACAGGATATCCACATTCAGCAAGTACAATATCTCTCCCAGCACGGAGTTCATCACCACCTGTGTAGTATGTCTTGTGCTCATGCTCATCATGATCCCCCTCACGGTGATCTCGTTCAAGACCATCAGAAAGAAGATAAAGCCAAAGACATGGAAGAATATCCAGCGTGCGGCATATGTTTTCTATGTACTTATCTATGTACACATCATGGTGATATATCTCCCCAAGGTAAAGCGCGGCGGAGCAGATGTGATACTGAGCATTCTTCTCTATTCGGCAGTTTTCTTCGGGTATGCGGTGTTCCGTATCAGAAAGTGGTATGTGAAGTCCAAAAAGCCTGCAAAGAGCGGAGCTCTCAATGCCGTATGTACAGCGGCAGTGGTACTTCTTACGGGAGGCGCTGTGATGTTCATGCAGCCCGGCAAGGATGCAGCTCCCAAGCGCACAGGCAACAGCAGCAAGAAGGCAGTCCTCACTGAGGAGGCTACAAAGGCTGAAAGTGATGATTCAGCCGAGACCACAACAGCTGCGGCTGAGGATGAGGAAAAGGGCGGCACGACCGCTGCAAAGACTACCAAGGCTAAGGACGGCAAGAACACGACCGAGACTACCACAGCGGACAAGAAGTCCGATGATAAGGATAAGGACAAAGACAAGGATAAAGACAAGGATAAGGAAAGCGAGAATGAGTCTGTGGAGGACAGCGGAAACAGCTCGCAGGAAGAGGAGGCTCCTCAGGAGGAACAGCAGCAGGCTGCTGCCGAGCCCGAGGTGCAGTATATCTACAACAACGGTACCTTCACAGGAACGGGAACCTCTCCTGCCGATGAGGGCAAGGACTATGAGGGAACAGTTTACGCTGATGTTACCATCGAGAATGACGTTATAACCGCCATCAGTCTCAGCTTCCCCGACGATGACGCTGACTGGTGCGTAATGGCTGAAAAGGCTATCCCCGGAAGGATAATGTCGGCACAGAGCGCCGATGTTGATGCAAGCTGCGGAGCTACACGAAGCGCTGAGGGCGCTATCGCCGCAGTAAAGGATGCACTTTCACAGGCAAGAAAATAAGACGATACAGCAAAAAGCCCATGTCATCAAGACATGGGCTTTTCATATTAAGGCATTTTGTGAAGATGTCTGTATTTATGGAAGGGAGCTGTGTGTCACTTCCTGTGGCAGGTGCCTTTCATGGCACAGTTCTGGCAGCCGTGGCTGCAGGATGACCTGCCCTCTTTCTTATCCTTTATCATTTTATAAATGATAAGACCCACAACAGCAATGAGTATGACTGAAACTATTATAGTTCCGAGGTTTGCCGAAAGCCATCCGATCATATTGATCCCTCCTGTAAGTTTCCCCCGTCAGAGGACGGGGGATTGGTTTTATTATGCCTTGCTCTTGGAGACTCTTACTTTCTTCTCAAGCTTTGTTGCTTCCTTATAAGGACGAACCAGCATATAGATCATGAATGCGATAAGAGCTATTGCAAAGATGAGTCCGATAACGTGAACATTTCCTGTGAACAGGCAGCCCAGCTGATAGATGATGAGCGATACTGCATAAGCAAATACGCACTGATAACCAACTGCGAACAGTGTCCACTTGGGGCTGTTCATCTCTCTCTTCATAGCACCGATAGCTGCGAAGCAAGGTGCACAGAGGAGGTTGAATGCGAGGAATGAGTAGCCTGCCAGCTTTGAAAGTCCCTCGAAGTCGAGAACGCCGAATACTCCGACAACCTCTTCCTTTGCAACGAGACCCATAACGGTAGCAACTGTTGCAGCTGCGTCGTCAAAGCCCAGAGGTGCGAATATCCACTTGACAGCGTCACCGATGTGACCGAGGATAGAATCAGCAAGCTCCATATCGGGATCGAATGCGAATGCACCGCCCTCGGGCCAGCCGTGTACGGAACCTGCCCAGATAACGATGGATGAAAGAAGGATTATGGTTCCTGCCTTCTTGATGAAGGACCAGCCGCGCTCCCACATTGAGCGGAGAACGTTGCTTACGGTAGGAACGTGGTATGCAGGAAGCTCCATAACGAAGGGAGCGGGATCGCCTGCGAACATCTTTGTCTTCTTGAGCATGATACCCGAGATGATGATAGCAGCCATACCGAGGAAGTAAGCGCTGGGGCCTACCCACCATGCACCGCCGAACAGTGCAACTGCGATCATGGAGATGATGGGGAGCTTTGCTCCGCAGGGGATGAATGTGGTAGTCATGATGGTCATACGGCGGTCGCGCTCGTTTTCGATGGTACGCGATGCCATGATACCGGGAACGCCGCAGCCTGTACCGATGAGGATCGGGATAAAGGACTTGCCCGAAAGACCGAAGCGGCGGAAGATCTTGTCCATGATGAATGCAACTCTTGCCATGTATCCGCAGGATTCAAGGATAGCAAGGAAGATGAAGAGTACCAGCATCTGGGGAACAAATCCGAGAACTGCGCCCACACCTGCTACGATACCGTCAAGGATAAGGCTCTTGAGCCAGTCGCCGCAGTGGATAGCGTCCAGACCCTTTTCAACAAGCACGGGAACACCGGGTACCCATGTGCCGTAGTCGGCAGGATCGGGAGCTGTGAACTCGCCCTCCTCGTCGAGAGCCTCGCCCAGAGCAGCGTCGATATCGTAGACCTTGCCGCCTGTCTCCTCGTTCTTGTAGAACTCGTCAACGTAGCTTCCGTAAGCCTCCTCGAAAGCGCCAAAGTCACCGTCCTCGATAGCGCCCTGAAGCTCGTCTGCGCCCTTTATGTCGGAGTCGGCAGCAGCTTCGTCAACAACAGCCTTTACGCCGTCTGTGAATACGAATTCGTTTGCCCATTTGTCTGTTTCATCGTCGTAATCACCGCTCATGCCGAACAGGTGGAAGCCGTCTCCGAAGAGTCCGTCATTGGTCCAGTCTGTTACCCATGTACCTACTGTGGTAACGGAAACGTAGTAAACGATGATCATGATGATAGCGAAGATAGGAAGTCCCAGCCAGCGGTTTGTTACCACCTTGTCGATCTTGTCCGAAACGGACAGTGCCTTAGCGTCCTTCTTCTTGTAGCTTGACTTGATTATGGAAGCTATGTACTCATAGCGCTCGTTTGTGATGATGCTCTCGGCATCGTCATCAAGCTCCTTCTCCGCAGCAGCTATATCCTGCTCGATGTGCTTGAACTTATCCTCCGAGAGTCCGAGGGACTCCAGTACCTTGTCGTCACGCTCGAAAACCTTTATTGCGTACCAGCGCTGCTGCTCCTCGGGCATATCGTGTACCACAGCTTCCTCGATGTGAGCGAGGGCGTGTTCAACGGGGCCAGAGAATGTGTGCTGAGGAATGGTCTTTACATTCTTTGCGGCGTCGATAGCTGCCTCAGCAGCCTCTGTAATGCCTGTGCCCTTGAGAGCGGATATCTCAACGATCTTGCAGCCCAGCTTCTTGGAGAGCTCGCTGATGTTGATCTTGTCGCCGTTCTTCTTTACAACGTCCATCATGTTGATGGCGATGACAACGGGGATTCCCAGCTCTGTGAGCTGAGTTGTAAGATAGAGGTTTCTTTCAAGGTTTGTACCGTCAATTATATTGAGTATAGCATCGGGACGTTCGCCGATAAGGTAATTTCTTGCAACGACTTCTTCGAGAGTGTATGGTGATAATGAGTATATACCGGGAAGGTCGGTGATGATGACGTCATCATGCTTTTTCAGCTTTCCTTCCTTCTTTTCAACGGTAACACCCGGCCAGTTACCAACGAACTGATTTGAACCTGTCAGCGCGTTGAACAGGGTGGTCTTACCACAGTTTGGGTTGCCTGCAAGAGCTATTCGCAGTGCCATAAAAAACTTCCTTTCATAAGTTAGATTTTTCTAACCAATATTAAAAAATCAAAGGAACTTACTGTCCCTTTACTTTACCTCGATGAGTTCGGCATCAGCCTTACGGATCGAAAGCTCATAGCCGCGGACCTTGATCTCGACGGGATCGCCGAGGGGTGCGACTTTTCTCACAAAGACCTCAACGCCCTTTGTAATGCCCATATCCATGATCCTGCGCTTTACAGCGCCCTCACCGTGAAGCTTTACGACTTTTGCGGTCTCTCCGATCGATACATCTCTGAGTGTCTTCATCTTTTTCCCTCCATTACACCATTATCTTTTTTGCCATATCAGCGCCGAGAGCCACACGGGCGCCTCTTATGTTGACGATGACATTTTCACCGAGCAGATTAACGAGTGTTACCTGTCCGCCAACAGTGAAGCCGAGGTCCGCAAGGTGCTTCTTTACCTCAGCGTTCCCGCCGATCTTCACGATCGTGTGCTCGATCCCCTGATCTGCCAGACTAAGCGGCATCATAAACCATACTCCCTTTCATTAAAGAATGCTGAGGATACATTTAATAATGTAAGCTCATGCTAACCATATAAAAGTTTAGCACGGCTAACAGTAAAAGTCAATAAGCCCATAGTATTTTTGTCGTTAAATATAGTTTGTTGAGGTATCATGTCAACGCTTATTGTTAGTTTTGCATAACCCTGTTATCCAACGCTAAACCGCTGATAGTCCCGTGTCGTATACTCGTGTTAACAGAGACTTTTAAGGGCAAGAGAACAATACAGTAAATCAGTACAAAGTTATACGCAAGAATGTTTGATGTATTTGTGTGAAACGTTCTTGATTTTCTGAGTGCAACAATGATAGAATATTATATAGGGTTAGAAATACCTAACCAAATAGAGATCAGGGGGAAAAACATCATGAGTGAAGCAGAAAAGAAGTTTCTTAACGTAAAAGGACTCAAAAAGAGCTTCGGAAGCGGTGACACAAAGCAGGACGTCCTCAAGGGGCTGGATTTCACAGTGGGCAAGGGCGAGTTCTGTGTGCTTCTCGGACCTTCGGGCTCGGGAAAATCCACGCTTCTGAACATCCTCGGCGGCATTGACAATGCCGATTCGGGAGAAATAATCATCAACGGCGACAAGCTGGAGGATATGGACGAAAAGGGGCTTACCCGATACAGAAGAAAGCATCTCGGATACGTTTTCCAGATGTACAACCTCATACCCGACCTCAATGTCAAGGAGAATATCGAGACGGGAGCCTATCTCTCCGACGAGCCTCTTGACATCGATGAGCTGCTGAAAATACTGGGCTTGTATGAGCACCGCCACAAGCTGCCCAACCAGCTCTCGGGCGGACAGCAGCAGAGAGTATCCATAGGAAGAGCTATCGTTAAAAATCCCGATATACTGCTCTGTGACGAGCCTACGGGAGCTCTTGACTATACCACCTCAAAGGAGATACTCAGGCTTATTGAGGAGGTCAACCGGAAGTACGGCAACACAGTCATCATGGTAACTCACAATGAAGCCATAAAGCAGATGGCGGACCATGTGATAAAGCTCCGTGACGGCAAGATAAGGCACGATGACCTCAACACCAATAAGATAACAGCTTCCGAGCTTGAATGGTAAGGAGGCACTGAGATGGAAGGAAACAATATCTCATTCGGCAAGCGCCCGAAAAATCCGCTCAGAAAGCGTGTCCTGAGAGACCTTCGCAGAGAGTGGAAGCGCTATCTGATGATATTTGCCATGCTGGTAGTTACCATAGGCTTCGTGTCGGGAATGTACGTCGCAAACAACAGCATGATGACTTCGCTTGATAAGAATGCGGAGAAATTCAGCCGTGAGAGCGGTCACTTTGAGCTGTCTGCGAAGGCTGACAGCGAGCTCATATCCGCCATTGAGACAGGCGAAACCGCAGACGTTGCGGCTGCACTGAAAGAAAAAGCCTATGCCGAAGCCGGGGACGAAGTCACCGGGGCAGTGGAGGAGGAGCTGGAGAAAAACGTCCGCGAGCAGGTGGAAAGCGGCATACTTGACAGCGTTACCGCAGCCGTTGACGAGCAGCTGAAGGCTGCCGAGGCTATGGGCGTAAAAGCAGATGACGCTCAGCGTCAGGAAGCCATTGATGAAGCCTTTGATGCGGCTATGTCCGAGAACTACGACAAAGCTGTGGAGGAGGCTCTTGAAAAAGCCTTTGACTCCCATGAGTACAAGGACGCCCTCTCCGATGCTATGGACGAGGCTAAAAAAGAGATAGACAAGACTATCGATGACAAGTACGATGAGCTTTCCGAAAGGTACAAGCTGGACGAAAAGACTGATCCCGTTCCCGTAAAGGTCTACGAGCTTTTCTGCAAGGAGCAGGAGGAGAGAAAGTCCGATGCCGCCGTTGATCCTGACGGCAAGATAAGAGTTTTTGCCGAGAGAACTGACGTCAACAGATATGACATACTCAAGGGCAAGGCTCCGCAGAATGACCATGAGATAATGATAGACCGTATGCACGCCGACAATACGGGCATAAAGGTGGGGGATACCATCTATGTGGGCAAGGCTGATTTCACTGTGTCGGGACTCTGCTCATTCACGGACTATATAACCCTTTATGAGAACAACACCGATACGATGTTCGATGCCATCACCTTTGATGTGGGTATGACCACAGACGAGGGCTTTGAGCGTGTGGGAGGAGCTCTGCGCTATGTGTATTCGTATGTTTACGAAAAGCAGCCCGAGGACAAATTCGAGGAGAAGAAGCTCTCGGATAATTTCCTCAAGTCCCTGATAACACAGACAGCTGCTGCGGACAAGGAGACCGAGATAAAGGACTTCGTGCCTGCATATGCGAATAACGCCATAAACTTTGCTACTGACGATATGGGCTCTGATAAGTCCATGGGCGGAGTGCTGCTGTACATACTTGTGGCGGTTCTGGCATTCATCTGCGCGGTCACGATCAACACCTCACTGGAAAAGGAGTCCTCCGTCATCGGAACTCTCCGTGCGTCGGGCTTCACCAAGGGAGAGCTGGTACGCTATTACATGAGCGCACCTGTCCTTGTCATAGCAGGTGCGGCGATAGTGGGAAATATCCTCGGATATACCTGCATGAAGAACGTTATCGTTGCCATGTATTACAACAGCTACAGCCTTCCCACATACGAGACTGTATGGACTCCCGATGCATTTGTAAAGACTACAGTGGTGCCTGTCATCATAATGATCGTTATAAACCTCTTTGTCATCACAAGAAAGCTGAAGCTGTCACCTCTGCGCTTCCTGCGCCACGACCTGAAGAAAACACGCAGAAAGAAAGCCATAAGGCTGCCTAAATGGAAGTTCTTCGCACGCTTCCGTATGCGCGTATTCCTCCAGAATATCCCCAACTACATAATGATGTTCGTGGGAGTATGCTTCATAATGCTGCTGCTGTCGATGGCTGTGGGAATGCCAGAAACACTGGACTATTACAAGAAAGAAATGCCCAATATGATGGTGGCAAAGGAGCAGGTGATACTCACCTCGACCGAGGACGAGGACGGCAATATCATAAAGACCTCCGCCGAGGGAGCCGAGCAGTTCTCAATGGCTTCACTGGAGCGCAAGTCCGACGACTACAAGGAGGAAGTATCGGTTTACGGCGTTGAAATGGGAAGCCGTTATTTCAGTCTGGACGATGATTTCTTCAACAGCTCTGCCGATGACGAGGTGTATATCTCCAAGGCATACGCCGACAAGTTCGGCATCGAAAAGGGCGATGAGATAACTCTCGAGGAGAAATTCGAGAACGTGGATTACACATGGAAGGTCTATGATATATACGACAATTCCTCGGGAGTTGCGGTGTATATGTCGGGGGAGCGCTTCAATAAGATATTTGACAGGGACGAGGGAAGCTTCACGGGCTATCTCTCCGACAGTCACATAGATGATATCGACGAGAAGTACATCGCCAAGACCATAACTGCCGACGATCTGCTGAAGGTAGCTAATCAGCTGGACCACTCAATGGGCGACTATATGGTCTATTTCCAGTATGTGTGCGTGATAGTTGCAGCCATAATACTCTATCTGCTGACAAAGATAATCATTGAGAAGAACGAGCGCTCTATATCCATGGTAAAGATACTGGGCTACGAAAACAGCGAGATAGCTTCGCTGTACCTTGTTACCACGGCGATAGTGGTGTTCATAACGGAGTTCCTTGCTATCTTCATCGGCTATAACGCAATGAAGGCGGCATGGAAGGTGATGCTCATGAGTATGGGCGGCTATTTCGAGTTTATAATACCCTTCTCGGGCTTTGTCAAGGAGTTCCTGATGGTATTCATAGCTTATCTCATCATAAGCATTATAGACTTCACAAGAATAAAACACATACCCAAGGTGCTTGCACTGAAAAATGTAGAGTGATCTTCACCGAGCCATAGAGGAAAATCTTCCTTTATGGCTCTTTTTTTAATCAGTTCAACCAATGGTTGCAAAAAGTCTATAATAATTCGCTTGAACTCTACCTTGGGTTGTGATACAATGTAAATGTAAAGCAAACAGAGAATGTGGGGTGCAGCATGGACAGAAAAAGCGTTTTCAGAACAAATCTCGTCAAAAGGCGCAAGGCTCTGGGTCTTACTCAGGAGCAGCTCGCCGCCAGACTCAATGTCTCACCGCAGGCTGTTTCCAAGTGGGAGAACACAAGCTATCCCGACTGCGAGCTCCTTCCCAAGCTGGCAATGGAGCTGGATACATCCCTTGATTCGCTTTTCGGAGTGGACGTGGTGGACAGAGAAAGAGATATCGAGCAGCTGGTAAATGACGAGCTCAGGGCAGCATCTCCCGAGGAGCGCTCGGAAAAGTTCATGCGGATAATGTACAGCGCGCTCTGCGCCTGCAACCCCAACAGCGATTCCGTGGGAAGGCTCCACGACAGCTATGAGCATGAGACCTACGCAGGGCTCAAGACCGACAGGGAGCTGGCGCTTTCGAGGATAAGCCCCGACCTGAGGTACTTCTGCTTTCTGGAGATACCCGAGAACGGCGTGAATTCCTATTTCGGCGATACCACCAACATGATAAGACTGTTCAACACTCTTGCGGACGCCGACGCCATCAGCATTATCAGCTACCTTGGTGCCAGCGTGAGAAACAAGATGTTCTCGGTGGAGATGATATCGGAGAGGCTGGGCATTGACCTCGGAAAGGTACAGCATATCATCGACAGGATGGACAGGTTCGGACTTGTGTGGCGAGTTTCAGCCGATATCGCCGATAAATCTGTGATACTCTACGGCTATACACATCAGATACCCCTTACCTTTATACTGGTGCTGGCAAAGACCATAACCAACTATCTCCAGTATATGGACCCCAATGTGGAGCTCTGGATGCAGGGCGCATTCAGGCGTGAGAACGGCGCTCAGGACG
Source organism: Ruminococcus flavefaciens (assembly GCF_900116855.1). GTDB lineage: Bacteria > Bacillota > Clostridia > Oscillospirales > Ruminococcaceae > Ruminococcus > Ruminococcus flavefaciens_R. Next base: position 78,056 of record NZ_UETD01000003.1, read on the forward strand.
AGGTGGTGCCTCAGGTGCCGTGGTGGGGAGAAAATGAACTGTGAAAACAGCAGCCAAGGCTGTTGAAATATCCGCCGTCGGCATTACGGCGGAAAAAACGGAGGAAAAAACATGAAAAAGACAGCAGCATTCATCGCAGCCTGCGTAGTTTCGGGCTGCACAATGACCGCGCCCTTGAACGGTATCCCGAGAAATACCGCCAATGCGGCAGGCGGCTACGACATGAACGTGACAGTTGACCTGAAGGGCGAGCGCAAGGAGATATCTCCTCTTATCTATGGCGTGAACCAGTACACCGCCGACCTGAAGGACGTTACCGCAACAGCTGTACGTCAGGGCGGAAACCGTATGACCGCCTACAACTGGGAGACAAACGCCTCAAACGCCGGCTCGGACTGGAAGCACAGCTCCGACAATAACCTTTCGGACTCCAGCGACCCTGCGGACTGCGTACAGGTGCTCTCAAAGCAGGCAGCCAAGTACAACGTGAACTACAAGCTCACCACATTACAGCTTGCAGGCTATGTTTCGGCAGATAAGGACGGCACAGTAACCGAGGAGGAGAAGGCTCCCTCAAAGCGCTGGAACAAGGTGGTCCTCACAAAGAACGCTCCGTTCGCGGATACTCCCGACCTCGATGACGGAGTTGTCTACATGGACGAGTATGTGAACTACATCATCAACAAGCTGGGCGACTCACAGTCTGCAACAGGCATACAGGGCTACAGCCTTGACAATGAGCCTGTTCTCTGGAACGATACCCACAGCAGGATGCATCCCGAGCCTGTTACCATCGAGGAGCTGGGCAGCAAGTCCATCGAGATGGCAAAGGCTGTCAAGAAGCTTGACCCCAAGGCTGAGGTATTCGGTCCCGCACTCTACGGCTATACTGCATTCGACCACCTCGACGATGACGAGCAGCACGACGAGTGGGAGAAGATTAAGAGCGAAAACAACTACCACTGGTACCTTGACTGCTATCTGGACCAGATGCACAAGGCTTCCGAGGAGAGCGGCACAAGACTCCTCGACGTTCTGGATATACACTATTATTCCGAGTCCGCAAGAAACGGCATCGAGGACAGATTACAGTCCGTCCGCACTCTCTATGAGAAAGGCTTCTCGGAGAACAGCTGGATAGGACAGTGGTGCATGGAGAACGTGCCGATACTTCCCACTATACAGAAGTCCATCGACACATATTACCCCGGAACAAAGCTGGGTATCTCCGAGTACAACTTCGGCGGCGGCGACAATGCTTCCGGCACTATCGCGCAGGCTGAGGCACTGGGCTGCTATGCGGATCAGGGCGTTTACTTCGCAACTCTCTGGGGCGGCGAGCCTTACATCCTTTCGGGCATAGACCTCTACACAAACTACGACGGCAAGGGCGGCAGCTTCGGCGATACACTCATCCCTGCTTCCACCGAGGACGTTTCAAAGTCGAGCACATATGCAGCTGTGGATGCAGATGATGACTCTGAGGTCACTGTAATGATCACAAACAAGGACCTGAACAGCAGCGAGAATGCTGTCATCGACCTCAAGAACGCTGACAAGACTTATAAGTCAGCAGCAGTTTACGCTGTATACGGCGATACAGAGGAGATAAGACTCATCGACATCATCAAGGACGTTGAGGACAACAAGGTGAAGGCAGAGCTTCCTGCTTTCTCAGCAGCTATGGTAGTAGTTTCCGACAAGGCAGACGCATTTGACGGTCTCAAGACCTATTCAGAGAGCAAGCCCGAGGTAAAGACTGTTGAGATCACTGATATCGAGTCCATTACCAACGACAAGGGCTTCGTGGTAGTTCCCATCGAGGACGCTGAGCACCTTTCAAAGATCATCATCAACGGCTCTGTTACATCTCCCGCAGGTTCAAGCTGGGGCACAGCAGGCTGTGCAGTATGCATGAACGTAAAGGCTAAGGACGGCACAGGCTTCTGGACATACAAGAGCTATTCACTTTCACTGGGAAGCAACTCCACAGCAACAGTAAAGTTCGACGGTATCTTCACCAAGGAGACAGGTGAGGGTGAAGAAAAGGTAAAGGAAGACCTTGAAGCTACCATAATCGAGGGAAAGGTAGAGCTCCAGCAGTGGTGGGACGCTTCCGAAAAGGAAGACCACGTTGAGCTGAAGTACAACAACATTCAGGTGGTATATGAGTATCCTCAGGGCGAGGCTCCCAAGGAGACAACAACTACTACCACGACCACTGTTACATCAACAACGACTACAACTGTTACCACAACAGGCGGTGACAAGGACACAGCTTACGGCGATGCTAACTGCGACGGTACAGTTGAGCTGGCAGACGCTATACTTATCATGCAGAGCCTTGCAAATCCCAACAAGTACACTATTACAGAGCAGGGCAGGATCAACGGCGACGTTGACAAGACCACCAAGGGACTTACCTCGGGAGATGCCCTCCGCATTCAGGAGTTCCTCCTTCACATAATCGACAGTCTTTCATGACTGAAATAATACCCTCTCTCAAAAAGGCACCTGTCTGACAGGTGCCAATGCCCCTGAGCGCTGAAAAGTGCTCGGGGCATTGTGTTATTTATCTGCTGAGATAAATCATAATTTTGCGGAGCAAAACTATGATTTGAGCCGTTAGCCCTTAGCCGTTAGCTAATGTAGGGGACGCCGCCCTCGGCGTCCCGTTGGGCGTGTAATAAATTTCGCGGGACGCCGAGGGCGGCGTCCCCTACAAATATAAATTCCGATTTAGCTTTGCAACACGCAAGGGCGTAAATGATCGGACCATGCACTAACAAATAAAAGCTCCCGAAGCATATTCGGGAGCTTTTTCAGTCTGTATATTCCGTATGGTTCTTGCCGTTGTTCTTGCCCTTGTAGAGCCTCTTGTCGGCATGAGTGATAACGGTGTCTATCTTGTCGGTGGGGATACCCTCGCTGACGCCGAAGGTCATGGTCACTCCGAAAAGGCAGTCGTCTATCTCGAAGGTGTGAGCCCTGAGAGACTTGTGCATCTGGTCGGTGAAGTCCAGACCGTCAACTATCTGGGATTCGGGCAGTACGAAGAGGAATTCCTCACCGCCCCATCTTGCAGCATAGCCGCCGTCGGGTATCATGCTTATGAAAAGGTTTGCCACATAAACCAGTACCTTATCGCCTGTGTCATGTCCATAGGTGTCGTTGATCTTCTTGAAGTTGTCGATGTCTCCGATACCGATGACGTATCGGCTTCTGGGAGTAGCGCTGTTGCGTCGTATCTCCCTTATCTTCTCGTTCATTGCGCGGCGGTTGAAGAGCTGGGTCAGCGGATCAATGGAAGCTGCTTTCTTGAACTCCTCGCTCTGCGCAGTGAGTCTGTATTCCATATCCACGCGGTTGAGCATATACACCGTAAGGGTGTATACAAGGAAAAGGATGCCGATGACCGCGTTGAGTATGTACAATGCGTTTATGATCTTATTATCCGTAAAGACGTATTTCAGGTCTGCATGGCGGTTTCTTCTTACCCTCAGCCACAGGAAAAGTCCCATTGAGACTGCCGTGAAAATGTACGGCACAAGAAGTCTTCCCTTCATCATTAGAAAGATAATGGGTATAAGTATGAGAAGGAATATGCCGAAATCCGCATCCCATCCCATGAGGTAGGTTGCCAGAGCGGCATGGATTATGACCTCAGACGCGGCGGTGTAAAGAAGGATACTGTGACCTTTCCTCAGGGTGAGGACGAGTATAACGAGTGTGAGATAGAATACCACGCTGAATATATTGAAATACATCATTTCCCTGACTTTGAGTACAAGGAACATTATAAGATAGGTCGAATGAGCGAGAAGGCAGAGTGCAAAACCGATTGCGTAGATGAATTTTTCATTGGTCTCTTCAAACAGCTTTCGGTTATTTGCGACAAATTCGCGTACTATTTCAGAGCTTCTGCCCGAACTCATAAAAACTATCACTTCCCTTCGGGTGATGTGATGAGAGGTTCAGATCTATACTAATATATTATATAACATATCCGCGCAGATTGCAATAAACAAAATGTAAAATTTGCATAACGGGATCAGAAAATATACTGTTATTTTTGTGAGGGTGGGTTTTCGGCGATATACCTGTCGAGTATCTCAGCCGCAGTGCGCACGAACTTTATGCAGGGGCGCACCTTGTAGTACTGCTCGGTCCGCTTTTCCGGCTCGGGGGTGCTTGTCACCTTCAGCCCTTTGAGAAGCTCACGGCAGATGATCGTGTCATGCTTTTCTTTGAAAAGAGCGGCAAGCTCCTGTATCCGCTTGTAGTGCTCGGTCTTTTCCTCATGGGTGTAGCTCTCGCCGAGGCCGTAGAGAATACCTGCGATCATGAACATTGCAGAGCAGGTGCCGCAGACCTCCCTCATGCGTCCCATACCTCCTCCGAAAGAGGACGAAAGGCGCAGCGCAAGGTCGCAGTCCATGCCGGTAATGTCGGAAAATGCGGCGAAAACAGACTGGGAACAGTTAAGCCCTCCCGCGAAGAGCTGACAGGCTTTTTCAGCGTGATCCGATGACATTTCAACAACTCCTTGAATATAAGTCTGTTGGGGAAAACAAATCATATCAGCAAGGCAGCATGACAGCCTGTCCCCTATGCAGAAACAGGTGAAAAGCCTGCATTTCCGCATCGACTTTATAGTGTTCGGTCAGAATTATTATATAACAAATCACGCTGAAAATCAACATTTACAGCACAAAAGCAAAAAATAAATGTTAGTGTCTGATAACAATTGTAGCTCGTATTTTTATCGTTTTTTCTTGATTAAGAAGGGGAAATGTTGTATAATAAATCTTGTATGCAGGGCAGATTATCCGGCTGCCTAAAAACCGAAAGGAGTATTTATAATGATTTATTCGCACGAAGTTGAAACAATGTGCCCTATCGCACAGGGCGTTGCTCACGGCGCTGCTCCGATACCCGAGGAGGCTAAGTGGGTCAAGGCTAAGGAGATAAAGGATATTTCAGGCTTTACACACGGAATCGGCTGGTGTGCACCTCAGCAGGGTACCTGCAAGCTCACACTCAACGTCAAGGAAGGCGTTATCCAGGAGGCACTTGTTGAGACTATCGGCTGCTCGGGCATGACTCATTCCGCAGCTATGGCTGCTGAGATCCTTCCCGGCAGAACTATACTCGAGGCTCTTAACACTGACCTCGTTTGTGACGCTATCAACACAGCTATGAGAGAGCTCTTCCTCCAGATCGTTTACGGACGTTCACAGTCTGCATTCTCTGAGGGCGGTCTCGTTGTAGGTGCTGGTCTTGAGGACCTCGGTAAGGGCCTCCGTTCACAGATCGGTACTACATACGGTACTCTAAAGAAGGGTCCCCGCTACCTGGAGCTCACAGACGGCTACATCACAGGTCTCGCTCTTAATGAGGACGACGAGATCATCGGCTACAAGTTCATCAACTTCGGTAAGATGATGGACTTCATCAAGGCAGGCGATGATGCAAATACTGCATTTGAAAAGGCTCAGGGCCAGTACGGCAGAGTTGCTGACGCAGTTAAGATCGTTGATCCCAGAAAAGAATAAGGAGGACTTGTAAAATGGCTTTATTTGAATCATATGAGAGACGTGAGAAGCAGATCCTCGACGTTCTCAAGAACTACGGCATCAGCTCCATCGAGGAGTGCGCTGACGTATGTAAGGCAAAGGGTCTGGATATCTATAAGCTCGTTGAGGGCATCCAGCCTATCTGTTTTGAAAATGCAAAGTGGGCTTACACAGTAGGCTGCGCTATCGCTATAAAGAAGGGCTGCACAAGAGCTGCTGACGCTGCTGCAGCTATCGGTGAAGGCCTCCAGGCTTTCTGCATCCCCGGTTCTGTTGCTGATCAGCGTAAGGTTGGTCTCGGTCACGGTAACCTCGGCAAGATGCTCCTTGAGGAAGATACAGAGTGTTTCGCATTCCTCGCAGGTCACGAGTCATTCGCTGCTGCTGAGGGTGCTATCGGTATCGCTGAGAAGGCTAACAAGGTTCGTCAGAAGCCCCTCCGCGTTATCCTCAACGGTCTCGGCAAGGACGCTGCTCAGATCATTGCTCGTATCAACGGCTTTACATACATTGAGACAGAGATGGACTACGCTACAGGCGAGGTCAAGGAAGTATTCCGCAAGGCATACTCAGACGGTCTCCGTGCGAAGGTCAACTGCTACGGCGCTAACGACGTAAGAGAAGGCGTTGCTATCATGTGGAAGGAAAACGTTGACGTTTCCATCACAGGTAACTCCACTAACCCCACACGTTTCCAGCACCCCGTTGCAGGTACATATAAGAAGGAGCGTACAGACGCAGGCAAGAAGTACTTCTCAGTTGCTTCAGGCGGCGGTACAGGACGTACTCTCCACCCCGACAACATGGCTGCAGGCCCTGCTTCCTACGGTATGACAGATACTATGGGACGTATGCACTCTGACGCTCAGTTCGCAGGTTCATCTTCAGTTCCTGCTCACGTTGAGATGATGGGTCTTATCGGTATGGGCAACAACCCGATGGTTGGTGCAACAGTTGCTTGCGCAGTTGCTGTTGAAGAGGCTATGAAGTAATTCATTACCGAATATAAAAATAAAGGGCAGTCCTTAGGGACTGCCTTTTTTAACATTCTGTTACATTAGTGTATTTCCCGCTTTTTCTGGCGTCATCAGCACATTTACTACTCATAAAAACAATTTTATGTTCAAATTTAAAACTGCCATTTGGATTATAACCGTCTATATATTGTAAATCATACATATGACAGCTTTCTTCCATTCCACACCAATAACATTTACTTTTATGTGATTTTTTTTCTGATAACGTGGAGTAGCAACCAAATAGAATCAATAATAGTATAATTGCTATTATGACTACAGCACAACCATTAGGTTTAGTGGAACTGTTGTTTGCATTTGGAAAATTTGAAATATTGTTGTTTGACATACAATCCCTCCTTCTTACTAATACTATCATTATTGAAATTTCAAATCAATATAAAAGGATTAAGCTTTACAATCTCTTAATAATAAATGTATGAAAGTACAAAACAGGAGAATTGAATTTATTTATATTGCCTAATACATAATATTATAACAAATATATAATCTTATAAATAATTAAATTGATATGATATATTATGTATAATTTATTATGTAGGAGGGTGATATAATGATGAAAATCGACTTGCTTGCAATCGGTCAGCGCATACAGAATCAACGTCTTTCATTAGGTTATACTCAGCAATACGTTTACGAAAAGCTTGACATCTCACAAAATCACTATAGCCGTATCGAAAACGGTCACGCAGGCATGAGCTTTGAGATACTTCTTCAATTATCAGAGATACTTGAGATCTCCACCGATTATATCCTTATGGGGACTCCTGCTCCTACAGACAATATTGAGTTACTTAACAGTTATAAATTGCTGAATCAAAAGCAAAAGAAATATATTGATGACCATATTAAGCTATTTGTAAATTCAAACTTAAAATAAAAAGGCAGTCCTTGTGGACTGCCCTTTTCTTTTAGTTAATGACCGCAGGCTCATCGCCGCTGTCGGGAAATTGGAGATTTGGCACAAGGCTGCCGTAGCCGTAGCTGTCGCCCGAAAAGCTGCTGCTGCACATTGGTATCACGCTGCCGTAGACGGAGCTGCTGTCCGCTTTTACTACAAGCAGCAGGTCGGGAGTCTCCTTGACCGTATAGACGCTGTCACCGGGGTTGATACGGTAGTTCCCTGTGTCTCCGTAGCTGCCTGCGAAGTCGCTTACTTTGCCGATATATCTGTCCTGTGTAAAGGAGGAAATATTCACGGTGCTGTCGCGGTAGTCGGTGCCGTTATAGCTTATGCTGCTGACAAAGATACACCAGAGGTTTGCAGGGGGCGCTGTGGGTGTTTCCACGGCTGTTGTTGCGGTTGGGACATCGTTACTGTTGGTAACTGCGTTTCTCTCCGCAGTTGTCGCCCTTGCAGCAGTGGTGCTTTCAGCCGTGGTCTTTTCCTCCTCAGCGAACTGCTCCTCTGTATCGGGCTGCACCTCATGTACGGAAGTCGCTTCTGCCTTTTCTGTGGTCGTGTTCTCGGGACTGTCTGTCCTTGATACAGCGACCTTTGTATCTACGACCGTACTGGTTTCTGAAAAGCTTGCTGCATAGCTTGAGCCGAAGCTTTCCACTCCTGCAATGGCGTTAAAGGACTTCACTCCTTCAGAGTCTGTACCCTTCCCGAAGGCTCCGCCGCTCCAGAGTGTGAACACAGCCGCACCTGCGGCGCACAGGGGAGCAACTGCCGCTGCTGTCCTTGTATATATCTTCCTTTTGCGCTTTTTCTCCGCCTCTATATCTTCAATGCGGCGGAAGACATTCTCTTTCATCTCATCATAGGTTTTCATAGTCAAAGCCCTCCATTTCAAGCTGTTTGCGAAGTGACATTCTGGCACGGTATGCCAGAGTCTCGGTGTTGTGGACGCTTTTCTTCATGACTGCGGCTGCTTCTTTGGTGCTGAACTCCTCGAAGTATATCAGCCACAGCACTTGTCTGTATTCGGGCTTCAGTCTGCGCATTGCGCGGTGGAGGATTATTTTTCTCTCCTCGCGGATATAGGCTTCCTCCAGCCCCTCCTCGTCGCTTACGACCTCGGGAGCGTCCTCCGCGGAGACCTCGCCCCGTCTTCTGCATTTGCGCAGGTGGTCTATGGCGAGGTTCCGACCGATGGTATACAGCCATGTGCGGAACTGCCCCTTGCCCTTGTCACGGGGCTTTTTTGTGCCGAGAAGCACGAAGGTGTCCTCGGCAATGTCCTCGGCGGTGTGGATATTCCCGAGGATACTGCACAGATAGAAGATAAGACCGTCCTTGTAGTCCCTGATTATCTCGGCGAGACCTTCCATGTCGCCTTCATCGCGGAAACGGCGGTAGCTACTTGCACCGTTGTCCATTGAGACACTCCTTTCCGAAGGATCTTCACTGTCCTTCACTCCTTACACGACGGAGAAGCTCCTGACCTCACACCTATGATACAACTTTTTTTCACCTCTTGCAATACTCTACGCAAAGTGCTATAATTAATGTATTCTCAATAACCGCCGTCAGGCGGTTATTGTCCCGAACTTTGTTCGGGAAGCGCAAATTCCTGTTAATATGGGGAATTTGCGCGTCACATTAATTGATGTCAAGCTCATTTTGCCCTGAAGGGCAAAACAAAGCGCAAGAAAAAAAACAATATCATTTATCATTTTTTCTTGCGCTTTGACAACTAAAAATGGCTTTATATAGCTATATAAAGCCGATTTTTAGTTGTTGAGCTGACATGAGTTATACAAAAAGCAGACGGGCTGCGGCAGCGTAACGCATGATGTGCGACTGCGGCGAGTCGCCGCGGAAATCATTTAAAACCACGGACTTTATCACAAGTTTCTCCGACGAATTCCAATTAACTCCGTTAATAATAAGATTCGTCTCCGAAACATATGAATGTTTTGTGCCGCAGCCTGCTGCTGTAAAAGAGGTGATGACTGATGACAGACGTTGATGTTATGCTTATCTCCGAGGTGCTGGGAGTGCCTGTGAGGAAGCTCTATATGCTCAGCAGCGACCGTGTGCCGCGGCAAAAGCGCGGCGGCAGTTACTCAAACTATCATCAGTCTGTGATATATACGGGAAGGACGAAGAAAAAGCGCGTCCTGACCGTTCCCAACGGCTTTCTGAAGCTGGTGCAGCGCCGCATACTTGACCGCTGTCTCAGCAAGCTGCCCGTATCGGAGTACGCGACGGCGTACAGAAAGGGGACCTCGGTGCGTGACAACGCACTTCTCCACACGGGAAAGGAATTCATAATAAAGCTTGATATATCGGGTTTTTTCGACAGTATCAACGATGACGCGGTGTACATGGTGATGAAGCAGTTCAGACTCAGTCCGAGGGCGACCTCTCTGCTGACACATCTCTGCGTACACAGAGGAGTCCTGCCGCAGGGCGCTCCAACATCGCCGTATATCGCCAATCTTGTCATGAAGCATTTCGATGAGCACATAGGCGCGTGGTGCGCGGAGAGAAATATCACCTATTCCCGTTACTGTGACGATATGACATTTTCGGGCAGCCGTGATGACCTGCTGGGCAGCCGCCTTGTGGGTAAGGTCGGAAGAACGCTCTATGCTATGGGCTTTACCCTCAACAGGGAAAAGACCGTCTTTGCAGGCAGCTCACAGCGCCAGACCGTTACGGGACTTGTGGTCAACGAAAAAGCCGATCTTCCCAGAGAAAAGCGGCGTGAGCTGCGTCAGGAGGTCTATTACTGTCTGAAATACGGCGTCAGAGAACACCTTTCACAGCGCGGCAGCAGCGATGCTCCGCTCCGCTACATAAACGGACTTATGGGCAGGCTCGCCTATCAGCTTCAGCAGCGACCCGAGGATGAAAAGCTGAGGGAATGGTTTGTACAGATAAAAAAACTAAGGGAATCAGAGGGGGACAAATGAAGAAAAAAGTGATTAAAATATCCGCAGCAATACTGGTGCTGCTGCTCATCGCAGGCTGTATCACAGGATTTGTCATAACAAAAAAGGAAATGGACAAGAACTTCGGCAGGGGAGAGTACCCCGACAGGAGGTTCACTGCCACATGGTTCTACGACCACTATGAGCCTGAATACCCCCGTCAGGAAGTCAGCTTCAAGTCGGGGGACAACACACTCAAGGGCTTTATCTACGGCGCCGGCAATGACAGGGGACTCATAGTTTTCGCCCACGGAATCGGCAGCGGTCATGAGTTTTACCTCGGACTTATAACCCGTCTGGTTGACAGGGGCTGGCGCGTGTTTGCCTATGACTGTACGGGCAGCGGCTACAGCGAGGGCGAGGGTACGGTAGGTCTGGCACAGTCCGCACTTGATCTTGACAGCGCTCTTACCTTTGCGGAGGGAGACTCCCGTCTGAACAGTCTCGACACATTTGTCCTCGGACACAGCTGGGGAGGCTATGCAGCGGCGGCGGTGCTGAACTTCGACCACGATATCAAGGGCTGTGTTACCATGTCCGGCTATAATACGCCCTTTGAGGAGCTTGCCGAGACCTGCGACGGAATGTTCGGCGGCAAGTCAAAGCTCATCTATCCCTTTGTGTGGGCGTACAACAAGGCGACCTTCGGAAAGAACGCCTCACTTTCGGCAGTTGACGGCATAAACAAGTCGGGCATACCTGTTCTCGTTATCCATGGCGACAATGACGATGTCATCGCCTATGACGGAGCTTCCATAATCTCTCACAAGGACGAGATAACCAATTCCAATGTGGAGTACAAGGTTTTCTCCGAGGAGGACCGCAACGGTCACAACTCATACTTCAACACTCCCGAGTACACGGAGTACAAGAAGATGATACTGATTCCGCTTCAGGACGAGATAAACGAGAAATACAACAACAAAGTTCCCGAGGAGGAGCTTATCCGCTTTTATGAGTCCATTGACAAGGAGCTGTATAACGGTTTCAATCCCGAGCTGGTGGAGCTCATTGACAGCTTCTTCGGAAAGGCAGCAAACTGAAAAAAGCATCATGAACCGAAAAAATCACCGGGACTATAATGAACCAAATCGGAATTTAACACCGAAGGTGTTAAATTCCGAAGCCCTTAGCCTTTAGCTTTTAGCCATTAGGAAGCGGCTTCGCCGCTTTATTATCGGGCGGTGGAACGCCGCCCCTACATCAGGCTAACGGCTAATGGCTATGGGCTAACGACTCAAATCATAATTTTGCGGAGCTAAATTATGATTTGAGTTTAGAGTTGAGAGTTTAGAGTTGAAAGTTGTGGAGTCGCCTGCGGCGACAATATTTAAATAATGTGAGCGAAGCGAACACATTAACTCTCAACTCTCAACTTTCAACTATCAACTTAGCGACTACGCGCTAAATTATGATTTCCCCGGATAAACAAATGCCCCTGAGCGCTGAAAAACGTTCGGGGGCAAAACTTCTTATGTATATCCGTTTTATATCGGTCAGGGTAAGTTCACGGCTGTCTATTGACAAAAAAACTGTATAATGGTATAATCACATTTGGGAGAAATGCTCCTTTTGGGGGAGCAGTCGGAAAGCTGATTTGAAACGAGGAATATTAATGAAAACTGCGGTAATGACCGATACCAACAGCGGTATTACACTGACGGAAGGAAGCAGCAACGGCATATATGTGTTGCCTATGCCTGTGGTCATCGACGGAAAAGACTACATGGAGGAGCTTACACTCACAAATGACGATATCTACAAGGCACTTAACGAGAACAAGGACATTGTTTCGTCACAGCCCTCACCCGGGGCACTGACAGAAATGTGGGAGAAGATATTCGCAGACGGCTATGACGAGCTGGTGTATATCCCCATGTCCAGCGGTCTCAGCGGCTCATGCAATACAGCAAAGGCTCTGGCGATGGATTATGACGGAAAGGTTGTTGTTATCGATAATCACCGTATCTCCATAACCCTGCTGGACTCCGTTTACGATGCGAAGTTCATGGCTGAAAACGGTAAAAACGCCGAGGAGATAAGAGCTGCCCTTGAAAAGAGCGCATACGATAACGATATATATATCACACTTCACAGCCTCAAGCGCATAACCAAGACAGGACGCATAACCTCCGCGGGTGCGGCTATCGCAACAGTGCTCAATCTCAAGCCTATCCTGAAGATTCAGGGCGGCAAGCTTGATGCCTATGCCAAGGCAAGAGGTATGGCGGCTGCTGAGCAGAAGATGTTCGAGGCTGTCCACAAGGACCTCAGCGGAAAGTACGCAGGTATCGCCAAGGAGCACCTCAGCATTGGCGCGGCAGGCACTATGGAGTCCCCCGAAACTGCAAGACAGTGGGTGGAGAAGGTGAAGAACGAGTTCCCGGGATACAAGGTGACATATCGTCCCCTTGCCTGTTCCATTGCCAGCCATATCGGCACAAACACTCAGGGCGTTGCGGTGGGTATCACCGAGAGACCACTTGTCTGTGAATGAATAAGAATACAGATAATCATGAGCGGCAATACCGCTCATTTTTGTTTATATCGAGCATATTTGTTAGTGTTTGATAACCGTAGTTTGCCTATATACAGCCTTTTGTGGCTTTGATAGAAGTTTCTTATGTGCAACAACAGGATAACATTGTTGATTTTGCGAGGACAACGTGTTATAATTGATAATGTAATAACAATGTCAGACAGCTATGGATCACACGAAAGGGGATCAATAATGCTTGAATTAAAGAATATATCATTCAGCGCGGAGAGCGACGGAAAAAATGTCGAGATAATCCGCGATATCAGCCTCACCGTTGAGGACGATAAATTCATTGTCATAACAGGACCCAACGGCGGCGGAAAGTCCACCCTTGCCAAGCTCATCGCAGGTATCGAGAAGAATACCGCAGGAAGCTTTATTTTTGACGGCGAGGATATCACCGACAAGAATATCACCGAGCGCGCTAAAATGGGTATCGGTTTTGCGTTCCAGCAGCCTGTCCGTTTCAAGGGCATGACTGTTGTGGACCTTCTCAGAATAGCCGCAGGCAAGAACCTGTCAGTGTCGGAAGCCTGCGAATACCTCTCTGAGGTAGGACTCTGCGCCAAGGACTACATCGACCGTGAGATAAATGCATCGCTCTCGGGCGGTGAGCTGAAGCGTATCGAGATAGCTACTGTACTGGCAAGGAACGTGAAGCTGGCAATTTTTGACGAGCCTGAGGCAGGTATCGACCTGTGGAGCTTCAACAATCTTATCCGTATATTCGAGAAAATGCGCAGCGAGTGCAAGGGCAGGTCCATTGTGGTCATCTCCCATCAGGAGCGTATCATCAATATCGCCGACGAGATCATTGTCATTGCCGACGGCAGGATCGCCAAGAAGGGCAGCAGGGACGAGATACTCCCCGAGATCACAGGCACGGAAAGCGCAGTTAATATCTGCCATAAAATGGCGTAAGGAGGCGGCACTATGGTTGAGATGGACGCAGTTCAGAAAAGACTTTTCAAGGAGGTAGCCGACCTCCACAATATACCCGAGGGAGCCTATAACCTCCGCGCAAACGGCGAATCCATAAGCAGAAATACTACCGCGAATATCGATATACAGTCAAAGACCGATGTCAGCGGCATAGATATACGAATAAAGGCAGGCACAAAAAACGAGAGTGTGCATATCCCCGTAGTTCTCAGCCAGAGCGGTCTCAAGGAGGACGTCTACAATGACTTCTACATCGGTGAGGACTGCGATGTGCTAATCGTAGCAGGCTGCGGTATCGACAACTGCGGCGCTCAGGACTCCGAGCACGACGGTATCCACCGTTTCTACATCGGAAAGAACTCAAGAGTACGCTACGTTGAGAAGCACTACGGCTCAGGCGACGGCAGCGGCAAGCGTATCCTCAACCCTGTCACAGAGGTACACATGGACGAGGGCAGCACCATGGAGATGGAAATGGTGCAGATAAAGGGCGTTGACTCCACAAAGAGATCGACTATCGCTGACCTGAAGGCTGATGCGAAGCTGGTCGTACATGAAAGGCTCATGACCCACGGTCAGCAGCAGGCATACAGTATCTATAAGGTGGACCTCAACGGCGACGGCTCCAGCGCAGACGTAGTTTCCCGTTCGGTAGCCCGTGATGATTCCTACCAGAAGCTTGACCTCTGCGTTGTGGGAAGCGCAGCCTGCAGCGGTCATACGGAGTGTGACTCCATCATCATGGACAACGGCCGTATCCTTGCGGTGCCATCACTGGAGGCAAACAATATCGATGCGGCATTGGTTCACGAGGCAGCCATCGGCAAGATAGCAGGCGAGCAGCTCATCAAGCTCATGACGCTGGGTCTTACCGAAGCGGAAGCCGAGGAACAGATAATCAACGGATTTCTTAAATGATAAAACCCCCGAAGCTTTTGCTTCGGGGTTTTTTAGTTGTTAGTGCTTAGTCAGTTTAGTTTTGTCACTGTGTGTCACAAAGCTGAATCGGAATTTAGCGTAATAACTTTGCTGAACGCCTGTAAGGGATTCCAAAGGGACTGTGTTCCTTTGGCAGAGTCCAGAGGCAGCGCCTCTGGTCGTCGCTTTCAGCTTTTAAGGCGACGAAATAAAACAAAGCGCTCCGCAAGGGGTGAATCAAAAAACAGTCCGGTGGACTGTTTTTTGAGAGGGGACGCCCTGCAAGTGAGGGCGTCCCTTAACGGCGGATGATATCCGCCCCTACAATACAAATTTCGTGGGACGTCGAGGACGCCGTCCCCTACATTTCCAATTTTTCGCGTATGCGCTAAATTATGATTTATCATAACAGTTCGACCAACGAAAAAAGCTGAAATAAGAAAGACCCCTCGGTCATAAGGGGGCCTTTCTTATCTATTATTCAGAGAGGTGGGGGTCAAGCGAGTTTTAAGAAGAAAGCAGTGCTGTAACTGCGGTCGTAGCTGCGGAGCCTGTGTGATATGCGGCTCCGTATATGCGCCGCTTCGGCTGTCTGAGGAGTGAAAAATGTCCTGTAACATTCATGGAAAACCAGACAGCCTCATTGCTTTCTGACCTTATTATATAATAATCCCATGCCGATTACAAGACAAAAATTGCCGATAAACACACCTTTTTAGTCGTTTATTGCTCTTTATCCTGCGAAAGCTGCCGCCCGATTTGACAATATGGTCAGTTGCATATATAATGTATGTGAAAAGGGCACGGAAAAGACTGCAAAAGGATATAAAAAGGACACATCACGGCTTTATAATACAGATAGAAGTAAGGAGCGCGCATCTTATGGAAAAAATACTGCTTATAGAAGACGATACCGAGATCTGCGAGATGATACGCAATTATTTTGAGACAAAGGGAACTGCGGTGACCTCGATCAATGACGGCGGTGAAGCCTTCGACCTTATCCGCGGCGGCATCGGGGACTTTCAGCTGGTGCTGCTGGATATAATGCTGCCCGATACGGACGGCTTTACCCTGTGCAGACAGCTCCGCATGAGGAGCGATATCCCCGTCATATTCATCACCGCGAGGGGCAGGGAGGAGGACATCCTCAGCGGCTACGACCTTGGCTGCGACGACTATATCGTCAAGCCCTTTCTGCTGTCGGTGCTTTACAGCAAGTGCGAGGCATTGGTGCGCAGGGCAGGGGGCGCGGAGGAGAAAAAGCTGCTGACCTGCGGCGGTATCAGTCTTGACACAAGGACACTCCGCTGCTTTGCCTGCGGGAATGAGGTGGAGCTGCCGCCCAAGGAATTCGCCATACTCCGCTATCTGCTGGAGCATGAGAACTGGGCGGTGAGCCGCGATACCCTGCTGGACAGGGTCTGGGGCTATGATTATTTCGGCAGCGACAGAGTGGTGGACAATCATATAAAAAAGCTGAGAAAAGCCCTCGGCAGTGCAGGCAGCCAGATAAAGACACTTGTGGGACGGGGGTATAAGCTGACAAAGGAGTGAGCAAAATGAAAAAAAAAAAAAATACAGAAAAAAACGTGAGAAGTTCCTGATAATACTGCTTAAAGCTCTGTGCGTTTCTGCGGTACTGTCCATTTGTTTCGGGATTTTTGTAAGCAATTATCTTGATAATACCATAAGAGAACAGTGTTCGGTACAGCTGAGAGATAATATATCCAATATACAAGGGTACGTTATGAGGACTCAGAAGCAGTATAAAGGAGAACTCTGTATGCAGGAGCTCAGTAATTGTTTGGCGCTGTATACTTATTATGATATTGTAATAGACGATCCTCTCGGGACTCATAACGGACAGAATATCCAGATCACACCACTCTATTCTCCTGATTGTCACTGTGTTGCAGAGATAATCGATGAGGATAACAATGTTGTGGCGTCAAATCAACAGAGACTGATGTCGATGTTTTCTTTCGGCAAGGAAGATAAAGATAACGGCTTTTATGTATGCGAAAACGATTGGATAAAAATACCTGAGGTCACTGAGCTGTACAAGACCTATAATAATTACATACTTGTAAATGACAAGAAGAACTGGGTCGAGATGAGTATGACCAGTGCGTATGTGAATAAGAAGAAGCGTACTTTCATTCCGCATGAGGGATACATGACTGTATATTCAATTGACAATATATATGACATAAAAGATGAAAAAAAAGTTATGTCGAAGAAAATCAGTATTACCATTGACGATGATGATTATGAACTGATCGAAGTAAATCAGGGAATTAAATCGGATTATCCCATATATGCGATTTTTGGCTTTCAGGGAGAATTGGGCGAAAAAGAATTCATCAAGGATCATTTGTTCAGAAGAGACGAATCGGCTGTAGGCGGATATCATTATAACGATGATATCTACATTTGTGACGGAAATAAAAACGTCATAATTGGTGGAAAGGAATATACCTTGCATGTAAGCATGGCTGTAAATACAAAAGAACCTCAGATTGTTAAGCTGTTCTGGAAGTGGGTGCTTTGCTTTGCGGCACTGGCAACACTTATAGCACTGCTCTACGCATGGCGCAAGAACGTGAAGAACAAGGCTCAGTACGCCTTTGAGGACTACCAGCGCGCACTGACCAACAATCTTGCCCACGACCTGAAAACGCCTCTTGCGGTCATAGGCGGCTATGCCGAGAACCTCATTGAGATGCGCAAAGAGGGCGGCGGCGAGAAGGAGCTCCGCTACCTTGCCTCCATTATGGACAACGTGGCGTATACGGACAGTATCATCGCGAAAACTCTCCGTCTCAGCGAGACCGAGCAGACAAAGGAACTGAACAAAGTGAAAGTTGATATAAAGGCTCTTGCGGAGAAGCTGGCAGAGAAATACAAAGCGGCTCTGGAGGAGCGGGGCATAGAGCTTACCGTAACGGGCGGCGGTGAGATAACTGCCGACGAGGACACTCTCACCTCCGCTGCGGAGAACCTTATCTCCAACGCGGTGAAGTACACCCGTGACGACGGCACAATAAAAATAACAGCCGACAAAAAGCGGCTGGCTGTGGTCAATGATGTGGCGGAGAATGTGGACACGAAAGACCTTACCATGCCCTTTGTCAAGGGGGACAAGGCTCGCAGCGACAAGAGCAGCAGCGGTCTCGGACTTGCTATAGCTTCCGCGGCTGCGGAGCGCAACGGCTTCGGGCTGAAAGTAAGCTGTAAGGACAAGCGATTCACGGCAGAGATAATATTCAGATAAAGAAAGGCTGCAAGGTATAAGAGTAGTACTTATATGGAAGTTCATATGTAATTATTGGGGGAAAAAACCTTTCTGAGGAAAGGTTCTTCCTCTGACGGAGGCGGTCCCCTCTGTCACTGCGTGACAGCTCCCCACACTGTGGGGAGTCACCCCCAAGCCCCCTTTTTCCAAAGACTTTATAACTGAATTTAGCCCCGACAGGGCGCTCCACACAAGATGTGAAAATCAGTAATAAAACTGAGAGCGCCCTGACGGGGCTAAATTTAATGCTGAAAGTTTTAGGAAAGGAGTTTGAGGAAGAACCCTTTTTCAAAAGGGTTTTCCTCAATATCACTTGTAAAACTTCTATAAGAGTACCGCCCTTATGTCTTGCAGCCTTTTGTTTTTGTATCAGCACTCGGGGAGAGACTTTGTTGTTCCGTTGAGATATCTTCTTATTGCAAGTGCGTCATTGGTGGTGATACCGTTGCCCCTGTCATAAACGTCCGCATTGCGTATGCCCTGGAAGGTTATTCTCAGGTCTGAGGTGCCGTTTACGCCGTAGGACGTCGGCATGATGATAGCATTAACGATAAGGTCGAAGTCCTTGGTATCGACTATGCCGTCGCAGTTTGCGTCACCGTAGAGGATATCCTCCTCTATTGCCTCATTCTGGGTGTAGTAGTATGCAGGCTCCTCGGATTCCTTGAAGTATACCCGGAAGTAGTCCATTGAGCCGTTGAAGAAGCCGCCTTCACCGCCTCTTGCGATATAGTAGTGACTGGTCCTGCTAATGGTGTCCTCGGGGAGAGTATATATCATGGACTGACCTGCAAGTCTGCCGTTTATCATTAGCTTTGCCACGTTTCCGCAGATTATCACGCGGATGACCGCCCATTCTCCCACAGGGAGCTCGGTGTCTGCGGTGACTATGGTGCCGCCGACTCTGAGTTCTGCCTTGCCTTTGTAGTTTGAAGGTGTAAGGCTCAGTATCTCATTGTCGCCGAACTCGAATATCCTCTGCTCGGTATCGCCGCCTCGCCAGAGAACTGCGGTGGATATCTCCATATCCTTATAGTCAACGAGAGTCCTGTCGCAGATGATGTACTGATCTGCGCCGTTGAATGTGATGACTCCGCCTGCGCTGGTGCGCTCCTCCTCCCAGAGTGGAGCATTTCTCATAATACCGTTTGTTGCGCCGTAGGTATCATACGCGAAGATGTTGCTGCTGTTGGAAAACTCATAGCCTGCAAAGAGACCGTCCGTGTAGGGCAGGGATGAGTTATAGGCGTCTGTTTCGAGCCAGCCGAAGGCTGTACCCTGTGATATGTTGCAGTTATTGTAGAATTCTCCGTCAAGGATAGCCTGCCCAGAAGCGACACCGTCGCCGTAGCAGTAAGCGGTGCCCTTTATGGTGGCGTCGTCCGTTGCCGAGTAGTTGTCAAGAAGGTATGCATTTCCCATGATACGGGCGTTGCCTGAGACAGAAGCTCCTGCGGTGACTACCGCTCTTTCGCCGACCTTTGCATTGCCGCTGACAGTTGGCTGAGCCCACCAGTATCCGTGTACGCAGGCACCGTCTGTTATTCTTGCGTTGTCGGAGACGATGGCGTTGTTAACGATCGCATTGCCTGTTATGACAGCGTTATCGGTCACCTGTGAGTTGCCGAGGACCATTGCGCCCTTTTCGACGTATACTGTGTCTTCAACATAGGCAGTATCGGCTACAAATCCGCCGCCGTAGGAGTGGGGATGACCCTCAACGCCTTCGGTGATGCTGCGTTCCATTGGAGTTGTTCCGTAGATCGTTATCTCGTATGGATAGCGGCGCTTGTAATCTGCGCCTGTGTAGGAGTACTCGTCTCCCTGCTCAGCCTTGAGGTAGGCATTGTTGGGGATTATCCTGTCGGGAGTTGCGGCAACTGTGAGGTACAGCGCCTTTTCGTGACCGTAGAGGTACAGGGTCATGGTCTCCTGACCGAATAGGGGTGAGTAATATACAGAGCCGTCGTCTTCCACGGCGACGATACAGGCTCTCCAGTCGGCACCCTCAGCATCGGAGATGCCCTTGAGGGAAACTGTTACCGAGCCGCTGCCCGTATTGAGTGGGATAACGTTCATGCCTGTCTGCATGGGAGCCTTCTCGGCAGGGACTATATAGCTTCCCGGATTGTCGGGAGAGGGGATGGGCTGGGTGTATATGAGCTGCCATACGAACGGGTCTGTAAGAGCGATATCAAGGCTCTGCTCATAGAGGTCTCTGTGCTCGAAATCGAGGGCAGCCATTCTCTTGGCGAAGTTGCCGATGACCGATTTCATATCGCAGCCCGAGAGACGCTGGATAGTGTCAAAGGGATACTCGTCGGGGAGGGCTTCACTCTGCATCCTCATTACGAAATCCTTGCCGAAAGCATCATAGCCGTCGGGATTTTCTGTGAGGTACTGAAGGAAGATCCACGAATCGTAGTTGTTTCTGCCGTGAGGGATAGTCAGGTTCATATTCCTGAGATAGGGCAGGAAGAAATGGGTGGTAGGAGTTTCAAGGGTACTGAAGTACTGCTCCTTGAACCAGTTTGCCACAGTCTCCCACCACGGGTCGGTGATGTTCTGATTGCTCCACGCCTTCTGATGGTAGGTGAGAACGTGGCCGTACTCGTGGGCGAGTGAACCGCAGTTGGTGCCGTCGAGCTGGACCATAGCGGCAGGTGATATGAATATGTAGGCAAATCCCGAAAAGGGCTCATAGCTTGTGTAAGCCCAGCCTGTTTCAAAATCGGGGAGGCCTGTCTGAGTGAGAAACACGTTTGTTTTGTATTTTTGTCCGTCAGGTTCAAAGATAGATTGAGAGGAGTCTTTCATGCAGAGTTCGGTGGTGAATAATTCTCTGTATTGTTCGAGGGCATCAAGATTGACCTGCAGGAATTCGTCGTTGATGATTCCTGTCTGGTCGTCGTCACCCCATATGATCTGGAAGTGTTCCGAGGTTACGGTGTTGTAGGTGTCGATGTAGTGTTGGTCGCCTGTGAGATCGCTCAGGTCGCGGCAGAGATATTCCTCTTGTTCATCGTCCGCGGCTGCGAAGAAACTTGGCATTCTGAGGGAAGTGAATGCCATGGCTGCGGCTGCGGTGGCAGCCAGCAAGCGTTTGATTAGCATATGAATTCCTCCTTTTTTGTAAAAACTGACGTAAATTCTCCGCTCGGTATATTGTCACAATGATTATACCATATATTTTCGAGAAATTCAATACTTTTTTGGATAATTTGTGCCGAAAATTTTTCTAAATTGTTAATTGTCGCAATATTTGGTCAATTGCCAGAATGCGACAGCACTTGCCGCAGCCACATTTAACGAGTCCACACCATGAGCCATGGGTATTTTTATAGTATGGTCGCAGGCGTCTATGGTGGAGTCCTTGAGACCGTCTCCTTCGGTGCCGAGAATGACCGCCAGCTTTTCTGCGGAGGTCAGCCTTGGGTCACGGATACTGACGGTGTCCTTACGCAGAGCCATTGCAGCCGTAACGAAGCCCAGCTCCCTGAGATGGCTGACATAGTCGGGGGAGCCGGAGCGCATATATGTCCACGGGAGCTGAAAGACAGTGCCCATGCTGACACGGACAGAGCGGCGGAAGAGAGGATCGCTGCATGAGGGGGTAAGTGCCACGGCGTCAAAACCGAGGGCGGCTGCGGAGCGGAAAATGGCGCCGATGTTGGTCTGGTTGGTGATATCCTCCAGAACAGCTATGCGCTCGGCACCGCTGAGGATGGCCTCGGGCGGCGGTACGGGTCGGCGGCGCATAGCACATAGGGCGCCCTGTGTGAGTTTGTAGCCTGTCAGCTCTGTCAGGAGCTGCTTGTCGGCGGTGAATACAGGGATATCTCCACAGCGTTGGAGCAATTCCGTCTGTTTACTTATATATTTACGCTCCACGAGCATGGAAATCGGGGTATACCCCGACTCTAAGGCAGTATTTATGACCTTGGGGCTCTCGGCTATGAAAATACCGTTGTCAGTGCCTTTCCAGCGGAGCAGGGCGGTCTCGGAGGTGTCGGTATAGGGGCGGAGCTCCTCCGCCGAAATGTCATTTATCTCGATTACTTCGTACATATCTTTTCCTTTCTTGAATATATATCGTCGGCTGAGATCGCTGCTTTCAGCTCATCTTTCTTGTGATGATGTCAAGACAGAGGCGAAGGGCAGGAGCGCGGGATGCCTCTCCGAAATCCCGCCTGTCGTAATTGTCCATATCCGCAAGGGTATCGGCTGTGAAGAAAAGCATACCGAAGTCGGCTCCGCGGAGCTTGGCACAGGCGGCAAGGGCAGAGCACTCCATATCCACGGCGGTACAGCCCTCGCTGCGGCGGTATTCCACCATGTCGGGAGTCTCGCGGAAAAATGCGTCGGTCGTCCATGTGGTACACCTCTCGTAGGGGATGGACATTTCACCGAGACAGCGGCAGATGTGCTCTGTCATGGGCATATCAAGCTCTACGAACCTTGACGGCGGCAGATAGTGATAGGAGCAGCCCTCGTCACGGAGCGCCCTGACAGGCACCATGAAGCGATTTTCGGGCATTTCACGGAGAACTCCGCAGGAGCCTGCGGAGATGATGTGCTTTACGCCGCAGTTGAGGAGTATCTCAAAGTTCTGCACAGCCGCAGGAGCTCCCATAGGCGCTTGAAACAGGCATATCTCCTCGCCGTTGTGCTCGATTATGTAAATAGGGTAGTCTTTTGTGATGGTGGGGAAGACCTCGGCAACTCTGCCGCCGAAGTCCCGCGCGTAACTGTCTATGCAGTCGCCCAGCAGACCGAATACCGCCTTTTCGGGAAGCTCTGTGCATATCCTCGGCTTAAAAAGCTCGTTTGTATTTGAGTCGTGGTCCAGTATGGGAAATTCATGCTTTATCATGTCATTATCCTTTCTTGGTCAGGGAACGCCGCTTTTCAGTTGAGAGTTTAGAGTTTAAAGTTGAGAGTTATTTAAGCGGCGGCTATTGATAATGGATCGTCGGCGCAGCCGACACATTAACTCTCAACTCTCCGCTTTCAACTCAGTTCGGCTCGCATCTTTTATGGCGCTATACGGTTATTAATGCTATTATTATAAACTATTTGTGCGAAAAAAACAATAATTTCACAAAAAATTGATTGAAATTAAAAATTATATGTGTTATAATGGTAATAATAACTGACGAGGAGCAATGTGATACAGATAAGATCAACAGCGGCATTCTGACAGGACCTGCGGTGCGGAAGTCCGCAAGGTCCGATATATAGGTACAGAACATGAATAGGAGGTGCGTCATGAAGGAGCTTCTTGAGACCCTGTGCGACAAATACCTGCTCAATCTGGGGCTCTTTACCGACCTTTACCCTCTGGAAAGGGATATACTCTACCCCGTATGCGCCAACGTTTTCTGCGCGGCGGACGCGGAGTTCGACTTAGGTAAATTCAAGAACAGCATGAACATCATCAAGGATAATCCGAAAATGCTCTCCAGCTTCCGAAGCACGGTGCGTCCGCTGATAGCCTCATGGCTGTCGGTCAGCGACGACCCCAAGGGCGAAATGGAGCGCTATATGACCTGCTATGAGCAGCTCAGGAAATACTTCACCAATTCCGAGCATCTTGCCCTGCTGTCCATACTCCTTGCGAGACTGCTCCCCGAGGACAGATATGAGGAGCACATAAAGCGCGGCAGGCAGATATACGAC
Source organism: Ruminococcus flavefaciens (assembly GCF_900116855.1). GTDB lineage: Bacteria > Bacillota > Clostridia > Oscillospirales > Ruminococcaceae > Ruminococcus > Ruminococcus flavefaciens_R. Next base: position 101,930 of record NZ_UETD01000003.1, read on the forward strand.
CGCATGAAAAAGGAGCACCGAATCCTCACCACCAAGGAGGACGTTGCCTTTGCGGTGATGCTGGCTTTCTCTGACAAGTCCGACGATGAGCTCATCGCCGATATGGAGGCGAGCTACAAGCTTCTGAAGCACAGTGCCGACAACAACAGCATACAGACGGTGTCCCATGTTCTGGCGATGGCAAAGGGGGCTCCCGAGGACAAGTGTGCAAAGTTCAGCGAGCTCTACGGGGCAATGCTGAAAAAAGGAAAGAAGTACGGCAAGCATTATGAGCTGGCAATGCTGGCTGCTCTGTCCATCACAGGCTATGACAACACGGAGATAATAGGCGATATCAGCGACGTAGAGGCGTTTCTCACTCAGCACAAGGCGGTATGGGACTTGTCGGAATTTGGCAGCGGCGAGCCTGTGAGCCATGCATTCATGCTGCTGACCACTGCCTATGCCAGCGACGAGAACGTTATAGGAGCTGCGGAAAGAGCTGCGCTCATGGCAGCACGTCAGACCGCCCTGTATTCGGTGATGGTATACAGCATGATGACCGTAGCACCCGTAGTACCCGAGTAATACACCATTAACCATAAAATGAACGGAGGTAATATCCAAATGAAGGCTGACAAATACATCATTCCCGAGGGGAAAAAGGTCGATATCAGAAAGCTTCCCACCAACAGCAAGGCTGACGGCGTGGACAAAGAGGAGATAATCAGAAAGTACGAGGAGAACAAACAGGAGCTCATCGCACTTCAGGATAAGTTCTATGCGGACGCAAGAGAGGGACTTATCGTGGTGATACAAGCTCTGGACGCATCGGGCAAGGACTCGACTATCAAGTACGTTTTCAGCGGCATAAACCCTCAGGGAGTGAAGGTGCACTATTATAAGGCGCCCACATCGGAGGAGCTGGCTCACGACTACCTGTGGAGGATACATCAGAACGTTCCCCGCAGAGGCGAGATAGCTGTGTTCAACAGGAGCCACTATGAGGACCTTGTAACCGTTCAGGCTGAGGATATCTGGCAGGGCTACCATATGTCGGAGAGAGTCCTTGACGATACAAAGAAGAAGTTCTTCGCCAAGAGATACGAACAGGTCAATAATTTCGAGGAGTATCTCTATGAGAACAGCTACCGCATGGTGAAGATTTTTCTCCATGTTTCCAAGGAGGAGCAGACAGGACAGCTTCTTGAGCGCATAGAGCTCCCCGAAAAGAACTGGAAGTTCCGCGCGGACGACCTGAAGGTAAGGGACAAGTATGACGCTTACCTCAAATGCTTCAATGATGTCATAAACAAGACCTCCACCAAGAACAGCCCGTGGTACGTTCTTCCCGGCGACCAGAGGTGGTACACCAGATACCTCGTGACGGAGATACTCCTTGACGCGCTCAAAGCCTGCAAGCCCGAGTACCCCCAGCTTCCTGACGACGAGAAGGAGAAGCTCCCCGAGTGCAGGAAGGTGCTCGCCGAGGCTATGGCGGAGTACGAAAGCGCAAAGAACGATAAGAAGCCTGAAAAAAAGTCTGACGACACAAAGAAAAAAGCAAAGAAAAAGAGCAAGAAATAAGCACTTGCCCCTGCTGTTGAAACGGCGGGGGCTTTCTGCAAAGGAGGACGGTTTTCACCGTTTCTTCATTGACTTGCAGGAAAAGTTATGATATAATTTTTATATAAATGATTTGCAGGAGGATGTTATGGGGAACAGTGAATACCGCAAGACAATAGACTATATACTTGACCTTATAAGGAGCGGGATGCTTCAGGTTGGCGACAAGCTCCCTACAGAACGCAGTATCTCCGAAAAGCTGGGAATAAGCCGAAATACCGTTCGCGAAGCACTGAGGGGACTTGAAATACTGGGCATTGTCAACGGAAAGCAGGGCTCCGGGAATTACCTTACCGACAATATATCCGAGTCTATCGCTAAGGCGATGGACATTATGCTCCTTATGAACAGGACATCAAAGGAGGAGATATGCTCCTTCAGAAGAAGTATGGAAAAGACCGTGTGCAGCTATCTTATCGCAAGGGGCTGCAGCTCGGAGAATAAACTGAAGATAGTCTCAGCCCTCAACAGGCTCAAGGAGTCGGAGGGGACGGAGGAACGCACCATTGCCGACAGAGACTTCCATTACGCACTTATCTATGCCACGGAGAACAGCTTCTGGATAACTTTCATGGAAGCTGTCTCGGAGGTCTATATGCGCTGGATAGACGATTTCCTCATTACAGCAGACCACGATGTGAGAGTAAAGCTTCAGGATGCTCATGAGAAGATGGTGCAGGGCATCATCACGGGCGATGTGGATTTCTGCTTCAAGGCTATCGACATACACTACGACCTTATCGACAAGAGCTTTGAAAAGTGAGAGGAGCCCTTATGAAAATTAAACGTACTGCCGCCGCTTTACTGGCGGCATTATGCACATTGAGCGCCTTTTCATGCACTAAGAGGAACAGCGGCGGAAAGAGCAGAGCCGAAGTGTCCTCGGAGGTGCAGACCGAGGAGAATACCGCTGAGGCTGCATCTGAGGCGGCTCCCGAGGAGACCTCGGACCTTAATAACGACCTAAACAGCTACGTCACCGTCAAGGAGACGGCTCCCGCAATGTGGAAGGTCACCGACGAAAAAACGGGGAACTCCATTTATATGCTGGGAACTATGCACATGGTGACGGGCTATACCTATCCGCTGCCCGACTATATCATGGACGTTTACGAAAGCTGCGACGGCATCGCCGTCGAGTACGATATCAGCAGCATGATGTCCGATTTTACGCAGATACAGGACTTTTACAGCAAGCTCATCTATACCGACGGCACTACCGTAAAGGACCATCTCTCCGAGGAGACCTATGAAAAGGCAAAGAAATTCATGGGGGAGAATATGTTCTATAACCAGATGATGGACAGCTACAACGTCGGCTTCTGGGAGGTGGAGATAGAGACCGCCGCAATGATGAAGATGAAAAATCTCAACGAGCAGGGAGTTGACTCGGTGTTCCTGTCCCTTGCGCAGAGGGACGGCAAGGAGATAGTCAACGTGGAGTCCCTTGATGTGCAGACGGCTGCTATGAACGCCCCCTCGGACGAGCTCTGCGACTTCATGATAAGCCAGCTCATCGACAGCACAGAGGATATGGCTTCCTACACCGAGAGCTTTGCACGTCAGTACGACCTCTGGGCGTCGGGGGAGATAGACTCCCTTGATGAAGCTGACGTTGAGAATGATATCCCATCGGACCTTGAGGACGACTATGCGGACTATCTGGAGGTAATACTCTATGATCGAAACAAGGGCATGGCTGAAAAGGCTGACGAGTTCCTGAAAGAGGGTAAGAACTACTTCTTTATGGTAGGAGCTGCTCATTTTGCAGGCAAAAAGGGCGTTGACGACCTCCTTGAGGAAATGGGATACACTGTCGAGCGCGTGGCTTGATATGATCTCTATTAGTGGGTAGAGAGCAGTGAAAAGTGAATAGAGAAATGCCGCGGAGGACTTTTACGGAGTCTCACGCGGCATTTTTGTGCTATTATGACGAAATACTAAAAATGAACAAAAAAAGCACCCAATTTTTTGAAAAACAGGCGCTTTTGATAAATCTTTCCCGAGTCCCTTGACATGGGACAAAATCTGTATTATAATGTTATAATGTATCAATATGGAATAGTATCGCTATTTTGCAAGATATTATAGCATACATTGCACAGGCTTGTCAATAGTTTCTGCAAAATTTTTTCAGATGATACGATAACATCAAACAGTTCTGTCTATCCCGAAACTGTGTGCGCAGGGAGGACAGCAATAAAATACAAGGAGGTTCCGCCTATGGTGAATGTTACACCTAAGCAGCTGGGAAAGAATGTCAGAATGAGCTTCGGTAAGATTACCGAGCCTCTGGAGATGCCGAACCTTATCGAGGTGCAGAAGAACTCGTATAAGTGGTTCAAGGAGGAAGGTCTTCGCGAGGTATTCCGCGAGATGACCGCCATCACCGATTACAACGGCAATCTCGTCCTCAACTTCAAGGACTACAGATTCGACGATACTCCCAAGTATTCTCTTGCAGAATGTAAATCCAGAGGAGCTACCTATCAGGTCGCTATGAGAGCTACAGCTACCCTTGCCAACAAGGAGACAGGTGCTGTCAGCGAGAGCGAGATCTATATGGGTGACTTCCCCCTCATGACCGACAGCGGTACCTTCGTTATAAACGGTGCCGAGCGTGTTATCGTATCACAGCTCGTCCGTTCCCCCGGTGTTTACTACTCCTTCACCAAGGACAAGACGGGTAAAGACCTTTTCAGCTCACAGATAATCCCTAACCGCGGTGCGTGGCTGGAATATGAGCAGGATTCAAACGACGTTGTTTACGTCCGTATAGATAAAAACAGAAAGATCCCGCTGACCACCTTCATCAGAGCTCTCGGCGAGGAGGGTACAGATGAGGAGATCATGGAGATCTACGGCGACGACGAGCGCCTCAGACAGACTATCCTCCAGAAGGATCAGACCAAGAACCGCTCCGACGCCCTCATCGACGTTTACAAGAAGCTCCGTCCCGGCGAGCCTCCCACGGTGGAGAGCGCTGTCAGCCACCTCAACAACCTCTTCTTTGAGGCAAAGAGATATGACCTCTGCCGCTTCGGACGCTATAAGTACAACAAGAAGCTGGGTATAGCTTCACGTCTGGCAGGAAGAACTCTTGCTCAGCCTATCATCAACGAGATGACAGGCGAGATACTCGCTGATGCAGGCGAGACCCTCACCTACGACAAGGCTTGCGAGATCGAGCAGGCAGGCGTTTACAGCGCTTTCGTTACCGTTGAGGCAAAGGAGTACTACACCGACGAGCGCGGCGAGACCAATATCCGTATGGTAGAGAAGACCGTAAAGGTCATCGGTAACGGTATGGTCGACATCAAGGGCTACGTTGACTTCGACGCCGAGAAGTATGGCATCAACGAGAAGGTCTCATTCAACGTACTCAAGGACATCCTCGACAACGCAGCAGACGCTGACGAGCTTGAGGAGACTGTCAAGAAGAAGGCTGACGAGCTGTCACCCAAGTACATCACTCTCGATGACATCAGAGCTTCCATCAGCTACTTCCTCAACCTCTGCGAGGGCGTAGGTACTGTTGACGATATCGACCACCTCGGAAACAGACGTATCCGCAGCGTGGGCGAGCTCCTCCAGAACCAGTTCCGCATCGGCTACACAAGAATGGAGCGCGGTATCCGTGAGAGAATGAACCTCCAGACTCAGGACGTGAATACCCTTACTCCCCAGACTCTTATCAACATAAGACCTATTTCTTCGGCTATGAAGGAGTTCTTCTGTTCTTCGCCTCTGTCACAGTTCATGGACCAGAACAACCCTCTTGCCGAGCTTACTCATAAGAGACGTCTTTCTGCCCTCGGTCCCGGAGGTCTTTCAAGAGACCGTGCAGGATTTGAGGTCCGTGACGTTCACTACAGCCACTACGGAAGAATGTGTCCTATCGAGACCCCTGAAGGTCCTAACATCGGACTTATCTCCTATCTGGCTACTTTCGCAAGGATAAACGAGTACGGCTTCATCGAGGCTCCCTACAGAAAGGTAGACAAGGCTACAGGCGTCGTTACAGGCGAGGTAGTTTATATGACTGCCGACATGGAGGATAACTTCGTTGTTGCTCAGGCTAACGAGCCACTCACAGAGGACGGAAAGCTGGCAAGACCCCGTGTAAACGCACGTCACCGCGACCAGATCCTCGAGTGTGAGCGCGAAAAGGTAGACTACATGGACGTATCTCCTAAGATGGTCGTTTCAGTAGCTACTTCAATGATCCCCTTCCTCGAAAACGATGACGCTAACCGTGCCCTCATGGGATCAAACATGCAGAGACAGGCTGTTCCGCTCCTCAAGACCGAGAGACCTTTCGTCGGCACAGGTATGGAGTACAAGGCTGCCGTTGACTCGGGCGTGTGCATTGTTTCCGACTATGACGGAAAGATCACATATGTTGACGCTGACAGGATCACCCTCGTTGATACAGACGGTATTGAGCACAAGTATGAGCTTATCAAGTTCAAGCGCTCCAACCAGGGTACCTGCGTGAACCAGAGACCTATCGTCGCTGCAGGCGAGGAGGTCAAGAAGGGACAGGTCCTCGCTGACGGTCCCGCAACTGCCGACGGAGAGATATCCCTCGGTAAGAACGCTCTCATCGGCTTCATGACATGGGAGGGTTACAACTACGAGGACGCCGTTCTCCTTAACGAGCGCCTTGTAAGAGAAGATGTATTCACATCAGTTCATATAGAAGAATACGAGATCGAGTGCCGCGATACCAAGCTGGGACCCGAGGAGATCACAAGAGATATCCCAAATGTGGGTGACGACGCTCTCGCAAACCTCGATGAGAACGGTATCATCCGCATAGGTTCCGAGGTAAATTCCGGCGATATCCTCGTTGGTAAGGTAACACCCAAGGGTGAGACAGAGCTTACCGCAGAGGAGAGACTCCTCCGCGCTATCTTCGGTGAGAAGGCAAGAGAAGTCCGCGACAACTCACTCAAGGTACCTCACGGTGAGTCAGGTGTCATCGTTGACGTCAAGGTGTTCACACGCGAGAACTGCGACGAGCTCTCGGCAGGCGTAAATATGCGCGTTGTCTGCTACATCGCTCAGAAGCGTAAGATCACAGTCGGCGATAAGATGGCAGGCCGTCACGGTAACAAGGGTGTCGTTTCACGTATCCTTCCCGAGGAGGATATGCCGTTCCTTCCCGACGGTACTCCTCTCGACATCGTGCTGAACCCTCTGGGCGTTCCTTCACGAATGAATATCGGACAGGTGCTTGAAGTCCACCTTGGTATGGCTTGTAAGGCACTTGGCTGGCATATAATGACCCCTGTATTCGACGGCGCACACGAAGGAGATATCCGTGAGTGCTTCAAGATGGCTAACGAACACGCTCAGGAGCATAAGGACGATATGTTCGAGCTCAAGGCTATGGATAAGGTCATCAACCCCAACGCCCTCGAATTCACAGAGGATTGTAAGTTCACTCTCTATGACGGACGTACAGGTGAAAAGTTCGATAACCGCGTAACGGTGGGCTATATGTACTACCTCAAGCTCCACCACCTCGTTGACGATAAGATCCACGCACGTTCTGTAGGTCCCTACGCTCTCGTTACTCAGCAGCCTCTGGGCGGTAAGGCTCAGTTCGGCGGACAGCGTTTCGGAGAGATGGAAGTTTGGGCTCTCGAGGCTTACGGCGCAGCTTATACCCTTCAGGAGATACTGACCGTCAAGTCCGACGATACCATCGGACGTGTAAACACCTATGAGGCTATCGTAAAGGGTCAGAATGTTCCTACTCCGGGTATCCCCGAGTCCTTCAAGGTACTCATCAAGGAGATGCAGTCACTCTGTCTCGACGTCAAGGTGCTTGACGAGAATCAGGAGGAGATCGACCTCACCCAGAACTTCGACGATGACGATCCGATGCCTTCACGCGAGTCCTTCAACGATGAGGACACCGACGACAGCACAAGCTACTCAGACAGCGATCTGGGCGACAGCGGCTTCGGATTTGAAGGTGAAGACGGCGAGGGCGACGACGAGTTCGGCAGCGTTGATAAGGACGATGAGTTCAGCTTCGATGAGGGCGAGGACGAGGACGACTTCGGATTCGGTGACGATGATGAGGACGGAGATCTCTTCGACAGCTTCGATATCGACGATTCCTCCGACGAGGACTAATAATTCGGAAATATGAATACGCGGCGTGCAGCCCCGCGGGGCTGTGCATCGCTTCAAATGTAAATTTGCAGGAGGTAGCATGGAATTTACAACTTTTGAATCAATAAAGATCGGTCTTGCTTCGCCTGAGCAGATCAGAAGCTGGTCTCACGGCGCAGTTGAAAGACCCGAGACTATAAATTACAGAACTCAGAAGCCCGAGCGCGACGGTCTTTTCTGCGAAAGGATATTCGGACCTACAAAGGACTGGGAGTGTCACTGCGGAAAGTTCAAGAAGATACGCTTCAAGGGCAAGATATGTGACCGCTGCGGCGTTGAGGTCACAAGGGCAAGAGTAAGAAGAGAGAGAATGGGCCACATCGAGCTGGCTGCTCCCGTTTCGCATATCTGGTACTTCAAGGGCACACCTTCCAGAATTGGTCAGGTGCTCGAGGTTTCCCAGAAGAGACTGGAGGAGGTTCTCTACTTCACAAAGTATATCGTAACAGACCCCGGCAACACCGAGCTCCTCAAGAAGCAGCTCCTCTCCGAGAAGGAGTATATGTCATACCTCGAAAAGTACGGCGACGACTTCAAGGCTGAGATGGGCGCTGAGGCTATCAGAAAGCTCCTCAACGAGTACGATCCCGAGAGATACGATACTCACAAGCAGAGACTCATCGAAATGGGCAAGATATCCCTCGGCGGCAAGAAGATCGAGTGCTTCAACAAGCCCACAGAGTGTGAGTGCGAGGAGTGCCAGAAGTTCAGAGAGCTGGAGGATATCGACTGGAGAAACAACCTTGAGATCGTTGCCGACGACCTGAAGGCTGAGCTGGTGGGACTTCCCAGCGGTCAGAAGAAGGTAAAGCTCCTCAAGAGACTCCAGATCATCGAGGCATTCCGCCTCTCCGGCAACAAGCCCGAGTGGATGATACTCAGCGTTGTTCCCGTTATCCCCCCCGATATCCGTCCTATGATCATGCTGGACGGCGGACGTTACGCAACTTCCGATCTTAACGATCTCTACAGAAGAGTTATCAACAGAAACAACCGTCTCAAGAGAATGCTGGAGCTTGACGCCCCCGACATCATCGTGAGAAACGAGAAGCGTATGCTTCAGGAAGCTGTTGACGCTCTCATAGACAACGGCAGACACGGCAGACCTGTTACAGGTCCCAGCAACCGTGCCCTCAAGTCACTTTCCGATATGCTCAAGGGTAAGCAGGGACGTTTCCGTCAGAACCTTCTCGGTAAGCGTGTTGACTACTCCGGACGTTCGGTTATCGTCGTAGGACCTGAGCTGAAGATGTACCAGTGCGGTCTTCCTAAGGAGATGGCTCTGGAGCTGTTCAAGCCCTTCGTACTCAAGAGACTTGTTGACAAGAAGGCTATCGCTAACATAAAGAGCGCAAGAAAGCTCATCGACCGTGCCGACAATAAGGTTTGGGACGCTCTCGAGGACGTTATCAAGGATCACCCCGTTATGCTGAACCGTGCTCCTACGCTCCACCGTCTGGGTATCCAGGCATTCGAGCCTATCCTCGTTGAGGGTCGTGCTATCAAGCTCCACCCCCTCGTATGCTCTGCGTTCAACGCTGACTTCGACGGTGACCAGATGGCTGTACACCTTCCTCTTTCCGCAGAGGCTCAGGCTGAGGCAAGATTCCTCATGCTGGCTGCCAATAACCTGCTGAAGCCTTCGGACGGTAAGCCTGTTGCTGTTCCTTCACAGGATATGGTACTCGGTTCTTACTATCTGACAATGGATAAGCCCGGCGAACCCGGCGAGGGCAAGGTATTCCGCGACGTTAACGAGGCTCTCATGGCTTATAACGAGCACGATGTATCTCTCCACGCCAATATCAAGGTAAAGATCACCAAGGATATCGGCGACAAGAAGGTATCAAAGATCATCGACGCCACTGTGGGAAGACTCATCTTCAACGAGAATATCCCCCAGAACCTCGGCTATGTTGACAGAACCAACTCCGACAAGCAGTTCGACCTTGAGGTCGCATTCCTCGTCGGCAAGAAGCAGCTCTCTGACATCATCGAGCGCTGCATAAAGATACACGGCACAACTACTACCTCCGAAGTTCTTGACCGTATCAAGGCTCTCGGATACAAATATTCAACAAGAGCAGCTCTTACCGTTGCAGTCTGCGACGCTACTATACCTCCCCAGAAGAAGGAGATACTGGCTCACGCTGACGAGGAAGTTGCTCAGATCACTGCGGAGTATGAGTACGGCTACATCTCCGAGCAGGAAAAGACCAAGAAGATCATCGCTCTCTGGACCGATACCACTGATGAGGTTACCAAGAAGCTGAAGGAGAACTTCGACAGATACAATCCTATCTGGATGATGGCTGACTCCGGTGCCCGTGGTTCTATCTCACAGATCAGACAGCTTGCAGGTATGCGTGGACTTATCGCCAATACCTCAGGTACCGTTATCGAGATCCCGATCAGAGCTAACTACCGTGAAGGTCTTAACATCCTGGAGTACTTCATCGCATCCCGTGGTGCGAGAAAGGGACTTGCCGATACCGCTCTCCGTACCGCTGACTCGGGTTACCTTACCCGTCGTCTCGTTGACGTTTCTCAGGACGTTATCATCCGTGAGGACGACTGCGGCACAACAGAGGGTATCGAGGTATTCGAGATCAAGAACGGCAACGAAGTGGTTGAGCCCTTCGACGAGCGTCTCGTGGGCAGATTCCTCGCTGAGGACCTCCGCGACGAGTCGGGCGAGCTCATCGTTTCACGCAATAAGCTCATCAATGACGCAGACGCAAAGAAGATCATCGACGCAGGCGTTGAGAGGATCAAGATACGCTCCGTCCTCACCTGTAAGTCAAGAACAGGCGTATGCGCTAAGTGCTATGGTGCAAACCTTGCATTCAACAATATCGTTTCCGTGGGTGAAGCTGTCGGCGTAATCGCTGCACAGTCCATCGGTGAGCCCGGTACACAGCTTACCATGAGAACCTTCCATACCGGCGGTGTTGCTTCTGCCGATGCAGAAGATATCACACAGGGTCTTCCCCGTGTTGAGGAACTTTTCGAGAGCAGACGTCCCAAGGGCGCAGCTATCCTTTCAAGGATCTCGGGTAAGATCCACATCGAGGAAGTAAAGACCACAAGAAATATCATCGTTACCAACGACGAGACAGGCGAAGCTGAGAACTACATGATCCCCTATAACCTCAAGATCAGAGTTCAGGAGAACGAGCAGATCGAAAAGGGAACCCGTCTCACAGAAGGTAACGTCTATCCTGCCGATATACTCAATATCCTCGGTACTCAGGCTGTTCAGAACTACATCATCAATGAAGTTCAGAAGGTTTACCGTTTACAGGGTGTTGATATCAACGATAAGCACATCGAGGTAATCGTTCGTCAGATGCTCAGAAAGGTCAAGGTAGAGGAATCGGGCAGCAGCTATCTCCTTCCCGGTACTCTTGTTGACAGCAAGAAGATCGACGAGATCAATGAGGACCTCCAGAAGCGCATAGATGCTGGCGAGTACGATGTACAGCTGGTTCAGATCAGCCCCGTGCTCCAGGGTATCACAAAGGCTTCATCCAATTCGGACAGCTTTATGTCTGCCGCTTCATTCCAGGAGACCACAAAGGCTCTCACAGATGCTGCTATCAGCGGTAAGAAGGACAGCCTCCTCGGACTCAAGGAGAACGTTATCATCGGTAAGCTCATCCCTGCAGGTACAGGTATGGAGTGCTACAGAAACGTCGAGGTCGTTAAGAACGAGGGCTACGGCGAGCACAACACAGCAGCTCCTATGGCAAATCAGATATAACGCTGAAAAGCTCCTGAGGGTAAGAAAGATACCTGTATAGAAGTTTTGCCCCTGAACGTGTCAAGCGCTCAGGGGCATTGTATTTAAGTTAAGAGTTGAAAGTTGAGAGTTTAGAGTTAATGTGTTCGCTCACGTTATTTAAATAATGTCGCCTTCGGCTGCACCGCAACTTTCAACTCTAAACTCTCAACTATAAACTTAATTATGAAAAATATACTCAGACTTATAGATAAAAACGAATGTGAAAAGCTCTGGAGAATGCAGGTGGAGGCATTCTCCGACCTTCTCGAAAAGTATCGGGACTACGATATAAGTCCCGCCAATGAGCCCATGAGCAGAATCATGGAGCGTCTGGAGCAGCCCTTCACATATTACTATTTTATAATGGACGGAGATACCGCTGTGGGCGCCGTCAGGGTTGTGGACATGAAGGACGGCAGTCCCAAGCGTATCTCTCCCATATTCATCATGAAGGAGCACCGCGGTAAAGGCTTCGCAAAGGCTGCCATAAGGGCTGCGGAGAAGCTTCACGGCGCGGATAACTGGGCTCTCGACACCATTTTGCAGGAGGAGGGCAACTGCCGCCTGTATGAGAAAATGGGCTTCCGCAGAACAGGCGGCACCCAAATCATTAATGAGAGAATGACCCTTGTATTCTACGAAAAATAGCGCTTTCGTGCATAAGTCCTCACAGGCAGCAGAACTGCCATTTCAAATTTTTTTGCCTTCGGTGTTGATTTTTTCGGAAAGCTGTGTTATAATAATAAAGCAAATTGAAATCCATTCTCAAATTGAAAGGAGGAGACTGACTATGACGAGCATTATGAAACGTATCTCGGCAGCTCTGGCAGCTGTGCTTTTGGTGCTGGTCATTTTCTGCTCCTCTGTGTTTATAGCTGTTCACGGTCATCATCACTGTACAGATGAGGACTGCGCTGTTTGCATGGAGCTTGAACAGTGCCGCGATTCACTCAATACCCTCGGGGCTTCTCTGCCTGCCATCGTATTTGCGGCAGCTGTTATGGTGCTGTTTGTCATACTTGCGGCAGCTGCCGTAAAGTGCCTGAATGGCAGCACTCTTATATCTTTAAAAGTAGAACTTCTGGACTGAATACAGGCTTTTTGTATCCATTTGCAGCAGGAGCTTGGCTCCTTTATTGTGCTGCACAGAAAGCATTATTCATTACGGAGGTTCTTTTTATGTTTATCAGAAAAACAGGTATTATTTCACTGGCAATGGCTGTAGCTGCGGCAGGTCTTACGGGCTGCGGCGCTTCAAGAGAGTCTGATACGGCTGCGGTAACGGGCGGAGCAAAGACCTCGGGCAAGCTCAGCGTTGTCTGCACTATCTTCCCCGAGTACGACTGGGTAAAACAGGTAATGGGCGACCATGCCGATGAGGCAAATGTGACCTATCTGCTGAGCAGCGGCACCGACCTGCATAACTATCAGCCCACTGCAAGCGATATCATGAGCATTTCTTCCTGCGATATATTCATACACGTTGGCGGCGAGTCGGACAAATGGGTGGATGATGCCCTCGATGAGGCTGTGAACAAGGATATGCAGGTCATCGACCTTATGGAGCTCCTTGGCGACTCAGCGAAAGAGGAGGAAATAAAGGAGGGCATGGAAGCCGAGGAAGAGGAGGACGGCGATGACGAGGTTGAATATGACGAGCACGTCTGGCTGTCACTGAAAAACGCAAAGGTCGTATGCAGCGCAATTTCAGAGGCACTTTCAAAGGCTGACCCCGATAATGCTGCGGATTACAGCAGTTCCCTCGCCGACTATACTAAGAAGCTGGACGACATGGACGAGAGCTTCCGTGCTGTCACCGAAAATGCCGAGAACAAGACCCTTATATTCGGCGACCGTTTCCCGTTCCGATACCTCTTTGATGACTACGGTCTGGACTACTATGCGGCTTTTGTTGGCTGCTCCGCCGAGAGCGAGGCAAGCTTCAGCACTATCAGCTTCCTTTCGGACAAGCTCAACGAGCTGGAATGTGATACCATCTTCACCATAGAAAATTCCGACAAGTCAATTGCGGAGGCTGTAATAAGAAATTCTGACAGAAAGGACTGCACTGTTGCGGAGCTCAACTCCATTCAGTCAGTCTCAATGAACGACGTCAACAGCGGTGTGACATACCTTTCACTTATGCAGCAGAACTGCGATGTTCTGGCTGAATACCTCGGCTGAGCCAAAGAAACGGAGGGATAGCCATGAGAGTAATAGAGTTATTTTCAGTTTTATCCGCAGCAGCTATATGTCTTTGTTCATGTGGTGATGTCAAGCCTGTTTCCGGAGATAATGCCCGGTCAACTGCCGCGTCTGCTGCTGAGTCCGAGGCAGCTTCCGAGACTACTGTTCCATTCGGGGGTATAGTTCCCAAGGAGGAGAAGTTCAAGGGCGCAAACGGCTTTGACGTTGACCTGACGGAGCTCAGTGCTTCCATGGTCTACGCAGAGGTCTACGATATGGTGTATAATCCCGATGACTATGTGGGCAAGACTGTCAGGGCAAGGGGACCCTTTTCCTACTTCAAGGATGAGGGAACGGGCAATGAGTATTTTGCTGTGCTCATCAGTGATGCAACTGCCTGCTGCTCACAGGGCATTGAGTTCGTGCTGGACGGCGACTACACCTACCCCAAGGACTATCCTGCTGTCGATACGGAGATAACCGTTAACGGCGTTTTCAACTACTACAAGGAGAACGGTTTCACCTACTGTCAGCTCACCAATGCTGTGCTTGAGGATAGTCGGCTTTCATGGTGAGTTTAAGATAACAGCATACCATGTCCTGTCGCTGCATATAATGCAGTGAGGTGAGATGTATGAGAAAGATCATTGCAGCTGCACTTGCAGCTGCTTTTTTCATTACGGGCTGTTCGGCAGAGCTGCCTGTCCGGAGCAGCAGTACCGCTCAGGTTAGCGAGTCGGTGCCGCAGGAGGTGCAGCAGAAATATGTGCCCCTTAACTATAAAGAGCAGGTGGGGATGTGGCTGCCTTATGTGAGATTTCCCGAGTATATGCAGGGACGCAGCGAGGAGCAGTTCCGCAAAGAGGTGGGGGAGTTACTGGATGATGCTGCCGCGGAAAGCGTGAATACAGTTTACTTCCACGCCCATCCAATGGGAGATGCCTATTACAGCTCCGATATCTATCCGAGGGGAGAGTTCCTCGATGGTAACTACGATCCTCTTGCGATAGTTGTTGAGGAGGCGCATAAACGGGGGATATCCGTACATGGCTGGATAAATCCTCTCAGGCTCCAGACCGACGAGCAGCTCCGCGCTCTGCCCGAGGACTACATAATAAAAAAGTGGATAGCCGCAGGAGAGCCCTTTGTGAAGCTGGTGAACGGGCGCTGGTATCTCGACCCTGCCTATCCCGAAACCGTGGAGCTCCTCAGGGAGACCGCAGCTGAAATACTCGGGAAATACGACGTGGACGGGCTCCATATAGATGACTATTTCTATCCCACCACGGATGAGGAGTTCGACAGGGAAGCCTTTGAGCTCAGCGGAGAGCCCGACCTTGCAGACTGGCGGCGAGATAATGTCAGCCGCTTCGTAAAGGTGCTGTATGATACGGTGAAAAGCTTCGACAGAGAGCTTCTTTTCGGAATAAGTCCGCAGGGGAACATCGACTCGGACTATAACAGCCAGTTCGCCGATGTCAGGCGCTGGGCAGGGGAGGAAGGCTTCTGCGATTATATAGTTCCGCAGATCTACTTCGGCTTCAATAATGAGAGCAGTCCCTTTCTGACTGTCCTTGATCAGTGGGAAGAACTGGCGCAGGGCAGCGAGGTCTCACTGGTGATAGGTCTCGCTCCCTATAAGCTCGGCAGGGAGGATAAGTGGGCAGGAGCGGCTGCGGAGCTGGAGTGGATAAACGATCCTGATATCATCACAAAGCAGATAGCCGCCGTAAAGGAGTCCTCCGCCGACGGATATGCGCTCTATTATTGAGAAAATATTGCGTTTCCGCTTGACAATCGAACAGTAATATGGTATAATACATACTGTTCGGGGCATTAGCGCAGCTGGGAGCGCATCACACTGGCAGTGTGGGGGTCAGGGGTTCGAATCCCCTATGCTCCACCAGGACAAATGGCTGTATTTCGAGAAATCGGAGTACAGCCGTTTTTGCTGCATAAAGCACTACGACACTTACTACGACACTTGTACCGTTTTTAGAGTCGTGAAAGTATTATGAGATATGCTTTTACCTTAATCTTATTATACAAATCTTTACATTTTTAAATAGTAAAGTGTAACAAGGTATATTTTGCTAAGTAAAAAAGCTCTGAAGCGATTTGCTTCAGAGCTTTTTCAAAATATGTTATTCAGTTGTTCCTTCTTCAGGAGCAGGGTCGTATACTTCTGCAGTAGTTTGGTTTACCCACTTTCCTTCTCCGTCAAGGCCCCAGAACTCTCCCGTAGAGATCTCCCAAGCAAGTGAAGCATCGGAAAGGATCCTTCCGTCGATCCCGTCCGCAGCGGGGAGATCTTCTTTTGTGTCAACTGCAAGCTCGGCAAGAATAACGGAGATGCCAGAGTCGGAGCCAAGGAATTTCTCTTTAAGCATTGTAATCATGGCCTGCTCCTTTAGTCACCGAGGAGTCCACTGAACTTATGATCATCTATAAGTGTATCATCTATGAAGACTCTGAGACGATGCTCTTTCTTATTTATGGTCCCTATCGGGTCAGCTTCGCCCTCGAATACTGTACCACGAATGAAAGTGTGCTTTGAGTCCTTGGTCCAGTCTATGCCCCTGGACTCGTCGCCATGCCACCAGTCGTATATATACGGCTCGTCGCCTCTGGTGTCTACATGACAAGCTGCAGGATTTGCCCCACTCAGATCCTCCATCATGCCGATGCCTTTAAAGCCTACGCGCTCAGCAGCTTCGGCAATGTCCTCAGCGGTATACCAGCTGCCGTCCTTACGCTGAACTCTGATATCCGCAGCCATGCCTTTGCGATGTGTGTCTGTCGGGCTGCCCCAGGGATTATCCTTGCAGCGATAGCCGCTGTTGACATAGATTGCTTTCGCAGCCATAAGTGTGTGCATTTTTTCAAGGCGCTCGATGAGCAGATCAGACATTTTAATGCTCTTGCCGCAGCAGGAGCAGGCAAATTCGTAATCGTCAAAATGCGGTGATAGATTTCCCATTGATATTCCTCCTTTTTTTTAAAGCCAGTAACGCATGACTTTTTTAATCCGGGCTTCAGCCCGTTTGATCGTTCCATAAACAGCCTGGTGAGAGGTGCCTAAGTACGCTCCGATCTCCTCATAGGTCATCTTTTTGTAGTAGTAAAGATAGATGACCCTTTTCTGACTGTTCGTTAGTTCTCCGTCGATCACACGACGAAGGAGTTTTTTCATCGCTTTCCCTCTCTCCGCTAAGTCGTTTCCGCAGGTCAAAGCGATTATAGACTCATCCTCAAGACCGACATAGTAGGCTTCGCAGTCTACTCTTTTCTTACGTCCCATTATTAAATGCTATACGAGACCTGCTGATGCCACGAGCCGTCCTTGTCCATGCGAACAGCGGACCCGTTTTTTACCATAACAGCGAGAGAGCCCATATACAAATGGTAACCTGAGAAGCTGTCGGCATTAGGTAAGTCATTCGAGTCGTTTACAATCAGTTCGGCATAAACGTGTTTTATGCCATTAACCTCTTTGATTACCTCCCATCGACGGACGAGCACCGTGTCGCCAAGGGGCTGATTGAGACCGCTGAGGGTAAGATCATCCTCAACATGAAATCCGAAAGCTGTACCCATTATTCTTTATCCTCCTTGTTATCATCATCGTCATCGTTCTTGCTGCGGAGCTGCGCAAGAATAGCTTTCAGCTTTTTGGGGAGTGGGAGTCCGAGCTCCGCAGCGTTCTCTAATATGCTGATGCCTTCATTAGCAAGATAGAAGCCGATAACAGTATCGCGGCAGACATCACCGCTGCCGAAAACGTACACACCGAGGATGTGCCCTACTGCTACCAGAATAAGTATGAAGACCTTCTTTGCTATGCCCTTAAAGCCTACAGCTGAGGAAAGTTTTTTCTTGCTGATTGCGACGAGAACGCCTGTTATGTAGTCGAATACCATGAAGGCTATCAGCGCGTAGAATAATCCATTGAAGTCACCCCAGATGAAGCCTGCGATGCCTGCAGCAACAGCAGAGACGACCTGTATGAACTTAGCCATTAGCATCACCTCCTGCTGCGTGAACATACACATCGCCCCTAAGCTTGTCATAATGGTTTATGCCATCGGGGGCTCTCAATGAGAAGTGCATTTCGTATAAGCCCTCGCTGAGGCCTTTGGTATGCGCACTTGTCAGCTGCACCTTATACGTTCTGTCATTTACGAGAGTGCATTCTACGGATAGCACTTCCTCTACGGGATTTGTTTTCCTCGCAAGGATAACGAACATTCGAGTACCACGCAGATCCATGTTTGCTTCAACAACGAATGTTTTGAGGGTATCGCCTGCGGTAAACTCCATATCGGGGAGCTCATCATAAAACTTTATTGACTGCATAGTGACCTCCTTAATTGCCCATTATTACAGCCCATATACCGTCAAGCTCAGCTCTGAGAGAGCCAAAGCCACCCTGGCTGTTGCCCATCTTCACGTCATGACAGAGCACATCGCCTGTATTGCTCTGTATCTCTGCTGTTATTGTGCTGCCACTGTAGAAGTTAATTGCTCCTGCCTGAGCGACTACCTTACAGTCTATGTCGGTGTTCTCAAGCTTCCACTCAAGTGGTGATATCGTATGTACCCAGTCCGTATTGTACTGATCAGAGTGGTGGCTTAGCGATATGACATCAAAAGACTCAGAGTTGGTCTCAATGTTTATGCTGCCGCCTGTGATGTTGATGGCCGAGGCTCTTACAGTGCCGTCCGGGGCGACGTAGAACACTCCATTGCCATTATTGATATTTATAGCTGTAGCCGTTACAGCTCCATTCGGAAAAACATGAAAAGCCCCATTACCATTGTTGATATCAATAGCCTTAGCCGTAACAATGCCGTTTGGATCAACGTGGAAGCCGTTGCCGTTCGTGATCTCAATACCTCTCAGGACGCCAGCTGTTATGAAGTCAGCAACGATAGCACCGTCCATTGTCATCGCAACACTGTAAGGGCCGCTATAGCCATTGTTACTGTATCCGAAGCCTCCCGAATTCCAACGCCAGACCTTGGTTGCCGTTTCCTTGTTCGGTGTGTCCATTATAAGGATCTCGTTTCCGTTTACAACGACATAACCGTTAATACCTGCCTCGATAAGTGCTGTGGCAGTTGCTTTTGCAGAGGCGAGTATATCAATACGCTGCTTCGGCAGCTCGTATTCGATGAGGCTTGCCGTTCTGGTAGCGATAGAGGTAATGCTCTCCGCCTTGTCACCAATCTGGACCTCAGGTTTGTACGGCTTAAATATATCAACGGAGCACTTCATCACCCTGAGATCCTCGTCGAGCCCGATGATATTATGTTTGAAGTGATAAGTATTGCCCGCTCTGATGCAGAGCTGAGAGTCAAGCTGCTCATTAAGGAGAGACAGATCAAGCACCTGTGCAGCATAGCCTTTCTTGACTCTGTTATTATTCGTGAGGTACTCCTGTCCGCGCTGCTTAAGGTTTGATGCAACTGTGATATCATCGAAGGTAACAGTACCCATTATGATGCCGTACTTTGCTATGGCAGCAGCGTCGTCGATGTACGGAAGTCCATCGTTGACCTCTGAGATCGTAAGCCGTTCCGAGGTTTCATCGTTGAGCTGTGCTCCCAGAGGGACGAGCCTTGTGATGATATTCGACGAGTCAGTGTCAACGCTGAGGGAATAAATATTTTTTGCAAGCTCCACCGTTGTATCCGACTTTACGCCGTACTGGTGCAGGAAGTCAAGAACGAGAGCTCCGTTCACCTTGCGTATCCTTATCTCTCCGCCGATACGCTCGATGAGGTTTACCTTTATCTCTTCGAGGGTATTTCTGTAGGAGGTTGTCTTGCTGTTGGTGTTATCGCCTGAAAAGTCGCAGGAACCGAGGGTAATATGCTTCTCCGTAGGCGTTACGCTGTTGTGGTAGTCGAGCAGAGCCGTGAGGAACTCAGTTACCGTTGAGCTCTCATAATGATGATAGGGCTGAATACTGTCATTTAGATAGGTTAGATAGCCCTCGCAGCTGCATGACTTGTATACCTTGCCTGCTGATGTAACATCTTCTTTGCTATGGATAAGAGGTCCCTCGAAGTCGACCTCACCGGTCTTGTCATTATGTATAGATATGATAGTTGTGCGGTCGTGCAGCTCGTTATAAGCAGGATTGAACGCAGGAATGTTGAAGCTGAACCCAGGGATCGCGTTGACCTCGTCTGCAAACTTGCCTGCACTCAGTCTATTCGTGCTGTCGGGGTCGTTCGCGTGGATAACAGATGTACTGCTGCCGTTAATCGCTGATATTGTATACATTAGTAAACTTCACCTCCCGTGTGGAAGTAGTCATTAAGGTAAGCAGCCCACGCAGCTTCGATGCTCATGCCGTCGTATGGGCTACTGGTCTGTGATAGCTTTGTGTAGAAATTGAGTACCATAGATGCGTCAATAGAGTCTATCTTGCCGTCCATGTTTGCGTCCGCAGCGTGGAGCTGAGCAGGGGTGAGCCCTGTATCCAGAGGCGGCGTGGCTGACAATGCAGCGTAAGCGGCAAGGATAGCAGATGAGTCTATGGCGTTGACCTTACCGTCGCTATTAACGTCGGGGATAGTGACATTAGCCGCGCTATACTTCATCTTATTAGGATTTGGAAGTATCTCTGGCGCAGCTTTGAACGAGACTTTCAACGTATATACTCCGTGCTTCTCAGAGCAGTCAACGTCTGGCTCTCGGACGCTGAAATGATAATTCGGATAGTAGTCATCATACAGGTCGAGGCTGCCGTCCCAGTGAAGCCAGTTGATCAGGCTTATTACTTTGTCCTCAGCACGCTCGATGTGACGTTCTATGAACTCAAGCTCATAGGAGAGCTTGCGCTCCCCATAGCTTTTTTTACCAAATAGCGAGTCGAAATTATATGTAACATTGCTAAAGGGGACGCGCTCAAGGTGTTCGTCCTTTGGCGCGGAGCCGATGTTGCGCTTGAGCATTTGCAAACCATAAGCATAGTACGTATGCTTACCGTTCACAGTAAAACCTTTTCTTTTCACGTCGTCACACCTCTCTTCTTCATCTGAACGCGGAGCCCCTGTCTCTCGTCGATAGCCTCGTCGACAAGGTCGAGCACGCCTTCAGCGACGATCTCCTCACCGACTATAAACTGAGCTGTGAGAGACCTTAACTGCGGCTCTGAGCTCTGCTGATTGCTGTTATTCACTGTATTGTTGTAAGTATACTGGTTATTAATGATGTCCGATGTAGCACTCGGTGCTGCGTCTGACCTGTCAATAAGTATCTGCTGCGCTGTCATAGCTGTCAGAGCGTCGTTCGTGACTATCGGCTGCAGTGCTGAGCTCTTAGGTGGATCCGTATCGAGGTTCGGAGCAGGCGCGTCTGGTTTATCAGGTTTAGGTATATCGGGTATATCAATCTCAAGCTTCGGGAGCTCGATCTCTGGTACCTCAACCTGTAGCTCAGGCAAGTCTATCTCAGGAACGTCAACCTCAAGCTCAGGTAAGTCGATGTCGGCGACCTCGACCTGCAGCTCTGGAAGCTCCGTGTCAGGAATATCAACAGCAAGCTCAGGAAGGCTAATGTCGGGCACGATCACATCGAGCTCAACTGGTTCGATGTCGGGTACCGATACCTCAAGCTCTGGAAACTCAGGCAGTTCTGCGGAAGGATCAATGACGTCGATGCCAACCTTAGGAGCGCCGAGGTCAAGATTCGTAAGAGCCTCTCTTGCGTCCTCAGCTATGGTCGGCAGCTCGTCCATGAAGCCAACGCCGACACCCTCTGCAAGGTACTTGCCGACGCTGTCACGCATTACGCGCGAAGGGGAGTTGATACCAAAGGCGGACTTGAAGCCGTCGATAATGCCGTCAGCAAAGCCGAAGATCTTATCCTTGATCCACTGACCCATGTTCTTGATACCGTTCCAGATACCCTCGACGATGTTCTTACCTGTCTCAAGCATCTTGCCAGGAAGTTCCTTGATCGTATCGACGATATTATGGAACATATCCGACGCGGCATTTTTCGCCTTTTCACGCAGTTCGAGGCCCCAGGAAATAACGTGCTTGATAGCAGCGGTCAGGTTGTCCCATATCTTACCGGGGAGCTCCTTGAAGAATGTAACGATATTATCAAGGAAGTCCTTCGCAGTCTGGCGTGCCTTTTCCCGCATCTCCAGAGCCCAGGAAACAATTTTACCGATTGCCTCACCGATAAACTCACCGATCTTGTGAGGCAGGTCCTTGAAGAACTCAACAATACCGTCAAGGAAATCCTTTGCGGTCTGACGCGCCTTTTCTCGCATCTCCAACGCCCACTGCACGACTGCGAGCAGTGCGTCCTTCAGAAACTCTCCTATTTTACTGAGGAGCTCCCCGAGTCCTGTCACAAGTGCAACAACTATCTGCGGCAGTGCCTCGACAATTGCCATGAACATTCGCCCTGCGGCTTCCAGTATCTGAGGAATAGCCTCGATCAGAGCTTCAACAATAGCAACTATTATAGTCGGAAGGTTCTCAATAAGCAGCTCTATAAGCTCTGGAAGAGCTTCGACAATCGCAATGAATATGTCGGTAATGCACTCAAGTATCTGCGGTATAGAGCTGATAATTGTATCTATCAGCACCGGGATAAGATCTATGAGCGCCTTGCATATTGTAGGTGCAGCGGCTACTATTGCCTTTGCAATTGATGCGATAATATCGAGAGCTGCCTGTATCAGTGTAGGCAGGCTGTCTCCTATTGTGGCAGCAAGTGTCTGTATTGCTTCCGCTGCTGCCATTGCAAGCGCAGGTGCATTTGCTGTTATTGTATCAGCAAGGTTTGTGACAAAGTTATTTGCCATATCAGCAATATCGCCGATGTGGGACGATATGCCGTTCAGTAAAGTGGTAAGGAGCTGTGCACCGAGATCAAGCAGCTTTGGTCCTATGGTGAGGAAGCCCTCAAGGAGCTGCATACCTGCATCGAGTGCCGCATCAGCAAGTGCAGGAGCATTGTCGACCAGTCCCTGCACAAGTGCATCTACAAGGGACACACCAGCTTCGATGAGGTCTGGGATATATTCAGTAAAGCCTACAAGTGCATCTGCAATGACGCCACTCATAGATGTTACAAGCTTACCCATGCCCCCGAGGATAGTCTCTACCCGGGGAAGTATATTTTCAGCAGCTGTTGCCGCACTCTCAACAAAATCTGTTGTGAGCTTCTCAAAGTCCTGTTCATCATCAGCAATGCCGACAACAAGGTTGCTCCATGCTGATTTCATGGACGCAACGGATCCGCTTATAGTTTCAGCTGCTTCTTTAGCAGTCGTGCCGGTGATACCCATTTCGTCCTGGATAACATGGATAGCCTCGACAACGTCCGCATAACTTTCTATGTCATAGTGCATTCCGGATATGGCTTCTGCGTCTGCGAGCAGGCGCTCCATTTCCGACTTGGTACCGCCGTATCCGAGCTTAAGGTTGTCAAGCATCGTATAATTCTGCTTGGCAAAGCCCTGATATGCGTTCTGAATGCTCTCCATTGAGCTTCCCATTTTGTTGGCGTTGTCCGCCATATCGACGATAGCCTTATCGGCAACCTCTGCCGCTTTAAGAGTATCACCGCCCAGGGAAGCAATGAGAGCTGCGGAGAACGATGTAACCGTCTCCATGTATTCATTCTGCGAGAGGCCTGCTGTCTTGAATGCCTTAGCGGCATTGTCAAGGACATCAGACTGAGCCTGCAGAAGTTTATCATATTCACTCCGAGCTGCGTCAACAGACTTTCCTACACTTGCAGCATATTCCTCAAGGCTTCTGTCCTGAGTGCCGAAAAGTGTTGAAACACCGCCTGTCAACTGCTCGTAGTCCGCATAAGCGTCAAGTGCACTCTTACCGAGCGCAACCATTGCGCCCGAGGCTGCTGTGACAGCTCCTGTGACAAGGGCCATGCCCTTTTTGGCAAAGCTACCTATCTTTTCTAAGCCTGTGCTAAAACCGCTGTCATCAATTTCAGTATCGAATTTTAGAGTGCCATCGAAAGCCACAACAATCCCTCCTTAAAGTGGATCGTGCGGCTCAATGGCTCATTGCACTTGTTTTCCGTTTACTATTTTGAGTTCAAATTCCTTCTTGCAGCCGCGAGTGCATTTTAAATACACGCTGCTGCAATTTGCGGTATTATCAAACAATACCGTTTTTGCACCGCAGTGAGGACAGTGCGCCCACATACGCTGCAGTGGCGGAAGCTTCAGGTTCTCCATAATATGGTGTGGTACCTTCATAATATAAGACCTCCGAAAGCAGCGCTTATCATATCGTCTTCGCAGCCATAAAAAGGAATAGCAATACTGCGTTGGATCCGCGCGATACGTGCGCGTTCTTTGTCGTCCTTGATACTGCCAAGATCAATGGCGCGGTACGCCATGCGTTTTTGACTCTGAGAGTCGTCCGGAAGCGCTGCGAAAAGGCAGCGGAATTCCCACCAATGCAGATAGTCAATGCCGATGAGATCAATTCCGTAGTATCGGCGGAAATCCCCGAGAATGTACCGTGAGTCTATCCGCCAGTCGAGAACAGGCGGTCTTGTTATTGAGTCTTCGACATCTGCGTCTGCGTCGTCATCATCGCAGGCATCAGGCTCAAGCTGCTTAGCGCTGTAAAAGTCAAAGAGAGCGCTCACAGTTTCATCGGTTATTTTCTTGGGGCGTACCTCAAACCAATTCGCCAGCATATAAACTTTGTTATATCTATCGACGTCCTGGTCACGCATCAAGTCCGCAAAACGGAGCCAGTCCCTAAAGTCGGTAAGGATCGGGCAGGCTTTGCCCTCGACCTCGACGCTCTCAGGGAATGGCTCATATAACGCGTTAATCATTTCTTCTTTGCGCGACGCTGCTTTCGGTTAGGGGTGTACTTGGCGAGGCGAGCAGATCTCTGCTTGGCGTCCGCCTCGAATTGTGCCTGGGCAAAATCAAGGAAGCTGAGGTATATCTCCTCGTATGCTGAGATGCTGGTCGGTACACCTTCAAATATCTGCTCTGACGTGCCCTCACCAAAGATAGTGTCAAAAAGCTTTTCAAACAGGCTACAGCAAGCGCGGATCCTTTCGGAAGCTTTACCGTCTTTCGGTATCAGCTTTTCCGCGTCAGTCATATCCTCAAAAGCGTTTTCATAACGTTCAACTGCATCGGCGTCGGTAAGATCGAGCTCGAATTCTTTACCGTTGATTTGCCATTTTTTCTGGCTCATAGGCTCATTCCTCCATTATTATTCTTCTCCCTGAGGCTCGTCTTCGGGTTCTTCCTCAGCCTGCTCCTCGGGTTCGTTCTGTTCTTCGGAGCCGACTTCCTCAGCTCCGGCTACCTAATTGGACGCTTCAGTGAATGTGACTGTCTGGAAGTCGTCGGCTGTTGCAGCAGTGCCCTTGATGAGCTCGCCCTTGCAGCGGAAGTTGCCGCTGTAAGTGTAGACGTTGATGTTATCGCCCTCTGAATTAGGAATAACAGCAAAGTCGCGCTTCCATGCGTCGTTAGTCTCAGTGTCCACTATGATGATAGGTCTTACTGCATCGTCACCAAGCAGCTCATCATTTGTGATCTTGATGATGTCTTCCTGGACAGGCAGATTTCTGTGCTTGTCAAAGGCGTATGCGATGCTGGGATTGTATCCCATTACATCAGTTACGCCGAAAGGCTCGTCCACATACTGCCTGCCATACTCGATAGGGTTCTGAGACTTGGCGAGCTGCGTAAACTTCTTCATTCTGTAGAATGTCGTAGTTGTCGTGGAGCCACTCGTTTCTGTTACGCCGTAGAATGCAACGATCTTATGGCGCTGTACGATTTTTACATCTGACATTATTTTATTCCTCCTCGTAAATTAATCGGAGCTGGATCTGGTATCTTGCTGTATCAGCCTCTGCTGATAATGGGTATCCCCGGGTAAGGACTTCGATACTTACGGGCACCCGTCCATCAAGAGCGGGAAGGTTGCCGTTAGAGTTATTGTCCTCAATCCAGTCTTCAAATTTTTCGTAAAAATGGAGGTTTTCAATGCAGGTAGCGACCTGTGCATTGTAATCCTCCCTGCTTGCAAACAAGAACAGAAACTGCTTCAAACAGTCTCCGTCAATGTAGCGCTTATAAACGGGATCGCACGGAACAGCCTCAATATCATACTCAATGGACTGATCGCCCAGGTAGTCAACATTACACAGGCAGCCGTCCTTAAGCTCCGGAAAGCCAAGAATATAGTCCCTGAGGCATTCAATTAAAGGTCGTTTCATATTTTTCTGCTCACCCTTTTCAGTATTTCTTCCTTATGGTCAGCTTTCATGCGCTCAAAGAAAAATGGACCCCTGAGCCCTTTTGTTCCCTTCTTGCGGTTCATACCCTCTTTACCGAGGCCGCGATTCACATAATACTGCTCTTTAGCGTATGGAGCTGTATACTCTATAACGCCGGAGCCTATTTTAGTGCCTGAGATACCGCTTTTCTTCATCATGCCTGTTCTGAAGGGGACATAGGGGTCTGAGAGCCTAAGCACTTCGCTATCAATAGTCTTCTGGGCTTCGGCAAAATATTTTTTGCGCTCTACATCAAAGTTAGCATTGAGCTTAAGGCCAACAAAATTAATCATCTGGCTGTCACCTCGATGTGCTGAACAGCTGCGGATCCGTGTCGGAAGTCACCAATGTATGTTATGGTGAGGGCGTCCTTTGGCGGCTCTGCCGCGTCGGTAATATATAATGCTACACGGTCATCCTTCTTTGGAAGGTACGACGATGACGCAGCGGGTATTGACAGGAAGACTTCATCGGACGACGCCCTATCGGCTCCGGTGCCTATTCCTCTTTCGTCCTCCACAAAAAGTGCTCCAACTCTATGTCTTACATACGCTGCTGATCTTGTTTGTGGATCAACTATTTTTTCGTAAATGGTGCATCCTTCTCTGTTTGTCATCATTATGGATCAACTCCCCGAAAAAGAAGTCCTGTGCGGCCTAAATGCCTTAGTATTATGGCCGAACATACGTCGTCAAGTCCTGCGGTGGCGCCCTTGAGCTGAGCGCCCAGAACTTCTGAACTGGACCTGTACGATACACTGTATTTACTATTGGTTTCGGAAGCGATTATGCCGCTGCTGCTGTTTCCGCTTGCGGATGTGAAAGCAGCTTCCAGCGTGATCGGATAAATTTGTTCTGCAAGCTCGCAGCAGCAGCGCTTAACCACCTCCTCGTGCTCCGTAGGGACGCCTTTCTCTATCCTTCCGAAGGTGGCCGCATTGATACGGTCAGTTGCTTTGGACGCGACAGAAGGGTACTTCTCCTCGGGAATCAGGTCTCCGCCGTAAGTACCCGAGTAGTATGCGTAATCAGCGAAGATCGTCATAGTATCACCTCTTACGCGATATCATCCGCTGTAACAGTAAGGTAAGTTACAGCCTTAACCTTGCCCGAGCTGAGGTTTACGATCTCAATGACATCACCTGCAGAAACCTCGATTGCTGTTGTGCCTGATGTGAGTGAAGTTCCAGCGTAGGCAGAACTTGTCATATCGAAGGACGCTCTCTCAGAGGGGTTCTTCTTATACGCGTAAGTTGTACCCGTATTGCCTGCTGTAACTGTTGCAACCGTCTTGCCGGTTGAGCCTTCGCCTGTAGCCTTTGCAAGGGAAGCAGTAAGGGAGCCGGGGGCATATACCGCACGAATAGCAACGCTGCGGAGAACCTTGTGGCCATAAACTCTACGGCCCTGCACAGCGGACGCGCCGATGTAATTACCTGAGCCAGAGAGGTCCTGGATCTTGATAGGAACCTGCCACTCATGTGCTCTGGTTGCGAATCTTGGGTGCCCTGCGAGCATGGCAAGATTTGCTGTGTCATCGTTCCACTCCTTGACGAGGAAGCCCGCGATTTTACCTACGATGCCAGTTACCTTTACATCGTCTCCGAGAGATGATGCGCTGATGAACTCAGGGCTCTTAAGGATAAGTGCCATAGTATCAGGGGTAACAAGCAGATACCTTTTGCCGTCGTCGGGGATCTTAGCCTTCGACATGATCTTGCGAATATCAACGATGGTCTCGTAGATATTTGTTTTTGTGATCTGCGCGACATTTGTGGCTGTGGATCCTGCGAGCAGTACAGTGCCGCCGTCCGTGTCGATCTGAGAAGCGAGGCTGTAGCCCGCGCTGTCGAGTCTGTCAGCTACGATATTGTCGGGGACAGAGTCTGCGTCGTAGCCGTCGATAACTTCGTTGACGGCCTTGTCCTTGTTGATAACAAGGTCAGTGTAGCTCGTAGAGCCATTTGTGGGAGCGATACCATTAGCCTTATCATAGTCAGATACAGCTACCTCAGTATCGCGCACGGGAATCTTTACAGAGCCCGAAGTCGGATCGCCCTCATAGTCGTTGTTGAAGACAAAGCCGTCGGAAAGAACGAGTTCATTTCTGAGCTTTGCAAGAACAAGATCAGAGTAGCGTGCCTGTAATTCATGTGCCATAATTCTTTTCCTCCTTTAGTTCTTAGGTATAAGATTAGGGTTTTTAGCGTAAAACGCTTTTTCAACAGCACTCATGGCCTGAGGCGTGTTGCCTGATGTAGGGGCCGCAGCTTTCTCCTGGGGGTTAGGAGCGAAAGCGTCGGCGTGGCTCTCGCGGAATGCCTGGACAATGTCATCTCCACCGATGAGCTTGTCGCCGTCGAACTTCAGCTGCTTATCCTCCAGCAGCTTTGTGACGTGCGCCTCGTACACATCGTTCTTCAGATGGAGTCCCTTGACATACTGCGCGAGTTTTGTGCGGTGCTCAAATGCAGCGCGTTCCTGTTCGGCAGCTTCTGCCTTTGCCTTCCAGTCATCGGCGGACTTCTTTATGCCCTCGATGTCCATATCCTTGAAAGACTGGATCGTGGTGTTAGCCTCGTCGAGTGACTTCTGAATAGCAGCAGTGCTGTCCTTTTCGGTTTTGATGTCGGCATTGTAGGTGTCGATTATCGACTTGACCGCCTTTTCATCGGTTATGCCGAGATCTTCGAGAAATTTCTTATTGAGCATGATTCGCCCTCCTTGTTTAAGAGTATAAAAATAGCACTTGCAACTTAGTTTCAAACTGATTGCAAATGCTTGTAAACATTATTCAATTACGATATGCTCCATAGCAGCTCGTGCTATCAGAGCGGAGCAGTAGTCTGACATAGCCTGTACCTGCCCGTCATAGATCATTCTCGGACAAGTCGGCGTGAAGTCCAGTTCTCCCTTATCCCATTTGTCGAGCATGGCTTCCAGCTTTTCAAGTCTCGTTTTAACCTGGTAGTATTCGGCCTTGAAGCGATCCTTGTAGTCGTCGGACTGCATGAGCTCTATCGTTTCTTTAAGCTCCATTCTTATCACCACCTTTTTAGGTATAAAAATAGCACTTGCGAGGGACATTCATGTCCTTAGCAAATGCTTATTTCTCTTTAAGTTCTACGCAGAATACGTCATCCCAGTTATAAATGCCGACCCAGGCGCCCTTCTGCTTTACCATGATGGCTCTGCCATCGTAACCATAGTCGTCCCACTCTCCTTTACCGTAGGAGATCGTATCACCGTTTTTGAAGGTGATCTCTATTCTGTCAGCGTGCTCCACTATACCACCACCTTTCGTGCATCTTTTGTGCAAATACGCACGTTACCTCTGAAGCTCTTTCTGAGGGCGGCCTTCCATATAGCGTATAGCTTCATTGATATGAAAGATCGCCATCTGATTAGCTGCACTCGTGTACTTTTTCATCTTCTGGAGATCCCTGAGGTGATCGCGTACCGTCTCAAGCATATCATAGTCGTTGAGGTCGAACAGCAGCTTTTCAATTCTCAGATCGTCTATTTCTTCCTTAGTCGGCACGGGACCACCTCCTTTAGGCTATAAGAAAACCGCCTTGTTACGGGCGGTTTAAAAATCATCTTCCCACATTGAGGAGTACTCGCAGCGGCTGCACTGTTCCTTAGCCTTTTCGGCATTAATATTAAGGCCGTTGAGCTCAGGTACGGAGTCAATCTTAAGAATACCGTCGCCAACCTGCGTTGTCTCATAACAAAGCTCACAGCCTATTGCCTTTCCGAATATCGGGCATACTCTGGCAGCTACCAAAGCATTAGTATCAGGGTTCGACATACCTTTTTATCACCTCTCGAATAGTTTTTTCCTCGTCGTCAAAGTTTTCTTTCGACCATGCTGTCTTGTAGTACCATTTGTCTTCATATCTGGTTATCGTCACTGCTCCTTTTTCTGATCTAAAGGTCTGACGCTGACCATTCCACTGAACGAACATAACGTTGGCCTCATCCATAAAAGACTTTAAGTCGGCCTCTGTTATATTGCGTTCTTTCATACGCTTGAAGATATGACCCGGCTCGATATTACCAGGCGTGGGGTCGTTCTCAAGGAGGGCGTTTTTAGGTTTAGCGGGCAAAGCTATACCAGTTTTTTTAAAGCCTGCTTCCTTGAGCTTATATGTAACCATGAAATAATTGAAATCGCTGTCGGGATATTTTTGTATGTATTCATTGTACTTACGCTGTATATTGCCTATATTTATTATATCATTTTTGTCTAATTTTTTCAAGAGGTTTTTGTTTGCCCATACTGCTTTTTGGCTCAGGCTCTTGTCAAAGCCGTTCACCCATACCCGGGTACCGTCGGGAAGCTGTCCTGTCTCCTCAAGGAAGTTCTTGAGGCACTTTTCTGCTTCCTTTAGCTTTACAGACTCAGTGTCGAACATACCCTGCATTTGCTTTTTTACATCCTCGTTCGTAGCTGAAGCCAGCCCTGCATTAGCAGCAGAGACGCTTCGCTTCTTGTCTCTTATATCACGCTCAAGAGCGCGCTGCATCTGGTCCATCTCGTATTCAGTGTACATCTGCCCATCGTACTCGATATTCTTAGCGTTGAGCTCACTAAGCCGTTCATCGGAGTAGGCCCTTGTACTTATGCCTTCAAAGAACGGAAACCAGTCATGCCTGCAGTTCCAGCCACCGAAGCCGTCGCCGGATCCGTAGCCAATCTCCTTAAGCGAGTAAACTTTTGCACCGTCAATATACCTGCCTGCATTCTTTCCGGACAGACTGACAAGTTTGCCCTGCCACTCTGCGTGCTTTGGGCGTGCTCCTGCATGAGCTGTTATCTCCATAAGATCTGCGCCCATATCAGAGGCATTAGTAACTGAGAGTTGCCGCACTGTCTGGCCGACGCCCGTGAGAACAGAGCGCCGTATGGCCACATCAAGCTTGTCCTTATGCCCCGAAGGATACCAAACATAAGCACCGCCGTCGGCAGCAGCTTGAACAGCACGACGGATAGCAGTGCCGTAGTCCATAGCCCCTGAGCTCACTTGCATATAGGCGCTGTCACAGGCCGTGACGTACAGCTGCTGCGTCGCTATCGCTGTTGTAAGTGTGAGGTTCTTCAGCTCGCCTGCGCACTTTGCATAGCCCGCTTCGAGGACCTGTGCAGCAGCAGGGGAGAGCTTGGTAATACTTCCGAGGCCTGCTTGCTCGTAAAAGAAATTGTCATTCTGTATAGACTGAATACCCGCATCCTGGAAAAGTGCTCTGACCTGGTTTTCGGTTGCGTCTGAGCGCTTTGCTATCTCGGCGAGTATATCATCAAATAACATTCCTGACTCTTGGAGCTGCTTTGCCTGCCAAGCGGTAGCTTCGCTTACGCGGCCCAATCGGATTATGCGCCGCACCATATCATTTATGATCGAGTTCTCAAGGTCATTGTAGATCACCATTAGCTGATCGCAAAGGTGGTCATACTCCGAGGGGGTTAGCATTTCCGCCTCCTATTGTTGGCGAGGTGTTACCGAAAAGCGCCTCCGCTTTAGGCATGAGCTCCGCGGCAGCCTCCTCATCACAGGAGAAGTACCACATGACGAACTGCTCCTTTGTCAGCATACCTGCCGATACCATTTGCATCCTACGAGCGAACTCCTTATCGACATCTTCAAGGACGCCATCGCCGAATGTGCTTGTAACCTCGACATCAGACGCGCCGCGGTTCTCGTAGTAGTTCCGCAGGTATGACAGCCCATAGGCAGCTCCGCCAAGAGCAGGCCGCAGGCCCTCCTGTATATCGTGAACTCGGTCATAACTGCGCTGCTTTGACGCCTTTATCTCCTCTGCGGTCTTCTCGACGTCCTCTACTTCTGATAACGTGCCATAAGCCAGTCCGCAGTTATTTTCAATGCGGCGAAGGATCTGATTGAATGCATGAAAGTAAGAGGTATCGCGTATTTCCGGAGAGAATGTATTGAAAAGGTCTTTGCCATTGCCCGTGTTCTCGTATGTATGGAACATACGCTCACGGCCACGCGGAAGAATAGGCTTGCCGTCTCTCATACGGAAGAAATCAAGAGAGGCGTCGATCGCGCGCTCAGAGGACTCCAGCTCCCAAAGAATACGTTCCCAGTGCTCATCTGCATCGCGTATGAGGTCTACAGCATCCGCGTATACTGATATACCAAGTGCGGAGTCAGGATCCACGTTATTGGCGTCCGGCACCTGGAAGATAGAGAACAGCGGCTGCGTAACGCCGTCGAACACCTTGCGCGGGAGGATGTCAGTCCATGCGGGGACCTCAGAGAGCTTACACTCGCGTCCAAGAAACGCAGGGTTATCTGAGCGGAAGCATAAATTTCTAATCGAATGCTGCTGCGCCCCGGCATTATACTCATGCACCTCTACTCGTGTATAACTTATCTTGCCGATTACCACGGTCTCAGGGCAGGCAACAGAGGTGCATACATCATCTGAGAATGATATCGGAAGGTACTGGTTCTGGAGGACTATATCTACCTTTGGAGCTCCTGTCCAGTATGGCTTTAGGAGCAGGCCGCCGACTGCGAGGCCATAATCAAGCTTTCGCCGCAGAGACGGCAGCATCCTCTGCCATGCAGCGTTCAGCTCAGGGTCGTTTACCTCTGAGGCAAACTCCTTAAGTGTCAGTCGCTTAATCTCCTTGGAGACTATAGACGGAAGTCTAAGCGGTTTCACACGAATTTTCTGCCACGAAGCCGTGTTTTTGAAAAGGTTCTCCCAGGACGTCATTGCCTCCGCCATTTTGGCGCTTATGATGCAGGGAGCGCCTATCGCAGCAGCAATTTGCGTAGCGTCTATCATATTATCCCTCACTTCTGAGCTCCCTAAGAGCTCGTTTCATGCTTGTTTCGACAAAGTATCTCATGTCATCCATGGCGTGGTCGAATTGCTTAACCGGGGCGTCAGGTCCCTTTTTTGCCGCTCCCTGAGTGTCCCAACAATAGAGACTAAACTCTCTTATGGTGTCGGCGCAGTCAGGTGAAAAATGCAGGTACCCCAACTGCAGTAGCGTCGAAGTGTCGCGAATGCCATCAAGAACAGAGTTGTCTGCCTTGCGCACTCTAAACTTACCATGCCGCCGTATGCACTCAATAAAGCTCGCAGCCGAAGGATCCACAATGACATAAACGATATCGAGATCCCCAGCGAGCTTTTCAAGCTCAGCATAGTGCTCCTCGTCTGTCCTGGACACGCCGACCTTGCGCGCGTCGTAGTAATACTCTTTGACACGGTAAGCGTGATTGTTATAGCCGAGATGCCACAAGCCCATTGACGTAGGATTGACCGTACCGTAGTCGATGCTTATATAGTAATCGCCTTCGGCATCTTCTGGTAGGGCACCGAGGTGCTTACTGCGGTCAAACATAGGGTAAATGAGTCCTTCTGCAACAGCCCATTTGCCGAGAACATATCGGTCATAAAAAACGCCGGAGAAAAGAGACTTCGTGCGTTCTATCTTCTCTGGCGACATAATAGGGTTATCTTCCATGGTAAAGTGGACGCGTTCGGCGTGCTTTTCAGCAGCCTTACGTATCCACTGCGTATTAAACCAGTGCTCAGGACCGTCGGGATTGCAGTTGAACCAGATTCTTGCATCGCTTACCGACAATGTTCTTGCGATAGCCTGATCAACAAAGCTCTCAGGTTGCAGAGCTACTTCATCAAATAATACGCCTGCGAGAGTGAGACCCTGGATCAGCTTGTAGCTGCCCTCGTCCTTTCCTCCGAATATGTAGAAATAGTTAGCATGGCCGCCGCCTGATACAACAAGAATGTGCTTGCTGCTATTGTACTTAACGTGGTAGTAATATGTAACGTCAGTCATTTGCTGAATAGTATTGACAATATTCCTCTCTGCCGCCTGTACAGTATTTCCACAGATGCCGAAATTCATATCGGTGAAGCATTTCATCGCCCAGTGGACGAAGCTGCACGTCATCGCAGCAGTCTTTCCGGAACGGACGGATCCGTCGCAGATTAAAGCATAGCTGTCTGACTTATACGGCCATTTGAATATTTTACGCTGCTTCTTAGAAAGCTTCTCAAATGTCATTCGCTGCTCTCCTCTGGCTCAGGCTCTATGCTTTCGTCGTCGCCTTCCTCAAGAGCCTTGAATAGCTTAGGAAGCTCCTGCTCACCTGCAGCTGTCATCTGCTCGGTGAACAGCCCGAAATGCTTACCAAGCAATTCAAGTGCTCTGAGCTTATCGTAGGAGCTGACCTCGGTACCGTATTTGCCCTCTTTAATACCCGATATAGTCTTTTTTGCTTCGGTGCTGAGCCTATCAGTGGGAGTAAGCCTAACGACGCCGTAGTCGTCCACTTTCGCGAGCTCCGTGCGATCTGAGAACGCTATTGCGGCCAGTTCATTAATAACTTTGTCCGCAGATATTCCCGTGCGTTTTGCCTGCTCTTTGCGTAATTTCTCGATATATTGCGAAACGTTATTTTTCGTAATAAGCTGGCGGCCTATGTTCGGGTCTTTGTATCCGGCTCTTGCTGCCGCCTGCGTTGCGTTGAGGTCGACGAGGTACTCCTCGCAGAACCTCTTCTGTTTTTCTGTGAGTTTCATCTCATCGCCTCCCTTCTGTATAACAAAAATACCGCCTCAGTTGAGACGGTATTTTTGTTCTTTGAACGGTGGTTTGTTCGACCAAAGAGGTCTTGGCCTCTGATGCAGGACTCGAACCTGCTGTTGACCCTGACGACATTAACTTTGCCGTCGTATCAGAGAAGGGGCGCCCGAATGCCGGAGACAACAGCATTCGGGACGATTTGGAAAACATAAAGCCATTTCCTATAGAAGGGGCCCCGCGATCACGGAACCATTGAAAGACAAGACATGAAAAATGCGTACAGTGATCGCCTTTTTGCAAACTTCTACGAATACAGTATAGCATACTTGACAGCGGACGTCAATAGGAAAAAGCGGACATCAGCGGACATAGGCGGACATCTTTTCGAGTGCCTCACTGTAAAGTCGTCTTTCGTGCCTTGATGAGTACCCGATCGCCTTCGCTGCTTTGCCCGGTTCAATACAGGCGAGGTGACGATAGATCAATATTGACTCAAGCCTGCTGTCATGAAGTCTCCTAATACCACCCCTTATTTCTTCGTCAAGCTCGCGGACCCTAAGTACCTGCGCATTGATCTCCTTGTCTATATCAGCAAGCTCATCGCAGTATTCGGCAAGTGCGAGCTCCATTGCATTTTCATTACTTTCGCCGCCGGTGCTGCCGCCGTATTTTACGCCTTTAAGCCCTACGGATCCTGCTATGGAATGCCTGTACGCTCTTAATGCTTTCAGTTTTATGTTTGCTTCAAAAGCTCTGTTCAGCCATTTTGCGGTAACTCTTTGTTTATCTGTCATCTCATCTTTCCTCCATTCCTCGTCTGAGACGTACCCCTTGTTGCCAGCGCAGTGTACGATAACTGCCGCCGACACTAATGTTATGATTATCGGGACTATTATCCCCGGCATACTTTCGCCTCCTTGCCGATAAGTTTCTCAGCCTCTGCCTGATGGCGCCATTCATATCTGCACTCGCCCTCACTGCACTGGCCTGCATATCTGCAGCTCACACAGTCTCCATACCCGAGGCGCTGCACGTCATTCATTGCACTTCCAAGAAGCTTTATCGACTCAGCTCTGCTTGCTTCAAGCTCATTGACATAAGCAATTATCTCCGGCTCTGTAAACCATCTTCCCTTAATAAACATCCTCATTGTCCTCCCGGGTAAGCCCCATTTCGCCTCTCATCTCCAGGAAGTGCTGCTCCGCCTGCTTTCTGCCGATGTGCATTCCCATAAGGTAGATTGCCAGGGCCGCCGCGGCCGATGCTATAACTAAGATCATCAATACTCACCTCGCAGTATCATATCAAATGCTATAATTTCCATTTTACAAGCTACTATTTTACCGCATACAGGGCAATAAAAGAACGTAGGCGGGCAAAATGTTATTGGACTGAGAGCCTTAATAAGATCATCCGTATTCATCTTCTACTCCTTTCCGACCTTCTTTACGATCTTGTCGTACAGCTCGTTTGCCTTGTTCTGATCCTTATAGTTCGCGAAGAACGCCGCCCTCAGAACAGGACGCGTCTCCTGTAGGAGCTTCCACAGCTCCATGTTCTCTTTTTCCATTGCCGCCATGTGCAGCACGTCAGTATCGCTCATTATTTGCCCTCCTCAAAAATCGTAATAAACTCCATGTATTTACGCCGTTTACTGTCGACCTTTTTCATTTTGCCGATAGCGGCTTTATGCGCCTTCTGATCTCCGCGCTCAAGCGCTGTGTGCCTGAGTGCATCCTGCTGCTTCATTCCGTAGACACATAGCTCGACGCGCTCACCGATTGCGGACTTCCACACTTCCACGGCATTGGTGCCGTAGATCAGATCTGACGCAGTGGCAAGTTTTGCGAGGATCCTTACCTCACGAACTGTGATACGGGCTTTATTGAGGAACTTGTCTGTATCCATAGTCAGGCTCCTATCCTCGCCCATAATCATTTCTACAATCATTTTCCCTTCACTCCCTTGATCCTTGCCTTAAGCGCCGCCAGCAGACTTTCCTGCGTCGCGTCCTTGTCTTGCAGGGAAGCCATTACCATCTCGTCTGCACTGTCCTTGACGATAAGGTGATGTATGATGACCCTGTCCCGTTGTCCTTGCCTGTACAGTCTCGCATTTGCCTGCTGGTAAAGCTCCAGGGACCAGTTAAGACCGAACCAGATGATGTGGCTGCCGCCTGCCTGAAGGTTAAGTCCGTATGCAGCCGATGCAGGGTGCGCAAGCAGCACACTCAGCTCGCGTCGGTTCCAACGGTCTATGTCCTCGGGCGTCTTAAGCTCGCCGAAGTTTACTTTTGCCTTCTGCAGCAGCTGCGATATACGCTGCAGCTCATGTCTGAAGTTGTAGAATACCAGTACGGGCTGCCCCTGGGCTGCTTCGATGAGCTCCATGAATGCTTCGGTCTTGCAGCTGTGTACTTCCACCGGCGTACCGGCAGGGGGGTACGCAGCTCCGCCTGCCATTTGCAGCAGCTTATTCGTCAGGACTGCTGCAGTGCCTGCGTCAAGAGTCTCCTCGTCGACTTCAAGGAACATATCATGCTCGAACTGGTCGTACAGCTTCCTCGCCTTCGGATCCAACTCTACTGGGACGATGATGTCCTGTCTCTCAGGAAGCTCGATATAGTCCTCGGCCTTCATGCTCACGCATATATCTGAGATCTTCTGCTTTATCAGCTGCTCAGC
This sequence comes from Ruminococcus flavefaciens, assembly GCF_900116855.1. GTDB lineage: Bacteria > Bacillota > Clostridia > Oscillospirales > Ruminococcaceae > Ruminococcus > Ruminococcus flavefaciens_R. The sequence goes on from NZ_UETD01000003.1 coordinate 139,293, forward strand.
TCCCGGGCGCTCATCGAAGGTGGAGAAGTTGCCGCCGTGGGTATTCTCGTTGAAGTAAGCTCTGCGGTATGCCGTGATACTCTTGCCGAGACGTTCTCCGCTGTCAAGCAGATAGATCTGCGCCCAGAGATCCATAAGGCCGTTAGGAGCAGGCGTGCCGGTGAGCCCGACAAACTTGCTGATGTGAGGTCTTACCCAGGTGAGACACTTGAACCTTTTAGCCTGCGGGTTCTTGAAACTGCTCAGCTCATCGGCGACAACCATGTCGAACTTCCAGTCATTTCTGTAGTGATCTACAAGCCATTGCACATTCTCACGGTTGATAACATAGATGTCCGCAGGCGTGTTCACAGCTCTGATCCTCTGCGCAGCTGTACCGAGAACCTTTGAGATCCTCAGGTGCTTGAGGTGATCCCACTTCTGAGCTTCGCTGCTCCATGTTGCTTCTGCGACCTTCTTAGGCGCGATGACTAAAGCCCGGTTTATCATGAAGCGATTATACTTCAGGTCGTTAATGGCCGTTAGTGTTATTACAGTCTTGCCCAAGCCCATATCCAGCAGCAGCCCCACCGCAGGATCTGTGATGATCCTGTTGATGCAGTAGGTCTGATAGTTATGTGGCGTGAATTGCATCTCTTATCACCTCCCTGACCTTTGCTTTTGTGTCCACGTCAGAGTAGACACGGCAGCCAAGGTCTCTCATTCGTTTCTGCTGCTGCCGCTGCTTCGGCGTGCTTTTCTTTCCTTCGGATTTCGTCTCTACAAAGAATACTTTCCCTCCTGGGAGAATGCAAAGCCTGTCCGGCACTCCTGTCTCGCCGGGCGAGACAAACTTATACGCCTTTCCCCCCAGCTTCTTTATTTCATCCCTGAGGTAAGCCTCAGTGACTTTTTCGCTTTCCATTATGGCGCCCTCCAGTAATCTTCAAGTTCTCCTGTTGCCTCGTTTACCATAAATTTTGGCTCCAGTATGATGCCGAGGTTTTTTCTCGCAGCCTTTAACTCGTTTTGTCCGAAGCCTGCTTTTAAGGCTTCAGCTCTTATCGTCCTTCTTGGTTGCAATCTTCCTGTCTTTTCGAGAAAATCGCACAACCACTTTGTGCAGCTCATTTTCTCCATTTTTTTAGCCTCCTTATAACGCGTAATACAGTATATCGTATTATAGGGTTTATAGGGTTACTATACCCCTATATACTCTATCTTTTAATACTTATATATATAAGAATGTTAGAATGTTAGATTATGCCGTTTAACTCGATATTCTTAACTTTGCGCCCTAACAAAAACCTAACATTCCTAACATTCCGAATGTTAGCATTTTTAGTAAAAACCTAACATTCTCCGCGGCTTTTTTGAGAATGTTAGAGTAGAATGTTAGGCCTTTTCGTAACCTCTCTGAGCCCCATAGCCACTAAACCATTGTGTCTTCTCAGCTCTCTTCCAGCCTTCCATTCTTGATAGTATGTCGTTTAGCTCACGGGCGTCTGATTTCTTCATGTACTTTACGTCGCCGCCGAAGCACTCAACCCATATTTCAAGCGCGCATACTCTTGTACGCTCGATAAGGTTTTTGTCATCTTTGCGGCCAAACTCATTTGACCAGTATACTTTACGTTCTGATATACTGCGTTTACTCCAGTCTGCCGGTATCTTCCTTTCAATGAATTCGCGGACGATACCTTCCTTTGCATTTGCTTCTCTGTGGGACTCCTGCTCCACTAAGGCAGCGGCCGCAGCTGCGCCCTCAAGGTAAAGCTTTTCCCCGACCTGCCATCTGACATAGGCTTCCGCCCAGATCTGAGGTGCTTCGAGCTCAAGCTCTGTGAACACAGATTTCGTAGGAGCTTTGGCCATGCAATCTATCGGCCAGAAGCGACGACCGCCGGTGCTGTCCTTGAGGTACTCTTTCTCATTAGAGGTGCCGAAGAACACACAGCGCCTCGGATAACGTCCTGTGCGCCTGCCGTATGGTTCTCTATAAATATCATCTGCCTTGCTTAAGAACTGCTTGACCTGGCCGCTCTCGGACTTACTGAGGCCGTTGAGCTCACCGAGCTCTATGATCCAGCTGCCCTGTATCATCTCGCAGGCTTCCTTACCGTCGAAGCTGTCGAGGCTGTCGTTGAACCAGTTGCCCGCCATTATCTTGAGCAGTGTCGATTTACCTATGCCCTGAGGTCCTGATAGGATAGGCATGGTGTCATACTTTACGCCGGGGATCATAGCTCTGGCCACGGCAGCAGTAAAGGACTTCCTTGCTACAGCCCTGGTGTACGGAGTATCCGCGGCGCCCAGGTAATCAATAAAAATGGTATCGAGCCTTGGTATGCTGTCCCACGGTGGGAGAGATCTGAGCCAGTCCTGCACAGCATTGAAGCTATGTCTGCGGAAGCAGAGAGTGCAGGCATCTGTTATTTTGTTGATACCTGTTATACCGTAAGCTCTTTCGAGATAGTGTCTTATGCCGGCATCGTCGTTGTCTGACCAGTCACGCTGCTTCTGTCTGAGATCCCACGGTACGGCGTCCTTGATAAGCACGCGGTTAGAAAAATCATCGAACGCAAACTTATTCTTCAGAAGTGGATCATTTTCAAGTATAATGAGTACGTTATCAATAGTCTTCTGCAGCAAGCCCGTTGATGTAACTACGAGCTTTGACTCCCAGTTGTCATCGACATTAGTGTCGGCCGCAGTCTGAGCTGCGGTCTCAGGCAGGGGCATAGAGAACTCAGCTGCTGCCTTGCCCCTGCGCTCCTTTGTCAGAAGGGTTGTTACTGCGTTGTCGGATGCCGCGAGCTCGCACATAGCAGCGTAGCTCGGCAGCTTAACTGTTGGAGTGCCTTCCTTCGCCTCCGCATCCGTGTCGGAAAACTTATGAAGCCTTACGAGGTCGAACGCATTGCAGAGTTTTCCACCTGCGGGATCCGTAGCGTGATTACTGTATAAGAACTTGCCGTCGTCGTAAATAACCGCACCGCCTGTGGTAGAGCCGCCTGCATAGGTGTATCGGTCGCTCTGAGCGGTTTCTGTATAGACCCCGGGAAGGAACTTGTCCATAGCTGCATATATGTCATAGATGCGGCAGAACGCTCCGACGATACCCGCTTTCTCAGTAGGATCTCCCTGCTTCGCTGCGAGCTTCTTACGCAGCTGAGGCGCGTTAGGCACATCAGGCCACTGTGCTATATCATGCCAGTCTCCATAGAGTGCCAACATACCATCAACTGACAGAAACGGCTTATCCTCCCATGCGTATACATACTGGCTATCGGACGAAGCTGACGGCCAGTACATCAGGCGTGAAGCCTGGAAGGTGGTCGGATCGCAGAGATCAATGCCTATCAGCTCAGCGAGCTTCCTTGCGATCGGCTCATACTCATCTGGGGTGCAGCTCCTGTCAAGAGGGAAAACGCCTCTGAGCCTCGGACGTGCGGGCTCATGCTTTCGCGTAGAGTACACACAGTATCCACAGTTTAGCGATGAGATCCTCTGCAGAACAGTGTTAGTCTGTTCCGCGGGTATACTGTCCATATCAAGTGTAATCAGATCGCGGCCTGTCACTTTGTCCGCTTTTCTTTTCTCACCGTTGAATGTACCGCCCACAAAGCCGCCGACGTCCTTAAGCTCGTCCTGCTTTGCCTTCGGGAGCTGCAGGTAATGTTTTAGCGTTTCCGTGCCTCTAACGGGCGACGCGAGCTTTGTTACCAGCTCGGACCATAAAAGCGCCTGTGCCTTCCACGTTGACGCCTTACGGCTCACGCCCGTTGTTATTACTATTTTTCTATCGTATTGCATTTTTCTGCCTCCCTTAGAGGTTAGTCTTTCATGTAGTAGTTGCTCTCAAAGCCTGCTGCCTTGAGTGGGAGCCCCGGTGCCCACGGTATCGGGGTGCCCATAAGGTCACACGCAGCGTCGACGCTTACCTGGTCTCGGCCGCAGTCTATGACCGCCTCGTCGTGTATGTGCATAACTACTTGCAATCCTGCTGCATCGAGCCTTTCAAGAGTTACAGCAAGACAGTCTCGGGCTACCGCCTGCACTATATTCTCTGTGAGTTTACCGCCGTAGGTAGCAATGACGCCCCATTTGCCCGTTTTCTGATTGACGCCGTAGTAGTGCAGCGCCTGTTTACCGAGGTCATTCTCAGCAAGGAAAGGGTGAGGATAAAAGAGCTTGCGGCCACTCGGGAGCTGCACTGTAAAAAAGTCAAGCCCTGCACCGCAGTCATATTCTCTTGCAAATATGATGTTCTGATTAATGCCGACTCTCTGACCTGTTGCCATTACCTCAAGCGCAGCATTCTCGCAGGTGTACCAGAGATCTCTTATTCTCGGATTAGCCTTACGCCAACGCTGTACGATATCGGGAAGCTCGTCCTCAGAGAGCCCCATATCAAGTGCGCCCATGTTAATAAGAGCACCCGCGCTGCCCTGGTAGCCGAGAGCGAGCTCGGCGACTTTACCCTTAGCGCGGAGCGAATACTCAGGGTTGCCCTTCTTGATCTTCTCGATAGGGACGCCGAACATACTTGATGCAGAAGCCTCATAGATCTTACCGTGAGTGTTAAATACCTCAAGTCTCCATTGCTCTCCTGCGAGCCATGCTATAACTCTTGCCTCAATGGCTGAGAAGTCCGCCACAACGAATTTGTTGCCCTCAGACGGGATGAATGCTGTTCTGATCAGCTGTGACAGTGTATCAGGCACATTACCATAAATGAGCTTTATTGCGGCCGTATTCTTATTTTTTACAAGGTCCCTGGCCGTATCTAAGGTATCCATATAGTTTCGAGGAAGGTTCTGAACCTGTATGAGCCGCCCTGCCCAGCGCCCGGTGCGATTACCACCGTAGAACTGGAGGAGACCCCGCGCCCTTCCGTCACTGCAAATGCACGTTTCCATAGCCTCATATTTACTTACTGAAGACTTACCGAGCTCGCGTCTGATCTCAAGCACTCGGTTCACGTCAGAGCTTGGTAAGTCACGGTCAAGTAATTCTGCGACTTTAGCTTTACTAAGTGTGTCGATGTCCTCAGACAGCTCCTTAGTAAGCCACTTCTTAAGCTGAGATACCGACTTTGGATTTCTGAGACCCGTAAGCTTTGTAGCTTCGGCCATAAGCTCATCAGTAATACAAGCGTTGCAGTGGAGAGCGCCCTCGATGAGATCCCTGTCAAGATTAACGCCGTAAGCGTTGATCCTCATATCAAGTTCCCATTGCCTCTGTACATCATCACTGACGGGGAAGGCTGACAGTATACGCCATATACTGTTTTCTGAATAGACGTCCTGCATACAGTAGTCCTTGAAGATCTTCCACTTCTCGGGCTCATGCTGCGGCAGGTTACGAGTGCGGCCGCCGTTGGCCTTAGTAGGTTTACAAGGCTTGCAGAAGTAGCGGATGAGCGATTGCCCCACGCCCATTTTCTTTTTATCCTGCGGAAGCTTCAATGCCTCACCTATAGCGGCAAGCCCACTGGGATAACCGAGGTAGAGGCCATGAAGCATTGTGCAACGCCACTGCTGCAACCATTCATTCTGAGTCTCCTGAGGCAGCTTGAGGTGCTTCGACAGACAGTACCACTCAAACGCTGCGTTGTATGCCCGTTTCGTAACATTAGGGTCAAGCATGGCAATCTCTATATCAAAAGGGATGCGCTCACTGGCTGTAAGGTCAACTATCTGTACGGGCTCGTCATCAACACGATAGGCAAAAAGCAGTATTTGAAACTGAGGGGACTGCACATATTTGTACAGTCCCGATTTCTTCAGGTCGACGTCAGAATAAGTCTCGATGTCGATAGATAGATTAGTCATCAGAACGGAAGCGGTCCGCCAGGGAAGCCCTGAGCCGGGGCAGGCTGAGACTGAGGCTCCCATGTAGCAGCTCCGTAAAGCTGCTGTGACTGCTGCGGCTGCTGCTGATAGGGAGCAGGCTGCTGCACAGGTGCTGAGTAAGGCTGCTGCGCATATACAGGCTGCTGAGCAGGTGCTCCGTACTGCTGAGGCTGCTGATAATTAGCAGGCTGTATAGGTGTAAAAGCAGGGGCAGAGGCGTTGCCGAAGTCCTGTGCCGCTGTAGAACCGCCGCCGAGAGGCTCGCCGTCGCGCAGCTTCTGCACGTTCCCAAGACCGCAGCCGATGCCCTTTTTGCCGGCCTGATTATAGGCGAAGAACCTTATTGATACTCTGCCATAGCAGCCGCTGTAGACAGAGGTCGCCGAAAGAATAGGCTGGCAGTTTTCATCAACGACTTCCGGGCGCTGCTTAGAGCTTGCTGTGAATACCCAGCAGCCGCGGCATTCTTCGCCAAACGGCTCACCGTTAGGGCGTCTGCCGTCACCGTCGTGGATAGGGATAGCAGGCATTGCAGGCATCTGACCGCCGAACTTTGTTGCTACGCCGTTCTGAAGCTCTGCCTGGATCTCTCTGTCGATGTTTGCCTTTGTTACAGTGTCACTCTTAGGAAGCAGAACAGTTACCTGATACTTAGGATCCCCACCGTTCTGGTTAGCTCTGGGCTCGAATACGTTTACATAGGAGAGGCGTACTTCTCCTGTTACGATAGTGTTTGACATATTGATAGTCCTCCTTGATTACTTAAAGTCTTCCGCTGCGGACGTCCCCTGGACGTATGTAGCTCTTTTGTCTGAGATCGGCGCAAGCGCAGGCTTGCCCTTGGACTTCTCGACGAGATCCGAGAAGCTGTCCGTGAATACCTTCTTGCCGAGCAACTTCTCAAGTGCTGCAGGCGAGAGAACCTTACGCTCATAGGCGAGGTCGCTGCTCTGTCCGATAGACTCAAGACGCTTCGGCACGTCGTCAGGATTGATAAAGGCTCTTGTGCCTCTGCCCTCGACTGCCTTCCAACCGCTGAGCTCACCGCCGTCGAGGATCTTGGCGAGTGCATACTCCTTGAGGTCCTCGTACCATGCTACGAGCTGCGCTCCCTTTGTGAGAGCTTCCGCGAGCTCTGTATCGTTAAGCATAGGATCCGTAGCGGTCGGATCGTTGTCGGGCTTTCTGAACTCATACTGTGCAAGCGCAAGGTTGTCCGCAGCACGCTTCTTGCAAGTCGCTGCGACCTTGCAGAACCTGCAGTGCTCACCGCTCTTGAACTCTCCCTGGCCGTTGAACGCGAGCTGAGCTGTGGGCTGTATAGAGAAGCCCCATGCGAGGAGATCGGCGGTGCTTATCGACCAGTCGTCAATATTGCTAAGTCTCGGCTGTACGATATGCAGCGTTACCTTATTGAAGCTGTATATGAGGCCGAACTTGCTGATAGCTCCGAGGGCGTAAAGTTTGAGCTGAGGGTTGTCCTCAGGTGAGACAAGTACGCCCTTGCCGTACTTAAAGTCGATTACATGAAGCTCATCGCCGAATAGTATCAGACAGTCGGCCGTGCCGGAGCCCTCAGGGGCGAATGTGCTATAGTCGACCTGCTCCTCGGCTCTGATTGTAGGCGGCCCGTTGAAACTTGTAGCGATCTTCTTTATGTAGTCGAGATACTCCTCGGTGTATCCGTCCATTTCGGGCTGATACAGCGGATCACTCTTGAGCTTCTTGAGCTTAGCGGTGATAGACCGCTTAGGTATGGCAGATATGTAGCCTCTGAGCTTGATCTCACACATTGCATGGGCGAGTGTGCCCTCAGCTGCATAGCTGCTCTCCTTGTCATCTGCTCCTGCATTGAGCTTAGCGGAAGGTGGACAGTTAAGCCACCTTGCCGAAGAGCTTGCAGAAAGGAGCGCGTGCGTTCCTGGCATTACAGTACACCTCCGAGAGAGCGCAGACCGTTAGCGAACTCACCGTATCTTGCCTGGGGGAGCTCTGCAAGTGAGCTGACACCGAAGGAAGCAATGAGCTTCTGGAGATCTGCGAGCTTGCCAGAGTCAGCGAGCGGACCGCAAGCGGCCTGCAGCTGAGCTATAGAATACATCGGAGCCGATGTCGGAGCTCCTGTTACCTGGGGCGGAGCCTGTGTCTGAGGCTGCACCTGAGGAGGCTGCTGCGGCATGGGCTGCGCTGTATACGCAGGTGCTCCGGTATACACAGGAGCCTGAGGAGCAGCAGGAACAGGAGCAGGTGCGTTGTTGTAAGGAGATCCACCGAACTGCTGCACAGCGGTCTGCACGGCGGGCATAGCCGCAGGAGCAGGTGCCTCTACCTTATAAGGGTACTCGTTGGATAAGAGAGCGATCACCTTTTTCGCCGACTCTGTTGTTACCTGGATAGTCATCTCGAATGTCTTCTCGTTCATAATTATTTACCTCCGTATTGATTATATTTGTACACCATTTGCAGGTGTCACCTATGATTTCAATGCTGCCGCAGTAAGGGCAGTGCTTAGGATGAGCGCCCATTTAGCTTCACCCTACGTATCTTGGCCATGATCTCCGGGATCGTATCCTTTACACGGAGTAAGCCGACAATGTGGCAGGTTATTTCACGGTAACTTCCTCTGTCGTGCATCTCCTTTATTATGTCGATGTCGAGCTCGAAGTTTACGCCGTCGATGTCAGTTAATGTTATCATTCTGGATCCTCCTTCTTACTGTGTCTTGCATCACATACCCTGATCGTCATATCACGCGCCACCTGATAGGGGACACACAGGCAGCGGCCGACAATGTTTATAAGAGAGTCAATGGCAAGCATCGCCTCTGCGGATAGCTCAAGGGGGGGGCCTGAGGCACTTACCTCAGCCGTTTTTTCTTTTACCTTTATCTCTAACATTTGACATTTTTCCTTTCATGATGTATAATATAGATGTCGTTATACATATTTGTATCTTATTCATGCTCCCTTAGGGGAGCTTTTTTTCTTTATTTTGTAGCACCTGTCAACCTCTTTATAGCGTCGAAGCTGTACACCTTTACGCAGTCGCCTTTTGGCTCGTAATCACCATTGAGATTATAATTATCATACCAACCTTCGGGAGCATTAGTATCAATCATAAAAAAGTATCTGTCCTCGCCATGATACTCATTTATTGCCTGTGCTATCTCCTCAATTGTAAGGGTGCCACGCTTTTTCTCTACCCAATACCCGTCGTCATTGTAGTCAAACTCTACTGTTATACCTCTTTTCATTTTTAACCTCCGAACCTTGCCATGATGTGCCGTGCTACTTCCGCGGGCACGTCGGTGAACTCGTCATCGTCCACGCCGACGACTATTGCAGGCCCCATGATCTTAACGCCTGCGATCGCAGAGGCTAAGATGTTCGGCGGCATCTGATGCAGCCTGCCTTCCTCGTTAACGACCATAGCTGCCTGCCCCGGTACCAATGTAACTACTTCTATGTATCCGAGAACGGCCGCCTGCAGCGCATCAAGTGTATTTGCAATGTCGATTTCGCTGAGGCCCGATCTGTCTACCCGTATCGCTTTCAACTCAATCACCTCCTCAAATTCTTTTCAGCACGTCGCGCGCCAGGGCAGACAAGCTGTCGCCTGTGACATTGATCTTGCGGTCAGACGAGTAACCTTCTGAGGTCAACCAGTATACTGTTACAATCTCGATCTCGTCATCGAGTATCTCATACTCAGCCTTTAAGATATCTCTGTCGATCGCCCTGAGGAGCTGAAGCAGCTCATGGCGGACGAAGTTAAACTTCTGCTCATGTACTTTATCCACTTATGCCACCGTCCTTTCTTAAAGCATCTATCTGCAGCATCTCTGCGCTAAAGAACTCGACATACTTTGCAAGCTCCTGGTCTTTAGCATCGAGCTGAGCCTTGAGCTCACGGCGCTGCTTTATCAGCCTTGCGACCTTTTTGCGAATGCCGTCGAGGACATCATCTTCAGAGCAGATCTGTTTAGGTGCGCTGCCTATTATGATCGGCTCAGGCTCGTTCTGCTTCTTTTCTCTCTGCGCGGCTAAGGAAGCCTCAAATATCTGCTGCTTCTCCTCCTGTGAGATGTTTGCTGTTTTGCTGTGCTCCTGCTCCTCGATTTGTTCTCCTTTGCTGAGAGCGGCATCGAAGTCCTTGACGGCCTCAACGGCTTCGTTGATTATAGCCTGCTCCTTTGGAGCTTCGTCTATCAGCTCATCCTCAAGGCGCTTCTTCTTGTGGCTGCCACCGTTGAGGATCCTCAGATTGACGCCGTGCTCCTTGAGGATATCCTTGATGATGCCTATGGACGACTCATGCAGATCGGCTTCTATCTCCACCTGCTTGCGCTTGTCCTTGGCGCCAAGTATGTTCTTGACGATGATAGACTGCTCGTTTTCAGAAATTGCTTTATGCTTGCCCATGCTCATGTACTCCTTTACTTTTTTATTGATGCCCACAGGCTGCGGCGGTTGCGGTAGATAGCCCAGCTATCCCGAACCTTTTTGTATGCCGGTGGCCTAAGTGCCTCTCTCCTTGCCTCCGATTTCTCCTGAGACTTTCTCCGCAGCTCAACGCGAAGTCTGTGCAGGCAGTACAGCTCAACGCAAGAGAGGATAATGAGAAGTATCCCCCCGAATAGATTTATCTTGTCCATGATTTGCCTCCTTACTGCACGCCGAACTGGCAGCACCACCAACGGACAAAGTGCCCTGTCGGTATTACAAAGCCTGCGTTGACCTTACCCGGCTGCCTCTGAGCGATGCCCAGGTAGCCGTGCTGCGTGATCGCATTACGGACGCTGTCCTCGGAGCAGTGCCACCACTCCGCCAGTACCTTGACGGGTATCTGGAAGGGGTGAGCCTCGACAATCTCGGCAAGCTTTTCAGTATCCTGTGCGATAAACTCTTTGATCTTATCCGTTCCTGTCATAGCGATTGCTCCTTTCACACTTTTTTGTTTTCTTTATGCACTTGTGTCTTCCTTATTAGTGAGTTCATAGCGGCCATTGCTGTAAATCAGCGACACACCAAGGGCGTCAGCAATCTTCTCGGCAACGCGGCGGCTATCATTGGCTCCGCACATAAAGCACTTTATAGTGCTTTCCTCGAGCCCGGACATACTGGCAATCTGTGCGTAAGTTAGGTTTTTCTCTTTAGCCATTACCTTAGCAATGTGCCTAAAATTATCGAACAAAAACATTCACCTCCCACAAAAAATTGAAAATACCATTGACAAGAGTTGACAAAACTGATACTATAATAGTGAGCAAGTTTATAAAAGCCAAACCTTTAGGGAAATACGGTTTAGCTTTTGACAATTAGTTGTGGTTTTGACAACTTCTGTATCTATTATAGTTCTCATTTCCTCAACTGTCAATACAAAAATTGGCAAAACATAAACTTTTGTCAGAGATTACAAAAAGGCGGTGAGTTTTATGGGCACATTTGACAGAATACAGTACTTACTTATGGCGCAGGATCGCACACAAAAAGAGCTAACTGACTATCTCGGAATTGAAAAAAGCGTTTACTCAACGTGGAAAAATGGAAAAAGCAAATCATACAATAAATATTTAACTGAAATATCGGAGTTCTTTCACACAACACCTGCGTTCTTAATGGGGTGGACAGATGATCCGATAGATTATGAAAACTCAGACGAGGTAAAAAATGCGCCACTCGATATCATAGAACATTTTGGTGGCGATGCAAAAAAGATTTACAATGCGGTTAAAGCGGTAGATGCTGATAACGAGGGAACCTCATCAGTAAGAACTATCGCGCCTCCCGTAGCCGAAAAGCAAGGCGATGTACAAAATGGGTGGAGCACCATTCTTGAAAGCTACAAATCTTCTTTTGACGTTCCTTTTTTGAAAAATACCTATACAGAGATGTCTGGCAGTTCTGATGTAATGAAAAAATATTATGACTCTACCAAAGACGATGAACATATCTTTTATCATTATTTTGGAAGTCCTGGAATAGGAAAAACTAAAATTGATAGCACAAGTAGGGATTTTGCAAAGATATATACTGCATATTGTAAACTTAATGATATAGGGAAAAGAAAAGCAGTTGAGCGCATAGAGGAGCTCGCAGAGATCGAAAGGTATAAAAAATAAGCCCCTGCCGTAAAGGCAGAGGCCGATGAGAGGGGCGATTACATGGGCAGACCGAAAAAAGACGCTCCGAACAGAGCTGACGGATTGTATGAGGTTAAGGTCACGATCGGTAAGGACTTTAGCGGCAAGCTCATTCGTAAGAGCTTCTATAGTACCGTGAGTAAGGCCGACGCGAGAGCTAAGGCAGAGCAGTACAAAATCAACCAGGCTCTACAGGAGGTGACGGGGGAGACCTATAACGCAGCTCCCTTTTTTACTAAGATAGCAAATGAGTTCCTGGAGCTCAAGAAGGGGACTATTAAAAACAGTACCTACAACTTTACATACTATACGCCTGCGACTAAATACATCATACCTTACTTCGGCAGCAAGCGTATATCAGATATCCGCAAGAACGATATCGAGCTTTACCTTAAAAAGGTGAAGCAGGAGCATAGCTTCTCCGATGAGACAGTGAGAAAGCATTACATCTGCCTCAATCAGATCTTTAACAATGCGTACCAGAATGGATTTATAAGCCGTAACCCTTGCGTGGGTATTAAGCTGCAGAGCTCGCAGAAGTCTCCTAAGAGGACATACAGTGATGAGGAGACCTGGCTTGTACTGGAATACTGTCCATACCACCGGTACGGCCTTGCGGTGCATCTCATGCTCGCCTATGGCATATCACGCAGCGAGCTTCTCGGTTTGCGCTGGGCAGATGTGGACGTGGAGAAAGCAGTGCTTGAAATCAATCAGGGTGTCGTAGAGGCCAAGGATCCTGACACGGGGAAGACGGAGCTCGTCATTGGTGCTCCTAAGAACGAGTTCCGGCAGAGGGTTATCCCAATCTCAGATGCTACCATCAAACTACTTGAGCAGCAGCGGGTAAGTTTTCCGAAAGCTGAGTATGTTATCTGTAGTCAGAAGGGGAGAGTGTGCATACCGAGTACATGGCACGAGAGGCACTATAAGACTTTTATGCAGGACATGAGAAGCTACTACGCAAGCTATGGCATTGACATTCCTGCGCTTAATCCTCATGAGCTGAGGCACACTCGGACGTCGCTCTGGGTAAACTCAGATGTCAATCTGTTTGCTGTTGCTTCGGTCATGGGCTGGGCGGACCTTAAGATGCTCCGTAAGAGATATGCGCACCCCGACATTGATAAAATCCGAGATGCAATCAAGTAATTACTACGACACTATTACGACATTTAAGACAGTTTTTCTTGAACTATCTCAGGTGCAGCGAAAGCGGCAAACGACTATCTATTGAGGTTTTCTCGGGCGCTGCGCTGTTTGTGGGACGTCATTGAAAAAGTCTGGCAGTGTGGGGGTCAGGGGTTCGAATCCCCTATGCTCCACCATTTTTAAGGCTCGGAAACGGCTATATTCGGTCGTTTCTGAGCTTCGTTTTTTTTAAAAATGTTCGTAACCACTTATCAACCACTTGTTTTTCAATTTAACCATTTCTATTCTGTCCGCAGAGCGTTCGCCCTGCGGACCTATTTTTAGCCAATTGTCAGTCCTAAGTTTTCTTCCTCCTGCTCGTCCTCATCTTCATCTGAGCACGTCGCTTCAGCTTCTGTGCTTTTGTTTTCTTCTGTCGAAGCTTCGTTTGTGAAGCGCAGGGCGTTTGTGATCGCCTCGCAGTTGCGTGCTCTTGCTTCCTGAAACATATGGGAATACAGGTTCAAAGTCGTTCCTACGACGCTGTGTCCCATGTCAGCTGATACTGCCACTACGTCCATTCCCTCATAGATAAGCAGCGAAGCGTGTAAGTGTCGCAGAGTGTGTAGCCCTCGGAAGGGAATATTGATCTTCTCGCAATAATCTCTCAGCCACTTATAAGGCGTTTGCGGATGCATCGGAGCTCCGTTCCATTTGGTGAACAGCCTGTCGTGATCCTCCCACTTGCTACCAAGTCTCTCCGCTTCTTTTGACTGCTCCTGTTGAAATCTTTTCAGCAGCTCCATTACAGTTTCCGGAAATTTGGAAATGCGCTGAGACTTTTTTGTCTTGGTAGTATCGGTATAGATCCCCTTTTCAGCTGTGTACTGCGAGGTGCGTCTTATTTTAATGGTGTTGTAGTCGAAGTCAATATCCTTCCATTACAGACCAAGCATTTCGCTTCTTCGGAATCCGCTATAAATTGCAAGCGTAAGATACACCTGATAGTTTAAAGGCTCATCCGGCAGATTGCGGAACAGCTTTTTAACCTCATCTATGGTGTAGATCTGTTTCTCGTCCTGTTCCTGTTTCGGCACATATACTCGTCTGCAAGGGTTGTCCGTCAGCATTCCCATGCGTATAGCATAGCTGAATACGTCACTGATAAAGCTCAGGTGATGCACTGCCGTTTTCCTCGACAGCGGCTTACCTGTGTTCATATTCTTGCCGTTGACAAGCATATCGGTCACGAACTTCTGAATATCACGTGCCGTTATCTTGTCGAGTCGCTTGTGCCCTATGGCAGGATAGACACGCTTGGTGAGCTGTTTCATTCGTGCGTATGAGGTCGGTCTGAGGTTGACTTTAGCATATTCCTCAAACCACTGCTCTGCGAATCTCTCGAACTTGACAGCCGATGTTATCTGTCCCCTCTTGCACTCTTCCTCGAACAGGACAGCCTGACGAGTGAGTTCCTTTTCAATTTGCTTCGGTGTCATACCCGGCTCAGGCTTGTAGCTCTTGAACTGATTTCGCTGCTTGCCGTCTACACCATAGCCGCATGACACTCTTATCTGGTACGTTCCCTCGGAACGCTTTCTGATTGTCGCCATATATTTAAAAACCTCCGTTTCAAAACTATGGCGCATTTCCTCCACCGACATTATACCACAGGTCTGCGGAAATGTCTATCAGAAATGCGCCGTTCGTGTTAAAAATCTCCTTTACTGATAAAATCGCTCACGCTGTTTCTCCACGGAGGTATCTCAGAAAAAGCTCCTTGTTGATGAGATACTTTTTCCCTGCCATGATGTGCGGTACTTGGTCATTGATGCACATCTGACGGACTCTGTATTCGGTCAGCCCTTCTACAAGAGCTGCCGCCTCCTTTATGGTAAGCATTACGATTTTGGTTTCTGTTTTGTTTTCAGCCATTCGATCATACTCCTTCTATTTGTCTTATTTCTGTTTCCTGTGTGAATTAAAATGTTCATTTTCATCTTTCCTTTACTAAAAATCTAAGGGTACGGCTCTGTCCGTACCCTTTCCATTTTGATTGTTATGATTTTATTTCAGGTTCTCGCTTCCGCCGAACAGCACATCAATTATCAGTTCTGCACAGTCACGGAAGCCATGTATGTAGCTCTCCGCTACCATTGTCTCGGACAGCATTCCCTGCATATCCGTTATCTCGTTCAGCAGCTTCTTATCGTCAGCCGACAGTCTTTTCTCCAGTGTGTTGCACATCTCGAGGAGCTCCAGACTTCGTTTTGTGTAGTCTGATTCCTGCCTCACGTCGTGCTGACACGGTATGACGTTTCCGTAGTATAGATCCTGCAACTTCATCGCCGCGGTCACCTCCTGACCAACTATCATACCACAGCTTCCAGCCGAAATCCATTCACCAGACCTGACGAAAACCGGCTGTTGAAACAAAGCACACCTCACAGGACTATCCCATGTGTATTCCAAGAGCTTCCTTGCACTCTCGCTCCTCGGCGAGAGCTTTGCTGTCAATGTGTTCCCGAGCGTACTCAGTATCATCGACAGGTTCGTCCTCAATTATCGAAGCCACAGCTGTAACGCCGCCGACAACGCTATCAATACTGACTGCGAAATCACTATCCACTTGGCTGCTTTCAATCTGAGCCTGTGCTTGTATTCGTCGAGCTCTTTCAGTTTCAAGCCATATTCCACGTTCAGCTTCCCAGCCTGTGAGGACAGATTCGCTGTCGCTTTCTCCAGTTGAGCCGTTGCTGTTTCTGACAGTTCCGCTGCCTGATTCAGCAGCTCCCGACAGGTCGCTATGGTATCTCTCTGCTCGGAGCGTACTGTTTTCAGCACCTGTTCTGTATCCGCTTTCGTCGCCAGTACCGAGAGTCTGGTGAGTATTTCCAGCTGCTCCTGCGACATCAGCTTGTTCAATTCTATCAGCGCTCTCCAGTTGGAATCGAGCACTACCACTGTCGGCTGAGTGTCCGCCGCTGCCGACAATTCCTTGTCGTACATCTGCTGTAATTCTTCTTGCTTTGAATTCATACTCCATATTCTCCTTTCTATACTTGTCGCCATGAAGCTTGTTGTCACGGCACTTTCTGCCATTGGGGCAAGTGTAGGTGATGTATTTGCGGTTGTCCTCCCACCTGACACCGTAGCCCTGCTGTTTCATCATGAAACAGAATTGCTTCTTTGACTTCGCCTGTTTCATCACTTGGTTTATGACATTCATCAGCTCCCACTTGAAGCTCTCGCCACGCTTGGCTGACCTGTACTCGCTGTCGGAGAGGTAGTCCCTGTTCATTTTCTTCTTGGGAGTATCAAGCACATGAACTCCGTACCTCTGACAGATCTCATCGCTGAGATTCATCAGCTGCTCAATGCTCTCCTTGTTGGAATGATACTTCTTTCCGTCCCCAAAGCTGACCGAGTTGAACACGAAGTGTGAGTGGATATGCTCTCTGTCAATGTGAGTTGCAACTACACACTCATACTTCCCGAAGGCTTTCTCTGCAAGCTCCACCACAATCTTGTGAGCAAGCTCAGGCTCAATTTTGTAGCCGCTGGGGAAGCTCTGCACCAGATGATAGTACAGCCGTCCGTTAGGCTTGTGATACAGGTTCTTGGTTGCAGTCATTTCTTCGAGAGCAGTCTCGGGCGAGCAGTTGACTCCAGTCACAAAACGTTTGTCCTCTGAGACCGTCTTTTCCTTTCTGCTGACGTAGTTGAGGACGTTCCTCATTCCGCCAGCGGTCTGAGTTTTGTTGTTGATAAAATGGATTATGGGCATCACTTCACCACCTTTGCTATCTCACAGACTGCCGCTGTCACTGCCCTGTGCTGCTCCACAAGCTCGTCCAGTCTGACAGAGTGGAGCCGCCCTTCATGTGCCAGCATTGCTATCTGATTAAGGTTCCGTCCGATTGCTTTCTGCTGTTTTGCAACCTCGTCCAGTCCGTCAGCTACGATAATCTTCTTGTCCATTGCCGACCTAAGAACGAAGTCGCTGAGAGACAGCTTGTGCCGCTGAGCCTTACTGTGTATCCGCTCATACTCGTCATCGGTACAGCGGATAGTGATTGTTCTGTTCCTTTTTCGCATATTTCGACCTCCTTTGCTTCCGTTTTGTGTTGTGTTTCGTCGCGCCGACATTGGTGCTTCCTGACCGTTTGGACTATGCGGAGGCGCAATTGGGCGCGGCACCTCGCCGCAGGGGGTTCGGGGTTCGCCCCGACCAGCAAGCGTTCGGCGGACTGCCGAATGCGATGCTGGCATTTCATACCTCCGTCGCCTGTACTGCTCCGTCAGCGGTAGTTTTCTCCTTATGCCAATTCCGCCACACTCGCTTCATGTTGCGCCACAATCGCTTCTATGGCGGCAGGTGGGATAACTACCCGATTTGGACTGCTGCGGCAAAAACGGGTGTTCTTGTGCGTGACAGTAACTCTGCCGTGACAGTAAAACTACCGACACGAAAACCTACTGACACGTTCCGCAGATGAAGCTATATAGAGCTTTGTGAGCTGTCAGGCAGTGCCTGCGTGACGGTAACATTTCTACCGTCACTACTGTCACGCTCGCCGTTGTAGTGAAGAATGATTACACGACCTTTGTGAACTCTTTCGTACCTGAAATCAATTCCGTACTTGCTGAGTTCATAACCATTTTGAACCAAGTCGCGCGTTACTCTGTTCGGATAAATAACTTCATCGGTAACTGATTTGAGTTCAGCAACTAACTCAGTTGCAGTACCTTCAAAGTGGATTCGCTCCTTAATGAAAAGATAAACAGCAGAGAGAACAATATTGTCGCGGCTCTTCTGTGTCGCAGGCTCGTTCTCAACTATCCAGCGCATGACATCGGTATCGAAATGCATTCGCAGTTCAGTGTATTCAATGTCACGGCCTTGACAATACATAATAGCTTTTCCTGAGCCGCACTTTGTTTCCTTGAGCGCAAAGTTGCCGTCAGTTGCACCGCCAATACCTGTACTGCCTGTCATCATATTGAACGGATTATCGTCCTTAGCTTTTCGCATATGATGTATCATCAGTATGCATATACCTAAGCGGTATGTGACTTGTTTGAGTGCGATCAGTTCTGCATAATCAGAACCATAACTCGACTCAACATTGCTGCGCACCATTTGCATAACGTCAATCACAACTATCTTTAAGTCATCGTGATCTTTCTTGAATGCTTCTATCTGTTCTTCGAGACCTGCACCGATTTTGTCAGCAGCAAGTGCAAAGTGCAGATTCTCAATCGGTTCGGCATTCATCTTAAACAATCTGCGCTGTAGTCGCTGATAGTTATCCTCGAGACAAAGATACAAAGCAGTTCCTTGAATAGTACCACGTCCGAGTACAGAAACTCCTGTTGCAATGCTGAGACAGATATCCATTGCCAGCCATGACTTGCCTACCTTCTGTGCACCTGCAAGGACATACAGTCCCTGTGTAAGCAGTCCGTCAATGATGAACTCCTTCGGCTTGAATACTGTTGTCAGTATTTCTTCTGCAGTTTTCGTTTGTAACATATTACTCATAGCATTCCTCCTTTCCCATAAGATTCCCGAACACAGCCAACAGCTTTTTTCGTTACGGGCAACTGCTCGCGCGAACTATTTGTGTGGGCTGTGTCGCGCGGATTTTTACTCTCCACAAGTAAAAATGTGGGAGCAGTATTCTTATTGCATTTTGGTATGTTTTTGACTATTATTTAAGGCTGCAGATCACGAACGCATCAGGACATAGTACGTCCCAGCATAGCAGACACACTGTTTTGAACAGCAGTATCCGCCGCACTATGCCTGACGAATCAGGAGCCGCCCGACTGCACATCGGACTCATAGACAACCTAAATGCTCGGCTGCCCTGGCACACTCCCATTGCCTGCGACGGTTTTATCACGCTCGGACTGTGGCTGAGTGTAAGTATCCGTTCCCGACTTTCATCGCTTACTTCACATCTGCGCTATGTGAAACCAGAGATGTTATCGCTCGGCTTTTGCGTCATCGCGCATCTCTGGGCTGGTACGGCTCACCGCCCCACCATCGGAAACAACGTAACTCCTGATCCCATATTCAATTTTCAAGTTGCTGTTTAGTTTTTAATTGTTCATTTTAGGTCACCTCTCCGTATAATTGATTGTGTAATATATTACATCTAATATCATATTACACAGCTTTCAGAAGAATGAGCAGCGCTGATAATCAAGCTCTGCTCATCATCATGTTTATTTGTAATTGCATATCGGATATATGCTATTACTCTTTCTCGTTTATATTATAACACACTATTTTTATTTGTCAAGGCCTCCATTTTTATTTTGAAACAAAAAGAGCAAAGCGTCAATGCTTTGCTCTTGATTTGTATACGTTGTATTGATTTCGGCATCTTGCAGAACAGAACTCGCTGCGTATGTCGGTGGCATAGAACAGCTTTCCGCAGTGTTTGCAGGTACGGAGCGGCTTCTTATCGTCTGTCACTGCTTTTGCGAATGCGAGGTCTATCATCGCTTTGAGCGAATCATACTCGCACAGTAGGTTCAGACCGTTCCTGTCATCTATCTTGTATGTTAGGCGAGGAGGCATGAACTTCGTCAGTTTTGATTCTTTGCCTATCGTGAAGCTGTACAGATACTTGAAGTACTTCTTCACCCACTCAAGCGGCTCGCAGTACTTATACTTCCGTAGGAACATTGTCGAGTATATCGGACTGCGATAATACAGTCTCAGCTTGCCCTTTTGGTTTGATTTAGCCATTATGTCGATGTTATCACAAGGGAAGAAGACCTTTGCGAACTCGTTCACATCAACGATACCGCTGTCAGTGAAGATATTGTCACGAACGATGACACGCTCGCTTTTACCTATATCCGAGCCTGCAATATCAGGCATAATACCGAGCAAACCGTATTTGTGAACGAAGTCCAGCACCATTTCGTTCTGAACGAGGTCGTTCTCAGTCAGGTACTTGCCAAGATTTAGTGCGTCGGTCATCATTTCATTTTCGCTGTTTATCGGATCGTACACCGAACCGTACTCGCATGGAACAATGTACTCTGTGCCGTCTATGCTCTGTATCTCGTATCTTGTATTCTTATGCCAGTGGCTTACTAATAATTGTTCCATACGACCCTCTCGTAATTGTATTGATATATGTTTATATTACTTACTGATTTTATTCTAACATATTGTTTTGTGCTTGTCAAGTCTTGATAAATTATAAAGTGAGGACGCCACTTGAAAACAACGTCCAACTTTATTCCATTAAACTTTATTTATTTCACTCATACGTTCTTTAGCAACGAATTTCCAAAACTTCTTAATAAATAAAAAAAATGCAACCACACAGACAAAAACGATAACAACATTGGTCAGCATAATTTCTACAAACGGCATTGTCAGGATTGTTTTTGAATATGTATTCAAGCTGTTCATGTAATGATCAGAACAAATCAATGCTATTATATCCGAAACAACAAGTGAAATCAAGATTACGGTGCAAAGCTGATAAGCTATCATTACAGAAATATTCCTTCTGCTTATTCCTAGAGCTGACATTATAGCGTACTCCTTTGTATTGTTATGCACATTCAAATACGCTATAACAAAACAGTTCATGACCACAAAAATAAAAGTAAAAATAAGAATAAAGCAATAAATAATGTTCATTACTTTTATCTGCCTGTTGTTTCTGTAGGCTTCATTTACATTGATGAGGTTTATGTAGCTTTTTCCCGTAAACAAGCTTGTAAGTTTGTCCTCAGCCTCCTTTGTGACATTGTAGAATATTCTTGAAGGAGCATAGCCGCTACCGAATAGTTCTTCATATGTCTCAAAATTTACCAGCAACACTGTAGCCGTCGCGGAGGTTGGAATAAGTCCATTATAATTATTTTGGACACCTATTATCTCCAAAGTATACTCTTCATCTATCTGTATCTTTGAGAAATACTCCATTTTAATTCCTACCGTATGCTTATTGTTGTAATTGATTATATTTCTGTAAGCGATAGCCTGCGCATTTTCGAGTTCAATTCCCATTTGCTTCTGCTGTTTTTCATTTATGCCAACTATAATAAATGGAATCTCAACACTATCTTTGAAATTGTTGTTAAGATCGTATTGCAAATCTGAATTTTTCGATAAAAGATCGATATAGTCCTTTGTAATAAGCTCCTTCGGAACGGCAAATCTGCACTGTGCGCTGTAAAAAGGGACAGCCGTACAGCCTTCTATCTTCGGATCAGATATAGTCTGCATATAGTCTTCGGCATCGTTGTAGATACTTCCAAATGTGAGACTCGTATCAATATCGGCAACGTAATCAAAGCCCTCAAAATTGTCCATATCCTTTGTAACAGACTTGAAGTACAGTGTCATGACAGGAAAAGAACAAACCAGAAAACAGATAACGATAAAGGTGAGAATATTTGATATCCATGAGGCTTTAATGTGACGCTTTACGATATAATAATTCGATATTTTCTCTTTTGTTTCACGCTTTCTAACTTTTATGGCGTGAACATTCTTAACTGTATTAATATCGGATCTTTTTATCCGTATCATTAAAACTGTTAAAGTTACAGCATCATATATAATGGCTATAGCAAGCGCAAGACATAATATTATAAGTATGCCATTGCTCTTCATAAAATCGTTGACATCAGTATTGTAGGTATACTCATAAAGTCTATTTATTACGGGCATAAACGACAGAGTCAGAACCGCTCCCGAAATAACAGCAAGAGCTATTACCCTCAAAACACATATAAACAAACTATTCCTTATCGCTTTCAGAGATATTCCCATTAACCTTTCAATCCCGATATTGCGCTTGTGATGCATTATAATTACAGAAATGAAATGTGAAAAAGCGGCAATTATCATTGCAAGCATAAGAAGCATAATAGGTCTGTACATCATTCGCATTTCGCTCTTATTCATGGATATTGCCCATTTGTTCATATTATACTGAACGTTTCTGCATTTGTTTTCATACACGTTCATTAAACTCTGACATCTTTTTATATTGGTCGTCGAGAATGCTATTGAGTTTATCTCTTTTGGCTGAGCCGTAAAACAATGTATTTCATTAAAACCGAATGTTGACCAGAGTCTGTTTGCGGTAAATGTGCCTGTTACTGTATATTCCTTTTCGCCAAGTTCTATTTTGCTGCCAATAAACTCATCAAAAGGAATGCCAAGTTCAAACAGAAACGATGATTCACAGCATATCTCATCAGCATTCTTAGGGAAAGTACCACTTAATAAGTTATATTCCGTGAAGCTGAAGTACTCCTGCGGAACAGCATCAATATAGCATGGTCTATCCCCTGGAAGTTCTACAGTATTTCTTTCAAATTCTATTGTTTTGGTTACTCCAATCTCAGTAGAGAGCTTACTAATTATCTCCTCCGATGTATCATATATTGTACAATGCTGAAATCCGTACTTATTATCGCCGTATTTCATATCCAGCATTGTCTCATAAAACAAAGTTACTGAACAAAAAAAGAAAACGGAAACAACTACAAGTAAATATAGGATAAAATAATATTTTTTTGGCTTTTTCAAGCTGTTAACAAGCAGTTTATCACTCATTTTTCGTTCACCGTTATTTCTTCGCATTTCCCGTCGGATACTATTATACGGCGATCAGCAAGAAGCGCATATTTTTCCTCATGTGTGACATAAATCAGGCAGCATGAATTGCTTTTTGCATATGAAATTAGCAATTCAAACACCTTGCCCGAGTTGAATGAGTCGAGATTCCCTGTAGGCTCGTCTGCAAAAATCACCTTCGGCTTAATAAGCAACGCACGACAGATTGCTACTCGCTGCTGCTCGCCGCCCGAAAGCTCGTGAGGATAATTCAGAAGCTTATCCTTGATTCCGCATTCTGTAACTATCTTTTCAAAAAGCTCTTTATCATAGCCCTTTTCCTTATACTGAACCGGAAGTATTATATTCTCATGAACATTCAGAGTAGAAACAAGATAGAAATCCTGAAAAACAAAGCTGAAATTCTTAAGTCTGAATTCAGCTCTCTGATTTTCTGAAAGCCTGGTTATATCTTTTTTGTTGTATATAACTGTTCCATCAGTAGGAGTATCAAGTGTTGAAAGTACATTAATGAGTGTGCTTTTTCCCGAGCCCGACTGACCTGTTATCGCAATAATATCAGTATTACCTATCGTCAGGCTAACATCATTAAGAGCGGTGCAGGCTGTTTTGCCTGCACCGTAGATTTTTGTTATATTCTTTGCCGTAATCATTTTTTACCTCGTAGAGACACAATGTTAAAATTTTACATCACTATTTTTTATTATTTCCATGCCTTCGACATTCACTCTATATTGTTTGCCATTTGCATTACATATCACGCTAATTGAGACATTACGCAGCATTTCCGCTATTTCTTCTTCGGTATAGCTTTTCTTGTAGATATAAATAACACATGAATGTTGCTGATTTCCCTTTGATTCAATTAAAACCGGATCCAAAGAATTGGCAAATAAAAATAAACTGTTGTCTGGAACTGAATCCACCATTGTTTCCATTACTGTTGCATCGTTGTCAAATGTATTATTATGTATATCACAAAGAAATGCCACACTTATATAATCATCAGCATTATCTGACGGTAAATTTTGAATATCTCCTATAATTTGATAGCCAGTTCCTTGGCTTTGAACAATTTTAATTGTATCTTTGAAATATTCTTCCCATGGTATCGGACCAGAATGAGTTGTTGTTGAACAGCAGTTCAGTTTTGCCGTAAACGGATGATTCTTTGATTGATATAATCTAAATCCGTAATAGATAATACCTACTACAATTAAAGCTATAAGGAAATATCTTGTGATTTTTTTAAACAATTCCATATCTCACCATATTCTTGAAGTTGTTTTAGCATGATCTGTTGTATGTATTACACGATAACTAGGCTTTTGAGCACCATTGTTTAAACTTTTTTCTATTTCACTTAGCTTTTTTGCCCAAACATAATTAGAATGATAACATAATCTGATTTCAGGCTCAGTACACCATACAAATGTTGAATGATCATATGAACCATCACTTGAGAAGTCAATTTGTATTATATCGCCACGCTTAACGTTATATTTTTTTGCAAAATCATCGCAATATTCTAAATTTGAATCACAGGAACATAATGGGTCGTTAAACCAGCTTTTTCGTGTTAAATAATTATACAAACCGGCTTCTTTTTTTCCTTCAACTCTTGACCAAGTCGATGACCAAGTATCGTGTGAAACATCAAAATTATCCTTTAATTTATAATAAAACCACTCATCATCATCATAATAACCGCAATTACTCCCCCAAATACGATTTTTGATCCTAAAAGTAATACTTGGTGATCCTTCCATTTTATATCCACCATAATACAAAGCTTGAGATACATAATTTGTACAATCGGCCCCCATTTTACAAAAAACTTCATTGATTTTACAATCTCTTGTTTTGGGCATAGTATACCCAGCTTCGTTTGCTCCACAAAAAGCAAGAACATAGTCACCTGCTTTTTTTACGTCATAATAAGCGCTTGAATTTGAACTATGAGCAGCAAATGCAGATGTATAATTTGCTGTTAGCATTAATGAAGTTGCTACTGCCAGTAATGAAGCTTTAAATATTGTTTTCATTGCTTTCTCCTTTATAATATATAATTTTAAAAGATTACACATATACAATTTATATTATAATATATGCGATTAAACTTGTCAATAAACGATTTGGAATATATCATATTTTTATCATTATTTGTATAGAGCAGCAATTAGACTATAATATATAACGTTTAAATATGTAGGCTATAACAATTGACAAAATCGCTAAAATTATGATATTATTTATATATATTTGAAAAAAGAGGTTGTATTTAATGAAAACAAAAGCTCTAAAAATAGGTTATGCATCTATCGCTGCAGCATTATTAATTACATCTGTTCCGTTTGTTCAGCCATCTAAAACAAAAGCCTATACATATAGGACAGACTATACTATATACGGCGATGTTAACGGCGATAAAGTAATTGACTCATACGACTTAATTGCACTTAATAAAAAAATCATCAATGGTAATTATACTAAAATATGTGATCTTAATTGTGACGAAAAAATAAATGCTGATGATGCAACGTTGCTCAAAAGATATATACTTGGTGACAGAACTGTATTTGATGCATATTATAATGAGGATACAGACGGAGATGGACTCAGTGATTTTTCTGAAATAATCGAAATTGGTACAGATCCTGATTCTACTGACACCGATAATGACGGTTTATCAGACTATCAAGAATTAAATAAAACTAAAACTTCACCATTTGATAAATACTCAAATGGAACAAATACTTCAGACGGTGAATTTGATTCTGACGGTGATGGCCTTTCCAATACTGAAGAAGAAAAGCTGAAAACTGATCCATTAAACGAAGATACCGATTATGACGGTATATCAGATATAGATGAAGTAATTACATATAATACTGACCCTATAAATTATGACTCTGATTCAGATACGATTTCAGATGGTGATGAAGTATTGCTTAAACTGGATCCATTAAAAATTTCTTCTGATGGACAGACAAAAGATGGAGATATTATAAAAGAACAGGAAGTTTCAGCAGATAGTTCAGCTTTAACCGATTTTAATAAAAAAGAAGCTTCATATGATATTAGCGTAACTGTTGAAGCTGCAGGATATGCGGAGAATAACGTAATAGTTGATGATAGTTCTTATTGTGATGTTATAGATAACAGTTTTCTTGCGTGTGAACCTATTGACATTTCTTATAATAAAAATTTAAGGGTTAATTCTGCTACCATTAATTATACGCTTAATGACAATTTGCTTGGGAATAATAATATCGAAGATTATATGCTTTTTAAGTATTATTCTGATGAGCAGTATCTTCTTCCTTTAAAAACGTATTATAACGGCAAAACAATATATACCAAAGATAACGAATTAGGAACATATTGTGTATGTGACATAAACAAATATATAAAAAGAATGAACGAAAGCAATGTTGTTAAGTCTGACAAATCAGCAGACTGTCAGGTGATTTTTGCAGTGGATTTATCATCAAGTTCAATATCTTCTTTAGACGAAACGTGTTATAGTATTATTTCAATATGTGATATATTATTTTCCATTACAAAACAAACATCTGTATACATTTATGGCTATTATTGGGATACAAATGATGTTCCAAGAGCCCAGAGGATAGGAACATCAGCAATGCGGGATATAGAACAAGTTTATACTGCATTAGCTAATCTTGAAATTCCTAATGCAAAATCTATGAATCCTATTGACGGCGGTATTGATGTTATTTATAATCGAATCGTAAACGAACATATTTTTAATGATAATACTCCTCATAGATATGCATTTGTTATTTCAAATTCTGATTATTCTTTAACAGATAGAATACAGTATAAAGTTGCTATTCCAAAGCCTACAGTTGAGAATTTAGAAGAATTAAAAGATGAGAATATTGATTTAAGTATTATTCTTTCAAGAGAAAACTTCAAATATAAAACAGCTGTTGATAATTTGAAAACTGCTTGTAAGAAATTTGATTTTAATGTCTATTCAAGAACTTCTTCTAAGTTGTTTATAAGTTGTGCATGTGAAAAAATATACAACGATTTCCTGGGTAGTCAAAGAATAAGTTATTCCGGCTCAATGATTCCAGCAGCGGAAAAAGATAAAATTAACTATTATGATTTTATTAGAAGTCTTCCAAAATCATATGATTTTTCTAAAGTTCCTTATCCTGATTCAAATGGAATGATAAAAACAAGTGAAGCCTTGGCTATGTTAGGAGCTACAACGATTAATTCCAACGGATTAACATCTTTGCCTAGTTTATATTCAGTTTGTGAGCGAAAGGATATCACTGCTGATGGATTAGATCAATTATGTGAGAAGATAAGTGATATATTAATTTCGAATGTGATTTATGTTTGGAGTAGTATTCCATTGAGTCCATTAACTACTGATTATATTGGTAGTAGTGTAGATGATACAAGTTTAGAGTTTAAATCTTTCTCATCAGAATATTGTTATCCTCCTACAAATTATCATGCCATAAAACCAGTGAATAAAAGCGTTCAAGAGGAGAGAGTAAATGGAGAAACTAAAAATGGAAAATGGGTTCCATGGTATTAATGATTCATTTATTCATCAAGCTTCTTCATTTATAAAGGCGTATAAATGGAATAAATCATTATATCTGCCTTTATTATGTTTAGTTTTTTTTGAAGGAAAATGCGCCACTTTCGGCACTTGTTTGGCACTTATTTGTACTAAAAATCGCCTGAAATTGCTTGAAGTTACTATAAATGAAGCTTCAAAAATCCACGATTTACAGCCATTTCCGCATTTTACTAAAAGTTGCTGAAAGGCTCGGGATTTTTTCGAATCTCCTATGCTCCACCAACGAAAAAAGCCTATGTTTAGCCAAAAACATAGGCTTTATTTTTAGATCATTATGCTGCAAGCGGCAGAAAACACAATATTTCCGTTAAGATTTCCGTTACGTGTATCAAGAAACGCATATTGTAACGGCAAATGCTGAAGCAATCACATAATAAAAAATAAGGCTCTCCGTGACGGAGAGCCTCAATTCATTAGTCTGCATTATCCTTGCGCTTTTCTAGCTTGAGTTTATCCTCAAGGGCGTTTGATGCGATCTCGTCCGCGGACTGGATAGCGTGAATATATATCTTACTTGTCGTGAGGAAGTCGCTGTGACCCGCGTAGTCCTGTACCTGCTTTACCGAGAACGCGGTATTATTGGCGAGGAGACTGATACAGGAGTGCCTGAGTTCGTGGAATCTTATGTGCGGAAGCTCGTTTTCGTCGAGGAGTTTTATGAAGTAATGTGTTATACTGTCCGGCGTTATTAACGCACCTACCGGATTAACGCAAAGGAAATCACGATATTCATTCGTCTCCCTTAACAAATCGCTATAAATAGGCGTTTCTCTAACAAAGAGGAACGCTTGTTTATGTAACCAAACAGAAAAGTGTCCTTATTTTGCCCTTATAAGGACAAAAAGTCCTTGCTGAATGTAACGGAATGATCACTGTTGATGCAAGACATTTTGAGGTCTATAGTTTTAGCAGTATCTCTTAATTGAATAGGGGAGAATCTTTGCAAATATTCATCAATATTCTGGGGAGATATAAAGCCCCCCCGTCATGTCCAGTAATATCACGATCAATACAATTGCATGGATTATAGTTAGGATAAATCAAATTGGCGTAGTCGCAGATTTTTGGCTTTTTATCAATACTTTTTGGATATTTGCCTTATATACATAAAATAGTCACAGGTTCGTTTCTGATTCCTGTGACTATTTTACTTTTTCTTAGCTTAATGACATTACGCAAATGCGGGGGCTATGACGATTATAAATCAATATGAAAACACATTCTCAAAGCTCAGAGAATCAATACTTTCCCGATTTGAGCAGCTCTTTTACCTGATCGGGACTGTACTCAGCTAATAATGTACCCATAGATGATGTATTGGCATCACGGTAGAAGCGTACCTTTACAACCTGATCAAGCTGATCTGATACCCATGTACTTCTTTTCAGTGTATATCCATAACCGCACTTCAGCATTGCATCAAGCTGCTGGTTTTTGCTGCTGGAAGTCCAGCCCGGTGCAGAAATACCTGTGTTTTTATTTCCGAGGCAGATGTTGAGTACATTTCCGTCTAACTTAGCAGCAAAGAATTTATTATTCAGGAAATCCTTCTTTGTATTTCCCTCCAGAAGGGTTATATGATATGGAGAAGAGCCAGTGATAATGCAGGTGTAGAAGTTTCTGTGATCAACAGTCTTGTCCAGATCCAAAGTCACGCTTCTTGCAAACATTTTAGTCTCCAGTGTTTTGATCCCGCCGCAGACGTAGTTGATATTTACATTGTTTAAAATGTTGAAGCTTCTCTTTCCCGGCGCGTATCCGAATGAAACATACCTGTCATAGTAAGGATTTTCAGCACGGAATCTTATCCTTGTACGGAAACCGATGCCATCGGGATTTCTTTCAAGGACAGGAGTATCAAAGGAAGCTGAGCCGTCGTTACTACTGAGGTACATACCTGCTATGTAGTAATTCTTCAGGTATATATCGCCTGTGATGTACATCTTTGTG
This sequence comes from Ruminococcus flavefaciens, assembly GCF_900116855.1. Taxonomy (GTDB): domain Bacteria; phylum Bacillota; class Clostridia; order Oscillospirales; family Ruminococcaceae; genus Ruminococcus; species Ruminococcus flavefaciens_R. The sequence continues at coordinate 168,611 of NZ_UETD01000003.1, forward strand.
CTGTCAAGCTTATAGGTACCCATAGAGAAATTTTTAAGCACATTGTCTTTTATAGATTGCTCATTGATCATTTTGAGACAATAGTCATATAAAGGATCAAATCCATCTTTTTCATTTTCATCTTCCTCAATAATATCATCCCATGAAAGGTAAGGATCAGTTTCTTCATCTTCCACAAAAATATCATCCCATGAGTTGTTATGATATTCAAGCATTATTCCGCACTTAGCCTTTTTGAAATATAACTTATCCACATATTTCTTTGTATCTGCTATTGCAGGGGATATTGCTGCACTCTTTGAAAGAAGACCGAGAACATGGTTGGCACCGGTGTTGGCATAACCGTCCACATTCGGCAGAGACAGCGGGATAGTCGTTTGTGTGTCAAAGAAATCCTTTGTAAGTACAGGCATTTTCTCCTGATAATATCCCTCTTTCCACGCATATCCCGATGAACCGTTTGATGGACCGTTTGGTGTATCTTTTCTGGTGTCATAATCGAAATGATAGGTATTGTCATTCTTATAGTAGTCGCTGTAATTTGTTTCATCGACTTTATAAGCAAATGCGGTCATGCCTGAAGATAACGGTATCATTGCGGCAGCTGATAAAGCTGCGATAGCTTTTGTAATTTTTTTCATAGTGATTCCCTCCATGTTTTTTTTCAGTTTTATTGATAGTTTGTTTGCTCGTTTGTAACGTCGACGTTGTACTTTTTCAGTGCAACTTTATATTAGCACATTGAAAATCTGAAATCAACACTTTTCGACAGAAGGTCGTTTTTTCAGGACGAAATGCACATATACGCGACGAAATGCACATATACGCGACGAAATGCTGACCGCGTTCCTCACAAAAAGAAAAAAGGAAGACGTAAAGGGATGGATACGTCCCGACGGAGATCCCGGTTCCATAGCTGAGAAAGCACTGACTAATATGGTATTCGAGAAGGCAGTGGAGTACTTATATTCCCACCTGCATTAAATATGTAAGCTCTATTTTATGCTCCATAGATCTCATGCTGTTTCGTGTAAATTCCCATTGTTGTTCCGGACACATCATATGCAGTCAAGTGTACTACATAGTATTCATCCTTAACAAGATGACGGATCCTAACCATCATCATTGACAAAACAGCGCTTAACTGGTATAATTAAAATGGTAAAATATACGGTCAAGGAAAAGATTAAGATCAAAATATTTACATAAAATTCAGGAGGTGCTGTATATGAAACACAAACGACTATCTGCAATTCTCTCAGCCGTGTTGATGCTTCCTGCGATGCTGCAATTCTCAATGCCGGCATCAGCAGCAAAGGTCAAGACGCTGGGAGACGTCAACGCCGACGGTACCGTGAATATATCGGACGGTGTGGCGCTCTCTCGCTATGTCGCTAAATGGGACGGTATCACGATCGACAAGGACGCTGCCGACCTCAATCAGGACGGCGAGATCAAAAAAGAGGACGTCACGATCCTCTTGCGCTATCTCGTAGGCTGGGACGGCTACGACAAGTACATCAAGCCCATATCCCTTGCCGAGGAGGACCCTCTGCGCATTGACGCACAACCGGAGCCGTTTTCGATCGACTACGGCGAGGACGCAAAGCTTTCCGTCAAGGCGGCAGGCGGCACAGCTCCCTACACCTACCAGTGGTCGTACAACGGTGAGGACATCTCAGGGGCGACAAAGGCGGAATATGTCCCCGAAAAGGGCGGCAACTACCGCTGTATTATCACCGATGATGACGGTGCTGTCATCAACTCACAAACGGCAAAATGCTCGATCCACCCGATCATCAAGACGCAGCCGGTCGACGGCGCCGACACCTTCCATGTGGAAGTAGCGGGCGGTACAAATCTCACTTATCACTGGGAGAAAGAAGTGCTTGGCGAATGGCGCGTTCAGCGCGAGAGCTACGGTGCGGGCTACGGCGCAACGAGCGTCGGAAAGTACCGCTGTGTCATTACCGATTTTGACGGCTATGAGCTGACCTCCAATGTGGTGCGCTGGTACGGCAAGGGTGAGCTGACGGTCAGCGATATTTACCTTGACCCGGACGAGGACGCAAACTACGGACTGACGATCGACTTTACTCACCATAAAGTGGAACATATGCGATATCCTGTCGGTTACTATACAGACTGGGCAGATCAAGGCATAATAGTCCCGATAAACTTTGTTCGTTATACACAGGAAGAACTTGAGGCAGGCGTTCAGATTCCGGGTGATGTCTATATGATTTCGTATTATGATTACAATACGCCTGTCTGCGCGCCCTATGCTGCAAGCGGACTTTACGGCGACTACCTTGACCTCTATGTGGATGCAACCGGTGAAGGACCGCTGTTCTTTGACTGGCAGCTTTCTCCGACCTTCGATCAGGCACTTGCCGGCAAGGGCTTTGTGTCGATTTCGGAGAAATCCGGCGCTCTCGGTCTCGGTACGGAGCATCTCCGCTTCCCGATGAAGGAGAATGAGGATATTGTCCACTGCTACGGTTATGTGCGCTGTATCGTCACCGACCGGAACGGAAATTCAAAAACTGCTGTCTTTGGCAACCCTTGGGATTTCAGTCATGAAATGTTTATGTCGGAATCGAGATTAACAATCGGCGGCGGTGGACCGGCTGGCGGACATGTATCTAGAGGTAAAGTGGGCGGTATCACAAACTATGCGTATTACTGGTATCGCGATGGTGCGAAGGAACTGGCGCTCTGGGGCTGCAAAGCACCGACTTTTAAGGAGCTGCCGGAAGAACCGGTCAGCGGTGCCGAACTGCCGCTGAATCCGCTCGCAGATGTTCCGACTGCTCCGGTCGTCGATGCAAATTATACGGGGGAGATCGTTGGCGACAGAGATATAATGTGGGAGTGCGGCTATCTGAAGCTTGATGCGGAGAGCAAACCGTCCGGATTTGCTGAAGTCAAGACGATCTTGCCCTATACTGCTCCGTCTGTTGAAGAATACAACAATACACGTGCCTATCAACAATACCCCGGATACCGTTGGAAGGAGCTGGAAGATGCAGACGGCACCGCAACCAACTGCAGTATGTATCCACGCGACTACGCCGGCAGCGACCCCTATGAAATCTGCCAAAAGGACGGAACTTATCTGCCCGCAGTGTCCCTGAATCTCTATCTGTACAATATGCACGAGCCCTCCTGTCAGTTGCCGCACGATAAGCGTAATTGGTTTGGATCAGAGGGTGGTCTTGCATACCGAGGTGCGAAAGAAGGTGGGCAAAGCACCTCATATCTGTATTATGGCGCTCGTCCCTATTGGTGGGGTGAATTCTGTGAGCCATTATATGAGCCGTGGTATACCGAAAAGGTGCGTTACCTCTATGCCTATGCGGATCACCCGGTCACGGTCAGAAACCCCGAAAGCTTCATGGTCATTATTGACGATATAGACCTCGAACAGGCTGAGAACGGCGACCCGAACAACATTGTGACCTACAACAAAAATCGTGGTTTATTCAAGGATCTCTCCGCAGAAGAGATTCATGCAATGCTGCCTATCAAACTCGAAGGCGGTGATGTCTGCGAATGGACGCGCTGTTATAATTGGGACGGCTTGTTTGATAGGCTATTCTCAAGAACCGGAGGTCATATTTACTGCGTACGCGAATATGCGGACGGCAAAAAGGAGTATTACCACAGCACGCCGCTCGACATCGGCTGTACGGTCACGCTGAACGGCATGGGTACCTACAAAGCCAGCGCTTCCGATGGCGCGGACCCGATCGCACAGATCCTCGATCTGGACGATTTCTCCCTTGAAGACGCCAAAAAAGCGCTGCCCTATAAGCTCAGAACCGGCATGGATTCATACAGCGCACTCATCGCCGCCGAAAAGCTGAAAAAGCTCGGCCTTGAGGTCGATGTGTCATTAGACGGCGCTGAGAAAGTAAAGACATGGACGGTGATCCTCGAAAGCTATGACACCGAGCGTGAGCTTGATTCCGTCAAGGCGCTGAGGACGGCATTGGAGGATTGCGGCGAACCCGTGCCCTCTCTCGCAGAAGCGAAGACGATGCTCAATTCCGCTCCGTCAGTCATCAAGGAAGGGCTCACAAAAGCGCAGGCTATCAGTCTGACCGACGCGCTGAATACCGCACTTGCTTCATCGGGTATTAAAGTCATTTATAAGTGAGGCGAACTATGAGAATACAAAGAATTACAGCCCTTTTCACGGCAGCAGCACTTGTGTTCTGCTGCCTGCCGCAGCGGGTCCACGCGGCAGCGGCGCTCGATTTTGAGATCGGGCGCGCCACCGCCGAAGCAAAAGCCGGTGAAACGGTCAAGGTGCCTGTCACCGCTAAAACAAATCCCGGCTACGGCTCGGGTGTCATCAATGTAAACTGGGACAGTGATGCGCTGACGCTCACAAATGTGGAGTTCAGTGCTGAACGCGCTCCCGACAACGGCTCTGCGGAGATCGTCAGCGACGGCAGTTATTGCCTGTCCTTCGGCGATGACTACGCGACGGAGAATTTCATCGGCACCGGTACTTTCTTCACGCTGACTTTTGAAGTCGCTGCAAGCGCAGGCGCAGGTGATTATATGATCTTCCTCGATCAGGCAGATGTTATCGATAAGGACATCAAGCGTATCGATGTAACTCAGACAGCAGGTGTTGTCTCACTCACCGGCGACGCGGTAAATCCTGCAGCACTGACTATGGAAATCGGCAGCGCAGAAGCAGCACTCGGCGAGGATACTGAAGTCAGTGTACCTGTCAAGGCGGTTCAGAATCCGGGGTATATCGTTGGCTTTGCTGATCTGACATGGGATCCCGAAGTACTGACGCTCTCGAAGATCGTGTATGCCGACAAAGTACCAAATGCCGGTTCTGCGGCGATCAATAACAGCGGCTGGTATCGTATTGCATTCGGAAATTTTACCGCAGCGAAGAATTATGCTGAGACCGGCGACATGTTCACACTGGTATTTACGGTGAATGAAAGTGCTGCAGCAGGAGTATATGAGATCATGCTTGGCAACCTGCAGGTAGAAAACTTTGCAGAGGCATCTGTACCGGCGACTGTCAAGTCAGGTAAGATCACAATTGCCGAGCATATTGCGACTACAACATCAACGACTTCAACTACCACAACGATCACTACAAACAAGACTACCACAACATCGACCACTTCAACTACGACAACTACAAACAAGCCAACGACAACGTCGACCACTTCAACTACGACGACTACCACTACAAACAAGCCGACTACAACATCGACCACTTCAACTACGACAACGACCACTACAAACAAACCGACTACAACATCGACCACTTCAACTACGACGACTACCACTACAAACAAGACTACCACATCGACCACTTCAACTACGACAACAACCACTACAAACAAACCGACTACAACATCGACAACTTCAACTACAACAACTACCACTACAAACAAGACTACCACAACATCGACAACTTCAACTACAACAACGACCACGACAAATAAGTCAACTACAACGTCAACCACTTCAACTACGACAACGACCACTACAAACAAACCGACTACAACATCGACCACTTCAACTACAACAACTACCACTACAAACAAGACTACCACAACATCGACAACTTCAACTACAACAACCACAACTACAACTACAAACAAGCCAGCGACAACATCAACGACTACCACTACAACATCATCAACTACCACTACAACGACTACTTCCAATGACAAAACCACCACAACAACTGTTACAGACATAAATGAAACTACTTCAACAACTACATCGCCAGTAACTCAACCAGATTATACTCTCGGAGATGTGAATAATGACGGAAAGATCAATGCGGTCGACGCTTCAGATGTTCTTGCATATTATGCCCGCATATCCACTAATCAGGAAGGCGGATATACCGAGGAGCAGAAGCTTGCAGCTGATGTAACTCATGACGGATCGATAAATGCTGTAGATGCATCAAACATTCTTGCGTACTATGCGTATATATCTACTACAAAAGAAACTCCAATGTCAATGGAAGAATATATGAAAAAGAAATAACCTGCTAACTGACTGATGAAGGCTTAAACAGCTGACATCAGTCAGTTTTTTTATAAATAAAAAGAAGCGAATCGGGGCATTATGCCCCGAAAAACGTAAGCGTCAAATATAATACGGTTTTAATACAAGAAGGATCGCCGAACTCTGCCCAGCGATCCTTGATGTTAACATTGGGGTTACTGTGTCAGAAACTGCCGTTTCAGAACGGATTGCCCAGGGCATATCTCCGAATCGTCATCCGCTGCCGTTCAGAGGTTGGTTACGCTGCATCTGATTAGTTGAAAGCAGCACAGAAACCGTGCACAGCGCACTGATTTCCGTCCTGCCTGATTGTGCGATTGCCGTTTGTCAACAAATGATATATAAATATATTGACATATCGTGAATCAAATGGTATAATAAGAACAATTCAACATAAAATGATGTTGAATAGGCTGACAAAAATAAAGTATTAGAGGTGGATTTATGAAAAAGTTCGTTAAAAAGCTTTCTGCCATTACAATAGCACTCACACTCGTCATCACAGGAAACGTTTTTGCATTGGGTTCAGCAAAAGACAAAACCACCACTTTGATTGCTTCAGCAGCAACGATCAACCAGAATCCGGGCTATTCGCCCCATCATTGCGGGGAACATATGATTTATGAGTTTACCGGCTGTTCCTTGTTTTGGATAAGATATGACAGAAAATGCTCTGTTTGCGGACAGGTTTACGGATATAAGCTGGTTGATATATTTGGCCGCGTGACATACTGCTGATAAAGATCCGATCAAGCACGCCGCTTTGAAAGAGATTATTTAAGAATGCACTGATTTCATAACACTGATAAGTACTCTCTGTATATATTACGGAGAGCACTTTGTTATTGAGAAAAGTAAGCGTCAACCGCATACATATGCTATCAAAAAACGTAAGTGTCAAGTATAACACGTCCAAATATAATAAGGGTAAAGTAAAAGCTGCTGCCGGATTACTTGATATAATGATAGTTGATACAGAATCCGGTGAATCATATGTAATGGTTGACAGAATTATGGATAATGTTATAGAGAAATTCTTAGATGTTGAATAGGGGGTATATCATGCAATGTAAAAGAATAATAGCAACTCTGCTATGTGCTGTGATTCCATTTGGAATAGCCATTAGTCCGGTTGGTACATCTACTGTCTTATCAGCAGAGGCAGCATCAGAAGTTAACAGCGGAACTTGCGGAAAGAATTTAACATGGAAGCTTGACAGCAGCGGTACTCTGACCGTAAGTGGTACAGGAGATATGAATGAAGATTTAGATTCAAATCCGTGCCCATGGAAGGAATACAGTGACGAGATAAAGAATGTTATTATCGGTACTGGAGTTACAAGTATAGGTATGGGTATGTTTGATAACTGCAATAACCTTACCTCATTATCGCTTCCGGATACGCTGAAGACTATTAGCGCATATTCGTTTTCGAGCTGCAAATCACTTGAATCAGTAGTCATTCCGAACGGAGTAACCAATATTGGTACGAGTGCTTTTTCGAGCTGTAAAAAGCTTAGCAATGTTACTATACCCGCATCCGTGACGAATATAAGTGCGCTAGCGTTTTCTGGGACGCCATGGTTTGAAGCTCAGAGAAGCATTGATACTCCGTTCGTAATAATAAACGGTTTGCTCATTAATGTGTTCTATAAGCTTTCGGGAGACGTTGTTATCCCATCGACCGTGAATAAAATATGCGATCAGGCAGCATGGGGCTGTTCAGAGATAACCTCGCTGACCATTCCCGAAACCGTGACCGAGATAGGTCATAATGCATTCAATGGGTGTGAGCAATTGAAATCTGTAACTATACCAAGCTCCGTGGAGAGTATCGGTATGCAGGCTTTTATCAAGTGTACTGCTCTTTCTGAGGTGTTTATCCTAAATCCTGACGCTAAAATATATGACAGAGCCAATACCTTTACCAATGAAAACGATAAGTTCAGTGGAGTAATTAAGGGATATAAAGGTTCTACGGCTGAGAAATATGCTCAGAAGTATAACTATACATTCAAAACATTAGCTCAGCTTGGAGACGTTAACTCTGATGAGTATATTAATGCTGTTGACGCTTCATCAGTTCTTGCATATTATGCTATGATCTCAACAAATCAGGATGGCGGATACGATGAGGAACAGAAGATTGCGGCAGATGTAAATCATGATGGATTAATTAATGCAGTAGATGCTTCCAATATTCTTTCGTACTACGCATATGTATCGACTACAAAAGAAACTCCTATGTCGATGGAAGAATATATGAAGAAACTCAAATAAACAAACGCCCGGCATAAGCCGGGCGTTTGTTTGTTACCCACACCTAACCGTGTTTATTGCTGTGAAACTTTATGCAGATTTCAAAGCGCAAAATATTGACATACAAGAACACAACTGATATAATATATTTTAGTATATATACTGTATATATTTTTGATATAGGAGGTAAATAATCATGAAAATCAAGAGGGTTATTTCAATTCTTGCTGCGCTTACTGTCATCACAAGTTCTGTTTTAGCTGTGCCGTTCAATGCGGCTGCTGAAACAGTTTCAGAGACAGAAGCTGCTGTGGAATACAATTTCAACAGTGCTATGTACAGCGAGACGGAAGACGGCGTTACCTATAATATCTTTAAAGGCGGATATGCAGCTGTTCATTATGTCGATAATCATGACATCGAAGAATTCACAGTTCCCGATACTATCCAAAATACTCCTGTTGTAGGTATAGAATGGGGTGCATTCAGAGACTGCAAAAATATCAAAAAGCTGAGTCTCGGCAAGAATGTAAGCGTTATTGACTGGTATGATGCGGCAGAGCAGACTATCGAGGAAATAGCTGTTACAGAGGATAACAAGTCGTTTACTGTCGTTGACGGTATACTTTACAGCAAGGATATGAAAACAGTTGTTGCTTTTCCACCATCAAACAGTGCAACAGAAGTAAAGATAGCAGATGAAGCAGAAAAAATAGGCGATTGCGCGTTTGTATGCTGTAAAAACCTTAAAAAGGTCGTTCTTAATGATAATATAAAGGAAATAGGCGCATTTGCATTCTGGGGCTGCAGCGCTCTTAGTGATATCGCACTTCCGAATGGTATAAAAGAGATAAAAGCACAGACCTTTGCAGGCTGTACTTCACTGAGCGATATTGATATACCTGAGTCTGTTGAGAGTATGAATGATGGTGCTTTCAATGATGCAGGCTGTATCAAGACCGAGGACGGCATATATTATGTTGATAACTGGGCAGTAGGCTCAGATAAGGATATTGAGCGCGGTGATATCCGTTATGGTACAGTTGGTACTATAATGGGACTTTTCACTTCAACGACAAAGCTCAAAGTAGTGACTGTGCCAAGCACTGTAAAGCATCTTAGCTCATACCTTGTTTTCGGTATCAATGTTCCGCTTGAGAGTATAACTTTCTGTAATGACGCAATACCTGACAGATGTCTTGTATGCTTTGGTTTAAAGGAAGTAAATATAATCGACCCTGATTGCAGGATAGCAGACAGTGCAACATCTATCCCATCATACTGGAAAGAGGTAAAAGAATCAGAGCCTGAAGCGGTAAAAGAGACAGAATATGTCTTAAAGCACTCAAAAGTGACTTCTTCAAGTACAGGTTCTCACACCAGTACAAAGGTAATAAATACAAAGCTGTTTGAGATAGATGAAGAAGGCAATATCCTTCCTGTAGAAGGACATACAACACAGGAAGATGTTGACAATCTCAGCGAAGAAGAAAAGGAAAGAATTAAAAACAGCATAGATGCTATAAATGAAAAAACCGAAGAAATTTCCGTAAGATACAGCGCACCTATAAAAATAGGCAACCCTGCAAAATATGATACCCTTATCGTGGGTCAGGCAGGCTCAACAGCTGAGGAGTATGCGCTCAAGTACAGAAGATGCTTTGAAGCTATCCCACATCCTGTTACAGGTGTAGGTCCTGAGATAGTTGAGGATATGGAAAACGGCATTGTTTACTGGATATACAACAGTGAATTTGCTAAAGCAAGGATATCCGCAAACAGAGTTGCAGACAAAAATGCAGTGCCGAAAGAGATCACCATACCCGAGTCTGTTAATAATGTTCCTGTAAAGTCTTTAGGTGTGGTTCAGAGCAAATCTGATATAATACATATCCCTGCAACTGTCGAGGACTACATAATCTATGTAGACTCCGCTGAGGACGGTGCGGCTTATTATGATGTGGACAAGGATAACCCTTATCTTACATCAGTTGACGGCATTATATACAGCAAGGATATGACGAAGCTTATAAGGGTTCCGTCAAGATATGCAGGCAAGAAGATCGTTGTTCCCGACGGTGTGAAGACCATCGACAATTTTGCATTTTTCAGCCTTGATAATGTTGAGAGTATCGAGCTTCCCGACAGTGTTGAGGTCATCGGCAGATGTGCTTTCAGTGCATCAAGAAAACTGGAAACAGTAAATCTTTCCGAAAATCTTGATATTTTAAGCGATAACGCATTCTCTGAATGTACTGCTCTTAAAAATGTAACTATCCCTGAAAGCGTTAAATATGTGGGCTGTGATGCGTTCACAGGAACTTCTATAGTTAAATATGAAAATGGTCTGGGATATCTGGACGGCTGGTTCGTTGGTACTGAAAAAAGCTCAACTGCCTATTATAAAGGAGATATCGCAATAAAGGAAGGCACTGTCGGCGTTGCAAGCTTTGGTGCAACAGGCAATGTGACAATTCCGAACAGTGTAACAAAAATGAGCTGGGAAATGATCGCTGATTACAGCACAAATCTTTTAAGAGCTGACGTTTACTCTCATGTACTTGACTATGATGCTTTTAAGAACGCAGTCTACCTTAAAGATATCTATATCTATGATCCTGAATGTGAGATATGCGCAGGCGATCAGACTATTCGTGCAAAGCATTATGAATGGAGCAGTGGTCTTGTAGGACTTCAGGAGGTAAGCTATCACAAACAGTATTCGGATGCAAGAACGTATGCAAAAGAGCTTGAAGAGTATAATGGCAGAATACTGAAAGATACTGTTATCCATGGCTACAAGGGCTCTACAGCTGAGGCTTATGCTCAGATGTACGGCTTGAAGTTCGAGGTCATAGACGATGCTGAGATGTATAAAAACGGTGACCTCAACGGTGATGGACAGTTCAATGTAGGTGATCTCGTTCTCATGAACAGATATATCCTCGGTACTTATACATTCAATGAAAAGCAGTTCAAGTCCGCTGACCTTAACGGTGACGGAAACGCTGATGTTTTTGATGTTATAGAGTTCCGCATGAAAATACTCGCAGACTGATAAATATAAGCACAATATCGCTCCCCTACCCGGGGAGCGATGTCATTTATATGAACTAAGTTTAAGTTGATCCGCCGTGACCTGCATCGAGGACGATGACGGGCAGCTCATCACCCTCTCCCGAAAGTGATACGGGCAGGGCTCCCTTTTCGCTTTTTTCTGCCACACGGGACGCTCCGTACAGTGTAAACAGCGCACAGCCGCACAGTAATGCTCCGCTGACGATATTTCTGTGAACTCTTTTCATAACAGTAACTCCTTCCGCTTCTGCGATCTCAAGTCACTGAATTATATTCACTCTTTCGTCTTCATAGAAGTTGAACACATAAAAAACCGTTATACCTGCGGCAGTATCGGATAATACAGCCGTGTTTTCTTTTTACTGTAAGATAATCAGCGCCTGCTCATCTCATAATACCTTGCCTCGACAATCCTATTGATTGCATTACCCAAGGAGGTATTGAGATATAACCTGCAATAACCGTTTTCATTTGTGTTGTAATACCAGTTATTGCCGTTTGAATAATCAATGCTTTCTATTTCAAATTTAGAGTTCTTACCTATCTTGAATGAGTCCAGCAGATAACCGTCGATCTTAAGGTTACTATTCATACGGTATACCTGTATGTAATTATATTTATAATTGCTATCTGTATACAGAACTATAAGAAGGTCTTTATAATAGCATATTCCCTGAGAAACTGCAGCGCCCCTTTCAAGCTGTATATTACCGGAATTGGTAGTTTTTTTCTTACCGGACGATTCATTTCTGCCGATCTCAGCAGTAAAAATGTTTCTTTCATTTCTGAAAATAAACTTTAAATTGTTATTTCCATCAGGATTTACCAGAGTAACCGCAGAAACATTCTTATCAAGCTGATATTTTGCAGCAAGTGTAGCTTTGGTCTGAGCGCTGTTCAACTCATACTTCAGAAGTATGTTTTTATTATTCTGTCCATCAACAACAAATAAACATAATTTGCCATTGCATTTTGCAACGCAAAGATCATTTCCGTGTCCGATCAGCTGACTGTCTGACTTTGACAAGCTGATTTCACTTGTATTTCCATTCATATTCATTCTGTACAGCTTGCAATTGCTGTTATTCTTTTGGGTAACAAAATAGAATACGTTATTGTACATACCCATGCCCTGAATGCCACCGTTTTTATTGCTTATCTGTCCGATCTGACTGCCTGTTCCGATCGAGGTTATTGCACTTGCAACGATAGTGTTATCTGATTCAGGTGAGATTTTTTTTGTTACGACTGTTCCGGTTCCGAGGAGAGTAAATGCCATAGCAAAGCCTGCAATCTTTTTTACTGTGTTTTTCATTTTTTTTCAAATCCTTTTTTGTAATTTAAGATTATCTGCGTAATCTTATGGTTAAATTATACTACCACAAACTGTCTGCGTCTATTCATTTATTGCTATATATTTTATTCAATTCATAATTTGTACGATTAAGCGTTATACAGTGCATAAATGCAAAAATGCTTTGGACTGCCAAAGCCCTTAAAGTAGCGGATTCTGACCATTTATTGCTATAAAAAGACTCTCCCGTTTCGGGTAATGTCATTAAGCTAAGGGAAAGCAGTAAAGAAATCAGGAGTATGATAAAAGGAAGCGAGCATACTCCTGATGGTATAAATGCTTGACAAATAATGTAAATTCTGTTATCATGTACGCATAGGGCGATATTCGCCTTAAATTTTTGGTAAAGGAATTGATAAAAAAAGAACACAATCAAAAAGATCGCAGCAGTTGCTATGGCATTCACAATTCTCGGTTTTGGAACAGCTATTGCAAAAACTGTAAATCCAAAGTCAGTGACAACTTTGTCAGCTCATGCAGCTTGTAATCACGTAGTAGATAGTTCAGCACTCTCAAATGACAGATATAAGCCCAAATGGAAATATGAACATACAGAAAATCAGTGTGATATTTACAAAATGCCCATTAAATGCGTAAGATGCGGTAAAACGCTTTGGTATAGATATAAAGGCAAATTCTGGAGAATAAATATCGGTTATACTCCTAATAACCTTCCTTATACTTGGAAAACATATATCAAGATAAAGTATTCGACGGATAAGGAAAAAGTAAGTGAATTATAAAGCCAAAAAGAGTTTGCTATAACTGCAGGCTCTTTTCTTTTATCAAAGTGTGCTAATGAATTAACTCCAGCATCTGTTAACGCCTTTATATTACTTGCTGAGAGTCCCTACAATTCATTTTAAGGGTATGGGGCATAATTACACTCTGACTGCTAAAGGCTCATAAAATGCATTGTGGACGTTCTGAGAGCCTATAAAAAAGGAGCAGGTTGTCACGCCTGCCCTATCCATATTATACACTGCACTGTCGCCCAAAGTCAAGAATACAAATATGAACGAAGAAGTCCCCTCACGGGGACTATCCGTATCATTTTTCATATAATTATATATGTCATATTACTACTGCCATAAAAACTACAACCAAAACTACAACAACAAAAACTGTAGTTACTACCGCTTATATCCAGCCTGCTACACAATACGTTGCTAATACAAATTCTCATGTCTTCCATTATGCTTCCTGTGCATCAGTAAAGAGAATGAGCGAAAGTAATAAATGGTATTTTAATGGCTCACGGAATGAATTAATAAATGCAGGCTATACTCCCTGTCAAAAATGTAATCCTTAAAATAATCAATGATATATCCATTAAGACCGCCCATCAGGGCGGCATTCAGATATTTTACACTAAGACACATCATTACGACTTTTTCGTATAGCAAATAAAATACACGCTCCGATCAAAACACCGCTTGTATTTAGTATCACGTCATCAATATCTGTATGCCTTTCTGTACATAACAACTGGGAAAGCTCAATAAAGATAATAAAACAAATACCGGCAAACACAGTTTTTTTGATATTATCAAGCTTTCTAAAACAGATAGGCCATACTATTCCTACAGGTATAAACATTGCTATGTTCCCGATAATATTGATAAGCCATCCATCATATCTGTCAAAGAGAAAAAAGAACGGGATTAAACTTATCATGTCAGACAATGTAGTTGAAAATCCAATCGTTAGAGTACCTATTTTCCCGTCAACAAAATGTAACGGGAAGTATACAAATCTTGCAATAACTACAAGGCATATGTATACAAGAAGCATCTGAAGTTCGCGTTTTACCGAAAACTTCTTGAATCTGATCGCAATTATGAATCGCACAAGTATCCAAATGAGAGTTATAAAAATAAACATCTGTAGATAGGAAATCTCGATCATAGTCACTACCGCATCCTTTCTTTAGCAGAGAGCTGATAAATCCCGTGTTTATCATATTAACCTGCTTATTATCCATATTATACACTGCACTATCGCCCAAAGTCAAGGATACATATAGGGAGTATTGCTAATTGAGCATTTCTTTTTCACGTATTTACTTTGTAGAGGCGATATGGTATAATAGGTTACAAGAAACGAAAAAAGAGTTATATACGGGACAGAAAGAGATTATTGATAGAGACACTTACCGAAAAATCAAGAAAATGAACCGCGAGGAGCTTACAAAGTTCATTCTCCAGTACGGGGATGAGCTGCTCGGAGAACAGGGAAAAACCATTGATTTTTCTGCTCTTAAGGCAGAGCTTAGTTAAGATCAAAGGTATAGGCGGTAAACGCCTTGAGAAGATAATGGTCGTTATAGAGAAATTCTTAGATATCGAATAGGAGAAAATATATTATGGATTTTAAAAAGATAATTTCATATCTCATAGCTGTTACTCTGCCATGCAGTGCTATACCGGCATTAAATCATTCTATCAAACCATTTAATGTTGTTGCAGAAGACAATCAATCTGAAGCAACAGTTTCTTTTGATGCGGTAACCGGTACTCTTTATTTATCAGGTAATGTTAAACTTAATGAAGTGCAGAAATACAAAGGAAACGAACAAGTCAAGACCGTAATAGCAAAAGAGGGAACAATTCTCCCTGCATACTGCAGCGGATTATTCAGTGAATTCAAAGCAACTGAAATAAACCTGAAAAATGCTGACAGCAGCCAGGTAACTAATATGGACTCTATGTTTTTTAACTGCCCATCTCTGAAAAAGCTCGATATTTCCAACTTTAATACATCAAACGTCACCAGTATGTATAAAACATTTGCATGGTGCTCTGCTCTGGAATCTCTTGATGTAACAGGATTAGATACATCAAATGTTATTAAAATGAATAATATGTTCGCCGGGTGTAAAACTTTAACATCTATTGATGTATCAAAGTTCAATACATCAAAAACCACAAATATGGACGGAATGTTTTCATCCTGTTCGGCACTCAGGTCAATAGATATTAAAAACTTTGATACGTCTAATGTAACGGATATAGGAGGAATGTTCGGCAGCTGCAGTTCATTGGTTGATATTGACTTATCAGGTATCGATACTTCAAATGTTCGTTCTGCAGGAGGTATGTTTTACGGCTGCGATGCTCTGAAAAAAATTGACATGACAGGCTGCGATACGTCAAATATAGAAGATATGGGACAAATGTTCGCAAATTGTCCTGCACTGACAGATATTGATCTTTCAGGCTTTGATACTTCACGAGTTGAGGACTTTGGAAGAATGTTCATGGGATGTAAATCATTGAAGGAACTCGATCTTTCAAACTTCAATACTGACAATGCAAAACAAATGAACGCAATGTTCAGAAATTGCTCTTCTCTTACTACTATTGATCTTTCGGGCTTTAATACTTCAAATGTAACAGATATGTCTGAAATGTTTCTTGGCTGTACAGCGTTGAGATCAGTGAATGTTTCAAGTTTTGACACTTCAAAAGTCACATCCCTGGGAAATATGTTTAATAACTGTATCGCTTTGACATCTGTCGACCTTTCAAATTTTATCACATCAAATGTTAAGACAATGACAGCAATGTTTTATCAGTGTTCATCACTGACAACTCTTGACCTTTCACGCTTCGATACATCAAAAGTTAAGCTTATGCAGGATATGTGCAGAGAATGTAAATCATTAAAGACAGTAGATATCTCAAATTTCGTGAAATCAGCAGACTGCACTGCGTTCAGTATGTTCAGATCCTGTCCCGTATTAACGACTATCTATGCAAATAATGATTTTGAATACAACGAGGATGACATATATATGTTCATCGATTCAAAAAGTATTGTAGGTGGCAATGGAACCAAATATAATGACAGAATATACTATTCAGAATATGCCTGCGTAGACAGAAATGGTAAACCAGGATATTTTACTAAAAATCCGAAAGCGCCAAAACCTAATACTACTGTAACAACGACTACTACAACATCAACCACGACCACTACTTCGACATCAACTACAACTACGACTACGACATCAACTGTTATGAATACGAACACTGATACAACTCTGTCCACAACAACGACAACAGCTCCAGTAAAACCTGTAACCTATACACTTGGAGATGTGAATAATGACGGAAAGATCAATGCGATCGACGCTTCAAGTGTTCTTGCATATTATGCCCGCATATCTACAAATCAGGAAGGTGGATATACTGAGGAGCAGAAGCTTGCTACGGATGTTGATCATGATGGAAAAATAAACGCAGTTGATGCATCCAATATACTTGCGTACTATGCGTATGTATCAACTACAAAAGAAGATATCCTGTCAATGGTAGAATATATGAAAAAGAATTAAGAAAATGTCGTAATATGATGATCGCCCTTCACGGGCGGTTAAGATTAATGTCTTGAAATAGTTTTTGATATGTGCTATAGTATTGAAAGAATATGCAAATTTAGGTGTTTTGTTTGAGTAAAACGTTTCCGTTATATTTCCGTTATTGCATTAAAATTTGATATGTATTTGAAACAAACCATGGAACGACTACTATTTGAAAATGGCTAAATATCGGGACTTGTGAACTGTGAGCAACATAATGAAATTAAATCATTCTATTCTGGCAGTGTGGGGGTCAGGGGTTTTTCAAATCCCCTCGCCGACACCATAACCCGTCTCCGCCATTTCGCCATCAATTTCAAGAGAAAGTTTGCTCCTGAGAATAGGTATCATTTAAGGTAGGTCACGTTCATTTGCACGTTGATCCCGCAAACTTTTTCAAGATACCAATATAAAACAAAATCCCTAAATACCGTTATTACATGGTATTTAGGGATTTTCGCAACCTTTGCGGTTACGCATTTTTGATTGGTGGGGACGAGGGGGATTGAAAAAGTAGAAGCACTTTCAGTTATTTTTGCTAAGATGCGAAAATGGCTGTATTTCGCGGTATTTTACGATTTTGCTTTTAGCAGCTCCAAGTGGTTTTTGGCAGCGTTTGGTACAAATAAGTGGTAAACAAGTGGTTGGAATAGCTCTATTCTACGTCAAAAACTGAATAAAACTGCTCAAAATAAGTGGCCATATCCCGACGGAGCTTCCTTTGTTGATTTTGCATTAATAGCTAACTCGATATAATAATAGCTTATTCCGAAGTATACAACATTCGCCAGCAATCAATAAGCATTAATGACATCAAAATACTTACAAGCAGTATTACGTAATACCACCATTTCTTTTTTATATCGATGTTTTCTTTATTACTGAACGTACACTATTGCATTTTATTTTCCTTTGTGATATAATACCATTATATCAAAATAAAAAACATCTAATCAAATCGAAGATGTGCCCCCTCCGGAAAATCCGGCAATGATACTCCGGCGGCGATATATCACAGCCCGGGGAGTTTATCCTTTTTGCTGTCAAATGCGGTGGAACGCGCCAGGACAGAGATTTTGAGGTCGTATTTTCAATTTGAGAAAGGACAAGGTTTATGAGGAAAAAGGTCGCTGCTTTTACGACAGCTATAATTACCTGCTTCGGTACAGGAGGCAGTTTGTACGCGGGAACGCAGGAATCAGGCAGTTCTCTTATCACTGCGGCTGCTGAGTATGAACCAGCCATATCCGGCGATTATGTGAATGCTCCGTTGTTTGATGATACCAGAGTACATACTGTCAATATCATAATTACGGACGAGGAGTGGAAGAAGATCGACGAAGCCAACTCCGAGAGCAAGGAATATGCGGAATGTGATGTTGAGATCGACGGAGAGCTTTTCAAAAACGTTGCGCTGAAAGCCAAGGGACACTCTTCACTTAGCTTTGCAAGGGGCAGAAAAGACCGTACCAGCGGACGTGTCGGCCTGCGCATAAACTTCAGCAAGAATGACGAGAATACAACCTATCACGGACTTGATAAGCTGTCGCTCAACAATTTTGCGGCAGATGTTACCTGCATGAAGGACTATATCGCATATAAGATGATGAACGATATGGGCGTTAAATCACCGCTTTCCAGCTATACCGTCGTGCAGAAAAACGGTGAGGATTTTGCACTGTACCTGGCGGTGGAGGACGTTGACAAGAGCTTTGCGTTCAGAAATTACGGTGACGCAGAGGTTGACCTTTACAAGCCTGAATCAGAAGCAGCGACAAAGCAGTCTGACTTTGAAGCAGTGCTGCAGGTGTTTTCTGGCAACAAATATGCCGATCTCGACAAGACCGACCGTGTAGAGCCCTGGAACGAGATCTCTGCAAAGATGCATCCCGAGGAGCTGAAGGACGCAGCCTGCTGCCGCTGGATAGACGACAAGCCTGCTTCCTATCAGAATATATGGGATTCCGATGAACTGGAATGCACAGATGAGGACAAGGCGGTCATGATAGACTGTCTTGACAAGCTGAACAACGGTACAGAGAAGGAAAGTCTATCAGTTCTTGACACTGATCAGCTCATGAGGTACTGGGCTGTTCACAGCTTTATGAACAACTATGACAGCATCGTGGGCAAGGCACGCGCCTGGAACTTCTATCTTTGTGAGAACAACGGTGTTCTTTCCTATATACCGTGGGATTACAATGAATCCTTCGGCGGAATGGACACAAGAGTGGTCATAAGGGACGTTTTCGGAGATATTGCTCTCGACACATCGACTACCGGTCTTGACAATGTCATGCCCGCTGAAAAAGACCTTATCAATATGCCTATCGATAATCCGAACCGTGTCGGAGGAACCGAGCTGCTGCCTATGCTGCACAAATGGATAAGCAGCGAGGAATATCTGGAGCAGTATCATGAGATATGCGGGGAGCTTACAGACCTTGAGGAGCAGTATAAGGAACTGACCTCTCAGGCGGAGAGCATTATAACTCCTTATGTGAAGAAGGGGCTGACATTCTATACCGAGGAGCAGTTTGATGATGCCATGAAAAACATGGATCTGTATATGAAGTATCGTTTTGAGTCATACAGGAAACAGGTAAGCGGTGAAACTCCCTCTACATGGGAGGGACAGAAGGAACATCCTGATACGCTCATAGAGCCCGAGGGACTTGAGCTTTACAAAATGGCTTCCGCGACCAATATCATAGGCTGTCCTCAATCACAGGTGCTGAATCCCCTGATAAAAGCCTATCTCGGCAAAGACCCCGACAGGAGCGCCGGGCATTTTGCCAAGCTTATCCTTACCTATTTCAGAAACCCTGTTTCAATGTTCGACAAGGTGCCGATTCTGATACAGTATCCCTCCTGCCGTAAAGATGCGGTGAAGATCATGCACCGCAAATACGGAACTGCAAGTATGTTTACTGTACAGGGCGGACCTCCTGCCGGTGTACAGGGCGGACCTCCGGCTGAGGCAGTTCCCGAAACAGCGGCTGATGCTCAGCAAGCAATAAATCCGGATGCTGAATAAGGAGGTAAGAACAATGAATAAAAAAATAAGTATCGGCGTTGCGGCATTAATGATAGCGATCAGCGCATACGGCTGCTCGGACTCCAAAAAGAATAGCGTTCCAACTAAAGATATACCTGCTGTGACCGAGGCTGCCGAAATCACTACGGAAAACAACGTCCCTCCGCAGGAAGGCCCGCCGGAGGTGGAATTCGATCTTGACGCTGAATATGATGAATCCAAATACCTTCATTATGTGGATATGCCCGAATGCACACCCACAGCCGCAGCTGAAGCGGACTTCATTGGATTATGGCAAGCCGATGTCATGGCAAAGGACAACATCGCCTATGACAGCATCTGCGGTGTTCCTGTGTCTGCGACAGGTCATCTTGTGATAGCTGAGGAAGGCAGCGGAAACTTCGTAAACATTGACCCCATTGTCATAAGCGATGGACCTCAGGGCGGTGCTCCACAGGCTGCGGACGCAGCAGGTCAGAGCGGTTCCCGGGCTGATGAGACTGAGCTTCCTATGACATATACCTTTGAAAACGGTGCCCTGAACGCCGCTGTGACTATTCCTGTGGGACCTCCCAAGAGTGTGCAGGCAGCCGGCGGCGCAAGTGAAGCCGCCGCAGTGCAGGGGCCTCCTCCAAAGCAAATGCTGCTGCAAATGACAGATGATGGAAGGATACTTGTTCAGTCTGCGGAAGAAGACGGAACAATTACCTCTGCATACTACAAGAAGGTCGATTCCTTCGAGGAGTTTGACTGGAGCTCTGTTCATTTTGACTTTGCTTCGGCATACGAAAAATAAAGACGTCAGAAACGTACCGTTAAGTACGGCTGTATTGTTTCGGATATATATGTAATAAAACAGCTCTGAGAGTTTTGCGCTCCCGGAGCTGTTTCCTGATGTTCCGTAGAAACACGGATATAACATATTTTGCTCATATTATTGTATCCTTTCTGATGTAAAAATATTTTTCTTTCTGTTGATATGTGATTGACTTATTGGCGGTGATAATGTATAATTACTGATAGTGGTGGGCAGAAACCTGATTTGCCTGCTAAAATAAAAAACATCTGAGGCAGTATCTTATGAAAAATGTTTTTGATACACTCCGCCATATTCTTGCCACGGTTAATGTAACCCATATCGTATGGTGTGCGGCTGTACTGCTCACTATGCTGATCCTTGCGGTACTTCATCACATATGGAAGGATGACTTGAAGAAGCTGCAATTATGGCGGCTGTTTTGTCTTGTGCCGCTGGTGATTTGCGGTGTTCATGCTTTCATATATGTTGTCGGCGCACCGATAATATTTCTCGGCGGGTTCTTTGTGATGTATATCATCGCAGTGCTTGCCCTGATACCCATGCTGTTTGCAAAGCGCAGGATAGGCTACCGTATAACCGCTGTGCTGACGGGCATTTTGTCCTGCCTTTGCGGTTTTTATTTCTGTGCGATCTCGCCCAATATTTTCAATCATTCAAGGGAAAGCTATACCGAGTCTTTTCATTCACTTGTGATGGATATGGACGAACACTATGTCCTTAAAGAGTGGAAGGAAGTTGATTTTTCGACGCTTGAAGCAAAGTATATGCCGATGGTCGAGGAAGCCGAAAAGGAAAAAAGTCCCGGCAAGTTTGCTGATGCAGTAATGATGTTCTGCACTGAAATGCATGACGGACATATCGGGGCCGAAGCCGATTTTGATGACGAGGATTACAAGTCGGTCATTACTCCTCACGATTACGGCTTTGCTACAGTTAAGCTGGACAGCGGCGAGGTCATAGCCGTATGCACCGATGAAACAGCAAACGCCCTCGGCATAGAGGACGGAACTGTTATCACAAAATGGAACGGCAAGCCCGTTTTGCAGGCAGCCGAGGAAGATGTTCCCGACCTCGGTACACCCGTCAAAGCGAATGAAGAAATGCTTGATGTGATGAACCTTGACCTTGCGGGCGGCGATACGCTTGAAGTGTCTTTCATAGACGAAAACGGCAATGAGCAGACGGTCACTGTGCATGACAAGGGCGGCGTGAAAACAAAGATGGAGGCAATGGCTGCTTTCAGAGGTCTTGAACTGCCGATCGATTATGATAAACTGTTAGAGGAAAACTTCAGCACCAAAATGCTCGATGATAAGTGTGGTTATCTCAAAGTGACAGCGGAAACAATGGGGTCATCATTTCAGGACTATGTCGGCTATCTGACAGGTGATCAGAAGTATGCAAGGGATATGTTCCGTGAAAAGCTGAATGATCTGAGAACACAGGGAATGGAATATCTTGTTATTGACCTGCGTAACAATGAGGGCGGCTTCGACGAAATAGCCATAGCGCTGTGTGATCTGCTGACGGACAAGGACTGGTACGGTCAGGGACTGGGAATACGAAAAGATGGAAAGTACATCTGCGTATCCGATCATAAAATACACGGAACGGGCGAATTTGCAGACCTTAAAGTAGTTGCACTGACCAATTATGAATGCTGCAGTGCAGGTGACGGCTTGTCGCTGTATCTTTCAAAGCTGCCGAATGTTACAGTCGCAGGTATTACCGATCCGTGCGGCTGCAATCAGGAAACGGGAGGTATAAGTACTTTGTCAGGCGGCATTGTGACAGTTTATTATCCAACAGGTCTGGTCCTGAACGAAAACGGCGAGCCTAACATCGACACCGGATCAGACCGTGAAAGCCGCAACCCTGTTGAAGTACATATCCCATTCGACCATGACGCGGCTATGAAGATATTCCGCGACAAGCAGGATTATGAACTTGATTGGGCTGTAAAGTATATTGAAGATAATGCAGAATGAGTATTTATTACTGATATTTCATATATTTTTGTAATCATAACCGCCTGCACTTCCTCGGCGTAGGTGTTCGCTATTTCATCAGCGACTTCCTCTACGCTCTTACGAAAAAAACTGAATACAGTCGCTCAAAAAAAGTGGTCATATCCCGACGGAGCTCCTTTTGTATATTTTGCATTAAAAGCAAAACTCAATATACGAACTGTAATTTGTAGTGTAGCTCTGGTGCGTTTTTTTCACTGCTTCATATGGCGAAATCACCGAAATATAAGGCTATGATGCTTGGTTCAGCCGGCGGAAGATAATGCTTGATTTTGTATCGGATGTATGGTATAATTGAAAAAGCGAGCGAGGTGAGAACGTTGAGATATACTCTTATGCATAAGAATATAGCGGTTGCTGACATTGATATCGATGAAACTCTTGGTGGAATATCCAAAATCAGGGGTATCATATCTGAAGAGCATCTTCCTGTGGGAGTTGTTCGTATGCAGCGCCAAAATGAGACTATTGACAGGTTTGCATTCAATCAGTGGTGGACTGGACGTTCTATACCGGCGAGCAGAATGGGACTATCAGATTTGCTTGATACACTTGGTATCGCAAGCTCTAATCTGCTCCTCACCAAATGTCTCGGACTCAGCTTATCGGATCATTACTGGATAAGGCCGTATGAAAGCAATATGTTGTGGGAAGACGTAAACTTCTTTGATAACGATTTTTCAGAGGATATCGGCGACCTTTTGTTTGGTACAAACGGTAAAAACTCAGGTTTCGATTTATGTTCACCGGATAATACGTCAGACGGTAATCTGAAAAAACGCTGGAAGATCATTGACGGCAAACGTTGTCTTTTGAAATCAGGCTCAAATCCATATAGTCAGCAGACCTTCAATGAAGTAATTGCTTCAAAGATAATGGAAAGACTCGGGATAGATCATGTGCCATATTCGATAACGTGGATAAACGATGAGCCGTACAGTGTGTGCGAGGATTTTGTAACGAAGGATACTGAACTCATCAGTGCATGGAGAGTCCTCCAATTGAGAACAAAAGCAAATCATGAAAGTGAATACCTTCACTACGTTAATATCTGTCGGGAACTCGGGATAGATATAGTTTCTTCCCTTGACAAGATGATAGTTCTCGACTATATCATAGCAAACGAGGACAGGCACTTCAATAACTTCGGACTTCTGCGAGATGCTAACACTCTTGAATGGATTGGTGCTGCTCCCATATTCGACAGCGGAACGTCACTCTGGTATGATAGGTTAACTTCACGAATACCAATCAATGGCGTTAATTGTAAGCCGTTCAAAAAAACACACGGCGAACAGTTAAAACTTGTATCCTCCCTTGAATGGTTCGAGGCTTCAAAGCTTGACGGCATCGAAGATGAGATACTTGAAGTGTTCAGCGATGATAAGGCGGCTCAGTATATTGATACCGAACGTGCGAAGACTATAGCTGCCGAGGTCAGAAACAGGATAGAAGCTGTTGAAAGCATGGCGATGAGCCATACACAAAGCTATGACATCTCCTCCACCGAGGGTGATGTTGAAGAAGATGTAGCTGAGAGCTACGGAATGAAAATGGAATAAAGCAAAAAGGAGACCGTCAAAAATATGATGTGACCCCAAAAAGTTAGACTATGTAAGCGTAGCAGTTAATTAGCTGCTACGCTGTTTTTTATGCATGCAAGAGACTGAGCCTGTATTGTACGGGACTCATTCATCATAGTTTCTCTTTGATTCTGTGCTCATTGTAATACTTTATGTATCGTTCTATTGCAGATTTCAGTTCTTCATAGCTATAATATACTACGCTTGGAGGTTTCGCTTTTTGGTTCTGTGAGTATGAGCTTTGTCTTGGTACTGCCTCCCTTGATCTGGATTCGTTGAAGCGTTTTGCTGACGGTCAGAATCCGTTTTTCGAGATCAATGTCAGCCCACTTCAGGGCACAAAGCTCACCGATACGAAGTCCAGTCATCTTTGCAAGTGCGATTCCGAGTGTTGTAAGGTTCTGATCCGTCATTACGATCTGCATCAGCCGTTTTTCCTCTGCTTCTGTGAGCAGCCGAATCTCTGTTTTCTCCTTTTTCGGCATCACAAGCCCCTCCATCGGATTAAAAATGCGGTAAGTGCGAACGGCATACTTGAATACCGATTTCATAAGCACCAGAATATCCGAAATATAGCGGTTTGATAAGCCGCTGTCCTGCTTCTTTCTGATAAATTGATATATATTGCTTTGTTTAATGCCTGTAATATCATCGTTTGCGAATACAGGAAGTATATGTTTCTCCGCTTTGAGGACATAATTTGCCAGTGTTGAGTCCTTGACTCGGATCGAGATGGACTGAAACCATTCATCAAAAACCTCTGAAAATGTCTTGCATACGGCTGCCGTTTCTACTATTCTTTCCCTGTAATCAGTCATTTTTGTGATGACATCGTCAGGAGTTCTGCCAAAGAAAGCTTTATACTGCCTTTTACCGCCAATTCTGCAAACAGTGATCCGCCCTTCAAAACGGCCATCTTTCCTTTGATAAACATTTGTAATCATGTTTACAATTCCTCCAAATCAATATGATATAACTTGCACTCGTTCGTCAAACTGCTGATTTTGTTATATTCCACCGACGAATCGTGGCTACATCTTGACATATTGTATAAAAAGTGCTATAATTATGCACATAGATGCGATGACACTGTTGTGAAGGAAATCGCACTATTAATTATTATACACTTATGTAGCTAAAGAAATGTGCCGAGCGGTATAAAGAATATTACGGAGAAGACACAAAATGAAAATAGCAGTAGCAGGAACCGGCTGTGTCGGCTTGTCACTTGCTGTATTACTTGCACAGTAAAACACCGTTATAGCCGTTGATATCATTCCAGAAAAGGTTGATCTTATCAACAACAGAAAATCTCCGATTCAGGACGATTACATAGAAAAAAACCTTGCTGAAAAAGAGCTTGATTTGACAGCTACACTTGATGCTGAGGCGGCATACACAGATGCAGAGTTTGTTGTGATAGCAGCACCGACCAACTATGACAGCAAGAAAAACTTTTTTGACACAAGTGCAGTTGAAGCCGTGATCGACCTTGTTATGAAGTGTAATCCGAACGCTATCATGGTTATCAAATCCACTATTCCGGTGGGGTATACAGAGTCAATTAGAACAAAGACCGGCAGCAGGAACATCATGTTCAGCCCAGAATTTCTCCGTGAAAGCAAGGCACTTTATGACAATCTCTATCCGAGCCGTATCATTGTTGGAACAGTTATGGAAGACGAGCGACTTGTAAATGCCGCACATACCTTTGCAGAACTGCTGCAGCAAGGTGCGATCAAGGAGAACATTCCAACCCTATTTATGGGATCTACAGAGGCAGAAGCAGTTAAACTGTTTGCTAATACATACCTTGCCTTACGAGTGGTATATTTCAATGAACTGGATACTTATGCAGAAATGAAAGGGCTTGATACTGCTAAGATCATTGAGGGGGGGTCTGGATCCTCGTATCGGTACAAATTACAACAATCAGAAGATCAAAGAAGAACTGCTGATGAATGAAGAAGGCTTGCAGAAAACGAAAAACGAGCTGATCTTCATCGGCACGGTGTAAGATCAATTTGTATTATTGATATACTATGAAAGGAATAAAGAAGCATGAATCAAAGTTACTCCATAAAAGATATCATCAGGCTGCTCTTATCTCATATCTGGCTGATCATTGTCATCACAGTTTTGGGTGCCGGTGCAGCATTCGGTATTTCCAAGTTTTTACTGCCGCTGCAGTATTCATCGCATATCACCATGTATGTGCAGAGCTATACCGGCATCACTGAGAATGCAAACAGTGCGAATAACATCAGCAATTCCAAGCAGCTTGTGAATACCTATATGGAAGTGCTGAAGGACGATGCTGTCATGAACGCTGTTGCAGAAAAGCTGTCAAAGCAGTTTGAGGAAAACGTGCTTTCGCAAAATTTCACCATCAATGACAGTGGGAAGATCACACCGGCTTCGATACGTTCCTGTCTTGCGATCTCGTCTGTGACCGATACCTCTGCTGTCAAAGTGAATGCTACGGCAAAGAATGCTGAGGTCGCTGCTGCGATCTGCAACGATCTGACACAGGTCGCACCACAATATGTGGAGGAGGCAGTTGGTGTCGGCTCGATCAATACGATAGACACCGCAAAGGTCTACAACACCCCTGTTGCACCGAACATTATGAAAAACACAATGATCGGCGCAGTTGCCGGTTTTATGCTGATCGTACTTATCATATTCCTGATCGACTTCTTCGACAACACGATCAAGGATACGGATGCCCTTGGCAAGAAGTACAACAAGGCGATCATTGGAGATATTCAGGCTTTCGGCGACAGTAAAAAGAAAAGGGATGCTGATGATGTGCATCTAAAGCTAACTGACAAGGATGCGCCCTTCTATATCATAGAAAGCTATAAATCTATCAGAACAAATCTGTCATTTGCACTGTCTACAGTTGAAAAAAAGACCTTTGTGGTATCCTCTGCGAATCCCGGAGAGGGAAAATCCACGACTTCTGCAAATATCGCCATTGCGATCGCACAGAGCGGCAGTCATGTTCTGCTGATCGATGCAGATATGCGTAAATCTGTACAGCACAAAATTTTTGAGCTGGTAAACAAGAAAGGTCTTTCTACTGCGGTATCAAAAATGCACACACCTGACGAGTGTATCCAGAAAAATGTTATGGAAAACCTTGATGTTATGACCGCAGGACCGATCCCGCCGAATCCTTCTGAACTGCTTGCATCTGAGATGATGGAGCAGATGCTGAATGAACTGAGCGAGAAATACGACGCAATTCTGATCGACACCCCGCCGGTCAATGTCGTGACGGATGCGATGGAGCTTGCAAAGAGTGTTTCCGGAATTGTTCTGGTCGTGCGATATGGCAGAACAACGGATGAGGACGTTGACAACGTATTCAAACGAGTGGAATTGGCTAATATGAATCTGCTCGGCTTTATCCTGAACGGCGTGAAGTCGAAGCATGCAGGCTATTACTCAAAATATGGCAAAGGAAAGTACTACGGATATTACGGTGCAAAGCCTGAACTGGATACAGTAGAAGCGAAGGCAGAAACGCAAGGTAAGGACTGACAGATATGTCTTTATTAACAGAATATCACTGTCACATACTACCCGGAATCGATGACGGCTCGGACAGCGTAAAGACCTCTCTGCAAATGGCGGAGACGATGAAAAAACAGGGCGTGCAGCGAATCTGCGCCACACCGCATTTCTATGCACACAGGGAGAAGTCTGTCACTGAGTATCTGAAAAAGCGGCAGGCTGCATTTGAGCAGATACAGGGACAGACGGCTGTCACCGACATTCATCTTGGCGCAGAGATCGCCATTGAACACGGCATTTCCGAATTACCGGACATTGAAAAATTGGCAATACAGGGGACAAGGATCATCCTGTTAGAACTTCCGTACCGTCCATACGAAAAATGGATGAGTGAGGAGATCTACAATATCGCAGCAGAATTCAAGCTGAAAGTCATGCTGGCACACGTTCACCGCTACCTTCCGTATTACAGCAAGGAAGAGCTGGAAACCGTCCTGCACTGCAATGCGATCTATCAGATCAACAATGAAGCTTTTGCAAGCTGGAAGGAAAAGAGATTCGCCAAAAAGGTCATGGCAGAGCATACACATTTTGCGTTTGGATCTGATGCACATAATACATCATCACGCAAGCCAAACTGGGATCTGCTGCAAAAGAAGGTAAAAGGCCCCGACATTGCTGTCTCGGATTCCATGTTTGAAAAGTACAGCATATAACGGGTATGAAATACTGTCTCAAGCCAGAAAGGAGGTCGATCATCTTGGCCAAGAATGGTAATCAAACCAATCACACTGCCAATACTAAGAAAAAGAAGGTGAACAAGGATCTTGTCATCCGTGCAAGAGTGACCGCTGAGGAGCGGGAGCTTTTTGAGAAGAAAGCGGAAGAACGGGGCTTCAGTACAGTGAGTGAGATGATTCGTTCACTGATAGCGGACACAGATGATTCTGGTAACACAACAGAATAAAATGCTCATACAGGGGTTGCACCCACAAAACGAAAGCCCCAGCAATCATTTGAAAGTGTTCAAAATCCGCCCATTCCCGTGGCGAAACTAATCTGTACTTTTCATCGTATCTACGGCGCTTTCTGCACTTTCAGCACTATCAAATAAAAGACGGTTGCACGATACAAATAAAAGCTCTGCTATTATTTGAAAGTGCAACAACTCAAGCAGCGTGGGCGTCCGATAGCTTAACGGTCGATCTCGCTCCACCCATAACAAAAAATAAGGTCAACTGCCGAAAATGTCGCAATTCTGCGCATTTTTCCGGTGGTTGACCTTTTATTTGTTTGTATCCTATCCGTAGTCTAAGCATCTACATATTTTTTCACGATTAGCATTACAAAAACGATGCCCACAAACTATACTTTCAATCGGCAAAATATCTATGCCATTTGAATCCGTAGTAAGTGGGCATTATGTTTATTGATAGTATAAAGCAAATCTTCTCAGACCTTATCAAGGGTCACAACTTTGTCAGAGGACAGTTATTTCGGTAGCAGAGTGAACAGAAGGTATGCCGGAAAAGATTTCGGCTTGATTATCGATTATATTGGTATCAGAGATAATATGCGCCAGGCTTTGAAAGTATACGGCGGAAATACCTCTGTCGCTCCTAATGTCGATGATATTGAGCAGGCTACTTCTATCTTCCATGAGCATCTAGCGGTATTGCGTGACCTTTTCAAAAACTACGATCTAGCTCCGTTTATGAATCCGGAAGCTAATCCGTTTGAACGCTACCTTTTGCTTGCAAAAGCAGCTGAGTATGTTTTCCGTTCTACTCAGGAACTGAACATTGAGGGCAAAAGGAAAACAAACAAGGTTTCCTTTAAGACATATTTACTTAAAACTGTGAAGCGTATGCGAAATGCATACGATATCTGTCAGCCATCAGGAAATCTAACCGAAGAAGAATCGGCGCTTGCACAGTGCTTCATGGCAATTGCAGGATTTGTTCGCAAAATGAGTGGAACAAGCGAAGTTGATACCGAAACAATGAATCGCAAAGTTGCTCAAATGGTAGAGGAAGCCCTAAGATATAATCAAGTAGAGAGCATTCTTGAAGAGGGAGAGGAGGAAGATATCTTCAGCCTTGAATATTTTGAGAAGCTTTCTGATGTTAAGATGCCTGCATCTAAACTTGAACTCTTGATAAAAATGCTTCGCAAACAAATTACGGAGTACATGAAAACCAATCAGGTCGCTGCAAAATAATACCAGGAACTATTGGAAGAGACTATCCGTATCTATCACGAGCGCAGAAAGCATCTTACCGCTGAAGAAGCAGGTGCAACGCAGGAAGATGCATCTGATGAGATTATCAGAAATGCTACGGAGCAGGCTCTCAGAATACTAAAGGAAATGCAGGCTGACCGTGATAGCTTCCGTAAGATGGGGCTGACAATTGAAGAAAAAGCGTTCTACGATATTCTCATGGCCCTTAGAGACAAATACAACTTTGAGTATGGCGAAGACAAACTAGTCGATGGTGTTGTTGTCAATGAGAAATGCAAGAGCCTTGCTAAAGAGGTGACGAAAGAAGAAAGTGCAGAGCTAAAAATGGCAAAAAAATCACCGCAGAGAAACAAACTCTGCGGAACGATTTTATTGTTAAAAAAATAAGTGGCTGACAGTTCTATGTCAAAAAAGCGAGCCCACAAACGCCTATTATAAGCCATTTGTGAGCCCTGATTCTGAGACGAGGGGAATTGAAAAAGCAGAAGCACTTTTAGTGATTTTTGCTAAAACGCGAAAATGGCTGTATTTCGCGGTATTTTACGATTTTGCTTTTAACAGCTTCAAGTGTTTTTTGGCAGCTTTTGGTACAAATAAGTGGTGAACAAGTGGTTGGAATGGCTCTATCCTACGTAAAAAACTGAATACAGCCGCTCAAAATAAGTGGTCAGATCCCGATGGAGCTTCTTTTGTTTATTTTGCATTAAAAGAAAACTCAATATAATAATAGCTTATTCCGCAGTATACAACATCCACCAGCAGTCGATAAGCATTACTGATATAAGAATACTTATCAGCAGTATTACGTAATACCACCATTTCTTTTTGAACTGTTTAAATCCGAAAAACATATTGATTCCGTTTACTATTACTGCTATCGGCATTGTCCATTCCGGTATTTTATGTCTTAAAGCTTTATGCAGATTAAAAAGCAAGTCATGAGATATTACTCTTTCTCGCATATTTATCCAAAAATCATTTTTATTCCCATCCAACGACATGAATTTAGTTTGCGAATATGTAGGGAAGCACAATAATATAAAAATAAAGTAAAGAACTGATATAACCACAAATATAAGCTTTTTATTACTTTTTTTCATCTGAATTTATCTCCTATATTCCAATAATCCGAGAAAACTGCTTTATTAGCGTTATCATAGTAATAGTCTTCGTTTTTATCGCGTTGCTTTTTAGAATTTCCATAAATCAAACCTGGTACATTACCATAGTTTTCTCCATCCTTTAAATAAGGCTGTACATCATATTTGTCGTGACTTAAAGATGATGTTTTCTTTGGAGTTCCATCAAGGTTTATATAATCAAAATCATATGCAGAGTAATTATATGTTCCTACGTTAACTGGATCATACTTAAAATTTTGATCGTTTTGTGCTTTTTTATAATCATCTGTTAATATTTGCCAATGAGTTGCATCTGTTAGATAATCATAAATTTCATCATTGCTCATTCCGCTGAGATCTTTGTTTGGCGTAACCACAACTTCGTTCATTCCATACTTGTCAACAAATTTCATATTATATTCATTCCAATATGTGGAATAACTCGGATAATAATCATTTTTACTAATGTATATAGAAACATTATTTATATCATTATTGCTGTTGTTCATATGATATTGAGTATGTTTTTTATCATATAAATACCAATTATCTTTATTTTTAACAAGCTCTGCAAAACTTGAAGGCGTGCGATTAAGCTTTAGTCTGAAATAGTGCAATTCTTCGTCAACTGCGCCGTATTCCTGCACTGTCTACATTATAAGGGCAGTTTTGAGACTGCCCTTATTAATGATACTTAGTTAATGCTATAAATTTAATCAATGATATATTCTTCAGCAACATCTATATCTTGTTTTAAATTTAATCTTGGATATTTACTATCAATTGCTCTTAAACATTTAATATACTCCTTACTATTAGTTCTTTCAGCAATATCCTCAAAAACTTCACTGATGTAATATATTTCTTTTTCAGAGCAATTGTTTAAATAGGCTATGGTTTCATTTATATTATCAGAAAGCAACTCTATCATTTCATTCCAACATTCATTAATTCCATAAAAGTCATTAATATCTTTGCTTTCTCTTATTTTTATAACTGAATCCATATCTTTTTTTAATGATGATATCATTCTACTTCTCCTATTCATACATTTAGATTTATGGTTGTCTAACAGAATCTGGGAAAACTGTACTTATACTACCACCTGTACGTATAACACCAACTCTTACGCCATTATATTCACCATATACTATTACGCCATCTGCAACATTGGTATTACCGCTTAAATTACCAACATATTCTCCCGCATTTATAATATCTTGCTCTGTCCAAGTTTCAGGAAACCATGATTGATTGGTTCCTGTTCTTTTTGCTACAATTTTATGTGCCGGAACATTGCCAACCCTTACTCCATTTGAATATGTTTTTTCTATATTATAATCAAATCCATTTTTTTCTAAAAAGTCAATATTTGCTTGTCCATGTCCTCCACCTTTCATTCTGGAAACCGCTCCCGTTTTAGGATTATATGTAAATTCTCCTAAAGACGAATGTTCAGCAGCCTGTTTACTTACACGACTATATGATAATTGTGTCTTAGCTGCTTTAGCACCATTAGCGTAATCTGCTTTTGATACGGTATATGTATTATTGGCTGATGAAAGAACTGCATTTTGTAAAGCAGAAGTTGCAATATTATAGATAATGATAGCTTGCATTACTCTGCTCCAATTAGTACCGATTTGTTGTACATAATCATTATACATTGCCATTTCCTGACAATAATTATGATACCAGCAACCATAATAATAACTACTATCTTTTTCGAAGAACTCAGGAACAAGTTGATCTGTTTCTAATTTGCCAGTATGAGCAGCTTCTTCATTTGGAACGTGTCCAAATGAATTTGAGTATTCTTTTTCACCATTATTTAGTTTCTTTTTTAGTTCATCAGATATAGCAAAAACTTCGTTTAAACTTTTATTTTCGTTAGTCAAGAGAAAAATATCATCATCACAGTCACAAGATTTTAAAATACTTACATAAACATCGCAATCCCATTTTTTTGCAAGTTTTCGTCCGATTTTTCCAGTGAATGATTTAACTTCTTGTAGAGGAATATATTTGATTTCTACTGACAATATATTAGAGTAACTTAATGGATCAGGAGCATGGTATAACGGTTCTGGATCCCAGCTATCATCTAATGCATCTCCGTCAGAGTTATCCATTGTAGGATCGGAGAGTATAGGCAAATAGTATCTTGGAGCAAAATCGTTTACAAGGAAGTTATAATCGCCGTTCTGAATTATATTTTGATAGTCCTTAGCTACAATATAAGGGCAGTTTTGAGACTGCCCCTATCAAGATTTTTTAAAAATAGTAATCGGCGAACCTTGGCGATGCAAGAAAAGCGATAAAAGCCATTATAAAAAAGCTTATAATAAAATAAACTAAAAGGATTTTTCTCAACCTTTTTTCTTTCTTTTCTATGATGATTGAAATGGTCATCATAATAGTGATAATTATAAAGAATATAACATTTTTATGATTTTCAACAAACCACCATGATACACCGTTTATAGCGTAAAAAACATCTATCCCTTTTTCTCTGCCGAACATTGAAGATAGTAATTCTCGATATTTCAACCACAGATGATTAGCATTGTCTTTATTGTTCCAATATGAGTATATCAGAATTGTTTCAATATTTCCAATAACATAGATGATTGTAAAAATAATTATACTTACATTAAGCATGAGCGTTTTTTTATTTTTCTTCATATTTTACCTCATTAATAACATTTATCAGAATAATTATACTTTATTAAACTTGAATAATCAATATCTATTGCTTTACATATATCTTCGTAGTGTTTTTTAGCATCAAAATCAATCTGATTTTTATCATTTTTCATAGCTGGATCTTTGCTTGATGTGACGTTATCATTGGCATTTCCTTGAGTATTATTCTTTAAATCATTAAACGTGTTCATCATTCTTTCGTATGTTTTAACATCATAATCAGTATGCTTTTTAGGGTGTTTTGATGAACTAGCATAGTTGTATGTGCCCATATTTTTACCGTAATCATTGATTTCAGTTATAATATTTCCATCCTTATCATAAACCGCTTCATATATGTTATCTGTATTATTTGATGATATGAATTTTATGTTATATGCACCGGTCTCACCAAACATATGAAAACGTCCTTTGAAAGGACTACACATTATCCACTTATCGTCAATGTTTGATGTAGAATTTATAAGCTTTATCATTTCTTCTAAAGTTTCGGGAGCACGATTAAGCTTTAGCCTGAAATAGTGCAGTTCTTCGTCAACACTTCCATATGTTTGAACACATTCATTGAAAAACTCGCAAAATCTCAGCCAATTCTCGTCTGAAACTAAGAAAAGATACTTCTCGCAATCATTTACATCCTTCATCATTATATCTAATGCGGTCTTAGCAACAATATGTGCAGGTACTATTTCTTCATTTTTATCGTTAAAGAAATTGTAATAATTTCTCGCCATAAGATCATTTGCTGTCATATACCAATCCTGAACAAATTTTCCTTTTGCAGCCTTTTCCTCAATCTCCTTTTTGTATTCTTCAGTACCAAATGATTTTAAATATGCTTTTTTTAGCGGCTCAGGGTCAACATCATCATTCAGCCCGTCATCATCCGTATCCTCATCAGTTGGATCAGATAGTATAGGAAGATAATACTTTGGATATAGGTAATTAAGTAAAAACTGATAAACCTTATCATTATATCTATTGGAATAATACAATATATCTTCCAGATTGAAGACAGGAAGTTCTATACTGCCGTCAGGATCAACCTTTATTTTTGAAGTATCGACTTCCTCCCAGTCAGTAAAAGAATCAGTATCAGAGTTTGTTGTACCATTAGGAATAAGCTCGCCTGTAAGCGATATTTTCTTCCATTTTGTCGGAACGATAATATCATATACAGGACGCGGTGCGGAGAGTTTACTGCCAAAATGATCTTTTAGTACAGGTAATGTTGC
Source organism: Ruminococcus flavefaciens (assembly GCF_900116855.1). GTDB lineage: Bacteria > Bacillota > Clostridia > Oscillospirales > Ruminococcaceae > Ruminococcus > Ruminococcus flavefaciens_R. Next base: position 204,024 of record NZ_UETD01000003.1, read on the forward strand.
ATCTCTTAGCTCAATAAACAGATCATTATTATTGTTTATCCCGTTTTTTACATTAGCTTGACGATCACTATATTCATAATGCCACCCATTTGTAAAGATCTCTGAATATGCCTTGTATTTACCGGCTTTTACCTTTTGGATAATATCTAAGTTATCATAAGAAGATTTACCATCAGTCGATCCGTTTACAAACTGATAAATGTAAACGTCAGAATTGGCTCTAATGGGGATATCGTTGGCTAAGCATCTGAATGCAACACTTCTGTCACAGTAATCAGTAACACCATCATTATATTTGATATGATCTAATGCTTGATCAACCTTATAAAAGTTGTTAAGCTTTCTTCCATTGATGTCAGAGTATCTTGTATCACTCGCTGATTTGTCATAGGTTATTATATATGCATTAACATTTTTGTAGTTATTAAAGACATACATGCTTAACATGGATATCAAGGATTTTTCCTGATTGAATCCATATTCATTATAACCTGCAGTTTGCAAGATAAATACAAGGTCTATTGGCGCATTTACATATTCCGGTTCCCATTTTGTTGTAGCAGCTGTAAGCGCTTTTGGAGCGGCTTTTGGCGACGGAACACTTGAAGATATATTCTCATCAGGTATTTCCACATCAAGGTTATCAAGCCATATCTCCATATCCATGAGGCAGTATGTGCCTGTTTCATTTACTGCTGCACAGAGCTTGCTGTTCTCAACATCGAATTTGGTCTCGACGGGAAGAAGCATTCTCTCATCTTCATCAAATCTGAACACGTTGAGACGCTTTATGCCCTGAAACTCCTCAAGGCTTGAGAACTTATCCAGAGTGTTTTCGGTATTTCCTTCCTTTATGTCATATTTTAACACTATTTCCTCAGGATTGCAAGTATCTGTTATCTCCACATCGAAACTTGCTCCTAACATAGCGTCATTCTCTATAGCAGCGGAATAGCCGCTTTCGTCAACAGTGAGTTCCTTTTCTGCGTCTCCGTTGGTCTTTATGTCGATTGAGAGTTCATAAGGACTTTCAGCTGTATTGACAGTTGAAAGGATACTGCTATCGGCAGCTATGGTCTGAGGGATAATGTATTCTCCGTCGGGCACACCGTTTGTTGCAGGATCATTGGGGTCAAGTCCCAACTTTACCTCTGAACCGTCATCAACACCGTCCTCGTCACTATCAGCTACAAGCGGATCTGTTCCGTATACATAGATCTCGTCATAGTCGCTGAGACCGTCCTGATCTGTATCGGGAGTCCACGGATAGGTTTCCCTTGTGAACTCATCTATATTGCTGAGGCCGTCCTCGTCGGTATCAATGTCAGCGTCGGAAACTCCCTCTGTTACTGAATCATAAACAAGAGGATCAGTCTGAGTGTAGACATATTCCTGATAATCAGTCAGACCGTCGTCGTCTGTATCCTGATCGTAGGGATCGGTACCTATCTTCAGTTCATATATGTCGGGAAGTCCGTCTTCATCACTGTCAAGAACTTCAATATCATAGCCGTCCTCAGTGCTTATAACAACAAAGGGAACCGACTCTGCGATCTCGCCGCTGTTTGCAGTTTCAATGACTTTTATGTACTTCTTTTCAAAGGGCTCAGTGAATGAAATTTCAAAGGAGTCAGTGTTATTTACAGTTCCTATTGAAGTGTAGTTCTCGCCGTCGTCTGACGCCTGTATATCAAAGCTCCCGTCTGGCACTGTTGTGTTCCAGTATACATTGAAAGCTTCTGTTTCCTCGTCGTACTCACCGTAAGCCGCTATCTCAATATCATCGTTGTTTATCGGCTCAGATCCATTGCCGATGAACTCTGCCATCTGAGAGTTATAATTTGCATTGAGATTGGGACAGGTTATAGTTATAGTATCGGCAATGATAATAACACTGTTGATATTCAGATTATGTGCAGTGATATTTACACAGCCGTTTGGTGCATAGACAAGTCCGTTAAGATTGACGTTGTCCGTATCTATTATAATATCACCTGTTTCAGCACAAATAACAGAGTCCTGAGAGTCCTCTACGTTTCCGCTGAGAACAACATCATTAAGTGCCTTAATGCCGCTGGTGATATTGATATTTCCTGTAAGACCTATATCACCTTCTGCCTCTATAGGTATGTTTACATTGATGTTTGTGTCCTCAAGAAAAAAGTCCTCAAAATAGGTGTCAACATGAGAAGTAAAGTATCTGCTGTCGATCTTATCGAAGAAGAACTTCATAGTTTCCTGAGCATTTTCGGTTCTTGAACCGTTTACGTTAAAGTTCTGAGCCGTTGTGGATATAGTTCCGTTTGTAGCGATACTGCCGTTGATGCAGACATTGTTTGAGTTGATGGTAATAGCTCCATCCTCAGCTGAGCCTGCAAACATAACATAAGGATAGTGAACTGCTTCCTCTGCCTTTGCAGGTATCTGCGGGATAAAGCTTACTGCGGTTGCTGCTGAAAGTACTGCTGATAATAGTTTCTTAAACATTTTTTCTCCGATTTCCCGATATCATGCTGTTTTATGCTGCGTAAAATACGGATATCTTTTTATTATGTTTTTTGCAGCAAAGAATGGTAGTTTAAGTCTGCCGCCTTTCGGATAAAAAAATAGACAATACCGTGAAGATGAAAGAGCGGAATGAATGCTAAAAACAGTAGAAAGAATAAAGTGAAGATGTTACTGTGAATAAGTAGAGGTATTGCGTATACGCTGCATTGCAGCATATATATTTTATCATATCTCACAGGCTGAAATCAACGTATTTGCGTGAAATGACATTTTTTTGCGTGAAATGTAATTCTGCGGCGGGGGATAGCGCACTGGTCTTGTGTGGGGTATGCAATAAATATAGCTCCTTGACAAGATAAAGAGGTGATGAAAGAAGAAAGTGCAGAGCTAAAAATGGCAAAAAAATCACCGCAGAGAAACAAACTCTGCGGAGCAATTTAATTGTTAAATAAAAAAATAAGTGGTTGACAGTTTTTTGTCAAAAAAGCGAGCCCACAAATGCCTATTTTAAGCCATTTGTTAGCCCTGATTTTGAGACGAGGGGAATTGAAAAAGTAGAAGCACTTTTAGTGGTTTTTGCTAAGTTGCGAAAATGGCTGTATTTCGCGGTATTTTACGATTCCGCTTTTAGCAGCTTCAAGTGATTTTTGGCAGCTTTTGGTACAAATAAGTGGTAAACAAGTGGTTGGAATAGCTCTATTCTACGTAAAAAGACAAATAAGTTAGTACCGAATAAGTGGTAGGGTCCCGACGGAGTATCCTTTGTATATATTGCATTAAAAGCGAATTCAATATACGAATTGTCATTTAATATGCAGCTCCGGTGCGTGTTTTTCGCCCACTGTTTCGTATGGATTCGGCTCAGAGTTGTGCTGTGATGAGATAAGTAATTACTTTATATTGAAATAATTCTGCAAATATATAACTACCTTTTTTCAAAAGATTCCATATAAAATGTGATAGCTATTTGATTCTTTTTGCTGGAATTCCGCCTATAGTTATGTTTTCTTCGGTAAAATCTTTAACAACAACTGCGCCAGCACCAATTCTAACTCCATTTGCTATTGTTACATTACCAATTATCTTTGCACCTACACCAACATCAACATTATCGCCTAAAACAGGGCAATCATTCGAAATTCCATCGTTACCGATGCAATTATCTCCATGTAAAACACAATTCTTTCCAATTATAGAAGCTCCATGTATGACAATAGGGCCGTTATGACATAAGGACAAGCCCTCGCCAATATGCTTTCCACCAATTTCAAAATTTAGTTTATATCCTAAATTATTCATTTTCAGCATATTTATATACATAGGAAAAGCATATATCAATTTCTTATTTCTAAACTTCTCTTCGTAATAACATGACAGCCTCATATATTTGATATACTTCCATCTTAACCACGAAGCATGTCTTGTAGCGATAATAAAAAACAAATGATATAGTTTTCGATTCCCTATATTATTCCATTTGTCTTTGCGAAGCATTTCTTTAAGTTCTTTTTTATTCATTTTTCTCCATTATTACAGCTTCTAGCTGATCAACTTTATCCTTTATTCTTAAATTATCAATGTAATATTGATGTCCCATATTTCCAAGCAAACAATTTAATTCACTCGAATTTCCAAGGGTTTCTATCCAGTAGGTCATTTCTTCGATCGTTTTTACAACTACTCCACCTGGTAAATACTTTGCTATTCCAACATCAGTCGATATAAATGGTACACTAGAGGCCATAGATTCAATCAATGATATCGAAAACGCTTCCCAGGTACTGCCTAAAAGATATATATATGAATCCCTAACATAAGCTATTACTTCTTCTCGTGGCACACCGGTTAAAAATTCAACATCTTTGTGGCCGTGTTTTTGTTCGAGCTTTTTGCATATTTCTTTAAGATAATTAAGATATTCATTTTCTCTACTGCCTATAAATACCATTCCTAGATTGGAAACATTGGCTTTATAATATGCTCTCAAAACAAATTCTTGATTTTTTCGATCTGTATAATTAGCCACACAGATGCAATACTTTTCACTGTTCTTTCTTGGGTTATTTAACCCAAACTGTTCTTCTGCTGCATTCTCCAAAATGCAACTAGTGATATGATACTTTTTAGAAAAGAAACTAAATCCATTATCAAATCTATGAAGTTGGAGTATCCTGTCATATTTACTAAAGTTTCTTGAAGCATAGAGCCACTTCCATCGTATGTTTCTCCAAACTTTGTAAGCAAATGCTTTAATAGAAGAAAAGTCAGTTTTATGCCACTTAAAGTCATAGATTCCATGCATATGAAGTATCTTGCGGCATTTAATCTTATTCAAAATTGGATATAGATAATCAGTTAGTGCGTTTTGAGTACAAACATTTACCATTGCATCACAATCATTTACAATATTCAAAATCTGGTTTTGATATTTTTTCTTGTTTCCGAAGTATAATGCAAATTTGGTATGAATATTTACTCGAATAATTTTTATACCTTTGTAGATTTCTTCATTCGGTTCATTTTCCACGGATGAAGTAACTACTATTACCTCATGGCCCTTTTCAACTAACCCAGTGGTTAAATATTCAGTAACAGCTTGAACACCGTCTTTTCTAGGGTAAAACGTACCAACCGTAAATAATATTCTCACTGTCACGCCTCCTTTTTTATTTTAGAATCATTTAATCAAATATCATCGCTTTAATGCTTAAAACAATATTCATTTTCCTCTTTTTAGTAGTTGGCTAGCACTTTTTAAACTCTTAGACTTGAGTAATATCAATATGCTAATATAAATAACAATACAGGCGCTTCCTTCGATTATAAAATCTATCACAGTATTGATATTAATAAAGTTTTTTATGAAATAAAGCAATATTGCCGCAACTACACCAGAGAACAAATCCTTAAAACACTCCGATAAACATTCATGGAAATAAAAATTTGACAGATGTTTTTTTATTCCAATCGCTAAAGCAATAGTCACAATAAACATTCCAATACTTGTAGCTAAAGCAATTCCCATAACACCAATATATTTGGAGAGTATGATACTTAACACAATATTGACAAATACAGCTATCATTCCATTTATCATTGGAGTCCTAGTATCTTGAAAAGCATAATAGACTTTTACTAAAATAGCACGAATTGACTGAAATATAAAGCCTAAGGCGTATCCTATAACTACATAGTATGTAACCTTGATTTCATATTCTCCAAAATTTCCTCTACCATATAATATCCCTACAATCTGATCCCCAGCAACGATACACATTATCATAATTGGAGTAATCAGTAGAAGTAGATTATTTATAGAAGATTTCAGATTAGTAATAATTTTATCAATTTCATTATTTGCAGCCCAATTAGCATAATTAGCAAATAATACTGTAGCTACTGAGGCAACAATGACACCAGTAACAATTTCATTTAATGTTGAACCATATGTTAATAAAGAGGCCATCCCCGATCCTAGCGCCAGTGAAATTTGCTTGTCTACGATATCATTAACCTCATAAATTGCATTTCCCAACATCAAAGGAATTGCTAATGGTAGCAATTCCTTTATGACAACTTGAATTTTTTCTTTACTAATATGTGGTTTGAAATATTTTTTTCCACAGATTGCCACTAGTACACACTGTGCAACTCCCGATAAAAGAAATGCATATACCAGAACATCCATCCCATATTTATGATACAATAAAATAGCACCAACAATTAGGAATACATTTTGAAACAAACCCTGACCTTTGCCTGGTAGAAAGCTATTATTTGCCTCTAATGACACATTTAATGTTAAGTAAATACACCAAGGAACATATGCGATAGACATTATTCTGAGATAATGAATCAAGCAAGATAATTGGTTTTCACTATACGACGGTGCCATAATTATTGCAATAGGTCTTGCAAAAACAAAGAACAAAAAAGTTAGCAAAAAAGAAATCGGAAGAAAAACCGCTATTGTACTTGTGAGCAAACAATTTGCTTGAATATCGCCATTTTTTACCCTTTCTCTCGAATACATCGATAACAAAGTAATTGAAATAGCTGAGAATAATACAACGGCTAATTGCCCAATAATGCCAGTTGCCACAAAAAAAGCATCTGTTTGAGTGCTTGCCCCACATATAGAGGCAAGCACGGATTGCTTGATAAGACCTAACGCCTTAATAGAAAAGGTTGCAATTGTAACTATAAGTGAAGAAAAAACAATACTTCGTTTTTTATCTACTTTTGTTTTCAAAAGTTGTACCTCCATTTCTTAAGGTAGTAGATTCATGCTGCAATGTCATTGGAATAAAACAATACGGCAAAATAAACCAAAACATATCCGATGACATACAGCTTAATGATAAAAGCATTACAGATAATATCAAAATCGGTAAAAAGTCTATCGGATTTCTACTCCTAACATCTATTTTTTCTTTATAGATCCCCAACATCGCAATAACAAAAACAAAGCACCCCACAATACCCCAACTAAGCAAAAAGTCTAAATATGTGTTGTGTGCTATGTATTCAGCACCCAAGGGTTGATAATATGAAAAATACCCAATGCCTCTTCCAAATAATAATGAGGTAAGGTTATCTCCAATATGCTCTAAATAGAAATCAAATAGAGTATTTCGTCCCGAAGTCAATGAAGTATTATCAAATCTATCAGCTATTTTATTCCAGATAATTAAGAGAGAATCCTTAAAAGAAACTAATCCAATTATTACAACTGGAATAAGTCCAAGGACGACTCTTCCAAATTGTTTCCAGTTCCCATTTAAAATAGAGATTACAACATAAATAGTCATAACTGAAACCATACAAATCATGCACATTTTGCTTGCAGTTAACAAACCAACTACAAACAATAACACCAAACTAATAAGCTCATATATCCTTATTTTATCATAAATCGATATGAATAGAATGCCAGCCATAGATAGGATTACATAAACACTTAAATAGTTAGGATCTGTTCCATATGCCCCTAAACGATAGGCGGAAATCATAATTGAACGAACAGCATTTGGATTTGCAATCAAAAAAATGATTACAGATGAAAAAACGCCAAGATAAAACGAAGTAATTATCTTTCTAAATTTATCAAGATCCCAATTAAGACTCAGTATAGAAAAACCTGCAAGAATATCTAAAACTATATTAGTTGAATTAAACACTGTTCCGAACACTGTTGTAGTTGGAAGAAATGAATGCGACAGTTCAATTACAAATACTAAAATGGCAGATGTTAGATTTTTTTTTTCGAAGTCTGTTTTAATTGTAGTATGCCCAGCTGGCGTAGTATATGTAAATATTAGTTTGAGAGAACAAACAATTAGTAACAGATTAATTCCTGAGGTAAAACCTATCACATCTAAAATTCTAATATTAGGCAGAACAAAGAATATCCATCTTACAATACCAAAATCTTTTTCAAAAATGATAAATGTAGCAGACAGGACTAAAGCGATCCATCCTATTGGTGAAGACACTGTATTCGCAAGAAACCACAAGGTGAAAATTATAGAATACTTAGCGTAAATAGCCTTATCTCTCATTTCTTTTGTTCCTTTTCCTAGTCAATGCCAAAAGAACCTGCTTTCTTTTATACCTTTTAATAAGGGCTGTAAATTTAACACGAAACATTTTTAGTGGTATAAGATGTTTGTCCTGACTGTTAATTATAAGTTCTTTGGTCACATCCTGATATTCGCAGTATTGGCAAGGTAATATCAGGAACTTATCTCCCACATTTATAACATTATTAGACATCTTCCTTTTTTGGAGATGAACATATGCGTATTCTTTCTTAGTTATCTTATTATCTAAATCATAAGAATAGACTTTTCCATTCTCAAATGCAAAGATTCTAGTCCCCCATAAGGGAGAAAAACTATCATCTCTATATACAGCAAGTACCATGCCATCTCTTGCACAGCTTATGTCAGCAACATATAATTCATAGTCATATATTTTATATTCGTTTTTAATGAGGACATTATTTATACCGTAATCTCCTATCTCATCAAAACCAAAATGCATTGGATTCGAAAGAATATCTACATAACTAACTTTTGAATTGCTATTCAATTTGAAACACTCACGCATGGCAGAATTATTTCTGTATAAACATAAATGTCCAAGATGAGAGATTTTATCATAGGTAGTTTGAGGCATAAATTTTTCTAAATCTCCAAATACCAAATCCATGTCGCAATACCCCCAATAGATACAATCATCCAAATAAGATTCAAATACATATCCATACGTTGGTTTAAAGTCGCATAGTTTATAAGGTGTTTCTAAAGAGATTTTGAAATCAAATTTTTGTTGAACAGTTTTCTTGAAAGAAACAAAGTCCATTTTTATCATCAAAACATTATTAGGGATACTATATTTTTTATAATCATCGTCTGTAATAACAATAAATTGAAAATTACTATTATAACTACATGATGCAAGCCACAAATTAAAATTTGAGGGTAACCTTCCGAAATACGGACAAAAAACTTTATACTTATAATACATATCTCAACATTCCTTAATTCTATCTGAAAGAACTCTTACAATCTCTGAATCAATATTAATATCAAATTTTCGTGCCATAAGATATGAGGTGTTGAACAGAAGAGCCTTGTCATCTATTGTAAGAATCTTAGGGCTTGGGCTTCCTTCAGGCCATACTATACAATGTAAATAATCAGTGCAGTCCTTGGCGTAAGGTGAATTCATAACAAGCGTGTGATAGTAAGACTCATCTGGTGTTGAACAATGGGAATAGTAAGTAAAATAATCATTATTATTCTTTTCATATTCAATAATCCAATTCATAGTATCCTTATTGATACACCACCATTGAGACCCAAAATAGAATTTAAACCCCTTATATTTTCTTTTCAACCAAGGAAAGGTGTAGTTGTACCCTCCAGTTAAAGCAACATAGCACCTTCTGAAGATTCTCTTCCATTTTTCCCTACCCATCAAAAAATCAAAGTAGAATATAGAATTTCTTTTATCATAATTATTATCTTTATCAAGACCATTTTGTCTTGATGTAAAGAAATTCAAATAATTCAAATTCTTGTTTGTAGATAAGAAAGCAAGGATATCTTGGCAACTCTTTAATGGAAAATCTTGTCCACTGCATAACCAGTAATAGTCATAATTGTTTATGCTTCTAGCTGATATAATTAGATTATGTGTTGCCTCTATTTGGGATATAGAAGCCCAAGCAACATCTACTCTCTTTTCTTCTGGTAATATGTAGACATTATCTGCTTTCACTATGTTTTCAACGATATTTGACTTCTTGTCAACATGTACGAAAATGTCAATTGATTTATTTCTCATTTGCTTTATGAACAAATTGATTTGATCTGGATTTTTATGACAAAGTAAAAGAATTGCAATTTTCATAAATGTTTAATCCCCCATAATTGCTTTAATTAGTTCAGAGAAATCAAATTTATACTCTTCAATTTCGAATTCATGATTATAGTTTTCGTGATCTGCAATCATACGACTTTCAGAAAGCCAACTGTCATATAAGAATTCGGTTTTTCCCGTTTTACTAGGGAAATATACACAAGATGTTTTAGAAATAAAAGAGAAAATCATCCCATGTAGTCGATCAGTTAAGACCAATTCATTTTCTGCAAATTCACGTATTTTACTACAAACCAACTGTTCTCTTTTATCACCAACAATGAAGTTATCCTTACATATTGTGTCAAGCAAACGAATTTTATCATATTTCTTTTTACTTTCTTCTATAAATCCGCTTTCGCTCTCAGTAAATATAGTTTTTTCGCTATCATTTCTGAAACATAGTCCAAGTCCATTTTTTTTATCATTCAGTATTCTTCCATATAAATAAAAAACTATATCTGGACATATTCCAATTTGCGCTTTGGGGAAAAGAACACTGAAATCTGAATAAGACTTTTTATCTCTCGCAAAAATGATTAAATTATCACTAGCATAAATCTTCTGAGCAATTCTTAATTCGCGCTTTCCTTTTCTATCATTCGTATAGTATATAGATTGAGGGAAAATAATGATTTTATTTCCGCTAAATGTTTTGATGATTTTTCTTCTAACTGCCTCATATGGTGGATATAGATTTCCAAAGTTTCCTCCACCTTGAAGTACTATGATATCATCCGGCTTAATATTCTTTTTAAGCCAATTAATGTATTGAGCTGTTCTTGATTGTTGAATCTCTATAACATCAAAGTCTGCAAAATTCTCAGTCAAAAAACATGTTGTAGCATATGCAATTGCTTGATCACCAAGATTACCATATTCTGGTGCATCTATAAACCAAAAGTGTTTTTTTGATGATATACCACCTGGCCACGGCTTTTGATGAATATATTTATTTAGATCTCTTAATACTCCATACATGTTAATTGAAAGGCACTTCTTTAAATCACGTATGTTAAACATTTTATCCCTTTATCTTTCTATATATAGAATACGTCTTTCTAACGAAAGTGTCGGCAATTCCGACACAATCGCAAAGAATCTTTTTTGGGAAACTGTATTCTTCATTTGAGTCGTATAATTTTGACGACAAAAACTCATTCATTTCATCAGAATACCACTCTCCCTCATTTCGATTTCTTAATGCTGCATAAGATGGAGATTCTACCTCAGGTATCACACCTAAAGACATAAAGTGGCTTGAATTCATGCAGAATGGTGATCCACATGCATGACCAATTGCTAGAAATCTTATTTTCTCGCTTGGCTTCTTAAACACATCCTGACGTATATATGAACAGTAACATCTTCTCATTACGCCAGTTCCTAGATTTAGATTCATCGCCCAATCGCCTGCATAACAGAACTCTTTCCGCTTAACATTAAAATTTTTCATTGTATAATAAAATAAAGGAGAATCAAAAGGCTTACCAAAACCGATATACTCTTCTTTTGTATAGTTAGTTAACAATTTGATCTTTTCAAGGTTCTTTTCTTCTTCTCTTGTTGCAGCTATCTGAGGCGCAGCCCCAGTTTCTCTTATGCATAAATCTTTCATCTCATTTAAATATGGCAAATACTCATCACACATATTAAATTGAATCATTATGGAAGCACCAGAATTTTTAATGAGTCTAAAATTCTTGAAAAAAACATCAACAAGATTATGATTCATAAGTTCAATATAGTGGAATGAAAAACAAAAATGCAAATGGGTAACATATTCTTTACAAGTTGATAAAATCTTTTCAAGCTGCTTAGTTACCGTTCCATTAGTCGTAATATTTACATAGTGCCCATTCTTAAGAATATTATAAGCTATCTCATCAATATTCTTTTGTATAGTGGTTTCGCCTGCGCCACATATACTAAAGTAGCAACAGCCACCCCAACGATCTTTTTTTGTTGCCAAGCCAATCTGTTCAGGGGTATATTTCATCTCTGCCATTTTATTCGTTCTGTTATCTCTTTGAATTACATAACAATAGCTACATTTTAGATTACATGCTGTGATGGGTAAAAGACATTCAATGAATCTTTTGATTTTATCCATTATACTATCTCCTTAAAATCAACTTATAAAGTAATTCTTTTATGTTCCCAGGGGTATAAACAAAAGCTCTTATAGCGCTCATATTTCTTAAATACTCAAAATGATTTATCATCTTGTTAGCAAGCATATATTTACTTAGCTCTTTCCAACTTTGGATATATTGACGATTTCCTCTTCGTTTAACCATTCCATTTCCAACTCTTGCATGAACTAGAACCTTATCTATATTTGCTAGCTTGTAGCCATTAATAATTGCTCTAACCCACAATTCATAATCCTCAATATACGGAATATGTCGATATGAACCAATATTCTCAATTACACTTTTTCTAAACGCAACAGCCATGTGGTTGATAGGATTTCTGAATTTTGCCATCTGTGATAGTTCTTCATGAACAAGCGGCAATTCCTTTTTGTTCTTGGGATTATTCCAATCCACATCAAATTCATCAATGTATGAACTAACAATCGCGATTTCAGAGTGTTCATTCAAATATTCAAACTGTTGCTTAATCCTATCAGGAGTACAAATATCATCACTATCAGCTCGAATTATAACCTCATGTGAACATTTGCTAAGACCGTAGTTTAAGGCTTTACCAAGCCCCTGATTTTCCTCAGTGCGATAAATCATAAGAATGTCTTTAAACTCATCTTCATATTTTGCTATAACTTCATCTAATTCATCAGTCAATGGGCCATCGCAAACAAGAACAAATTCATCTGGTTTAACACTCTGCTCTACAAGAATACTTTTTAAGGCCAAATCCAAGAATTCAGGATTCTCTTTATAATATACAGACATTAACACAGATGTTCCATCTAATGGTGTTAATGTATTAGATTCTGATGCAACTAAGCTTTTAGCCTTTGCAAACTCCTTTGCCATTGCTCCAGTTCCGCCTTCTACAATACCCTCATGCTTAAGAACAGAGAATATAGAACCAAAGAACATTTTCATGTCCATACGGAATCCTGCAAAACTGCTTTTACTAAGTTCCTTTGCATACACACCATCAAGCTTAGCTTTTTCAGGTATCTCCAGCTCATCACGTCCGCTGATCTGAGCCAGTCCTGTAAGACCGGGCTTAACATCGTTAGCACCGTACTTGTCTCTCTCAGCTGTCAGGTAGTCCTGATTCCATAGAGCAGGTCTTGGACCGATAATGCTCATATTTCCGCGGAATATGTTCCAGAGCTGAGGAAGCTCATCGATGCTGGTCTTTCTGATAAATGCTCCTACCTTTGTGATACCACCGTTCTGAAGCATATGCGTCGGTACATCTTTCGGTGTATTCACGCTCATGCTCCTGAATTTCACAAGTTCAAAATAGCCTTTGTTCTGAGCTACTCGCTTTTGCTTAAAGAATACCGGACCCGGATCGTCTTTTTTGATAGCCAGGGCGGTAGCTGCATACACGGGTGACAGGACTACAAGTCCGCAGAACGAAAGGGCGATATCAATTCCTCGCTTGATATAACTCTCATAGAAAGTCGGGATATGTGTGCTGTTCTCCACAGCTTCAAGATGTCCCTGCTTTCCATCTGCGTTCACAGGATCATTTATATCCTCGACGAACACAACTTTTTTGCCTTCAACAGGATTCTGCTCTTCTGGCTTATCAGCATAAACAGATTTAGGATACTGTTTCTTGGCAATATGGCGCATAACAAGATATGTAGCGCCTAAAGCCAAACCTGTTAATGTAGATGCTGTTTTAATATTTTTCTTAGTCTGCTCTTTCACGATTTCTTACCTCACCCTAAGTATTTTTGATTCAATAACCTTGCTATATCAATACCATGTTCTACGCAAATCCTTTTACAGCCTTGTCTATTCACACAGCAACAGGCAATTTATCATGCTGTTTAACATGTTCCACCTTCTCAGTATCACATACTTCATTGTAGCCTGTACGTGTTCCTGCCTTAATCTCGGCTCTTGCCTTGACAACCGAACCGCAATTGATATGACAGCCTTCATGAACAACACTATTGTGATTAAGAATAACACCTGCTGACAGAATGCATCCAGTCTCAACAGTTACATTCGTGTGAACCACAGTCATAGGCTCTATGAAGCAACCTATACCAATCTTTGCTGAAGGGCTGACATATGCTTTTTCATGGATGAGAGTCGGTACCTCATAGCCAATCTCACATAATCTTTTTATAAGCGTTAGCCGAAGATCTGAATTACCAATCGCAACAGCCGCAGAATCGTATTCATGAATCAACTTATCAATATCACAAATCTTTCCAACAGCAGACGGATATACATCATCGACAAAATCAATACGCTCAAAGCACTTCATGGATTCAGCAATTTCTCTGGCGACCATACCATACTGTCCGGCACCGATGATAAGCAAGTTCTTCATAAACACTCCCCCTAAAAAGATTAATAAATGTAAAAGCGGATTAATAATAAGACTAATAAAGACCAAAAATTCTTTTGGTCAATGAAATTCTTTTTAATTAGGTTTTTATAATCCACAGTATGCCCCCTACACACTGTGGATTTAGCAAGCTCATATCAGCTGCCATAAATGTAGCAGTTTATATCAACCAGCCAAATATTTCAATATTGTATGAAACGACTATATCGTGTAAAAAGCAAAAGCAGGCACAAAAAAGCCTGCATATAATCACTATTCCGGCTTAAGAATAGAACTTGCCCGTATAAGCGCAGTTACCCCTATATCCAAAGCCTTTTACTATATTTTCAGATAAAGCCATTCTATACTGTCTTGTTCCTGAAATAAGCATAGTACTCATATAAACACCCCTTAAAAAACATTGACCGAACCTGTTTATGCGTTCGAGATACCGATTTTATCCCGTTGGTAGCCCCATACCCACGGATCGGAACTCCATAAATAAGTTCGATTTTAGCTGATTGTTTTATTGTCTCCGAATCAACTACAGCAGCCGCTTTCGCATTTTTCTATACACAGAAGACAAGGCATTTTTTGCGCATTGTTCTCTGTCCGAAAGTCAACTGGGTGTAACAAACAGATTATGTTTTTTAATATGTAAAATTATATCATATTTTTATTATTTATGTCAATATATGGAAGTCAATATTGTTTGCTATTGACAAATGAAAGCTTATTTTTCTTCCTGATTTATATATTATTATTTGTGCAATTATCTGTTTTGTATTACGGAGTTTAATTATTACAATAAGTAAATCATAAATTCTTTTTAGCAATTAATTTTTAGACAAGATTTATATAATCATATATTATTCCTATTGCAAAACTGGATTTGTTGTTAAAATATCTAAACCAATTATATTTAGCTAACTATAGCCGAAAATTCATGGTAAAATCAATTTTTATCATGTGACTGCATAGTCCTAAATTTTAGGATACTCACCAATTATTGCGCATGAGATCACAAATCTGAAATAACAATATGATAACCTTTTTATGTAGCGGCTTCCGAGAGCAATACAAACAGATAGTGATTCATCAGAATTTGTTTGAGGCATTTATTATTTCTACTAAAAGAACAAATTTTCGATTTTATATTGACAATCGAACAAATGTGTGCTAAAATATCATTAACCAAACAAGAACGTTCATTCTATACATACGTAGTAAGCCTTCCGCCAGAAAGGGAAACGCATGAAGAGAGTGAATGGACATCATAGGCAAAACGATACGAGCGTTCTTGAGTTGGATACGCCGATACAGAACTATAAGGAGGCATATGGTCAGGAAGCATACGAACAGGCGACATCGTTTTATGAGTCTGAGGAATGGAAGAAGGTCGAGCGAGACCAACTGAATTCTGACAGGCGATATTATGAGAACAGAAAGGCTTGCAGTCTTGAAGAATACAACGAGTGGGAAAGTGCGGAAGCGAGAAAGCAACGCTTCCAGGACACACCTTCTGTTGTACTCAGCGCTGAAAGGAAAGTCACAAACGGATTTGATGATCTATTTGACGATCCAGTTCTCAGGGAAGCGATGGAAGTTCTAACAGAGAAGCAGTACAGCGCTCTCTACTGCTCCTTCAAGAGTAGACTTGATACATATGAAATCGCAGAAAGAATGGGTACAACTGTGAGAGCAGTGCAGGATCTGCGCCGACGAGCATTGGACAAGCTTCGTGATGAATATATCTCGCTCTATGAAGAAGCTAAAGCTTTCGGTTATCCGGGATTAGTCAGCTACAACTATAAACGGATATTGGCATTGTTTGAACAGTGTAAGATCATCTTTATGCAAAAAGAATCGCCTGAGGCCGCTATCCCAAATGGTTCTTCCAATAAAGATCCGGCGGCGTAAACATCTCCCCACAGTATTGCTGTGGGGATTTTTCTTTACTGGTAAAAATTACTAATCGAATGTACGTTTCTTCTTTCATCGCTTGTGCAACTATACAAATATTTGCTTCCCGATCGTTGCAATCTTCGTTTTTTTCGTTTCCCATCGGTATATATATGGAGGCTTTTTTATGAACGCCGCAGTTATTTATTCATCTGCGGCGTTTTATGTTTCGATTTAGTACCTTGACAACTAAATATCATGCAATGGCTCATTCAAACAAATTGCTAACTTGCTACCAAGAGCGTCTAAATGCCGATATATCTTTACTTCTGCCGATAGCAAAATCGGTAGTTGTTAGTTCTGCGATAGTAAATTGCTAACGCCGGAAAAGCTCTGTATCAGGTGCTTTGGCAGTGTTTGGTAGTTTGTTAGTAAAATCAGAGTGGCAGGTCGGCGTGTCGCGCATTTGTGCGCGGTTTGTGCCGCCCTGCGGAGAAAGGAGGGATAACTACACCACACGAGCTCTCGGAGCGAAATTGAGGGCAAATAAAGTGAGTTTGAAAAGAAAGGATGATAGGATGACCGAAAACTACGACAACAACATTTACAACGAGCCGTACTGCGTTAAGGACGGCTGCCTTTACGAAACGGTCGAGCGGAAGGGAAAGGTCACGATAGTCAGACTGTGCGACTACGTTCCTGTGCTGAAATCGGAGATAACTTTCGATGACGGAAGTGAGTGCCGCAAAGCGTTCGAGGTCGGAGCAGTACATTCCAACGGAACGACAATGCCGACGGTAACTGTCGCCGCAGACGAGATGAGCAGCATGAAATGGCTCATCGAGAAATGGGGCTCGCTGGGTTCATATTCGCCTGCAAACAATACGCTCGGCAAGATACGTCATGCAATTATGAGTACGAAAACAGCTGTTGAGTTCAGGACTGTGTACAGTCAGACCGGCTGGCGGCGAATCAATGAGAGGTATGAGTTCCTGATGCCGTCTGCGGATAGTCAGTTCACAGTGGAGCTGCAAGGCAAGCTGAACGCTTATCATTGGAGTACACCTGCCAGTTTGGACAAGCTGTTCTATCTCACAGCTCTGCTTGAAAACGGTCTGCTGCCGCAGAGAGTTATGCTTCCGCTGTTGGCGGTAACGTTTCTGTCTCCGCTGGAACACTTCCTGAAAGCGGCGAGCTGCGAACCGAAGTTCATAACTGCACTGGTCGGCAAAACAGGTACGCGCAAATCAACGACTGCGGCGCTGATGTGTTCGTTCTTTGGCAGCTTCACAGCCAGCACTCTGCCGATGTCGTTTCATGATACGGCGAACAGTATTCTCAGCAACATCAATTCGCTGAAGGACGTTCTCACCTGCGTCGACGACCTGCACCCAAATGGTGTGTACGGCGACTCGGAAATGAAAAGCACTGCACAAAATCTTGCGCGTTTCTACGGTGACCGCATTGGTCGTGCGCGTCTCAACAGTAAAATAGAATTGCAGCCGTCGCGTCCGCCGACGGGTATGTGTCTTGTCACTGCGGAGTACGTTCCCGAGATATCGCAGAGCGGTCTCGCGCGCTACTTCATTGTCGAAATGAAATCTGACGACATAGATCTTGCATTGATGACTGAGTATCAGCAGCTTGCAGCGGACGGAGTGCTTGCGTCGATAATGCACAACTACGTTGACTGGCTGCGCGAAACATATCTCTGCGATGAAAATACTTTCGTGCAGGGCTTGTCAGATACATTCAAAAAATACCGCGCCAAAGTAACAGCGGAGTTGTCTGCAAGGTGTGAAAACTTCCATACAAGAGTTCCCGATACTCTCGCGCATCTGATGATAGGCTTCGACTTTCTGCTTGCGTTCCTGAATTCAAAAGAAGAAATAGGTGTGCAGGACATGGAGAACTACAAGAGCTCTTTCCGGAACATAATAGTTACAAGCTCTGTGCGAAACAACAGCATAGTCGAGAACGAAAACTATTCGTATCAGTTCTGCGACAAGCTGAAAAGTCTGCTCGACAGCGGCAGGTGCAGTGTCAATTTCATCGGAAACGACTGCGATATGAACCGCAAGGGCTTCATCGGCTTCGATGATGACAACTTCTACTACCTCATCATGAATGCGGCGCTGTCGGAAGTGGTGAAGCTGTCGAAGGAAATGGGCGAGAGCTTCTCCATTGGCAAAAACAGTTTGATACAGCAGCTGGTCGATGACGGTATAATGGTCGTGAAAGGTAAGCGCAACACAACAACTGTCCGTGTCACCAATGACCGTCAGATGAGCGTTGCGGTGCTGGATAAGTCGAAGATGTTTCCTGATATGGAAGAATCCAAAAACAGCTGAAATCGCTGAGATTTTTGGGTTGCAGGATAAAGGCTGGCGTCAAAGCGCCCGCCGTTCCACATCGGACGGGCAGTGCCCGCCGATATTCCGCAGGTTGTGAGTTTACCGAATTGGAGTCAAAATCAAAAAGGGAGGAAAATGCTGATGTCAAAAAATGAAAAAAGTAAGAAAAGTGCCGATGTTTCGGCAAATTATGATGGAGTCTACGCTCCGAAAATACGCTTTCCGCTGTACATTTATCCCGAGACTATGAAAACGGTGGAGAGCATATATAAGTCGGATAATTGCAGCACAAAAACTGAGTTCATGGAGAAAGCTATCCGCTTCTACTGCGCTCACCTTATGCAGAACAAGCCTGAGCTCATCGAGTACCTTGCGCCGCAGATAGCGCATATCGTTGAGGGATATATCATGGGGACTGAGCAGAGGTTGTCTCGTGCGATATTCAAGCTTGCAGTTGAAGTCGGTGCGCAGTCGCATATACTTGCGGCGATAAATGATATCGAAGAAAGCACACTTTTCAAGCTCCGTGAAATGGTCACAGACGAGGTGCGCCGCATCAACGGTATCATAAACTTTGAGAGTGCTGTCAGATATCAGCGCAGTGAGGAAGAATAAAAGCTGATTGTTTTGTAGTGCTTCTGCTCGGTATCAACAGCCAACATTCGTCCAGTCTGGTGAATGGATTTCGACAGCAAGCTGTGGTATGATTGTTGGTCAGGAGGTGACCGCGGCGATGAAGTTGCAAGATTTATACTACGGGAACGTCATACCGTGTCAGCATGATGTGAGGAAGAACTCCGACTATGCAAAGCGAAGTCTGGAGCTGCTTGAAATGTGCGACACACTGGAGAAAAGGCTGTCGGCTGACGATAAAAAGCTGCTGAACGACATAACGGATATGCAGGGAATGCTGTCCGAAACAATGGCAGCGGAAAGCTACATACAAGGTTTCCGTGACTGCGCCGAATTGATTATTGATGTGATGTTCGGCAGGAGCGAGAACCTGAAATAACAACATAACAATTAAACGGAAAGGGTACGGACAGAGCCGTACCCTTTAAATCTAAGTAAAGGAATGATAAAAGTGAACAATTCAAATCACATAGGAAACGAGATAAAGACAATGAGAAGGAGTATGATCGAATGGCTGAAAACAAAACAGAGACTAAAATCGTAATGCTTACAATAAAGCAGGCGGCAGCTCTTGTAGAGGGGCTGACCGAATACAGAGTCCGCCAGATGTGCCTGTGCGGTCAGGTGCCGCACATCATGGCTGGCAATAAATATCTTATCAACAAGGAATTATTCCTGAAATATCTGCGCGGGGAGACTGCGTAAAAAAATAGTGGAAATGGCGCGTTTTTTCTGGACTTCCGCACCGAGTTGTGGTATGATGTCGTTGGCAAAAACGCGCAATATTTATGAAGGAGGGAAATTATATGGCGACTATAAGAAAAAGACCGAATGGTTCATTCGAGATAAAAGTATCATGCGGCTATGATATTTACGGAAGGCAGCATAATCAATACAAAAGCTACTATCCTGAACCCGGCATGACACCTCGTCAGATTGACAAAGAGGTCAACAAACAGGCGGTGCTGTTCGAGGAGGAGTGCAAGAAAGGTCAGATAACATCGGCGGTCAAGTTCGAGACCTTCGCCGAGCAGTGGTTCGATGAGTACGCAAAGGTCAACCTGAGACCGACCACATTTTCAAAAATGCGGCAGGTCACCAAGCGTATCTACGCTGCCATCGGACACAAGCGTATGGACAAGATAACGTCCAGAGACATACAAATGTTCATCACCGACCTTATCGTGAACGGCAGGCACATGGTCACAGGCAAGCCGCTGTCACGAAAGACGGCTATACATCACCTGAGCTTCATCAGCGACATATTCAGCTACGCTATCCGTATGGGAATGCTGACGGACAATCCGTGCAGCAGAGTTGTGATACCCAAACTGGAGCAGAAGGAAAAGGAGATATACACCCTTGACGAAGTGAAGAAGCTGTTTGAAGATCTGGCATATGAGCCAATGTGGTTTCAGGTCTACATAACGCTGGCGATATACAGCGGCTTCCGAAGAAGCGAAATGCTGGGACTGGAGTGGAAGGACATCGACTTTGACTACAACACCATAAGAGTCCGCAGAACTTCTCATTACACACCTGCGAAGGGTATCTACACCGATACTACGAAAACGAAGAAGTCTCAGCGAGTGGCAAAGTTTCCCGAGGACGTAATGGATATGCTGAAGAAATACCGCAAGGAGCAGAGAAAAGAAGCTCGTCGGCTTGGAACGAAGTGGGAGGATAACGACAGGCTGTTCACCAAGTGGAACGGGTCACCGATGTATCCCGAAATGCCGTACAAGTATCTGAAAAGCTACTGCGAGAAGATTGACATACCCTTCCGTGGCATACATTCACTGCGTCACCTTCACGCATCGCTCCTCATCTACGAGGGCATAGACGTAGTAGCCGTGTCGGCAGATATGGGACACAGCATCGTAGGAACGACCTTGAACCTGTACTCCCATATGTTCCAGGAGGCGAGAGCGAGAAACTGCGATGCCATAACCAATGCACTGAGATTTACCCGAGAGGGGAATAACGCTGAACCTAAGTCCGCAAAGGAGGCTGAACCCGACATTGAGGAAGATGAGGACGAGCTTGAAGAAGAAAATATGGAGCAGACTATGGCATAAAAATACTCCGCAGAGTCAAAACTCTGCGGAGCGCCTGATATTGTTAAATAAAAAAATAAGTGGTCAATAAGTGGTTGAGAGCACTTTTTAAAAAGAACGAGCTCACAAAATGGCTATTCTAAGCCTTTTGCGAGCCTTGATTCTGGTGGAGGCGAGGGGAATTGAACCCCTGTCCGAAAGTCCGTTCATGCAACTTTCTACGAGCGTATTTTACCTATTATGATTCCCTGTACGAGCCGCCGATAAACGGGCTGCGGGTGCAGGTAGTCCGTATACAACCGGCGGACACGGACACTTCCGTCAGTCGTTCACCGCTAATCGATGCCCAAGCGAGAGCCGCGGTACTCCCTCGGTGGACAGAAGCTGACTTAAGCAGCTACCAGTTCGCTATTTCTAGAAACTGTAATGTTATTTCTTGCGTTTATATTTAAACGTGGCGCAGGTTATGGAGATCACGCCATTCTCCGCTCGCTTATCACACTTCGAGACCCCCGTCGAAACCTTTACGCCCCCATACAATGAGGGAGTGAGGTGGGGAGCCGAAATGCTCCGAATAATATTATACACTGTTTGCAGACGTTTGTCAACTGCAAACAGTGTCGATATTTGTTACAGCAGCGATATTTCCTGTTTGTCTGCGACATGCTTTCTTCCTTTTATTTATTATGTTATAATTAGTTAACAAAAAATATTTTTGAAGTTTAATACGCTGTTTTGGGAAATAGTAGATTTAAAACAAAAATGAGCAATAAATGACTGGAGAATTTATAATTTTTGTCTTGACTAATAGCAATATTTATGGTAAAATATACCATGTATAATAATATAATGTGCGGAAAAGGCTGCGGATCTCACCTTGTATCGGCAGAAAACGCGCAGATATGATCGTAAGCGGAGTCCCGACGCGGACATACGCTGAATATATACCATTATAGGGAGGTAAGGGCATGGACAATGAATACTATTACAACCAGGCGAGGAGCCGCTATAACAATGCTTGCTCGGAGATAAACAACTGCGAGAATCGTGTCAATGAACTCATCGGTGAAAAGAATGAGGCTATTGATTACCTTAACAGCCTGAACGCCGATCTTGTCAGACACAGGGACGCTTCCGAAGACCTTGCAAATGTTATTGCTCAGGAGACAGATCTTACCAGCAGCCTCAACTCCGTTTCAACGAACATGGATGAGGCTTCAACAAGCTTTACGCAGATGGCAGACGCTCCTGATTCGTCTTCTGTAAACATCAATGATGTTTTCAGCGATGAGATGACTACTACTCGGAATACCCTAACTGAAGCTATGTCAACATTCAGGACAAAAAAGTCTGCTGTTGACACGAGGATCACTGAGCTCGAGGCTGAAATAAGGGCTACTGAGACCCGTATTTCCGACATTGAGCAGGCTATCCGCATAACCCGTGCAAATGCTGACGCATGGCGCAGCACAAAAAGCAGTGCCTCTATGGATATGGAGTATTACAGACGCAGGATGGACGCAGAAGACTAAGAACTGCTTAAAGGAGGCATCCCATGGCAACGATAACACTGTATGCATCACGAGTTAATCTTATCCCTTCTGTGTTCGGCACGCTGAGAAATACTGTCAGTTCCTTTAACGGAGGTATCGATCTGTTAAGGCAGGGAGCACTCGGCATTGACAGCAGCATATGCGATCTGGAGGATATCATCAGCAGTCTCAGGTCTTCTTCGGATACTCAGGAGGCGATCGAGGAGTTTCTGGACGATATTCAGGATGCTGCCGAGGAGTTTATTGATGAGGTCGCTGAGATAGACGAAGAGGTCTCTGAGCTGATCGCTACGGCTGAGGAGGACTTCTATTCGCTGTATGACTACCTCAGACCCGAGGACGAATCATGGCTGGATGCTATCGGTGACTTCTTTACCGATCTGCTTTCCGATGCATGGGATTATATTGCGGGGCTCTGTATGTCCGCGACCGAGTGGATCAGGGCTCATAGGGAAGAGGTAGCAGATTTCCTGCATGAGCTTGTGGACTACGGTGAGCAGATCATAGGCTATGCAGAGGATTTTCTCAACGATCACCCGTGGATAGGCGAATTCTTCTCTTTCCTCGGAGATGCCGCAGGATTTATTTATGACAATGTGCTTTCTCCTCTCGGAGATCTGGCTTCATACATATACAATAATACGCCCCTGCATTATCTGGGCGATTATCTCTATGACCGGTTCGAGGACTTTGCAACACGCTTCATCAGCAAGCTGGGACAGCTTATAGCTACCGAGGAGTTCGGATGGGTCGTTGATAAGGTCATAACGCTGCTCGGTCCTGCTCTGGAGATAGGAAAGATATGGACGACAGAGAAGCTGCCCGGAGCTGAATTTATCGTTGGTCTTATCGGAGCTGTCGATCCCGACGGCGACGGCATCTACCACATCAGACAGGATTGGTGGCAGTCGTGGGGACCTATGGGATATAATGTCGGCTACGATAATGTATTTTACAGCGCTATAAATGCCAACGGAAACAGTATCGGCGTTTATAGAATGGAGTTTACTCTGGAAAACGGAGAGACCTTTACAGTATGGTCGTGGAAGGGCGATTACATGAACCTTGGCGCCGGTACCGAGACGGGTATCTATCAGGCTACGGGTGACGGTTTCCATTATACCTCCGCTACCGACTATGCCTGCGATATGAGCTTGTCTCTTGATTATAACGGCAAGAACCTTTTTGATTATTCTCCCTATGGTGACTCTGCTTTATGGGAAAACGGCGCTCAGTGGTGGGTGGACGGATTTGACAGCAATACTCAGAATGTTCAGGCGGTAAATCTGACTTCTTCAACAACTATCAATTTTTCAACTATGTATAACGGCGATGCAATGTTTGACAGCTTCTATGATGACCTGAGCACCCACGGAAATGTCGTATACTCGGGCGGTAATAATGTAGTGGTGGTTGATACTTACATTAACCCTCTCAATAATGAGAGCACAACCGCTACATGGACTATAAATACCGAAACTCAGACAGCTAATCTTGTTTACTGATATAAATGAAAAGATTTTTCCTTATATGCTTGTCGGCAGTTATGCTCAGCACATTCTCATGTTCAAAGCTGTCGATACTTAACAACAGTGTAAAAATGGAAAAAGATGCTGCAAGGGATTTTGAGAACAAATTCTTTGAAGCTATCGAGAAAAAGGATGGCGAGCTTCTGAAAAGCTGCTTTTCGGAAGCGGCTCTGAAGGACGCTGCCGATATAGATAAGGGTATAGAGTATGTTCTGAGTGCCTACAAAGACGGCAGGGCGACCAGAACAGACGACAATATATCAAGCTATACCCAGTTCAAGAAGGGCGAGTCCTTTCACACCATCAATGCACACTGTAAATTTGAATCGGGGGACAACTCCTATCTTGTGAAATGGACGCAATGTCTGAAAAATGAGGCTGACCCGTCCATGGAGGGAGTATACAGCCTTGAGTTTTTCGATATGAACGAGGCTGACGACACCAACTTCTATAATATAGCAGGTGTTGCCTATCCCGACAGAGAATTCCTTGACGATACCTTACAGACGCTTTTCTATTACAAAGGCGTTAAAGACGATACCACCGATATTTTCTCCGCTGAATTGCTTGAAGAAGCGGACGAGTACCAGCTGAAGTGCCTTACGGATTTTGTAGACGACACTCATAACAGGTCCTTCAACAAAATGTGGGTGGATAACAGCAGTGACAGATATATCGCATATGCCTATGTGAGCTTTTCACATACCGACTATGTGCTGGCACTGAAATATGATGACGACAAGAAACTCATGGCTGTTTCGGCAGCCGATGATATAAACGGGATCGATCTCAGAGACTACCGTATAACAGGTGTCAGTGAGATGATGAACAAGTAGACTATTGGCGCAACTTATCATAAACTATGTAAGGAGTGATAAAGCATGGCTACGATCACATTGTATGCAGACAGGATAAACCAGATGCCGGCCGGGCTTCGCAGCGTCAGGACCGCTGTGGACGCTTTCAGGGAAAATGTGGATACCCTCAGGATCAGCGTTGTTGCTATCGACAGCAGTATCTGCAACCTTGACGACATCATCAGCTCTCTCAGAGCTTCCTCGGACACTCAGGAGATGAAAGCGGATACCTTCGAGGATATCGCCGATGATACCGAGGAGTTCATAGATACCGTCATTTCCATAGATGAGGATGCTGCGGAGGCTATTACAACTCAGCAGGAGGATTTTTACGATACATACTCATATCTCCGCCCCGAAGAATCACTTGGTGATGCGATACTTGATGTGGTGGGCGATGTCGTAGGAACCATCGCAGGCGTACTGGAGTTCGGGTTTGAAGTACTGGCTTTTGCGTGGGATGCTTTTACAGATGCTCTCGCTACCATAGGCGAATGGTGTGCAGACCACTGGCAGCAGATCGTGATCACGGTGGTTATCGTGGTCGGAGTTGTCCTTGCAGTCCTTGCTGTTGTCTTTACAGGCGGAGCAGCTCTTGTGCCTATGCTCACGGCAGCCCTGACATGGCTGGGAGTTTCGGCAGGCACGGCAGCAACCATAGCGACAGTTGCAAGCATGACAGTTGCAGCTATAGCTATAGTATCTGCTGTTGCTTCAGGTGCGTTTAATATTGCTGATACATGGTCACCTCTCAGCGGAAACTGGAAAAAAGCTCAGAAAGTTCTTAATGTGATAAGCACTGTTTCTAACTTGTTTTATGGTGCAGGCTCCATATACAGCGGATTAAAGGGAATAACCAATCAGCAGCTATTTAATTACGGCAAGACGTGGCTTACAAACAGCGGTTTCAGAACTGCCATCAGTAATGTTGATGATTATGCATTGCTTGTTGAGCCCGGAACGTCAACTTTCTGGTCTGGACTCGGTACAGGTGGAGCTGATAAGGCTGCGGCGGGTGCAGAGAATCTTGGCAACATGACAGGTACTACCAGAACGACTATGGAAACTGTTCTTGAAAGAAGCGGTATAACGATGCCGAAATGGAATTCGAACGACCCTGCATCCATACTTGCGTGGAACAGCTCGTCGTCGTCTTTTGCAATGCGTTCGTCAGGAGATGTTTATTCAATACTTGGCGCAGATCTCAATCCAAACGGCGTATGGTCTGTATTTGAAAGAACCATTCTTGGGGTCAATCCGGGAGTCACAAGTATTACTATTGTAGATCAGGCACTGAATATAACGGAAGTGATCGGAAGAAGCCCTGCTGTAAGCAATATCGTATTCAACGGTCTTGGGGCTTTGTCTCAGGCTGCGGACGATGTATATAACTTCTTCACTGGAAACGACTGATCAAACGGAAAAACGTGATGATCAGTATCAGCGGCAATACACAGAAAAAAATGAAAATTCCGATCATCAGATAATGATGAGAAAAGAGATGAGAATAGATTGGCGACTATTACCTTATATGCGAATAAAATAAACAGCCTTCCTGAGATAATCAGGACCGCAAAAAGCTCGGTAAGCTCGTATAAGGAAGAACTCGCACAGCTTATAACGGGTGCCCTCAATGTTAACAGTGATGTGTGCAGCCTTGAAGAAACTATCAGTTCACTCAGATCATCTACCGATACTCAGGAGGATAAGATAGATACCCTTGAAGATATCGCAGATGATGTGGAGGACTATGCCGACGAAGTCGTTGAGATAGACGATGATGCGGCTGAGGCTATATCTACCAGCAAAGAGGACTTCTATGATACCTATGAGTATCTCAGACCCGAATGCGAACAGGAAGAGAAGAGCTGGTGGGAGAGCTTCTGCGACGGCGTTGCATCAGTCGGCGAATGGTGCAAAGAGCACTGGAAAGCTATCGTCACTGTTGTCATAGTTATTGTGGCAGTTGCTATCATCGTGGCAACGGGCGGAACCGCTATCGGTCCTATGGCTGCACTGCTGGCTATGGCAAAGGGCGCTCTGATCGGTGCCATTGTAGGCGGTATTTCGGGCGGCGTGATAAGTAAGCTCACGGGCGGCTCGTTCCTGCAGGGACTTGAGGAGGGCGCTTTCGGAGGTGCCATCTCGGGAATAATCGCAGGCGGTCTCGGACACGTCTTTTCAGCAGCAGGCTCCGTTGATCTTTCACTGGGCAAAACAATGCTCATCGGCGGCATAGGCGACTCGGGTGCAACTATGATAACTGATCTCGGCGATATTATTATCAAGGGAGATCGTATGTCCGTCGGCGAATTCATCTTCGATGCCGTATTCTCATTCGGTGTGGGAAGTATTTCGGCGGGAATAACAAATAAACTGGCTGACAGATGGCCGCTGAAGATCGAAGGCATCAACAAGGGCAGAGGAAGCTGGCGCCATGTATGGAGGACCCAGATGCGACGGTCTCTGAACAATAATACACGAGTCAGTCTGAAAACTATCCTTAAAGGACTCGGTGCAGAAGTAATTGACGGAGTCTGGGATTACGGATTTGAGTTCCCTAAGGGAGCTATCGGTAATGTAAAGGATTGGTTCGGACTCTTCCCCGATACAGATGACGATGATGACTGATAACAGTAAATTTACAGTACGATATCCTAAATCGGATATGATAATTTTCTTTCTTGCATGGGGGTTCTTTGCGGCATTCGGAATTATGCTGCTGGTAATGGGCGTGCAGAAGCTGCTCGCCATTGTGATGCTGGTGTATCTGTCTTTGATGGCGGCTGCCATGATCTGTTCCACACTGCTTTTCGGTGTGAAAGTGGACGGCGACAGCCTGAAACTCAGGACAAGGCTTGGCAGAAAATACGAGTTCACACTCAGCGATATCCGCAAAGTTGTCTGCTCAAAAAACAGCAGTATCAAATACGGTCCGAGATACACCGTGATCATCAGAACAGATGACAGGGAGATAGAGCTTATGAAAAGCATGAAGGGCTTTAAGGAAATGTGCGGATATCTGCTGGACAGACACAGCGCAGGAGAGCTTGCTGCCTCAGCTATCTCAAAGAATTGTGCAGCTACACTGAAAAAATATTCTCAAGAAAAATAACTGAAAAAAATTCATGATAGGATTCAGAAAAGGGATGATAAAAGTTTGGCAACAATAACCTTATTCGCAAATAAGATAAATGATCTGCCCGAGCTGGTGAGAAACGCCAGAAGCTCAGTAGATACATTCAAGGAGGACCTTAGTTCGCTTATAACCAGCGCTCTGAAAGTTGACGGAGACGTTTGCAGTCTCGAAGATACCATAAGCTCACTTCGCTCGTCAACTGATACTCAGGAGGATAAGATTGATGCCCTTGAGAATATCGCAGACGATATCGAGGACTTCATCGATGAGGTCGTAAGCGTTGACGAGGATGCGGCAGATGCCATTACCCAGAGCAAGGATGACTTCTATGATGAGTATCCTTACCTGAAGCCTGACTGTGAAAAGAGCGGCTGGGAACAATTCCTTGATGATCTTAAAGATATTGGTGAATGGTGTAAAGAGCACTGGGAAGATATTAAAGCTGTTCTTCTGGTGCTGGAATGCATCGTTGCTATTGTTCTTATATGTATTCCGGGAACTCAGGCGCTTGGAATGGCGATAGGTGTCGGAATAATCAAAGGCTTTTTGTCGGGAGCATTGATGGGAGGACTTGCGGCCTGGGCTGGCGGAGGTTCATTCTCGGATATCCTGCAGGGAGCGTTCAGTGGTGCCGTCACAGGCGGTCTTCTCGGAGGAGTATTCGGTGCAGTCGGATTTGCAGGTTCAGCTTTGGGTGCCACCCACAGTATATGTAAAATAGCAGGTCTTGTACAGACAGTTGCTAAGACATCAGGAATAATCTCTCTTGGCATGATGGGCTTTGATATGGCCGCTATGGGCGCTCAGGTGCTTACAAGACTTGGATTTGGCAATCCGCTGTTTGATGCGGTCATTAACTTCAATAAGACCTGTCATTCCAGCAAGCTTTATAATTCTGCACAGCTTGTGATCGGCCTTACAGCTGTATTTACCGGCAGCTTGTATAAGTCGGCAGAAGCTCACGGCAATACCTGCTTTGTTGCAGGAACGCTTGTAGCAACTGTGAACGGACTTGTTGCAATTGAGAATATCAAGGCAGGAGACAAGGTCATCGCAACTGATCCGGAAACAATGAAAGTTGCTGCTAAAACCGTTGTCGAGACTTATGTCAGAACTGATCCTAAGCTTTATCACATAGTTATAAGCGGAGAAGAGTTTATCACAACAGAGACTCATCCGTTTTATGTGCAGCAGAAGGGATTTGTTAAAGCAGGTGAGCTGAATGTAGGTGATAAGCTTCTCGATATCAACGGCAAGACTCTTGTTATTGAAGAAATAACTATCGAAATAACAGAAGAACCTACAACAGTATATAACTTCCAGGTTGAAGATTTCCATACTTACCATGTAGGTGAGAATGGCGTGCTTGTACATAATGCTAGAAACTATTCTCCTGATAAAATGCAGAAAATACAAGAGCGTCAAAGGTTAGGTCATGAATTTGAAAGGCAAAAACATGAAGAGCTTGCTGCAGAAAATCCAACTGCTCAATCACAAGTAAGAGTTAAACCACTCGATTCGAATGGTAATCCAATGAGAAGAGGTGGAAATTATCTGGATGATTTATTTGTCAATGAGGATGGCGTTCTGGAAATAAACGAATATAAACTTGGACAGAATTCGCCTTATCAAAGAAATCAGATCGCAAACGGATTTGCTGATGGAGTTACAAATAAAGATTTAATGATAGTAAGCGGCGAAGATGCAGGTACAATAATACCTAAGGGCACTACAGTTAACACAGTAAGAAGTGAATAAAGGTTAAGGAGATAAAAATGGCTATTACTGAAAAAGATACAATTGATTCCGTTGCATACGAAAATAACACCCTTATAATGCAATTATATGATCATTTGGATTTCGAAGGAAAGTTTGAATATGATCATTTGGTAATGCTGCAGGATAAATTAAACACATATATTTGGTATGTTGACAGCAAACAGTATCAAGAAACATATCCTGATAAGAAATTTGAGAATTTTTTGATTAAGATATTTTTTGTGTGTGAGATAACAGAATTATGTGAAAAGTTTATTAGGAATGTCAATTTGAAACTGCAGAAATCTAATATTCACATAGATTGGTTTGTAGAAAAATATAACGAAAAAAAGTAAAATATTGCAGATGCTTATTTGAAAACGATATTATTTTTTAACCCGAAAGGAGTCGAATAAATGACATCAAATCAGGAAAGGGCTAAGCAGCTCATGGCCGATTCGCGCTTTGCGTTCATGAACGGTCAGAACCGTGAGGCTCTCAATTTAGCAAAGGAAGCAATACAGCTCGCTTCAAAGGACCCCGACGCATATCAGTGCGCTGCAAACGCTTGTATGTCGCTGGGAGATTACGACAACGCCATCGACTACTACAAAAAGGCGGTCAAGCTCGACACAGGCAACGGCAACAGGTACTTCAATCTCGGATACGCCTATGCTTCGGCAGAAAAGGCAGGAGAGGCTGTGAAGAACCTTGCCAAGGCTGAGGAGCTGGGCTGTACTCCCGAGAATACGGTGCAGCTGTACAACCTTCTCGGTATCATCTGCTTTGATATCGGCAGGTACAACGACGCTCTCGTTAATCTCAGCAAGGCTGAGGCAGTGATCGGCATCGATATGGACATCATGCGCCGCAAGGCTATCATCTACGGCATGAAGAACGAGATCAGGAAGGGACTTGAGGTCTGCAATCAGATGAAGCTCATAGCTCCTTCGGAATACGTCGGCTATCAGTACGCATTCAAGCTTCTCTGTCAGGCAAAGAGGCTTGAGGCTGCCAAGCGTGAACTGGAGATCGCAGCAAAGTATTCTGTGCCTTCTATGGACTATTACATGGACTGCGTTACATTTGAGCTCCAGAACTATGGAAATGACAAGAACAGGGATCATATGAAGAAGGCTCTAGCGCTTCTTGTCAAGGCAATGAAAACTCTCAAGCCCTCTGTCAAGGAGGTAACTGAGACATACATAAGCTCGGCTGAGCTGTGGTTACAGCTTGAGGACGCAGACAGGACCATTGCGTGTCTGAATGCTGCACTTAACCCTGTATCCTCATACAATCTCGGCTTTGAGATAGTTCCCGAGGATCACGGCGAGATTTCCCTCACTGAATACGACATTGAGGAGATGATCGAGAACGACAGGATCCGCATCGAGAACGAACTGGGAGAATACGGCCTTGAGGAGCTTGCCGAGAGCATCGAGCCCGATGAGGACGGTCAGAGAGATTACCTCACCGTTCTTGAGGACACCGAGAACGGCAGCACCGAGGAGGAGTACAAGCTTGACGAGAATGAAAAGTATGAGCTTACTCCCGATAACATCGATCAGATCAACAGACTCTATGTCGGAGCTTATACTCTTAAGAGCGACTTCAGGAGAGTCATTGATTATGCAAGAAAATTACAGAGCAGCGAAAGCACTCACAACAAATATATAGGAATCTACAGCGAGGCAAATGCCTGCATGAAGCTCGGCACCGAGGATCACAAGCAGAAGTATGAGGAGGTCATTAAGTTCTTCAGAAATGCTATGATCAAGGATCCCGCCGATATAGCTGCTGTAACATTCCGTATACAGTGCTACACCGATATAGGAGAGTACGGGGAGGCAGAGCAGCTTTGTAATTTGCTTACACCTGAAATAAGGAAGTCTTTCCTTGAGAAGATCAAGGAGGCGAAAGGCGGAGGTGAGTAATTATTGAGCTTGGATCAGGATATCAAACTGAACAGTGATGCCTTTAGTGATGCAGCTGAAGGTATGGCTGGACTGAAAACAAGGGCGGAAGCACTAAAGGAAAAGCTGCAGCAGATGTACAGTGACATCACCACAGCGCTTGACACGCCCGCAGGTCACGAGATTGAGATAACGGCGGAAGATGTTCTCATACAGCCGATCGACGACCTTATTCTCGTGATAGACCAGATGTCAAGGACACTCGACGATATCATATCGACACCATATTATCAGAGAGTGTTCGACAAATATGATGAGCTTGTAGAAAGCATCAATTTTTAATTAACAGGAGGAAAAAATTATGGCAATGGGAAGTACCGGCACAGTCAACATCACACCAGAGATGATCTCTGCTGCACTGAGTGCAGTTGAGGAGTATGAGTCAGCAACAGATAATCTCTACACAAGACTCGACACAGTAGTTAGCAATCTTATCCCCGGCAGCTTCAGCGGAAGCGCTGCAACAGGATTTGAGACCTTCTATACATCATCTATCGAGCCTGTTACAGGTCAGTCTGTAAAGGACATCATCGAGCTTCTCAGAAACATCATCAACGGTATCAACGACGCTATCCCGAAGGACGGCGACGGTCTTGATGATCAGCTCGGAACACAGAACAGCAGCAGCGGCGAAGGTAACTAATCAAGGAGGTAATTAAAAATGGCAGGTTGCAGAATAGTTAATGAAGCAGTAGCAAGCGCTGTTGAGGAACTCAACAGCATTTCACAGGCTTATCAGGAAGCAGGCGACGCTCTTATCAGCGCACTTACAAGTGCTATCGCTGACATGGAGGGCGAAGCTAAGGACGCATTCCAGACCCTTATCGATGGCGACATCAAGAGCTTTACAGCAGAGAGCCTTTCAGAGGCTATCAAGGGTATGGCAGATCTCCTCGAGCAGAACAGACAGCAGTTCGAGGATGTTGACGCTCAGATCGCAGCAAGCATCAGCGGCTAAGAGATCCGTATGTGCAGCCTCGTACCACTATGGATCACGGGGCTGCACTTATTACGTTTTCGGAGGTAGAACATGGCTTTTAAAATACTGAGTGAAGAAGAAAAGCTTTTCATGACGGAGAAGCAGCTTGAGGTTTACGAGAAGGAGCTCAGACTCTATAAGGAGCGTCTCGCTTTCGTTGAGCAGGTAGAAAAGATGGAGAGTGCTGAAATAAAGAAGTTCACACCGTCTCTCCGCCCTATCGGAGAAATAAGCTCTCCCGAACTTGCTCCCTTTGAGAATAAGGGAATAGGCAGGATAGAACTTAAAAAGACGGCGGCTAAGGTCCCCGATACGGAGCTCTATGCGGCAAGGACCATCTCAAAGACCGATATCACAGGCTTTATCAAGGCAACAGCTCATATCATGGACCGTGCAGGTCTCAACAAGGAGCTGGGCGGCAGTCTCGCTGAAAAGGCAGCTTCCGCAGGCAGACTTGATACAAGAAATATCAGTATTTCCAAGAAAGCCATCCGTGCCTTCGCACAGAGAAGCTTTGACTCCTCAGTGGCTGAGAGAAAGGCAGAGCTTACCAAGAAGCCCGTGGCTGAATTCGATATCAGGAGCTTTGCAGCCCCTGAAAGAAAGGTCCCCGAGCTGAAAAAGACAAGTATCGCTCCCATGACCGCAAGAGAATTTGCGAAGCCTGCGCTGTCGGCTGTTCAGCTTGATATGCCTGCAAGAGCTTCGGTATTCTCATCAGCTGTCAGCATGCCCGAGAGAGCGGCTGTAAAGATCAGTATGCCCGAAAAGGCGTCTGTATTCTCGTCGGCAGTCACAATGCCCGAGAGATCAGCCGTAAAACTCAGTGTGCCTGCAAAGACAGCAGTTCCTGCGGCAGAATTCAGACTTGCTGCGCTCGGTGCGCCCAAGCTGGAGCGCCGTCCCGTCAGGAAGTACGACGGCAGACGTTTTGCAATGCCTGCACTCAGCCGTCCCGAGCTGAAAACAGTGACCGCGGCAGCTCCGAAGCTCAGCAGCTTTGAGGCTAAGGCAGTCAGGGCAGAGCTGGATATGCCGGAGACTATGCCCGCACTGAAGCTTGTGGACTTCCACAAGCCCGAGGTAAGTGCCAAGGTCAGCAAAAAGGCTGTGCCCGAGATAAAGAGCGCAGAGTTCGAGATGCCTGAGATAAAGGCTCCGAATCTCGTCAAGAGCAGCCGTCCCGAGGTGAAGATAGGAAGCTTCAATGCTCCCGAGATGCCCGAGATAAGGCTCAGCGTCAATGTCAGCCCCGTAAAGCACGAGTTCACTGTAAAGTCCATGCCCGAGGTAAAGGCTGAGATAAGAAAGCCTGAGATAATCAGCGGCGACAGACTGGACTTCAGCAAGCTCAACTTCATGGCAGGCTTTGAAAAGAGGGACACATCCGCCCTTCAGGAAAGCATAATCTCAAAGACGGAGAAGATAAAGTCCATGGACCTGAAAGGTCTTCAGGACAGCGTTCTCTCCGCATTCAAAAATGATATCAAAGGAACAGAAGTATGAAAAACAATGAGATAATGATATCCGCAAGGTTTGAGTTCGGCGGCGGGAACAACAGAGAGCTGTCATTCCTTGTGCTGAAGGACATTACACTTAAAGCCTTCTTAGAATCATTATACTACGGACTGAAAAAGGCTCAGGGCATGGACGAATGCTCTGAGCTATTCGAGAGATACATAAAGACCCGCAAGGAGATACAGGTGCTGTACACAGCAAAGGGCAAGCACAGTGTTATCGACCTTAA
The DNA here is from genome assembly GCF_900116855.1 of Ruminococcus flavefaciens. Lineage (GTDB taxonomy): Bacteria > Bacillota > Clostridia > Oscillospirales > Ruminococcaceae > Ruminococcus > Ruminococcus flavefaciens_R. The sequence goes on from NZ_UETD01000003.1 coordinate 238,932, forward strand.
TGATACTGTCGGCAAGGGGGACGAGAAGAAGCGCATATACGACATGGGGCTCGATGAACTTGGCTTCGTTACCTCGAGCTGCCTGCTCATAACCATGGACAGGACAGTCAGGGCTTCGGGACTTTTCGCCGAGGAGGAAAGCAGCTATATCCTCAGGGAGAATGACTCCCTCGAATACAATATCAGTACCCGAAGACTCAATGTTATCGAAGCATCTGTTGTTGATATCATCCCTCCAAATGATATGCCTTCAAAGGATAAGTCGTCCATACTCGACGTCATTATCCCGACGGTACTTTCTACGGGCGGTATGGTGGGCGCACGTTTCCTCATAATGAAATTCGCAAGAGGTTCGGCAGCAATGGGCAACACCATGCTCCTGATGTCGGGAGCTATGGGTATCGTTTCCCTCGTTACCACCCTCTATAATTACATGAAGAAGCGCAGCGAGTACAAGAAGAACCTTGCCGAGTGGAAGGAGAACTACGAGAACTACATCTCCCGTATAATCCACACCATCAAGGAGTGGCAGGAGAGCGATATCGTATACCTCAACAGCGTATACCCCTCAATGGACAAGCTCTTTAAGAACACAGCCGAGATAAACGGCATGATATTCGCCCGCTCACAGAACGATAACGACTTCATGAAGATATCTCTCGGCACCTCCGACGAGGTAAAGCCTCTGTTCGAGATAAAGGCTGAGAAAAAGGACAATATCTACTACGATATCTACTATAAGATGAAGAAGAGCAACGACGGTATCGATATCATCGTGCCGACTTCAAAGAAAAACAGAAAGCTGAAAAAGATGTCTCCAGAGGAGATAGACGAGCAGAACAGAAACAAGTTCCTCCTCACCGACCTTGCATACAACTTTGCCAATAAGGGCGTTGACAGCAAGAACGGCGGAGAGGTACTCGGCTTCAACTATTTGAGGAGCGATACGGGCAAGAAGCCTCCTCTCCTCATTGACCTCAAGAACTGCGGCGCACTTGGCGTTATTTCCGACAACTCCGAGACCTCGCACAGCTTCATTCAGCACGTCGTTTTCGAGCTTGCATACTATCACTCACCCGAGGACCTTCAGTTCGTGTTCTTTTTCGATAAGGAGAGCGATCCCGAGAAGCAGAACGATATACTCCGAAACTATAAGTACCTGCCCCATACCAACGAGCTTTTCGACGGTATCTCGCAGTTCGTATTTGATAAGGACAGCTCGGGCGTTGTGTTCGGACAGCTCCTCAGCCTTATGAACGAGCGCAATCAGACAGGTGCGGACAGTGACGATTCCGCTCCCGATAACTCAAAGCTGACACAGGTAGTCTGCGTGGTGTTCTACGATTACGACATCAAGGAGACAGGTTTCTCCAAGTTCCTCCCCGAGGTACCCAAGGAGGGCGAGCCCTATGTTAATTCACTGGGACTTACCTTCATATTCATACAGTCCGTTAAGGACAAGCTGCCGAAATACTGCGGCAACATTATCAATATCGACCACGACAACGAGGGCGAGAGAAAGGTCAGCCTGCGCTATAACGTGCTGAGCCGTGAGACCCTCAACGTCCTCAGCGAGGACAAGAACGACCGCAACAAGGTAAAGGATACGGACAACCTCATCGAGTATAAGTATTTCCAGAACAAGTTCATCTTCGGACCCGACAGCTACGATGACAGGTTCGCCCTTGCGTACAAGCAGCTCAGCGCTATCTACTATACCCGTATAGCCGAAAACGGAAAGGTTCCATCAATGGTAACTCTTTTCGAGCTCTACGGCTATAACTCCGAAAAGGTGGAGAACGGCGAGGTAAAGGAGAGCATCAGAGAGAGCTGGCAGAACGTTGACAAGAACGACGTTACAAGGAACCTGAGAGTTCCCATAGGAAAGAACGAGCACGGTGCCATGTGCCTTGACCTCTATGAAAAGGCGGACGGTCCGCATATGCTGGTGGCGGGAACAACAGGCTCGGGTAAGTCCGAGACCATCATCACCTATCTCATAGGACTGTGCATGAAGTATTCGCCTATGGACCTCAACCTCATGCTGGTAGATATGAAGGGCGGAGGCTTCTCCGACCGTCTTGGCGGACTTCCTCACTGTGTGGGCGTAGTTACAGATACCGCAGGCGAGGACGAGGGAACCTCAGCGGCATATATGCTCAAGCGATTCCTTGAGACTCTCAATGCGGAGATAAAGAAGCGTAAGCTCCTGCTCTCAAGCTTCGGAGTAGATACTGCCGACGCTTACATAAGAGCCCTCCGTCTTATCAGAAAGATAAAGGCGCTTTCGGATGACCCGGAGCGCAGCGGAGAGGTAGAGAGCCTGACCAAGAAGCTCAACGACAAGCAGAAGGAAATGCTGAAAAAGGACGTTTCCGACCTGCCGTCACTGTCACATCTGGTACTGGTAGTAGACGAGTTCACAGAGCTGAAGCGTTTCTCCAGCGAGAGCGACGACGTTGACTTCATTGCCGAGATAACCACAATCGCCCGTGTCGGACGAACACTGGGCTTCCATATCATACTTGTATCCCAGAATATCGAGGGTGCTATCACGGACGATATCCGCGTAAACTCAAAGGCGAGAGTATGTCTGAAGGTAGCTACGAAGCAGGCTTCAAAGGAAATGCTGGGAAGCCCTGCTGCGGCGGCTCCCACCATGCCCCTCAACGGCCGTGCTTACCTGCTGGTAGGTACGGGAAGCAGGTTCGAGTATTTCCAGTCCGCATACACGGGCGCAAACAAGAACCTGAACATCGAGCCTGCGGTAAATGTTACGCAGGTGCCAAATTCGGGACGCTTCAACAAGGACTTCTATTCATCAAAGAAGGACAATATAATCGAGAAGAAAAAGAGCGCCAATGTCAGCGAGCATGATACACAGCTCGCATTCATAGTAAACACTATCATCGACATCGGAAAGAATATGGAGAAGCCGAGACAGATATTCCTGCCGCCGCTTCCCAGCGTCATCATGGACAGCTCTGAATGGGAGGGAACTGAGTGAGCAGAAAGAAAATAGTTTGCACTCTTGGCAAATTCGATATACCCATAATCCAGCTCCAGCCCGACTTCAACGTTGACCTTCTCGACTCAAATGTCATGGTCTTCGGTGCATCCATGAGCGGCAAGACCACCTTTCTCAAGACCCTTGTGAACATACTCCACAAGCGTATGAACGAGAAGGAGGAGAGGATATTCATTCTCGACTTCGGCGGCGCTCTCTCGGACTACCGCGATATGCCGCTGGTGTCGGCGTATTTCGACAACTCCAACGAGGAGTACGTCAAGAGAGTGTTCAAGATAATGGACAATATCCTCAAGGAGAACATAAAGCTTCTGGGCGGCAGGAACTACCGTGAGGTATCCGAGGACCAGCCCATACATACCACATTCATCATCGACAATCTCAATGCCTTTACAGAGGAGTCGCGCTATCTTGCTTATCAGGAAAAGCTGCAAAAGCTCTGCCGTGACGGCCTCTCAAAGGGCATAAGCATAGTTGTCACAGCAGGCGAGACAAAGGGTCTCGGCTCCTATATGGGAAGCTTCAGACAGAAGATAGCCTTTGAGATGCCTGCGGACAAGTATCTTGATATATTCAACGACAAGGCAGGCTCTGTGGGCAACAACCCGGGACACGGCTTCGCAAATGTCACCATAAAGCCCGAGAAGATAACAGGTACATTCAAAATGAACCTGCCCTATGAGGTGCAGTGCTTCAAGGCACAGACCTCTGCTGACCCCGACGGAAAAAATGTCACCTTCGGACAGGGACTGGCAAAGAAATACGACTTTGACAGCGAAACGGGAGAATACCGCAGGCACGTCAGACGTTACCTGACCTTCCCCAAGGAGCTGACCCGCGAGGAGTACGAAAAGCTGGCACAGAAGCCGGAAAACGAAGTCGAAAAGGTATGCCCCGTCAGCGTGGGACTTGACTATGTTGACTTCTGCCCCGTGACCATTGACCTTGCCAGAACAAGCACCGTGGCTATATACGGCAAAAAGGAGTTCGGCAAGACCAACCTGCTGAAGCTTCTCCTTGACGGACTTGTGGAGCAGGCGGACGAGCTGAGGATGGTGCTCTTCGATGACGGAAGGAACCAGCTGAAGCCCCTGTACGAAAAGTACAGCAGTCAGTGCGACTGTGTGCTCATAAACAGCTTTGAAAAGCGTGACCTTCCGCTGAAGGACGGCAATGAGGTCAAGGACAGAAAGCTTTCACCCATACAGCAGTTTTACCTCTATCTAAACGAGAATTATATCGAGCTTGATAAGAGGTTCCTTGCAGGCATTTACGGCGTAAGCGACGCGCTGAAAAAGGAGTATGAGAATATTCCCGACTGCCGCGCGGAGGATACACCGTTCACGGTGTTCGTTATCCAGAGCAAGCTGGTCTATCTTAACACCCCCGAGGGCAAGAGGTTCATAAACTCCATACTTCCTCAGCTCACAGCAGTTGCGGAGGAGAGAGGCTTCCTGTTCATATTCTCGGACGTTCAGAAGATAAGCGACGGCGAGCAGAATTCCTTCTTCAACAACAATGTGTCCTATGCCTTCCTGCTGGACAATATAGCAGAATTCGCAGGCGAGAGAGGTCAGAAGACAGTCTTTGGAAACATGGACGTAAAGACCCTCAAGGAGGACTACGCAAAGTGCGAGCTGGGCGACGGCTACAGCTACGACATAGAAGCAGATAAACTCATGAAACTTAAATTCATAAAATACGGAAAGGATGATTGATATGTCAGAATTTGTATCCGCAGATATCGAGAAATTCGTACAGTTCGAGACTCAGGCTCAGGAAGCTATCGAGGAGTTCCAGTCCATAAAAGACGACTTCGACGATATAAACAATACCCTCCTCCGTCAGTGGCAGGGAGCAGGCAAGGATGCCTATGAGCAGGAGTCGAGCCACATTATGGAAAACGTCACAGGTATCGAGACTATCCTCAATACCATCTGTGACAGCATCATAAAGGACGTCAAGGACGCATACCTCCAGCTCGATGAGGAGCTGGGCGCCTTTAATCAGAATCCTCAGGGAGGGGAACAGTAAAAAATGGGAAGACCAAGCGTCGGCGAGATAAATACCGACAGCATTGAGAAGAAAAAGGTAATGATAAGCAGTCTTACGGAGCTCCCCGAGAAGTCGCCTGAAACAATTTTCAATCTTATTTTTTCCGAGGACGGAAGCAAGGAAATGGTGAAGAATGAGCCGAGAGATAAGAGGAACTGATTTCAAATTCACAGTTGATACCTCTCATGGTCTCAACAAGGACGGCTTTATCGCCATTGGTACAGAGAGTATCGTTTACAAGGGACTGAAGACCGCCAATGAGGGTGGTCTCCAGTTCTCCTGCGTACTGAAATTCAAGCCCCGATATGTTCAGTCGGGGAGTGAGGTCATCGACAGGCTGAAGAAGTTCAAGGAGGAAGAGCTCACCATCTTTGACGACCTTCAGGAATGCCGTTCCATCGTCCGAATCTTCGACGTTATCGAGGACCTCGGGGACTTCAGTATGCCCTGCGAGCACATTGCAAGCAAGGTCATCAACAGAGACGGATATTTCTGTGTGGTGGAGGAGTACATCGACGGATGGTCTCTTGAGGAGTACTGCCGCGAGGAGAGCTGGAAGCTCCGCAAGGCGCAGCAGCTCGAAAACGGACTCAGCAGAGTTATCAACTACCACGACTATCCCGAGGAGGAGCGTCAGCGTATCGACCTGAGCTATAAGAACTATGCAAATATCATAAAGTATCAGGGCGAGATAATACAGTTCATGATAAACCTCTGTGAGATACTTGAATTCGTGACGGAAAAGAAGAATATCCTTCATCTCGACATAAAACCCGAGAACGTCATGGTAACAAAGTACGGCAGAGAGCTGGTGCTCATCGACTTCGGACGCGCAAAGCGCATCACTAAGGCAGACAGGTTCGCAAGAGTCAAAATGGCTCCTGCAAATTACAGCGGCAAGGAGACCGTGGAAAGGATGTTCCAGTACGGGACCCTCGGATATGCTGCTCCCGAATGCTATACGGAAGCCGCTGACGGTTCGGAGTTCCCGTTCAGACAGCCGCTGGAAAAGGGAAAGATGTCCATTGAAAGCGATATCTTCTCGTTTGGCGCCACATTCTGGGAGTGCCTTAACATCTTCGAGCTGGTTACGGGCAACAAATGGTTCTCCGGGGAAAGCCACGACTTCTACAAGGCGAACTTCCTCAGCGATGAGGCATACTGCGACAGAGACCTGAGCCTTACATCGATACACTACCACAAGAAGCTGGAGAATATCATCCGCACCTGCACAAAGGCGAGGACGACCCACTATCTTGAGGAGGACAACAGGGAGTTCTACCACTCCTACTCCGAGCTGAAAAAGGACATAGAGGACGCAAGAAATTCCGCCCCGACTATTGTCCGAGCAGAGAATATCAAGGTCAGGAACGCCTTCGGAATGTTCGGCGTTACAATGGCTGTGGCCACAGCCTTTCTGCTGATGATATTCCTTTACCGACTGGTGGGCTATGGAGTTGCCATGGACAAGTGGGACAGCCTTATGTCGGGGTATAACGTTACCCGATTCTATAAGCTGGACACTATCTCCACGGACCTCATGAAGACTGCCCCGGGCAGCAAACAGGAGAGTACCTACAATATGATATCGGAGTTCACCTATCAGGACGGCGACATAGACGATAAGGAAGCCGCACTGCTGGTAAAGCTCCTGAAGAAAATGAACAGCCGCGAGCATCTCGGCGAGCATATCGACGAGATGATGATGCACGGCAATCAGAAGAACTTCAGGGAGATAAGCTCCGAGATAATGACATTGGAGCCTGAGACTGAGAGCGACGGCTACCGCATTGCCAAGGCTATCTACAATACCGAGGTAGGCAGGACTGATTATATCGAAGCATATGAGCTGCTCGACCGCTACAAGGACGACAGCAGGTTCAGCAACGCAGTTATAAAGCTGAGAAACGTTCTGGACAACGATGAGACTATCCGTATGCTTGCCGATTATAAGGGCATCGAAAGATCCGAGATACAGCAGCATCTCGCTGAGATAGGAGGCTGATGACCATGAGCAGAAGAAGAAATTCAGGCGTTATAAGCCGCTTTCTGGAAAAGCATCTGCTGGTCCAGTATGTTCTTACCTCCTTCGCAAAGGTACTGCTGGGATTAGTTATTGCAGCAGCGGTGCTCTTTGGCATACTGAAGGCTGTGGGAAAGTATTCCGCGCTGGAGAGCAGGCTTGACCTAAAATACGATTCGCCATGGCTGACAGTTCCCATGGCGGCAGCGCTGGCACTTGCCCTGATCGCGCTTGTTATAGGACTTATCCTTTATTTTTACAAGTATAAGCGCAGCAGGACAAAGAGCAGCTTTTACAATGCTCTCAAGGACATTGTAAATGAAAAACGAAAAGGCTGATGCCTTTACAGGGGAAAGATGATCCATTTATAAGAGATTGGAGTGTTTAAAGTGAAAAAGAAGCTTCTTTCAATAATACTGGTGGCTATGCTGTCGACCAATGCCATTCCGTATACAGCTTTTGCCGAAAACGGTGAGAGCAGTAAAACGACGGCTGAGGAAGCAGCAAATGATACAGAAGACAACACAGAAGAGCCGAGTGAGGAAGAAACTCCTGAAGAAGTGACTGAGATAGATATGTCCGAAGAAGGTAACAATATCAGGCTTGTAGCTGTTGAGCACAACGGCGATTACAGTTATAAGGACCTCAGATATGAGATATCAGAGTTAGACGGCAAGGATGTAGAGCTTGCATTTGAGTTTGATTACTCAAAGGACTCACATAACAATACAGTTGCAAAAATAAAAACTCTTACAGCAACAGGCAGTGACGCAGGCCTGTTTGAGTTCAAAAATGCAGTGGGTACACAGTGTATCGTCGAAAGGACTACACATATCGTTGATGTCAGACCGACACAGCTTAGTATCAAGCTTGGTAAATCCATCGGCAGTGAGATAGAATGTGAAGCTGTTAATGAAAAAGCTGATATCGACGAGAATGTTAAGTATTTCTGCAAGGTGAAAACTGCCAATAACAAACCTGATGAAGGAGAATACGAATTTGAGGGGCTGCGTACTACCCACGGTGATTACACAGCGCAGTTCGATCAGGAGTATACATTTAAGGTCGTAAGCGGAGAGCTTGAACAAAGCGTGCTCGATAAGCTGCCCAAGGGTACCGAGTCGCTGAGAGGAGTAACAACTCGTACCATAAAGGCTCCCGACGGCTATGAGATATCAACGAAATATGATGAGAAGTTCGGTGAATCCATCACTCTTGAACTGAATGCAGAAGACAACAGTGCAGATTACTATGTCAGACAAAAAAACCATGAAACTGTATATCACTGTAAGTATAATTATGTGATCTATGCAAATACGACCGTAAGAAATCTCTGGGTCGGAGCAGGCGATGCTGAAGTCGTTGACAACGGAAAGGCTGTCACCACAAATGGCAGACCTGTTATCAAGGTGCTGCTTGAGCGCGAGGATGATACAGAGCTGAAGGATATCATACTCAAGGTCAAGAAAAACAACGACAATGATCTGACGGTCCGTCACAGTCAGCTTAATGAGAACGACGTTGATATACTGTCTATGATCACCACTACAACGACTGCTTCTGCGGCCACAACAACGACGACTGCTTCCGGCAGTTCAGCTTCTGCAACTGCCACGACTGCCTCGGGCAGCACACCTTCTGCATCCGCAGCTGCAACAGTTGTTACAGCACCTGTTCAGAATAGCGATAACGGCATTGTTTCAGTTGAGTACGAGGATAATAAATACTATTACGCAGAATTCGTTCTTCCCGAGACGGTAGCAGGCGATGCTGATGTGTATAAAAACTTCAGGCTTGAACTGTCCAACGATGATAATACCCGATCAGAGAGCCTTACCAAGGAGCTCTCCACCGATCGTGATAAAAACGGGACTCACAACAGTCTTATCGTCGATAAGAGAAAGCCTATCATCGCATCGGGAACCGAGAAGGATAACGGTGTTGCCGTAACATTCGATAATGTCAATGGCCGTATGGATTGCAGGCTTTCAGTCAACGATCTGGACAGCGGCATAAAGAGTGTCCGTTACAAGTGGGATTTTGAATCGGCTGAAACAGAACCTCACGAGGCAACAGGTACAGGTAACAGCGGCGGAAAAGAAAATCTGAAGTTCAGTTTTTCCACTAAACTGACAGATGAGCTGAAGAATAGAGAGGAATTCTATCTTGAAATATTCGTTACTGACAATGCAGGAAACCTGAATGAGAAATATGTTCAGAAGGTAGTGTCCAAATGGGATACAGAACCTGCCGAGGTGGTCTATGCGAGATTTCTTGATGAACACTATGCTCCTGCGGAAATAGAGATGAACGACCTCGGTAACTTCACCAACAAACCGAGAAAGCTTGCTGTTTTCATGAAGGACAAGACCGCTCAGACCTACGTTGCAGGCATCAAAAACGCCTCATTTGAAGAGAGCAGCAAAACGGTCAACGCTAAGATATATCCTCTTGCTTCTGTGAAGGATATGGAGAAATATCTCAGTAAGATCACAGTCGTAGACGGCAAAGAGGTGCTTCCCGATGATATGAGGTGGCCTCTCACAGAGGGAATAATAAACTGTCTCGATGATCCTGAGCAAATTAAAAAAATAGACGAGAAGGACCGCAGGGAAGGTCTTGCTGTTCTCATTTTTGATGTAGAGGATATCTCAAAGCTATCGAATCTGGATATGAAAGTAGATGACAGCGTCGGAAACCAGACCCTTATACATATCAATAATGCTGTTACGGGTATGATAAAGAACAGCGTTATATATGATACCACTGTTCCGGATACCGATGTTACATTCTACGAAAACGGCAAAGCTCATAAAACAGGCACCGGGCAGGAGCAGTATGCTCCCGATGATGAGGGCAGAGTATGGCTCAACGAGAACGATACTTCTTTTAAGCTCAGCGTAAATGACAGCAGCAGCGGCTTGAAGACCGTTTACGTTCAGAAGATCAACGATGAAACGCATGAGGTGGTTTGTGAGGATTTCCTTGATATCAGCAAGGACGGCCACAGCAGCGAGCTCAGTGTCGCACTGCTGAAGAGCGGCGCCAAAAAGCCTGCCGAGGCACTCGATGCGGCTCTTGACGACGGCAAATACTCATACAATTTTGTCGTTACCGATAATGCGAATAATATTATCGGAAACAGATATGCCCCCGATAAAAACCTGACATATGTTATGTATAAGGTCGGAGTATATAAAGGAAAGGTAAAAGCTTACTCCGAGCCTATCGCAGGCATCTCCATGCCCATAGACAATAAGATATGGGCGGACAAAAAGGATAATGTCTCCGTAAAGATAAAGCTTGACGGAATATATGCAGGCAAAGCTGATCTCAGCCTCAAAGTAAACAATGTTGATGTGGATTATGAATATGATGATAAAACAGGCATACTTACCGCTGAGCTTTACAGTAAAAGAGTAAAGATACCCTTTGACAACAAGCAGCAGTACAAGCTGGAGCTTACGGGTCACGACAATGCACGTCATCCCATTTCCCTTTCAGCGCAGGATGAGGAACATCCGCTGAAAAACGATACTATATATGTTGATACCCAGAACCCGTCTCTGACCAAGATACAGGTAGAGAAGGTGCCCGATATCGTAGAAGAAAAGCTGAATTTCTTCACATTCGGTGCTTTTGCAAATAATGCCGTAGTCTTAAAGGCTATCATCAATGAGCCTCATTTCGACAGCGGTCTCGACAGCGTATATATTGATTACGTTGATGAGAACGGCGTGGCTACACAGGAAAAAATGTCTCTCTGCAATCGCACGCAAGGAACATATACATACACATATATGATGCCTTTGGGCGGTCAGGCATTCTACAACGATATCAGGATAAGCGTTGTTGATAACTGCGGAAAGACAAATCTTGAGAAAGAATTCAAGATAAGCAGCGACGGAATGGACAGCAAAAACTGCGTTGTAGTTGAGCATAATGATCCTGTTATCAGCATAGGCATCCCCGAGTCTGACAGAATAAGCGAGGTGCCCGAGGAAAATGAGGGCACTGAGGAGTCTGAGCTGACAGATGCAGGTCTTGAGAATGAGACCGAGCTGATAGCCGGCGAAGAGGAGACTGAGCTCAAGGAGAACGATATAGCTTATCCTTATCATATCGGCAATTACGGCAGTGATACTCTTCCCGAGGACGGTATATGGTATTCCGAGAACAAGCACTTCTCCGTAAAGATCGTGGACGCTCAGTCAGGTATTGATACCATAGAAATGAGCCTCAACGGCACTCCCATCGATCCGCGCAAGTATGTCACCATTCCAGAGGACAGGAAGGAAAAGCTCACCGACAGGGCTGAGACAGATGCTGTGTGGTTTGGCTTTGACACCGAGGTGCTTCACAAGGAGCTTGAAAAACAGCCGATCGACGGATACTATTATTTAGATATCAAGGCTAAGGACAACTCCGGCAACGAGGTCAAAGAGCCCGTAAGGTTTGAATATCATCTTGACGATGTTGATCCTCAGATAGAGAAGTTCATATTCTCACCGTCGTCATCGGACAAAGAGAATGAGACCAGCAGCTGGCTCACAGACGGTGATGCTCCTTTATACACATATTTCTTTGCAAACAAGTTCTGGGCAATATTCAGGATAAAGGACGAAGCGCCCACATCAGGTCTCAACAGAGTAGATTACAAGCTGCTTCCTTACGAAAACGGTGAACCTGTTGGCGATAAGGCTGAAATGAATGTTTGCTATCCTCATTACGCAGCGGATGAGTTTTCCGAGGACAGCGAGGAGTATAAGCTTATGGAAGCTCTCCTCGAGGAGGAAAGAAAGGCTGCCGAGGACACTGAGGAAGAAACAGAGTTCAACGGAAAAACAGGCTATGCGTGGATCCGGATACCCGACGGCTTTAAGGGACAGATATTTGCAGAGGTATACGACAATGTTGGTCATCACTCGGGAGATATGACCACTCACGCTTATGTTACCGATAATGCCGCTCCCACAGTTGAGATAAACGGCGTAAATAACACAAGATACTCCGATGAGGAGGGCAACAAGCTCTATTCGTCAGAGAAAGAGGTAACTGTTACCATTAAGGATACACAGTCGGGTATAAGAAAGATCGACTGCTACATCAATTCCGAAAAGCGTCAGAATGACGGCGAAAGCATTGATCTGAGAGATTATGACCTCGAAGGAGCCGATGAGATCGAAGGCGGCTGGAGGATAGTCGGCAGAGACCGCAACCTCGTAACGGAGGTACAGAAGACCTTCAGATTTGACAGTGATGATAACGGTATCACCATTACCGCAAGTGCAGGCGATAACTCGGGCAATCACTCCGAGGACGCAGTGAGCGATAAGTTCACAGTTGACCTGACAGACCCTGTTATAGACGTTGATATCAACGAGGGCATTGACGGTACACATTATTACAGCGCAGATCACAAGCCCGAGATCGACATTAAGATCACAGAGAGAAACTTCGATGCCGAGCTTATCAATACGACACTGAACAATACTTTCGGTACCAAGGTCCCGCAGGTATACTTCACAAAGGTATCGGATACTGAGCATACTGCTCATCTCGTATTTGACGAGGGCGACTTTACCTTCGACATCAGAGGTACAGACAGGGCAGGTCACAGCGCAAAGGTAAATATGGACCGCTCAAAGTTCGGAAAGTTCTACATGGACAGCACAGCACCTGTGGTTACCAATAACTTTGGCGATTTCGCCAACGATAAGACAGGCAATTATCTCAACAGTGCAAAGAACATTGAGATCACCGTGGTTGAGCACAACTTCGATCCCGAGAGATCGGGTCTGAAGATCTGGCAGAAGGACCCCGGCTCAGAGCACGACAACACAGGCTTTACAGATGTTACCAATTCGGTTATTTCCCGTGCTGACTGGAAGTCTGACAATGACACACATACCCTTTCGGCACAGCTGAAAAAGGACGGCGTATACAAGATAGAGGTAGCACCCTCCGATCCTTCGGGCAACAGTGCAGCTTCTGCAAGTACGGCAATTTTTGAGCTGGATACGACAAAGCCTCAGGTAACGGAAAAGAACGGCAAGCGTGTTGATAAGTCGAACGCTGAAAAGTTCCTTGATGTCTACAATTCTTCGCGCAAGGACGAGGCAATACCTACTGTTGAGTTTGCAGATGCCAATTTCGACCATCTGAAATACGTCCTGACAGTTTACGCTCCTCAGTACAAGAACGGCAAGGAGCTTGCAGTCATAAGACCGCAGAATATGTTCCTCCCCGAGGACAAGGACGAGACAGGAACACTTGCGAGCACAAAGTTCGCACTTCCCGAGTTTGACAAGGACGGCGTATATGCACTTGAGCTCATTGCAGTCGATAAGGCAGGAAATGAGAGCTATCTCAACTCCAACACCTACATGAGACTGATGGATAATGATGTTCTGGCATATATCCCCAACAGCAGTCAGGCAAAGAAGACAGGCTGGTACTCATTCCAGTATGAGAACGGAGAGCCTATAAGCAAGCGTCCCGATAACTTCAGCGATATCGAGATCGTGGTATTCTCAGAGAAGAATTCTGACGTAAATGTAGTTCTGAGAGACTACAACGGCGATGAGAAGATCACAGGTCTGGTATCAGACACAGACCCCAGTCTCTACGGAGTAAACATCTCAAGATTTACGCTTGGTTCGGATTACTTCAAGAGCAATTTCGGTGATGATACCGATACAGAGCTTTATCTGTCGGTAAAGAACGACGACGCAAGAATTGACCTCGGAAGGCTCCACATCGATAATATCGAGCCTGAGTGCGATCTTCCCAAGTCACTGAAGTCGTGGAAGTGGTTCGCAGGAAACAAGCCGAGGACCATTACCGTAAGCAACATCAACGAACAGCTTGATATGAGCAATTGTAAGGTATATGACAACGGCAAGGAGATAGACTTTGACTATTCTCCCGAGGACAGAAGCCTTTCATTCAAGCTTGAAAAGGGCTGGCACAGAGTCGGCGTTAAGCTTGAGGACGAAGCAGGAAACGTTTACAGTATCCAGGAGATAGATAACCTCTATATAGGTTACTTCTGGCTGTGGGTCATCCTTGGTTCAGCAGCAGCTCTCGGCGGACTTGCAGCGTTCATCATATCCAAGATAAGAAAAAAGAGACTCTACTGATAAAAAAGGCACCTGCCGTATGGCAGGTGCCTTTTATGAGTTTTTTCAGCTTGCTTTGACTGAAGGAGCGGTATATTTTCCTTCAATGAGGAGCTTTATGTTTTCGGCATTGACATCATTGTCAGCGCCGAGCTGATAAACATCACCCTTGGTATGATCGTCCAGCATTTTGTGGTATTCGTCCTTGGAAGTTGCTTCGGCGTTGATGTTATATATCTTTTCTTCGTTATCGCTTACCTCGGTATCACCGTAATTGAAGATCTCCTCGAACTGGAATACATCATTGAACTTGTAGAAGCTGCCTGCGGTATAGCTGGGAGCGTGATACTCGCCCCAGAGCTCGCCGCTCTCGGGGAAATAACCTATAGTTCCGTCACTTCCGAAGGAGCCGACAGGAACAACACAGCCGTTCCATGAATAAACCGAAACGCTTGGAGCAAATGCAATGCCCACCGATACAAAGAGCTCGGGCACTTCATCACCGTTTACATCCATGAGGGAGTAGGTGCTCTTCATATTCTGGTTATACTGCATCTGGCTGAGATAGTCTGAAAGGACAGCAGCATAGCCCTCCTCCATAGAAGCCTTATTGCCGAGAGCTGCGTCGATAGAGTCGTCATCAAAGCCAAAGTCGGTTCCCATGTCCTTGATAACACCGCTGAGGAGCAGGGTATACTCGTCGTTGTATTCCTCCTCGGTACATTCCTGACCGTTCATTTTGTATACATTATCGGTGATCTCGAAGGTGTATACATTAGCCAGCTTGGAATTCTTCAGACGGTAGAGCTGAACTATCTGGGAATTTGTCTCATAGTTAAAGAAGAATATAGCCAGCAGGTTGCGGTTCATGCTGAAGTACATCTGACCGCCGTCGCTTATGGGTTCAAATTCTGTATAGACGTTCTGGTCGCTGAGGCTCTTTATAAGGTAGGTCGTATCATCTTCCGTGCCGTATGAAATTATGAGCTCGGGTATCCTGTCCTCATTAATATCGTAGACGGTAAAACGTGCAGTTTCATCGAATTTGTCGCTCTTTTTGAAGTCTTCGATGGCATCGCGGTAGATAAGGCTCCAGTCTACGTTCGCTACCTCTGACATATCGGTGTCTGTGCCTGTGATGGGGTGTTCATAGGATATATCAAAGTACGGATCATAGGCTGTGGTTTCCTGTACTGCGGCATTGGTTCCCTGATCGGCAGATGTATTGCCTGCTGTTGAGGAGCTTTTGCCGTTGTTTGAACAGCCGCAGAGAAGGGCAGCTGTACAAAGTAAAGCCAGATATTTTTTCATGGTATTACCTCCATAAAATTTTACTTGTCTATGCTATTATATCACAAAAAAGCTTACTTGTCATCACACTTATTGCGATTTTCGTAAATTTTTCACTTTTCTTACGTCTTGATAACATAGAGAATGTATGATAAAATTGAAAAAGTGATATTTTTAAAGACTTTTTAAACTTCAGTGTGATATTATAATATCAGCGAAACAAACATCGGAGGGAAAAGATATGTTCTTCAAGATGCTGAAAAACGACCTTAAATACAAAAAGGGACTTAACATCATCATATTCATCTTCATAGTCATAGCCTCTGTGCTTGTATTTGTGGGCTCTGTACAGATATACTCCACCCTGTCAAAGGACAGGACCACCGAGGAGGTGTGCAGACCTTCCAATATCATATTGGGAGTATACAAGCAATACTCCACAGAGAATGACGGATACAAGAAGATAGAGCCTGTTCTTGATAAGAGCCCATGGGTAAGCAGCTGGCACACAGCAAGGATGAACCGGGTGGGCTACACCAGCATGGACTTCCCGGGCTATGACGAGAATGAGGGCAATCTTCAGAACCGCGTCCAGTTCCTCACCACTATCCCGCTGGAGGGCGACTATGTCTACGGACTTGATGACCAGCCCTTCTATGTTGAAAACGGCCATGTGGCAGTATCCGTGACCGTAAGGGACAAGACAGGCGTAAAAGTGGGCGACAAGGTGAAACTTACCACCGTTACGGGCAATGTCTATGAGCTGGAGATAAGCAACTTCTTCAAGGACAACAGCATGAGCTACATGGAAAGATACATAGTTTCCGATGCGGATTATGAGGTCCTTTCAGCGGACGCAGTAAGATGTGATACTGTTTACTGCATAAAGCTGAAGGAAAACACCTTTACCGCACAGGACGCCCTTTACAGGGAGCTTGACAACAGTGAGCTGGACGCAGGATATTTCACCATATCCAACAATATAGGTCCCACAAATGAAGATTCCATGATGGAGGTCATCTCCATATTTGCAATGGTGGCTTGTGTATTTCTTATACTTATAATCTTCATGACCATACGCTTCACCATGGTTGCGGAGATGAAAAACGAGGAGAAGGAAATAGGCATGATGAAGGCTCTGGGAGTCGACTCTCTCAGCTTCCGCTGGCTGTTTGCTGCGAAGTATATTGCCTTTGCAGTGGTGGGAGGAGTCATAGGTATCATCGCAGGTCTGCCGCTATCGGGCATATTCATCAATATGTTCGGACCCGACTGCATACTTCCGCCCCGCTGGTTTATGATACTTATCGGCGTGGCAGCGGTAATCGCTACAATAGCGGTAATGATACTGTTCTCGCTGCTGGTAATGCGGAGGATAAACAAGATATCGGTAATAGACGCAATTCACGGTGAGAACCGCGGAGAGCGCTTCACCAAGGGCTTCCCCATGTTCCTGCACAGGAGAAAGCACATGAAGATACCATTTTTCCTCGGTATTACAGATGTGCTGGGAAGGCTCAAGAGGTATCTTTTCCTCATAATTGCCTATGCTCTCGGAGCTGCCATAATCCTTGTGGTATTCAACGTCCGCCACAGCTGTATCTCTGCGGAGTATATGAAGAACTGGATGTATCATACCCTTGATTTCGATATCGATTACAACAGTGACACAAGAAACGAGATAAACAAGGAAGCGCAGAGGACAGGTGTCTACTTCTGCGATGTCGTCAATAAAAGAATTGAGAAAGCAGGAATCCCTGCCCGTATCGAGTATATGCATGCAGGCTCTGCTGATCTTGAGCGCAACGGCATCATCAAGAACTTTGATATGTTCTGGGGCAATGATCAGGCTGAGAAATTTGAATACCATGAGGGCGGAAAAGCTCCCGTGCTTGCAAATGAAGCGGCAATGAGCGCATATACCGCAAAAAACATGGGTATCAGCGAGGGCGATGTGCTGAAGGTCACCATTTATGAGAACAACGAGGACAATACAGGCAGCGTTGAAAACGAGAAAGAGATAGTCATAACAGGACTGTTCGATACCATGGAGGACGGTGTGCCCTCTCTTATCATGGGTAAGGAGTATGACAGCGGCTATAAGATGGGATATAACATTACAGGCTTTGTGATAGACGCTCCCGAGGAGGATAAGCCTGCTGTAATAGAACAGCTCCGCGGAGTATTCGGCAAGGACACCATACTGACTCCAAAGGAGGCAGCAAGGAGCGCCATGGAGGATTTCGACAGGCTGTTCGCACTGCTTGAAAAGGTCATGACCGTAGTTGTCATACTTGTACTGGTGCTGATAACCTACCTCTATGTGAACATATTCATAACCGAGGAGGCTTCCGAGACCGCTCTCATGAAGAGCATGGGCTTCCGCGGCTCCACTGTAAAGCTGGGCTATATTTTCAGGATTGCCATGCTTCTGGTCATAGGCATAGTCATCGGTGAGGTCATCAACTGGACAGGCGGTTCGGCACTTTACGGAGGCTATTTCAAACAGTGGGATGCAACGGGCATGAAGTTCATTCCCGAGTTTCCCGTAAGCTTTATAGCAGTACCGCTGCTGGTGGCAGGTACAGTCCTGCTGACCACATGGCTCACCGCAGGGGGAGTACGCCACATCGATATATGGAAAATATCCGAAGAATAAGGGAGAGCATAAAATGAGTACAGTTTTATCCGTTAAGGAGCTTTGCAAGACATACATTATCAAGAAGCTCAGCAACAACGTGCTGAGAAACATAAGCTTTCAGCTGGAGGACGGAGAATTTGTCTCCATCATGGGACCCAGCGGAAGCGGCAAATCCACACTTCTCTACACTGTCAGCGGTATGGACAGAATGACCTCGGGCAAGGTGGAGTTCGCAGGCAGGGACATCAGCACCCTCGGAAAAAAGGAGCTTTCAAAGCTGAGACTTACCGAAATGGGCTTTATATTCCAGCAGATGTACATGATGAAGAAGCTCTGCATCTTCGATAACATCGTGCTTCCAGCCTATCAGGCAGGAGTTCCCCGCAAGGACGCCAACAAGCGTGCCGAGGAGCTCATGCGGAGTCTCGATATCATCGACATCGCCGAGCACAATATCAACGAGGTCTCGGGAGGACAGCTCCAGCGTGCCTGCCTTTGCAGGGCGCTTATAAACGAGCCAAAGGTCATATTCGCCGATGAGCCTACGGGAGCTCTCAACTCAAAGGCTGCCGCAGACGTAATGAAGGAGCTCATCAAGGCTAACCGCAGCGGCACAGGTATAATGATGGTAACTCACAGCGTCAGGGTGGCAGCCATGAGCGACAAGGTCATATACCTCATGGACGGCGATATACAAGGCGAGATAGAGCTTGGCAGACTTGCTGAGGACGGGGAGCTCTCCGCAAGGGAGAGAAAGCTGAGCAGCTGGCTAATGGAGCGCGGCTGGTAAGGAGCGGATATGGATATGAAAAGGATAGTTTCGGCAGCAGCTGCCATACTCATAGCCGCAGGGCTCACAGGCTGCGGACGGAAGAACGGCTATGAGGGCTTTACGGTGCCCGAGCAAGGCGGCAGCACACTGAAGCCTGTTGACAGTATTTACATGGAGAATGATTATACGGGTATAGCTCCCAAAAAGGAGAAGGTGCAGAGCACCGTGACATCCTCTGACGGGCTGTGTAGGATAGACATCATGGAGAGCTATTTCGATGTGACTCTTGACTACACATCGGGCAGCTATTACGATGTGGGAGCTGCCTACGGTGAAGCTGTGAACCTTGCATATGAGGGCTACGGCGAAGCCTGCGAGCCCTACATCTATGAGAACATCAAGGCTGTATTCAACGACCTTGACGGGGATTATGCTCCCATAGAGAACAGGGCAAAGGTGTTCTACAACTCGCTGGAAAAGGAATACAGAGACGAGCTGGACGGTTTTGCCGACGGCATAAAAGGGGAGTCCGAGGGATTTAAGGAAGACGGTATACTGAGCCGTGAGGAGGCTGTGCTCATGCAGTTCGTGCCCGATGCACTGAGAGGAACTGCCTGCAGCGCATTATCAGCCGACGGTGAAGTCACAGCAACAGGCGAGCGCATTACCTGCCGTGTGCTTGAATGGATGCTGGGAAGCGATAACCAGATATGCCGCTGTCATGCGGTGGTACACATGAAAAACGGGGACAGGAGCTTCGTTTCCGTGACGCCTCTGGGATTTATGACTATATTGACCGCAGTCAATGACGACGGTCTGATGTTGGGGGAACTTGACGTAGGCAGTAAAAAAATGGTAGAATATACCTGTGAAGACAAGAAGAGCTACACCTACGGTATGCGTTACGCACTGGAGCACTGCTCCACGGCAAAGGAAGCGGCGGAATATCTTGCGGAAAACGCTTCCGATTATCCGTATTGCGTAAATGTCATAGCCACCGACCCGAAGGAAGCCTATGTGGCAGAGCTCTGCGTTACCGATGAGGACGGTGCAACAACAGTACGCGACGGCTCATCGGAGCTGAATGACGGGATCGAATGGGAAGACCCGCATTATCTCTGTGCAGTTAATTCCTTTGCGGCAAAGGGCAATTCTGATATGCTCACAGGCTATGAAGAAAATATCGTAAGGTGGAACAGGTACAATGAGCTTTTCGGGGGACAGCGCGGATTGACTTCAGACCGCTTCAAGGAACTGATGACCTGTGAAAAGACCGACAACGACCTCACACGAATGAGGGGCAGCGGAATGGTACACATGGTCATTGCAGACTATTCCACAGGCAGACTTCAGGCTATACTCACAGGAGAGGACGGAGTCGTTCCGAGCCCCGAGTTTATTGACCTCGGAAGCTGGAAATAAACTTTTCCGCAGCACAGGAGAGATCTATGACCGATATACTGATAATTGAGGACGACCCCGAAATGGGGCAGATAATAAAGGATTTCATGATAAAAGAGGGCTTCTCGGCAAGGCTTTGTCCCACTGCCGAGGAAGCCCTTGAGCTGCTTGAGGGGGAGAGCTTCGGCATAGTGCTGCTGGACGTTATGCTCCCGAAGATGAGCGGCTATGAGACCTGCACGGAGATAAGAAAAAAGGGAGATATCCCCATACTAATGATGAGCGCAATGACTGACGAGGAAAGCAAACTCCTCGGTTATGAGACAGGGGCGGATGACTATATCGACAAGCCCTTTTCCATCAAGGTGCTGACCGCCAAGGTAAGGGCTCTTATGAAGCGGAGCGGCGGGGGAGAGCAGTCGGGAAAGCTCAGCGGCTGCGGCATAGAGCTTGATACCTCATCGCGTATAGTCACAAGGGACGGCGCCGAGCTGAAGCTGAACGCCAAGGAGTTTGAACTGCTGAGGTATCTCATGGAGCACAGCGGCGAGGCTGTCAGTAAGGATGAGCTTTTCAACGCAGTGTGGGGCTGCGACTGCTTTACAGAGCCCAGCACGGTGTCCGTGCATATACGCTGGCTCAGGGAGAAGATAGAGCGCGACCCTAATTCTCCCGAGGTGATAAGGACGGTCTGGAAGGTCGGTTACAGATTTGGTGAGCAGAAATGAAGAGAATGTCAGCTTTTTTTCTGCTGTTCACAGCAGTATTTGCGGCAGCGGTGCTCTGCTTTGACCTTGCCTGTGCAAAAGTCTCGGCAAGCAGGACGAAGGGACGCAATATAGCCGTAAACAGGATCAATACGGAGCTCTCGCAGGAGGCTGCGGAAACAGGAGCCTCTCCTGCTGATATCATAGCAGCGCACACCGACGAGTGGAGCAGACGATACGGCAGCAATATGCCTGAGGAGATACTTTTCGTTTCCATCGAAAACGGGGAAGGAAGCTTCATTACCACAGCGGACAAGAACTGTGCCGTATGCCGCGTGTACGGCAGCGACGGCAGGCTCATGGGCATAGCTGAGTACGTTTACAGCAATGATTCCGCAAAACTGATAATGGTTGTGGGGAACATCTTCTTCGGAGCGGCTTTTCTCCTGACCGCAGGAGCTTTCATTTACATATGGGCAGCGATACTTGTACCATTCCGCAAGCTCTCGGACTACCCCGAAAGGCTGGCAAGGCTCAGGGACATACAGAAGCTTCCCGAGAGCAGGAGCAGGTTCTTCGGCAAATACATCTGGGGCATGAATATGCTGTCAGATGTGCTTGCGTCCGAGAGCAGGAAGATACACATTCTTGAGGGCGAGCGCCAGAAGCTGGTTTCCACCATAGCCCACGGAGTAAAGACACCTATCGCCAATATAAAGCTGTATACAGAGGCGGTCCGTGAGGGGCTTTATACCGACGGCGGCATGACTGAGGATATCGCCTGCAATATAGATCGCAATGCGGAGAAGGTGGAGAAACTGGCGGCGGAGCTGCTGGCATCATCGGACGCTTCTCTGGACGGCTTTGACATGGAGATAAGCCGCTTCCCCGTAAAGGAGCTGGCAGAGCTCATTCACAGCGAATACAAGGACAGGATGGCGATAAAGCGCATACCATTCACGGTGAAGTGCGATACCGACTCTGTAATGGAGAGCGACAAGTACGCGCTGTACCGCTCCGTGAGCCAGATACTGGAGAACGCCGTGAAATACGGCGACGGAAGCGGCATAACCGTGGAGATAATCCGTCAGGACGAGGGCTTCGGCATATCCGTAAAGGACAAGGGCGGACTCCTGCCCGAGAACGAGATACCATATGTGTTCAGGAGCTACTGGCGCGGTTCAAACGCCGCAAACGCCGAGGGCAGCGGTATCGGACTATACTCTGTCCATGAGACTGTACGGGCTCTGGGCGGAAGCGTATTGGCGCGAAGGCTTGAGGATACCAATGAGATGGAGTTCTTCATCTTTATCGAGGACGGCGCTGTGAGCTGATACGATAATATAATACAGCAAAATCCCCCCGGACCGTTTTGATTACGGTTCGGGGGGATTATCATTTATCCTTTTGTTCTTTGGGTTCCTCGGCATATTCAAGAGCCGAGATAACGGCGCACAGCTTTTTTGTGGAGCCGCTGTCAAATTCGATGGTAACGACGGTGTCATCACCGAGGGGAAGGGTGTCTGTAACGGTGCCTGTCCCGAAAAGCCGGTGACGGAGCCTGTCGCCCTTTCTGATGAGCCTGTGGTCGATCATGGCTTTACTGTCCTGCGTTATAGATAATGTTTTCGGAGCCTACGCCGCTGTCGATAGTGAGACTGTATTTTCCGCTTCCTTTGTAGAAATCAGAAGCAGGATTTGTAAGACGGAAGGTAATGTCGCCCACGCCGCCGTCAGCATCAATGTTTCCGTTCATGGTGCCTGTATAGTCGAAGTCACCTACGCCCTGATCAAGGTCCATACCGCCTGCAACAGCGTCCCTGATGGTAATATCGCCTGCACCACCGTCGATGTCTATAATACCTGAGCATTCTATGCCTGTTATATTCAGGTCGCCTGCACCGCAGTCTATTTCTGCCTTGCTGCATTCGATGCCGCTGAAGTTCACATCACCTGCACCGCAGTTAACGTCAAGGAAAGAGCAGTTTACAGAGGCTATTTTTGCATCTCCTGCGCCCATATCAAGTATAAAGCGGTCATATTCATTATCGGGGAGCATGAGCTTTACGACCGGTTTATAATTCATGGGGTGGAAAACAAGTCCAAAGGGGATAGCGCGGTTCTTCTTTGAATCGTAACCCATAGTGAACCTGCTTCCCGATACCTTTGCCTCAAAATGCTCGGAAACATCGGTAGCGTCCACATGGATACTATCGTCGCTGCTCTTTTCGATGATGAGGTCGCCCCAGTCCAGATCCAGCTCAAGCTCTGTCACCTTTGCGCCGTCGAAGACCTCATTGTAGTCCTTTACTTTATAATACTTGTCCTTGTCGCTGTTTATGTACATGATATATCCTGTGATGAGAAGGATAAGTCCGAGAGCTATTGCGATGACAGCTGCCCAGAGAGCTCCGCTGCCCTTTTTCTTATTAACGGGAGCAGACTGCTGCTCCTGCACATTGATGTTGTTTTCAGGCATTTTCTTTTCCTCCTTTTTTGAAGAGACCTACTACCCAGCCGCAGAACCTCTTGATACCTCTGCCGATAGCAGGGATAACTGCGCTGAATGCTGGCTTGCATATAAGTATAACTAAACCGGTGAGTATGAGACCTGCTCCCAAGAACATGATACCCACGGCAGGGAACTCAGTGAGTGCGACGATACCGCCGATAAGGAGACCGATAGCTGCTGCGAAGAAAGCGATAACAAGTGAAATGAGAACGACGATGAGGGCGAATAAAAGTGAGACTACCACACAGACGATGGGAAGCCAGATGGGGAAGGTGAGTATGCCGAGGACTATTCCGAGAGCAATACTTCCGCCCGAAGCCTTTTTCTTAGGTGGAACATATCCGCCCATTGCAGGACCCTGCGCCTGTCCCTGAGGACCGCCCATTCTCTGGGGAGGCATCACGGGAGCACCGCCGACGTGGATACCGCTCTCACGGAGGATATTTACAGCCACATCCTCGGGCGAGCCCATAGCAGCGGCAGTTTCTTCTTCCTTGCCGAAGCCTGCATCGAGGAATACCTCCTCGTAATACGAAAGTGCATCATTGATATCATCAGAAGGCAGACCGCCTCTTTCGAGGTTATTTCTCAGCCTTGTAAGAAATTCAAGTTTGTTCATTGTATTCAGCTCCCTCATTCAATAAAATACTGTCGATTTTTTTCTTATGGCTGCGCCATTCTTCTCTGTACTCCTCAAGGGAATCGTTACCCTTGGGAGTAATTCGGTAATACCTTCTGTTCCTGCCCATGAATTCCTTGTCATAGGTCTCGAGCATCTCGCCCTTCTGCAATCGTCTCAGCACGGGATAGAGAGTGGATTCCGAGATATCCACCGCCTTCCGCAGATACTGAGTGATCTCATAGCCGTAGGTGTCGTTGTTCTGAACGATGGAAAGCACCATGGCATCAAGGAGACCTGCGTTTATAGAAAATCCCATAGTGTAACTCCTTTCTGAAACCATATAGTATTTTGTGAACTGTAATATCTGGTTTCTGATAATATTATACGCCGTATAATATTAGTTGTCAATACAATATTGCAAGTTTTATAAAATATCGTGACTTTTCACATTTGGTGCGGTAAGAAGCGATAGGTTTGTTGTTGATATTTCACATAGACGGTGCTTGCCGGACTGAAAAAGGCATGAAAAAGGCTCCCCGAGAGCTGTCGGGAAGCCTTTTCCTATATATTTATATCATGCTTTCAGTTGTCCTTGTGGAGGAGAGTATTCTGTATTTCGAGAGCGTCATTTGCAGTAATGCCTTGACCTGTCTCATAGACATCGCCGTTGAATCTGCCGCGCTCTGAGATGTTGTACTTGTCGGGGTTAGCCATAGACTGCATGATGAAGATAGCATCTGCAAGATCGGTCTCGCCGTCGCAGTTAGCGTCGCCGCTGCGCTGGATATCCATTGCATTGAGAATGGATATATTGGACTGATAGCTGAACTGTTCGTTGCTGTCAACGATCTCTTCGGGGTGATATGCATCGATATACATGATATATATCTGAGTTATCATGATATCATAGATATCTCCGCTGATGCCGTTCTGATTGAAGTCGCAGTCGGTAGTGAACTTTTCGAATATGTCAATAGGAATAGATGTAGTCTCAATAGTTTCATTTCTGAAGAATGCATTCATGTATTCTCCGGCAGCTGTATAATCTTCGGTGTCTGCAACGCCGTCACCGTTGATATCAGGAATGGGCTGCTTTCCGTCAAGAACGTTCTGATAGTACGCTGTGAACTGTTCCTCAAAAACGTCCTGATAGAACTGGAAGCGCTCAGTGTCCCCACGCGGAATAATAACTTGTCTGTTTTTAGCACTGAATGTTAATATCTCTCCCAATCCATACTGGGAAGTATCTGTTGAAAGCACCGTATCATAGTATTCATCTTTAAAATAGCATTCCTTCAGTGGATAGTGCATTACGAAATACTGGATGATTTCCAGACATCTGTCATCATCATATGAATAAGTGGAGTGATGATTTCTCTCGGGCGTAGCAGCATCACAGTATTTTTTAATTTTCTTATTGATCTTGTCAGGAAGGTCAACCCATTTGGTAATTTTGTGCCACACAAAGTCGCCATCTTCGTTACGCTCATGATATTCGGGGTCTTTGTTTCTATAGTATACAGCGAAACAAGCTGCGTCTTTTATATCTACAACACCGTCCTCGTTTACATCTAAGTCGATAGTTCCGTCCTCGATGAATTCAGATGTGATATATGTTCGTGCTTGTCCGAGCATTGTTAACATAGAATCGAATTCATAAACATACATAAGCTCACAGGATATATTAGTGACATTTATAGGTGAAGCGGATTCATAACGCTGTGGAACATATGTGGGATCGTAAGAATTCCAGTCAAGATCTGCCCATGTCGGTCTGTTATTTAAAATATAGTATGCTATGATGATTTCGGCGTCCCATCTATCGAAGCTGCCGTCACGGTTGTAATCGCAGTTCTCTCTGATAAAAGTACTGAGTTCATCAGAAAGTGGGATATTGCTGTCGTATTTACCATCAGTAACACATCTGTATACCAGATATGGATCCATTCTGTCAAAAACGCCGTTTCCGTCAATGTCAGATATGAGCTGTCCGTTATCGAACATTTTCATTTCGCTGTTATATGAGTAGCCAAAAGGCGGCTCCGTATAATAATTTGAAGCATCAAAATCAGTGTTGAACATATAATCTTCAACTCCGACTTTAATTCCGCTGGACGCATTTGAATTTATAGGAAGTGCGGCAGCTGAGATGCTCAGTGCAGATAAGAATGCAGCTAATTTTTTCATTTCAAAACTCCTTTCGATTTCTTTATTTACAGTGGTTGTGGTCATTGGGATATTGGTTGTAACGGCAGCAGCGGTTCGGCTTTCAGTTGTGCGGTTTGCTGAAGACTGTGTTGTCACTCCCAGTGCAGGAGAAGTGACTATTGCGGTATCTGTGCCTGCATAAGACTGATCAGCCTGAACAGCTGATGTGCTTGTTCTGCCTGCGTTAGACGTATCAGCATACGACGTTACAGTTTCTACAGTTCTTGTGGCTGTTGTTTGGTGGTTAACCGTGCTGTTATACGATGTAGCAGTAGGCACGGCTGTTACAGTTGTGCCGTTATCATTAGTATAAGAGGTGGTGACGGGCTGAGCGGAGACTGCTTCTGTCACGATAACAGAGCCCTCTCTGAAGTCGCCGCCCCTTGGGGCGGGATGTGATCTCAGGTTGGTCCATAGACCTATTGCCAGAGCGGCAGCCGCTGCAGCGGCAGTAACTCTGAAAACAACGGGTATGGTGTGTTTCCGCTTTTCTTCCTGAGCAGAAGCGACCTCAGCCTGTGTAAGAAATTCATATTTATGCTTTGCATCGGGGAAATTGAAGGAATCCCTGATATCCTGCTTTAGTTTTTTATTCAAGCCTCAGCCCTCCTCTCAATCAAGTGTTTGTCTGAGGTGCCGTAGGATGCCTTTGATACGTCTGCTCATTCTGAACCTCGACATACCGAAAAGCTCACCCAGAACACCTATGGGAACATCATTTATGTATCGCAGTATGATTATTTCCTTGTCCTCCTCGGGAAGATTTTTGATAGCGTTTCCCAGAGCAACGTTGGTGAGGATAAAGTCCTCATAATCCTTATCGTCTGCAATCTTTTCATCGAGCTCCTCAGCTGTCCTGCGATGGAATGCGTCCTTGCACAGGTTTCCTGCGATCGTATAGAGATAGTGCAGTTCTTTGCCTATGTCGCGATAATGCGGACTTTCGAGGAACCGAAGGAAGGTATCCTGTGTCAGATCTTCTGCAATATCACGGTCGCGGATCTTGTAATAGCAATAGCGGAAAATTTTATCGTATTGGTCATTGATATCAATCGACACATTCAAACCTCCCTTCACTAATGATTAACTGAAAAGACAGTGCAGATGTGCAAAAATAATTGTAAACATTCTGTGAACAAATTCGAGCTTTACAATTATACCATATGATTATAACATATTATCGGACGTCTTTCCACAGGAAATGCCATAATATTATTGTAAGCATAGTGCAATATTCCTTGCGCTGAGGTGAAAAAAGTGGTATAATCAATTTGTTACCTTACACTAACCAAAGGAGCTGATATAATGTCTGAGAAGATACATAGAGGACGCCGAAAAGGAGCTGCTTCCGTGGTCGGACAGATTTGCCAAGGTGGTGAACCACAAGCTGCCCGATGTGCTGCTGAAGTCAAAGAACATATCATGGATGACAAAGCTCATACTGAAAATGGGCGTGAGAATGAGAACCATGCAATTTGTGGAGATATCATTCAAATAAAAAAGGCCGCAGAGTTGTTCCTCTGCGGTCTTTTCATCTATATCAATACGGAACGGTGAGCTTGCCCACTCTCCATGAACCGTCTGGCTGTACCACAACAGAGAATTCTGTCTGTTCTGTCCAAGGCGGAGTATCGTCTACATTCCCGCCGCCGTAGCTGTTTTCAACGGCGAAGAATATCTCGTCGTCAGTTCTGCGGAGTATTCCGAGGACCTCTGTGCCAAGGTAGTATATATGGCTTCCCTTTCCTCCGGCAAACCAGTATACCTTGCCGTCCCTTTCAAAATAAGGGCTTCCGTCGATAAAGCTGTTCTCGGGGTAGCGGTCGCTGAAGGTCTGATGGTACATTTCGTTTATCTCGTCTATGCTGCTGACATTTCTGACAAGGTATCCGCTGAATCCGTCACCAAAGTCACGGTATCCCTCAGAGCTTGTGTCAATATCCAGCAGATCGGGTGCTCCGCCGTTGAACTTTCCATTTGTTTCGAGGGCGTTCTGATAGGCTTCCTTTCCGCGTTCAAGAGTGTCAGGAGCTTCGTTCTCCAGCTGACTGTGAGGTTCAGCTCTTTTCCATGCATAGTCCGAGAGAGACTTTATTGTGTCTGTCAGCTCGGGAGAAACGCTGTATTTCTTTTTTTCGTATCCGATAACTGCAACATTATTGTCGTAAAAACAGTATGTCTGCAAATACAGGTTTTCGTTGATTCTCAAACGGCAGACTTCCTCACCGCACTCGGCATCGTCGGGAAGAACTTCCCATGAAGCAGCCTTTAAAGCATCAGCAGCAGCAGTATACATGGCATTATCATACAGATTTAAAAGCTTTGATGTGTCGTCGGTGCGGCTTATCTGCATAAGTAAAAGTTTGCAATGCTTTATTTCTTCAGCGGGATCCATGTTGTTCAGCTGTACATAAGCTTCATCTACAAAGGCACTGTGGAGGCTTTCATAGTCCTGAGTTTTAAGCATATATATGCACGATCCTGCTTCTCCTGTTGATTTATCGCTGTATTCAGCATAAGCATATCCATTGGAGTATACATTGAGTGAGTAATTGAAGAGACCGTATTGGTCAGAGCATCTGAATGCAACATAGCAGATATCATCACCAAAGTTAGGCTCGCAGTCTGCCTCTTTCCATTCCATCTCAGTGAATATGCTCAGCGCTTCGGGAATGTTCTCGCAGCTGAAAGCTGCCTCGGCATCCCATTTTTCATTTACACAGAACCGGCAGTTCTTTGCAGGAACTGTGAAGATCTTACCGGCAGGAGGAATATAAACGTCTGCATAATCCGGATTGAGCGAGGATGTGGTAAGCCATACTGAGTTGATATTGTTTAAGTCATTGACGTCAAGATAGATAAGCTCGTCGCCTGCTTCGGGATCGTACTTTATAGCCTCACGGACTGCATTTTCGGTATCAATGTCTATCTCATACCTCTCCTTGGAGGAGTTATCCTCGTAACAGATGGTGTGGTCGCCGTAGAGGGTGAGACGGCAGGGCTTGGTGCCGTTCATGATGTAAATGAGCTCACTTTCTCCGTCGGGCAGGGGAGTATCGGGCGATATCTTGTTCCACTCGCCCTCGTTGAGAGCGGTGAGGAGAGCTGTCCTGTTCTCCTCATTTGGTTCAAATACCGCAGGAGCTATTGCGGCATTGCTTAGCCTTACACGGCAGCCGCTGAGATCACCGAAGGGAGACATTGCCAGTTCTTCTATTTCTGAGCTGTCCACCTTAGGCTGAGTGCGGTGCCTTTTCAGGAGTATACCGCCTCCTGTCACAGCACCTGCTGCGATGGCAATGGCAGCTGCCGCCGCAGCAAACTTGAGCCATGCAGGTCTCTTATAGACGTCAACGCCCGAGACCTCCATGTCGTTTATATTATTGCTTTCCTTGGTTCTTTCTTTATATATCTTTCTGCTCATTGCAAACATTCTCTCCTTTTCTTCATCGGAAGCAGGACAGTCCGCCGCAATTTTCTTTATTGTATCTTCATCGGCGTTTTCGAGAGCGTCAAGGTTAATATCCTTATCGTTCATAACTGTACCTCCTTTAAAGTGAAATGTTCATATCGGTGAGCGTTTCCCTGAGCTTTTTAAGCGCGCGGCTGCATCGGACGCGGACAGCTTCGGGAGTCAGTGACACAAGCTTTGATATCTCTGTGGAACTGCGCATGAAAAAGTATTTCTGTATGATTATGGTAGAATCGGGTTCACCCAGCAGCTCCACACATTTTATAAGCGAGCCTCTCAGCTCTTTTTTCTCAACTGTATCTGCGGTGTTATCGGGAGCCTCTATCTCAGCGGCTTCCTCATCGTCAATGGATATGCTGCCGAATTTGTTTTTCGTGAGCCTTTTATACATATCGGCAGCCTTGCGCCTTGCAACAGTGCCCACGAAGCCCGTAGGGTCTCCCTCAAATGCCCTGCGTTCATCAAACCGCATATATACGTCAGCAAAGACGTCCCCCACACATTCCTCTATATCCTCTCGGCTTGCACAGCTTCGCAGGCGGCTGAAAACGATAGTGTAAACGTAATTGAAGTATTTATCGAACAGGGTACGCTGAGCGTTCTCCTCGGACTGAGCCGCAGCCTTTCTGTATTCTTTCTGTGTCATGATCTCACCTTCTTTCAAAGCATCCGACGCGTCATCGGCTTTCATAATATCTATTCTGTACTTATGCCCGAACCGTAACAGCCTCAGAATTATTTTTTTATTTTAATTATATTATACAGCTTTTTTCCATGCAATGCAAGTAAAAAAGTAATCAGTTGTTAGTGCATTGTATGGACGCCCATGGGGCGTCCGTTGGCTCATGCGGGAACGATGTCCCTCTCATTATGTAAAAAATGCCGTCGGCATATGTGGTACCGACGGCATTGTATTTATTCAGTTTGCTTTCAGATCTGTTGCTACACCAATGAATACGGGAACATCATTCTTGTCAAGTATCATGTAAACAAA
Source organism: Ruminococcus flavefaciens (assembly GCF_900116855.1). Taxonomy (GTDB): domain Bacteria; phylum Bacillota; class Clostridia; order Oscillospirales; family Ruminococcaceae; genus Ruminococcus; species Ruminococcus flavefaciens_R. The sequence continues at coordinate 269,778 of NZ_UETD01000003.1, forward strand.
GGGTCTGTCAAGTTCGATGTGTATTTCTTTCTTCGGCTGAGGCTGTGGGGCAGAAGCTGCTATCATCATAACAGCAGTAACTGCGGCTGCCTTTGTGCCTTTTTCTGCCATCTCTATCCTTGTCTTGTGAAGAACATCACCGATATAGAGCTTTGCTGCGTCGTCTACAGAGAGATCGTTGATCTTTGAGAAGTCAGCCTTGTAATCATCAAATGCATCTCCCATACCAAGGTCTATAAGTACATCCTTGAGCTTTGACTCGTAATTGTACTTGAACTTGGGTATCTTAACATAAAGATCGACACTCTCGGGGTCTTCGTATTCACTGAGTCCCTCGAGGAGCTTGTCAGCATCAAGATTATCAACGTAGCTTTCGATGTCGTTCTCCTTGGGAAGTATACCTACAAAGCTGTAATTCTTGTTCTTGTAGTACTTTCTGAATGCATCGGCATCACCTAAGTCATAGTAATACTGTTCCATGCTGCTCATGAGCTCGATGTCATTCTCCTCGCCTTTGAAGTTTGTGAACTTGTCATCGTATACCTGGAAATCCTCATAAATCTTATCCCATTCAGCCTCGAAATAGAGAGTGTTGATAAGCGTCATCATTGGCTTTACATCATTCTTTTCGTCAAGGTCGCCGTGGTTCAGGAGCTTGGGTATCATGCTTCTGGTGTTTTGGTTTACCCAGCTGTTTATATCGTCAACAGTGGTATCATCAAAGGGAGTCTTGTATATCTCGGAGTCATAGAACTTCTTGTTTGTCTCAAGGAAGCTGTCATGTACCTTGAGCGTGGGATCGTCTCTGAACCAGATGGAGTTGGCAAGATAGAGCTTCTCCTTCTTCTCGTCGGGGAGGTTGTTCTTATAGTAAGCCATGTACTCGTTGAGCTGGTCAAGAGTGAGACCGCTTCCCAGAAGCTGCTCCATCTGATCGCGGGTATTGCCGTCAGCACCGTTTGCAGTCATAGCAAGGGCAGTAGAGATGGAAACAGGTGAGATAAGGAAGTTCTCGTCGGGCTTATTTGTGGGATCAAATGACTTCTTGAGGATATTCACGCCGAGATTCATTTCAGCCTTTGCGAAAGCCTCATCCGAAGCCTGTCCTTCGGAAGCCAGAACATCTACGGTATTGTCAAGGCGGATACTTCCAATGGCAGAAGCACTGTTGAATTCCTTTGTCTTGCCGAGAGTGAAGTCGATGACCTCATGGAGGTCATCCTCATCGATCTCGAGGTCTTTGTTGATATCTGCATTGTCGAACTGACTATCGGTAAGCGGCTCAGCCAGCTTGTCTGTGAGAGCCTTTCTGTACATGATAACATCGAAGCTGTCGATGACACCGTCGTCGTTGATATCGCCGTAGTAGTGGATATTTGCGGATTTAAGACCTGTTATCTCGTAGATGGAATAGTCCCTTGTGTTTTGGGATCTGTTGTTTGAGTTCTCTTCCATTAACTCTGGGTAATAATCAAACGAGGTGAACTTCAGAGTTACTACCGAGTTTTCATCCACCTGATCCATGAGATCGATATTTCTTTGACGGATCTCTTCCGGATCTCCCCAACGGCCATCGCCGATGCTGAAGGATTCATATTGAAAATCCCTGATATAAGCATAATCGTATACATACCATGGCGACTGAGGCTCCTTCACAAGACCTTCGATCCCGTAATCGTCGGCATGACTGATCAGCAGGTCCTTTATCTCATATTCAAACACATGAAAGTCAGATGCGGCTGATGCGCTGTCTTTCGGGCTGCTGAATGGTACGGTACCGACTGCGCTGAGAGCAAGTGCAAAACTCATCACGCCTGCGGTGACCTTGGTCAGTTTCTTCATGTTTTCCATAGTGATTACTCCTTTCGCTGAAACGTATAATGATTGACAGTTATCCATAATAACAGTATAATGCTTCCTTATTGCATTGTCAACAAAAACTGCGGATAATGGCCGTAAAATGAGTAAAAAGTGCCGATAATGCCGCGCTTTTGGTGAAAATGACGAAAGCCGTTATCTCAGAAAAGCTCGTCAAGAAGACGAAAAAACTCCATTTTCTTCCTGTCGGGAGCAATGCCGAGGCGCTCAAAGAGCATATCCTCGCTGTACCCGTTGTAGACTTTTCCGCCGTATTCTCCGCGGAAATTGCTTCCGAGACTGCGGCAGAGAATGGCGATGTCGTTCCACTTATCGCCGACGCCGCAGCGTCCCAAGTCAATGAAGCAGCTCAGTTTGCCGTCCTTCACAAACACATTTGGCAGACACAGGTCTCCGTGTGACAGTACGCTCTCCTCCTCGGGAATATTCTCCTTCAGCCACTCAAGAAGCTGACGGGGGTCCCTGAAACCGTTTTTCCCGAAGGTATCGGGATCGCACTCCTCAGTGTCAACAAGACCGTTCTCCATGCGGTACTCCGCAAGCTGAAGCCTGCGCTGAGCACTGTTTGAGCAGGGGCAGTCCGAGATATCGACGCTCCAGAGAAGCCTGAGAGCCTCTGCCATTATATCCGTCAGCAGTTGGGGGCGGAGCATATACTCCTCGGCGCAGGACATCTGTCCCTCAGCCTTTGACATGAGGAGATAGTCCGTGCCGTTTTCGCTTGCGGTGCCGAGTATCCTCGGTATGGGGAGCTTTCCCTGAAGCCATTTCATCATTTTATGCACTTGTTCTGATTCGGAACTGTGCTTTTCCACCTTCAGCACCATATCGGGGAAGGTGAACACCCTTGAGTCGGACATACCGACAGTATTTTCATCAAAGCTCAGTCCGCCGACCAGCTCTGCTATGTTATGCGGTAAATACATCTCATACCTCCTTTTTGATTATTATAGCACAGATGGCGGACGTTTCCAAGCTTATTATTCATAATAAAAAATACTTTATATAATATTAGACGCCAAAAAAACAGAAAACTCTTACAAAAATGAAAAAATTTTTCAAAAAATAAAAAGAGCGCTCCCGCGGGAACGCTCTGACTGTTATGTTACCGTATATAAGCGGCTTAATTAATGATAGTATGAGTCGATGCCGAAGTACTCCTCAAGAGTGAGTCCGCTGTCGTGGATGGGATAGGACATATCCGTGCCGACATAGCGGATGTGCCATGACTCGTACTTATAGCCTGTGATGTCCTGCTTGCCCTGAGGATAGCGGAGGATAAATCCGTACTCATGGCAGTGGTTCTCAAGCCAGATAGCCTCGGGAGTACCGATGAATGAGTCGTCTATCTGGTTTACGTCGATAGCAAGACCCGACTGGTGCTCGGAGTGACCCGGGCGTGCGGAGTATGTGTCTGCCGCAGCTTGTCCGTCGCGGGCAACATAATTGTTGTATATCTGGTTCTGGTAGTCATATGAACGGAAGCCCGATGAGAGCCATATGTTCAGACCCTGTGCTGCTGCATCGCTCTGGAGCTTGTAGAACTGGTTCTGGCAGGTGGGGTCAAGTCCGGGATTGAAGTCAGCAGGGAGACTGTAGCTCTTGTTGGCGATGAGTACGCCCTGTATGTATGTGAGACCGTCGTTGCTGTACTGTGTGGGAGCAGGTCCGTAGTTGTAATCCTCGGGTGAAGGAGCGTGATCGCGGCTGGCAGGTGCGGACTGCTGTGTGCTGCCGCTTCCGCTGCTGCTGCCTGAGTTGCTGCTGCCTGCGCTGCCTGAGTTGCTGCTCTGGTCGCCGCCGCCTGCAGCAACGCTTGCGGCTGTTGTGGACTCTGTATTTGCAGCATCGGGAGCTGCTGCGGTGGTTTCCTCAGAGCTTCCTTCAGCTGCCGAAGTTGTGGCAGTAACTGCCGAGGGAGCAGCTGTAGTTGTGGAAGCTGCCACAGAGGAAGCTGTGTTTGTGGTAACAACGGGGAGAGCAGAGAGCTCTTCATTGGTGCCTGTGACTCTGCCGCAGGCTGTGAACGATAATACAGCTGTCAGAGCAGCTGCTGCGATGCTGATATTCCTTTTCATTTTTCCCTTCTCCTTTTTATATACGGGTTTGTGCTTTCAATATAGTAATCGGACGAAGACTTAATAGTGTCACACTATGAAAAATATTATTTTATTTTAACGAAATTTGTTCCTTATGTTAGTATTATATCACTTTCCGTCGGATATTTCAACAGCTATATTGTCAAGAAAAAAAGCCGCTTTACGCGGCTTTTTCGGTGATATCAGTCAAAATAGTCTCCCACGGAAGCGGAATTGTTGTATTCCTTGCGGACGCGGAGTATTATAGCTCCGTCGGGCTGTTCCTCTTCGGAGTCTATCCTGTGGCTGGTGCGGCTCTTTTCCGCAGACCTTTTCAAAGCCATTTTTGCACAAAAACAGGGGGGCGCGGTATTTGTACAAAAAGCTCATGTTATATTGAAAAAACAGCGTTTATGTGGTATACTTTAGAAAAAGGAGATGGGTTATATGGGATACAGAATTATTCACGACAAACTCAGCGCAGATGATTATATAAAGCTTTTCAGCTCCGCAGGCTGGGGAGAGCCCGACCGCAGACTGGTGGAGAAGTCACTGAAAAACAGCTACGTTACCTTTTCAGTTACGGACGAGGACAAGGTCATAGCTATGGCAAGACTTATCGGTGACGGCGGCATGGCGTTCTTTCTCAAGGACCTCATAGTCGCTCCCGAATATCAGGGAAAGGGCGTGGGCAGGGAGCTCATGTGCCATATCGAGGACTACATCCGCGGGGAGCTGGAGGAGGGCTGGGAGTGTCGTTTCCAGCTTATCAGTGCAAAGGATAAGGAGGAGTTTTACCGTAAGTGCGGCTATACAGCCCATCCCCACGAGCACAGCGGCCCGGGATTTACCAAGCTGATACGGAAGGAGAAATAAATGGCTAAAGTCATAATGACCTGCGGCAGGATATGCTCGGGAAAGAGCACCTATGCGCAGAAACTGAAAGACCAACTGGGAGCGGTCATTCTCTCCATAGACGAGCTCATGCTGGACATTTTCGGCAGCGATACGGGAGGCCGTCACGATGAATACGTCCGCCGCACCGAGCAGTACCTTTATAAAAAATCGGCGGAGATAGTATCCGCAGGCACCGACGTTATCCTTGACTGGGGCTTCTGGACCCGTCAGGGCAGGGACTTCGCAAGGGAGTTCTACCGTTCACGGGGTATTGCAAACGAGATACACTTCATCACCGTTGACGATGAGGAGTGGCAGCGTCGTGTGGACAAGCGCAATGCTGAGGTAGCCGCAGGCAGGAGCGACGCCTACTTCATCGACGAGGGACTGGCGCGTAAGTTTGCCAATATATTTGAAGCTCCCGATACGGACGAGGTAGATCTCTATGTATAAATATACGCCCCCGAGCGTTTTCGTCTGACACTCAGGGGCGCTTTGTTTACATATCAGTCCACAAATTCCATGGTGAAAAGCTTTGACAGGATACTGCCTGCGTAGCCGTTCATCAGCGCCTTGTACTCGGAAGCCTTCACATCGCCGCCTACGCCAAGGATATCGTATACGACATTGCCCTCGCGGAGCTTGCGGTGAAGCTCCTCAAAGCCGCTGCGGATATAGAAGTTCCTGCGGCTGACGCGCTGGCTGTAGTTCTCGGCGTTCTCGTCAAGCTCCTCAATGGCGAGGAACAGCCTGCGGTCCTTGTATATCTTCTGTGCGGACCTGAGTATGGCGCTGCCGATACCTCTGCCTCTCAGCTCCTCCGAGACTGCAAGGTAGAAAACATAGGAAAGGTCGCGGTGGTTGACGATATAGAGCATACCTGCCCACTGACCGTCGCAGCTGATGCTCCAGAAATCCACGCCCTTTTTCTTGGCTTTGAGCACCAGCATAAGGAAAGGTGCTCTCTCGTCATCGGGGAATGCTCTCATGTAAAGCTGCTTTACTTTGCGGAAATCGGGAGAATTTGGCTTCAGCTTGGTGAAATTCAGTTTCATGGCGTTCCTCCTTTCAGCTTCTCTCTATGCAGTAGCACACCTCTCCCTCGGGAGTAATGCCCTGCTGTCGGAAGCGTTCAACATTATCTGTTATATGCATTGCGGACTTTTCAAGCACCCGTCCCGACTTGGTGTTCTCGGCACGGTGATAGGCTTCCAGCCGCTGAAAATCCGTGTTTGCGAAGATATTGCCGATTACTGCGGAGAGAGCCTCACCCGCATAGCCTCTGCCCTGAAAGGCTGTGCCGATACAGTACTCTATCTCGGCGGTGCGGAGCTCCTCGTAAACGCGGCAGAAGGCTATCTGACCGATATTGCGTCCGCTGTCCTTTTCGATGACTGCCCAGCGGTAGAAGCTGTCGGAGCTGTAACCCACGATATACCTGTTGAGAAGCCCCTCCGCCTCCTGTGCGGTGGAGTACACAGGCTCGCCGTATTCGGTCTGTACAGCAGGATCGGAAGCCCAGTTCCCCAGCATATCCATGAGGTCGCCTGCTTCAAATCGGCGAAGCAGAAGTCTTGGCGTATCAATGGTCAGAGTGCCGCAGTGGTGCATGGTCACCTCTCCTTTGGTTATGTTGTTTATATTATAGCATATAAGCGAAGCGTTATGCTATAATTTCCCGATTGCAGGGAGCAGATCTCTGATCTGCGCATCTGCAAGGGCTTTCAGATAATTTATAATGAATGTTCTACATTCATTATAGCATATAAGTGTGAAAATAGCAAGAAATGCGGCGTAAAAACTTTTGCATAAAATAGCTTTGCGGCGTTCCCTGCAATGGTCTCTGACATTTGTGACATGAGACACAGGCGGTTAATACCTGCCGCTGCTAAGCCCTGAGTACTGACCACTAAAAACTTTGTTTTTTTCTAAGACATTTTCAGAAAGCTTACGTCTAATATACTGAAAGGCAAAAATTTCCGGAAAGGAGCCTTGTCTATGGATAATGGTTCAGGTAGCTACGACCGTTATCTTGCCGGCGATGATTCGGCTATGGGTGATCTCGTCCGAGAATACAAGGACGGTCTTACCTTTTTCCTCAACAGTTTTACCAACGATATTTTTGATGCGGAAGAGCTCATGGAAGAGACCTTCTTCAGACTGGCGTACAAAAAACCTAAATATTCAGGCAAAAGCTCCTTCAGGACATGGCTCTATGCCATTGCAAGAAATCTTGCTATCGACTACCTGAGAAAGCGAAAACGTACTGCGACAGTTTCTGTGGATGAGTGTTATGATCTGAGATCGGATCAGGATATCGAAAAGGACTATCTGCTCGAGGAGCGTAAGGCGATCATTCACAGGCTGATGCAGAAACTGAAATATGAATACCGTCAGGTCATATGCCTGATTTATATCGAGGGATTTTCAAATTCGGAAACTGCGGTCATCATGCATAAGAGCAGCCGACAGATAACAAATATGCTGTATCAGGCAAAAAAAGCTCTCAGAGCAGAGCTGGAAAAGGAGGGGATAACGTATGCGGGATTATGATGAAGTTACTCAGACCGTACTGAGGCGTCGGGATGAAGCGATAGCTAAGGACAGGCGCAGAGCTGTTATAATGAGGCGGAGCGCTGCTGCTGCACTGTCTGTATGCGCGGCTGCATTTGTCGGCTTCGGTGTTTTCAGGATGAACAGCAAGGATATCGAGCTTCCCGATGACGGCGGTATCATCACTGCGGAAACTACTGTTCCGCCCGCAAGTCACAGCGTTTCAACCTCCGCAGTTACCACCGACGGGACTGCTTCGGCCATAACTACGTTCACATCGGTGAAGGATACGGCTGTGACGACAGCTGTATCGGCAGCAGTACTTACAACTGCGCCGAAAACCGCTTATACAGCAGCACAGACCACCGGATTATCCACAGCACCTGCGGCAGCTGCGGCAACGTCATTCATCCCTCGGACGACAGCCGCTGTGCCTGCTGCGGCAACAACAGTTACTACTACAAGATCCAAGGATGATTACCTTGAAAGGAGCGTTGAAATGAAAAAGTTTACACCATTTGCGGCTTCACTCATCATGATGGCAAACGCTGCTGCCCCTCTCAATACAGCAGCTTCTCCCGGGACTGCGGCAGCTTCAAGCTATGACGAATTCAGCATTCTTGCGGGAATGGATAACGGGGATACGGATATTGATATAAATATGGACGGACAGTTTGATGTAAAGGACTGCTTCTATCTCATGGCATATGATTACCGAAAGGAACTGGAGCCTGCCATCGAGAACAATATACTCTCCATCGCGGACTATGACATGAGCGGTTCTGTTGACCATGCCGACTCCGATATTCTGCTGAAGTACCTTGTTACAAGGAAAAAGGCGAAGGGCGAATATCTCTCAAAGGATTACTATGCTGACTTCGATATCGTTACTTATACACAGGGCGAGCCCATATACGGTCCTGCTTACCCCGAGATCGTGGAGATATGTAATTCTCCCGACTTTGACAAGGAGGCATATACTCAGGAAGAGCTTGATGATATGTTCGAGAAGGAACTCGCGCAGACAATAGTGGGCTATGAACAGATTCCCCACGGCTTTGCCGATACATTCATCGAGTACCTCAGGTCATTTGTCAAGGACACTCTCGGCGGCGGCGTATTCAGCAACAGCCTTGAGATGGGAGACATAGTCCTCGATATCGACGGCGACGGACAGGAGACATTCGATGATGCCTGCATATATATGCTGTTTAATGAGCAGCGCGGACAGATGAACAGAGTAAAAAGAAATCATGAATGGATAGAATCACTCCTCCCGATCGATCAGGACCCCGAGGGACTTCTTGCATGGAAGCTGCCCGATCTCGAAACATCTGTAACAGATGAGCAGTGGGCGATCTGCGAGGCAGACTACCGTTTCTTTGCCAATGAGCTGAAGCTGTATGATTTTGAGGAATATGCAACGGAATATCTTCTCGAAAAGAACGGCAGACCCGATGACATATATTTTGACAACGATCACTACACAGCGATCCACCCCGACGCTCAGTCCATTTATTTCGGAGATTATGTAAGGAGAAATTATGACAGGATGTATCCTGTTGACGAAAAGATGGTCTACGATGAGCAATATATGTGCGTGCACTCCAATGACTATTATGAAAGCGTTGCGTCAGGAGAGGTAACTCCTATGGACGCAACAGGCGACGGCGTCCTTGATTACAAGGATATCCTCATCGCTGATATGTACCTCTATGACTATAAAAACAGCGTCTCCAGAGAGCAGTCCATCATTCCCGATGATGTATGGAGCTTCTTTACGGACACCCTCGACATCAACGGAAACGGCTTATACGGAGACCTTACCGATGTTTCTATCTATCAGTTCTCGATATATGTTTACAGATGCACGAAACTGGGTGAACAGGAGCTGCCCTATGACAATCGCGGGGAATATCTCTCTTATATGGCAGATTACCGTGCTGAGCTCACAGCAGCTAAGTTTGGCGAAAGAGCAGGGGTACAGCCTGCGCCCGTTATGATCGAGAGCAGACTTGAAAAGACGTTACAGGACCCTTCAATAGTACGAAACGGTGACGCAAACTGCGATGGTGATACCGACCTTGCCGATGCTATCTTCATCATGCAGTCCATGGCTAACCCCGACAAGTATAACCTCTCAAGTATGGGAAGATTCAACGGCGATGTCTGCGAGACAGGCGGCGGCATCACTGCAAACGACGCTCTTTCCATACAGAGCGGTCTGCTCAATGGTGCATATTGATATGCACTGCCCCTCCCTATGCTGTAATATGAGTTGTTGAGTAGCAGAGCTCCCTTCGGGGAGCTCATTTTTTTGTAAATTCTATTTGTTTTGTAATAAACTTATTCAAATTATTGACAAAAGTCGTGAAAAGTGCTATAATATCAGTGTGTGTATTTTTTGACATCCGCATTTGTAAAATATAGAGAGATCATTTTTTTCAAAGCCTGCCGATGCACGGTGTTACGGCGTTTTTCGGCAGGGGATTAAGGGGTGAATTTATGGCAGGCAGCGTCACTACTAAGCTTCTTTATCAGAACTGTGATACCTTTATGCAGGCAGGGCTGAAAAAGAAGGACAGGATAGACGAGGATCAGCTTCAGCTGATAAACAGTAAAAGGGATATTGGCTTTCTCGGCATAAGGTGGGAAAAGACCGCAACGAGAAACGTCTTTAAATACAATGTCAGCAATATGACGGCACTTTCCGAGTATATCAAGCAGACCATGCCTCAGGAAAAGTATTTCAGCATTATAAACCAGTTCCAGAAGATATATGAGTTCTGTGCAAGGACGGAGGGGCTCTCCGCAGACAATCTCCTGCTCAGTGATCTGAAGAATGTGTACTACGACGTGGAAAGACAGAAGGTCTTTGTGGCTTATCTCCCTCTCTCGGAGAATATCTACAAGTGCTCCAACGTGGTCAAGTTCCTCAGCAAGCTCAACAAGAATGCCAGCATAACCATTACCAACGGCACTGTAATGCAGAAGTACAGCTTTTCCCTTGAGGACCTTATGGGCAAGCAGAACAGCAAGACTCCCAAGAACGGCGGTATGTCCTATGCTCAGCTCTATACTCTGCTCCATGATGTGCTGTCTATCCCCGTGGAGGACCCCGTTCCTGCGGCTGATACCGCTGCGGACTCTCCTTCACCTGCGGCAGCAGCAGGTGCTGATGTGCCGGCAGACGATGACGGCGACCACACTATACTCGTAAACAGAAGAAGCTCGGACTGCCTTGCATACCTCAAGGACGAGAACAACAGGGAGTTCCCTATAGATCATGTGCCTTTCACCATCGGCAGACGTCCCGACAATGACCTTTCACTGACTGATAAGGGCACTGTCTCAAAGGTCCATGCGGCTATCGGCTTCGAGGACGGACAGTGGTTCGTGGAGGACAGAGGCTCGGCAAACGGCACCTTCCTAAATGACTTTGCGGAGAATGCCCGCAGGATATCAAAGGAGACCATCACCAGCGGCGATGTGATCTACATCTATGACGCCCCCTTTGTGTTCACTGTGAACTCGGGGGACGCGGCTACGGTCATAGTCGGTGCCGCAGGCAAGAAGCAGGAGCCTCCCAAGAACAAGGTCAAGAAGATAGCCTACTTCATAAACGGCTCAAGCAATGAGAGGATACCCGTTTTCGTGTATCCCTTTACCTGTGCGGAGCTTTCGGGTATCGTAATAGACCGCGAGAGCAACGGCAGCAGGCATAATATCTGCATAGAGAACATCTCGTGCAACTCCCTCAGCGTTGAGGGGAGCGATGTGCCCGCAGGCGAGAAGACTGTCATCTTCTCAGGCTGTAATTTCCTGTATCACGGCATATCCTATACATTCTACGAAGAGAACTGACGGTGAACGTGAATGAAATATATGTTTTCGTATGTGACTACCGAGGGCGCGGTGAGAAAGGTCAATCAGGACTCTCTATTTGCCGCTGAGGCAGAGTTCGGCGGCGAGAATATCTTCTTTGCCGCAGTCTGCGACGGCGTGGGCGGACTTTCCTCGGGTGAGAAGGCAAGCGGCTATGTCTGCAAGCGCATGAACGAGTGGTTCGCTGAGGACTTTGCCGACCTTATGCGAAGGGGAGCCTCCATACTGAAGATAAGGGAGTCCGTCGATGACAGGCTCCACGAGCTCAACGACAGTATAAACGCCTATGCGGAAAAGCACTCCGCGGATATGGCGACTACATTTACGGGGATACTGATCATCCCTCAGCTGAAGCGTATGCTCATCGCTCACGTCGGCGACTCACGGCTGTATAAGATAACCGACGAGGAGATAAAGATACTGACCTCAGACCACTCAGTAGTGGCACAGGACGTCAGAAACGGCGTAATAACTGCCGAAATGGCTGAAACAGACCCAAGACAGAACCAGCTCACCAACTGTATCGGAGCAGGACTTGACGATACCTCCTACGATTACAGCATAGGAGAATACAGTGAGAATGAGTGCTATATGCTCTGTACCGACGGCTTCAGAAAGAAGATAACAGCGGACGAGATGCAGTTCCTGCTGAAGCCCTCAATCAACGAGGACGAAAAGATAATGTCGGGACATCTGGAAAAGCTGAAAAACAAGGTCATCAAGGGCGGCGAAAAGGATAACATCACCGCTCTTATGGTAAAGCTCTGCTGAAAGCGAGGAGATCTATTTGCTCAATAAAGGATTCGTCCTTGAAAACAGATACAAGATCGTCAATATTGCGGGTAAGGGCGGTACCTCCGTTGTATACAGAGCCGTTGACCTGAAAGCCAACAACGCTCAGCGTGCGGTAAAGGAGGTCATGAAGACCAACGGTGCCGACGCCTATAATGCAAGGCAGGAGTCACTGCTCATCAAGGAATTCTGCGAAAAGGACGTAAAGAACTCCTACTTCCCCAATATCATCGAGATAATCGACAACAAGCCCGAGGCTTTGTATATAGTTCAGGACTACATCGACGGCGTATCCATGGAAAAGCTCCTTGCATACGACCCATTCCGCCACAAGACCGTTCTCAGGTATGCCAAGGATATCTGCTCGGTAATGTCGTTCATACACAAGTGCGGAATGATACACAGCGATATGAAGCCCGACAATATCATGGTAGTAAGAAATTACGATGATTTTGAGAATATGAAGCGCTCCGACAAGTACGGAAAGCTCAAATTCATCGACTTCGGTTCCGTTATCGAAAGAAGACAGGGTACCTTTGCCTATACTCCTGCCTATGCCGCCCCCGAGCAGTTCAACAAGGAGGAACTGGACGAGAGGACGGATATTTTCAATATCGGCGCTACCCTGTATCATATGCTCACGGGCAAAAAGCCCCTGAACGTCTCTGCCAACGGAAAGCTGGTAAGCTCCGCCGAGAGGTTCACATTCGGAAAGGGCATGAACTCCGCTCTCGTCAGGATAATCAAGAAGTGCGTCAACGAGGACAGGAGCAAGAGATATCCCAGCTGTGACGAGCTCTATGACGCTCTATACAAGGCTGAGAACCATACCTACGCAAGAGCTGCGGGCATATTCGCAGGCATTGCGGCAGTATTTCTCGGCTTCTCATTCTTTGCAGGGACTATGGCAAACAAGAGCAGGAGCGAGGACTTCAACAAGCTGGTGGAAAGAGCCGAAAACTCCAACGAATACACCGAGAGGGCTGCTGCCTTTGAGGATGTCATAAATGCCGACGGCTCCTATGCCGACGCCTATCTGAAGCTCATAGAGCTTTACAAGACGGATATGGTATTCGACGAGAAGGAGACAGGTCAGATACTTACTCTCATAAACGAGAATATAAACGAGCTGAAAAAGGACCCGCAGTATGAGGAGGTAGCCTACGAGCTGGGCATACTCTACTGGTATTACTATTTCTACGGAAGCGAGGGCGACAGCACCAAGCAGAACGGAAGCACCACCGGCAGGATCGCCGCAGTAAAGTGGTTCAAGGAGGCTCAGACCGACAACTTCAAAAAGTACGACTCGGATAAATACGATATAGCAAGAGTTTACTGCGCTATCGGCGACTTCTACTCTCAGACCCAGAAAAAGGAGAACGAGCTGCTCAAGAAGAACTTCTCCGCTGATCTCTGGGCGAGCATGAATGAGCTGGATTCGCTTATAGAGGAGGCTAATGCAGGCTCGGAGATAATAATCCTCGAGACATACAAGACCCTCATAAACTTAGAAAACACCAACATGAACGATTTCGCAAAGTCGGGTATCTCCTATGACGAGCAGAGGAGCTTCCTTGACAACATCAAAGCAAAGACCGAGAAGATAAATGCCGTCGATGACCGTGCTGCGGAGGCTAAGGAGTACATCCTCAGCTTCTATGACAGGATCATCGAGAGCATCAACGGCTCGGAATAAGGAGGGACGGCATGAATTCTTTTTACTGGCAGCTGATATCACAGATATCTCTCGGTATCGGACTTGTGCTGCTCCTTATCGCAGTCATAATCACAATAAGATTCAGAGTCATATCAAATCTGGTCTCGGAGTTCACCTCAAAGGGCGTTACTGCCGAGAAAGGCTTGCAGACGCAATCTGTCAGCAGGTCAATGAGGGTCTCGGACGAGATATTTGCTGATGAGAACATCGACGATAACAAGGACGGGGATATTATCACCGTCGTTGTGGGACATAAACCCAAGGACAATATAAGTGACACCGTAGTAGTCGGAACGACTACGGGCGGTCAGAACGACTTCAGGATAGTCAGGAACATACTGCTCATAAATGCAGATGTGGACGTTATCGACAACGGCGGCAGAAAAAGATGAGATACGGACGATCAGCTGCTGTCTGCACAGGACTTATAATATGTCAGGCTGCGGTATGCACCATGCAGTCGCAGGCTTATGACGCTCCCTCGGGGATCGGGCTTTCACTTGGCAGCGCCGAGGTGGACAGGGCTTCTCTGGCTGAGAACGACCTTGTGGAGATACCCATATACATCAGCAACAATCCGGGTTTTACCTCGCTGAATATGATAATCGTTCTGGACGAGGGACTGAGGTTCGACGATGAAGTGGATGTATCTCTTACTGCCGACGGTTTTGCAGGCGTAAATATGTACCGCTGTGACGATTCGGGAAGAATGCTTTCAGCCTGCTTCGAGGTGCCGAAGAGACATAGGTTCACCGATGACGGCGAGATAGGAAGGCTCAGGATAAGAGTTGACGGAAACGTCCCTGACGGCTGGTACGGCGCTTCATTCGCTGAGAGCGGCGGAAACTTCAATATGAAGATATTCACATACAATGATATGGACGCGGAGTTCGGTGCCGAATGCTTTTCACTTCTGGAGGGCGGCGGCATCACAGTCGGAAATGCGGCTGCTCCCGTCAATGTGCAGGAGGAAAGACCTGCCGATAACGGAGATATACAGAGGTCTCAGCCCTCACAGGACACAGAAGCAGAGGAAAGCGGCTCTCCGCAGGAGAATACGGACAGTCTTGTCACTACGGCTGCTGCTGTGACTTCGGCTGTTACCGCTTCTGCATCTGTGACCACGACCGTTTCTTCATCAGCAGCGACAACTACTGCTGAGTCAACCACAATAAAAACATCAGCTTCTGCGGAAGCTTCTTCGACCACAAACGCCATACCGGGCGAGACCGAAACAAGAAAAAGGGGCGGACTGCCCTTTCCCGTTATTGCTGCGGCTGTCATCGCGGCAGCGGCGGCTGTAGGTCTGGTCTCGAGAAAAAGGAGGTAGATCGGGATGAATAACGGCATCTTTGATTTCAGGAAAAAAATAGCTTTTGCGGCAGCTCTTTTGTTCGTGTCGCATACGCTTTACAGTCTGCCTGCCGCGGAGGCAGCTGCGGCAGTTATGCCCACTGCCGATATGCACCCCACAGCGGCTCAGGAGGAAAATGAGCCCGATATGCAGACGGAGGAGTATACCGTTACCTTCGTCAATCATACTGTCAGCAAAGCGGACTACGCTCAGCTTGTATACAAGCTGTTCGGACCTGATGTAAGACACAGCTATGAGGACTGGAACGCCACAGGTACCATAACAGCAGCATACGGCGCAGAGCCGAGCAACGATAAAATGGCTGTCGGCGAGTATATCTACAAGAGAAATACCGGAAAGGAAGCCGAGCTGGGCGATAATAACATAGTTCTGGAGACCTATGCTGTCATAAACGGCAGGGAAGCCTTTGAGAATGAGGTGGAGTTCTCGGGGCTTGTTGAGGGAAGCTACTGTCTCATCGGCGGCGAGTTTTATGTGACCCCAAAGAACAACTACGTCATCGGCGGAGACACCGCGCCTCAGACCATAGCTGTAAACGGCAATATAAACCTTCAGAAGAAAAATGAGAATACCGATGAGGAGACCTACACCATTGCTGTTTCCGACAGCCTTGGATTTGATGTGGCGCCCAGAAGATTTACCATAAATACCGGCGGAGAAGATATCTCTATCTTCATGAACGGAAAATATTATCATTCGGGTTCGTCCTTCAAGTGGAAGGAAGCCGGCTCTATCATGCTGGGTTCGCTCTCAGCTGTCAGAATGACGGTTTACTGCGGAGAAGACAGCTTCACCCGCAGCACTGCCAACGGCTGGTTCAGCTTCTCGAATGTGCTTGCCAATGAAGCTATGGGATTCAGGAACAACGCTGATATAAGAGTCAGCATCGTTCCGAAACACGTTAATGTTGTTTTCAATTTTGAAGATGACGAGGAGCGCTCAGGCATAAGCAGGACTTTTGACGTAACAGGTGCGGGATCAGATGCCTGCTTCCGAGTTCCCTATCTTGAGGACGGCAATTACTACCTTGCTGAGTACGAATACGGCGGGACCGAAACCGTAAACGAAAGCACTATGTACGATGATATCGTCGCAGGCAACAGGTTTTTCAGCATTCCCGCAAAGGACGGCAACAATACCATAACCCTCACATACAGGAAGTTCGACCGATACGGGGATTATGACTATGAGCCCGAGACGGATATCACAAAGAGAAGCGATCACTGCTATACCATTGACAGCTTCCCGAGCAGCACACTTATGACATTTCCTCCCGAGTTCGGAGACAGTGTCATCGTATATGACTATTTCGGCGGCAGCAGCGCGGACGGTTCCAATTACGGAAAGTATCTGATCGACAGCAACAATAAGAAATTCATCGTAAACACCAATGTTATGAATGACCTGCATTTCTTCCTTGTAAAGGATATCCTCAGGAAGAATAACGGTGTCGTAAATGTGCTCGACGGAAGCATCTGCTTCTATATCGATAAGAGCGCTCCCTCCTCCGCGGCAAAGGACGCTGACACTGATCAGCCCATCGACCGCGATAAGTGGACGGGAAAGGACGGTCTGAGAGTTTCACTTGATGTTACTGATACAGAGGAATGTCCTCTTGCAGACAATTCCGGCGACAAGAACAGGGCGGAGTCGGTGCGTGAGGTATACGACAAGTATATCAACGCTCCTACGGTAAATAAGCAGGAGATACGCTCTGTTATCGTTGGAGATCACAGATTTGACAGACCCGAGGGCGGCTGGGAGACTGCCGATGCACTCAGCGGATATATCGAGAACAGTGAGATACTGACTGCTGAAAAGAAAGCAGTTGAACTCCTCAAGAATACCGATCTTGCGGAGCTTGGTGTGATAACAGGGGAGCAGGGCGACAGTTATTACTACTATAAGAAGCTTCTCAGGGAAGGCATCTGTGATGAGGTCGAAAAAAAGCTCAGCCCCGAGCTTGCTGACCTTGATACCAAGCTGAAGGCTCTCAAAAAGGAAAAGAACGATTTTGAGACAGAACGCGAGCTGGAGCTGGCAAAGGAAGCTGAGGAGAGAGATGCTGTCCTTCTCGAAAAGCTTGAGACCACGGGCGGCTCGATAGACAAGAAGATCACAAATGCTCAGAAGGCTTATGACGCAGCGGCAAAGGAAATATCAGAGTTCAAGTCAGCTGCTGACAGCTACAGAAATGCTGTTGCAAGGGCTGAGAGCAGCTATAAGTCGGTGCCTGTGCTGTCATTTGACGAGGAAAACCAGAAGTTCATCATTACTCTGAATGCCTCCGAGGCGTATAAGAACAGCATTTTCTCTGAGGAGATGCCCGTTTTTGCTGTGGACAACAGCGGCAATGAGGGAAGTGCAGACGAAAGATCGGACAGGATATACATAAACTACGACGGCGCAGCTCCCACTATCAGCGGCAGCAGCATAAACGTAAGCAATGCTGTTGAGAGACAGGGAACTGACGGAGTAAAGGAGTATATCCTCAGGGACGGAAGCGGTATCTCTGTCTCCGTCACTGACGACATCAGCGGTGAAGGCGGCGACATAAGCGGTATCGGTGTTGATTCCGTAATGTGGAAGCTGGGTGAGGAGACTCACGGCATGATATTCGCTGACGGAGAGTACAGAGACATCGTCAGCGCAAACGATATAAACGGCAGGAATCTTGTGTCGGATATCAGCATATATGCAAAGGACAGACTCGGCAATGCCGGAGAGCTCAGCAGTATGGACGCGGGCGAGAAATTCCGCATTATCATCGACTCGGCTATTCCCGAGGCGAATATCAGCGATATCTCGGACGAGGATAAGCGCCGGAAAGGTGACGGAAACAAGGTCTGGTACGGAGCGTACAGCGATGTAAAGATACAGCTCAGAGCTCTCGATCCCAATCCCGATGTGTGTTCGGGTCTGAACAAGCTCATTATAAGTATCAACGGCAGAACTACCGAGCTGAGGCTTTCTTCCTCGGATATAAGCGCAGAGGCGCTTGGAAGGGGAGAGTACTATATCTCCTTTGAGGAGGATACTGCGGAGGACAGCTTCAATGCATACCTCAGAAGCAGCACGGATGAGAGTTATATCATCCCTCTCGGAACAGGCTATTACAGACTTGGCAGGAGAGACGACGGAAGCTATGATACCGACTCTGCGGACAGCGGCGGTATCTCCGTTAAATTCAGAGCTGTGGATCTGGCAGGACTTGAAAGCTCCGAACACGAGCAGAAGGTATTCCTTGATCTGGAGGACCCCACCATCGAGGGCGTTTACTTCGGAGATGAAAATATTATCAATAATGAAGGCGGCGTGAAGTTCTCGGTGTTCTCGGCAGACGAGACCCGTTTGCGTATCGCAGTAGGCGGCAGGGTGCCGCTTTCGGGAATCAAGTCACTTACAGTGACTCTCAGGAATACAGATGGCTCTAAGTACGGTGAGGCAGCTGTTGAAAAAACAGGCACAAGAGAGTGGACAGCGGCTATTCCTGTGGATTTCCGTGGAACCGTCACAGTGTGTGCAGAGAGCAATGTACTGAGAAACTCCGATACTATCGAGACCTACGGCATCATTACAGAGAGCAGCGGTCAGCATGAAATGAATGCATCCGCTTCAGTGATACTGCCTCAAACCACTCACAGAGATAATAACAACAGACCGCTGTACAGCGAGGATATCGACATAAGGTTCGCAGTAACGGACGGATATTCCGGACTGAGCTCCATAACCGTAACTCCCTCTGTAGGCAGCGGCGATACAGTTACGATCAACAGAGACGGAAGCTTTGGCAGCGGAAATGCAGTCTGGAATGCCGACAGCACATACTATAACCTTGTAAACGGCATGACAGGCTCAATGCGTTTCAGCGGAAACAGCAACGGCAGCAGCGTTGTTCTCGGATATTCGGACAATGCAGGTCACGGCAGCGATAATGCTGTTGAGGCAGAGTTCAGCATAGACAAGACCGATCCGAGAGTGGACGTGGTCTTTGCCGATCAGAATAACGGCGGAGATCAGGATCACAAGAATATCTACCGCTCATCAAGAAGGGCAGTCGTTACCGTTACCGAGCGCAACTTCAGCGAAAGTCTGGTAAATGTCACTGTGAACGGCGCCGAAAGGACTCTCAGATGGGAGCTCACAGGCGGTACCGCAGGCACAGATACAGCACAGTACAGCGCTCCCATCGACTTTGAAGACGACGGTGTATACAACCTTGTCGTAAAGTGTACAGACCTTGCAGGCAGAGCTTCAAACGAGTTCACCTCCGAGACCTTCACCATCGACAAGACAGCTCCCACGCTCAATGTCGGCATTGACAAGAGCATAGAGAATGACCACTACTACCATGACAATATGACCATGACCCTGAGAATTACCGATGATAACTTCGATCCTTCGAGGATAAATGTTTCGGGAACTCTCAACGGAAGCGCAGAGGGCTTCCCGAAAATGTCGGACTGGACCGCTGTGGGCAAGGACCATGTGGCTTCCATAAGGTTCGACAGGGACGGTGAATACTCGCTGAACGTTTCGGGCAGAGATATGGCAGGCAATACCCTCGATTCTTACAGCAGCCGATTCTGCATAGACACCACCGCCCCCAAGATCGCTATCGGAGAGGTGGAAAAGGCTAACGGCGGTGATGAGATCAGACCGCGTATCCGCTTCAACGACACCAACCTCGACAGAGACAGCATAAAGATCACCCTTGAGGGCGCAAAGCGCGGAAAGAACCTTCCCTATGACGGCGAGTTCGTTGAGACCTCTGAGGGACTGGATTACGTCTTTGACAATTTCCCGGCACGAAAGAACTACGATGACATCTACACCATAAAGGCGAGCGCCAAGGATAATGCGGAAAATCAGCTGGAAACACAGGTCCGCTTCTCCGTAAACAGATTCGGCTCTACATTTGAGTTCGACGAAGATACACAGAAGCTGGCGAACAAGTATATCTCCAAGGAAAAGGACATTATCCTCACAGAGTACAACGTTGACAAGCACTCCGATAAGAGCACTGTATTCATCACCAAGGATTCTGAGATGATAGAGCTGACCGAAGGGGAGGATTACTCCGTTGAGCACGTCGGCGGCGGTAATGAGTGGTCTGAGTACAAGTATACTATCTACGCCAAGAACTTTGAGAGTGACGCAAGGTATACAGTATCAGTCCATTCTGTTGACGCGGCAGGAAATATCAATATCAGCGACTCTGATAAGAAACAGGCTGAGCTTACGTTCTGCGTTGACAAGACCAAGCCCCTGTGTATACCGATCAATATCAGCGATAACCGCGCATACAAGGGCGAGAACTACACAGCCCGTCTTTCTGTCACGGATAATATCGAGCTCAAGGGCGTTGAGGTGTTCATTGACGGAAACAGAGCGGCATCGAGGATGGACAATGATGAATGCGTATTCGATATCCCAAATTCTTCCCGTGCTCAGGATATAAAGATCGTTCTGACGGATATGGCTGATAACGAGATAGAATACACATACAAGAACGTTCTTGTTACCACAAACGTAGCAAGGCTCCTTGTCCGCAAGACATGGGTCAAGGTAACAGGAGCTGCGGCAGTTCTCCTTGCAGGAGCAGGTGCATTCCTTATCAGAAGAAGGAAGAAGAGACTGCTGTGATTTAGCCTTTAGCCCTTAGCCATCAGGAAGCGGCTTTGACGCTTAGTTATAGGGAGGATGATATCCGCCCTACTAACGGCTGAAGATGAGAATGAAGAATTAATGTGTTTGCTTCGCTCATAATGCTAAATATTGTCGCCGAAGGCGACACCACAACTCTAAACCCAGATCATTATAAAACACAATGCCCCTGAGCGTTTTTATAGCGCTCGGGGGTCTTTTTGTTGCAGGATATCAACATCGCTGCTCCTCACTTGCTTTATTATCCATTTTATGCTATAAGCGGCGAGCCGCCGCCCCCTGTTTCGCGGCAGCGCTTTGCTGCTGGGAACTCTTATGCCGCGTCCCTTGCTTTATTATCCATTTTATGCTATAAGCGGCGAGCCGCCGCACCCTGTTTCGCGGCAACGCTTTGCTGCTGGGGAACTTTTATGCCGCGTCCCTTGCTTTATTATCCATTTTATGCTATACTAATGTTTAGTGCGCCTTGCACTGAAATATCTTCACATTAGAAAAGGTGACCCGTTTGCAGAAAATAAAGTCGGCTCTGCCCTCACTCATATCCCTTGCTCTTGCGGCAGGAATGGTTGCGGCAGCGGAGCTTTTACATGAAAAGGAGATAATTTTCCCCGAGATAACCGCTATCGCCATAGGAGCTCTTGCGGCTCCGCGGCAGGTATGGAACACCTCACGGCTGAGGCTGCTGCTGACCATAACCGCCTGCGCTGCGGCAGGTGTGGGAGTAGTATGGCTGGTGCCCCTGCCCCTTGCGGCACAGATACCAATAGGACTTATCCTCGCATTTGCGCTGATAACCGCATCGGGAACCGAGTTCCTGCCTGCGGTGTCAGCCTGTGTGCTGCCCGTTCTTCTCGGTACAAGGAGTCCTGTCTATATTCTTTCCGTTATAGTCATGACATCTCTGATACTGGGAGTGCAGCTGCTCCTTGAAAAGGCAGGCATGAGGGAGAAATATGATTTCCGTCCCGTTGTACCCGACAGAGAGCTGCTGATACTCCGCGGAAAACAGATAGTATGCGCTTCAATGATATGCCTTATCCCTGCACTGTTCCACGAGATATTCTTCATAGCTCCGCCTCTTATCGTAGGATTTGCGGAGATGAGCAAGCCTGCATCAAAGCTGAGGGAAAAGGCACCCGTCACTGTGTGGCTTATCGCCCTTGCTGCGGCAGTGGGCTGCGCTTCGCGCTATGTGATATGCGTGACACTGGGACTTCCCCTGACAATTGCGGCTGTACTGTCCTGCGGAGCCATACTCATTGCGGTAAATACCGCAAAGCTCTATTTTCCGCCCTGTGGAGCGGCTGTAACACTGCCCTTCATCATTCCCGAGGCAGCTCTGCTGAAGTTCCCCTTTGAGCTGACCGCAGGCTATGTTGTGCTTACTGCGGCAGTGTTCCTGTTCTTCGGCGAGAGACCGCTTGCTCCCGTAAGGAAAATAGCTGCGATAATACGCAGATAAGACTTGACACAGGGGAGAAATAATGGTATAATATTTCTCGGAGTCCGCTCCCGACAGTTCGTTTGCGCCATCCTGTCGTTAAACAAAACCAGGGCATCTGTGAGTGCAGGGATACTGCGCTCTTAATGTGATACAGATGCGTCTGCCCATGGCAGGCGCTTTTTTGTTGATATTATCATGAGGTGAAGAAATGTATTATCTGAAAACTTCCGCTGAGTTCGACAGCGCACACTTCCTTGCAGGCTATAAGGGCAAGTGCGCCAATATCCATGGTCACCGCTGGAAAATCGAGGTGACAGTAGCTGCGGACGCTCTTATTGAAAGCGGCGAAAAAAGAGGTATGGTCATCGACTTCGGTGACCTAAAGCACGAGGTAAGGGCTCTTGCAGACAGCTTTGACCACGCGCTTATATACGAGACGGGTTCGCTGAAGGAGACCACTCTTGCGGCGCTCCGCGATGAGGATTTCCGCCTTATAGAGGTGGCTTACCGCCCCACAGCCGAGAACTTCGCGAGGGACTTCTTCGGCTCACTGAGAGAAAAGGGACTTCCCGTAAAGACCGTCACGGTCTATGAGACTCCCGAAAACTGCGCTGTATTTGAGGAGGGGATATAATGCTGCCCGTAGTTGAAAAATTCGTGAGCATAAACGGTGAGGGCGCTCACGCAGGCGAGCTTGCGGTGTTCGTGCGCTTCCGCGGCTGTAATCTTAACTGCTCATACTGTGACACAAGCTGGGCTAACAGCGGGAATGCTCCTGCGGAGTTTGAGACTCCCGAGGAGATAGCCGACTGGGTAAGCAAAACAGGAGTCCATAATGTGACCCTGACAGGCGGCGAGCCCCTGCTGCACAAGGAGTGCGCCGAGGTCATAAGCCTTCTCATGGAGAGAGGCTGCCGCGTGGAGATAGAGACCAACGGAAGCATTGCCCTTGACAGACTGGCTGAGGCAGAACACAGACCAGTTTTCACCATGGACTATAAGCTGCCCTCAAGCGGCATGGAGGAGTTCATGTGCAGGAACAATTTTCGCCTGCTGAACTGCCACGATACGGTGAAGTTCGTTTCGGGCAGCATGGAGGACCTTGAAAGAGCTGCGGAGATAATTGAGCAGTACAGGCTCACGGAGCGCTGCCATGTGTACATCAGCCCCGTTTTTGGCGAGATAGAGCCTGCGGACATAGTTGAGTTCATGGAGGAGCGTAATATGAACGGAGTAAGGCTCCAGCTCCAGCTCCACAAGTTCATCTGGGAGCCTACAAGGAGGGGAGTTTAATGGACAGGGAAAAAATCGAATATCACGTTCTCGGACTTCTCGAAGCCATAGGCGAGGACCCGAACCGCGAGGGACTCAGGGAGACTCCTGCCCGTGTGGCGCGTATGCTTGAGGAGGTCCTTGAGGGAACTGCATATACAAATCATCAGATAGCCGAGATGTTCGGCAAGACCTTCGACGCGGAGGGCGATCCCGATATGGACAGCGCTGTGGTCATGAAGGATATTACCGTTTTCAGCTACTGCGAGCACCATCTGGCTCTTATGTACGATATGAGCGTGAATGTGGCGTATATCCCTCACGGCAAGGTGCTGGGACTGAGCAAGATAGCCCGTATCTGTGATATGGCGGCAAAGCGTTTGCAGCTTCAGGAGCGTCTCGGAAAGGACATCGCAGAGATAATCTCCGAGGCGGCAGGTACTCCCGACGTAGGTGTCATGATAAGAGGCAGCCACAGCTGCATGACCGCAAGAGGTATCCGCAATGCCGAAGCAAAAACGGTGACGGGTACGTTCATGGGCGCATTCAGAGACAGCTCTGAACTGAAAGAGCTTGTGAAGTTTGACTGAGGAGGATACTATGAAAGCATTGGTACTTTTCAGCGGCGGCGTTGACAGTACGACCTGTCTTGCCATCGCTGTTGATAAATACGGAGCGGACGAGGTGCTCGCGCTGTCTCTTTACTACGGACAGAAGCACAGCCGCGAGCTGGAAGCCGCAAGAAAAATAGCTGCACATTACGGAGTAAAGCATAAGGAGCTTGATCTGGCGCTGATATTCGCTGACAGTGACTGCACTCTGCTGAAAGGCTCAGAGGGAGAGATACCCAAGGAGAGCTATGCGGTGCAGCTGGAAAAGACCGACGGCAAGCCTGTCTCCACCTATGTGCCCTTCAGAAACGGACTTTTCCTTGCTTCTGCGGCGAGCATCGCACTGTCAAACGGCTGCGAGGAGATATACTACGGCGCTCACAGCGATGACGCCGCAGGCAACGCCTATCCCGATTGCAGCAGCGATTTCAATGACGCCATCAACCGCGCTATCTATCTGGGAAGCGGCGGAGAACTGAGGGTAACGGCTCCCTTTATAGGCATGAACAAGGCTCAGGTCATTGCAAAGGGACTGGAGCTGGGAGTTCCCTATGAGCTTACATGGAGCTGCTATGAGGGCGGCGACAAGCCCTGCGGAGTGTGCGGGACCTGCCGCGACAGGATAGCTGCATTCAGAGCAAACGGTATCGACGACCCTGCCATGAAAGGAGAATAATATGAGCGGAAGGACCGAAAACGAAAAGGGGAGCATAACTCTCCTCGGCAATAACAATACAAAGTATTCCTCGGACTACGACCCGTCGGTGCTGGAGACATTCCCCAACAAGCATCCCGACAACGACTATTTCGTAAAGTTCAACTGTCCCGAGTTCACAAGTCTGTGTCCTATCACAGGACAGCCAGACTTTGCTTCCATTTACATATCCTATATCCCGGGCGAGAGAATGGTGGAGAGCAAGTCTCTGAAGCTGTATCTGTTCAGCTTCCGCAACCACGGCGACTTCCATGAGGACTGCGTGAACATCATCATGAAGGACCTTATAAAGCTTATGGAGCCCAAGTACATTGAGGTATGGGGAAAGTTCCTGCCCAGAGGCGGCATTTCCATTGACCCCTACTGCAACTATGGCATGGCAGGTACAAAGTGGGAGCAGCTGGCGTGGGACAGACTGGCTCATCATGATATGTATCCCGAAAGTATAAACAACAGGTGAAAAAAGCCCCTGAGTGTTAACCGTGGTGCTTATATAGCAGCTTATGCGTAATTATGGGGAGAAAACCTTTCTGAGGAAAGGTTCTTCCCCCCATACCCCCTTTTCCAAAGACTTTATAACTGAATTTAGCCCCGACAGGGCGCTCTCAGTATTATTACTGATTTTCACATTTTGTGAGGCGCGCTCTGTCGGGGCTAAATTTAATGCTGAAAGTTTTAGGAAAGGAGTTTGAGGAAGAACCCTTTTTCAAAAGGGTTTTCCTCAATATCACCTATAAAACTGCTGTACGAGTATCACGTTTAATCACTCAGGGGCTTTATGTTAAATTTTGAAGCCTTTAGCTTTTAGCCATTAGGAAGCGGCTTCGCCGCGATGCTATCGGGCGGATGATATCCGCCCCTGCAATGCAAATTTCGTGGGACGTCGAGGACGCCGCCCCCTACATTTCCAATTTTTCGCGTATCGCTAAATTCCGATCTATGATTTTTTGACTGCTAAGGTACTTTCAATTCTGCTTTTTTGCTGTCAGTCCAGTGAGTCTGCAAGGTGGAGGAGATACTCCTGTATGCGGAGAGCGTCACCTGAGGTGAGACCCTTTACGGACTTGTCAACATCGGCATTTGCTCTGCCCTGCTCGGTGAGAGCGTGTGCGTCGGAGCCGCCTACACCGTACTTGTTGGGATTAGCCAGTGATTGCATAATGAGTATAGCGTCTGCCAGCTCTACTGTGTCGTCACAGTTTGTATCGCCTTTCTTTGTGGGAACTATCTCCTGTGTGGAGGTAGTTACGGGCGGTACTGCGGACGTTGTGGAAGTAGTTGTTGTGGTTGTAGTAGTATTTGTTGAGGTTGATGTTGTAGTGATCGGGGGCAGCGGTCCGGGTGTATTGAGTGCGCTCTCGACAAAGCTGATGTTCCATGCAAAGGAAGCCTGCCAGTCGGGAGCCAGATCGTTGGTGCTCCATGAGGCTACGGAATCGGCGTAACACTTCTGAGCAGGTACCTTGCCGCGCTTCATTCCCATACTCTTTACATATTCATCCATAAGTCCTGAGCAGGGACCGCTGACCATTATTCCGTTCGGAGCCATGGGGAAACTGCTGTCCAGCTCATATATCCAGAATCTGTGTGAGGGATTGTTTGAGTGGTAAGAACCGTAGCCTGTGACGTAGGATATGCCGAGACCGTTTCTTCCGAAGATATAGTCCATAGCCTGAGTCATTCCGTTGAGATACTTACTATTGCAGTTTGATGCGTCATAAGCATAAGCCATGATCATGGCGTTATTAGTTATACAAGCATTTGAAGCAGGCTCATATCCTGCATGATAATCATACCCGGGTATACCGATCAAATCGGTATCCTTGGCTTCTCTGTAAGGTATACCCATTCCGTTTGAGGTGCTGTTTTCCATTTCAAGCATAGAATCTGCTGCCTGTAAGATGCTTTTCTCGATTGTCTCCTTGTCCTTTGCAGCTGTCTTATCACTGAGGTAAAGTGAAAGTGTTCCCATAGTGGTAGTATCGCTGTTATTGAAGGCGGAGTAGGTGAGCTCGTCACTCTCGGGCAGAGCTATTTCAAATGCCTTTGCGATACCTGACGCGCTGTGCTCGTTCTCATAGTCCTTCAGCTCGTTATAATACTCCTCAGCACCTGTGGTAGCGAAGAGCTCGCAGGCAGCCCAGTATGCTTCGTCCTTGACGCTGCGGTCCTCGTATATGCCTGTGCCTACATATGAGCTTTCGGGAGCGAACTGAGGATCCCTCTCATATTGTCCGAGGTCGGTATCCCATTTTTCCTTGTATGCCATTACAGCCTTCCATGAATCCTCTGCGTGTTGGAGGCATTCATGGGCGAACTCATCATCTATGCCCTCCCAGAGACGTGCAGCCTGAGCCGCGCAGGCTATCATGTTGAATGTAGCTGCATACGTTGGAGGTCTGACGATATGGGTAGGCATATAGTCTTCATCGTATATGTAGGTTTTTCCTTCAAAAGAGATGCGTTTGTGGTCATTTGCCTGATGATATACAAAGTTTGCGCAGTCCTTGCCCCATACAGGGTCATTCTCCGGATCAACGATCATCTTGAACATCCACTCAAGCTCATACCTTGCTTCTCTGAGAGCTTCCTCAGAAGCATCGCCCTTTGACTTCTCCATTTCATACATATTCTGGAGGAGCCATACTGAGTTTGCGCCGACGATCACGTTCTTTGTATTGTCTGAGCCTGTGTACCAGCCGCCTGCTGCGTCGATGGAGTTCCTCTTGTCACCGTCAAATTCGTTACCGTAGGCTCTTATCCACTGTGACTGGATATATGCGGTGTAGCTCTTGTGCTGTGCAGCATGAGCAAGCTTGGCTTTAATGTCCTTGGGGTTGAATGAGGTTATCTTATCTTCTGTGATGTCCTCGTCCGAACGGCTCTGGTAGTAATAGTTCATGGCGTCGGTGAGGATGCCCTTGTATACGTCATTGCCTATACGGAACTCATGGCTGATATACTTATTATAGACCTCGCCTGTGATGGGATTTGTAAATACGTTATCCTTGTCATCCACCTCAATGGTGTATGTACCCGGATCGGTCACAGATGAGAAATCAAGTATCTGGCAGTAATCGCCTGCTGCCTCGTCATATCCTATGGGAGTACCCTTGCCTGTGAATACGGGCTCGCCGTTCTTCTTGACGGTGAAGCTGACGGGCTCGGTGATCTCCTTGCTTGTGGCGTATGTAGCCTTCTTGTCAAGCAAGGTATAATAGCCTATCTGGTTTATTCTTACATCACTTCTGGGCGTAATGATACCCATTTCATTTGAAGGGTCCCAGAGGCATGGGGTGGAATTTGCATTCTTGTATTCCTCGCCGCAGTCCTCGCACTCAAGTGTGAGATTGTCGAATTTCAGCACTGTTCCCTCGGGGAAGCAGTCCTGAGCCTGATAAGAGCCTTCGCCGCCGTAGTGGAATTCCCATGATGCGACCTCGATAGTTTTGGTTGCGGTAAATTCACTGTCGAAGCTGTTCTCGCCCTTTTCTATTTTGACGTTGTTCCAGCCCTGATTCCAGCTGCTGGAATTGTTCTGCCATACGCCTTCGCCGTTATCGTCATTACCTGCGATATGAGTATGGAGCTCTCCTTCGGCAGAGGCTTCTAACTCCCAGTGTACCTTGTACTTGTGCCCCTGCTCAATATGGAGATTTCTGTGGCGTATACCCAGATCCCATCTGGACTCGCCGCCGCGTTTCTTTCCGCCGGGATTGATGATAGTGATGTTAAAGCTGCCGTCCTTTACCTCGAAATCCTGCTCCGCCGGATTATTGGCGAATACAGTCCATGGCAGTATTATCCCGTTGTCGAAGCTGTTCTGTCCGAGACAATCGGCATTAGCTGTAAACGGAGCAAATGCGGCAGTGCTTACCGCAGCTACTGAAGCTGCCATCAGCTTTTGGATGAGTTTTTTTGTTGACCTGTGTTTCATGATTGTTCCCTCCCTGATGTTTAGCCGCTTTCTGCGGCTGATCTCATTATTATAATCGCGGCTATTTGGTTGTAAATAATAACAAACTTATTTGTTGACTGCCGCGAATATATATCCATTATATACTATAATATGGGATTAGTCAAGACAAAAAGCCGCTCCCGATGTAATTTCGGGAGCGGCTTTATCAAGAGAGGCTTTACAAAAGCTGCACAGAATATCATATTTCAGCGGAATACTGTCTTTATGCAGTTTCTTCCCGCGGATTTTGCTTCATAGACCGCCTTGTCCATACGTTCAAAGGCTGTGGTGACATTATCATCGGCAGTTATGACTGTTACGCCGATACTGCAGGTGATATGACCGATCTTGCCGAATGGTTCCTCCTCGATCCGCTGACGGAGGGCGTTTGCAGTGGATATTGCTTCCTCTGAGTCGGCATTGTCCAGCACCACAATGAACTCCTCGCCGCCCCAGCGTCCTGCAACAGCCTTACGGCTGCTTATAAAGTCGGTTATCACCTCTGCAAAATGTATGAGAGCTTTATCGCCTGCGGCGTGGCCGTATACGTCATTTACGCGCTTGAAATAGTCGATATCAAGTATCATCATGGCAGCGCTGCCGCCGTTGACCCTGATGTCTTCGATGGTGTTATCCATTTCGGTCTCAAGCTGTCGGTGGTTGTATATCCCGGTGAGGGGGTCCTTCAGGGCAAGATCTTCATAGGTTTTGAGTGCGGTCATAAGCTCCTCGGCACTCTCGTGTATATCCTGTACCATGAATACAAAGCGGAAGTCATCGGGATTGCTGGTCTCGGCGCGTCTGAAAATGAGCTTTACCCAGATATATCTGCCTTCAAGGTTCTTCATAAGACAGTCGTAGGAGGATGTACGTCCGACCGCGAGGTTCTTTTTCAGATACTCGGGGTCTGTTCTCTCGAGGAAGATTGCCTGATCATCGGGTCCTATCATATTAACTATCATCATGCGCCATTCGGAGTACTTCAGCTGCTGGTTCTGGACATCATCAGACAGCTCCGTGATACTTATGCTGTTGGTGGTATCCTTTATCAGGTCCACATACATTGAGAAAAGATAGGTATTCTGAATTGTGCTGACTTTTTTGGTGGTCAGGGTCTCGTCTATGTACTGGCTGCTGTCCAGCTCGTCCAGCAGGAGGATATAGACCTCCTGACTGACCACGGGATAAACGGTCATCTGTACCACATGAGTGACTCCCTCAAAGCTTATGTTTATCCTTCGGCTGTACTTTCCCACGAACTTACCCGCAGTAGGGATAAATACGCGGTAGTCCTCGATAACGGTGTCAGAGCTGTTGTTGAAGTGATACCAGAGCTTTTCGATAAGGTCGAGGTAGCTTCCGTCTGCGTCAAGGAGCTTTGCGAACAATCCGCGCCTTGCAAGCGCTCTGTAGGTGTCCGCTCTTCCGTCCGCAACAATTATGGCGTCAGCGTTTTTCATGGCATAACTCGTTACGTCCTCAAGAGTTATATCGTTGATGTTGTCGGTATTCACATTCATGCCCCCTAAGCTGTGAAATTCGGGCACTGCCCATAGTAAGTCCTCTCCGTTCAGCCTCGGACAGAGAAGTTTTATCTTTACATATATGATAACATATATTTGTATTTGAAATGATAATATTCTGTGAATTTTCAACAATTCAGATAACTATTTGTGATAACTTACAAACTGAGGTCGCTTTGCTTGTGAAAAATGCAGAAAACAGAATACTTTCGGAAAAAACAGAAGAAATTTTTGAAAAGTACTTGACATCTTATTATTTTTATGATATTATCATAACAGAAATAACAGAGGAGGTGATGCCGATGGCAACAGAAAAGGAGTTCCTGTCGGCATATAAGCTCAGCGATTACGAGAGACCCTCCGTCACAGCCGATGTGGCGGCATTCATGATAAGGTCCGAGGAAAAGGCAAGCTACCGCCGTAATCCCGAGAACAGGCTCTCGCTGCTGCTGATAAAGAGGGGCGGTCATCCCTATAAGGGAATGTGGGCGCTGCCCGGCGGATTTCTCAACTCCAACGAGACTGTTGAGGAGTGTGCTCTCAGAGAGATAAAGGAGGAGACTAATGTCCTTCCCGTATCCATTATGCCTGTGGGGGTTTTCAGCGCTCCGGGACGTGACCCGAGAGGGTGGATAATCTCACACGCCTATGTTTCCATCATAGGGGACGAATCTGTGAAGCAGGTGGCTATGGACGACGCCTCCGACGCACAGTGGTTCGATGTGGACTTTGTCAGGGACTCAGGCGGCGAATACTGCCTGACCCTCAGCTACGGCGATGTGGTGCTCAGAGCAGTTCTCACCGAGGAGAGCTCGGGCTTCGGGCGTACCTCTTTCGCAATAAAAGACAGCGGTTCACTGGCGTTTGACCACGCCGCCATGATAGCTTCAGCCGTCTCGGCTCTCAGGAGAGCGGCAAAAAGCTATGATACCATTTTCGACTTTCTTCCTGAGAAATTCACTCTTACCGCCTTTCAGAAGGTTCAGGAGACAATACTCAACATTTCCTTCCTTCCTGCAAACTTCAGACGAATGGTCAGCAAGTATGTGGAGGAGACAGGCGAGATAGTAAGGGGCGAGGGACATCGTCCCGCTAAGCTGTACAGACGCAAAAGCAATGATTAAGGAGGATATCGTCATGAAAAATATTCTGGTTGTAGTTGATATGCAGAAGGACTTCGTGGACGGAGCTCTCGGCTCTGCAGAGGCCTGCGCGATCGTTCCTGCGGCTGCAAGGAAGATAGCCGCATTTGATGGTGACATTTTCGTTACCTATGACACCCACTTCGAGAATTATATGGACACCGCCGAGGGAAAGAAGCTTCCCGTTCCTCACTGCATAAAGGGCACAGAGGGCTGGGAGCTGAACAAGGATATCGCGGCGGCTCTCGAGGGAAAGAAGTATACTCCTGTGGAAAAGAATACATTCGGCTCCGTTGATCTTCCCAAGCTGATAAAAAAAGCAGTGGGCAATGAGAAATTCACTGTTGAGCTCATCGGTCTCTGCACCGATATATGTGTTGTCAGCAATGCTCTGCTCATCAAGGCGAACTTCCCCGAGGCTCCCATATCCGTTGACGCAGCCTGCTGTGCAGGAGTTACACCCGTTAAGCACGATGCAGCTCTCGAGACCATGCGAAGCTGCCAGATAGATGTAATTTAACAGAAAGGATATGATATTATGAAGCTTGAACCCATCGTTGTTTCCCTCCTTGACACTGACCTGTACAAGTTCAATATGGATCAGGTCATTTTCCACAAGCACACAGACCTCTGTGGAAAATACTACTTCAAGTGCCGCAATAAGGGCATTGTATTCACTGCCGAAATGGTGCAGGAGATAAACGACCAGATCGACCACCTCTGCTCACTGAGCTTTAAAAAGGAGGAGCTGGATTACCTCCGCTCCATCCGCTTCATCAAGGACGACTATGTCGAGTTTCTCAGACTGTGGCACCCCATAAGGGACTACGTTACCGCAGGGCTCAATGCTGACGGCGAGCTGGAGATAGTTGTGGACGGACCTCTGTTCTCGGCAATGCAGTTCGAGATATATCTCCTTGAGATAGTCAACGAGGTATACTTCCGCATGAAGTACGACTACGACAGACTGAGAAAGTCTGCCGAGGAGCGTCTTGACGCCAAGATAAAGGCACTGAACGACGGAACTTATACATTTAAGTTCGCAGAGTTCGGCTGCCGCAGAAGGCTTTCCCGTGAGTGGGAGGACGTTGTGGTAAGGCGCCTCTGCACCGAGACCGACAAGTGCGTGGGTACTTCAAATGTTTACCTTGCCATGAAGTACAATGTTACCCCCATAGGCACATATGCTCACGAGTTCGTGCAGATGTATCAGGGAATAGACTCCATCCCACTTGCATACACCAATCACTATGCCATGAAGGATTGGTATGACGAGTACGACGGCGATAACGGTACTGCACTTACGGATACTATCACTACTGACCTGTTCCTGCTTGATTTCAACCGCTCAATGGTCAACAACTACACAGGTGTCCGCCACGACAGCGGCGACCCCTATGAGTGGGGCGAAAAGATGATCGCTCACTACAAGAAGTACGGCGTTGATCCAAAGACAAAACTGCTGCTGTTCAGCGACAGCCTTGATTTCGACCGCGCACAGAAGCTCTTTGATCACTTCTGCGGCAAGACAAAGGTGTCTTTCGGTATCGGAACATTCTGCTCCAACGATACAGAGGAGGAGGCTCTCAACATCGTTATCAAGCTCCAGTATGTCAACGGCAGACCCGTGGCGAAGCTGTCCGACGCTGTGGGCAAGGCAATGTGCCGTGATGAGGAGTATCTTGAATACCTCAAGCGCTCGGTGGATTTCAGACTGAAAAGAGAATCCGCTAAAAAATAAGTACCCCATACGGAGAAGGCAATGAGTGAGCCTTCTCCGTTTTTTGTTACAAATGTCACTTTGAAAGTTATTCCTGTCATCTTGCATATCGCTGCATTTCGCTGTATAATCAAAGCATAGAAACACGGAAGGGGGATCAACATGAGAGTTGATTATTACGATATACTGAATTGCAGTTATGATGTGTACTGCGGCAGACCTGCACTGTTTGCTCCCGAGGGAGTGCCTGAGGATATACTGGCACGTTACGGCTTTGCAAGACTTTATGACGGGAGATTTATGTATTACCTTGACCAGATGGAATACTATCACATAGCTTCCTGCGGAAGTACTGACAGGGTGGTGTTCGATCAGAGCACTCATGATAAAATAGTGCAGTATTACTGGTCACAGTATGCACCGGCACCGCCTGTAAACAGGTCAAACGGCGGGACTGTAATGTGTATCATCAGCCTGATACTGCTGGTGGTAAGTCCGTTTCTTTTATTCAAGCTGCCCACACTGGGAATGCTGGGCTGGATAGCCTCACTGGTACTGATGATAGTGGTGAGAGCTACATATCCGAAGAATGTGTTCGGTCTTGTGCTGATGATACTTCATATCGTAGCTGTTGCAGTTATTCTTATCAGTGCTCTGTTGGTCATGGCAGCCTGTTATGATATAATGAGGCAATGCTCTAACCTTTGATGAGAGGAGGATGACTATGAATATACATATCTGTACCGATCACGGGCTGATACCACCCTATGCGGTAATGCTCCTGCTGTCCCTTGCAGCAGGACTGGGAGTGCAGTTCGTGCTCAATCGCAGGGATGGCATAAAGCAGAATATCGCTGCCTACGGTATACTCCTTGCACCTCCGATGATAGGCTTTTTCGCACTTCTGCACACACAGATAGCCTCAGGGGGCAAGGCTCTGGGATTATCCTCCATCGGCGGAGCGGTGGGTATGTACGCCAGCGCTCTTACAATGGCTGCCATTTCACGCAGACGGGAGAGCATAGGCATTATGCTCCGCAGCTGCACACTTTCGCTCCCCATCATGTACAGCATATCCAAGATAGGCTGCCTGATGGGAGGCTGCTGCCGCGGCGTGGATTACAGCGGCGTCATGTGTGTTGAGTACAGCGGTGAGCGAATGGGACATCTCAGTGCATTTCCCGTACAGATAGCGGAGTCCGCAGCATTCCTCGTCATATTCATCATCGGTATGATAATGTACGCAAGGGGGAGAAAAAACGCTGCTGTTGCTGTCATATTCCTCATGTCCGCGGCGGCAAAATTCGCACTGGACTTCCTGAGGGCTTCCCATGCGGGAAAGATGGTATCTCCCAATCAGCTGCTCTGTGCAGCGGCTGTTGCGGTGTTTATCGCTGTTATGGCGGTACAGACACACAGGAAGCATAGCATTTCCGAAAGGGCATATAACTGAAAAACGGCTCACAGTATTACTGTGAGCCGCCTTTATTATCCGTAAAATCTATTGTTCTGTCGCATATCTCCAGAGCCGCAGGTCTGTGTGTTACGATGACCACGGTCTTGTCGGTCATGCTGCGGAGGTTTTCCAGAAGCTGCTTTTCCGTTCTCTCGTCCAGTGCGCTGGTAGCTTCGTCCAGAAGAAGCACGGGGCTTTCGGAATATATCGCCCTTGCAATGGCTATCCTCTGCATCTGTCCCTCGGAAAGACCCGTTCCGCGCTCGCCCAGAAGCGTATCTGCGCCGTTTTCAAGTGCAGATACGAATTCCTCGGCACAGGCTATTTTCAGCGCTTTTTCCACACGCTCGGCACTGTCCTCTGAGCTGTCTGCAAAGGAGACCACCTCGCGTATAGTACCGCTCATGAGCTGGTTGCCCTGTGGTACATAGGCGAAAAGTCTGCGCCACTGCGGAGTCAGCGGAGCTTCTATGCCGTCGCTGCCGATGAGATATCGTTCTCCGCCGTCCAGTCTGTATATGCTCATAAGGAGCTTCAGCACCGTGGACTTGCCGCAGCCGCTGTGTCCTGTGAATGCAACATATTCGCCCTTTTTTATGTCAACGCTGACGTTCTTTATCACCTCGGGCATATCCGCCTTGGACAGCTTTCTGATGCTGTCAGCGGCAGGATAATATGTAAAGCAGGCATTGCGTATGCCAAAGGAGCGCAGCTCCTCTGAGTAGTATCTGTTGACCTCGCCGATGCTGAGGGGAGCAGTATCGCTGTCGTCGGAAAAATCCTCTATCTCCATAAGTCGTTCCGCGCTTGCGGTCATTGCATAATACTTGGGCAGGTATCCCGTAATATTGGCAAAAGGAGCCTGTATCTGCGATATGAGCTGAGTAATGGCGGTAAGGGTGCCGTAGCTGATAGTGCCGATGAGTATGCCGTAGCCGCAGTAGCAGACGCCAAAGAGGTACATACCGTTCATGGCTGCCTGAAATCCCACATTGCACAGGTTTGAGAAGCGGTTCTTCTTCATTCTTGCGGACTTGTGGGCATTCATCCTGTCCGCGGCGTCCTGCTCGGTCTGCTCCTCGGCTGCAAATGAGCGTATCATCATCATGCTGCCTATGCGTTCCTGCATGAAGACTCTCAGTTTGCCGTCGCACTCCTGAACCTGTTTATGTAGCCGCTTCAGCACCTTTCGGAAGCCGTAGGTCAGCAGCAGCATGACCACGGCGCAGGGGAGAAGTATGCAGGTAAACCGTCGGTCAAGTACTATCATCATGATGACGGCACTGACCATTTTCACTATCATGCCTGCAAGTCCGGGGAGTATCTCAACGTAGCTGTCCGCCACTACAACGGTGTCGCTGGTGAGGCGGTTGAGCCATTCTCCCGAGTGTACAGCGTTTACGCTGGCGAAGTCCTTTCGCAGGATATTCCGCATAAGACGGGCTTTGAACAGGTTCTCGAAGGTCGCCTTTGAAAGCTCCGTCAGCCACCGCACCATAGCCCGCAGGCTTATCTGTACAGCCACAAGTATGATGGTAGATATAACATATCTCAGGAAGCCGTTCCTGTCATGTGCGGCGG
Organism: Ruminococcus flavefaciens; assembly: GCF_900116855.1. GTDB lineage: Bacteria > Bacillota > Clostridia > Oscillospirales > Ruminococcaceae > Ruminococcus > Ruminococcus flavefaciens_R. The sequence goes on from NZ_UETD01000003.1 coordinate 306,042, forward strand.
CGCAGTCCACGATATTCCTCAGCAGCAGAGCGTACAGCACACCGCTGGCGCCGTGGAGTCCCTGTATCATCATCAGGGCGAGTATATACAGTTTTTTCCCTTTTGGTACGGAATAAAGCCACTTTGTCGCGTTATTCTTCATTGTTTATTCAACCTTGATATATTCTGCGGAGCAAGCATTCATTCCTTCGTAGGCGATCCTTGCAGCGGATATATCCATATTGCAGCCAAGACGGAAGAGCTTTACACTGTCGGCAAGGTCGTCTGCCAGAGCGAGAGTTTTCTGCATCTTCACTGTATCTGCGGGACGGTATATCTGCTGGAGCAGTATCGGGTATGCCTGCTCCCTTGAGATAGGAACGATCTTGTTCTCCTCAGCCCTTGTGAGTATGCATATGGCTTTCAGCGGCACGGAGATATTGCTGCCAAGTCTGTGCTTGCCGTTATATGGAGTTCCGTAGGCAGTGACCTTGCCGCCGCTTATCCTGAGCAGCGGCTTGTCATCGTTGACCATTACGGCGCGGCTGCCGAAATACTCTCTCCAGAGCCTTGTATGTGTGGACTTGCCTGTGCCCGACTTTGCCGTAAAGAGGTAGCCCTCTCCGTCAACGGCAATGACCGAGCCGTGAAAGAGCACGGTGTCATAGTCCAGCATCTTCTCAGCTATCCTGCGGTATACAGCCAGCTCCTCAAGGTAGCTGTCTCTGTGATCCACAACGGGAAGTCCCTCCAGCTCGTTCTCACGGTCAGATTTTCTGCGTTCAAAGTCTATATCCTCCTGAGAGGTGGATACGGAGTATTCTGCCTCCTCGTCGGTGAGGTAGTCCCTGCAATAGCTGTGGACCTCGTCATATATGGAACTGACAGAAACCACTTTGTCCGCTATCCTGTAATTTTGGGTTATCATGTCTTTAGTCGTTTACAGCACCTATGGAGCGCAGCTTTGCAATGATAGCAGCTGTGTCACTTTCGGCGACAGAGCGTTCCACGTCGTACTTCTCAAGAAGCTTGTCAACAATGGCGCTCTCGGTGGTGTCTGTCTTGAGGCACTCGATAATGAAAGCGGCGGTGGGATTGCTGCGGATGAGACCGTTCCAGTTGGTACCGCTGGTGGATACGGTTATATGCTCACCCTTTGATACATGGGTGAGAAATCTTGAGTCAAGTTTCATGATAGTATCTCCTTCCGGTCAGGTAATTGGTATGACAGGCAGCTCTATGGGACCGTCATCGTCGGGTGCATCGGGTGATATGGTGATGTCAGGCTGAGCGGGCTCATCTGCTTCGGGGGGGACTATACCTGCCTCGAGGAGAGCTTCAGTGTCGGGGTCTGCGGACTTAGCGGCAGTGCTGTTTTCAGCTGCTGCTGTGGCAGCCTCCGCTGTGACTGCCGATGTAGTATCTGCGGCTGCTGTTGTGGTATCTGAGCCTGCGGAGGTGGTGTTTTCGGCAGTTGTATCTGCGGCAGCAGTAGTGGAAGCAGTTTCCGATGAAGAGCTTTTTGCGGAGCTTCCGCCCTTGCCGCCGTTGCAGCCTGACAGCAGGAGAGCTGAGACCAGTAATATCGGTAATATCTTTTTCATAATGAACTCCTTGAAATTGATATTATAATTCATTTCGTTACAATAACTGCGTTCGGGCGGTTATTGCAGACAAATCAATTATATCATGAAAGCTTTAAAAAGGCAAGTGGCGCAGCGTTAAAGTTCATTTTTTATACACTTTGCCGCGAAATCGTCTGCGTCGCTCCCCATTTATAATAAAAGCAGGGAAAGTGTAAAAAAACAGGCAGCCCTCTGCGGACTGCCTGTCTGTGGTACTTACTGAGGAGGAAGCTCTGGATCACTGGTAGTGATAACGTCTTCGCTCTCAAACTCTATGAGCTCCATATCGGGAGCAGTGTATTTTTCCTTCATCATGTGGTCTCCTTTAAAGAATTGTTGTAGTCATAAGCAGCCTTGCCGTAAGCGTAGAACATTTCGCATACGCCGTAGAGCTTGCTTCCGAGATCTCCGTTTTCAAAAACGCGCTGAACATAGGACATGGTATTCAATACATAATCCTTGTTGCCTATGCGTATGGTGTAGTCGTTAAAGAGCTGATGTGCGGCAATGTCGGGTATCTCGAAATACTTGCCGTACTTTCCTGTCTTTGCGGTGATAGTCTTGCCGCCGAAATCAGCGGTATTCTCCTCGCCGTCATAGTAGAATCTTATAGCGGTATCGGAGTTGAGCACTACTGATATCTTGTATTTTTCTGCACCGTTCTTCAGCTTTTTGCTGTTTATGAAGTCCTTATCTGCTTCGGATAAATTGGCAGGAGGATAGAAAGCAGATGTGTCGTTGAAGTATCCGTCAGCAGCAGTGCAGAGGCGTCTGAGACGGTTTGCAAGATCGCGGACTTCCTCTGAAAGGCTGTTATTTGCGAAAACAGCTGCGAGATAATTATCGAGTGTCGTTGTGGACTGAGAATGGTCAAGGAGACCGTTGGATGTGTTTGCCACGATAAGTCTGTTGCCATCGTAATCGTATGCCTTCATAGTAACGTCCGAGCTGCCCTGTGAAGCATTAAGGGGATAGGTTATCTTGTAATAGTTATTTATCATCTCGCAGTCACTGAGATCAGTTTCCACATCTCCGTTGGGACCGCTGATGACTATCTTGTCAAGGCGTTCGGGGCGTGTTATGTAGAAGTTGAGTCCGATACTGCTGTTCAGTGTGGCATTATTTGCCGCGGCAGTAACGATGTAAGGCTTCATAGCATCACAGCCTGTAAACATTTCCTTACTGTTGGGAACATTGCTCAGGTCAAATCCTGAAAAATCTGTATATCCCAGTTTCTTACAGTTTTTGAACATGGAATTAGTGATTTTGACATTGGAAGTGTCAAAGCTGCTTATATCAAGTTCTTCAAGATTAGTGCAGCCGTTGAACATATAGTCCATATCCGTAACATTTGAGGTATCGAATGAGTGGAGGTAAAGCTGCTTCAGATCGCTGCATCCGTTGAACATACGATCCATATCCATGACCTTTTCGGTATTGAAATTATTCAGATCAAGTTCATGAAGAACAGAACAGCCGCTGAACATATAGCCCATATCCGTAACATTTGAGGTATCGAATGAGTGGAGGTAAAGCTGCTTCAGATTGCTGCATTCGCTGAACATATCTCCCATGTTTGTAACGTTTGATGTATTGAAGCGCAGGTCAAGAGTCTCAAGGCTGCTGCAACTGTTGAACATATAAGCCATGGAGGTGACAGCGGAGGTGTCAAAATTACCGAATATTATTTCCCTGAGCTTTGTTGAGCCAGAGAACAAATGGGTCATATTTGTTACCTTTGAGGTATTGAAATTGGATAGATCAAGTGATTCGAGCTTTTTGCAGTTATGGAACATACCATACAGATTTGTGGCAGATGATGTGTCAAATCTGCTGACATCAATAGAGGTAAGCCCTGAACAGGAATCAAACATATGGGCAAAGGTCTTTGCATCACGGGTCTGGAATTCTGTTACATCGAGAGAAGTGAGTCTTGAACAGCCGCTGAACATATTGTCAAATGATGTGACGTGAACTGTATCGAAGCTTGAAACGTCAAGCTCAGTGAGTAAACGGCAGCTATTAAACATCCATTCCATAGTGGTTACATTATTTGTAGAAAAGCTGCTTACGTCCAGCGAAGTGAGCTTGCTGCAATACTGGAACATAGAGCTCATATCAATTACAAGAGATGTATCAAAACCGCTTATATTAAGCTCGGTAAGCTGCTCACAGCTGTAGAACATACGGCGCATATTGTGTACTCTGCCGGTGTAAGCTTTTGAAAGGTCAATGCTTTCTGCTTTGAAGAATGAGAAAAGATCACTGCAATCATCGGGGAGAACAGTGCCTTCGAGGGCGACTATCTTCTTGACCTTGCTGCTGTACCTGTAGCTTTTGAGGTCGTCTTTGGTGATGTTTCCGCTGAGTGTAAGCAAGCCAGTTTCCTCGTCAAATGTGACATTGCTTTCAGCGTGGGCAACAACAGCCGTTCCGAGCAGGGGAGAACCGCCGTTATATGGCAGCGCACCGCCTATGAGCGCAACAGCAAGAATGGCTGCCGCTGCTCTTCTGATGTGTCTGGTATCCATGGTAAACACTCCTTTTCTGCCGCTTGAGATAATATCCCGCCGCTGCGGCGTAGGGACGGGAAAAGTGCAGGGCTGTCCTACCAATTGAAAAATTAAGGATAAGATGTTATATCATTACACTACTGGATGTATATTTTATCATATTTATTATTAAATGTCAATACTTTTATTGCGATTTTGCCGAAAAACAGCCATCTGCAGTATTTTTTTCACATATGAAAAAGGCAGCCCGAGGACTGCCTTTTGTGAATATTCTGTTATGAGATCCGTCTGTCAAGGCTCAGAGAGCTTCCTCGCTGACAAGCTTGTTGTTCACCCATTTCTGGCGCTTGCGGCTTCCGTCCTTAGCAGTAAGAACACCCTCGCCGTTGAGCATATCATTCATCCATTCGCCCTCAAAAACAGCTCCGTTCCTATAATAGAAAACTCCGTGACCGTGTCTGAGACTGTTTTCAAAGCTGCCCTCGTACTTCTCGCCGTTACTGTAAAAGAACTCGCCGACGCCGTTCTTGACGTTGTCCTTCCAGTCGCCGACGTATCGGTTTCCGTTCTTGTAGCGGTACTCGCCTCTGCCGTTGCGCATATCGTCCTCCCACAGACCGTCATAAACATTTCCGTCAGCCCATGTGAAGACGCCCTCGCCCTGCTTTACGCCGTCCTTGAAGCGGCCCTCGTAAACATTTCCGTTGGTATAGGTGTAGACTCCCTTGCCGCACATTTTGCCGTTGAAGTCCACCTCGCCCTTATATGTGCCGTTGTCGAACACGATTACTCTGCCTGCGTCGTGTGAGGGCTTGGGAGTTCCGCTGATAAGCTTTTCGCTTACCACCTCGCCGTCCTTATACACTCTGTTGTATACGCAGTCGTCACGGGTCTTCAGGACAGCCTCGCCGTTGAGAAGACCGTCTGTCCATTCTCCCTCGATGACATCGCCGTTTTCGGCTGTATAGACGCCCTTGCCGTGGTATCTGTCCCTGTTCCAGCTGCCTGTGAATTTCACTCTGCCATTTTCGTAGTATTCGGTGCCTTCACCGCATTTCCAGCCGTCGAGCCAGTCGCCGTCATAGGCTATCTTGCCTGTCTGTCGGTACTGCTTTCCCTTGCCGTTAAATCTGTTGTCCTTGAATTCTCCCGCATATACCAGAGACTTGCTTGCGTCATCGTCTTCCCCCTGAGAGATGTCGTAGTAGCCCTTTGCGTATTTCCTGCCGAAGCCGCAGAGCTTGCCGCGCTGCCATTCGCCGTCGTATTCTATCTCGAGGCTGTTGATGAAGACTCCGTGGCCTTCGGGCAGTCTCGAAGCCCCTACATGGCCCGAATACAGACCTGTGCCGAGGTTATCGCTTTCAAAGCGGATATTGTTAGCGATACCGTTGCTGACCTTGAAAAAATCCAACATTCCCATAATATCATTTCCTTATCGCTGCTTTCAGGCTGTGAAAGAACCTGAAAAGATACATAGTTAAAAACTTTTAGCAATTAAAGCTCGTTTCATCAGGTATATTGTAACATATTACCTCGGCAAAGTCAATAATAATGCGGTGATGATAGTTTATGAACTTTATATGGAGTTAAAGGAGGGCTCAGGCAAGTGATATGCACAGAATGAATATCACAGAATACAAAATAGGTATTTGTTATATGCCGCAGATCATGGTATAATATAGAAAACGGCACAGGAGGAAATACTATGACAGACAGGGAATTTATCGAAGCCATGAACACTTCCGCTCAGACCAAGTGCGGCGGTGAAGTGCATCTTAAAATGCATGAGCTCAGTCAGAGAGCTCTGCGTCTTACAGCGGAGATAAACGGCAGCTACCACGAGCCTGCGGAGCTGAGAAGGCTCATGGGGCAGCTTATCGGGCAGGAGCTTGATGAGAGCTTCGGACTCTTTCCGCCTTTTTACACCGACTGCGGCATAAATACACACATAGGCAGGGGAGTATTTATAAATGCAGGCTGCAAGTTTCAGGATCAGGGCGGTATTTATATAGGTGACGGCTGCCTTATCGGACATAATACGGCCATCGCCACTCTCAACCACGGTATGCTCCCCGAGGAGCGCGGCGACCTTATCCCCAAGCCTGTTCATATCGGAAACGGCGTGTGGATAGGCTCGGGCAGCATTATCCTTCCCGGGGTGATAATAGGCGACAATGCTGTTATCGGAGCAGGCTCGGTGGTGACAAAGGATGTGCCCGAGGGGATGATAGCTGTGGGAAACCCGGCAAGAGTGATCGGCTCGGTTAAGGATAAAAGATGAAAAATGCGCCATACCGACAGCTTCGGTATGGCGTTCTCTGTTTCCGCACCTTGTCGGTTGAGCAGGACTTTTTGCCGTATCTGCGTTGAAAAACTATTGACACGGGCTGCTTTATAGGCTATAATGTGAGGTATGATAAAGGCTTGCGGAAGCATGGCTGCATTGCTGTACCCATGCTTTATAACACATTGTTTCATATAAACTTATGTGCTTTTTTTGTAAATGTTCGGCTTAAATGTAACACCCTGAGTTTATCCCCCGATTGTTCTTATTGAAAGGCCGACCTTATCAATTACAGATCGCGAGGAGGAATGAACATGACAAGCAGAGAACTGGCAGCTATGATGCAGGAATCGCCTGCGGACTGCCACAAAGCGCTGGTCAAGGAGTACGGCAGATATGTCTATGCCATTGTTTACAACAGGCTTAGAGGCTGCGGCACGAGCGAGGATATCGAAGAGTGTGTCAGTGATGTTTTTGCGGATCTTTTTATGAAGTGTCAGTTTGACCTGTCATCGGAAAATGATATCAAGGGGCTGATAGCTACGATTGCTCAGAGAAAGTCCATAGACCGCTTCAGAAGCCTGTGTGCCAAATCGAAGCATATATCCGATACCGATGATGAGGATATGGCAGGACTTGCTTCGGACTTCAGTGTTGACGAGCACGTTGATCGTTCTGAACTTCGCCGTGTGCTCCTCGATAAGATAGACGAGCTGGGAGAACCTGATTCGACTATACTTATACAGAAATTCTATTATAATAAAAATTCAAGTGAAATTGCAAAATATCTCTCGATGACCGCAGTCGCGGTAAGGCAGAGGTGCTCAAGGGCGATGGACAAGCTGCGCGCGAAGCTTGTTGAAGTCGGAATAGAAAGATAAGGGGGGAGCAGAAATGAGAGAAAAGGATTTATTCGACATTCTTGAAAACGCGGAGAATGATTCAATGAAGAGACTTATAGATAAGTGCCCTGAGCTTTCCGATGAACAGCTTGACAGGATACTTGCCATGAGTGAGAAGAAGTTCAGAAAGCAGATGGCGCAGGCTGAAGGAACAGAAAGAGAAGCCGCTATCAAAATGACTAAAAACGATGATGTAAGCGGTGTTGAGGTCGCAAAGAGACCTGCATGGCTGACACCTCTTGCAACAGCTGCTTCCATAGTGCTCATCGCAGGCATTGCTATCGGCAGTACAGCTATGCTGAAAAGGAACCACAAGCCCGGCGGCGGAGGAGGAGTAGTGACTCCTGCCGTAACAGTCACAACAACTTCGGGAACAGGTACCACACCCTCCTCAACAGGTCCGAAGGGGTCTGTCACAGGGACTACTACTACATCGGCAAATACTTCGGCAGTCACATCATTGGTGCCGGGCAGCGGGGATACTGCGGAGGAAAAAGCCGAGAATGCACTTCTGAAGCCCTTTGCCGGCACATGGGTATATCAGGCGTCAAGCGGAAACTATACCGTTGATCAGGGCGCAAACAATATAGGTACTGTTGAGATACGCGGCGACGGCACATACACATATACCGAAAACAGCGGCAATGTCACCACAGACAGGGTAGAGAGAACAGTCGATGAAATAGCAGGTACTCAGTTAGTAACACTCGTGTTCTACGATGGCACTGCGATAAAGTTCGTTGCAACTTATAATGAGGGACTGGACCAGCTCGGCATTGGCAACGGCGGTCTTGAGAGACTTGTCCGCGCGGGCAGCGCTGAAGCTTCTGCTCCAAGCGTGACCGCAAGCTGGAAAACAGCTTATAAGCAGGTCCTTACAGACTTTATGAATACATCGGAATACTCTTCCGAGTCAATGTGGGATGTCAGGGACATCGATAACGACGGTGTTCCCGAGCTCCTTCTGTCAAGGGGAACATATCATGCGGCAGGAGTAAGGATATACTATTACGAAAACGGCAATGCTGTTCCTGTTCTCGCAGATGACGGTACAATAGCAGAGTACGGTGTGTACGGTGCATTTATGTACAAGCCGGCAGAGCACCTCCTCGGAAGCTATAATATGCATATGGGCTTTGAGTCCTGCGCTACAAGCAGCTATGAAGGTCATACCATAACACTGCTCCATATGATAACCAATAATTCAGGAAACGCAGGAGAGGAAGCTGCTGAGTACACCATAGACAATGTTCAGGTCAGCAAGGAAGAATATGATTCTGCCCGTGATCAGTGGGACGCAATGAATTGGATCGTTGCAGGTCAGCAGTACTATTTCACCGATCTCTCGCCGCTCAGTTAAACATAATAAGACTAAAACAGAGCCTGCGAAAAAAGAATTGAGGGAAGCACTTTTACAAAAGGGCTTCCCTCAATATCACGCATAAAACTTCCGTAAGAGCACCGTCCTTAATGTGGAGGTGCTTTTTGCTGTATAATGCTTTATCCTATATTTTCGCTGTCGGGAGTTTCGTCAAGTATGCTGAGGTCGTATGCAGCGGTCTCTTCACAGTTGGGAATACAGCCCGACAGACGTTCTTTGATGTAAGCGCCGTCCTCGGGAAGCTCTGCGTCCTCGTTGAAGAGGAGAGTATCCACTGAATATTCCTCGGTACAATCTCCCTGAGTATCCTTGAACCAGAGAATAAAGCCTGTCTCGTTATCCACGAGAATGTCCAGCTGTATCTCGTCAGCATAGTCTCCGTCATCAATGGTCATTACGTTTCGTCCCATTTTTTTCTCGTATTCCTTTACGCTGGGGCAGTAAAGGTGGGCAGAGGTACAGTCTCTGCCGAGGAAGGTGGCTCCTCCGCTTATCTCCTGTATCTCATATTTGCCCGTGTTTATCTGCTCGAGAATGACCTCGGGATAGAAGTTGGCTTGGCTGGCGAAAACGTTGGGGTTAGCGAATGCGCTGTCCTTGCGGTCAGTTACCTCATACTGGTCTTTGAGGTTTTCGTCAGTGTTATCGAATACACAGATATACAGATCCTTGTACATGAACATCTCTGAGGAGGAGTATATCTCTTCGATGTTATTCGGGTCGATACCCCAATCAGCCAGAGTTTCAGCGTCAACGTCCTTGTAACAGTCGGGATTGCGTATAAATTTAACCATCATTGACTCATTTCCCGTGACCATATCTCTCTTGGCTAAGCCATGTTCTATGGTTGATGTGGCGTTGCTGACAATGTTGTAGCCTATATTGAGCTGCGGATAATCGTCGTAGGAGCGGCTGTTCAGCAGTTCAAGGAGCTGCTCCTCTGTAGGTACCTCTGGCTCTGTGGTCTGCTCCTCGGTAGTGGGAGCAGCTGTTGTCTCGGTAGTCTCCTCCATTACCTCTGAGGAGGGCTCCACTGTCAGATTTTTGTCTCTGCCGCGGAGCAGGTAACTTCCGCCCACTGCCGCACCTGCTACGAGTACCAAGGCTGCCGCAGCGGAGATGACCTTCATATATATTCTGGGACGGTAGGTCTCAACGCCGCTGACGTCCATGTCATCTGAGGTCGTTCTGCCTTCAACGCGGCGTTCTATCTCATTGAAAATGCGGTCACGCTGGCTTTTGTCTCCCGTGGGATAATCTGCGGCTATCCTCTCGGCGTCCTCATCGCTTAAATTACCGAAAAGCTTATCTGTATCCTTTTTCATAACTATCTCTCCTTTAATAGAAGTCCCTGAGCAGGCTGCGGAGCTTTTTTATCGCCCTTGTACAGCGCATACGCACTGTTGCAGGCTTTATGTCCAGCATTCTGCCTATCTCATTTGCGTTTTGTCCGTAGAAAAATTTCTGTATTATGATGGCGGAGTCAGGCTCGCCCAGCTCTTTTACCTTCTGAAGCAGCTGCTTTGTCATGTCGGAGTTTTCGGCGTTCCTGTCCACTCGTTCTTCAGAGCGGAGCTCACCTATCTCCTCGCTGTCTATCGAGACACACTTTCCTGACTTTGACATAAGAGCTCTCCGCATACTTATTGCCTTATGCTTGGCAACTGTGCCCACAAAGGGCTTAACAGAGCCCACAGCGCTTCCGTCAAGCTTGTTTATGACGGAAGTAAAGGTGTCGATGACGCACTCCTCGACGTCCTCGCGGGAGCCGAAGTTCCTGAGGATATTCACTGATATTGCATAGACATAGCTGTAGTATTCATCGAAAAGTGCGCGGTGTCCTTTTTGCGGTGACTGATGCAGCAGTTCAAGTATTTCCGAGTCGTTCATTGTGCTCCTCCTTTTCGGCAGATCTGCTTTCATTATACACATACGCAGGAGAGAATGCAAGTGCAACAGCAGGGACAAAAAAACAGCCGCTCAGGGGAGCCCCCTCCGGCGGAACGTGGCATAAAATTACCGAGCCCGGTAATTCAGGCTCGGTAATCCACATATTTCTTTAATGAAGCTGACTAAAAGCGGCTGTTTCGGATAGCTATGATATTATTGACCCTTTGCGATAAGAGCCTTTCTCATGAGAACGAGATCGTAAACGTCAAGCTGCTCGTCCTTAACGAAGTCGCCTGCTTTCCAGTTAGCGAGCTCAGTACCGGGAACACTGAGGAGCCACTTGTTCATGAGTATCAGATCGGCTGTGTTGAATGAGCCGTCTGCGTTGAGGTCGCCCTCGATCTCCTCGGGAGGAGCTACATAGCTCTCATCGAAGATATATCTTGCATTGTTCAGGAACTTGTCGTCTGTGGGCTTGTCAGCCTGATCCCAGTCTGCCTTGGTGCCGTATACAGTGATGGTAGCCTGAGCGGTAACGTCTGAGAAAGCCATATAGTCGATCTTTGTCATCTTGCCCGATACCTTGAGATCGGTGAGCTTGTTGCAGTAAGCAAAAGCCATGCTGTCGATGAATGTACAGCTTTTTGCGTCAACGGACTTCAGATTTGAGCAGTAGAAGAAAACGTTGTCGTTGATCTTGGTAACGCTTGATGGGAATACAACGGAGGTGATATCCTCGTTTCTCTCAAAAGCGCCTGCTGAAACGTACTTTACATTGTCGGGGATGATCACATCGCCCTTGGCTTTTTCACCGTCGATGAGGTTGCCGTTGATGATGACGAGATCATTCTTCTGGCGCTGAGCGTCCATCCATGGGGTATTGTCGAATACCTTTGCGGACATCTCGATCATCTTATCGGGAAGATTTACCTCGGAAAGCTGCTTACATGAATCGAATGCGCGGAGATCAATGAACTCAATGCTTTCGGGGATAGTTACGGATTTAAGGTTTGCGCTCTGGCAGAATGCGTACTTGCCGATGGTCTTGACTGAATTCGGGATAGTCACGCTTGAAAGTGAGCAGCCGTCGAATGCGTAATCACCGATGGCAGTAACGGGCAGTCCTGAGATAGAATCGGGTATCTCGATGGATGTTGCCTTGTAGTCGCTTCCTATGATCTCAACATGGTCATCGTACTTCTCGTATGTGAGACTGCCGGAAGTTTCCGCAGCGTATGCGGTAAGTGTGGACTGCATGAATGTGCTTCCAATAGTGGAAAGCGGCATTGCAGCAGACAGTGTTGCAGCTGCAATAAAGGATGCAGCCTTCAGTGCTATTCTCTTTGACTTCATTATTAACCCCTCCTGTTAATATGATGCTTTTTATGTCTGCCTGTCACAGCAGGCAGTTTAACCTGTTACAAAGGGACTGCATAACACAGTTCCTACCTATCAGTATACCATATATTGCAGAATAAGTCAACAATACCATACAAAAGGTAATAGTTTGTTCACACAGACAGCAATAAATGCAGAGAGAACAATTTATTACTGAATTTCGGTCAGAAAGCGGCTTAGCAAATGCTGCGGATATTATCGCCGACTCAGCTCGTCTGCGATCAAACGAAGTATGTCGGCATACTTTTTGTCCTTGTCCTGTGTTTCTTTGTCCAGCTCTTCAAAGGGGATAATATCCCTGTGCCCGTGGCCGTCACACCACTCTGTAAGGGGGCTGAAATTCATATCCATTGCCCATGCGTCATGAACATCTTTCAGAGTTATCTTGGTTCCCTTGACAAGTACGAGCAAGGCATAAAGATGCACAAGGTTTTGGTTTTTTATATGTGTGCGCTCGGCAACGAGCTCAGTGACCGTATCTATATAGGTTTCCATTGCAGTCCTCCTGATGTGTTCTATATCGGAGCAGTTCGCTATGCTCTTTGGGGTGAAGTACCGTATATCCGGATTATATCACGGCTTCGGGATAAAGTCAAACAGAACGGGCAAAGGAGAGCTGTGCGAGGACATAATGCAAACAGTATATGATCAATAAAAACAGTCGGAAAGCTAAGTGCTTTCCGACTGTTTTTGACATGAGAATGTAAGCCTGTTTTTTACTTATTTGCCTGCTTCAGAAACTCCTCCAGTGAAAGTATCTCATCCTTTGTGGTTGAGGAGTATGCATAGTAGGAAAGTATCTGAGAAGCGTCAACTGCGTCGATCACGTTGTTTTTATCCACATCGGCTGCTTTTTTCTGAGCCTCGTTAAATCCGCCGTCCTTATTAGTGGAGATATTTGCATAGTATGAAAGAACATTGGAAGCATCAATGGCATTGATCTTTCCGTCATCGTTTACGTCTCCCAGCAATAATTCGGGTTCGGTGTCAACTATGGGCGTGTCATTGATATCATTGATCTTCATGCTTTCAGCCTTTGAAGCCACACCGCTGTAACTCAGAAGTCCCTTTGTGATATGGAGCTCTGCTCCCGAAATATCTCCGCTTTCGGAAATAAGAGTTATTACGTCCGAGAAGTCCGTATCATTTGTTTCAGACTTGGAGAATCTTATCTTGCAGGGGATAGGCTCGCCCTTGCTGTTGGTCAGGTAAACGTTCTCTGCAACAGCTGTACTGTCGGTGATGAACTGGGACATTTTTATGTTCACGCCGTTTGTATGAGCATCTATGCTCTCGATTTTTGCGGCAGAGGTGCTTTTCAGCGGGATATTAACGTCAGTCTGGACGGGAAGGACAGGAAGCCACTCCGTTGTGTATGTCTCATAGCCTTCGGCTTCTATCTTTACCTGCCACAGTCCCTCTGGAACGTCCCACATGAACCAGCCTTCCGAGTCGGTTATCTGCGGATTGACCTGATCGTAGTCCTCCGCATTCCATTTGACCGCCTTGCCGCTTTCGTCCTTGTAGTAGATAGTGGCAGCAGCTCCCTCAACTCTGTTCTCGGGAACAGCTGCGTAAACGTAGCCGCTCGGGTCGATGCCTTCCTTTATTTCACCCTTCGGAGTTACATAGACCTTGGATTTGAGATTGTTCTCAGCCTTGTCGAGAAGCTTGCCGATCAGCCAGCTTCCGAAACCTATTGCTGCGCCCACAGCGATACCGACGGCACAGGGGATAGCAGATGCAAAAGTGACAGCGGCTCCTATGGTAACAGCTCCTGCTGTGACGAGTACGCGGGAGTAGTATATTGCCTTAGCCTGAGCTTTCAGCTCCTTGCTGTTTTTACGGACATATTCATTCTTGGAGTAGTCGATCTGTTCGAGGGTGTCTGAATATCCCTGATAGCTGCCGTAGAGATCAATGCCGTTCTGGGCTACGCCGGCGAGAACAGTTACGCCCTTGGCAGCGCCTTGTACTGTGTCTTTGAGACCTTCGGTAAATAACGAAACTACGACGCCGCCTGCGGTATCTTTCTGGAGGTCTTGGCTCTCATTGAAGAACTCAGTAAGATAAGAGGTCTTGCCGCTGTCTGTGTTTTTATCGAGAATGATAACACCCTGAGCATCTCCTGTATTTCCGCTCTTGAGGAAGTCGTATACCGAGCTTCCGTCTTCCATTTTGACATTTTCGGTGAGTGTGCGGACATCGCTGTCCTCTGTCAGTGTACGGATATAGATCGTGTGTTTTTCGCCCTCGGCGTCTATGAGCTCTACTCCCGACTCTGTAAAGCCGTAGTCCTCGGGAGCCTCAGCTGCCTTGTCCGAGGAGACTGCTCCGTCGCCGAAATCCAGATCATCGCAAATATCCTGAATGATGTTGACTTCCAGCTCTTTGACATTTTCACTGTCGGGGAACCGGTCCGATATAACGGGAGGAACAGGAGTTTTGACCTTTACAGCGGTCCTGTTCTGGGTATTCTCCAGTACCTTGATCTCGGAGTTGTCAATAAGCTCCTTTACGGGATCAAGGTTCTCGGGGGTGGTATTCAGCAGATCCTTGCCATTGAATTCAAGGCTTGTGGAGCCGTCCTCGTTTTTCTTTTCAACAGCAACGCCCTTTGCGGATTTAGGGGTCTGACCGATATAAAGGTCTCCGGGAAGGGTAGTATCAAAGAAGCCCTCGCCGACCCATCTGCCGGTTTCGCTGTCTTTTTCGAGGGGAACAAAGGAAATGTCATCGTTGGTCTCTGAGAAAACATAAGCAGTTCCCACGTTATCGTCATTGTCCAGCTTAACATCGAATTCAAAAGGTCTGCCCGGATTGTAGGGAACAAAGGGAGAATAGCCTGTACGGAAAATATCCGTCATGTCCTCTGTCCAGTGGTCGGTGCCGTGAGTGTAATGAGTAACATCAAAATCAACGAGCACAGGCACGTTTTCGTCAACGTTTATCCGGACTGTGTCGGACTTATTGCTGCCGCAGACAGCCTGCACGGTTATGATATCACCGTCGGGCTCGCACTCTATCTGAGCGCTGTATTTGCCTGTGTATTTATTGGAATCTACGGTAGTGTACTCCTCGCCGTTTACCATGACAGCGACCTTTTCGCCGATTGTGGCATAGCCGAAGACGCTGAATGATGACTTGCCGTCCTTGATGCTTACAGTATCGGGAGCATTGATGGTCAGGGGCTCAAATTCCGTATCCGTGACTGTCAGCTGTTTTGTATCCCATTCGTAGCTCTCGGGAGTGTATGTCTTGGCAGAAAACTCCGCCTTGACCTTGACGGTCTCATTTTCGGGATTGCGGACACTGAAACGGAATACGCCTGTGGGCGAGCCAAGGTCTACCTTGAAGCCTACATCGCCTGCGGTAAGTCCTTCGGGGAGGCTCTCGTCGATGACAAGGTGCTTATAAGGCTGCACGGAAACATCCAGATTGGCTGTTCCGAAGGTATCGAGGAAACGCGGGTTTATTGAGTAATACACGGTATAGTTGGTAATGTCGCCTGCCGCATTTGAGGGAGAGGACTTAGTGATGAACAGATCGCCCTTTTTGGCGATGGTGAACCTCTCGTCCCAGAGGTTGTTGCAGTAGGTGAAGGCGCCGTTCTCCAGCTCATACTCCTCACGGGGAGCATCGACTGTTTCCAGCTCATAGCATCTGCTGAACGCCAGCGTTTTTATCTTGGTGACGCTTTCGGGGATAACGACTTTTTTCAGATGCTCGCAGCCTATGAATGCCTTTTCGGGGAGCTCCGTCCAGCCGTCGGGAACATATACGGTCTCAAGGGCAGGAGCAGATGAGAACTCATAACCTTCCAATTTCAAGGATGAAGGGAGATGCAGTTCTTTAAGGCTGTAGCACTTTGAAAAGGTCGATGCCCAGCCGATATTCGTTATGCCCTCATGAAGGTCGATATGTGCCAATGACTTGTCATCGCTGAAGGCTCCGGATTTGATAGTTGTAACGGAATCGGGGATTATTATCTCGGTCAGATTCGGAAGTCCCGAAGCTGTAATGGCGTTGATCTCTGTGATACCGTCAGCGTATTCAAGCTTTTCAATACCGCTGTACCAGAAAGAGGATACACCGTCATAATTTCCCTTTGAAGGGAGCTGCATCGGAACGTAAAGGTATTTCAGCGACGTGAGCCCTTTGAAGCTGTCGGTGCAGAGCTCTTTGAGATTTTTGGGCAGATCGAGATTCGTAATGCCCTTGCAGCCCGTGAACGCAAAGCTGTCGATAAACTCGACGCTGTCGGGTATCTTCGGGTCTGTAAGGCTGATACAGTCCTCGAATGCACGGCTCAGTATCTTCACGGGAGCATCTGGCCAGTTGATAGTTTCAAGGCTTTCGCAGTACTGGCAGATATTTGGAGGTATCTCGGTTCTGTTCGGTCCGAATGATATCTCCTTTAGTCCGCACCTGCTGAAAAATCCGTATTTTCCCTCGCCAAAAGTCCATGTATCAGGGATATTTACAGATGTGAGCTTGGGATTGTTGAAGAAGGCGCAGGTGTCGATGAAATCAAGTGTGTCGGGAAGGTCGAGCACTTCAAGGTCGGGATCGTTGGCAATAGCGCAGTAGCCTATGGCTTTTACGCTGTCGGGAACGTGTATCTCCTTGAGACCTGTTATGGAATCAAAGGCGTTATCGCCGATAGCTGTAACGGAATCGGGGATGACCAGCTCGCCCATATAATCGGTGTAGCTAAAGAGCGATTGCGGGATTGTCTCCATGCCGTCCTCGATTATGACCTTGTTTATCTTGCAGTAGGTGAAGGGGCGGACTGCCTCTTTCAGAGTTGCGGGGATAATGAGTGTGTCGAGAGCTTTGTAATCATTGAAAGCCCAGTTGTTTATCTTCTCGATGTGGTCGGGGAGAACTATTTCTGTCACTTCACTGTTGCTGGAGTATGTACCGTGTCCGAAATAATTTGTGTCGATCTCGGTGACGTACTTGCCGTCTATCTTTGACGGAAGAACTATTTTTGTCTTGTCATACTCGTCCTCTCGGGATTTGTCGCGGCCCTTGATGGTGATAGTACCCTCATCGTTGACCACATATGCAAAGCCGTCCTCGGTGTAGAGGTAATCCTCCTCTGCATGGACAAAAGGCGGCATGACAGCCGTCAATGTCGTAACGGAGAAAACGCAGCTAAGCATAATTGACGTAAAACGCCCTGCAAATGATTGCTTCATATAAACACTCCCTTCGCTTTTCAGCTAAAATTAACAAACAGCCGCATATAAAAATATATACAAATTTAAATGCAGCTGTTAATTGTATTATATCTAAAACGAGCATAGATATCAACAGTTTTATATTAATAGAGTATTATATTTTACTACATTGTAATTATTATTGGGTACTTGAAGCAGCACTGCCTATATGTTATACTGTTAATTGAAGTGTTTTCTATATTAATAAGGAAAGCTTGATCCTGAAACAGAAAAAATATAATTTCCGAAAATTTTTTTTGAAAAAATGTCCTACCCCGTAATTTATGGTCGAGTGTATATTATGAAAGCAATTGCTGATAAAACACAAGGAGGAATTGACATGACTGACCAGGAGTTGAAAAAACAGATGAAAGACTCTCCGGATGAATGCATGAGATCAATTTTCGATGAATACTGCAATTATGTCTACGTTATTGCAGCTGCCAGACTAAAGTCCTGCGGCCGCTCGGAAGACATAGAGGAATGCGTAAGCGATACTTTCGTAGAGGTGTTCAGAAAAATAGACTCCCTTGGAGAGCGTCAGGGTGACCTGAAGGGCTTCATAGGAGTAATCGCCAAGCGCAAGGCGATAGATATGTTCAGGAGGCTGAGCAAAAAAGCTGATACTACCGTATCAACAGACGACGAGGGCGTTCGTGAACTTTCTTCCGGAGAAAACATAATCGAATCTTCAGAAATGTCAGAACGAAATCAAATTCTTCTTAGCAAAATAAAGGAATTAGGTGAACCTGATACAACGATAATAATAAGGCAGTATTATTACAATATGACGGTAGCTGAAATAGGGAAAGCAATTTCCATGACTGCCTCAGCAGTACAGAAGCGAAGCATAAGGGCAAGAGAAAAGCTTAAAAAAATGCTTTGCGAAGTCGGTATCAATTATTAAGGAGAGATGTATATGAAGAAAAATGATGAGCTGCTCAACGATATAAATATTGATCTGGAAACAGCAGACAGAGTTGCAAAAGAATATCCATCCCTGTCAGATTCAGCTAAAGAAAGGATGTTTAAAATGACTAAAGAGAAAATGAATAATACAAATATCGATAATACCGAGAACGAAAACAGTGTACACGGCGTTGAGATCTACAATCGTCCCGGATGGATAAAAATCGCAGGCATGGCAGCAGCATTTGTGCTTATAGCAGGCGGTATCGGCGGAGGAAGCTATCTGCTCCACAACATGAAGTCAACAGCTCCGAGCCCGAGTTCATCCATTATGACGGAGATGACCACTTATACATCGGAAACAGTTACCACCGAAGCTGCATCTGGTGAAACAAAAACAACTACTGCCACAATGAAAGCTGTTGCAGGTACTGCGACAGAAAACACAACAATAACAACAACAGCAATAACTACAGCTGCTGCGGCTGCTGAGACAACTGCCGCTCAGACTGAGAATGAGACCTTTGTTCCCGATGAGGCTGCACATAAGCTTACAGATAATTACTGGGATTATGCATACCTGTTCGGTCGTTCGGTGCTTCAGACTGCCGATTATGAACATACAGTACACGTTAAGTTTGAAACGCCCGATAATACATCAGGAGATCCGATGAATATAGAGTACGTCAAGTGTATGTTCAAGGAGCTTGCAGACAGGAATATGGAGGAATTAAAGGAGTATTACTATTCTTACTATACTGCTGATTTTGATCCTTTCTATGATCCTTATAATCAGTATCCTGATGACTTTGAATTATTCGGTCCCTCGTTCACAGAAGGTTCCGATATGACAATGGATCGTAATTGCGTATATATCGAGTATAACGGAGAATTATACCAGAGAGCCCTGTATACATCATTTGATAATACCGATCACTGGACAGATGATCAGATGGACATAACAAATGTTACCGATAAGTCATTCACACTTAAAAGAAAGTTCCGTAACAGACCGAATGCTATGAACGGAGATGTACGCGGCGAGGTAACATTCAGCATAGTATTTGATGAAAATGCTCAGGACTGGAGAATTGATAAAACCGAATACACTTATTCTCAGAACTGATGAGGTGCTGCAAAGCCGAAATGCTCGGGCAGCAATGAATAACAAAAGATAAAAAGAACAAAAGAGATATAATAACGAGCTCCTCCCAAGGAAAAGGGAGGAGCTTTTTATTTGCAAGACTATTGACATAAACATAACAATGTGCTATAATCTATACGTTAGTAAATACTAACATCAAGTACATAAACCCATTCTTTAACGTAAAGTGAGGTCATAAAAATGAAGAAAAACAGACTAAGCAAGAAGAGAGTTCTCTGTGCTGCACTGTCTGCGGCATTGGTGACAAATTCTCTTCATTTTGCTGCTGCCTATGCGGATAACGTCTATAAGGACGGTATCTATACGGGTACAGCTAAGGGATTTAACGGCGATATCACAGTATCGGTAACGGTTTCCGAGGGCTCTGTCTCGGCTGTGGATGTTACGGCACAGAACGAAACTCCGGCATATTGGAAGGAAGCGGAAAAGCTGATACCCGAGATAATCTCCGCTAACGGCACTGAGGGCGTTGATTCCGTAAGCGGTGCAACTTACAGCAGTGAGGGCATCAAAAAAGCAGTGGAAAATGCCCTTGCAAAGAGTACTGCTCCCGATTGCTTTGAGGGCGGAAGCGGAAGTACCGATGATCCCTTTATTATCAATACAGCTTCTCAGCTTATTGGATTTGCTCAGAGCGTTGATGAGGGAGAGAACTACCTCGGCAAATATATTGCCCTCGATGCTGATATAGACTTATCCGATACAGAAAACTGGAACCCCATAGGTGCTGAGGGAGCTGCGGCTAAAAATCTCGATAAGATATTCGCAGGAGACTTCAACGGACGCGGTCACATTGTAAAGGGACTTACCATTGTAACAGATGAGAGTTCAGCATATGCCGATGAGAGCAATGTGGGACTCTTTTCCACACTTCTCAGCACTGCTAAGGTCTCGGGCGTAAAGTTGGAAGGCGTAAACATTAAGGTGGCAGGCGAAAAGGTTGTAAGAGCAGGCGGTATAACAGGAGATATCACCAGCAATGCAGTCTCAAAGGCTGAGGGGCGTGCCGTAGTAGACAACTGCTCTGTCAGCGGCTCGGTATCGGCTGAGACTGATGCGGCAATGGTAATGACAGGCGGCGTAGTGGGCAGAGCTTCGGGCAATGCGATCATATCGAACTGCATTTCGGATACTGCGGTTTATTCGTCAGCAGGCTCAAAGATCGCATACGGCGGCGGTATCGTTTCAATGGCAGGCAACGATACATATGTGCTGAACTGCGCTGACAAGGGTGATATAACCGTACTGACAAAAAGCGGCTTCTCCCTCTATGCAGGCGGAGTTGTTGGCATGATGACATCTGAGCAGTACAACTGCATTTCCTCGGGAAATGTTACTGTGGGTACCATTGCACAAGCTGACGCTGCAAACTGCGCAGGCATCATCAACGGAGCTCTTATGCCTGCCGCTTCGGGAAAGTATGATTACTATGCTTCCGGAGCAGAACTGCGCTATATGGACGAATCAGGTTCGGCTTCAACCATTGATGCTGTGTCACACGGAGCAGGCTCCATGAACGCTGAGGACACCTTTGCTGCTGAAAAGGCAGATAACATGAACAGCAGTGAATTTGCAGAAGTACTCAACGAAAACCTCTATGATATATCAAGGAAGCTTGGTGATACCGGCACCGAGTTCATGCTTTGGAAGCTCTCCGACGAGGGTGAGATCACTCTTTCCGATGAGGTATTCATCAACGATGTGATAGATGCATCTGTATTTGACTCGGGAGAGGGTACAAAGGAGTCACCCTATATTCTCAGAACGGCAGATCAGCTCCGCGGATTTGCAGGCTCACTGTCCGAGCATATCGACTACACGGGAACATACATCGAGCTTGCAGATGATATTGACATTTCCGACAGTGAGTGGACTCCCATAGGCGACAGCAGCGTTGTATTCAACGGCAGCTTTGACGGTAAGGGGCACACCGTCAAGGGTATGACCATCGGCAGCGCCGATACAGCCAAGCAGCTTGCCAAGGGAGAGAATTACATCGGATTTTTCAGTGCTCTCGGCACTGATGCTGTTGTTAAGAACGTCAAGCTGACAGATGTGCTTATCAATGTTTCCTATGAAGCAAGTGCGTATGTCGGCGGTATCGCAGCGGTAATGGACTCCGACGGCAGCGGCTACAAGGGTGCTATTGTTGACAGCTGCGATGTTGAGGGCAAACTGACACTGACCGCAGATAAGGGCAACAACTTTGCAGGCGGCATAGCAGCATACGTTTACAAGGGAGCTATCATCAACTGCAGATCTGATGTTGATGCCTCCTGCACTGTAAAAACAGGTGCTGCATTCGGTGAAACAGGCGGAATCGCCGCACTTGTGAACAGGGGACTTGTGGCAAACTGCTACACCCTCGGAAAAGTTTACGGCAGCGGTAACCGCGAGGACGAGGGCATGGCGACCGTAAGCTCTCTTGTGGCAGTAAATGCAGGCTATCTGGTAAACTGCTACGGCAGCGGCGGTCACGAGACCAATGATTATTCCACATATACAGGTGCTTTATCAGGCTGGATCACAGGTATCGGTCATACCTATGACTGCTATTACAACTCCGAAGCTGTAATGAAGATCGGCGATACTGTTGTTGCCCCTGTTGCCGATGTGGGAACGAGAGTTTCCTCAGGCGTAAGTGAAGACGGTCTGGTATACACAGGCGGTGTGGTTTTCAATAACGAGGCATACACTTCAAAGAATTACAGCGGACTTGCAGATAAGCTTAACGGCAATTTCGCAGCTTTCCCTGTTGAGCTGACACAGTTCGGTATCACAAATAATTCGCTGAAAGCATGGAAATACGATAATGAGGTAACGTTTGCCGACGAATATGCAGAGGCTGCTTACGTTCAGCCCGAGGCAGAGATCGTGAAAAAGCCGGAGCTCAAGCTCAATGACGGCACATGGTACGGCAGGGATGACGATAAAAAGGTAACAGTTACCATCACGGTCAAGGACGGAGAGGTAACAAAGATAGTTTCCTCCGATGGTTCCGCAGAGGGCGAAGCTTATGAAGCTGCACTTCAGACAGCCAAGGACAAATCCACATACAACGACAAGACTTCATATGATGCTGCCGATGTATCAGTATTTGCAGGCGGCAAGGGCACTGAGCAGGAGCCTTACCTTATAAAGACAGAGGCTCAGCTCCGCTATGTGGCAGAGGCTATGAATGAGGAAGTGGACTGGGAGAATATCTGGTTCGCTCTTGACAGCGATATCACTCTTGAAGGCGGTGACTGGCTCCCGATCGGTCACGCTATTCAGGCGGAGATAAACGGTCAGAAGAAGAACTTCGCGGTATATCCTTTCCGCGGAAACTTCGATGGAAGAGATCATACCATATCCGGACTTACTATCGGAAGCAAGGAGGCTCCTGCCGATATTTACCTTTCGGGATTATTCGGTCTGGCAGCAGGTGAGCATGAAACCAATCTAACTCCCGATGGAAGCGCAAGGCTTGTCAATATCAGAAATATAAAGCTCAGAGATATCTCCATCAATGTTGAGTCTCGCTATGAGGCTAATGTGGGCGGACTTATTGCATGGGCGCAGAACGGATTCGTTATCGACAACTGCTCCGCCGAGGGAAGCATAAACGCAAAAACAAAGGAGTCCTTCGCAAGAGTCGGCGGACTTGTGGGAAGCACACTTCGCGGTACTGTTACCGACTGCTATACAAATGTCGAGATAAATGCTGCAACAGGTACATCATCCGTATACGCAGGCGGTCTTGCAGGAATGACAAACCGTTCCGCACAGGTGAACTGCTATACCCTCGGAAATATCAGTGCCAATGCCGAGAGCAACAACAAGGCTATGGTGGGCGGTCTGACAGGTATGTCGGGCGGTACTAACATAAACTGCTATACCCGCGGAAATGTTGAGTCGCTTATCACAACAGTGGATATCGGCGGCATAAACGGACGCAGTGCAGGTATCGCGGCCGATCACTGCTGCTTCTTCAACAGCAGTGCGGACTATAAGGCAGCAGGCAAGGAGATAGCCGAGAAAAAGGCTTCGGGAACTCTTGTAGGCGGCGAGATAAAGGTATCTTCCATGACAGCAGAGGAGATGGCTTCAAAGGAATTTGCAGAGACACTTAACGCCAATAAAAATAACATGACCGCAGTTCTCGGTGAGGTAAGCGCATACCTTGAAGATATGACCGAAAACAACAAGGAAGGTCTTTCTCATCAGCTCTTCTACGCCAATGACGGTTCAGACCTCAACAGCTGGGTAATGGGTGAAAGCTCACCCGAATTCGGTGAGGAGATCATTGAAGAAAAGCCCGATATCGCTTCCGATGAGGAGCTTTGCGAATGGGCAGAAAAGGACTATCAGAAGAAGAACGGCGTCAAGTATACAAAAGCTGTCATCAGCAGTGATGAAAATGGCAGACGCGTCATAACCATCTCAGACAAATCGGGAAAGGTCCTTGACAAATACACCATTGATCCAAAGACAGGAAAAGGAAGCGATTCCGACGGTGAAGCCGTTGATCTTCCGCAGACAGGCAATAATTCAATGACAAACCTGTTTATTCTTCTCGGAGCGATCATGTCTGTTATTATGGGCGCGTTTGCGATCAGGGCTTCAGGCGTGATACGCCGTCGTGAAGATGAGCAGTAAGCCGCAGACTGATACCGCTGGCAAAACAAAAAGGCAATGGGCTCTGTTTACAGCAGGGCTCGTTGCAATACTTATCGGTGTCGGTATTATCGGCTTTTTCGGGATCAGAAAGCTGTACAGAGAATATCAGAAGCAAAAGCTGATGCGTGAAAACCCTGTTGTGGAGATAGCGGAGCTGCACATCAAGGCTCCCATTCTTGAGGGCACGGATAATTCAACGCTTTCAAAGGCAGCAGGACATTTTATCGGAACAGGAGATTTCGGCAAAGGGAATTATTGCATTGCAGGTCACAGCAGTACCGTCTACAAGGAATACTTCAATGATCTCAAAAAAGTCAGAAACGGTATGAAGATCGTATTGTATGATAAGTCAAAAAAAGCATATGCATATACCGTGACAGAAAGCTTCATTGTTCAGCCGAATGAAACAGAAGTACTTGATGATCCCGGTGACAACAGGCTGACGATAATAACCTGCACTGACGACGGAACGCAGCGGCAGGTGGTGGTTGCAGCATTTGATGGTGACAGATAAAAGGATAAATTGAAATCTTTCATAATAATATAGCCTCCCTCGGGAGGCTTTAGCTTTTATTATCCGATTTACTGCTGCTTCTCGGAAAGGGCAGAGATAACAGCTTTCGCTCTGTCCTTGCCTATGTCATAGCAGGAGCGTATGCCGCAGAGCTCGCATATGAGCTTTCCGTTTTCGGAAACTGATAATGAGCCGCTGACATAGTCCTTTCTGTATATCAGCTTCACAGCGGAGTCGGTTTCCGCTGTGCCGCTATATACGTTGGGCAGGGAAGTGTTCTCGGCGAGAAGTGCCCATATACTGCTCTTGTCAATATCTTTACGGAGCTGCGAGCCTATATACGCTTCCCCTGTGAGTCCATCCGCGCTGAGTCCCATTTCGTTTATGAGACCGCCGAGGTCCGTGGGGGAGTAGTCCATGCTGACATAGATATAGCTGCCGATCTTGTCTGGGAATTTCGCGGCTATCATGGCGTTTGCATTGGAAAGACCTCTTATGCTGTAAATATCTATATCCGCAGCAGCGAGCATTGTCCTGCCGTTTTCCGTGTACTCCTTTTCAATGTGAGCAGGACGGATATAGCTGCCTTTCAGACGGTCGGTAGCGTCATAGCTGCTTAATTTGTAATATGTGCCCGCAGGTGCAGGACCTGCAAGCTCCTGAAAGCTTTGTACGAATATCTCGCGGAATACATTCGGGTCAAATGTAGAAGTAGGAGAGGGGGGCTCTGTGATGATCTCAGGTGATGTAATTATGGCTGAAGTGGTTGAAGCAGACGTTGTCGGAGCTTCTGTCAATAAAGTGGTAAGTGCAGTGGTCTGAGGGGCGGCTTTTGTGGTGTTTGCAGCCGTGGTGATTGATGGCTCGGAAGCTGCTGCCGAAGTTACAATGGAAGCGGTCTGAGTTGCCGTGGGAGCAGTGTTTGTAGTCCTTGCCGCAGAAGTTACGGCAGCAGCCGTAACAGACGTTGTTTTTGTTCCGGTTACAGTCTCCGAAGCAGTCGGCTCGGTGGAGTTCTCTATCATGCTGCTGTCTGTGAATTTGTCGTTTCCGAGGTCTTTAGCCGAGGACAGCTTCCACAGTCCCACACCTGCGATGACAGCGGCGCACATACCCGACACCGCATAGGAAGTATGCTTTATTTTTGCGGCTCTGAGCTTTCTCTGCTCAATTATCTCGTCGCCGCGCTTCATTATCCTGTTGGCAATATCTTCATAGCTCCTCATACTCAAAGCCCTCCTTTTCAAGTAGTTTTTTCAACGCACCTTTTGCGCGGTAAAGCAGGTTCCTGACCTGCCGTTCACTTTTCTTCATTATAACAGCCGTTTCGGTGTTGCTGAAATTCTCAAAATAGACCAGATACAGCACCTGCCTGTAATCAGGTGGCAGCTTCTCCATCGTCCTGTGGAGCAGCCTGCGGTCATCGCTTTGTATGTGGTTCTTTTCTATATCCTCCCTGTCGGAGATATGGTAAAACTCATCTATGGGAGCCTGCTGTATCTTCCGCCGCTTTCGTATATAGTTATAAGCGGTATAGCGTCCCACGGAGAAAAGCCATGTCTTGAAGGTGCTTTTCCCCGAAAACTTCGGCTTATCGGTATATAGTTTAAGGAATGTCTCCTCGGCAAGCTCCTCTGCTTCGGAGAAGCTCTCCGCAAAGCCTGTGAGGTAAAGCGTGAGACCGTCCCAGTATTCAGCGACCAGCTCGGTAAAAGAATTCCTGTCACCCTCAAGGAAACGGCGGTAGCTGTTTGCACCGCTGTCCATAGACAACTCCTTTCATGCGATATGGTATAGTTCCTCTACTGATTAGTAACATTTTTCCGCATTTTGTCTCACCTTGATTATAAAATATATATTTTTCCCTGTCAACAGGATTATTTTGAAACCGGTGAGACAAATTCATCGAAAGTGTTACTAAGTAGTGAAAGGCAAAAACATACAGCCGCAAAAAAGGAGGTATTACTATGAAAAAACTGACAGCTATTATATTATCCGCAGCTCTTGCCGCAGCACAGACTGCGGGTATAGCCGCAAATGCCGAAACGGGCGTAGATTACTATGCAGGCAAGACAGTCGATGAGGTATATACCGAGCTCTCGGGAGAGGACTTTGTATTCCTCTCGGACTTATATCGCTATGGCGGCGGATGTACTTTAACTCTTGACAGCAGCGGAAAGTTCCATATCATAGAAAAGAACTCGCGGGGTACAGAGATAACAGTTGCCAAGGGCAGCGAGCTTCCTGTTGATGAAATAATCAGCGCTGCAAGGGAGCAGATAAAGGAGTCCCCTGAAAAGCAGAAGCCCATTATTAAAAAGAATGCCCACGGTGTCACCTACACTCTGAAATGGCTCCGCAGCGACTATTATGAAGCTGTCTGCGATGTCCTCAAAGGTTATGACTGCGTTCTGTCCATAGACGAGAACTTCGAGGCATATGAGGACATGAATTATCTGAGTGTGGAGGGTTTTTATATCCGTTCAGACAGGTCTCCCGAGGAGATCGTAAGCGATTATCCCGAGCTTGGACTGGAACAGAGACCGTATGAAGTTTTTGATGACTATGATTATTACTTGGCTATCGGCAGCAAATCATGGACACATGGTCAGCTTTATGAGGCATTGAAGGATATGAGCGAAAAGGGTATCGGATATTCGGCATTGTGTGCGACAACAGAGCTTGCATTCTTAAATGCTGACACAATAAACTGCACCCATAACATCTACACCAAGGAGGACGTGACAGATGAGCTCCGCACCGAGATAAGGCAGTTCTACAGAAGACCATCGGTGCAGGGAGACTCCAACTGCGACGGGGGAATGGACCTTGCAGACGCCATATTCATCATGCAGTCACTTGCAAATCCAGATAAGTATCAGCTTACGGAGCAGGGCAGGTTCAACGGTGATATAAACGGCGACGGTGTTACTTCCGGAGATGCTCTGTCCATACAGAACAGGCTCCTCGGAATTGAGTAAGCGGAAAAAATCCGCGGCTGAATGTGGGGCTGACAATAGAATAGTGAAAAACAGCGGCATCATAAGAGTAGTACTTATATAGAAGTTTATATGTAATTATTGGAGGAAAAACCTTTCTGAGGAAAGGTTCTTTTCCCCCAAGCCCCTTTTTTCCAAAGACTTTATAACTGAATTTAGCCCCGACAGTGCGCTCCACACAAGATGTGAAAATCAGTAATAATACTGAGAGCGCCTGTTGGGGCTAAATTTAATGCTGAAAGTTTTAGGAAAGGAGTTTGAGGAAAACCCTTTTTCAAAAGGGTTTTCCTCAATATCACTTGTAAAACTTCTATAAGAGTACCGCCCTTAACAGGTGCCGCTGTTTACTTGACATACTGATATCTGATTTGGTATAATTGATAAAAGATCGAAAGCCTGATAACTCTGTATACAGCGCGGAAATGATTTTGTACTGCAACAGGAGGTCCGATATGGAAAATAAACTCTTAAACCGCTTTATATCAGCCATAACAAGTCTTGCACTGGTATTATCAATTTATAATTGCTTCTCCGACAGCATCACAAATACATATGCTGTCACGCTCACAACATTGGAGAAAAACGCCGCTGTGTCAGCCGAAGGTTCGGAAAACCCCTTTGACAAGCAGGATGACAGGGAGGTACCATATGACAGAACACGCTGGGTACAGCCTAATGAGTGGAATGCGCCGAAGTTCGACCCAAGGGACTATGAAGGCGGTCTGATGATTTATTTTGACAAGATAGGACTTGAGCCCGAATACGCTCCGGGCAAGGTGCAGAGGGTATATTGCAGTATCACAGGTGCTACGGAGCCTGTAAGCTATGTAAAGTTCCATATATTTTACGATACCAGACTGACTGTCAAGGAAAACTCCAAAGGCGAGGTGATAACCACGGGAAAGGGATTAAGCGGATTTACCACGGGTTCGGCAAAGGTGGAGGACGGACAGCTTGCCTTTTATGCATATGGCGAGGATACTCTGCTGAGCCAAAGCTGCTTGTTCACCATTGATTTTATAGTTCCCGAGGATGCGGAGCAGGGAGAGATGTATCCCATAGGCATGGCGTATACGGATGACGGCATAGTAGCCGACACTTTCATAAAAAGCAAGCATGACGATGCAGGAAGACTGCAGATGACCTATGCTTTTACAAGGGGTATCTACAACGGTTACATAAAGATAATCGGAGAGAAAAAAACTACCACAACAACTACCGTTACCACTACCACTACTGTCACCACTGCGGTCGGATCTGCGGTAACGGAGGGGGATAAGCTTGGAGACGTTAACAATGATGGCCTTATAAATGCAGTGGATGCTTCGTCTGTCCTTGCATATTATGCAGTTATTTCTACGAATAAGGACGGCGGATACAGTGACGCTCAGAAGACAGCTGCCGACGTTGACCGAAATGGCAGAATAGACGCTGTGGATGCGTCGGGTATTCTTTCTTACTACGCCTATGCTTCGACCGAAAAGGAAGAAGTGATATCAATGGAAGAATTTATGAAAAGCATTCGGTAAAGTTGGGTGCTTCGATGCAGGAATACCTGATACTGCCGATCGGTATAAAATGACTAAAATCAAAACAAGGTGCCCGACTTTTCATAAAGAAGGGCACCTTGTTTCTTATAACATTATATCGCCTTTTCTTCGTGTGAATTTCGTGTGAATTTTGCCTGTTTTTTCTTCACATGCAACTGCAAAAATGCAGCCCAAACTGTTTCGGATAGGCAAGAGAAAAGCCTGTATTTCGGTGTTTTCCTCGAAATACAGGCTTTATCATTCTGGCAGGGGCAGAAGGACTTGAACCCTCGGCACGCGGTTTTGGAGCCATGCCGGACGTTTTTCAGGACGTGTCAGCACGTTCCAATTAGTGTCGGAACGCATCAGCCTATCAGGCGATAAATGGCAGTGTTTAGCCGAGTGTGACAATTGAAGCACCGCAAATGCCTATATTAACGTATTTGACTGATAGAAACATCTGAGCAAAAATCGTGAAAAAAAGTCTCAAAAGTGTTAGAAAAGTGTTAGATACGATTGTGAACGGTTTTTGTGTACACCGTTAACGAAATATGTATAATTCCGCTTCAGCAACAAAATAAATCTGAGGAATGAGGAAGTATAATGAAAGACATAAGTTACACCGATTGGGAGCTAACTTCTGCACAGATCAGGACGGTCATAAAGCTCCGAAAGCTGTATTCAAATTACCCTTACGCACTCGGTACAAAGGACGTGATGAAGATGCTGGGAGTCGGCAGAGCTACTGTATTGAACCTGAAAAACTGTGGTATGCTGCGCCACTATAACTTAGGCAATCACCTGATATATCCGAAAGAATGGGTGCTTGAGTACCTTGCGGTCTACGCTGTCAGTGACAAACCAAATGTCCGTGACTATCAGCGTGAAGTGCTCCGCTACTGCCGCACTCGCAGAACGATAACCGAGATAGCACAGCATCTCAATCTCGGTGCTGGATTTTGCCGGGACTACCTGCTGAAACCGCTGTGCGAACATGGTGAACTGATTTGCGAGGCTGATAAACGAGAAGTAAAACGTCATTGCTATAAGGCGGTCAGATAAACAGAAAAGCAAGCAACTGTTTTTATAATTGGCTGCTTGCTTATTTTTATTGTCGGAAGTCAGTGGCTTAAATTTCTCTAAATATAGCCGTTATACACAACTTATCAATTATTGCGGCGGACTGATTTTTTTTAAGTTCTCATGAGTTCAACTCTTACGTTTAGTGCCGGTAGTATTCACAAATGATATATCATATTGTTACTCTTCTTCAAGTTTATGAAACTCATCGATTCGCAGCTCACGTTTCAATTCTTCCTCAGTCGGCAGATAGGTAAAATACTTTGAAGCGAATATCTGGTTGTTGCCTTCAGGCAGAGTGTATTTCACGACAGCATCGTTCTTTTCTGCACACAGCACAATGCCGATAGGCAGATTATCGCCTTCGTTCATAAGTTCTCTTGTGTAGTAGTTGACATACATCTGCATCTGTCCCAAGTCTTGATGTGTGAGTTTGTCAGTTTTGAGGTCAAACAACACGAAGCATTTGAGGATATAATTGATCAAGCTGCCGGACGCTCCACGCTGATTTTGCACATTCTTCTGTATAAAAGTCGCGGGCGGACTTGTCTGTGATTTTCATAAGTATGCGATAATGTGACCAACTCAATTCGGCACACAGTGTGTGCCGATTCGGAAAACAGCTATAAAACTGTCGCATTGCACGCAGATTTCGTTCTGTAAAGCCTTTTCCAAACTCAGTGGTCAGTTTGTCAGAAAGGTACTTCAAAAGACTCTTGCCGTACTCAGCCCTGTCATTCTCACCGCAAGCCTTGTAGATCTGCTCACCGATCTCCCAATAGGCTATGACCATTGCCGAGTTTACAGCTGTATACACTTTATTCTGTGCTGTTATAACAAAAGAACGTATGGAAGTATAGATTTCTTCCGAACTGTTCTCAGTTCTCATAATTTCATTATCCATAGGTCTCGACCTCATTTCCAATGATAAGCATATTATACCATTGCTCCCATAGCTTTTCAAGGAATTTCTCGATACTTTCGTAATCTCGGCTCAGGTTTCTGTCGTGACTAACTGTTGAAGCCGCTGTGTGAGCACGGTTAATTAATGTGTGAGACCGATAAACGAGAAGTAAAACGTCATTGCTATAAGGCGGTCAGATAAACAGAAAAGCAAGCAGCCGGTTTTAAAATTGGCTGCCTGTTTATTTTTATTGTCAGAAGTCAACGGCTTAAATTCCTCTAAATATAGCCGCAGGTCATGGTTAATCAATTATTGCGGTGGTGTTTTTTCATAAAAGTTGTCGTCAGTTCAAATCATGATGTACCTGCCACACGAATTAGTGCAGTTTGTCTGCCGAGTGTTTTTTCTACCTTGAAAGCGACGGTAGGTTTAGTACTACATAAATCAAGAAAAAAATCAAGGCGAAATCTACACAAATCAAGATTTTTGTCATTGTACTTGTCAAGAAATGTCGAGATTTTTAATATTGTCCTTATGCAGCATTATTCCTCAAGCAAATACAGCCTCATCTGATACCATTCTGCACCGCCGTGAGTTGATTTTGCTGTCAGACCTTCATTGACAAAGCCGAATTTCTCATAATAATGGATAAGCCTGTACTTGCAGGTCAGCACTACTCCCATTCGACCTTGCTCTTTTGCAATATCAATAAAACGCTCGATCAGCTCTCCGGCACAGCCCTGTCTGCGGTATGCAGGGATCGTATTGACGCCGAAAAGCATCTGCCACTTGCCGTTTTCATCGTGCAGAGCAGCGTTTTCATACATTTCATCGGTCAGGTCACGCTCATTTGTAACAAAGCCGTCCACGAAAGCAACGAGCTTGTCATCTTCAAACATCAGCAGAAAATAATCTGCATAGCGTTTCAGCCTGTCGGAGAATTGCTCCGCCGTTGCAGCTTCGGCAGGCGGAAAGCACTCGGCTTCAACCGCTGTAATGCTGTTTAAATCAGCTAATGTCGCTGTTCTTATCGTTCTCATAAATAATGTATCCTGCTCTCGTCAAACCTATCCTGCTGTTCCTTCGTTTCCGCAGGATAGCCCACGGGAACAAGTGCAAAGGCGTGAACCCCGTCGGGATTTCCGAGGACAGCTTCGACCTTTTCCATTCTTTCCTTCAGCGGAGCAGTGCCGATCCACACAGCACCAAGACCGAGAGAAGCCGCTTCAAGCCACAGGTTTTCCGTGGCGATACTCAGGTCAATCTCGCAGTATTCGGGAAATCTCGCACCCTCCACCTTATAGCAAGACACTATGACTACAGGTGCGCCTGCTGCACAGCCGGCATAAGGATTGCTCTGAGAAAGTGCCTTGATCTTGTCCTTGTCTGTCACTACATAGAACTCCCACGGCTGCTGATTGCCTGCCGAAGGTGCCTGCATAGCGGCTCTGAGAAGCTGAGTGATCTTCTCAGGCTCAACAGGTCTGTCCTCAAATTTACGGGTGCTTACCCTTGTAAATATCTCGTTCATGGTGAAACCTCCGTTACAATTTATACTGCATAAAATTATTGTTGTGTGTAAATCCGAATGCCGTGTACAGCTTCACTCCCATATCCGATGCTGTGATCTGAACTGTACCGCAGCCGTAGTTCCTTGCTTCATCTACCACACGCTTCAAAAGCTCGCTTGCAATACCTTTATGCCGATAATCCTTGTCCGTGAACATACTGGACAAAAGTCCGATCTTACCGCTTGGACATCCAAAATACGGAGGCTTTTCTACGAATGACATTCCGCTTGTGCCGATGATCTTATCGCCGTCAAGTGCGAGCCATGCCACAAAAGTACCGTCAGCCATGTGCCGTGTGTAATAGTCTTTCAGTGCAGGATAGAGGTCGATATCCTCCTTTGCACCTTCCTCACGAAGCTGGTTGATTCTCATTTTTATAAATGTGTCAAGCTCATTATCGGTCAATCTTTTATATTCTATTTCCATAAAACGTTCCCCTCTCCCTATAATATACACATTATAACATACCAAGCCCTGTTTTTCAAGGAATTTGTCGGCAAAGCCACAATAAACTACTGCGATAGCTATTGACTTTGCTCAATAAAAATGATATAGTGACAATAGAGCTGATATTTTATCAGACATATAATCACAGTAGTCAACAAATATAGCAACGGAGGAAATAATATGGAATTCAAAGAAGTTGTAAAGAATCGTTATTCATGCAAAAAATACAGCACACGTCAGGTCGAGGCTGATAAGCTGAACGCTATCCTCGAAGCCGGACGTCTTGCTCCCACCGCAAAGAATTTGCAGGAGCAGCATATCTATGTTGTTCAGTCCGCTGAGAAACTCGCTGTAATCGACCAGTTCACGCCCTGCCGCTACGGTGCGCCGACTGTTCTTGTTGTCGCATTCGACAAGAACAATGTGTTCACCTATCCCGGTGAAAAGCGTGATTCAGGCGTTGAGGACGCAGCGATAGTTGCAACACATCTGACTCTTGCCGCTGCTGATGAAGGTGTGGACAGCTGCTGGCTGAATTACTTTGATCCGGACAAATTGGCTGCCGCACTTGGTCTGCCTGAGAATGAGGAGATACTTATGCTTCTTAATCTGGGTTATGCTGCGGAAGGTGCAGGACCTCTTCCAAATCACGAAAGCAGAAAGCCTCTGTCAGAGACAGTGACATACCTGTAATTGTCAGGAGATAGTGTTAGTTACTTAACAACGGGAGCAACTCTTTGAGAACTGCTCCCGTTGTTGCATATATTGATTGAAAATCAGCAAGGTATATGTTATAATTATACCTCCGCCAGTACGAACCGCAGACGCAGGAGCAGAGCCGAGGTCAGCAGAAAAGGAAGAAAGATGTGCTGGAATAATTGTTATCAGCCGAACGGAAAATGCCCCTTAGAGCCGCCATTAACGGTTATGGGGAAACTATCCAGCTTAAACAAACAAGGCACGGAGAGCGTTCTTCGTGCCTTGTGTTCGGTATTGACTATTTCATTTTGTGATTGATTTACCGCTTCAAATCAAGATAGCAGGCAATTTATTTCCTGCATCATATAAATTTGTTGAAGGAGATAAATTTTCGTAGCTAAACTTATCTTTTCCAAACCGCCGCCGCATTCGATCTGACGATGAGCTCCTCAACAGGCAGACCAATGGGACAAATATCGTGGCAGGCAAGAGATTTTCCGCATTGCTCATAATAATTCTTTTTGTATTTTTCGGAAAGCTCGTTCTTATGGGCGATATTCTGTTCTTCATCTAAAATGCGGTAAGCGTTTACAGCAGCAATTGCTCCCGAAAAATCGTTATCCGCAGTAAAATTCGGACAAACTTCAAGACAACAGCCGCACATAATACAGCTTGCGGACTTGTATCGCTGAACTTTGGTCTGCTCGCTCATAAACGGATTATCCTCAAGCCAGATACTGACTCGTTCCAGCTTTTTGAAGATAGCCGACCTGTCAACGATAAGGTCTTTTACCAACGGGAACTTGCTTAGCGGTTCAAGTATGAGCTTTTTTCCTTTGAGAGAGCCGAGAAATGTCGAACAGGCAAGACGAGGTATCCCGTTTATCCGCATTGCACACGCTCCGCATTTTCGCACCATACAGCCGCATTCCCAAGCAATCTTGTCAACAGTCTGTTCGTTGATGTCCGTAAGATCAGCTCTGCTGTTAAGCCTTCTGAGAACTCCTGCGACTGATGTGCTTTCATCACATTCAATGCTGAGATCCTGCCAATACGGCTCTGAACTGCTGCTTGCCTGACGCTTAATATGTATGGTATACTGCATAGCGTTCATCTCCTTTTCGGCACGTTTTCAAACAGAATACGGATATTGTCACCGTCAAACCTTGCGACGGTTGTTTTCAGATAGTCTCTGTCATTGCGAAGCGGATAGTCCTCTCTGTAATGAGCACCCCGACTTTCCCTGCGGGCAATGGCACTTTCAATTATTGCACGTCCAAGCAAGGCAAGCGAGCCGCTCATTTCCTTGATCTCACGAAGTCCTTTCTGCAAGGTTTCTTCATTTCTCACCACGCCGAGAGTATTCTGCATTATCTGATTCAGCCGCTGTATATCAGAAGTTACACTATCATCAGAAATATCCGCTTTTATGGGTTGTCCTTTTTGAATATTACATTCATCTGAACAAGCGTACTTTGCGGCGATCCTTCCACCATATATTGCACCAAGCAGAGAATTTCCGCCGAGACGGTTTGCTCCGTGATACTGCGAGCAGCATTCTCCTGCGGCGTAAAGACCATTTATCTGAGTCCTGTGATACTCGTCAACGAGGATACCACCCATGAAATAGTGTATTCCGGGCGATACGGGAACAGGCTCTTTTCTTATGTCCTTATGGAGATAAAGCATACAGTCGGCGGCGATTCCCGACAGCTTTTCGGCTATGACTTTATCGGGAATATCGGTCATATCAAGGAACACCTCTGAGTTCTGACGTTCCTTCCATATCTCTCTTGCGGTTATGTCTCTCGGGGTAAGGTCTCCGAGTTCGGGGTATCTTTCCTGCATGAAATAATAGGGCTTGCCGTTCTTCAAGGAGAACAGCTTACCGCCCTCGGCTCTCACGGCTTCGGTTATTAGCATACGCTTTCCGCCGCACTCTATCGTCGTAGGGTGATACTGTATCATCTCGCTGTTTGCTATCGGAATACCGAGGCGGAACAGCTTCGCAGTTACTTCGCCCGTGTTGAACAGCGAGCCTGTTGTGTTTCCGAATAGTCCGTGCATACCGCCCGAAGCTATAATAACAGCATCGGAATGAAGCTCGGTCACTGTACTGCTGTATTCGTCTTTTATAAGACAGCCGAGGCATACATTTCCCTGCAAAAGAAGCGTCTGAAAGCTATGATGTGAAAGCCTTTTAACATTGCCTGCCGCTTCTTCTTTCCTTACTGCGTCGATAAGTGCGGTCGTTAGCTGTTTTCCCGTATCGCTCTGAGCAAATACGGTACGTTTCTTTTTCTGACCGCCGAAATTACGCAGATCAACTTCGTCAAAGCCGCTTCTGTTGAACTGTACGCCTAAGTCCATAAGCCACCTTATAATATCGGGAGCAGCCTGCGTCATATTCCACACCGCATTCGGATCAGCAAGACCGCAGGCGGCGTTTATGGTATCCTTGTAGTGTTCTTCGGGAGAATCGTTTTCGTTTTTGGTATCCATAGCGGCGTTGATACCGCCCTCAGCCATGACAGACTGTGCTCTTTCTGACGGCTGTGATGACACAAGAACCACCTCGCCGCCTTCGCTTACTGCCTGTAATGCAGCCGACAGTCCCGCAACTCCTGCACCGATTATAACTATTTTTCGTTTCTTCATGACTGCCACCCGATGTAATAGAAGATAACTGCTCCCGACATAAACAGCAGAAGTACGGACAATATCAGATAAATGTCGCCTTTACGCTTTTTGAAGCTGATTATTCCCAACGAAACGAGCAAAGGACGTATGTTGATAAGGATATGCACCGCAACCGACGCAATGAACAGGAGCTGTGTTATCAGATTTGTTGTTGTGAACGGAAAAAGGATATACTGACCGTTCCTGACTTCGCCGAACATACCGATATGAAAGAAAAGCAGTATCAGTATAGCAAGTCCGCTGGCTCGTCTTGCCCAGAACGCCTTGTTTTCCCTGAGATATTTTCCATCCGTATTTTTAGCCGTTTTCAGGCTTTTCACCGTAAGATAAACGCCTATCACAGCGTGAACAGCAAGTATACAAACGCCTATCCAAGCAAGCACTTTTCCTGCACTTTTTCCTGTTCCGATAAGCATAAATCCGCCCATAACGCCGTGAATGCCGAAAATGATTATAAGCAGAACGGATAAGACCGTGTTAAGTTTCCTCATATTTATTTACCTGATAGACCAATGATATAGTCCGTATCGTGGAGCAGTCCGCTGTCGATAAGCTCGTCAGCGGCTATGAATATATCGTATTTTTCGCTGACGATACGGGAACGGAGCATAGTGTCGCTGTATCGCCTTATTTCAGTATCAAACCCCGATTTTTCGAGCCTTTCGCTTATCTCTTTGGCGTAGCTGTTGGATTTGCTGTCGCTTTCGGGGATAAACAGGCGGATATGACCGCTTGCACACATAGCCGTTCCTTCTCCCGAACATATTGCAATTATTTCACTTTTTTCGGCGATTTCCGTATTGATACCGATGATATAGCTCCCGTTATATTCGGACGTATTCTTATTTGATTTGCGTGTCGCTCCTGTTACAGCGTCTATAACAGAGGGCGGAGAATGTGTCGCTCCGCCCATAAATGCTATGAAAGCTGCTGTAACTGCAAGCAAAATAAGTCTTCGTTTCAATGTTTTCACTTTTTCAATATCCTCATTGCGTTCAGTACGGCTATTATGGTAACGCCCACGTCACCGAACACGGCTTCCCACATTCCTGCGATACCCATTGCACCGAGTATCAGGAAAATACTCTTTATTCCGAGTGCGATAACGATATTCTGCATAGCGATAGCTTTTGTTGCCTTTGCAATGTCGATAGCATCAATGAGCTTAGAGGGTTCATCGGTCATCAGTACAACGTCTGCCGCTTCAATAGCAGCGTCCGAGCCGAGACCGCCCATAACGATACCAATATCTGCTCTTGCAAGTACGGGAGCGTCATTGATACCATCGCCAACAAAAGCGACCTTGCTGTTTTCAGGCTTATTTTTGTCGATCATTTCTATCTTCTTGACTTTACATACAAATTCTGATTCTGCCATAGTGACACCTCCAATTTTATTGGTTTAGCAATCACTCAACATATATTATACTGATTTGATAGGCATTTGTCAAGAACCGTAGTTTCCATCCCACCTTTGAATATGATCTGTATCTCAGTCTTGCTTATACCTCTATATGCATGCAGAAATTGATAGATATTGCATAAGAACACGGACTTGAAATAGAGGATGAGCCAAAACAGGCAAGCAAGAGTGGTTTGAAACTCACGCAGTATAAGTATGAAACGCTTAAAGAGGATTATAAAGCATTGGAAACAAAGATTATATGATACTCTTTAATTTCAGTACAACAATTATTTCTATGGCTGTTGTCGAAAAAGGAAGCAGAAAGCACACATATCAGGTAAATTTTTCTATGGCTATGAAATTGTGTATAGGTTATCTTCAGGCTGGCGGCAACGGCTGTGACATAATTTCACTGATGTCAAAATTTATATTACCGATAAGAGAAAACCGCATTTACGCAAGGCAACACAGGTTTCATTCGCCAGTTAGGGAAGAAAGACGATTGTGATGAACTAAACATTATGAGGCGATTTCGAGATGCTTTCATTGTTGAATCATCAGATAACGCATGCTTAGTACAGGAATATTATCGTATCATGCGTGCATTCCTTAAAAAGGTTGAGAACGCCGGCTATTTTGTCGGACTGTATGGCTCTGCTTCTTCTTTGACCACACATACCGCCGACGATATCAAGTCGTGGTACACGATCTGGCTGGCGCACTGGGTCAATCAGACCAATTACAGCGGTGCTTACGGCATCTGGCAGCACAGTGAAAAAGGCAAGGTCGCTGGCATCAACGGCAATGTGGATCTGGATATCTGCTATAAGGATTTCCCGACCATTATCAAGGGTAAGGGGCTGAATGGCTGGGGGAAGACTCCTGCACCTGCGCTTGACAAATCCGAGGATAAGCAGGACACCACCGTGACCGCTACCATCAAGATCGGAACGGACACCTACAAGGGTACGCTCAAGAAAGAATAAAACAATCGGGCAGAGGTAGTTCTCTGCCCGGTACATAGTGTGGTAAATCAGAATTTGTCGTCATTTACAATTATCTTCACTCATACAGATCCGTTCTTCGAAGAGATGTGTATGGCCGTTGGTGACGTTTTAGGGTTGCACCGGAAAGATTCACCTCTGCCAGCATTAACTCTTCCTGATCTCCCGCCATTCCAATCGTCTCGCCATCAAAGCCTGCAACTAGCGACTCGCCGGAGAACTCCATGCTTCCTTCCACTCCAACTCTGTTGCACATTGCTACATTGACACTGTTTTGGAATGCTTGAACCTTTATCTCCCATTGAAACACATCAGAGGGCTCTGACTTAGTATTTGCTGTAGGGACAATAATCAGCTCCGCACCGCGTAGAACTTCCGTACGAATGCTCTCAGGATAGTGGCGATCAAAGCACACAACAATCCCGATTTTACCTAACTTCGTATCAAAGACCATAAACCCTTCTTCAGACGGAGTGTAATAGCTCTGCTCATAGAACATTTCACATTGAGCGACATGAACCATCTTCTGTCTGCCGACGATTTCTCCCTGATCATCAATCAAAAGGCTCATATCGTATCTATGCCCTTTTTCCTCAATATAAAAGTTGGGGGAAGCAAATATATGGTTTTCCCGGCAGGCATTTCTTATTCCATTCACATAGCTGCTGTCTTCCGTCATGACATATTCGCTCACATCACAGTCTGGAAATTGGGGAAAGAATGGAGAGAACTGGATTTCTGGAAAGCAAATCAGATCCGCTTTCTTTTCCGCCGCCTCACAAATAAGCTGCAATGACTTTTGAAAATTCTTTTCGATATCTGTATCCATTTTCATCTGCGCAAGAGCAATCTTCATCTCGTTTACCTCATAAATTCAGTTTGATCATAAACCCACCGATTTCAACGCCTGATCCAAATCTGCTATGATATCATCCGGGTCCTCGAGTCCAACACTAAAGCGGATAAAGCCTTTTCTGAATTTCTCCGGATATAGGTTGATTCGCTCATCATAACTCGGTTGTGGGAAAATCAGGCTTTCATCATGTCCAAGAGATACGGCAAATGTTACGACCTTAAGTGCCGCGCAAAAGCGTTCAACGGTCTTATCATCTGTATCTACGCCAAAGGATATAACTCCACCGTAGCCGTTTTTCATCTGCCGCTTTGCTAATTCATGACCCGGATTACTCGGAAGTCCCGGATAGGATACAAAAGTTACGTTTTCCCTCTGCTCAAGCCACTCGGCTATCTTCTGGGAAGATTCATTGATCCGCTGCATTCTGAGAGGGAACGTCACCGAACCTCTGAATATCTGCCATGCATTGAAAGGGCTGATTACGGAACCCACATTGACCTGCGCTTCATAGCGGATACGATCCATTGCCTCAAGATCATTCGAGATAATTGCACCGCCCTGCGCATCGCCATGACCGTTGATAAACTTTGTCAGCGCTTCCACGACAAAATCGGCTCCAAGTTCAAGTGGTTTCTGATTGAACGGAGATGCAAAGGTATTGTCAACAGAAAGCAACGCTCCATTTTCATGAGCTATTTTTGCAATGGCTTTAATATCTGTAACACCATTCGTCGGGTTATCCGGTGTCTCAATATGGACAAGCCTTGTTCCCGGTGTGATCACCTGCTTCACAGCATCAAGATCCGTCATATCCACCATTATCGTTTCTACGCCAAACTTGCGGTTAAACAGTTCATGAAACATGCGATAAACCGCCATATAGCTTACATTGGGATAAATAACGCGGTCGCCTGACTTAAGAAGTGTCCAGAACAAGGCATGCAAAGCTGCCACGCCACTTCCCAGTACAATAGCATCATCCGCATCATGTAATGCAGCCACCTTCTCCTCAAGCCAATGTTGATTGGGATTTCCATTTCTGGAATACATCAAAAGATCGGTTGATGAATAGTTGACCTGCGACAAATCGTCAGGCAGCTTATAGCTGTTTGCCATATGAAGTGGTCTTCTTACTGCGCCGGTTCCTTCATCATAATCCGTTCCTGTATGAATTGCCTGTGTTGTGATATCGTATCCCTTATATTTGTTTTCTTTCTTAGCCACTTTAGTTTTCCTCCGCTTAAAACTTTTTCCTCACAAATTCCGATTTGTAGGGGAGATTAGATTGCCCCTGTCTGTTTTCATTATTTCGGGATCATAGATGCCGAACGGACTTCCTCCGCCCAACCAGCATGATGAACAGTTTTCACAGCCGCTGCCGCAGTCCAGCGACTCTTTGATAATCTGCTCGCGTTCCTCACGCGTGGTATCCTTGATTAAAATAGATTTCATAAAAACAGCCTCCATTTACGGATTGGGGTATTTACGCCATCTCTGCGTTGATTGTGTCTTCACAGGCAGCCATTGCCTTCAGCGTCATATCGAGCAGCTTGTCAAGCTCCCAGCCAAGCTGATTTGCACCGCGCTCAATCACTTCACGCGAACATCCTGCCGCAAAGCCTTTGCTCTTATACTTCTTTTTCAGCGATTTCAGTTCCATGTCCTTTGTGCTTTTGGAAGGGCGCATCAGAGCGGCAGCCCAGATCAGACCGGTCAGTTCGTCCGCTGCAAACAGCACCTTTTCCATTTCATGAATCGGCTCGACATCTATTGTTACGCCGCAGCCAACTGTGATTCCGTAGCCATGTGAACAGACAGAATGAATGATGTCATCGCTGACGCCGCCTTCTCGCAGAAGTTCCGGTGCTTTCAGACAATGCTTCTCTGGATACAGCTCAAAATCAATATCGTGAAGCAGTCCGACAATGCCCCAGTGTTCAGCTTCATCACCATAGCCCAGCTCATCCGCATACCACTTCATGACCGCCTCAACAGTGAGGGCGTGCTGGATATGGAACGGATCTTGATTGTATTTTTTCAGCAGAGCAAATGCATTCTCCCTTGTTATCATTTATATTTCCTCCAAAGTTATCTTGTCACACATTGTGAATATGATTCTGACCGCAGCACGCCAATGCGGATGCGTTGCTGTGAAAACCGGAAGGCTCTCACACTATGCATATAGGTCTGATATGATTATATCACAACATTGCGTGATTGTCAATCTGGTGTAACGGTCAGCGTGGAAAAGTGAATATGGCAATTTAATCCCCCTCATCAGGTAGAAAGCAATGTTCCTGCTTGGTGAGGGGGATTTTTTGTTTTATGTGAAAGCTTTAATTCTATCGCTTAATTCCTCAAGCACTTTGTATGTAAAGTGAACTTGTCCATAGTCTTTTTGAACGTCCGTATCGTGCTGTAATGGATTGCAGTGGTTCTTGGCATCATATAATTCCTCGATAAAGTCTCTGGGAAGTAGCGCACAACTCTTGCAAACAGTAATGTTGTCATCAAGCTTTTCCTTGATAAATGAGTCACCTTTCCAGTGAGTTATAATGCACTTTACACCCTTTTCTAGGCCTATGCGGATGTCATGAAGTGCATAGCCAAATTCACCGTTCTTCATTTGCCCATGGGCTTTCTTCAGAATATCCTCGATTTTCTGAAGTTCTTCATTGTAGTAATCAAAGGATTTTCCACCGCAATCTAAGCCCTCGGAATTATATCCAGACTTGTAGTATCCCTGGCGGTCTTTTCCGGAACGGTCATAGCCATCTCTGTCAAAGCCATTCCTGTTGTACCCTTCTCGGTCAACTCCAAATCTGTTAAAGCCCGATTTGTCGAAGCCCTCGTGATCATACCCTTCGCAATCGAAGCCATCCCTGTCAAATCCTTTTCGATTAAAGCCGTCCTTGTCATAGCCGTCACGACCATAGCGAGCGACTTCATGCTCAGAAACACGATACTGCAATCCTCGGCAGCACATACATCAACAAGCATCGGCACATCGGGCAGGAGTGCATAGCTTTCTGCAAAGAACTGTCCCTTGCTTACAAGGTTGAGTATCGTGCGGTTTCCCCACATATCATTGCTTTCAATAGTAACGCCGCCTGCTGTGACAAAGCAGAGCTTATCGGTGATCTCTCCCGAAGAAAAGATCATCGCACCTTTCTTATATTTCTTTTCGGCTGCATTAAGGGCTTTCATAAGCTCAGATATTTCGGTATCATCAAAGCCCTTGAACAGTATCGAATTGTGCAAAACTGAAATATCCATATTTTTCTCCCAAAATGTTGTAATTACAACATACTTTCTCCTTTGATTATACTATAATGGATACAGAAAGTCAAGGAGGTATGGCTATGATACGGAAAATAATTGAGATAGACGAAGAAAAATGCAACGGCTGCGGTCTGTGTGCGAAGGCTTGTCATGAGGGTGCGATCGCTATCGTGAACGGCAAGGCAAAGCTCATGCGTGACGATTTCTGCGACGGCTTCGGTGACTGTCTCCCTGCCTGTCCTATGGACGCTATCCACTTTACCGAACGTGAAGCGTCGGCTTATGACGAAAAGGCGGTGCAGGCAAACAAGCAGAAGAAGTCCGCTTGCAGCGGTTTCACCTGTCCGGGTTCTGCTTTGCAGAGCTTTACGCCAAAAGAAGATGACAGCGATGTTCGTGTACCGGGCTGTCTGAGAAAGTTTCCGATACAGATAAAGCTGCTGCCGACTAATGCACCTTATTTCAACGGTGCCGACCTGTTGATCGCTGCCGATTGTACAGCTTACGCCTACGGAAACTTTCACCATGATTTTATCCGTGGGAAGATAACGCTCATCGGCTGTCCGAAGCTTGACGCAGTTGATTACTCCGAAAAGCTGACAGAGATATTCAGAAACAACGATATAAAGAGCATCACTCTCACAAGAATGACAGTGCCGTGCTGCGGAGGTATGGAGTATGCGATAAAACGTGCGATAGAGGCAAGCGGTAAGGATATTCCGCTTGAAGTAGCTGTTATATCGCCGGACGGCAGTATCGTCGAGATAAGAAAATAATGGAGGAATATATCATGGAACAGAAAATGTTTTGCTATCAGTGTCAGGAAACAGCGGGCTGTAAAGGTTGTACCGCTTGCGGTGTCTGCGGTAAACAACCCGAAGTCGCAGTAATGCAGGACTTGCTTGTGTACGTTACAAAGGGGCTGTCTGCGTTGACAACTCAGCTCCGTGCAGAGGGACAGGCAGTCGATAAGGCTGTCAATCATCTTATCAGCGTGAACCTGTTTATCACGATCACCAATGCAAATTTCGATCTCGACAGCATTACCGCTAAGGTTACTGAAACGCTTGCAGTCAAAGAAGAATTGCTCGGACAGGTGCAGAATAAAGAATCTCTCCCCGAAGCAGCTCTTTGGAACGGTTCGGACTATACCGAGAAAGCAAAGACTGTCGGCGTACTTGCAACAGAGAATGAGGATATACG
The DNA here is from genome assembly GCF_900116855.1 of Ruminococcus flavefaciens. Taxonomy (GTDB): domain Bacteria; phylum Bacillota; class Clostridia; order Oscillospirales; family Ruminococcaceae; genus Ruminococcus; species Ruminococcus flavefaciens_R. Next base: position 350,167 of record NZ_UETD01000003.1, read on the forward strand.
CTCTCTGCGTGAGCTGATAACCTACGGTCTGAAAGGACTTGCGGCATATACAAAACACGCAAACGCTCTGCTGAATGATGATGAGGAGCTTGATGCTTTCTTACAGTCGGCTCTTGCTAAAACACTTGATGACAGTCTGTCGGTCGATGACCTTGTGGCTCTCACGCTGGAAGTCGGCAAGTACGGCGTTCAGGGTATGGCTGACCTTGATGCTGCAAATACTACAGCATACGGCAATCCTGAGATCACGACAGTTGATATCGGTGTCCGCAAAAATCCTGCAATACTGATCTCAGGTCACGATCTGAAAGACCTTGAAATGCTCCTTGAGCAGACAAAGGATACGGGAGTTGATGTTTATACGCACTCGGAAATGCTACCTGCGCATTATTATCCGTTCTTCAAAAAGTATCCGCATTTCGCAGGAAACTACGGCAATGCGTGGTGGAAGCAGAAAGAGGAATTTGAGAGCTTTAACGGTCCGGTGCTGATGACCACAAACTGCATCGTTCCGCCGAAAGACAGCTACAAGGACAGACTTTGGACAACAGGTGCCGCAGGTTATCCTGGCTGTAAGCATATTGACGCACCCTACGGCGAAGCAAAGGACTTTTCAGCAATCATCGAACAGGCAAAGAAATGTCCTCCGCCGACCGAAATCGAAACCGGCTCTATTATCGGCGGCTTTGCCCATGAACAGGTATTTGCACTTGCCGATACAGTTGTAGAAGCTGTAAAATCGGGGGCTATCCGCAAATTCGTAGTCATGGCAGGCTGTGACGGCAGAGCGAAGTCCAGAAGCTACTATCAGGAATTTGCTGAAAAACTGCCTAAAGACACGGTGATCCTTACCGCAGGCTGTGCGAAGTACAAGTATAACAAGCTCGACTTAGGCGACATCGGCGATATTCCGAGAGTTCTCGATGCAGGACAGTGCAATGATTCTTATTCTTTGGCGCTTATCGCTCTGAAGCTGAAAGAGGTATTCGGGCTTAACGATGTGAATGATCTGCCTATCGTTTACAATATCTCATGGTATGAGCAGAAAGCAGTCATCGTTCTTCTTGCTCTGCTGTATCTTGGAGTGAAGAATATTCACCTCGGACCGACTCTGCCAGCGTTCCTGTCTCCGAATATGGCAAAGGTTCTTGTAGACAGTTTCGGCATTGCGGGTATTACGAATGTTGACGATGATATGAGGATATTCGGCTTATGAGAAGAAAAGACCGTGAAGTGACCGATCTCAGCGAGATCATGAAAAACTGCGATGTATGCAGACTGGCTCTGAATCCGAGCTGGAAGCGGAAATCAACATCGCTGCCGAGCTCATCGAAGACTGCATCAATGAAAACGCACATGTCGCCCTCGACCAGACGGAATACCAGAAACGCTACGATGCGCTGGTCGCCCGGTTCGACAAGGCCAAGGGCAGACAGACCGAAGTCACCGATCTGATTGCCGAGCGGAAAGCCCGCAAACATCAGATCGAATCCTATCTGAATGAGCTGCGGAACCGGGAGCCGCTGACGGAGTTCCGGGATACCGACTGGCTGGCGATGGTCGATTACATTACCGTTCACAGCAAAAAGGACATCCGGGTGACCTTCAAGGACGGCACCGAAATCAAAGCATAATCCCACAGACGCAGCAACGCCTCTGAACCACATCGGCTCGGAGGCGTTTCTACGTTATATTTCTTATTTATTTCGTTTTCCAGTATTATCCGACCCTCTGATCTCTTCGTGGTAGAAATAATCCACTATTACTGGATGCCCCTGCGGAACCCTGCCATATGGCATTTCATTATCCACGAACGGACAGTCATATGTCTTTGCCATTTCTTCCGCTTTTTTCTCCAAAGCTTCAAAGTAGCTGCGATTATGCTTGTTGTATATCTCATCATAAAGTGGCAAAAGATCAGGACGCTTTTCGGCAATATAATCCATAATTGTCTTCTTGAAGCCGCCTCGCAGATTCAGATTCTCAAGCCAGAACAAATCGCATTGATTATGCACACGCTCAAAAATGGCTTCCAAGTCTGTGATGCCGGGAAATACGGGAGATACGAAACAGACTGTGCGGATACCTGCATCGTATATCTTTTTCATGGCGGCAATTCTGCGTTCAATACTGACTGCGGCATCCATTTCGTTTTTGAAATTCTCATCAAGCGTATTTATCGACCACGAAACGGTAACCTGTCCCAGCTTTTTCAGCAGGTCAATGTCACGCACTACCAGATCGGACTTCGTGCAGATCAGGATATCCGCACCGCTGCCGATAAGCTGCTCCAACAGCTTTCTTGTATTGCCAAACCGCTCCTCTTGCGGATTGTATCCGTCAGTGACCGAGCCGATTACCACTCGCTGACCGGAATACTTCTTCGGATTTTTTATTTCAGGCCAACGCTTAACATCGAGAAAGGTTCCCCATTCTTCAGTATGTCCAGTAAAGCGTTTCATAAAGGAAGCATAGCAGTACTTACAGGCATGGGTACATCCCACGTAGGGATTCACAGAATATCCACCCACGGGCAGACTGGATTTTGTCATGATATTTTTTGTTTCGACCTCACCGATGAGAACGCCGTCCATATTTATCTGTGCCATGCTCTTTGTTCCTCCAATACCTTATTAAAAGACTCCGGCAGCTCCTGAATCATATTTTCATCCCCAATGATAGGTTCAAGATCTTCCTTCATAAAAACGGGAATTCCGGCTTCGTGTGCCTGATCCGTAAGTGACCATGCCCATTCAGGCTCGGTACGCACCTTCTTGCTTTGCGCTCCGGTCATGGTACCGACAACGAGCCAATCAATGCAGGAAAGGTCTACTTCACCGGGATCATCAAACAGCGGTTCAAATGTCACATGATAATGCTTTGCCCGGATATTCTTCCGAAGAGCATCGATTCTCCATAGTTCTGACTTTCTCGTTACCGTCACTCCGAACCACGCATTATCAAGGTCTGTATCAAAACTCAACAAATCAGGTCGCTTGCTCAGAAAGAGAAACTGGTGCTGTGGGTTTTCACGTATCTTCGCAAACACCTCGTTCCGCCAATCATCCTGCCAACCGGCAAGATCGCTCATACCGGTTAGCAGAAAATTCTGCGGACGCTTTTTTTCCATCATTTTGAGCTTCCCCGGAAAAAACTCCGGTTTGGCAAAATCATAGATCATATGCCAGCGTTTCACGTTGTTACGGGCGTAGCAGTATTGACAGCCAACAGTACAGCCGATGACCAGATTCATGTTCTGTATCTGATCCTTTATACAAATGCTCATTCTTCACGCCACCCTTCAAGATTTTTTTGAATGCGTTCGAGATATGACTCAAACTGCACAATCTCGTTTTCCGAAAAGCCTTTATAATAGATCCTGCCCATTCCGGCAGAGACATCGTCATAATCAACTTTTAATTTATGTGCTTTTTCAGTAAGATAGAGAAGTGTTTTTCGCTTATCCTGCTGATCCTGTTCACGGCGGATAAGGCCGCTTTTCTCCATTCTTTCAAGCATGGTAGTAAGCGATGTGATGGCAAGGCCGCATTTTTCCGACACGGTTTTGATTGGCACACCGTCCTCCTGCCATAGCGCATAAAGAATACGTCCCTGTGCGCCATTGAAGGCATCGATGCCTTTTTTTAATAAAACCCGCTCGAATATCCTGTCCCCAAGCTGTTTTATTTTCGTTACCAAAAATCCACCATTCATCACAGATACTCCTATATCGTAGTTTCTATAATTCTACCATATAGGAGCGTTTTTGTCAATGGATAAACTATGAACACTCTTCCAGATAAATGAATAATATGTATCACCGAAACAGAGAAACACCTCTGAACCACATCGTCTCGGAGGCGTTTTTTATTTTATAAGAATATCATTCATGAGTGACCGTGCAAGATTTATGAAGCAAGTTTTTAATATTGATAACTATAGCGATGTTGATCTGTTCTGTTGTGTTGTTGCAAAACATAACATACGCACTCAAAATAAGCATGAGATAGTCGAGCAGAGTATCTGCATTGATGGGGATATTCGTGATGTACTGAATAAGCTAGTGTAAGATAAAATCCACCACATCATTGGATAACTAATATCCTTTGATGTGGTGGATTATTTTGTAATGGTTTCTATGACAACATTTCTAAGCACTCAACCCTATCCCTCAATCGCAATATTTGATATGTATCATTTTTGCGATCCTACGCACTTTTCACTCTCTGACAACATTTTGACGCACTACCAAAAGCCAATTATCATTTTGACGCACTAACCTCAGTGTGCAGAAATGTTGTCAGCCGTTTTTAGTGCGTAGATGTCTTTCCGAATACAGCAAAAACCATACCAGCGGCCTATGTGCAGTTTAACTGCATACCCGAAAACTGCCGTAGAGTCGTGCTTTTCAGCTTTCGTTCCTTGACATCAATACTACGCACTCAACGTGTGCTGTATCTGGTAAAAGATCTCCTCACCCTACACACACCAAAACTCTGCTTGTCACGTTCAAGCAGAGTATCGGGGAACAAATTGAGCCACTTGTGACTGAAGCTGGTACTACCGAAATATGCATCGAAGTTGGAAACAGGCAGGATAACATAGTCTGAATCATCGGGCTTGTTAGCGATGCAGTAAGCGAGAATCATTTCCGCTACCTCGTAGGGCAGACCGTCAGGCAGCAGTGCCTTGATACGATCTTTTTCATCATCGGAGAAGGAAAAAGTCTTATCCGCCAGCGGTCCAAGCTCCAAAGCGTCCGCCAATACATCATCAAACCGCAGCACCCATGCCCCTTTGGTCTCAGATGAATACAGCGACACCTGATACTGCTTCACCTTATCTCTCCAAGCAGCATCAAATTTAGTTTTCAGCGGCTCAGCGTTGGAGAGAGTAGTCTTGCTCATGTTTTCGCTGTTCTTGGTGATGAACTTTTCGACCTTGTGAACGTGCCTGTAAAACCAGCCTTTTCCCGTCTTATCCACCAATTCGGGGAATTCCTCATGCAGATCACTGAAATCACTTCTGAACTGCCACTCCTCCTTTGGAGCGGCAGTTTTTTTGTCGGGGATACTGCACCATGCACACAGAGCTCGCCGTGCATAGTCTGCATCGGGAGCACCTTTTTTGAACATATACCCCCGAGCGATAATAGTCAGCACACGGCTCAGACCAGTGAAATCCTTCATCATCTCAAAGCTGAAACGTCCGAGGAAGGAAAGGTCACGTTTACCGCTGCATTTGTAAACGGGCTTGCCCGTGTAAGCCTTGAATTCTTCAATTTCGTTCAGCATTACTTCTCCCTCCTGACGTGCTTTTCGATCCTGTCCAGTAGCAGATCGAAGAGCACTTTTCTTTTGCCCAGAGCAACTATGTACCTGACTGCTTCATCAGGCTTCATTACGGCTTCAATCAGCTTTCGGCACTCCCCAGCAACCGCATCACGGTAGTACACATTCACGGATTTATTGAGGTAAGCCTCCATAAGCCGCATGAACTCAGGCGAATCACCGTCACGGATAAGCCGTTTCCTGTCAGTGCGGTTATTATCATCGTCAATGTCAGCTATGAGATCAATGAGAACACGGTAACCGCCGAAACGGAAGTCGCTGAAAAGCGGATAGTACCGTTCGTGCTCAGGCAGCCACTCAGCTAACAGATCATCACGCTGTTCCTTTGGCGTCAAGTGCCAGTTCTTAGCCTGCAACTCCTGCCTGATAGCAGCTATCCTCTCGGGAGGTGTACCCTGAAACAGGG
>NZ_UETD01000013.1 GCF_900116855.1 Ruminococcus flavefaciens
CCGTGAAGCTTATTGTCACGGCATCTTCTGCCATTAGGACAAGTGTAGGTAATATACTTTCGGTTGTCCTCCCACCGAACATCGTAGCCTTGCTGCTTCATCAGGAAGCAGAACTGCTTCTTGGTTTTTGCTTGCTTCATCACCTGATTGATGACGTTCATCAGTTCCCACTTGAAGCTCTCGCCGCGCTTGGCTGACCTGTACTCGCTGTCGGAGAGAAAGTCTTTATTCATTTTCTTCTTAGGTGTATCAAGCAAATGGACTCCGTACCGCCGACATATCTCATCGCTGAGCTTCATCAGCTGCTCGACTGACTCTCTGTCGGAATGATACTTCTTTCCGTCCTCGAAGCTGACTGAGTTCACTACCAAATGCGAATGTATATGCTCTCTGTCGATATGAGTTGCGACTACAATTTCATATTTGTTGAAGGCTTTCTCTGCAAGCTCCACTGCGATTTTGTGAGCAAGCTCAGGCTCAATCTCATACCCACTCGGAAAGCTCTGCACCAGATGATAGTACAGACGACCGTTATATTTATGGTACAGGTTCTTAGTCGCGGTCATTTCGTCGAGTGCAGTTTCGGGAGCACAGTTGACTCCTGTCACGAACCGCTTGTCCTCTGACACGGTCTTTTCCTTTCTGCTGACGTAGCTGAGGACGTTCTTCATGCCGCCAGCGGTCTGAGTTTTGTTGTTGATAAAATGGATTATTGGCATCACTTCACCACCTTTGCTATCTCACAGACTGCCGCTGTCACTGCCCTGTGCTGCTCCACAAGCTCGTCCAGTCTGACGGAGTGAAGCCTTCCTTCGTGCGCCAGCATTGCTATCTGATTGAGGTTCCGGCCGATAGCTTTCTGCTGCTTTGCGACCTCGTCCAGCCCGTCAGCCACTACGATTTTCTTGTCAAGTGCCGACCTGAGAACGAAGTCGCTGAGGGACAGCTTGTTCCGCTGAGCCTTGTTGTGTATCCGCTCATACTCGTCATCAGTACAGCGGATAGTGATAGTTCGATTGCGTTTTCTCATTGTATCACGCTCCTTTCTTTTGTGCGATTTTTGAGAGGGGGTTCGGGGTTCGCCCCGACCAGCAAGCGTTCGGCGGACTGCCGAATGCGATGCTGGCATTTCATACTTCCGTCGCCTGTACGGCTCCGTCAGCGGTAGTTTTCTCCTTATGCCAATGCCGCCACATTCGCTCCACGTTGCGCGACAATCGCTTTCACCGCCGCAGGTGGGATAACTACCCGATTTGGACTACTGCGGCAAAAATGGGCATTCTTGTGCGTGACAGTAACTCAGCCGTGACAGTAAAACTACCGACACGGAAACCTACTGACACGCCCCGCAGATGAAGCTATATAGAGTTTTGTGAGCTGTCGGGCAACGCCTGTGTGACGGTAACATTTCTACCGTCACTACTGTCACGCTGTTATTAGCAGAGAAAGGAATGCCTCCATATATATAGCGGTGGGAAACGAAAAAAACGAAGATTTTAATAATCGGGAAGTAAATGTTTGTATATCTGCACGAGTGATGGTTCGTTACGCCATTTGTACTTAGTTATATTTACCAATCAGCAAAAAGAAAAATCCCCCACAGCACTGTGGGGGAAAATATCAATTCAATTTGATTTATGCTGCAAGATCATTTTCATTATGGTTTGTTTCTTCGCTGTCTGTTTCAGACACAGGCTCTTCTGTATCTTCATCAATAGTTTCATCTTCCTCTATAGGATCAGGCTCCTTAGTGAGTATCAGCTCCCATGTGTTCTTATCCACATAGCCCTCGGCTCCGTCTGCAAATCTGATAGTATATGAAGCCTGTCCCCACTTGAAATTGCTGATAATGAGAACGTCATCAGTATCATTTACTGAGATAGTGAGATTTGAACCCCACTGGTCTGAAACAGTTATCTCATCAGATGCAATATCTTTGAGTTCTATATAGTTGTGGTCACTGCCCCACTCATTTATGGTATCGTTAGCATAGCCCTTACCAAAGATGTAGGTATCCTCGCCATTTCCTCCGCAAAGATTATCGTCTCCTGAACCACCGTCAAGTGCATCATTTTCGTTGGTGCCCATTAGATAATCATCGCCGTCTGTTCCCACTATAGGAGCACTCTTTGCCCGGATATCATACTGACCAAGAACTGTTCCGTTGTCAAAAACAAAGCTGTAATCACGGTTGGCATTAAAGTCAAAGAACGCTTTTACGATCATTCTGTCGCCAGTATCCTCACCAAAGTCAATTATAAGGTCATTATTTGACTCACGGGTATTGTTCATATCGCCCGGGAGGTATCCATGAATTACAATCGTATGAAGATCTGATGATGCTGCGATCGTATCGACAGCATATCCTCTGCCGTAAATATATGTATCATTACCGTGATCGCCCTGAAGATAATCATTACCGGCACCGCCGTCAAGTATATCAGCACCGCCGCCGCCATAAATCATATCGTCATCGTCTCCGCCATTTAAATAGCTTGAATCATCACCGTCATAAATGGTATCAATGCCGGCTTCTCCGTATATGATGTTAGTTCCGTTTCTGCCAAGAAGAGTATCGTCTCCGCTGCCGCCATACATGAAGTCTATATTCATGCCGCCTGCAACAGTATCGTTGCCGTCTCCTGCGTAGAAGATATTGAATCTATCGCTTGCATCAAGATAATCATCCCCATCTGTGCCTTCAACAACTTCTCTTGCTGCTCCTCCGCCTATTGTCTGAATATCATCATATGACATAAATTCATAGTTGAAGGGATGATTTATAAAGTCAGAAAGAGTGATCGTGTCACCTGTATATTTATTTGTGAGTACAAATTTTCCATCTAATGAAACAGAAGTACTGTAGTCATCGACGCTTAAGCCGTCAATAAAGATTATTCTGTTATTTCCTTCTGTATCATTAACGATGTCGTCACCATGATAAATTCCGAAGTAGTAACTGTCATCGCCTGCATCTCCGTTCATAGTATCATTTCCATAACCGCTGTAGATCAGATCGTTTCCATTTGAGCCGAAAAGCTTGTTATTGCCATTTTCTCCGAAAACAAAGTCAATCGCTGATGAGCCATGGTATGTGTCATCACTTTCAGCTCCGATGAATGTCTTAGAATTACCTATAAGATCGATTATCATTGCATATTTTGACGATTTTTCTGAATAATACTCACTATATTTTGCAAACTCATTTGTGTTGTGGATTATATCGTATGATTTTAGGTAAACACCAAGATCATAAATAAGTATTTCTGTATTATAATTATTATTTTCAATCTTATTCTCTATTATCTCATTAAGAAGTGAAGTATCAAGATATTTATTGCCATTTTCATCCTCATCTTCAAATGTTACGGCCATATATCCGCCAAATGACATTTTCAGATTAAGAGCATTATAATAGCTTTCTTCAATGTTCTTGTATATCTCTTTAAGCATCTCTGCAGCAGGTGCATTAGGATTAGGACCATCTACGCCCATAAACTCATGTCCCATAAAAGCTTCGATAACATTAAGATCTCTTGCATCAATATTACCGCCTCTGCTGTTGATAGGTATATCTGTAGAATCTGTGATGAAGTAGAGAATCTTTTTAAGATAATAACGCTTAAGTGCTATATCATCGGTGTAATTGAATGAAAGACAAAGATCTAAAAGATCGCCTGTTTCGTCATCGTCAATAGCCTGTTCGATCGTTTTTACATTACCAACAGTTTCTTCACCGTCATGGACCGTACTTGTTGTGTTTACATCGAACCAGAATTCACTGATATGTTTTCCGGCAGTTCCGTCTTTAAAATATACATAAGATGTCTCTTCTCTTCGTGTACTTCTTTCATCCGCATTTTCATTATCAGAAGTATATGGATCAGCATAGCAATTCAGATCTATGTAATCAACATTCAAGGACTTCAATGAAACATAGTCGTCTCCTTCGCTATCACCAAACCAAACTACAAGCTGATCAAATAAAGAATATTCCTCATCTGTTTCTGTCTGATCAGATGTAATATTTCCGAACAAATCATCATTATCGTCTATTTTGCCATTTCCATTTGTATCAAGGCTTCTTAATGCTTCAAATCCATTTGACGATTTTTCGCCGTTTGGCATTATGAAGCAATCGCCGAACAGTTCCCCACCGTTATCGATTTTTCCGTTTCCGTTAAGATCTATTGCAAGGAAACCGTCATGATTCTTTATCCATGCTGTTTTTTCAGCAAATCCATTATTATCAAGATCAAAGTTTATTCCTTCGTCAAGAGAAGTAAACTCTATTTCATCTGTTCCTGAGAAATTGATAATGAGGGGGTCACGCTGATATTCATTCTGTGAGGCTTCATAATTGGATGATTCACTTTCAATCAAAGAAATATTATTTGTTATTTCTGATTCGTTTTCTATTAAGAGTTCATCATACATCTCCATAGTTTGTTCAATATCAAAGAGGGGTGACCCGCCAATGTAGATCATATAATCATGTAAATCTTGAACAAATGGGTGTGAGGAAGAAATGGAAATGTATTCTTTTCCATTTATTACCACAGTTTTTTCGCTTTTAATCATCTCTGCGTACATAGTGAAAAAAGAAGATGCTGTAATTATAGATTGATCACTTCGTTCAAATTGTGTTATCTGTCCAGAAGTGTTATATATTTTTAATGTATTAATTAATCTTGCTAAGATTGTACAATCCAGAAGAACCATTCCTTTTGCAATTATTTCATTAGCTGTTTCTGGATTAGTTGATGATATTATATTCAATAGATCGTCCTTTGTTTTCTTAACAAATAATTTTTGAACTTTTTGAGAATCATTTTCAATAAAATGTTTCATGGTTGGTATTACTATTTCAATAAAGGCTTTACCATTAGTTGCTGAATCTAATAATACTGAAGGAGATGAATTGGTAACTAATGTTTCTTTAACAGCTTTAGTTAATTCAATATTCATAATTTCAGGAGCTTCATTATAAATAGAATCTACTATCTCTTTAACTTCGCTATAAGAATATGCAAGTTCATAGTCTTTATCTGTTGCTGGCGATACCGCTGTTTCAGGCTCTTCCTGTTCTTGTTTTTTTTCTGCATAACGATCAAAATGATAGATTATTAAACCATCACCAGTGTTATTATAATATACTTTATATATTATAGACTCTTTACTACTATTTACCCAATTAAATAAGAATTCACCATTCGGATTGGGCATCATATAGGAATCACTCGCTCCAATTAAAAAAAACGAATTTTCAGGAATAGCATCAACTTCATTACCAATTTGTGTCTTTGGAAGGTATGCATATCTATATAATTGCTCTATACCCAGTATTCTCTTTGGAAATTGTTCATATGAAGGTGGTTTTACTTCCCAGATATGAATAGTATTATAGCCCTCTTTGGCCCAAAGATCAATGCTTCCCTTTTTTCCTTTATAAGTAGTGAAGTTTTTGATTTTTCTAATGGTGCCACTCCAGTCTTCCAAGCCTGTGTAACTTTTCTGTAGTTCTTTCCAGCTATCAAATGTTTCACTAAGTTCTTTTTTATCAGTAGTATATGTTATTTTTAACTCTCTTTTTTGAATATTTGGATTATTCTGTCTAATATGATTTTGAACTAATACATGGATTATACAATATGGCAAATGATCTACGAAATGAAGTTTCCCGAAATCATCATGATAAACATATGTATTATTGTTAGTAGCATAATCATTAAATACAGGTTCGGCCATACATTCCAACGTTGCCTCAACTAAATTTTGATTATTTGAATATCGCCCAACGATGTCGAAAAAATCTAAATCAGCTGCAAATGCTTTGCAATGTGAAAACAAAATATTTGTATAACAAAAAGTCAAAACGGATATAATTGCAAAAAACTTTGAAATGAGTTTTTTCATATATTGTATATCTCCTTTTTAAATGTGATACCTAAATTTTTAAGCAAATTAATGTTATTAGATTTGATTGTTAATTTTTCTTTCATATAACTTTCATATTCTTCTTTTCCGGGGCTTCGATCAGCAAACCATTGATTAAAACTGTTATTTTTTTCAATTGCTTCTGATTTCTTTTTTTCTACCATCGATTGCATAAATGGATTACTTTCCAAAGCTTTAACCATTCGCTGAAATTCATCAGGGAAAACTTTTTCTCTATGCGCAAGAAATTCATCGACATTATGTGTAAGAATCACAACATCTTTGTGTAATCCTGGCAGTACCGAATATCCAAGTTGATATAAGTCATCAAGCGTTTTATTTTTTTCAAAAACTTCAAGTACAAATGGCATTAGTTCCTTTTGACTTTGTTTCAGCGCATCACGCATTTCTTCGCTGTTTCCCTTTGTATAGTAAAAAGAAAATTTTTTATGTGCATTATTTTTAGCCTTAATATTTAATAAATAATTATGAGAAAAACTAATAAGCGGCATCATACACGACTGATTACTTATAGTAGATGGATTTTTATCAAACTCTATCAAATGACGTTCAAGTATATTTAAACTGATACATAATGAAAACCCTTCATATTTATGGTCAAAAGCTTTTTCTTTCATAAACGAAATAATCTGTATGACTTCATCATCTATTACTCGTATAAAATATGGATATTTACTCTTAAGTAACTTAAATCCTTTGGGCTCAAGCAACTCACCATAAACTGATTTGAAAGCGGCATTAAGAGAAAGCTTTTTTTCTTTGATTGCCCTCTTTGCAAAGCCGAGCGTAAAAGTGTTTTCATCTTTCTCTGCATCATCTGCTGAAAACAGTATATTACTGCTGTCCATTCCAATAATTGGCGCAAGCTCTGATAAACTGTCCTCAACAAATACTTCATCCTTGCTGCATATTTCGATAAAGTGATCCCATGTACCGTCCTTACTCAGAAACGGCTTCCATATCTTTTCAGAAGGCTGCGGTATATCGTCACCGAAATAATCATCAGCTCGTCCGAGAATAAGTGTATCAGCTTTTTTGCCTTTTTCGTCGTAGAGCTCCATGATAGCACAGTCGCTGTCGATAACAACTGTGTTAACACAGTTTGTACCAAGCATTTTCGCTATCCTGCCTGTGTCTTTTTGTGATGTCTGATTGCCTTGTTTGTAGGCTTCGGAAGTAATTGTCACCCATTTACAGTTATCAGCAAATCTCAAAATATATGAAAGTTCGCTTTCATCGCTGTCGCAAGCCACATAGCCGTCTTCAGCCATTTTCTTGCAGAATTTATCAACGAACTGATCCTTTGATAATTTTTCGTTGTTAAATATCTGCGTTGAAGTAAAAAAATTGCCCATTCAATTCCTCCTTTTGTAGTGTATATAAGCTGATACATATTGTAAGTATAACGTAACATTGAGTAAAAGTCAATATTCGCATATTAATTAACCTCAAACGCAAGTTATTCTTGCAACAAAGTAAATAATATCACATTTAGAAGTAATAATCAATTAAAAAAGCGTCAAATGTAATTTTTTTGCGTGAAATGCTTTTTATTATTCATAATTTCTTAATTAAGTAGATTGAGATAACTCATTACTAAATAATAAAAGTCGATACCTTTATATAGGTATCGACTATTGTTCCATTCGGTTTGATGATATTTTCTTCTATAAGGGAATCTTTCGTTGCAGGGCGTCCCCTCTCAAAAAACAGTCCACCGGACTGTTTTTTGATTCACCCCTTGCGGAGCGCTTTGTTTTATTTCGTCGCCTTAAAAGCTGAAAGCGACGACCAGAGGCGCCGCCTCTGGACTCTGCCAAAGGAACACAGTCCCTTTGGAATCCCTTACAGGCGTTCAGCAAAGTTATTACGCTAAATTATGATTTATGTTAGTTATAATTGCTGCACTGCTGTATTCGATGTTGACAGGTTCAGCTTCACATTGTATAATTGAATTACGCTTATACAAGGGGAGTGGTATTACGGAAGCGGCAGATTTAGTCTTTTCGGGCAGCACTATGTTCGCGTACCTGCTGACAGCAGTAGTTTATTTGGCTGTGCCTATTGCAGCAGTGTTTGTCATGCGCGGCTGCGGAGCTGTAAAATGGCTGCCTGTCATAGCCGGAGTTATAATGTACTTTATCTCCACAAGGCTCTGTGACCTGACAGTGTGGATAACACTTTTCTCTGCGCCCTTTGCTGTGAAACAGGCGGCGGCAGTTGAGCTGATCTGCATATTTGAGGAAACAGGGCGCTGGCTCGCTATGAAGTATCCGTTGTTCAACATAAGATCATCTCGTTCTGCTGTCTGCTACGGCATAGGACACGCAGGACTGGAGTGCTGGATGAGAGGTATCAGTACCTTCGGGCTGATAGGTACGGGCAACAGACTGAACAGGGAGGGGCTAAGTTCATTTATTGAGGGAAAAACTCCGCAAGCTGCCGATGAGGTAGTTAAGGAGCTTCAAATGCTGACGGATAAGGGTATCATTAACGGTATAGTCGATTCAATAGAGATAATCACGAATTTCGGCTTTCATATCGCTCTTTCCCTGCTCATATTCAAAAAAATGGGAGAGCCGAAGTTCAAGAGGCGCTGGCTGCTGCTCGCCATAGGTCTTCATTATGCGCTGAACTGCATATCATGGGTGACTTCATTAAGCGGTATCCCGCTTCTTAGCAGCATTTTCGGGATCATAACAGGTGCCGCCATAATTATTTTGGTCTACAGACTGATAGATGGCAGAAGCGTCATCGACGAGATACTATATCCAATGGACATATAAAAAAGCCCCTAAGCTACTGCTTCGGGGCTTACGTTTATTTTGACTCTGCGAAGACTTCGTTTTCAATGACCTGACGGTTTCCCTCAATATCATCTATCCAGAGGACATTTCCTACATCCACGTCTTCACCGTGGAATGTACCGTCAGCAGGTATCTGTATCTGCTTTACTTTATAACGGGCACAGAAAGGCATTCTGAGCGAGAGCAGGTACATATTCGCTCCTGACATATTTGTGGATACATCAGGGATAACATCTGATGCGAGATTCTTGAACATTGACGGGCGGAAGCTCTTGATCTTAGAGAATATCAAAGACATTACACGGCGCTGACGCTCTGTACGCTCAAAGTCGCTGTTGCCGACTTTTCTGATACGGGAGTAGGAGAGTGCCTGCTTGCCGTTGAGGTGGAGCTTTCCGCCGCCGTTCAGAAGGTCTGACATCCTGTCGTCACCAACAAGCTCGTTTACTTCGGATATGAGGATAACGTTGATCTCCTCTGCTTCAGCGTCTGAGACTTCGAGGTCTATGCCGCCGACAGCATCTACCAGCGATACAAAGGATACGAAATCAACGGAAACGTAGTCGTCGATGCGGACGTCGAAGTTATACTCAATGGTGTCCATGAGCAGCTCGGGACCGCCGAATGCATAGGCTGCATTGAGCTTGTTCCAGCCGTTATCGGGGATCTCCACATAGCTGTCACGCATGAATGAAGTCATGATTATCTCATTGGTCTTTCTGTTTAGCGAAACAAGTATCATAGAGTCTGAGCGGCCGCGGTCATCGGCTGTTCTGCCGTCAGTACCTATTACAAGGACGTTGCGGACATGACCCTTGCCCACACTGTCAGCGTAGTGATTGCGGTGACCCGCAGGCACCTGATTGACCTGTCTGATAAGACATACGGAAGTGCATGAGTATATTCCGAAAAGCAGCAGGAAAAGTATGAGGATTATATGTATTATCCTGCGGATTATCCTTCCTACAAGAGACTTATGTCTGCGCTTTTTCTTCTTTTTTCTGGGAGCCTCCTCCTCATGACGGGGAGCAGACGGCTTTTTTCCGCCTGTGGGCTGAGGTCTCGGAGACTGTGGAGCCATTGGCGGCGGTGGAGCATATCCACCTCCTCCCGAGGAGGTGCTGCCGTATTCCTGAGGAGCCTGTCTCTCATAGTCATAATAGCGGCGGTCACTGTAATCGAACTGCTGCTGCGGCTGAGGAGGCGGTGTGGACTGAGGAAAGCGGGGCGGCTGTCCTGTTTTTGGAAACTGAGGAGGTGCATCTGTACTGCGGTACTGAGGAGACTGAGGCTTAACGCTCTGCTGCGGAGCCTGTGATGAAGCTCTGCGATTGACCTTTCTCAGGGGAGGAAGGTCTGACTTCGGCGCGCCGTAGCCCTCAAGATCATTGGGAAGGAGCACTGTATCCTCATTATCCGTATTCTGAATGTTGTCATTTTCCCTGTCATTATATCTGTTTGACATGATAATCCCTTTCTCTTTTTATGCTTTAAGAACCTGTATCAGGCTGGTATGCCGATACAGGTTCCTTCGTTTTGTTATGTTTTTTTCAGGCTTACCGCTATGTATGTCAGAGCAGTCCATGCGATATTGTAGACTGTCAGGGCTGTTGCCGACATATACACGAAATTGGACTGGAACGCCTTTGAGAGGATCAGCAGCATACACAGTACAAATCCCAGAAGTATAGAAGCGGATTGCAGTATAAGTCCGATTATTGCGGACGAATGAACTACCTTTGTGCCGATTATAAGCTCGGCAAGTGAAGCAAATTTGCCGGTAGTAGCCATTGAAGCGCTCAGACGGACTGCTTTTTTTGTCTCCTCATAGAAGTCCTCATGGAGCTTTTTGGGGAGTATCCTTGCCATCTCCTCGGGGATACCAAAGAGAGTATTGAGCTTTTTCAGTGTTATGCAGGGATCGATGCTCTTGATGAACATACAGATCTTCTGCTTAGCCAGTTTCTTTGCCCATTTCTTCACATATCTGTCTGCAACGATATCCACAACGAAAAGCGCTGCGAGATTGCCTGATATTGAAAGATAAAGTGCATCCTTTCTGCCGTCAACGAACTCAGCTTCCTGAGTTTTTGTGGGAACGCCTTCGATGTTGTGGCTGGTCATGAGTTCGCGGTTTCCGAAGAGTACGCGCTTGTTGTTTATCCAGCCGCACATTCCCATTCCCTCCTCGTAGGAGTAGTTGTCGATGGGGTAGAGAGCACCGTTTCTGCCTGCAATGACATCCGTGAAGAGCTGGGACATGATACTTCCGGCGTTAGCTGTAAGGCTTGCAGCTTCGAGGAGAGCTTCGTCAAGCTTTGTGTTTGAGAATACCTTTATACCGTCAAGTCTTACAGTACCCTCGGGAAAGAGAGTTCCTGCATCGATGAGAATGGAGTTGGTATCATAGAAGTCGTCAACGCTCTGATAGCCGAGCATTATGCCTTTGTTTCTGATAGCGCTCTTTGAAACATTTTCAAGAGGGATATTTACTACAAAGGGCATTGCTATGCAGGAAGTGGCACATATTATCATACTGAATATTGAGAAGCCGAAAGCGGCAGCCTCCATGGAAGCAAATGTGCCCTTGCAGAAGAAAGTGAGGAATAGAGCGACTATGATGGAGGCGATGAGACACAGCGGGGAAGCCTTGCGGCAGAAGTCGTCGGTCATATCCGAGGAATATGTGTATCTCAGGAAGTCTGTCAGGAAGTCGGTCTTTCTCATAGAAGCGAGGATAGGGAAGTCGCCGAGAGTGCCTCGTGTAATGCGCTCTGCTCTGTCCTCGTCGGTCACATAGGTAACGCCGTGCCTGTCAAAGTTTTTCGACACGAACTTGAAGTTCCTCGCCGCTCGTCTGATGATAAGCAGCTTGCCTATGGCATTTATCAGCAGCGCCAGAATACCCACAGGCATATATATGTGGATATTTTCCGAGCTTACAAGGTCGGGGCGCATAAATGCGGGGATAATTGCAATGAGACAGGACAGTGCGGTGACAGCCGTCATGGAATCGCTGTCTGCCTTGAAGCTGAGCAGCTTTCGCAGTCCCTTTGTGATGACAGCCATGGAGGACAGCACCGAAACTGCGCCCAGTACGAGGTGTATGGTCAGATAGGTCTTTATATGGGACATACTGAGGAAATCAAGTACCGGAAGCTCAAACTGATTGGTCACAGTTATGAAAAGACTGAGGAAGGCAGTCATTGCCAGTATGAACACTCTTACAGAAATAGTGCTCTTCAGTTCGTATATATCCCTGCCCACGTCCTCAACATCACCGTAGTAATTGAAGTCAACGATACGCTTTGTACGCTTTGACTTTGAGTGGAGGGACATGAATTCGTCCGCCTCCTGAGTGATGTGAACATCCAGCTGACCTGCATTTATGTCAGCCTTTTCGCTGAGGTTTATGCTGGTGAGTTCAGCTCTGGGAGCGGGCTCAACGGGCTTTGCAGCTTCAACAGCGGCAGGTGAGGGGACGATATCAGTTATCTGTTTTTTGCCCTCCGGACTTTCAGCCGCCTGTATTATCTGTACCCTGCTTCGTTTTTTCTTCTTGAATTCGGGAGGAGTATACATATACTCTCCCTCGGGAGTCTCCCTTGCATAGGTATAATCGTTGTCCTTGCCGCGTCTTTTCTTGCTGCGCTTTTTAGCGCTCTGGACCTCCTTGGCTCTGGTGGAATCGCTCATTCTCCTTATTTTCGGAGCTTCGTCGGGAGTCATCTGTACGGGAGTAATAGTGCCAGAGGGTATGACCTTTCTCTGCGGATTGGTGCGTATCTCGCTCATGGCGTCAGAGCTTACAACGGCTATTTTATGCCGTGAGAGATCGGCGGGCTTTACATCGTCCGCAGGAGTATCGCTTCTGAGAGCGTTATCGAAAAGAGCTGATTTTTCGTGTGAGACGGGAGGTCTCGATTTGGCTTTTTCAACGATGTCGGGAGATTCAACAGTAGAGTTTATTATCTTCTGGGCATCGACTCTGCCCACTCTTGTCTTGGGTTCTTCGTTATCGGGAGAGTACTCGTCAAGAATAGCCTCCAGCGATGGTTTCTGTTCCGACATAATTATCTCCTTATTTGCTTCCTCTGCGCTGGCGGAGCACCTCATACATGAAGATACCTGCCGCAACGGAAGCATTGAGTGAATTTATCCTTCCCACCATGGGAAGCTTTATCATGAAGTCGCATTTTTTAGCGATGAGCTTGCTTATTCCGAAGCCCTCCGAGCCTATTACAAGACCGACTCCGCCTGTGAAGTCAGTCTCGGAGTAATCTGAGCCCGAGGCGTCTGTGCCGTATATCCACACACCGTTATCCTTGAGGGTGTCGATGCAGGCAGCAAGGTTTGAGACTCTTGCTACGGGGACGTAGCTTGCCGCACCTGCCGAGGTCTTGAAGGCAGTGGCGTTCAGAGAAGCGCTCCTGCGCTTGGGGATAATGACTCCGTCAGCGCCGGATGTCTCGGCGGTACGGATGATAGCGCCGAGATTGTGTGGGTCTTCTATTTCATCGCATATGATGATGAAGGGCTTTGTGCCCTTTTCCTGTGAGACTGCAAGGATATCCTCAACAGTCACATACTCTCCGCAGGCACCCTCGGCAACAACTCCCTGATGGGAAGCTCCGCCGGAAAGGCGTGAGAGCTTTTTATCGTCGGCGTCCTTTACAACGACGCCTTGTTCTTTTGCCATTTTGCGGATAAGTCCGAGACTTCCGCCGTTTCCGTCTATGTAGATAGTGTCGAGGTTAGCTCCTGATTTGAGTGCCTCGATGACGGGATTACGTCCGCATATGATATTTTCGGACATCTCTGCAGTTCTTTTATCTTTTTCCATACCTTACAGCGGGCTCGAAATGCCCATGCTCCTTTTGTTCTGTATAGTCATATCCCTGAAAAGGGAAGATCACTTTTTATTATACCATTATTGAGCTGAAATTACAAGAGCTTTTTTAATTTTCTGCAAATTACCGCGGAAAATAGCGGCTGCTCATCTGTTTATATCTATCACCGAAAGCTCGGGACGGTTGAATATCCTCGGAATGAATATCATTCTCAGCGGACGGGCAAGTCCTACACTTATTATATGCACCGTGCCGTTATATTCGTACATTCCCTGTGTATAATCGGGAAAGATACCCTGATCCGGGGCGTAGAGTCCCTGATCCAGCAGCTTTGGTATCCTCCACTGACCGCCGTGGGCGTGACCTGAGAGGATAAGGTCAAAGTTATCTTTATTATTGAGTCCCTCGCCGAGATAGGCGTCTATCTGCTCCGGCTGATGGGCAACAAGTATATTGTAGAAGCTGCCGTCAAGAGTATCGAAGCACTCCTCGAGCTGTGTCTTGTGTTTGCCCCATGCAACAGAGTCCTCAGCGCCGTATATCCTGACTTTTTCGCCGTTTACGACTGTCTCGGAGAAGTCTCCCATAAGCAGGGGACAGATATCTCTGACCTGATCATAGAATTCCTCGGTATCCTTTCGCATTTCCTCGTGATTGCCCGGGGAATAGAAGCAGGGATACTCAGCGGAAAGTGCCTTCATGAGGGTGAGGGCGTGTTTTGTGCCGCCCCATGCGTCTACCACATCACCGCCGAAGATAACTATATCGGGGTCTGCCTTGCGTACCTCGTCTATTATGCCTGACTGGTCTGTACCGCCGTAGAAGCAGTTGTGGAGGTCTGATATGAAAACTATCCTCATTCCGCTCTGAAGCTTCGGGCTTTTCACATCATATCTCACTGTCCGCATAGTGAAGCCCCATGCGGACAGCAGAGCAAGTACCAGCAGTATAATTGCTATGATAAGACGCTTCTTCGCCTTTTTTGACATTATTTTCCTCTTTCTGCGATAATGTTCATCATTTCACCCACGTTCTTCATGCCCGAGACCTCACGCATTTTGAAACGCATACCGAACTCGTCCTCGACTGCAGCGATGAGGTTGATGTGCTCGATGCTGTCCCAGTCCTCGATATCATCGGAGGTGGTGGAGGGGGTGACTGAAATGGATGAGTCTCCGAAAACGTCGCGGAATACCTCGTTAAGTCTTGCTGTTATCTCGTTATTGTTCATTGCTGTTCTCCTTATCACGAATTTTTATTACTTTGTTCTTGTTTTCGTAGTTTCCGATATCCAGATGCCATACAGAATCGCCGTTTTCCGCTGTACTGTCACAGGTAAAGCCGAATGTGCCGTAAAGCTCCGAGACAAGATGGTTCTTGAGAGTCTTATAGTAGAATCCGTTGAGACGGCTTATTCCTCTTTCCCTTGCAAGGCGCACAAGCTCGTCCAGCATGGCAAGCTCCATATCTCTTTTCAGTACGCGGCAGCTCATGAGCCAGAGTTCGATATCAAGCTCCTCGCCGCGGCACTTGCCTATTACTACGGAAACTATGCCGTTGTCGCCGAACTTGTCCAGAAGTCTTCCGCAGAGGCAGATATGGTCGGGGCTGAGACTGACTTCATGTATCTCGTTCTCTGTGTAACGTTTTGTGGTCAGGTTGAACTGGTTGCTCTTGTTGGTGAGCTGAGTGATACGCTGGATATATATGGGCTTGAAGCCGCATATAACAGCGTTCATATCAAGGCTCAGGAGGTAGTCCTCATAGCTCTCGAATTCCTTGCGCTGCGCAGCTCGCTGAGCATTTGCCTTGTACATCTCCGAGCGTCGCATATCGTCCTCGGAGACAGATGTCACCTCGAAGTAGCCGCCTCTTGAAAGCTTATACATAGCGTCATGGACATTGCTGAGGTTAACAGTCTGTACCATGGGGAGCTGTCCCTCTACGATGGCACACTCCGCAGGATTGTCGTCAACGAACACGAAGCTGTCAAGACCGAGGCTGAGCTCATCAGCGGCTTCTGCGATATTTCTGTCCTTGGGCTCCCAGTTCGCCTTTATGGAGACAAAATCTGAGGGGGAGAGAACACTGCTGGGGTGCTGAAGACCGAGGAGAGCGTTTTCCTTCTCATTTTTGGAGCAGACTGCAAGAAGTACACCGTAGTCCTTATAGCCCTTTATGAAGCTCTGGAATTCCTCGTATGCCTGTCCCACAGCTGTCTCGGGACCTATCTCGATGCCCTCCTGACCGTCATCGCCTATGACGCCGCCCCAGAGGGTATTATCAAGGTCGAGTTCGATGACCTTGTGGTTCTTGCCGTAAATGGACTTGATTATGCAGGCAAGGCTGTACGCAAGGTCTGGGATAACAGCAGTGCTCATGGCGTACTTATAGAGATACCATGCCTCGGCATCATGCCAGTTGGAGAGGCCGCAGACGGCTGAGAGATAATTGATATCATGGATATAGAGACCGTGAGCATTCCTTGCGTAGTCAGAGAACATAACGTTCATACGGTCGATGAAAGCACCGTGACCTGCTGTGCTCCAGCCGTCATAGCTGCCTGTGCGTCTGAACAGGGGCTGCTCGAAATTATTCTGGATTATGGGGCAGGAATAGCGCTGTATAAGGCTTTCCCAGACCTGTCTGAATATGCCGAACTGCTCATCAAGGCGCTGCTGTACGCTCTCGGGCTTCTCAGCAGGACTTTCGGGCAGAAGTGTAAGATTTCTGGAAGTCGTATGGATATATATGATGTCGGGGCAAAAGCTGTCAAGCTCGGGATTACCGAAAACTGCGTCCTCATAGAACTTGTTGTACTCCGACTGGTAGAATTCGGGTTCGATACCGAAATTCAGCAGAAAAAGCTCCAGTGCGGATACGATGTGGTTAGTCGTTGAGCCCCCCAGCACAGCGACCTTTTTCTTGACGCGGACAGTGCCGTCGGAAAGCAGAGCCTTTTTCAGAGCAAGCCTTCTGCGAATAATATCCTTGCCGTCAAACGGAAAGTTGAGTTCTCTCATTTTATCTCCTTATTTGTTAAGATTATTGTGTATGCAGCTGCGGTTTGCACCCACAGCAGAAAATGAGCACATGGCAAAAAGCACATCCGTGGCCTCAACGCTGTCGATGAAGTCGATGGCGTTCAGGTCGAAATAACGTATATCGCAGAGATAAATGTTCTCGAAGGAGCTTGTCAGCATGGGCAGCAGGGCGTTGCCGTAGCTGTCCTTGAATATGACAAGGTTTCTGCCGTTTTTGCACTCTGTATTGACATGGACTATCCTCTCGTCGGAGCCGAATACCATATAATAGCCGGAATTGGGCATAGGAGCCGGATCAAGGAGGAGGTTAGCTGCCACAGGATTTTGGAAATGTGTGTCGTACTGCGTGACAGTAACGGGAGTTTTAGGCTTATAGTATACGAAGTCCTCGGGATTATTGAGCAGCGTAGCGCTCTGTGTGTACATATAGAGTGTACCCACATATCCGGGGAGAGTGACTGTTTCATATTCCGACAGGTCAGCAAAGGGAACACCTGCCATGAGGGCAAATTCCTGTGCTGCGTAGTAAGCGCCCAGAGGCTGCCAGTGGTGGTCGGTTCGGGAGTAAATAGGCTCGTTTTTGTGTGCGTTGAGGATATTGTATGCGTCAACGGGGATGACACCCTTCAGTGAAGCCTCTATCTTGTCGAAGTCATCCTTCTCACTGTAAGCAAGGTTGCTGTACTGTTCGGGGATATAGAATGAACTTGAGGTGGGAAGCACCATTGAGTAGACGTTTTTCCCACCGAGAGCTTCTTTGTATTCATTCACAAATGAAGCGTATTCCTGTTCGGCTCCCCATGCGCCGCCGTAGAGAGTGACACCGCGCTTGTTTACGATGAGGATATTGTTGGTAAGCTCGCCCTGAGCAGGTTCTTCCTCCTGAGGTGGAGCAGTGGTTTCGGGGACAGTGGTTGTCTCTGCTGTCGGGACAGGAGACTGTACATCAGCGGTGGTGGTCACAGGAGCAGCTGTTGTCACAACAGCGGCAGGCTTCTGTATAAATCCGCTGCCGTAAAGCTCCGCACCGTCCTCGCCGTCACCGTATTTTCTGCCTTTGAGAGGGGTGATGTTATCGGCGATGAACTCCTTTATGTGAGCGCGGTCATGGACCGTATCATCGAAGTAGTCCGCAATGCCTGCGGTGTATTTGCCGTTCAGATAGCTCTTTGCCGAGAAGTCCGGGAATGTGGTGAGCATACGGTTTTCGTCATCGGCTTTTGTCTCATGGGGGAGCAGTGCAACGTAAACGAAGCCGCCTGCAAAAATAGCTCCCATAAGGATTATATTGGCAAGAGCAATAGAGTTCAGGGCAGTCTTTCTGCACTGCTTTTTCAGCTTTTTAGCCTTGATAGGTATATCTATGGCTGTGTTTTTGCGGTCCGAAGCCTCTATGGATATAACCGGCTCGGGACGCGCAGCCTTATCGTTCACATCTTCGGACTTGTTTTTTTCTTTGTCCTTTGATGTATTTTTGTTATCTTCATTCATTTGTTTGCCTCTTTAAAATCTGTAATACAGGAATGGGTGTGTGGTCGAATCTACGAGCATAATGCTTGTAATGACCAGAAGAAGTGCTGCGGCTACCGCGGCGGTTGATGATATGACAGCCTTTGAAGCGAAACGCTTGTCCGATACTTTTTTGATGGTGCTGATAATAGGGAAGCAGCATATCACCGCAATGATGAGCAGGTACATATTGTTGATGAGGGATATCCTGTCCTGCACGGCAATAAAGCCGTTTTTGCCAAATCCGAAGGCTGTCTTGAAAAATGTTCCCAGCTTTCCGATATCCTCGAAATAGAATATGCCGAAGCCGATGAATATAACGAATTTGCTGTAAATATGCCTGATGACTACGGGTATCTTCTTCATCTTCTTTTTGCCTATCTTCATTTCGATAAAGACAAAGACGCCGTAGTAGAGTCCCCAGATTATGAAGTTCCAGCTTGCACCGTGCCAGATGCCGGTGCAGAGCCATACAAGGAAGAGTCCGCCGTATTTTCTGCGCTTGCCGAAAATCGGGATATACAGCACATAGTCGCGGAAGAAGGTACTGAGCGAGATGTGCCAGCGCTGCCAGAATTCGGTGATATCCTTGCAGATAAAGGGATGGTTGAAGTTCTCATCAAAGTGGAAGCCGAAAACTCGTCCCAGACCGATGGCTATATCGGAATAGCCCGAGAAATCGAAATAAATTCGCATTCCGTATGCGATGACTCCGTACCATGCGCCAAAGGCGGTGCTGCCGCCGATATTTCCGAGAAAGCTCTCCGAGATGATATTGAGCTGGTCCGCAAGAAGGACCTTCTTTGCAAGTCCGAGGGCGATACGGTTGAAGCCGTAGGAAATATCTCGGAGCTCAACGGTGCGGCTCTCGATCTCCTTTTCGATGGTGCTGTATCTTACAATGGGACCTGCCACAAGCTGTGGGAACAGCGTAAGGAACAGCAGGAAGTTCTTGAAGCTTTTCTGCGGCTTGACCTTTTCCCAGTGACAGTCGATTATATAGGATATGGTCTGGAAGGTATAGAAGCTGATACCGATAGGAAGCCTTATATCGGGAACGGGTATAGAGCATGAAAAAAGGGCGTTGATATTTTCTGCGATAAAGCCGCTGTACTTGAATATGCCAAGCATAAGAAGGTCGTATGCAACAGCCGCAGCAGTTGCAGCAGTATCGCCCCCCTTGCCCTGATATTTTCCGATAATGAGACCTGCTGTATAGTTGACGACAGCGGTCAGCAGCATCAGGAAAATATAAACGGGCTCGCCCCATGCATAAAATACCAGCGAGAAAAATATCAACACCGTGTTTTTTTGTTTGATCCCCCTTGCGGCTGCATAGCACAGCAGGCATAAAGGGAGAAATATATATATAAAGAAAAGTCTTGAAAAAACCATTGTTCTACCGCCTTGTTGCTTTTGTTCTGTATCTTTCTTTTTTACCGCTTAAAGGCAGGCGGAACAGTTAAAATCAAATATTTATCTATATCTTTTTCCTGCGGAAAACATTAAAGCTCCGCATTGAATATTATACAACAAATGCTGCTGAAATGCAAGAGAAAAAGAGCTGGATTTACAAAATTCGGCAGCTTTTTTCAAAAATCGTATCAAGGTACAAAAAATCCGCAGTTATCTGCGGCTTTTTTGTAAGGCGGTGAATTTTTAGCTAAAAAATCCCCCCACCGTTACGGTGAGGGGATATATGTTACTGTACGTTGTTATTATCGTTTGAAACAATAGCCTTGAGACCTGTTGCCAGACCTGCAAGTCCCTGTATCTCACTTGGGATGATGATCTTTGTAGCCTTACCGTCAGCAGCTTTTGCGAAGGACTCAAGTGACTTGAGCTGGATAACTCTGTCGTTAGGATTAGCATTGTTCAGCTTAACGATACTGTCTGCAAGTGCTTCCTGAACCATTTCGATAGCTTTTGCTTCACCGGTAGCCTCAAGTATCTTCTGCTCTCTAACGGCGTCAGCTCTCAGTACCATTGCCTGCTTTTCAGCCTCTGCTTCGAGGATCTGAGCTTCCTTCTTAGCCTGTGCGCGGAGGATCTGAGATTCCTTTTCACCTTCTGCAACGAGGATCTGTGACTTCTTGTCACCCTCTGCCTGGAGGATCTTCTCACGGCGCTCACGCTCAGCCTTCATCTGCTTTTCCATAGCGTCCTGGATCTCACGAGGAGGCAGGATATTCTTGAGCTCAACGCGGTTTACCTTGATACCCCAGCGATCAGTAGCCTGATCGAGGATAGCTGTGATCTTTGAGTTGATAACGTCTCTTGATGTGAGAGTAGCATCCAGTTCCATCTCACCGATGATGTTACGGAGAGTTGTAGCTGAAAGGTTCTCGATAGCTGCGAGAGGTCTTTCAACGCCGTAGATATACTGCTTGGCGTCAGTTACCTGATAGAATACGACTGTATCTATCTGCATTGTAACGTTATCCTTTGTGATAACGGGCTGAGGTTTAAAGTCTACTACTTTTTCCTTCAGTGAAACCTTGCCTGCGATCCTGTCGATGAAGGGAACGAGAACATGGAGTCCTGTTTCCCACTCAGCGTGGAATGAGCCCAGACGCTCGATAACGAAAACATGAGCCTGAGGAACGATCCTGAAGGACCTGATGATAACGAATAAAAGAGCAACGATTACCAATAATACTATGATTCCGAATACATCCATTTTTGATTACCTCCGATTGATTTTATGGATAGTTTAATTTTACTCAGGTCTTACGCGAAGCTTCGCGCCCATGACCTTTGTGACGATGACGATAGCTCCCTCGGGAATTATCGTATTTTCGTCCTCAGGAACGGCACTCCAGTTTACCCCGTTGAGAGTGACACGACCTGTACCTTTGTCGACATTTATCTCCTCGATGACCGTGGCGTGTCTGCCGACGTCAAGTTCGGCATTCGTTGCAACAGCTGCCTTTTTCCTGCGTTTTTTTATGAGCGGTATGCTCAGCAGCAGGAATACAGACGATGATATAATGAATATACCAAGCTGTTCAAATGCGGACAACTCATAGAAATAGCTCAGCAGAAGCGTAATGAAGGCGCCTGCTGCGAACCAAATGGAAACGAGCTGTACCGTAGCGATCTCCGCGATCACGAAAGCGACAACTGCGATAGCCCAAAACAGTACACTCAAGGTGATTTCCCCCTTTCGCAAATATTTGTAGTAATCCCTACAATTCGTATTATATCACGAAAGTGTGAACTTTTCAAGTATGTTTGTCAAAAAAGCGACAAAATTTTTAGTCTTAAAGTATAATTACTGTATCTTTTTGAGCTCTGTATATGCCATTATATAGGGAGCTATGCCTTTCCCGTCATTTTCCACGACTTTTTCGCTGAGATAATACTCTGCGGAGCCGTCACGGCATGCATCGCCGCCGAGACCTCCCATAAGGCAGATATTCTTCAGCAACGGGATATCACCGCTGTTGTCGATGTACTTTTCGGTGACGGTGTTAAAGGCTTTTTTGCCTGCTGTGCGTATGTCATCACCGCAAATGCCAAGCCTTGCAGCTTTGAGGGCAGAGTAGGCAAACAGGAGGGTGCCGCTGGTCTCGGGATAGTTTCCCTCAAGCTCTGCTCTTGCGGGGAGCTGGAGCAGCATACCGTCATCGGTGCAGAAGCTGCACATATCATGAAGAAGCGAAGCAAGCTGCTGCCTCAGAGCGGAGCTGTCAGATGCTATTTCGCAGGTGTCAGCAAGGGCGGCGCAGAGCCAGCCGTTTGAGCGGAGCCAGAATTCGGGGGACAGCCCTGTTATCTTATCTGCCCAGCACATGGTATTGGTGTCGTCATAGCCGTGATAATACAGTCCCGTAACGGGATCGCGCATTATCTTTCTGATATCTGTGAACTGACGCTGAACGTCCTCGGTGACACCGCGCATATCGTGCAGCTTGGCGTACTCAGCCATGAAAGGCAGCACCATGTATGCACCGTCCAGCCAGATCTGGTCCTGATATACAGCCTTGTGCCAGAAGCTTCCGCAGGAAAGGCGCGGATGGCGCACTATCTGTTCATACCACAGCTTTTCAAACCCAAGACGGCAGCGCTCATCGCCTGTGAGCTTCCAGAGTCGGAACAGGTTCTTGCCGCCGTTTATGTTATCGAGATTGTAGTCGGCGAAGTTCATGGTGGGGATAGTGCCGTCCTCGGTGACGTATGTGTCTATAAATTTTACGGAGTAATCAAGCAGCCTTTTGTCGCCGCTTACGTCATAAAGCATAAGCAGGGCGGTTATCATGCAGTTGTCGATATAGTTCCACTTAGGCGGCTTACCGTAGAGAATGCTCTCCTGGTTCCACAAAGGGCTAAGCGGAGGAGACGGCAGTATAAACGAGTCTATATATTTTGAAATGATGTTGTCTGCTTTTGTCATCCTGACAGACCTCCTGCGGTTATACCGCTGACAAATTTTTTCTGTGCGAGTGCAAATACAGCCACGGAGGGGATAAGTCCGATGACGGACATAGCTATAACGGTGCGAAGCTCATAACCCTGACCCGTGCTGTCAACTGAAAGTCTCAAAGCCAGCGACAGGGGATATTTCTCCACCGACTGTATCATTATAAGGGGACCGAGAAAATCGTTCATGGTCCAGAGGAAGGTGAATACCGCTATTGAGATCACCGCAGGCTTTATGCACGGCACAAGCACGAGAAACAGTGTTTTCAGCGTGCCGCAGCCGTCTATCCTTGCAGCTTCGTCAAATTCCCGCGGTATCCCCTTGAAAAACTGAATGAGTATGAATACGAACATACCCTCGCCTGCAAAGAGCGCAGGCAGAGTGAGCGGGATATATGTGTCCAGCAGACTGAGTTTGCTCCAGAAGCTGTACATCGGCATAATTGTAACGATGGCAGGCATGAACATTCCGCAGATGAGCAGTCCGTAGAACAGTTTTTTCAGCGGGAAATCAAATCTTGCAAAGCCGTATGCCACCAGGACCGATGACAGTACCGCAAATACGGTCTTAGGCACTATTATCATGAATGTGTTCAGGAAATAGCGCCCCATAGTGTATGGCGTCACGGTCTGCCATGCTCTTTTATAAACTGACAGGTCGAGACCTTTCGGCATGAACCAAGCTGAGGTGAATATCTCGTCGTTGGTCTTGAAAGAAGCTCCCAGCAGCCACAGCATGGGATAGAGCATAAGCACAGCGACAGCCGTGAGGAGCAGATAGAGAAGGAGCTTTTTCATCGACCGTCCCTCCTCAGCGTTCCCGTTACCCTGTACATTATAAATACAATAAGGGCGATAAGCACGAACAGCAGCCATGACAGCGCATTTGCCGTACCTGCGTCGCCGTAGGTGAACATCTCCTCATATATGGACATACCGATAGTCCGTGTCTTTCCCAGGGGACCTCCGCCGGTCAGTATGTACGGAGCGTTGAACTCCTGCATGGCAGCAATGGTCTGGAGGACCAGATTTATGAAGATAACGTTCTTTATCTGTGGCAGAGTAATGGAGAAAAACGCCCTTGCCCGTCCGCAGCCGTCTACCCTTGCGGCTTCGTACAGCTCTTTGGGGATATCGCGGAGCGCTGCAAGGAAAATTATCATAGTTGAGCCGAACTCCCAGAGCCTCAGCAGCACTATCATAAAAAGCGCTGCGTTCGGGTCTCCGTACCAGCTTACGGGAGAAATTCCGACTGCTCCGAGGAGCTGATTGACCAGCCCTTCCGAGGTGAAAAGATACTGCCACATGATGATGACAGCGAGATTAGCTCCCAGTATAGATGGTATGTAGAAAGCTGTGCGGAATATACCGATCCCCCTCAGCTCCATATTGAGGAGCAGAGCAACAGCCAGCGAGACTGTCAGCTTCAGCGGCACAAGTATGAGGGCATACTTCAGCGTGACTGCGGCGGAGTTCCGTATCTGTCCGTCTGACAGGATATGCTTGTAGTTTTCAAAGCCGACAAAGCTGTTTCCGTCGGTGAGTCCTGTTATAAAGGATGATACGAACGGATAGACTATCAGCAGCAGTGCGCCTATGATAAAAGGCGATATAAGGAGCAGTCCCGTATATCTGCTGACACCTGTGGGATTTCGGTAGGTTCGGGTCTTCATTTTTTTATCTTCTCCAGATATTCTTTGACAGAGCGGTACATCTGCTCTGCGGCGGTCTTGGTATCAGCTGTGCCGTAGGAAACGGATTCGATAGCTGCGTTGTAAAATGACTTCATGCGCGTCAGCTCCATATACGGGCTGATGGTGATGGTATCAGCCTCGGTCAGCATATCCTCACATTCCTTGGAAAGTCCCGTAAGCGAGCCGCTTTGTTCAAGAGCATTGCGAGCTTTCCGTGACGCAGGGATACCGCGGGTAGTTCCCAGTATCTCCGCACATTCCTCATCGTTGAGGAGAAAGTCGACAAAGGCAGCAGCCTCATCGGGATGTTTTGTGTGTCCTGAAACTGCATAGAGCAGCGAAGGCTTTATCATCCAGCCGCTGTTGTTTCCGCTTTCGTCTGCAAGGAGTGGTCCTGATTCGAGGACTCCCTTTGGAAGAACCGCTTCATACTTGCCCACAGCGCTGCCCCATTCCAGAACACCTGCCACATTGCCGCCGATAAACTCGGGGGACTGATAGAGCGCGGCATTGCCGTCCTCGTCTGTACGGGTCTTTACCGTCCTGATGACATGGTTATCCTCAAGGAGCTTGTAGAAATCAAGGGCTTCGCGGATATCCTCCTCGGTAAAGCCCAGCTCGCCGTCAAGGGTTATGAACTGTCTGCCTGTTTTCTGCTGTATGTACACGACTGCAAGATACCACGCTGTGCCGCCCGACTGTATATCCAGATCCATAGGGTAGGCGTCCTCGCTGCTGAAGCTTTTTCCCAGAGCAATGAGATCCGACCATGTCTGTGGATAAGCAGCACCGATGGCGTTGTAAGCCTGTGAATTGTAGAACAGTCCGCGTCCGCTGAGGGATACCGTAACGGCATTGAGTTTACCGTCTACCCGTCCGAAGGATAGTGTTTCCTCGTCAAATCCCGAAAGATCGAGAGTGCCGCCCAGTGAGTCAAGGTCGTAGAAGCCCTTGCAGTCAGGGGACATGGATATGAGCCAGTCATAGTTTATCTGCATGATATCGGGCTCTGTACCGCTGTTCATCTGTGCAGTGACCTTTTCCGTCCAGCCGTCCCAGCCTCCGTATTCGGGGGTGACGGTGATATCGGGGTGCTTTTTGCTCCACAGATCTATGGCTTTCAGAGTCGCTTCGTGTCTGTCGTCGCCGCCCCACCATGAAAAGCGCAGCTCGCACTTGTCAAGGCTCCCATCGGGGGGCGTTACAGAAACAGCTTTTTTGCTTGCACAGGCAGAGAGTGAAAGTGCGCAGCAAAGAGCTGCGGCTTTAAAAAAAATCTTTTTCATACTCTCAGATCCCTGATATAATGATATAATGTAATTATACATCATTATAGAAGTAAAATCAATACAAAAATAGCAAAAACTCACAAAAATGCTTCCTGAGGAGAATATTTTTCATATACTGTTTTTGATGCGGTTTATCGCGCTCTTTTCAAGTCTTGACACCTGCGCCTGAGATATGCCGATCTCTCCTGCAACCTCCATCTGTGTCTTGCCGCGGAAAAACCGCAGATAGAGGATATTCTGCTCACGTTGTCCGAGTCCGCGGATGGCGTCGCGGATAGTGAGCTCGTCCATACGGCTCTCCACATCGTTCATATCGCTTATCTGGTCCATGATATAGAGATTGTCCTCTGAGTCGGAGTACACAGGCTCATACAGCGAAACGGGATCGCTGATGCTCTCAAGGGCAATGACCACATCTGAGCGCTTTTCGCCTATATCAGCGGCTATCTCGTCCATGGTAGGCTCGCGCTGAAGGTTCGAGGTAAGGCGCTCCTTTGACTGAAGTGCCTTGTATGCAAGGTCACGGAGGGAACGGCTCACCTTTACATGGCTGCTGTCGCGGAGATACCTTCTCAGCTCGCCGCTTATCATTGGGACGCAGTATGTGGAGAAGCGTACCTCCTTGGTAAGGTCGAAATTGTCGATCGCCTTCATGAGACCTATAACGCCTATCTGAAACAGGTCGTCTATATCCTCGCCCCGTCCCGTAAAGCGCTGTATAACGCTGAGCACAAGGCGCAGATTCCCCTTTATGAGCCTGTCTCTTGCGTCTTTGCTGCCCGTTTCGCGTATTTCTTTCAGCAGCTTGATCTTCTCGTCCTCTTTGAGTACGGTCAGCTCGGAAGTGTTTATCCCTGCGATGACTACTTTATTATATGCCATTACTATCCCTCCGTAAGGTATTACGAGGATATTATTGCCCGTATGCGGTCTTGTAATCACAGGGAAATAATGGCACAAAAAAGGAGCAGTGTGAACTGCTCCTTAAACTATCTCGGGTAAACGGGACATATGCTTCTTATTGAATTTGCGGATATAGGTCTTATTGAAAGCTGAAACAGCTTTTTTGTCGCTGAGATACATATTCTCGGGCAGAGCCTGAAGCACATCCGCGATATCACAGGCAAGTGCAGTGTCGCCGCCATCGAGGGTCCTGCGAAGTTCTCTTGAGGAGAATACCACAAAAGCCGTTGCAGCGTTGGGAACAGGGCTCTTTATTTGCAGCTCACAGCCCAGACTGTCTGAAAGAATGGCAAGAGCTTCATCTGCCGATATCCTGCCGTCTATCATATCCGCAAGTGCGTCAGCGGCATGACGGCTTTCCGCGGAGTCGGCGTTTGCCCTTATAAAGACAGCTGTCTTTCTGATGATATCAGTCATTACTGCTCCTTTACATAGTCGATGAGCTTGCCGAGGCATAGCTCAAAGCAGCTCCCGTACCATGTTTCTTCCATGTGTGGAATGGTAGCTTCGATACAGTCGAGAGTGAACTTCACGGATATATCAAGGCACTGCTGTATGTCCTTGCCAAGTGTACAGGCTCCGGAGAACACGCTGGAGAAAATATCTCCCGTGCCGTGAAAGCGTGAATTAACATTCCTTCCGAATGAGAAGTAGTATCTGTCGGACTCACTGTCGTAGGCAGCTGCTCCCTGCAGCTTGTCATCGTAGTGAACTCCTGTTATAACGGGGGTCTTGCAGCCCAGTTCAGCCAGTCTGCGGAGCGCGTCTTTGACGTAGTTCTCATCATAGTCCTCGGTGTAGGGGATACCGAGGAGAAAAGCGGTCTCGGTCATGTTTGGGATAATAAAGTCAGCCTTTGCACAGAGCTTCTTCATCTTCTCCACGAACTCGTCCGTAAAGCCTGCATAGAGCTTGCCTGCGTCGCCGAGAACCGGGTCTACTATTATATAATTATCATCTGTTCCGAAATCATCAAAAAAGTCGGAAACTATATCCACCTGTTCCATGGAGCCCAGATATCCTGTGTACAGAGCATCAAAGTGCAGATCCATGGTCTTCCAGTGTGAAGCTATGGCAGGGATATCGCTGGTGAGGTCGCGGAATGTATAGCCGCTGAAGCCCTCGCCCGTATGTGTGGAAAGCACAGCCGTGGGAATGACTGCGGTCTCTATGCCCATAGCCGAAATGATCGGCAGGGCAACTGTCAGTGAGCACTTTCCGAAGCATGAGATGTCCTGTATGGATACGATCTTCTTCATAATCATCTTTCTTTCAAAATAGCGTTATCAATTTATGATTATACAACAAAGATGTTCCTTTGTCAATATGCCGCGCAATACTGACAATATCATGCTGTATACACTTTATAAAAGAACCATTCTGCGAAGTATTATGTCATGATTTTGTTTTAAATGACATGATAGTACCATTGCGGGTTTGACACTGTTTCCCCTCATATGATAAAATCAAATTGGTGGTAAACTCCTTATCACTCGGCGAAAAACAGTTATAAAGGGGAATGGTGTATGAGGATAGAAAGTATAACCCTCGATCATGAAAGAACCAGAAATTTTGTAGTAGAGCGTCCCATGGGCGCAGGAGTATGGGTGTTCCTTGCACTGAAGGCAAGGGCAGTTTTTACTATCGGCGGCAGGGAGATACCTTCACCCGATAACTCTTTTATCCTGCTGACTCCCGAACAGCCATTCAGCTATCGCTGCGATGCGGACGACTTTAAGGAAGACAGCGTTTTCTTTACTCCCGATGATGAGGATATGAAGCGTATCACCGACATGAAGATACCGCTGAACAAGGTAATACCCGCAGCCGAGCTCACAGGAATAACATCACTTCTTCGCAGTATGTGCCTTGAGTACTATTCTGCCAACAAGAACAGGCTTGAGTCTGTGGACCTCTATTTCCGCCTGCTTCTCAGCAAGGTCAACGAGAGCGTTCTCAGCATGAAGAAGATAAGCGCAGTTCACGAGGGGCTTTACATAGAGAAGCTCATGTGGCTCCGCGAGAGCATTTACCGCTGGCCCTCCAAAACATGGACTGTAGACGAAATGGCAGCAGACGTGTCACTGAGCCGTTCAAGGCTCCAGCATCTCTACACCGAGACCTTCGGGATAAGCATATCCAAGGATATAATCACCAGCCGTCTGGACAAGGCGGCTGAGCTCCTGAAAAAGTCGGAATACTCCATCAACAAGGTAGCCGAGCTGGTAGGCTATCCCAATGCCTCTTACTTCAACAGACAGTTCAAGAACGGACTGGGCATGACTCCCACCGAATTCCGCAGGGAATATCAGGAACAGGAGGCAATATAAGCAAAAGCTCCGATAAATTCCGATTTATCGTAGCAGCCGTATAAAATTCAATGCCCCTAAGCGCTTTGAAACGCTTAGGGGCAAAACTTATATATGGGTATTTGTCTTCGCGGAGTTTCTTATTATTCACAGAACCATGGTTTTTTTGAGTTAAGCGTCATTTCCAGATCAATCTGCGTAGCAGTTCCGCCGCCGCTGTAAGGCAGGGGATTGATCATGTCGGTGCACTTTGAGAGATCGGCATTATGGAGAGTAGCCGATAACAGTGGTCTGCCGTAGCCAAGCAGCAGCGTAAGATATACTTCTTCGTTTTTCGGAAGCTTCCAGTTTTCGCCGTCTGTTACCCTGAACTTTATGATAAGGTCGCCGTTAAAAGAGTAATCTTCATAGGTATAAGGAGCAAAGTCCTCGGGACTCAGCTGCTGTCCTTTTTCATTGTGAAGACGTATCACATCGTCCATAGTCAGCGAGCCTGCAACGGGAGCGCTGAGGATAGCCTCTTTGAAAGTCCATTCGTTTACAGCTTCGAGAACATCTTCATAGGAATTTCTTGTCATATCTATGCTGTGTCCGCCAGTTTGGTCTGACAGTGTGCAGACGGCAAGTGCATCGGAGCTTTCGGACTTCTTTACGGTCAGATACCAGTTGCTTCTGTCGATGACGATAAACTTCATGTTCCGTGTGGGATCGAAATAATTGTAGTAGTTGCTGAACTCACGGAAGTCGCCTATTCTCAGAGCAGAGCCCTTTTTAGCAAGCTTCAGGACGTCATCAAGGTAAATGATACCCTCGTATTCTCTCTCGGGCTGAGTCTCATTTATAAAGCTCTGAACATCGTCATATCTTATATCTATGCCGTTCTTGGTATCTATGCCTTCCGTGGCAGGATATTCCTTTTTATTGATACCGCGGAGCAGCCTGATATAGAGCGGTTTCTCGGGCGGCACTCCGCCTACCCAGACAGTATATCCGCTGCCCTCATTGATCCTGAACTCCCAGATATAAAGACCTGAGCCTATATCCTGATAGATATATCCGGTAAAATCGGACCATGTGAGAGCGTCTTTTTTCTTTGAGAGCTCAATAACGTCCTTCAATGTGAGATTTTTTGACATAGGCTTTACCTGAGTTGTGGTTGCAGCCGCCGTAGTCGTAGTTTTTGTGCCTGTTTTGTCAGTCGTTTTCGCTGCGGTCTTGGCAGTAGTTTTGGCAGCTGCTCTGTCGGTGATCCTTCGTACTGTTGTACCTGCGGCAGGGCGGGTAGTCTCATGGACAGCATTTTCGCTATTGTCCGTGCTAACAGCGGTTTTGCCGCTTGTAACAGGCTGGTGAGCTGGATTATCGGTAGTTTCGACGGCAGCTTCATCAGTTACCACAGCGACGGTATGTGTAGTATCAGCAGAACTGCTTTCGATGATGTCAGAGGTCACTGTTGTGGCTGTTGCCATGATAACGGGAGTATCATCAACAGGCTTGCGGTCGGGAGCCTTCATCTTCATAATGCCCAATACTGCGCCGCAGACCACCAGTAAACAGGCGGCAGCAAGGAATACTCTGTGCAGAGCAGGGGAGCGGCGTACTACATCGGTGCCCCTTACCTCATCATCGTCAGCCATATCCATACGGCTCAGAGCCTTGCGGTAGATACGCTCCGAGGTCTTTTTGTCGGCGGCAGTATAGCTGTCTGCAATGCGGCGGACGGTCTTATCGTCTGCATTGTGCAGTATATCGCTAATGTTCCTTTTCATAATATCCCTCCTTCAAAGGGTGATGTCCATATCGGTAAGAATGGTTTTCAGCTTTTTCAGTGCTCTGCGGAGCCTGCTTCTCACCGTTATGGGGTTCATGCCGAGGATACGCGCGGTCTCGGATGAGCTTCTGTCATAGAAGTACTTCTGTATGATTATGGAGGAGTCGGGCTCGCCAAGCTCCTCAATCTTACTCAGGAGAATTGCCGATATATCGGAGCTCTCTGTGTCCGCCTCAATATCGTCTCCCGAGGCGAGAGTGTATTCTGTTTCGGCTTCAAGGGGGATATTGAGAGCGGTATGCGTATTTATTGAGCGTCGGAAGTCTATGGCGCGGCGCTTTGCAGAGGTGCCGATATAGGCTTTCAGCGAGGTATCGCGAAGCACATCATATTTCATCATGACATCGCTGAGCACCTCGGCGGTGCAGTCCTCAACATCGTTTCGGCTTCCTATTCCGCGGAGAATACTGTAAACTATGGTATAGGCATAGCTCCAGTACTCGTCAAACAGTGCCCTGAAACCTTCCTCGGGCGACTCTTTCATCATTCTCTTTATGTCGTTCTCGTTCATTATCCCACCCCCTTTTCGGAAGATACATATATATGTCTTCATTATACACATACGATGAGTAAATGTAAAGTGTTGCACAGAGATGAGCTTCCGATGCCTTTTTACGGCTGAGTTTTGCCGCAGAGTAACTTTATCTCCGCGTTACTTGCTATTTTTGTAATTTTATGATATAAGCGGCGAGCCGCCGCCCCCTGTTTCGCGGCAATGCTTTACATAAAAGCACTTTTTCTCCGCGGACGTTGATTTATTTAAATTTATATGATATAATAGTAGATATTCTACTATGAGGAGTGAGATTATGAAGGAATTACACAACGAGCACTTTACGGGGGAAAGGGCTCTGTTTCAGTGCAACGAACTCAGAATAAGCGGTTCGGTCTTCGATGACGGAGAGTCGCCGCTCAAACACAGCAGATTTATCGATCTTTCCGACTGTACCTTCGGGTGGAAGTACCCTATATGGTACAGCGAAAACATCAGGATGAAAAATTGCAGGATAGGGGAGCACGGCCGTGCGGGAATATGGTATGTCACAGATGTAAAGGTAGAAGATACTGTAATAGAAGCACCTAAGTGTTTCCGTCACTCAAACGGAATAAGCATGAACAATGTCAGCTTTCCCGGCGGGCAGGAGACCCTTTGGAAGTGTGCGAATATCCGTCTGAACAATGTGACCGCAGAAGGTGATTATTTTGCTATGGACTGTGACGGCATGGAGGTCAACAGTCTGAAGCTGACAGGCGGCTACTCCTTTGACGGCGTAAGGAATGTGACTGTCAAGAATTCTGTTATCACAGGCAGAGACGCTTTCTGGAACAGTGAGAATGTCATCATATATGATTCTGTCATCACAGGAAAGTACTTCTGCTGGAATTCACGCAACATCACCCTTGTTAACTGCACCGTGGAGAGCCTTCAGGGAATGTGCTATACGGAGAACCTTATACTCAGGAACTGCAAGCTTCCGAATACTACCCTTGCCTTTGAGTATTCTACTGTAAATGCCGATATAAAGGGCGGTATCGACAGTATCATGAACCCTTACGGCGGCGTGATAAAGGCTGACTCAATAGGAGAGACCATCATGGACGAGAAGCAGGTAGACGTATCAAGGACAAAGATCATAGTTGGCGCTCAGTAAAAAATATAGCCCCGAAGCGTTTGACGCCTCGGGGCTGTTTTGCATATTTCCTTGCAAATGAACAAGTTTATGCGTTGTTCCTTGCAATCAGCAGTTATTTATGCTATAATTACTTGGAAATAAGAGCAAGTGTATCTCTTGCGATGAGGAGCTCCTCATTTGTGGGAACGATCCATACCTCGATCTTTGAATCAGGTGTGGAGATCTTTGTGAGCTTGCCTCTGATAGAGCGGTTGAGCTCCTTGTCGATCTTGATTCCGAAGTAATCCATATCCTCACAAACCTGCTCTCTTACTTCCCATGAGTTCTCGCCGATACCGCCTGTGAAGAGGACAGCGTCGAGACCGTTCATAGCAGCTGCATAAGAGCCGATGTACTTCTTGATCTCGTAAGCCAGCATATCGGAAACCAGCTGAGCCTTTTTGTTTCCGTTGTTTGCAGCTTCCTGAATGTCACGGTTATCTGAACCAACGCCTGATACACCGAGGAAGCCTGACTTCTTGTTCATATATTCGCTCATCTGTGAAGGTGTGAAGCCGTGCTTGTCAGCAACGAAGGTTACAGCAGAGGGGTCTACGGAACCTGTTCTTGTACCCATTACAACACCGTCAAGAGGAGTGAAGCCCATTGAAGTATCTACGGACTTGCCTGCGTCAACAGCTGTGATCGATGAACCGTTTCCGAGGTGACATGAAACGATCTTGAGATCCTTGATGTCCTTGCCCATAGCCTCTGCGAGAGCAGCGGATACGAAACGGTGTGATGTGCCGTGGAAGCCGTACTTCCTTACGTGGAGCTTCTCATAATCATCATAGGGAAGACCGAACATGAATGCCTTGGGGGGCATTGTCTGATGGAAGGCTGTATCAAAAACAACTACCTGAGGTACGTTTGCGGGGATAACGCTCTTGCAGGCTCTGAGTGCCAGTGCGTGTGCGTGGTTGTGTACGGGAGCAAGCTCGCGGAGCTCGTCGATCTTGTCGATTACCTCATCGGTAACGAGAACGGACTTGTCGAATACGTCAGCGCCCTGTACTATTCTGTGACCAACAGCAGAGATAGCGTCCATGCTGTCGATGACCTTTGCATCGCCTGATGTAAGGCACTCTACCAGCTTCATGAAAGCCTCTGTATGTGTGGGGAATGAGCAGTCCTCGTCAAGAACTCTGCCGTCAGCAGTCTTGTGATTGATATGGCCGTCGATACCGATACGGTCGCAGTTGCCCTTAGCGATAACGCTCTCATCGCTCA
This sequence comes from Ruminococcus flavefaciens, assembly GCF_900116855.1. GTDB lineage: Bacteria > Bacillota > Clostridia > Oscillospirales > Ruminococcaceae > Ruminococcus > Ruminococcus flavefaciens_R. The sequence continues at coordinate 33,580 of NZ_UETD01000013.1, forward strand.
TGTCGATGAGCTGATACTTCAGTGAGGAGCTTCCTGCATTTACAACTAAGATGATCATATATGTAATTTCCTTTCAAAAAATATTTTGCATATATTATTATATACTATTTTTGAAAAATTGCAAGTCCTTTTTTGAAATTTACGGGGGGCAAGCGGCATTTTTCTGCGTGAAAGGGGCGGAAATGCTGTGCTTTAGTGTTGCAAAACACCTAAAACCGCGTCAAAAACCTGCAATAATATGTAAAGTTGAGAAAAATTTACAGAAAATCATTGAAATAAAAGAAAAGAGGTAGTAAAATGAAAGTCAGCGGTATTATCTGTGAGTATAATCCCTTCCACAACGGACATCTTTATCATATCAGAAAGACCCGTGAGAACGGCGCTACGCATATTGCTGCGGTAATGAGCGGCAATTTTGTACAGCGCGGCGATACTGCCGTTATGGACAAGCTTGAAAGAGCAAGGCTGGCAGTCCGTTCGGGAGCTGATCTTGTCATTGAGCTGCCTGTGCAGTACAGTCTTGCCTCGGCGGAGAATTTCGCGTCGGGTGCTGTTCATCTTCTGGACAGTCTGGGTGCTGTGGACGAGCTTTCATTCGGCAGCGAATGCGGCGATACGCAGAAGCTTCTGAAGGCTATGGAGACAGTTGATCTTGCGGCGCTCACACACGCCGATGAGATAAAAAGCATTATGGAAAAGGGATATACTTACCCGAGAGCGCTCAATTCCGTGGTAAACGGCTACGATCCCGAGGCGGCTGCTGTCATAGCAGAGCCCAACAACACACTTGCAGTCGAGTACCTGAGGGCGCTTAAAAGAAGCGGTTCAGCCATGGAGCCTTTCACGGTAATGCGTGAAAAGGCTGCACATGACGGTACGGAAGCTTCCGACGGCTTTGCAAGTGCATCAATGCTCCGCGAGATGATAGAGAACGGCGAGAGCATAGACAGCTTCACTACCGAGGAGTGGGCTGCTGCTGTGAGAAATGCGGTAAAAAACGGCGAGACAGCGTCCATGAGCAGGCTCGAAAGAGTCATACTCTACAAGCTGCGTACCTGCTCTGTTGAGGAGATAGCGCAGATATGCGACGTGGGACAGGGACTGGAGCACAGGATATACGGCGCGAGGATGGCAGGCTCACTTGACGAGCTGCTGTTCACGGTAAAGACGAAAAGATACACTATGGCAAGGATAAGGCGAATAATGCTTGCCCTGCTCATAGGTATAACAAAGACAGATATGGAGCAGCTGCCGCCATACGGAAGGATACTCGCCTTCAATGAGCGGGGCAGAGAGATACTTGCGAGAGCCAAGGGCTCTGCGGTGATACCATTCGGCTCCTCTATCGCAAAGCTGTCACAGCTGGGGGATACTGCTGAACGCTTTGCGGAGCTTGAGATAAGAGCTTCGGATATATATGGGCTGGCACTTGACACGGTAACGTCCGCCCAGAAGGATTATAGGGCAAAAATAATGATAGATATGGAGTAGTGTAAATGATAGCGGACTTTCTTCGTAAAGCAGCCGCAGCGGCTGCTGCGATGATCTCACTGACATCATGCGGTAAAATGGTAGTGCTCATGGACTCCGAGATCGATGACCCCCATGCTTCAGCAAATGCCTGTTCAAAGGTGGAGGTCACTAAGGCGTCTGAGCCTGCTGCCGAGCCTGTTACGGAACAGTTTACTCTTGACATAAAAATGCCCGAGGGATATGAGATCCCCAAAAGCTACGCAATAGCTGATTTCAACACCGTTCTCCAGAAGCCCGAGCTTCCTACGGGCTGTGAGGTAACGGCACTGTGCGAGGTACTCCAGTATCTCGGATTTGACATCGACAAGGTGACGCTTGCCGACGAGTTCATGCCCATGGACAACAACGGTATCACCACCATGAAGACTGCCTACATTGGTGACCCTAAGTCCGATGAGGGCTTCGGCTGCTTTGCTCCCGTTATAGTGCAGACTGCCGACGATTACTTTGAGTCGGTGAACTCTCCCTGCTACGCTGTGGACATCACAGGAAGCTCCATGCAGGAGATATACTATCAGGTGAGTCAGGGCAGACCCGTAGTTATATGGAGCACCATAAACCAGATCATAACTACTCCCAACCTGCGCTGGGTGACCAATGAGGGCGAGGAGATGTGGTTCAATGATTTCCAGCACTGCGTCGCCATTTACGGCTATGACCTCGAAGAAAAGGTTGTCCATATCGCGGACCCTCTGGTCGGAAATGTAAAATACGGTATTGAACAGTTTGAAAAGACCTATGAGGTCATGGGCAAACAGGCTGTGGTCATCTGCGGAGACGCCAAAACTCAGGGAGACTACAAGGCGCCTGCCGATAAGCCTCAGTCGCCGATACTGAGCCGCAATAAGGCTGAGCGCAAGAAAGCCGAGGAGGAAGAAGCACGCCGCAAGGCTGAGGAAGAGGAGCGCAAAAAGGCTGAGGAAGAGCGCAAGAAAGCTGAAGAGGAAGAACGCAAAAGAGCTGAGGAAGAAGAAAAACAAAGGGCTGCGGAGGAAGCAGCACAGGCTCAGGAGGAGAATGAGGCTGTTGAAGAGCCTGCTCCTGCTGAGGAACAACATGATGAAGGCGAAGAGGAGCAGGGATAACTTGATAAAAGGCGTGATTTTTGACCTTGACGGTACACTGCTTGACTCCATGACCGTGTGGAGCAGCATTGACCGCGAATTTTTAATAGAAAACGGCATTTCCGATCCTCCCCCCGAGGTCTCGGACGTTGTAAAAAAGATGACTGTGGACGAGTCTTCACAGTATTTCATCGACCGCTTCGGACTTCACTGCACCAAGGAGTATGTTATAAAGCGGATCGAAGACATGGTTCGTCAGCGCTATGAGGAGCAGATACCCCTGAAGCCCCACGCTGAGGAGGTGCTGGACTTCCTTGACAGCAGGAACGTGCCTTACGGTATAGCCACAGCTACCTATAAAGGACTGGCGGAAGCAGCGCTGAAACGCTGCGGAGTTTATGACAGGTTCCGCTTCCTGCTGACTGACAGGGAGTACCCCGCAGGAAAGAATTACCCTGATATTTTTCTCGGAGGAGCTCAGCGTCTCGGCGCACAGCCTGATGAGACCCTTGTTATCGAGGACTCGCTCCACTGCATAGAGACTGCAAAATCAGCAGGTTTTACGGTCTGCGGAGTTTATGACTCCGTTGCAGAGGCTGACAGCGGCAGGATAAAGGAGCTTTCTGACTTCTATGTGAAGTCTCTGGACGGGATAATACAAATAATTTAGGGCGAACGATGTTCGCCCGTGCTGTTTTCAAAGGAGCATACAGATGAAAAAGGTAATGGTAGGAATGAGCGGAGGAGTGGACAGCTCCGTAGCGGCGATGCTGCTCCGTGACAGAGGTTATGAAGTCATGGGCGTAACGCTGAAGCTCTTTTCCGATGAGGATATATCCGAGGCGCAGAAGGAGGGCAAGACCTGCTGTGCGCTGTCGGACGTGGAGGACGCAAGGAGCGTTGCGTACAGACTTGGCTTCGAGCATCTTGTGTTCAACTTTAAGGACAATTTCCGAGAGCACGTCATGCAGCAGTTCGCGGACAGCTACATAAGCGGCAGGACTCCCAACCCCTGCATAGAGTGTAACCGCCATGTGAAGTTCGACAAAATGCTCAGGAGAGCGCAGGAGCTGGGCTATGACTATATAGCTACGGGACACTATGCCGTGAACGAGTACGACGAGGAGAGGGGGCGCTTTTTGCTGAAACGTCCCAAGGATCGCAGCAAGGATCAGACCTATGTGCTGTATTCTCTCACTCAGGAGCAGCTCTCTCACACTCTTTTCCCTCTTGGAGAGCTGGAAAAGACTCAGGTCAGGGAGCTTGCTGAAGCTGCCGGACTGGTGAACTCCAAAAAGCCCGACAGTCAGGATATCTGTTTTGTTCCCGATGGTGACTATGCAGGCTTCATACGCCGATTTACGGGCTGTGAAACGCCCTGCGGAAGCTTTGTGGATATGGAGGGCAATGTTCTCGGAGAGCACAAGGGAATCATAAACTACACCATCGGTCAGCGTAAGGGACTTGGTATCGCTCTCGGACACCCTGCCTATGTGGTGAAGAAGGATATAGCTGCAAATACAGTCACACTCGGACTGGAGTCCGACCTGTATACAAAGTGCCTTATCGCCGACGATTTCAATCTTATATCCGTTGAGAAACTGGAGGCTCCCATGCGTGTGACTGCAAAGACACGTTACAGCCAGAAGGACCAGCCTGCTGTTGTATCATACCTCGGTAACGGCGAGTATATGGTGGAGTTTGACGAGCCGCAGAGAGCCGTTACCGGCGGTCAGGCGGTAGTCCTCTACGACGGAGATATTGTCGTGGGAGGAGGTACCATAAAATGAGCGAAACCGTCCTGCTTGTGGTAGATGTGCAGAAGCTTATAACCAATGAAAAACTCTACGCTTATGATAGATTTATCGGAAACGTCTGTAAACTAATTGAAGTGTCGCGAAAAAACGGTGTGGAAGTTATATATGTCCGCCACGATGACGGCGAGGGGCAGCCTCTGTCAAAGGGCAATGATGGCTACGATATACATGAGGACTTCGCGCCGGAAGCAGGGGAGAAAGTCTTCGACAAGTCTGTGAACAGCCCCTTCCGCGATACGGGACTTACGGAATATCTGCGCTCAAAGGGCGTCAGAAGGCTAATAGTCACAGGTTTGCAGACCGAATACTGCATAGACGCCACGGTGAAATGCGGCTTCGAGCACGGCTTTGAGATGATAGTTCCCGAATACTGCAATACCACCACCGATAATGAATACATGACCGCGGAGCAGACCTACCGCTACTATAACGTGTTTATCTGGAAGAACAGATACGCGCATTGCATTGGTATTGAGGAAGCAATCGTTATTATACAGAATAACATGGATAAATCGGAATTCTCTGAGACACATATCATCAGAAGAGCGACAAAAGAAGATGTTTCGAGAATTGCGGAGATACTTGTTTTTGCAAAACGAATGAAGTATCGCTCTATTTTTAATGATGACGCATATTCATTTTGCGAATTGCAAGTATTATCTGTCGCTGAAAAGTACCTTGAAAACGGCTTTCTTAACAATATGTTCCTGTATGATGACGGAATTATAAAAGGGCTTATCCGCATTGAGAAAGATGAGATCGTTGAATTATATGTGGATCATTTCTTCCAAGGGCAGGGAGTCGGCGCAGAGCTGATAGAATATGCCAAAGAGAATTATCCTGTCAGTTTTCTATGGACAATTGAAAAGAACACTGAGGCTGTACGCTTTTATGAAGCACATGGTTTTCATCTTACAGACATTAGGAAGTTTGAAGAAGGAACTACGGAATATCTTGTAAAAATGAAAAGATAATCATTTACCGAAAAGGAGCATTATGGAATACAAATACGAAAAGCTAACCGATAAAATATACGTCTGCGCCAGCAGTGATCACCGCTTCGGCACTGACGCTTTTCTGCTGGCTGACTTCTCACAGTATCGCGCCAAGGACAAGGTCTGCGATCTGGGTACGGGCTGCGGCATAATACCGCTGATAATGCAGAAGAAGCTGCCGCCGCAGGTGACCTATGCTGTGGATATTCAGGAGGGCGCCATAGAGCAGCTCCGACTGGGGCTTGAAAAGAGCGAGACTGCTGGGATAGTCCCTGTCTGTGCGGATCTGAAAGAGCTGTGGAAGGGTGCTCCTCTGGGACAGCTTGACCTTGTGACCTGCAATCCGCCCTATAAGGTGAACAATGCGGGCTTCCAGAGCGTTATAACTGCCCAGAAGATAGCCCGTCACGAGATATTATGCACCATTGATGACGTCTGTGCGGCTGCACAGAAGCTGCTGAAATTCGGCGGAAGACTATGTGTCTGCAACCGCCCCGAAAGGCTCAGCGACGTTATTTTTGCCATGAAGAGCCACGACATCGAGCCTAAGAGACTCCGCTTTGTATCGAAAAACGCTGAGGAAGCTCCGTGGCTGTTCCTTATCGAGGGCAAAAAAGGCTCAAAGCCTTTCATGAAGGTGGAGCCTCAGCTGTACATCCGCAGCGAGAACGGCTTCTCCGAGGAGCTTCAGAAGATATACGACACAGGAAAGGAGCAGGTATGAGCGGAACATTTTATGTTATAGGTACTCCCATCGGAAACCTTGAGGATATAACACTTCGTCAGCTTGATACGCTGGCGGCAGTGGACTTCATCTGTGCGGAGGACACTCGTGTTACACTGAAGCTGCTGAACCGCTTCGACATAAAGAAGCAGCTCATAAGCTTTCATGAGCACAGCTCCAAAGCCGATGCACAGCGCATAATCGACAGGCTTCTTGCAGGGGAGAGCTGCGGTATAGTCACCGACGCTGGTATGCCCTGCATATCCGACCCGGGAGAGGTGCTTGTGAAGCTCTGCGCCGAGCAAGGGATAGATATAAAGGTAGTTCCGGGACCCAGCGCCGTAGTTTCGGCAGTTGCGGTGTCGGGACTGAGTACGCGAAGATTTACGTTCGAGGGCTTTCTTCCCGTTCCGAAAAAGGAGAGAGCCGAGCGCCTTGAAAAGCTCCGCGGCGAGACTGCGGTCATGGTGTTCTATGAAGCTCCACACAAGCTGAAGACCACTCTTGCCGATCTTTACGGTTTTTTCGGCGGCGACCGCAGGATAGCGCTCTGCCGCGAGCTCACCAAGATACATGAGGAGGTCATAAGACTGACCCTTTCGGAGGCTGTTGAATATTACAACATTAACGAGCCGAAGGGTGAGTTCGTTCTCGTGCTTGAGGGATCTTCTGAGGATGCAGAGGACGGTATCACCATCGAACAGGCTATGGAGCAGGTCATGAAGCTCATAGATATGGGAGAAAAGCCCACAGAAGCCTGCAAGGCTGTGGCAAAGGAAACGGGCTTCAGAAAGAGCGAGCTTTATGCGAAGCTTCAGTGAGTGAAAGGCTGCCTGTGCGGTGCATTACACAGTCTGTGTGCCCCTACCTTATAATATAAAAATGATAGAAAAGTGAAAATTAGTGTAAAAAGCTTGAAATTGTAAAGAATTTGTGATATAATTATTAGCGTTATTATTACTGCTTCAGTAATTTGCAAAACCATGTTCCCCAAAAAGCGCTATATCAATACAATTATAAAAATTCTGCCGCAGATACAAGACCTGCGGCGAAAGAAGGTTCTTTATGATTTGCGATCTGCACTGTCATACCACGCTTTCCGACGGTTCACTGGGCATCGAAGATGTTATTGCTCAGGCGAAACGCATGAATATCGACTGGCTTTCGATAACCGATCACGATACGATGGCGTCCTTTTCAAGAGCTGACGTATTGGGCGAGCGCGCAGGAGTAAAGATACTCCACGGCGTAGAGCTTTCGGCATGGGATAAGGAAAGAAACAGCAAGGTACATATACTTTGCTACGCTCCGTCAAAGCCAAACAGACTTGAGGGGCTTTGTCTCAAATCCTGCGAGATAAGAAAGGAATGCTCCAGAGAAATGATCGAAAAGGTCATGGAGAAGTTCCCCATCACACAGGAGAGCATACTGAAACGCACAACGGCTTCAAAGAGCATATTCAAGCAGCACATCATGCGTGCCCTTATAGACTACGGCTATGCGCTGGAGTTCTACGGCGACCTTGACCGTGAGCTGTTCAATCCCGAAAACGGCTCCTGCTACGTTGAGCGTGAATACCCTGACGTAAATTTTGTTATTGACCTGATACACACTGCAAAGGGCGTTGCTGTCATGGCTCACCCTGCACAGTACAATAATATCGAGCTTCTTGAGGAGCTTGCCAAGAAAGGAAAGATCGACGGCGTTGAGGTGGGACATTTCTCTGCCGACGAAAGCTGCCGCAAGGAGCTTTCAGCCATTGCACAGAAGTACGGCCTCATCGAGACAGGCGGTTCGGATTTCCACGGGCTCTATAATAAGGTGCCCACACATCTTGGCAGCGAGACTACCACAAAGGAAAACCTTGACAGGATCCTCAAGCTGGCTGCAAGCATGAAATAAGAGGTAAAAATGAGCTTAAAGATCATACCGTTCATAGTTTTTCTGGGACTGTTCCTGCTTTTTGCAGCGCCTGTCGCTACGGGGATAATCAACCTCGGCAACGGCGTCGGGATGGCGTTATCCGCTGCAATGATGCTGATAGTGCTGTTCTGGGGAAAGTTCACGGGAGCTTTGGGAAGATGCTGGGAAAAGCCGCTGGGAAAGATAGTTCTTTCTCTTGTAGGGATTGCTGCGGCAGTCAGTATCGTTCTGGCTGTGGTCATCAGCGTTTTTATGATACGGGAAGCGAACGATCCGCCTGAAGACGAGAACACTACTGTTGTAGTGCTCGGCTGCAAGGTAAAGAACGGTGCTCCAAGCCTTATGCTGAAGAGGAGACTTGATGCCGCTTACGGCTATCTTTCGGAGCATGACAGTGTCTGCGCCGTCGTTTCGGGCGGACAGGGAAGTGATGAATCCATCAGCGAAGCTCAGTGCATGAAGGATTATCTTGTGGCGAGGGGCATAGCTCCCGACAGGATATTCATGGAGGATAGATCCGTGAATACCGAGGAAAACCTCCGCTTCTCAAAGGCTGTCATCAGTGAGAACGGACTTCCCGGGAAGATAACTCTCGTGACTGATAATTTCCATCAGTACCGCGCAGAGCTTATCGCTGAGTCAAACGGTATAGAGGCATACAACATATCGGGCAAGACCTCATGGTATCTGCTCCCTACTTATGGAGTCAGAGAATGGTTCGGTATAGTTTACTATAAGCTGTTCGGATAGGAGCTTTTTGCGTGAAATGGGTCATAATGCGTATATCCGACGGAATGTATGCGGTTTCACCGCGGTTTTTTGTGTTCAATAAGCTGTTTGCAAGGCGCTTCAACACCAAGAAGCAGGCAGAGGCTTATATGATATCATCAGGTTTCGACAGAAGGGCGTATACCGCCTGTGAGCTTGAAGTTGAGACATAATCGGCTGTATGCATCAGCCGGACTGCTATTTAATAGTATAAGTTATTATGTAAAGGAATGGTTATTATGAAGATCGGTTTTTCAACACTCGCTTGTCCTGAATGGTCGTGGACTGATATCTACTCTATGGCTAAGGACTTCAGATTTGACGGAATAGAGATAAGAGGTCTCGGCAATGAGATTTTTTCCGTTAAGGCACAGCCCTTTACAGATTCTCAGCTACCCAATACAGTTGCAAAGCTCCGCTCTCTCGGACTGGAGATACCCTGTCTTTCTTCGGGTGCCTGCCTGAAGTTCAAGGACAAGTATCAGGAGGCTGAGGACGAGATCAAGGCTTACGCTCAGCTTGCAAGCAAGCTCGGTGCTTCTTACATAAGAATACTCGGCGATCTTGAGCCTGCACCCGGAGGCGATGTTGATGATGAGTATATCGTGGAGACACTGAAGAAGCTTGTTCCAATTGCTGAGGAGTACAATGTTACACTGCTGGTAGAGACCAACGGCGTATATTCCGATACGGCACGTCTTGCTAAGATACTTGACAGCGTAAAGAGCAGAAAGGTGGCTGCCCTCTGGGATATGCACCACCCCTACCGTTATAACAACGAGTCTCCCGAGACAACTGTCGCAAATCTTGGCGAGTACATCAAGTATATTCAGGTCAAGGACAGCGTTATGCGCGAGGACGGCACTGTTGAGTACCGCATCATGGGCACAGGCGATATTCCCGTAAAGCAGATGATAGAGGCTCTGGACACTATCAACTACAACGGCTATATCTCACTGGAATGGGTAAAGCGCTGGGCAAGAGACCTCAGCGACGCAGGTATCGTTATACCCCAGTTCGCAGAGTATATGGCTCCCTACAAGAAGTCACACAAGCACCCCCTCCAGACCAATATGAGAGGGGACGGTCAGTATCCGTGGCCCAAGGAGAGGATACTCAACTATACATTCCCCGACATACTGGACCGTATCTGTGAGCAGTTCCCCAATCAGTATGCTTTCCGCTATACTGAGCTGGACTACACAAGAACATATCCCGAGTTCCGCGACGACGTTGACAACTTTGCACGCTCACTCCTTGCAATGGGCGTAAAGAAGGGCGACCACGTTGCTATCTGGGCTACAAATGTTCCCCAGTGGTATATAACCTTCTGGGCTACTACCAAGATAGGCGCTGTACTCGTAACAATGAATACAGAGTACCGTATCCACGAGGCTGAGTATCTGCTGAGACAGTCCGATACCATGACACTCGTTATGATCGACGGTATCAAGAACATCAACTATGTTGATATCATCAAGGAGCTCTGCCCCGAGCTTGACACCTGCGAGCCCGGTAAGCTCAACTCCGCAAGACTTCCTTACCTCAAGAACGTCATCACCGTTGATTCCAAGAACAACGGCTGCTACACATGGGAGGAGGCTGTTGAGCTTTCCAAGAACGTTCCCTACAGTGAGGTAGAGCGTGTAAGAAAGACCATTGATATCCACGATGTTGCAAATATGCAGTACACCTCGGGAACCACAGGCTTCCCCAAGGGCGTAATGCTTACACATTATAATGTAGTAAACAACGGTAAGGCTATCGGCGACTGCATGGACCTGTCCACAGCAGACCGCATGATGATACAGGTGCCTATGTTCCACTGCTTCGGCATGGTTCTGGCAATGACAGCTTCCGTTACACACGGTACAACGATGTCTCCTATAACAAGATTTTCTCCAAGAAAGGGACTGGCTTGTATCAACAAGGAGAAGATAACCTGCTTCCACGGCGTTCCCACTATGTTCATCGCTATGCTGGGACATGAGGACTTCGATAAGACCGACTTCTCCCACATGAGAACAGGTATCATGGCAGGCTCACCCTGTCCCATCAAGACCATGGAGGAAGTTATCGAGAAGATGCATATGAGCGAGATCTGTATCACATACGGTCAGACCGAGGCTTCTCCCGCTACTACCATGAGCAAGACCACAGACTCCATCGAGCAGCGTGTAAACACTGTCGGCGGACCTATCTTCGGTGTTGAGTGCCGTATCGTTGATCCTGAGACCAACGAGGTCCTCCCCGATGACGTTGACGGTGAGTTCGTTGCAAGAGGATACAATATAATGAAGGGCTACTACAAGATGCCCGAGGCTACGGCAGCAGCCATCGACTCCGAGGGCTGGCTCCACACGGGAGACCTTGCAAGACGCCGCTCAGAGGACGGTTATTTCAAGATCACAGGACGTATCAAGGATATGATAATCCGCGGCGGCGAGAACATCTACCCCAAGGAGATAGAGGACTTCCTCTATACATACCCCAAGGTAAAGGATGTTCAGGTAATTGGCGTTCCCGATGAGGACTACGGCGAGGAGATCATGGCTTGTATCGTGCTTCAGGACGGCGAGACTGCTACCGAGCAGGAGATCAAGGACTTCTGCCTTGCAAGAATGGCAAAGCACAAGTGCCCCAGATACGTTGATTTCGTTGACGGCTTCCCCATGAATGCCGCAGGAAAGATACTCAAGTACAAGATGAGAGAGCAGGCTGTCGAGAAGCTGAAGCTCCACAAGGCTGACAGTATCGTTACCGCATAATTAAAAATTATAAAGCCGTTTGTCTTCGGCACAGCAGTCGGAGACAGGCGGCTTTTTGCATAATTCTTACAAATTGGAACACTTTTGCAGATTCACTTGATTTGTTATACATTATGTGTTATAATTGTCATATATTACAGAAAGGGGAAAAGATATGAGTAAAATTCCAAGCAGATTGCTTGCGGCTGTTTCAGCGGCAATGATCTCCATTTCAGCTGCTCCAACAGCTGTTTATGCGGAAGTATCGATAAAAGACCTGTTTGATACAAATAAGGGGGCAGCTGTATCCTCTCAGGTCGGCTGTTTGTCTATGCCTGTGCTGAGAAGAAATGCAGGCGGCGACGATATGAGCCTTGCTCCTACTGCCGATTATACTCCCATAAGCAGTAAAACTATGGCGGCTGAGCCGAAATGGATGCCGACAGCCTTTGATATGAGGAATGTATACGGCTCTACCGAGATCAAGGATCAGGACATATACGGTACCTGCTGGGCTCACGCAGCCATTGAGAGCGCTCAGTCCAGTTTGCTCGCTTCCGAGCCCGATATCGATCTTTCCGAGCTCCATACAGCCTTCTATACATATTACGGAGACGATGAGCTGAAGCTATTCAATAAGAGACCTCTGGAGATACTCAACGAGGGCGGCACCTCGAGAATGGTGTCTAATCTCTGGTCGCAGTGGATAGGTCCTGTCACCGAGGAGAAGATGCCTTACTACCATACAGATATCTTTGATGACGGGACTGACATGGGCTATTTTCGCTATCAGGCGGACTATCACCTCAGAAATGCCTATAACTTTGATTTTTCCCGAAGCAGGGATAACTTTGATGAGATAAATTCTCTTGTAAAGGACTTTGTTTACAGCGGCAGAGCGGTTGATGTGTCCTATATGTCCAACAAGTCGCTTAACTGGTCGGCTGAGTACAGCAGCTCCTACACGAGCAGACCAAGACGCTTTGCCAACCATGCAGTCACAATAGTCGGATGGGACGACAATTTCTCCTCGGACCACTTCAGAAATCCTCCCGAGGGGAACGGAGCATGGCTATGCAAGAACAGCTGGGGAACAGATGACGGTGACAATGGTTATCTCTGGATATCCTATTATGACAATTCGCTGACTGATTTCGCTGTTTTTGAGCTGGATGATCTTGACGAGCATGAAATGATCTATCAGCATGACAGCTTTATACCGATACAGACTCTGTCCGCTTATGATGATCCCAAGGAGAACGGTCCGTCATATATGGCAAACGTATTTGAAGGACATTCCAATACACAGATAAGCTCCATAGGTACATACATATATAATGCAGGCACGGAGTACGAGATAACCATATATACCGATATACAGGATATCCTCGATCCGACATCGGGTATTCCGTCGAATGTGACCAAGGGAGTATGTGATCTTACTGGCTTCTACACTATCGATCTGGACAGCCCTGTTATACTTCCCGAAAACGAATGGTTCAGCGTCGTGGTAAAGCTCTATTGCCCCGACTCGCCTTTTGTAATACCGATCGAGAGCAGTATGTATGTTGAGGACGGCGCCAGAAGAAGGACTGATCTTACTTCATACAGCACCGATGAGCAGATAAGGACATATACCAGATGGGGCGAGAGCTTTACAAGCCCTGACGGTGAGAACTGGACTGATGTAGTTGATGATCCGATCATCTACAACGAGGAGGAAGAAAAGCGGCTGCTGGATTCCTTTATTTTCCAGCTCTATGACGGACTCGAGCCCGAGGATACGGAGCTTCTTGAAGATGCTAAGAGAACCGAGGGATACTATACACGACTCTTTGACAAGGGAGAGGTAATGTGTACTCTCGGAAATGTTACGCTGAAGGCTTACGGAGACCCTATCGGCAAAGTAAGCTTCTCTCACCATGAGGGTATGGTAAATGCCGATGAAAAGATATCACTTTCAACACGCATGGACGAGGGAACTATATATTACCGTACAAACGACAATGAGGAGTACAAGCCGTATACCGAGCCCTTTGCCGTAACAGAGAAAATGAAGGTATCTGCTTATAATGACCTCTCATCTGTGTATGAAAACATTGATGATGCCATGCTCAATGTGATATCAACAAGGACGTTTACTCCGCACAGACCTGTCATGAACTGGATAGGATATAAGTTCAATGAGGACACTTACCGAGAGAAGATGAAGTACCTCAAAAAGGAGAACGAAAACGAGTACTCGATAGAAGTGCCGAGCTATATCGAGAATATATCCCTTTACTGTGGTACGGAATACGCCGTGAACTTCGATGGGGACTATTTTGGCGGATGTGAGTGGATAAGAAATATACCGCTTGAATACGGCATGAACGATATTGAGCTTACTCTTACCGGCGCCGGACTGCCCGATGAGGTGATCACGATCCATGCGAACAAGGCGATGATAGGCTTTGATATGGAAAAAGAAGTTATCGACTTCAGTTACGTTGACAAGATACTGGCTCCTGACGGCAGGGAACTGATGATCGGCAGTTCTATAAGCGATTACGCAGGACAGTACCTGACCGTTATCAAGGACGGCAAGGAGAAGCAGATACTTGTCAATCCCAGACCTGTCATCAATGATCTTGAGATAGACTACCGCAATGAGATACTCGGACCCATAAGCAAAAAAATTGCCGATAAGCTCATGGTGCGTACAGGCGACGATGAGGAAAACCCGTTTATAGAGGCTGTTCCGAGAATAGCCCCGGGAGATGAATTCTACGGCACCGATATGCTCCAGTATTATATAAGGATAATCCCCGGAGAGACTATAACCTTGAAAGTCAACTCCGACAGCGAGAATATGGCGAGCAGTTCCGTTACATATAAGATACCCGAGGCTCCTAAGGAAGTTCCCGACCCGAGGGATTTTTATGAGAATTCACAGGGACTCATAGTTTCAGACGACAATTCAAAGTATGAAGCGGGATTAACGGATTATATGCCTTCTGACCTCATAGACGTTGTAGGTATGGACTACGGCTATCATGATCCTGCTGAATTCCGTGCCCTTCTCAGAAACCGCTACGGAGCAGAGGAAACGGAAATAGAAGAAGTTTTTTCAGCAGACTATCTTGAATTTGATCACCTTGAATTAAAGTGTGAGTATGTGGTGAGATATGCGGCTACGTCCGACAGCTTTGCTTCCGCAGGCGTTGTATTTATACCGCGAGTACGTGCAGATGTGAACGCAGATATGCATATTGACGCCAATGATGCTTCGGAAGTCCTTCGGCACTATGCTCTGATATCAGGCGATCTGGAAGGTTCGCTCGATGATTATGAGCAGTACATAGCCGACGTGAACAGCGACGGAAAGGTCGATGCTGTTGATGCGTCTCAGATACTCCGTATGTATGCGGATCTGTCTGTGTCATAGGAATGGTGAACGGGTTTGAAGAAGCACACAAAAAAATGCACAGAAGACGACCGGGATTTTGTATTCGTTAGGCAATAGGCATAAAAGTGTGCTCCTGTATTTGTGTAATAAACGTCAAAACGCTTTTACCGATTTGTAACTTTTATTTTTTAGAGGTGCGATTTATGTTATTGTTGCTAAAAAAATAGCGTTGAAAATGTACATTGCGCCCAAAAAAGATTAAAGAACGATACAAAGCATTGACTTTGACCGCAAAATACGGTATATTTGTAAATGCAAAAGCAATTGTTGCACAGTTCTGTATATGCGGTGCGGAAGGCATGACGGTCTGATACACAGGCAGTAAAGAACGTGATACGGTAACATTCGGAAGTGTAAGGGCTTTTATGACGAAGCCTGCGGAGTACATTCGCAGACCGAGCCGCCATGACATGAAAGAATGCGAAAGTATAAAAGACATTGCCCAGCATGATAAAAGAAAGCTAATGACGAAAGTCATGGCTATAGCTTCATAGAACAGAAGCAGGGAAGACATACGGTTGCAGGACGTCAGCGGTGAGCACAATCATCGGACAGAGAAAAATAACCGCGATGTTGCCCGCAAAACATTAATTACCGAATATTATACACGGAGATGTATAATATACATATTTAAGGAGGAAAAATCTCATGAACACACTTAAGAGAACTTTAGCTTTAGTAGCTACACTCGCAATGGCAGCTACAGCATTCGCAAGCTGTGGAGATGACAAGAAGGAGTCATCTTCAAAGGCTGACGAAACAACAACAGCTGCTCAGGAAGATACAACAGCTGCTGAGGAAACAACAGCAGAGCCTGAGGGCGACGGCACAATTGATCCCTCAGTTGGCGTAGGCGGCGACACATTCACAGTTGCAGCTTGGAACCACGATGACGTTCCTGCTCTTATCGCTCAGTGGAAGGGCCTTGACTACGATACAGTAGTTGCAGACCTCGCTGACAACAAGGTTGAGGGCATCAAGTTCATCGACTTCGGTGTAGGCGGCGGTCAGGCTTCCGAGAACTATGACCAGCTCTTCAATGACGGCAGCGACCTCGACGTTTACTTCTGCGAGGCTGACTGGGCACTCAAGTACATCAACGATGATGAGAAGACACTTCCTCTCACAAAGCTCGGTCTCGGCGATTCTGACTTCGCTAACATCTACAGCTACACAGACGAAATCGGTAAGGATTCCAACGGCGTTCGTAAGGGTATCTCATGGCAGGCTGCAGCAGGCGGCTTCGCTTACAGAGCTGACCTCGCTGAGGAATATCTCGGTGCTAAGAGCCCCGCAGAGATGCAGGAGCAGATCGGTACTTGGGAAGATTTCGTAACAGCTGCTAAGACAATCTCTGACAAGACAAGCGGCGGTGTTGCACTTGCTGATACACTTGGCGGTCTCTGGCAGGCATTCGCTTGCGGACGTACACAGCCTTGGGTTGTTGACAACAAGCTCGTTGTTGATGACTTCTGCAAGAACTTCGCTGACACAGCTAAGGAGCTCTGGGATTGCGGCGGTATCACAAAGAACAGCCAGTGGACAGACGAGTGGACAGCTGCTGGTGTATCCGGTAACTGCATGGGCTACTTCGTATCAACTTGGGGCTTCGGCGGATTCTTCCTCGATGCTGCAGGCGGCGAAGGCGGCGAGCAGTATGGTAAGTGGGCAGTATGCCAGGGCCCGACTCCTTTCTACTGGGGCGGTACTTGGATCGTTGTTAACCCCGCTACAGACAACGGTGAAGAGGCTCGTGACTTCATCCTCTCAGCTACATCTGATGAGGCTGCAATGTCTGAGTACGCTACAAAGAAGCCTGAGTATGTAAACAACTCAAAGGTTATGGATGAGCTTATCGCTGGCGATACAGTATTCAACGAGAAGATCTCCGGAAACTTCAAGGACAAGCAGAACTACTTCGCAGAGCTCGCTGAGAATGCTAAGAGCATCGACTTCAAGGGCCTTATCACTCCTTACGATGCTACAATCAAGGGCAACTTCGCTGACGCTGTTAAGGAGAACTACCTTGAGGGCGGCAAGGACTGGGATGCTACAGTTGAAGCATTCAAGGATAAGGTTGCTGAGTCTGTACCCGATCTCGAAATTGACTAATCTCTTTTGATTAATTAATAAGCAACAAATGGAGATATGCCTACGGGGTACTTATGTATCCCGTAGGTGTATATTTATCTGTACTATTATTCCGAGAGGGTGTGTGTTATGGCATCAGGCGCGCAGAGACGTATAAAGTCTATCAGCTACGCTAAGTATGGCTATATTTTTATATTGCCATTTTTTCTTGTTTATTTCTTTTTCCAGTTATGGCCGCTGATCAACACCTTTATAGTAAGTTTCCACGGCAACGGTAAGACCGTTGAAGACTGGGTAGGACTCCAGAACTATAAAGATGTCCTTTTTGGCGGTGAAGGTCGTAGAGTAAGAGTTATCCATGAGAGCTTCTTCAGATGTCTGAAGAATACAGTTATCCTCTGGGTAGGTAACTTTATTCCTCAGCTTGCTCTTTCACTTTCTCTTGCTGTATGGTTTACAGAAGCACAGTTAAAGATCCCTGGCAAGGGCTTCTTTAAGGTTGTTATGTACCTTCCAAACATCATCACAGCTGCTTCAGTAGCTGTACTCTTCCTTCAGCTCATGGGTCAGTCCGAAACTAACCCGGGAGCTATCAATTTCCTCTTATACAAGATGGGAATAGTTAAACGTGATTCGGCTTCGCTTCTATATCATACAGTACCTTTCATTGAGGGCGTATGGCAGTCACGAATCGTTATCATGTTCATTCAGACATGGATGTGGTTTGGTAATACAATGATCATGCTTATGTCTGGTATCCAGGGTATCAACCCCTCACTGTTCGAGGCTGCAAGCATCGACGGTGCAAGCTCAGGACAGGTGTTCAGAAAGATCACTCTGCCCCTTCTTACTCCTATCATGGCTTATACACTTATCACCTCCATGATCGGTGGTCTCCAGATGTTCGATATTCCTTTCCTGTACACCAAGACAGGCAACGTTAAGGATCATCTCAAGACTGTGGCTGTAATGATCTTCCAGTACTTCCATGCTCAGGCTAATGAGAATAAGATGGGCTATGCAGGTGCTGTATCAGTACTGCTGTTCTTCATCACTCTTGCACTCGGTCTTATCGCATTCTACATGACTCGTGATAAGGATGAGATCGCTAAGAAGAAGCAGCGCAAGAAGATCGCTAAGCAGGCTAAGCTTGAAAGTAAGCAGTTTGGAGGTATCAGCCTATGAGTAACGAAATGAAATCTGTTTACGGAAAAGCAAAGGATAATTACCACTTCAAGATCAGACTGAAGTCTACTATCCTTTTTATATGGTTTTTAATTCTTACCATTATATGTTTGCTTCCTATCTATATCCTTGTTATCAATGCAACAAGAACACATACTGATATAGCAAACGGACTCAGCTTTATCCCCGGAACTAATCTGAAGAACAACTGGCACAAGGTATTTAACGAGCCCGGATTCAAGCTCTGTTATAATGCCCTCGCAGGTTACAAGAACAGCTTGTTCATCACTTGCTGCTCAACTTTCCTCACAGTTTTCTTCTCAGCACTTACTGCTTACGGTATCCACGTTTACGACTTCAAGCTCAAGGAAGTAGCTTACTCGGTTATTCTCCTTGTAATGATGGTACCTATGCAGGTTACATCAGCCGGTTTCGTAAGCTTTATGTCAGATCTTAAGCTTACAAATACATACTGGCCTCTTATCATCCCTTCCATTGCGGCTCCCGCAGTCGTATACTTCATGAGGTCATACATGAAGTCTTCATTCCCGCTGGACATCGTTGAAGCAGCGAGAATCGATGGTTGTGGAGAATTCAGGACTTTCTTATCTATTGCAATTCCTATGATGAAGCCCGCTATAGCTGTTCAGGCTATCTTCGCTTTCATCGCAAGCTGGAACAACTTCTATACACCTAACATGATCCTCATCAGTGTTGATCTGAAGAAGAAGACCCTTCCTATGATGGTTTCCGCTCTCCAGTCATCTGATAAGTTCAATGATTACGGTGCTATCTATCTTGCAATTGCACTTTCTATTATTCCTATCATTATCGCTTACGTTCTCCTTTCGAGATTCATCATCGCTGGTGTAGCTCTTGGCGGCGTAAAGGAATGATCAAAAAATTACAGCACACTTCGGTGTGCTGTTTTTTTATGGGCGCAGAAATGCGCCCATTTTTTTGTTCTATCTATGTTCTTAGCTGCATACTATTAAGTGTGAGGAGATGATCAAAATGAAAGATAGTACAAGCTTTCGCGTGATCGCAGATCATATGCCCGAAGTATTACGTAATCTTATGCTTGATACGCTGCATGAACTTTCTGACGATCTGATGGAGGTACGGCTACACTCGAGCGGTCCTGTCTGTTTTGCTTTCCCGAATAAAACGCTGTTTTTGCAAAAGAATGGCGGGACGAGCTCAGCTTTAACAGAGGAAGCATACATTGTCAATAGGAAAGAGATCAGAGAATGTGCAGACAAGCTTTGCCATTATTCTGTACATAGCTGTACTAAACAGCTTTCAGAGGGCTGTTTTGTTATCGGAAACGGAATAAGAGTTGGCGTATCTGGAATATACTCCTCTGTGGAGCCATCTGTACTGACTGAATTCTGTTCCTTTAACTTTCGCTTGCCCCGAGAGGTCAAAGGCTGTGCAGACGGAATTTTCTCCGAGACCTTTGACAGAAATATCATTATTTGCGGAGCTGTAAATTCGGGCAAGACCACACTTCTCAGGGAGCTTTGCCGTCTTAACGGTGACCTCAGGAAAACCGTTCTCATTGACGAGAGAAATGAGGTAGCTGCTTTTTATAGCGGAACACCGCAGAACGATGTAGGGGCTATGACAGATATTATAGGCAATTGCAGCAGAAGCCGAGGGATCATGTCAGCGATCCGTACACTTTCTCCCGAGGTCATTGTCTGTGACGAAATTGCATCTGTTGACGATGCAGAAGCAATAATTACCGGTCTCAGCTGCGGAGTCAGGTTTATCGTTACTGCTCACGGAGAAAGCGTGAGCGAAGTCACTAAAAGAGCTGAGCTGAAAATGCTCATTGACAGCGGATTTTTCCACAAGCTGATTTTCCTTAGAGGTTCATCCTCTGTTGGGGAAGTCGGCAGGATCGTGAGGCTCTGATATGGAGCTTCGCTTTCTTGCGGTCATAATGCTCATTCTGAGCGGTGCCTTTTGCGGTGTTTTCTATTCGGAAAAGCTCAAAAGGCGAGTTGTGTACTGCCATGAAGCTGAGAAGCTCATGCGGCATTGTGAGGTTATGATAAGGACAGGCGGAACTGATATATTCGGAATTATCCGAGCCCTGCAGGCTGAGAATTTTTCTTGTCTCGGGTTTATATACGACCTTCCGCAGGAGTATTCGGCAAGCTGCCCCGTAAGAGAGAAATGGCGGACGCTTCTGTTGCGTGACAAGTCGGTTCCCGACGAGGAGAAAGCTGTACTTGCGGAGCTTGGGGAAGTCCTTGGAACAACCGATGTGCAGGGGCAGCTAAGCAGTATCGCTTCGCAGCTTGTTCGCATGGAGGAGCTTCGTGAACAGAGGCGGCAGGAATATATCCAAAAGGGGCGGCTTTACAGAAGTCTCGGCGTAATGGCAGGTGTTTCTGTCGGAATTATTCTGATTTGAGGTATTGTATGGATATTGATCTGATTTTCAAGATCGCAGGAACGGGTATCATAGTTGCTGTGCTAAATCTTGTACTGAAACGGGCAGAAAGGGAGGAACAGGCTATGATGACTACCCTTGCCGGGCTTATAGTTGTTCTTGTGGTCATAATTGACGAGATTAGCGACCTTTTTGAGAAGGTCAAATCAGTTTTCGGACTATGGTAGACAGCTGTTTTTCTGTCGGGATATTCTGTGTCTGCGGCGCACTGATCTCTGTCATATTGAGACAATATTGCTCCGAGCATTCACTGGCTGTTTCCGTTGCTGTTTCGGTATCTGTGATCATAGCAGCGGTAGTAATGCTGGAGAGCCCCTTTGCGGAGCTTCGCTCGATGATGATATCGGCAGGGATTTCCGAAAGCTATCTGAGCGCTATCTTCAAGGCAGCTGCGATATGCTGTATCACCCATATTTCGGCACAGCTATGCCGTGACAGCGGTGAGGGCGCAATGGGTGCAGCAGCCGAATTATGGGGGAGAGCAGCTCTTGTTGTGTTAAGTCTTCCTGTCCTTGAGGAGTTTATTTCTCTTCTGGGCAGGCTCATGTAGGTGGAATATGCACAAGATACTCAGAATATTTATTATAACTATATTGCTCACATTATTGCTTGTCCCCAAAAGCGTCTATGCTGAGGGCAGTCAGACCGCTGCAGACAGCTATTACTCTCAGATTGACGAAATACTTGCCGATCATGACATCGGCTATGGAACAGAGGAACTAAGCGATAAAAGCTTCCGGGAGCTTTCCGCAGCCGTAACCGATAGTATAGGCTGGGACGGCACTGATATCCTTTCTCTGCTCGGGACTATACTTATCGTCATTGTCGTAACAGCGGCTCTGAAAGCTACCGGTGAGGGGCTGTCTGATAGCTCCGCCGATATCTTCGGAACTGTCAGCGTTCTTACAGCAGTAACTGCAATAGTGCCAAAGCTTTTCGAGGTATTTGGCAGAGCGTCATCGGCTGTGCAGTCAGGCGGTAGCTTCATTGCTGTTTTCATTCCCGTTTTTTCGGGAATTACCGCAGCAATGGGCGGCATGACCTCGGCAGGGGTCTACGATGTGGCTGTTCTTGGTGCATCTGAGATATTTGTTCAGTTGTCCTCGTCGTTTATGATGCCTGTTGTGACTGCTTCAACTATGCTGGCGGTCACGGGAAGCGTATTCAGCGGTGAAGATCTCGGCAGTATCGTACGCCTTGGAAAAAAACTCATAACATGGGGCATGACTGTCGCCATGACCTTGTTTACGGGACTTCTGACTATGAAATGTACTCTTTCTGGAAAGGCTGACGGAGCGGCTGCAAAGACTACCCGATTTGTAATATCAGGCATGGTCCCTGTTGTGGGAGGAGCTGTCTCAGATGCGTATTCAACAGTACGCGGAAGCTTCGATCTTATTCGCGGAACTGTCGGAACAGCAGGCTGCATTGCTGTTATTCTTCTGTTTCTGCCGCCTGTTTTGCAGATACTCATATTCAGAGCTGTAATGTGGACGGGGACAGCTGCCGCAGAGCTTTTCTCTGTTGAAAGTGTGGCAAAGCTGCTGAAGGCGCTTGATGACGGACTTGCTATTGTGCAGTGCATACTTGTCTGTTTCGGGCTTATGTTCCTGTTTTCAACAGCTATACTATTACAAAACGCAGGAGGATAAAATGGAGGGTATAGTATCTGCCGCAGGCGGCGTATGTGCAGTATCGGCACTTATCTGTGTACTTCGCATGATCGCTGGCGGCACAAGACTTAAAGGACAGGCAGAACTGATAATGAAGCTTGTTCTTGCGGCGTCTGTTATATCACTGTTTTCGGACGGAGCCGTAAATTTTGAAGTTCCAGAGGTAAATATTGGGAGCAGTAAGGATCACAGCACTTCGCAGCAGCTCTACGATGATGAGCTTATAAGGCAGACGGGAGAGAACATTTCTCAGGTACTGAGAGGACAGCTTGAAGCATCAGGGATCGAAGCCGAAAAAATCGAGACTGAGGTTAATATTCTTTCTGACGGGAGCATAATTATTAATAGAGTCATTATCAGTTCTGCGGATAATGAAGCTGCCGCAGAGATAATTCGCAGCAGTCTCGGGCAGGAAACGGAGGTCGTGAATGGAAATAGCTGAAAAAATACGGGAGCTTCTCAAACAAAGGAAGTGGGCTGTATTCATGACTGTATGCGGAGTCACCGGACTGCTGCTGATAATGATATCCTCACTGCTGCCCGATAAAAAGACTGTATCCGACAGCACTTCCGCGAGTGGGCTCAGTCTCAGTGAATGTGATGAACATTGCAGCGATACGGAAAAGCGGCTCGGAGAAATGCTCAGCTGTATCGACGGTGCAGGAAATGTAAGAGTCTATATAACCTTCGGGAGCTGCGAGCGGTACATCTATGCTTCTGAGGGGCGCAGGAGCCGCTCTGAGGGCAAAACAGAGGAGGAAGACAAATATGTCATGATAGGCAGCGGAAGTGAAAAAACTCCCCTTGTGGAGACTATCGAAAAGCCTGAGGTGACAGGAGCGGTAATAGTCTGTGACGGCGGAGACAGTCCGTCAGTCAGGGAAAAGATGTACAAAGCCGCTTCTGCGGCACTGGGTATCTCAACGGCAAAAATCTATGTTGCAAAGCTAAGATAAAAGGAGAATTACTATGAAAAAACCATCACTTATCATCGGAAAAAAGCAGATAATCATGACCTGTCTCACACTTATGCTGGCGGTGGCGGTCTACATAAACTACACAGCCTCGCCGAAGCTTCCCGATGAGGGCGGTTCGGCGGTGTTCTCGGAGGAGAATGAGAAAGTAAGATACGGCGAGACAGAGTTCGTAAACGCTGAGGCAGAGCCCATGTCAGGGGACTACTTTGCACAGGCGCGTATAGATAAGCTGAGAGACCGTGATGAAGCGGTACAGACCTTGCAGACCATGATAGGCGGAGGAGATGTTACCGAGGACGAAATGGTAGTCAATGCACTGGACGCGGTTCAGGTCTCAAAGCTCATCGAAAGCGAGGGTACTATCGAATCTCTCATCAAAGCGCAGGGATTTCAGGACTGTATCGCATATCTTGACGGAGAAAATGCAAAGGTAGTGGTGAAGACCGAGGGGCTTGAAAAGTCGCAGGCAGCAGCCATTAAGGAGATTATTCTGGGCGAAACTGAAGTTCCTGCAGAAAATATCAGAATTTTTGAGGTGAAATAGTTGAACTGAGCGAAATAATTTGGTATAATATAATAGTAAGGGTGTAAGTACAGTTTTGATTAAAAAATACACCCAAATATGTGCCAACGGAGGTCCCATATGGAAGTTGAAGAGATGAAGCCTGAGGTATCAAGCAGACTTAAAATATCAGAGGATGTGCTCATAGCTATCGCAAAGCTGGCGGCACAGGACGTCAAGGGCGTTGCAGGTCTTGGCGGAGAAGTGGGCAAGATGAGCAAGCTCAGAAAGAACGGCCCCATAAAGATCAGCATGATGGGCGATGTTGCTGCTATCGACATGAAGATAGTTATAAAGAGCGGCGAGAAGGCGTGCAATGTTGCACAGGAGGTCCAGACAGTAGTCAAGGAGAATGTGCAGAATATGACGGGCGTCCCCGTTGCAAGAGTTAACGTAACAGTAAGCGGAGTAGTTTTTGAATGATCCGCAGGTACAGGCAGGACGACCTTGGCGGTGCAGCTGAGGTCTTCCGCTCTGCTTTTTCGTCAGAGCCATGGAAAGAGGATTGGAGCCGTGAGCTTGCGGCAGAACGTATATCCCAGCTCATGTCAGCTCCGCAGTCTGTGGGCTATGTGTATGAGGAAAACGGTGTCATTCAGGCGATACTCTGCGGAAGAAAGCTGACCTATCTCCACGGGACAGAATATGTCATAGACGAGTTCTGCGTGTCGCCGTCTGTCCAGAGACAGGGGACGGGAACTGCCGTAATGGAATATGCTGCTTATGAGCTGCGCCGCGAGGGAGTAGTCGCCATGGCACTTATGACCACAAGGGGCTATCCAAGTGAGATGTTTTATCTGAAAAACGGATTTGAAGCAATAGACGGTATGGTATTCATGTATCGTTCAATAAAGGAGAATGTAAATGACAAGACGTGAAATAAGAGACAGCGCATTCAAGCTGGTATTTGAACAGCTTCTGCGCGACGATGATATAAACGAGCTTTACGAGATCGCCGAGGAGATAGAGGAGATCACAGTAAATGATGAAGTAAAGAAGATAGTCGAGGGAACTCTCACTCATGCCGAGGAGCTGGACAGCATAATTGCAAAATACAGTAAATCCAGAAGTATTTCCCGTATCTCAAAGCTCAATCTGGCTATACTCCGTATTGCTATGTATGAGTCGCTGTACGACGATAATACTCCCATGAATGCGGCTATCAGCGAGGCTATCAAGCTTTCCATGATGTATACATATCAGGAGGATACTGCTTTCATCAACGGAGTTCTCGGCGCATTTTCAAGAGATACCCGGAAGGAAGAGAACGCAGATGCCTGAGTTTCTCGGTATAGATACCAGCAATTATACTACCTCGGCGGCAGTTTACGTCAGTGAGGATAACAGGATATATCAGACGAAGAAGCTTCTTCCAGTTAAGGAGGGGGAGCTTGGTCTGAGACAGAGCGATGCGGTATTCCATCATACGAAACAGCTTCCCGAGATGATAGAGAGGCTTTTCGGCGAGACGGAGCTCAGTGCTCCCATGACGGTAACTGCATCGGCGAGACCGCGTAATACGGAAGGCTCATATATGCCCTGTTTTCTCTGCGGAGAGGGCTTTGCACGGTCATATTCCGCAGTTACGGGAGCAAAGCTGTATACCACATCCCACCAGATCGGTCATATCCTTGCGGCACTGTATTCCGCGGACAGGCTCGAGCTTGTGAAAGAGCCGTTCATAGCCTTCCATGTCAGCGGAGGAACTACCGATTGTCTGCTGTGCGAGCCTGACGAGGATAACGTTCTCTCCATTTCGGAGATAGGCACCTCTCTTGATCTGAAGGCAGGACAGGCTGTTGACCGCACTGGTGTCATGCTGGGACTGCGTTTTCCATGCGGAGCCGAGCTTGAAAAGCTGGCGGCAGGTGCCGACAAGTATTATAAAGTTAAACCTGTCCTGAAAAACGGCAGCTGCTGTCTTTCGGGAGTTGAGAATAAGTGCGGCAGTATGCTGAAAAACGGGGAGTCCCCCGAAAACACAGCGAGATACTGCCTTGATTTTATTGCAGATACTATTATCGCCATGACAGCTTATGCCGTGGAAAAGCACGGGGAGCTGCCCCTTGTTTTCGCAGGAGGAGTTATGTCGGACGTTATTATCCGCGACAGGATAATTTCCCGATATCCCTCCGCAAGCTTTGCAGAGCCGCAGTTTTCCTGCGACAATGCGGCAGGAGTGGCGATATACGGCTATCTTAAAAGTACGGGAGAAAAGTGATGCCTGTAATCACAGTAACACAGATAAACAGATACATCGGCTCTATACTGAAAAATGACAGGAACATTCAGGGCATCATGGTCCGCGGAGAGATATCCAACTATGTGAAGCATTTCCGCAGCGGTCATGTGTACTTCACCCTGAAGGACAGCGAGAGTGCCATAAAGGCAGTGATGTTTGCGAATTCGGCAGCTCGTCTGAAGTTTGCCCCCGAGGACGGTATGGCTGTTATAGTTTCGGGAAGTATAGGAGTCTACGAGCGCGACGGAGCCTATCAGCTCTATGTGAACGATATTATCCCCGAGGGCGCAGGCGCTCAGGGAGCGGCTCTTGAGCAGCTGAAACGGAAGCTGCAAAAGGAGGGCATTTTTGACACCGCACACAAGCGCCCCATACCTGCTATGCCGAAAAAGATAGGTGCAGTTACCTCTCTCAGCGGCGCAGCGGTAAGGGATATAATAAACGTCCTTTCGAGGAGATACCCATTAGGCGAGGTCTACGCCGTAAATGCACTTGTACAGGGCGAGGGAGCTCCCGAGTCCGTGTGCAGAGGTATACTCCGCGCAGAAGCCGCGGGCTGCGATGTTATCATCGTGGGGCGAGGCGGAGGCTCCAGCGAGGACCTGAGTGCATTCAATACCGAAAAGGTGGCATATGCCATATATAATTGCAAGGTGCCTGTTATCTCGGCTGTGGGACATGAGACAGACTTTACCATTGCCGACCTTGCGGCTGACCTTAGAGCTCCCACGCCGTCAGCAGCGGCGGAGCTGGCAGCTCCCGATATATCCATGCTTTATGAGAAGATAGGCATTCTGGAGCGCCGATACGAAAAGGCTGCACTTGCGGTTCTTGACAGGAGCACCGACAGGTTTGTCGCACTGAATGCACGTCTTGCGGCACAGTCTCCCGAGAACCGTCTGAAGCTCACTGGCGAGAAGCTTTCAGCATTGAACAAGCGCCGTGATGCAGCTTTTCTGCGGTATATGGACAGGCTTGAGAGACAGCTCGGTGAAAAAGCGGCAAGGCTTGACAGTCTCAGTCCGCTGAAGGTTCTTTCAAGGGGCTATTCTCTCGTGTATAAGGAAGACAGTCTGCTCAGCAGCTCCGAGAGCCTTAAAAAAGGTGACAAAGTGAAGATAACCTTCGGGAGCGGCGGCGCGGAAGCGGAAATTACTGATAAATGGTGATATAATGGCTAAAAAAGTAACATTTGAGGACAATATGACAAGACTGGGACAAATAGTCTCTGAGCTTGAAAAGGGCGATATCCCTCTTGAAAAGGCTGTGGAGCTCTACGGTGAGGGCGTGAAGCTTTCTGCGGAGTGCAGGAAGCAGCTTGACAGCGCACAGATAAAAATAACGGAGGACGACGGAAAAGCTCCGTCGGAGGAATGAATATGACAGATATAAAGGAAAAACTCAATGAGTATATCAGGTTCACAGAGGACAACCTGAAAAAATACAATCTTCATTCGGAGGCTATGGCGGCTCAGAAAAATCTTATCGACGCCATGAACTACTCTCTTGAAGCAGGCGGAAAGCGTATACGTCCCGTGCTGGTCTATGCCTTCTGCAATGCTCTTGGCGGCGATTACAGAAACGCCTGCGCACCTGCTGCGGCTATCGAGATGATACACACCTTCTCGCTTATCCACGATGATCTTCCTGCAATGGACGATGACGACTACCGCCGCGGAAAGCCATCCTGCCACAAGGCTTTCGGCGAGGCAATGGCTATACTGGCAGGCGACGCGCTCTCGGTACAGCCCTTTGAGATAATTGCAGACGATGATCACCTCAGCAGCGAGCAGAAGGTGAAGATGATCTCATGTCTGGCTAAGGCCGTGGGCAGAGCAGGTATGATCGGCGGTCAGGTAATAGATATGGAGAACGAAGAACGCACTGATGTTAACGAGGCTGATCTCCGCAATATGTACCGCCACAAGACAGGTCAGCTCATTGCTGTTTCCTGTATGATGGGATGTATCTGTGCAGGCGCCGACGATGAGACCATCTCCGCTGCTGCTGATTACGGTTTCAAGCTGGGACTTGCCTTCCAGATAGTTGACGATATCCTTGACGTTACCAGCACTACCGAGGTGCTTGGCAAGCCCGTTGGCAGCGATGAGGAAGAGAACAAGACCACTTTCGTTACTCTTTACGGAGTTGAAAAAGCACAGGAAATAGCAAATGCAGTTACAGACGAAGCTCTCGGCTGCCTTGAAAAATTCGGAAACGACGCATTCCTCACTCAGCTGACGGAAATGCTTCTCAGAAGAAAGAATTAACGTAAAGGAGCTGCGGAGCATTCTCCGCATTTCGTAAAAAATGAAGGATAATATAAATAATAATGAAAAGGTGACTCTCAGCGAACTGGAACTGCCGCAGGACCTTAAAAAGCTGTCATTATCACAGTGTGCAGGGCTTTGCAAGGAGATAAGGAACATCCTCATCTCAACGGTTTCCAAAACGGGAGGTCATCTTGCGTCTAATCTGGGAGCTGTGGAGCTTACAATGGCTCTGCACCGCAACTTCAACTCTCCCGAGGACAAAATAGTCTGGGACGTTGGTCATCAGGCTTATACTCACAAGATACTTACGGGACGTCTGGACCGCTTTTCCACACTCCGTCAGGAGGGCGGTATATCAGGATTTCCAAAGCCTGAGGAGTCTCCGCACGATACCTTTATAAGCGGACACAGCAGTACATCAGTGTCAGTAGCCTGCGGTATTGCAGAGGCTATGAAGATTCAGGGCAAGGACAATTATGCTGTTGCCGTTATAGGTGACGGTGCAATGTCGGGCGGTATGTTCTACGAAGCTATGAATAACTGCGGCAGGGACAAAAAAAGAAATCTTATCGTGATACTCAATGACAACAATATGTCTATTTCCAAGAGTGTAGGTTCACTGTCCAAGTATCTGACCTCACTGCGAAATACAGAGAAATATCTCCACACCAAGAGAGCTGTTGAGCGCGGACTTGAGAAGATACCGCTTGTGGGCACAAGTGTTGCCAAGGGTATCAAAAACGTTAAGGATTCGGTTAAATCCAATATTCTTGAGCAGAGCACTATGTTTGAGGACATGGGCTTCATTTATCTGGGTCCCGTCAACGGTCACAGCCTTTCAGAGCTGGAGGAGGTCTTCCACATGGCTAAGACCTATCACCAGCCTGTGTTCATCCATGTCAAGACCGTAAAGGGCAAGGGTTATATCCCTGCGGAGCAGAACCCCGGTGAATACCACGGCATTTCTAAATTTGACATAACCACGGGAAATCCCGAGGTCGCTGCTGCCGACAGCTATTCTACCGTTTTCGGCAAGGAACTTGTGAGACTTGCGGAAAAGGACGACAAGCTCTGTGCTATCACAGCGGCTATGAAGTACGGAACAGGACTTCAGTTCTTCCATTTCAAGTATCCGGAGAGGTTCTTCGATGTAGGCATAGCGGAACAGCACGCTGTTACCTTTGCAGGCGGACTTGCTTCCATGGGTATGACACCTGTTTTCGCAGTGTATTCCACATTCCTCCAGAGAGCCTACGACCAGCTTGTCCATGATGTAGCTATCGGAAAGCTCCATGTGGTGCTTGGCGTTGACCGTGCAGGTATAGTAGGTGAGGACGGCGAGACCCATCAGGGACTTCTTGATGTTCCTATGCTCACCTCCATACCGAATACAGTTATTTTCTCGCCCTCATGCTATTCCGAGATGAAGATGTGCATGAAGAAGGCAATATATGAGGAAAAGGGACTGACTGCCGTAAGATATCCCAGAGGAGCGGAGAAAGTGGAGTTCAGCGAGTTCCACCTGACTACGGAGCATCTGTTCATCCGCGAGGAAAAGAGCGAAACTCTCATCATAACCTACGGAAGGCTATACAACGAAGCCTATAAAGCTCAGCAGAAGCTGAAAGCCGAGGGGATAAACTGTGATATCATGAAGCTGACAAAGATATTCCCGCTGGAGGACGACCTTGGTGACGAGATAAAGGGCTATAAGCGCATCGTATTCTTTGAGGAGTCTGTGGGCGAGGGCGGTATTTCCGAAAAAGTCGGAGATATACTGGCGGAGCTGGGCTATTGCGGCGATTACAGCAGAGTAACCGCACATGGCTTCGTAAAGCAGGCTTCTGTAAGGTCGTGTCTCGAAAAGCTTGGACTTACGGACAATAAGATGACTGAGTATATCAGGAACAAGTGCAATGGCAAGGCTTGACAGTGAGATGGTGGCACGGGGACTTGCAAGGAGCCGTGAACGCGCCAAGGAAATGATACGCTCGGGAAATGTAACTGTCAACGGTAAAACGGCAAAAAAGCCCTCGGACGAGGTCATGACAGATGATCTGATAGAGACTGCCGAGACGGATATCTACGTCGGACGCGGAGCATTGAAGCTTGAAAAGGCGTATGAGAAATTCGGACTTGACCTGAGAGGAAAGGTCTGTCTCGATATCGGAGCTTCAACAGGAGGATTTACCGATTTTATGCTTCAGCAGGGAGCAGGAAAGGTATTTGCTGTCGATGTGGGACACGGTCAGCTGGCGCAGTCTCTTATAGCAGACCCGAGAGTCGTTAATATGGAGGGCACCGATATCAGGGAGGTCACTGCCGATGATCTCGGCGGACAGGCGGACTTCATATCCGTCGATGTTTCTTTCATATCCCTTACGAAGATACTTCCCAAGGTCTATGAGCTGCTGAAAGAGGAAGCCGTGGCGGCGGTGCTCATTAAGCCACAGTTTGAGGCGGGCAGGAGCGATATAGGCAAGCGCGGCATCGTAAAGGACAGAAAGGTCCATATCCGCGTACTTTCGGAGATAGACAGCTTTGCATCGTCAATTGGTTTTATTACGGAAAAATACACCTTTTCTCCCGTCAGGGGAGGAAGCGGAAATATAGAGTATCTGGTGAAGCTTCGCAAGAGCGTGGGTGAGCCTGTGATACACGATTTCAGGGAGCTGACAGACAGCTCATTCAGTAAACTTTAAGGAGTGCGTTTATGAAGGCAGCATTGTACCCTAATTTTCAGAAGCCCAATGCGCTCACCTGCGCCCGTGAGGCTTGTGATGTCCTTGCGGACTGTGGCATAGATGTCTCGGTCAGCGAGATATTCAGAGAGGAATTTTCAGATAAGACTCATGTTATATTCGAGGATATAAACGAATCCGCCAAGTCTGCGGACATAGTGCTTGCCATCGGCGGTGACGGAACTATCCTGCGATGCGCAAAGCTGCTTATCGGAACAGATACGAAGCTTCTCGGAATAAATACAGGAACTCTCGGCTTTATGGCAGGACTTGAAGCCGATCAGCTGGACAAGCTGAGTCTGCTCACCACGGGAGAATACGAGATCTCCCACCGTATGACACTTGATGTTGTGTACCACGGCAAGGACGGAGATATAACCGCTACTGTACTCAACGAGGTCTCGGCGAGGTCAGGCAGCTTCCATATATGTGATTTTGACGTCTTTGCAGATGATTACCTCATTGGAAGATATCGTGCCGACGGCGTTCTTTTCAGCACTCCCTCAGGCTCTACAGCCTATGCACTTTCCGCCGGAGGACCCGTTATCGAGCCTGATCTTGAATGTATCGAGATGACGCTCATCTGTCCCCATTCTCTCTTTTCGAGAGCGACCATGTTCAGTCCTTCGAGAAAGCTGAGAATGATGGATACCACCACCCGTGTTGACTCCATGGTGATAAGCGTGGACGGCGAGCATTTCGCGAGCATAGGAGTCGGTGAGTCCATTGATATATGCCGCGGAAAGAATGATATTAATTTCGTAAATCTCATTGGAAATTCCTTCCATGAGTCACTCTGCAAGAAAATGTGCAAGCCCATCAAATAAGGAGCAGCTTTTTATTATGAAAAATCGCAGACACGAAGCAATTCTTGAAATAATAACCGAACAGCCTGTTGCCACTCAGGAGCTTCTTATAGAGCTGCTGGCACAGCGTGGGATAAAGACCACACAGGCTACACTGTCAAGAGATATACAGCAGCTCTCACTTGTGAAGCAGCGTGACGAGAACGGAGTCTATCGCTATTCTATGCCTGCTGCGGCGGCAGCGGAGAAGTCTCTGTTTGAAGAAGCTGTTATCTCGGTGGACTATGCTATGAATACCATAGTTCTGAAGTGCCGCGCAGGCATGGCGCAGGGGACCTGCGCTGCGATAGACTCCGTGGAGCATCAGGGCATCGTGGGGACTATCGCAGGCGACGACACTATCTTTATACTCGTACGCAGCGAGGCAGACGCGAAAAAGCTCTCAAAGAAGTTCCGCAGCGAGCTTTTTCCGAGGAGGTAAGCTCTCAGAATGTTAAAGGAAATCTATATACAGAATCTGGCAGTTATAAAGGAAGCTGTAATACCGCTGGACAGACATCTCAATATTTTCACTGGAGAGACAGGTGCAGGTAAGTCCATACTCATAAACGGTATCAATGCTGTTCTCGGACAGCGCTGTACTAAGGACATAGTCCGCACAGGCTGCGACAAAGCAGTCATAACTGCTCTGTTTACCGAGCTTTCCGATGAGGTCTGTGCCAAGCTTGACGAGCTTGGTGTATCTCACGACGACGGAGAGATAACTGTGACCCGTGAGATAAGCGCAGACGGCGGAAGCGTTTCACGAATCAATCAAAGGACAGCTTCTGCGGCGCTGCTGAAAGAGATAGGCGCTATGCTCATAAATATCCACGGACAGCATGATAATCAGATACTTCTTGACAGCGAGAAACATTTGCAGATAATGGACGACTTCGGCGGTGATGACAGCCTCTTGAGCGAGTACAGAGTTACCTTCCGCGAGCTCCAGCATACCGCGCGCAGACTGGGAGAGCTGAAAAAGCAGGAGCAGTCCCGTATCGAGCGAAGCCGCACTCTCAATGAGATAATAGACGATATAGGCGAGCTTGAGCTCCGTGAAGGCGAGGATGACGAGCTGGAAAAGGAGTATGAGACTGCAAAGAACTCCGAGAAAACGCTCATAGCCATCAAAAATGCGGTGAGCCTTATAACAGGAGATGAGGCTGCCAATGATATGATAGTCTCGGCAGAAACGGAAATAGCTGCCTATACAGATAACAGCACTCAGCTCAACAGCCTCTACGATAGGCTTTCTGCCGCCGAGATAGAGCTTGCGGACATTGCCTCCGAGCTTGAGAGCTTTGCTGACAAGGTGGAGCTTGACGGTCAGCGCCTTGAATACCTCGGCACAAGGCTCAACAACATAAACAAGATGAAACGTAAGTACGCCACCGACTGCGAGGGGCTCATAAAGCTCTATGACGATGCCTGCCGCGAGATAATGAAGCTTGAAAGCTCGGGCAGCGAGATAAAGGAACTGGCGGAGAAGCGCGAGGCTCTGCTTCACAAGGTCACAGAGCAGGCAAAGGCACTCTATGACTACCGCGAGACCGTTGCGGAGCGCTTTACACGCAGAGTTACCGAGGAACTTGAATTTCTCAATATGGCAGGAGTAATCATTGCCGTAAAGCATGAGAAGGGAAAGCTCACAGTAAACGGCATGGATACTGTGGAGTTCCTTATCTCCGCTAATAAGGGCGAGGAGCCCAAGCCAATCTCCAAGATTGCATCGGGCGGTGAGCTTTCGCGAATAATGCTTGCTCTCAAAAGCGTTATCGCGGACAAGGACTCTATCCCGACTATGATCTTTGATGAGATAGATACGGGCGTAAGCGGTAAGGCTGCCCAGAAGATAGGCATAAAGCTCCGCGAGATAGGACAGGTTCGGCAGGTCATCTGCGTTACCCACCTTTCTCAGATAGCGGTAATGGCTGACAACCACCTGCTCATTGAGAAGCAGATAGTGGGCGACCGCACTGAGACTCACGTTATGCAGCTCGATATGGACGGCAGAGTTGCCGAGATAGCAAGAATTATGGGCGGTGAGGATCCCAGTGACCTCATGCTGGACAACGCCCGTGCAGAGATAAAAAAAGCCTGCGGGCTTTAATGGAGGAAGGATATTGAAGATATATTCCACAAGACACGGACAGACCTCATATAACAAACAGGAGATCATCATGGGGACAACGGATATTGACCTTGACAGTACAGGCGAGCAGCAAGCTGAGGCTCTTGCGGAGCGGATCGCAGAGCTCGGAACTATCGATATCATCATAGCATCTCCCATGAAACGGGCGCAAAAGACAGCCCGTGAGGTCGCAGAGCGCTGCGGTCTTGATATAGTCACTGAGGAAAGATTTCGCGAGTGGGACTACGGTGCCTACGAGGGCAAGAGCCGCTTCACCGAGGGCTTTGCGGAAAACAAGGTAAATTTTGCTGTTCGTATGGGAAAGAGCGGAGAGTCGCTGCTTCAGCTAACTCACAGGGTCTATTCGGCTCTTGATGACATTATTGCAGACTACAGCAGCAAAACTGTGCTTCTGGTCACACACGGCGGAGTTTGCCGCGTTATCGAGACATACTTCAATGATATGACAAATGAGCAGTTCTCAAACTGGTTCATGGACAACTGCGGACTGCTTGAATATAACATCTGATGACGGAGGGATATAATGAAAATAGGCGTTGATTACTATCCCGAGCAATGGGACAGAGCTTTATGGCAGACCGATGCAGACCTGATGGCAAGGACTGGTGTAAAGCTCGTAAGACTTGGCGAGTTTGCGTGGTCCCGTCTTGAACCAAAGGACGGGGAGTTTGACTTTACATGGCTTGATGAGGCGATAAGCAATTTTTCACGCCACGCTATGGGCATAGTGCTGTGTACACCCACAAGCTGTCCGCCTCTGTGGATGTATGAGACTTATCCTGATATAGTTCAGGTCGGTACAGACGGAAACAGGCTCCAGACAGGCATAAGAGCTCACAGGTGCCTTAATGCTCCCATGTTCCTTTACTATGCAAAGCGTATCACGGAGCAGCTTGCAAAGAGATATGCCAATAATCCTGCTGTTGCCGCATGGCAGATAGACAACGAGCTCGAAGCCTACCCCTGCACCTGCGAGGTTTGCCGCGGACTTTTCCGTGACTGGCTCATTGATAAATATGATGACCTTGCAAATATTAACGCAGCATTCGGAAATATCGTCTGGAGCGGCGAATACAGTGATATATCGCAGATACAGCCGCCCAATGCCTATCCCAAAGCATGGCAGAACCCTGCACTCTGTCTGGAGTACAGCAGGTTTTCGGCAGATATGACTGCGAAGTTTGCACATGATATGGCTATGATAATAAAGCGTGAAAATCCAAGGGCAAAGGTCACGACTAACACATTTTTCAGCGAGAATACTCCCGATTTCTATAAGCTTTTCAGCACTCTTGATTTTGTCTCATTTGACAATTATCCGCCTGTTAAGCTTACAGATGAAGATGGAATGAGCAGCTCTCACGCTTTCCGTCTGGACATGATGAGAGGCGTGAAGCAGAAGAATTTCTGGGTCATGGAACAGCTCAGCGGTCCCACGGGAAGCTGGATGCCTATGGGACCAACGCCTCGTCCGGGACAGATAAAGGGCTACGCAATGCAGGCTATGGCTCACGGAGCAGATACCGTTATGCACTTCCGCTGGCGTACAGCCAATAAGGGCGCGGAGATGTACTGGCACGGTCTTATCGATCACAGCAATGTGCCCGGACGCAGATTCAATGAATTTGCAGAGCTTTGCAGACTTGCTCCCAAGCTCAGTGTCATAGAGACCACGGAGCTTGTTTCGGATGTGGCTATACTTTATTCTCCCGACAATGACACTGCATTCAGAATACAGCCTCAGACTGAGGGATTCAGCTACTTTGAGCAGCTCAGGTACTTCCATGCAGCTTTCTCGAAATACGGTGTAAATGTGGATATAGTATCTCCTACAACAGACCTGTCCAAGTACAAGGCAGTCATAGCTCCTTCAATGTATATCTATGACAAGAGTTCGGCTGAGAACATCTACCGCTATGTCATCAAGGGCGGTACGGTCGTCATGACTGCAAGGAGCGGAGTCAAGGACCCCTGCAACAACTGCATCATGGAGCCGCTGCCCACTGTATACAGAGAGATGATAGGAGCAGAGGTAAGCGAATATGACCCCATTGGCAAGGAAGAACAGACTATTGTTGACTTTGCGGGAAATACCTACAAATGCAGACAGTGGTGTGATATCCTTGAGCTGGGCACTGCCCGTGCATATGCCGAGTATAAGGACAGCTTCTACAGCGGAAAGCCTGCCGTTACCATGAACCGTTACTGCAGCGGTGTAGCCTATTATATCGGAACAGTGTGCCATATGGATTTCTATGAGAAGTTCGCAGGCAATATCATGAAACAGACGGGCATTCCGAGACTGAAAGACCTGCCAAAGGGCGTTGAGGTCACAACAAGGACAAACGGGCTTGACGATTATATTTTCTTCTTCAATAATTCGGAGCAGGAGGCGGATATAATTCTTCCCAAGGCTATGTTCAGCATCATAGACGACACCGAGAAGGATAAGCTGAAGCTGAAGCCCTTCGATATGGATATAGTCAGAAAGTAGGCAAATATGAGGATAGTTTTACAGCGAGTTACCTCCGCAAGCGTTACGGTTGACGGAGAGGTCATAGGGAAGATAGGAACGGGATTTCTGCTGCTCTTCGGAGTAGGGCATGAGGATACCGAGGAGGATTGCCGCAGACTTGCCGACAAGATATCCGGACTGCGAATATTCTCCGATGAGAACGACAAGATAAACCTTGATCTTGAAAGCGTAGGCGGAGAGATTCTGGTAGTTCCGCAGTTCACTCTTTATGCGGACTGCCGCAAGGGAAACCGTCCGAACTTCATTCAGGCAGCCAAGCCCGAAAAGGCAAATGCTCTGTATGAGTACTTTGTGGATTACCTCAGAAGCAAGGGCAAGCACGTTGAAACGGGCTCATTCGGAGCCGATATGAAGGTGGAGCTCCTCAATGACGGACCCTTTACAGTAATACTTGAATAAAAAAGTCCCGACACATGAGTAATAAGTCGGTAATACAATGCCCCGAAGCGCTTTTGTAACGCCTCGGGGCATTTTTTGTTATTGATAGCTGCTAAGAGCTGAATAAATCGAGTTCAGCCGCCAAGACTTACCATGAGGTGATATAATGGTAAGAAAAAGAGGGGAACACGGAGTTATACTGCTGACAGCCGCGTTTTTTATCGTCTTTGCGGTTCTCGCCTGCAATTTCTATCGTATTTCCTACGAGGGGACGAGCTTGCCTGCGTTCAATTCGGAACACACGATTACAATTGAGGCAGGAAACTGTCAGGGAACTATCTATGACAGGAATATGCGTCCTATTGTCAATGGGGATATGCAGAACATAGCAGTAGCAGTTCCATCGGCACTGGACCGGGAAACTGCTGCCGGATATGCCCTTGACAGAGTGAGCTTTCTTGAAGACTTTGACAGGGGTGAGCCATTTGTTTTTGAGTGCAGTGAAAGGACTATCGAGGGTGACGGACTCACTGTATTCAGCGTACCTGTAAGGTATTCGGAACATCAGAAAGCAAGGCATATTATCGGGTATCTTTCCGAGGGCAGAGGAGCTGACGGCATAGAATACGCCTATGATTCTGTCCTGAGAGCAGAGCTTCCGCAAAACAGTGTTACCTATTCGACTGACGGCTTTGGAAATGTACTCATTGGCGACGGAAAGAAGATATTCCGCTCCGAGTCCTACAAAAGCGGAGTTGTCCTCACTCTTGACAGGGATATACAGCAGATATGTGAGGAATGCGGCAAGGGCATAGAAACAGGAGCTATAGTCTGCGCGGATATAAAAACGGGTGATATTCTTGCTATGGCAAGCTTTCCAGACTATGACCCGTCGGAAATGGAAAAGGCGATGAACGACAGCAGGTGTCCGCTTATCGACCGCGCTCTTTATTCCTACAGCGTGGGCTCGGTTTTTAAGCTTGTGACTGCCGCATCTGCCCTTGAACAGGGATTTGGCGGCAATATGTACAGCTGCAGCGGCAGTATAGACATAGGCGGAAAGCAGTTCAACTGTCATAAGCTTGACGGTCACGGGCTTCAGGATATGTCTGAGGCAATGAAGAATTCCTGCAACACTTACTTCATCGATCTTGCACAGAGTCTTGATATCGAGGAGTTCAGGCGAAAGGCTACCTATCTCGGCTTCGGCAGGGAGAACTATCTCTGTGCAGGCATCACAGGGTCGGGAGGAGTGCTTCCCACCTGTGAGGAGCTGACCGTGCCTGCGGAGCTTGCAAACTTTGCCTTTGGACAGGGCAAGCTTTCCGCAACGCCGCTTCAGATAACACAGCTTACCTGTGCTATTGCAGGAGGCGGACGTATGCCTGTGCTCAGACTCATAAAGGGGCTTACTGCCGACGGCAGCGCAGTCAGTGGTGAAAAGGCTCCGCAGATATCGGAAGTGATGAGCAGCGAGTACGCAGAAGCTCTGCGGAAGATGATGGTGCTGGCAGTCCGCGAGAATGATAATTCTAAGGCGAGGACAAAAAAGATAAGTGTTGGCGCCAAGACCTCTACCGCTCAGACGGGAAGATACAACAAAAAGGGGGATGAGCTCTGTCATGCATGGATAACGGGATTTTTTCCTGCAAGGAAGCCGAAATATGCAGTCACGGTCCTCATTGAGAACGGCGGTTACGGCAATGACGCTGCCGCACCAGTATTCAGGAGGATAGCCGAGAGGATAGCTGACCTTGAAAATGAGAAATAATGCAGTAATTTTTTTGTGAAATAGTTGACATTTCCGAAAAACAGCGTTATAATATATTTGTATTGCAATGACGGGATTGACTGTCTGTAAGCGGAGTTCAGAGAGAAGGCGTTTGGTGCGAGCCTTTATCCGCAGGACGGGTGCTGCCCCTGAGCTACTCTGAGAAATCAGGGCGTATTTCTGCGTTAAGGATATTGAGGAAGGGGCTGTGCTCCTTCAAATTTGGGTGGTACCACGAGAGCCTTCGTCCCATTTGGCGGCGGGGCTTTTTTTGTATTGCTAAGTTTTATATTTTTATTAAAGGAGATATATTTATGCAGTGGACAGGTCTTAACGATCTACGTGAAAAGTATTTATCCTTCTTTGAGAGCAAGAACCATACAAGAATGGCAAGCGCATCTCTTGTACCTCAGGGTGACAAGAGCCTGCTTCTCATCAATTCGGGTATGGCACCTCTGAAGAAGTTCTTCCTCGGACAGGCTACGCCTCCCAACAAGAGAGTGACGACCTGCCAGAAGTGCATCAGAACTCCCGATATCGAAAGCGTCGGCAAGACAGCTCGTCACGGTACATACTTCGAGATGCTGGGCAACTTCTCGTTTGGTGACTACTTCAAGACAGAGGCTATCGAGTGGGCGTGGGAGTTCCTTACAAAGACTCTTGAGATACCTGCCGAGAAGCTCTGGATCACTATTTTCGAGAGCGATGACGAGGCTGAGCAGATCTGGGAGAACCACATCGGTATCCCTCACGACAGGATAATCCGTCTCGGAAAGAAGGACAACTTCTGGGAGCACGGCTCAGGTCCCTGCGGTCCATGTTCAGAGATCCATTTCGACCGCGGCGAGGCTTACGGTCCCTTTGAGAGCTTTGAGCAGGCAAGCGACTGTGACAGAGTCATCGAGATATGGAACCTTGTATTCAGCCAGTTCGACAGCGACGGTGAAGGTCACTATGCTGAGATGAAGAACAAGAACATCGATACAGGTATGGGTCTTGAGAGACTTGCCTGTGTAATGCAGGGCGTTGACAACATCTTCGAGGTAGACACTGTCCAGAACATAATGAAGCACATTTCAAAGATAGCAGGCGTTGAGTACAAGAAGGACGCCAAGACTGACGTTTCTCTCCGCGTTATCACCGATCATATCAGAAGCACTACATTCATGGTAGGTGACGGAATACTTCCTTCAAACGAGGGCAGAGGATATGTTCTCCGCCGTCTCCTTAGAAGAGCTGCGCGTCACGGCAGACTCTTAGGCATCACAAAGCCTTTCCTCTGCGATGTATGTGATACTGTTATCAACGAGAACGCGAACGCTTATCCGGAGCTTGCTGAGAAGCGCGACTACATAAAGAAGATAATCGGCGTTGAGGAAGAAGCTTTTGCCAAGACTATCGACAAGGGCACAGAGCTCCTCAACCAGTTCACAGAAAAGCTGGCAGCTGAGGGCGGTAAGGTACTCTCAGGCGACGACGCATTCAAGCTCTCCGACACATACGGCTTCCCCATTGACCTTACAGAGGAGATCTGCGAGGAGAAGGGCTACACAGTTGACCGTGATCGCTTCACAGAGCTGGCTAAGGAGCAGAGAGCAAGAGCAAAGGCTGACCACGCTGCAAAGGCAGGCTCATCATGGGCTGACAACAGCATAAAGGTAGATGCTCCCGCAACTATATTCACAGGCTATACAGATTTTGAAGCCGACAGTGCTGAGATACTCGCTATCTACAGAGATGGTGTTGAGGTAGAGACCGCTGTTGAGGGCGACAATGTAGTTATCGTTCTTGATGTAACTCCTTTCTATGCTGAGAGCGGCGGACAGGTAGGCGATACGGGTATGCTCCTCAATGGCGCAAATATCGCTGCTGTTGACGATACCATCAAGTCCGAGGGACACTTCCTCCACATCGCAACAATAGAGCAGGGCAGCCTTTCCAAGGGCGACAATGTTATCGCTCAGATCGAAAAGGATCGCAGAATGGCTATCATGCGTAACCATACAACAGCCCACCTTCTCCAGCACGCACTCAGACAGGTGCTGGGCGATCATGTTCATCAGGCAGGACAGCTTGTTAACGAGAAGGCTTGCCGTTTTGACTTCAACCACTTCAGCGCTATGACCGATGAGGAGATAGCTAAGGTAGAGGATATCGTAAATGCCGAGATCATGTCAGCATTCCCCGTAACTATGGAGGAAATGCCCATCGAGGAGGCAAGAAAGCTCGGAGCTATGGCTCTCTTCGGTGAGAAGTACGGCAACACAGTTAGAGTCGTAACAGCTCACAACTCCATCGAGTTCTGCGGCGGTACTCATGTATCCAACACTTCACAGATCGGACTTTTCAAGATAGTTTCCGAGAGCTCCGTAGCAGCAGGCGTAAGACGTATCGAGGCTGTAACAGGTCTTAACGTTATTGCTCTCCTCAACGAGTTCAAGAGCACTATCGCAAGGTCCGCAAAGGCTCTGAAGCTTGCCAACGTAAACGAGCTTCCCGAGAAGTGTGCAGCAATGGCAGCTGAGTCCAAGGAAAAGGACAAGAAGCTGGAAAGCCTTACACAGCAGATCGCTAATTCCAAGACAGCAGCTCTCTTTGACAATGCAAAGGAAGTAAGCGGCGTGAAGATAGTTTCCGCAAGAATGGACGGCTCTGCTCCCGATGCTCTCAGAAAGCTCGGCGACAGCGTCAAGGACAAGAATGAGGCTATTATAGCTCTCTTCGCAGGAACGATAGGCGAAAAGGGTACATTCTACTGCGTATGCACAAAGGATGCTGTTGCAAAGGGTGCTAACGCAGGCAAGATAGTCCGTGAGATAGCAGCTGTAACAGGCGGCAAGGGCGGCGGAAAGCCAGACGGCGCTATGGCAGGTGCAGGCGACATAAGCAAGATAGACGAGGCAATGGCAAAGTTTGCAGACGTTGTTGCCGATACAATGAAGTAATAAAGGTCAGAGAGCTGACCCATAAAAACAGAGGAGGATCAATATGGACTGTTTATTCTGTAAGATAATTGACGGCGAGATACCAAGCACAAAGGTATATGAGGACGAATTCGTGTATGCCTTCAAGGACATTGCTCCCATCGCACCCATGCACATACTTATAATCCCCAAGGTTCATATAACAAGTGCCAACGACATCAACGAGGAAAACTCCTCCGTAGTTGCCAAGGTATTTGAGGCAGCAGGCAAGATCGCCAAGGAGCAGGGCTATGACAGCTACCGTATAATCAACAACTGCGGTGATGATGCAGGTCAGACAGTCAAGCACCTTCACTTCCACCTTCTCGGCGGCGTAAAAATGGGCTGGGGACCCGAGTCCCTCGGAAAAACTGAATAAGGAGCATTATTATGGCAGGTTCATATAAAATGACTATTGCAGGACTTGAGAGGGAGCTCCCTCTCTGTCCTCTCAATGACAAGATCGATATAGCAGCTTTCGTTATGTTTTCTGACGTAGAGCTTACAGTTGCTGCTGCTGAGCAGCTTCTGGACAAGTCTCCCTACTTTGACGTCATTCTTACAGCAGAATCAAAGGGCATCCCTCTTGCATACGAGATGTCAAGACAGAGCGGCAAGCCCTATGTTGTTGCAAGAAAGTCCGTAAAGCTCTATATGACAGACCCCATTGCGGTAACCGTAAAGTCCATCACAACTGCGGCAGAGCAGACACTTTACCTCTCACAGGAAAAGGTTGCAATGCTGAAGGGCAAGAAGGTGCTTCTGGTTGATGACGTTATCAGCACAGGAGAGTCTCTCACAGCTCTTGAAAAGCTCACTGCAGCTGCAGGCGGCGAGATATCAGGCAGATCCGCAGTTCTTGCAGAGGGTGACGCAGCGGACAGGAAGGACATTGCTTTCCTCGAGAAATTACCGCTCTTCTTTAAATAAGGAATAGAATTATGAAGCGAAAAATGATTGGAGCTGCGGCAGCGTATATGGCGGGATTGTTTTTCGCTTCGTTTTTTTCAAATATCCCGTTTCTCGTCATTCTTTCACTGATACTGGCGGCAGCTCTTTTAGTCGGCAGAAAATACGGCTTCAAGACAGGTGACTACCTTATGCTTTCGGTATTCTTTGTGTCAGCGGTATCGGTGTTCAGTATCTGTACTGCGGTACGTTACAAACCTGTTGTTGAAATGGTCGGTAAAGAAGGATGCTTCCGCGGAGAGGTCGTCGAGGCATATCGTTACAGCGGCAGCAACTCCTCATATATCCTCAGAGGCAGGATCAATGACGAGATATCCGCTAAGATAAGCTTTTACGGCGGAGAACTTGAGGCGGACACAGGGGATATCATCACTATTGGCAGCTGTATCTTCTCAAAGCCCTCAAAGGACTATCTTTTCGACAGCGAAAGCTATTACAAGTCTGACGGGATATTTTTAACTGTGACTTATGCGGAAGATGTAACAGCTCAGCCGTTCCGCACACATAAACTCCGTGAGCATATCAGGAGATACCGTGAGAAAAACATATCCGATTTCCGCGTAGCCCTTGGCGGTGACAGCGGAGACCTGCTGGCAGGAATGGTGTTCGGTGAGAAGCGCGGCATGGATGATAATGTAAGAACTGCGGTATATCGCTGTGGAATAGGGCATATTCTTGCTGTATCCGGTCTTCATGTTTCCGTTGCAGTGCTTGTTCTCATGTTGATATTGAAGCGATGCCGCGTGAATAAGTATATCTCATTCGCAGTTATGGAGGTGCTCCTGCTGTTTCTGACTGCTATGGCGAACTATCCTGTTTCTGCCATAAGAGCGGCAGTGATGATGAATTTTCTCTATGGGGCGAAGCTGTTCAGACGTCAGAATGATACTTTCAATTCCCTTGCAGGTGCTGTTCTGCTCATTTGCCTTGTCTCTCCGTATTCAGTTTAC
Organism: Ruminococcus flavefaciens; assembly: GCF_900116855.1. GTDB lineage: Bacteria > Bacillota > Clostridia > Oscillospirales > Ruminococcaceae > Ruminococcus > Ruminococcus flavefaciens_R. The sequence goes on from NZ_UETD01000013.1 coordinate 77,374, forward strand.
GATGAAGGCTTTCTTATGTCGGTGGCAGGAACATTCGGTATCGGCGTTGCTGCACCGTGTATGACAAAGGATATGCCTCGTGACAGCTTTCTGCATAGAGCAGCTGTGAGCTTTGTGACCATGCTGTGTACAACGCTGTGTGTGTTCCCGTTGTCGCTGCTGTATTTTGACGAGACATCTCTCATCTCGCCGCTTAGCAATATGATACTTGTTCCGCTGTGCTCGGTCTCTATGATCGTGGGACTTATCTATGCACTCACAGGCGGAGCTCTTGATCTGCTGTTTGTATCAAAGCTGATAAATGATCTGATCCTTCGGATATCCGATTCACTCGCAAGACTCAGGATCACACATTTTTCCACAGACAGCCGAACTCTCATGACGGGACTTATTATCTGTTCGGTGATCGTATTTTTCGGATTTGCTTTATTCAGAAGCAGAAGAGCTACAGCTGTGACGGTGTCGGCTGCTGTGATTTTTATGTTCACAGGCGCAGCTGTTCAGCGTATGGTGCGGAATGACCATGTTATAGTTGCAGTGCTTGGCAAGGGCAATAATGCCGCTGTTGTAGTAAATGACAAGGGAACTGTCACTGTTGCGGATCTGAGCGGGCATTACCGTTCATCTGCCTATGTAAGGAAGTATCTTGCAAGGAACAGCATTGAAACTGTCGATACTGTCCTGCTGTCAAACAGGTCTGAGTCAGCCTTTGCTTCCTATGTGAAGGCACTTGAATACACGAAAACAGGAAAATGGTATGCAGAAGGTGCGGAGAGCAGAATAAAGACCGTTCCGCAGCTCACATATTTGGGCGAGGACGGTTTTACAGTTGAAAGCAGCAGCTGCGATATCACACTTTCAGGCGGCGCGCTCAATATAAAATGTGATGACGGCGAAGTCGTTATCGAAAAAGGCGGGGATGCCGTTACAGGTGCTCTGACGGTGATCTACGGCAAGGCTCCGCAAGACGCGGATGAGGCTCCCGATAATGTGATCTATACAGAAAAAGGCAATAATTTTGAAATATGGTTTTCCGCAGAGGGAAGCTTTGAGATAAGGAGGCTGTAATGCCACAGACAGACCCAAAGACCATAAAGGCTCAGCTGAAAAAAGGCGAGCTGAAGAATATTTATTATATCTTCGGCAAGAATGTTCCCGAGGTCGAAAAGCTTACAAAGCAGATAATCAAAGCGGCTGTAGGTGATAACGAGGACTTTGCCCTTAACAAGCTTGAAGGACGTTACCTCGATATCTCTGAGCTTTATGATATGATACAGATGGTACCCATGATGTCGGAGTACAACTGTATACTCATAAACGACTACAACTGTGAAAAGCCGCGTGAGGTCATGGCAGGAATACGGGCGGAGGATGTCAATAAAAAGCTTCTTGATGCTTTAAAGGATATCCCGCCACAGACCGTTGTTATCTTCAATGTCACAGGCTTTGAGGTCCCTGTTAAGAACGATTTCAAAACAGGCAGGTCGGTCATCAAGGACAAGAACAAAAAGCTTTTTGACTACGCTGCCAAGGTGGGCGAGGCTGTGGAATGTCCCATAAAGTCGGAAAATGAGCTTGCCAAGGATATTGCCGCCAGCGTTTCGGCAAGGGGCAGTCTCATATCTCTGGACAATGCCCGTGAGCTTGCAGATATGTGTCAGTCCGACACGCTTACTATACGCAATGAGATAGACAAGCTGTGTGCGTATGCAGGAAAAAACGAGATAACTTCCGATATCCTGCATAATCTTGTACACAGACAGAGCGATGCTACGTTCTATAAGCTTGCTGACGCTGTGGCAGCCTTCAACAAACGCGCTGCCTTTGACGCTCTTGATGAGCTTATGCAGGACAGGGACAACAGGGGAGCTGTTCTCGGTAATATCACCGCTTCCTTTATAGATATGTACCGTGCTGCCTGTGCAAGGCAGAAGGGAAGACAGATAGCTGATGTCAAGGCTGATTTCGGCTATGTATGGGAGTTCAAGGTCAAGAATGCCTTCCGCGACAGCTCCAGAATGAGCATCAGGAGACTGCGTCAGTGCGTTGAGATACTTCGTGATACCAATATGATGCTGAATTCGGGAAGCTGTGATGAGAAGATCGTACTTGAACAGACCGTCACAAAAATGCTCATGACAAAGAATTAGCGGAGGAGAACATGATAAAGATAGATGAAGCCATAATCGTGGAGGGAAAGTATGACAAAATAAAGCTTTCGTCCATAGTAGATGCAGTTATCATAATAACAAACGGCTTCGGTATTTTCAAAGACACGGAGAAGCTGGAGCTTATCCGCTATTACGCAAGAAAAACAGGGATAATCATACTCACCGACTCTGACGCCGCAGGAAGAAAGATACGCGGCTATATCAAGGGTGCTGTCGGGGACGGAAAGATAACCAATGTTTATATCCCCGATGTTTTCGGCAAGGAAAAACGTAAGGTGAAGCCCTCTGCCGAGGGAAAGCTTGGAGTAGAGGGAATGGACCCGAAGGTGCTGCTGGAAGCTTTCGGAAAGTCGGGCATAACCGCTTCCGAGGGCGGAAAGCGCTCAGATATAACTAAGCTTACCCTTTATGAGCTGGGACTCAGCGGCGGCGAAAACAGCCGTGAGCTCAGGGAAAAGCTCCAGCGCCGTCTCGGACTGCCGAGACAGCTTTCCGCAGGTGCGCTTATAGAGGTCCTTTCCACTATGATGGACAGTGCTGAGCTTGCCCGTATCACAGGTGAGATAAAGGGGGAAAGCAATGGTATATAGCAGCCTTCTTTTCATATACGGTTTTCTGCCCGTTTCGTTAATTCTGTACTATATAACACCGAAAAAATTCCGTGAGATGATGCTTCTTTTTCTCAGTGCCGCCTTCTGCTGCATGATAAGTTTGTATTTCCTCATTTTCATTGCAGTGTTTGCTGCTGTAAATTACATCTTCATGCACCTTATAAGCAGGTCACGCAGGAATGAGAAGCTTTCAGCTGTTCCTCTTGCAGTGGGGATAATAATTGATCTTGTAGCTGTATTTGCGTTCAGGACCGAGTTTTTCACTTGGCTGCACAGAATGATAAGAGCTCCCGAAGGCTTTTATCCCGTGGGAATTTCTTTCTTTGCACTTGGAGCTGTCGGAACTCTCATAGATGTGTACAAGGGCAGGATCAAAGCAGACAGGAACATGGTTCGTTTTGCATTGTACATAATGTTTTTCCCGAGACTGCTTATGGGACCGCTCCTCCGGTACAGAGTTTTCACCAATATTCTGAGCAACAGAAGCGAGAGCCTTTCGGAGATGGGCGTCGGAATGACCATATTTGTAAAGGGACTTGCAAAGAAAGTTATTGCCGCCGATAATCTGTATATGCTTTATACAGCAGCGAGAAGCGGTGATGTCAGCGAGATATCTGCGGTTACAGCATGGCTGGGAGCCGTGGCTTATATCCTGTGCCTGTACTTTGAACTCTCGGGCTTTGCGGATATGGGAACGGGTACAGCCTACCTGTTCGGACTCAAATTCCCCCAGAGCTTCAATTATCCCTTATTCAGCATCAGACTGAAGTATTTTGCGGCGCGATGGCAGTCTCAGGTGACTCAGTGGCTGAGAAGATACATAACCAAGCCCATATATGGCGTTTGCAGTAAAAGATTGCTGCGCGAGATCGTGTTCATCATGGGCTGGGGACTTTTCGGGTTCTGGTATACAGTTGATCTCGGCGGTACAGTCTGGGGCATTCTGATCGGAACTGCTGTGATTATCGAGAGCAGGCTCCTCAAAAAGAAGATAATGAATTTTACGGGTATGATATATACCTTTTTCACAGTAGTAATTCTTGGAGTTTTCTTGTCGGGAGACAGTCTCGGCGGCTCTGTGAGATATCTTTTTGCCATGGTGGGCGGCAACGGGATATTGGCTGATGCAGATGGGTTTTACCTTGTAAAAACCTATATTGTACTGCTGCTTGTTACCATGTATGCTTCGACCGATCTGTTCAGGAACCTCATGACCCGTACGGGAAGAAACAAAGTCAAGGCAGCTGTTATGGCTGTTTCTCCTGTTCTGGTGCTTGCGGTGCTTATTCTTTGCACTGCCGTTATTTCGTACAGCGGAAGCTCGGATATGCTTCTGATGAAGCTGTAAGGAGGTGGAGATATGATGAAGCTTACAAGCAGGATAACTGCTCTGCTGACTCTTGCGTTTATAGCAGTTTTCTCGGCAATGACCTTCTTTGGCGGAAAACGTGATATCTCTCCCGAGGAGAACAGAGTCCTTGCCAAGGCTCCCGAATTGAATGCCAAAGAGCTTTATGACGGCAGAACAGGTGAGAAGCTCGACAGATATGTTACCGACCATTTTGCAGGACGAAACAGATGGCTTGTGGGAAGCTCTCTCATACAGACGGAACTCTCCGAGAGCATTGTCAACGGCGTATATGTCAGCGACGACAGACTCATAAGCACCGATGACAAAGGTATCACAGACGCTTCTGCTATGGCGGAGGTATTTGACAGCTTTGCAGAAAACTATGACGGAATGGTTTATTTTGCTGCGATCCCTACCTCAGCAGGCGTTTACGGAGACGTTCTTCCCGGGCATATTGTCAGGCAGACGGAAAGCCAGCAGATAAACGCGCTCTATTACGCTATGGACAGCGATATACGAAAGATCGATGCATATAATATACTTAAAATGCTCAAGGATAACTATATTTATTACCGAAACGATACTAAATGGACGAGCTACGGGGCATACTGTGTATATAAAACTGTCATACAGAAGCTTGGCTTTCAGCCTAACTCATACGACAAATACAGTATCGAGCACGTTACTGATAATTTCCGCGGCAACCTCTATAACAGGACACTTTCACGCCGTCCCAAGGCGGATATAATGGATATCTATGAGTATCATAACGGCGCGGAGGTAACTTCGTGCATCGTAGTTCGCAGGGACGGTATAAATGCCGAGGGGCAGATATTCGACAGGGAAAAGCTTGAAACAGGGGATAAGTATTCCATGTATCTCGGGGACGCTGTTCCGATCATGAGGATAACCACATCTGCCAACACGGATAAAAAGCTCCTCGTGATAAAGGACGATTTCGGCGATTGCTTCGTGCCGTTTCTTTTTCAGCATTACAGTGAGATAACGGTAGTCGATCCTTCGGTGATGACCGGAAAGCTGTCGGACTATGTAAATGCTGACGATTATGGACAGACACTGTTTCTGTTCGGGACAGATTCATTGAGTGACAGGGAAATGATGTCAAAAATCACACCATGAAAGGAATGATATGAATGAAAGCATTAGTTACGGGAGCAACATCCGGTATAGGACAGAGTATTGCAAGAAAGCTTGCAAAAAGAGGCTGGGAGCTCATACTCACAGGCAGGAATGAGGAAGCTCTAAAGGAGATGCAGAAAACTCTCGGCAAGGGCACAGAGATAATCGCTGCCGATCTTGCAAAAAAGGAGGAGGTATTCAGAGTCTATAAGTTCTGTCAGGGCAAGGAAGTGGATATGCTTGTAAACAATGCAGGCTACGGTCTGTTCGGAAAATTCGACGAGACTGACCTTGAAGACGAGCTGAATATGATAAACGTTAATATCACCGCACTTCATATACTGACAAAGCTTTTTTTACGCGACTTCAAGAAGCAGGACCACGGTACTATACTGAATGTGGCTTCTGCGGCGGGCTTCATGTCAGGACCTCTCATGGCTGCATACTACGCCTCAAAGAACTATGTACTCCGCCTGTCACTGGCAATATATGAGGAGCTTCGCCGTGACAAGTCAAATGTTACCATTACGGTGCTTTGTCCCGGACCTGTTGCTACAAACTTCAATAACCGCGCAGGAGTCAGCTTTTCCGTGAAGCCCATAACTGCGGATTATGCTGCTGAATATGCGCTTCATAAGGCAATGACAGGAAAGTTCTTTGCCGTTCCGGGGCTGACCGTAAGACTCGGCACATGGGGAGCACGTTTCGTTCCGCACAAGCTTCTTTCTGCTATCGTATACAATATCCAGCAGGCAAAGAAAACTGCCGACGGAAAGGAAAAGGCACTGAATAAATGAGAGACATAAGCTACAGAGTAGCGCTGGGTGGTATCGTTTCCGCACTTTGTCTGGTGACGATGTTCCTTGCGGGAGTAATCCCTGCGCTTTATCTGCTGCTTCCGGGGATAGCAGGCATACTGCTGATGATAATTGCCGTTGAGGTAAATATACCTTGGGCATTTCTGACGTATCTGTCGGTAAGCCTGCTTTCCCTGTTCATAACCTTCGATAAGGAAGCTGCACTGATATTTATAATGTTCTTCGGACATTATCCCATACTCAGATTCTATATCCGGAAGATACCACTGAAGCTTCTGAGACTGATCGTTAAGCTGATACTGTTCAATGCTTGTATCATCGGATATTTCTATGTTACGGTATATATTTTCGGACTTGATGAGATGCTGGACGAATTCAGCGATTTCGGAAGATACGGTGCATACATAATGCTTGGTATCTGCAACATGATCTTCCTTGTGTATGATCTTGATCTGGACTTTATGTACAGAATATACCAGAAAAGGATAATGCCAAAATTCAAACAAAAAAGATAGACCGCTCCGATTTTCAGTACAATTCGGGACGGTCTTTTTATATGACTTGATTTCTTAATAATTATGTGCTATAATAAAAACGTAATTTTTTATTTGGAGTGATAACAATGAAGACTATAGCTATAATCGGAGCAATGCCATCAGAACTTGCTGACATAAGAGAGATACTCGGTAAAGCCGAGATAAAGCGTATCTCAGGCTTCGATTTTTACATCAATGAAAGAAACGGCAAAACTGTGGTCAATGCCTGCTGCGGAATAGCAAAGGTAAATGCAGCGCTTTGTACACAGGTAATGATAGATAATTTCCACCCTGACTGTGTGATCAATACGGGTATTGCAGGCGGAATGAACAGTGCAGTAAAGGTCTGCGATATCGTGATCTCAACAGAGGTGCTGCCTCATGATCTGGATCTCCATTTCCTCAAGGATTACCCTCCCTATTGTGCAATATTCAAGGCTGACGACGTGCTTATGGATACTGCTGAAAAGGTGTGCGGAGAATTCGGAGTAAAATCCTTCAGAGGCAGGATCGTTTCGGGAGAAGCATTCATTTCAAGCAATGATGTGAAGAATTCTATTCAGGAAAGATTCGATCCCTATGCCGTTGATATGGAGAGTGCTGCGGTGGGACACTGCTGCTATCTCAATGAGCTTCCCTATGTAAGCGTCCGCTGCATATCAGACAATGCAGATGACGAGGGAGCAATGTCATTTGACGAATTTGAAAAGATTGCAGCAAAGCGCGTTGCGGAGATCGTTCTCCGAATGGCAGAGCTGCTCTGAAAGGAGTAACCTAAAATGAAAAAAATCATCTCACTCATTTCATCTATCGTGCTTGCAGCAGGTATGACTACTGCTCTGGCAGCAAATGCAGAAGAGGAAAAAAAGATAGAGATAGACTACAAGCCGTCTTTCTACTTTAAGGCTGAAGAGGGCACAGGCGTTGAGGTACTCAAGTATGGTACCGTATTCGTAAACAAGACTGTTGCAGGAGAAGGTGCAAAGGTATCAGCATCTGTATACTTTAAAGACGATGATAAGTGTGCAGGTCAGGTATTTGCAAAGTGGAACTGTGATAATCCTGATCTTCAGCTTACCGATCTGACAGGACCGTTTGCAAAGGCAGGCAATTGTCCTTTCAAGATCACAGGAATCAATTCGGATGCGGATCTTGTAAACACTATGGATACTTTCCCTGATTTAAATATGCTGATCATCAACTATATGGATACAAATGTAATGAGACCCATGCAGCTTGCAGGTTCTGCTTCCGATGATTATCCGCTGGCTTACTTCAGCGCAAAATTCAAGGATGGTGCAGCAGGCGGAAGCTATGATATCAAAATGTATGATGACGGCAAAACATTTCGTACCAATGTTGCACCGAGATTTGTTGATGATCTTTCAATAAGTGTTGATATTTTCCCTGCTGAGGACAGCGAGAGCCTTCGTGTCAATGCTTCTGACAGAAAGCTTGGCGATATAAACAACGACGGAAAGATCGACGCAGTTGATGCTTCGGGAATCCTTGCAGCTTATGCTAAGATATCGTCAAATAAGGATTCCGAGATGACAGCTGACCAGATGGCTGCCGCTGACGTTGACGGCAACAGAAAGGTCGACGCAGTTGACGCCAGCAACGTTCTCGGATATTATGCTTACATTTCGGGAAGCGGTTCAGGCACACTCAACGAATTCGTGAAGAAGTGATAATAAAAAAGCAGCTGTTTACGGACAGCGACAATATCTGAATAAAAGCCATAGTATTTCTGATTTTAGGTCAGTGGTACTATGGCTTTTTTTAATTGCGGCAGTGTTTTATAATGACACATTTAAATCGGAATTTAGCGCGTATGCGCTAAGTTGATAGTTGAAAGTTGAGAGTTGAGAGTTAATGTGTTCGCTTCGCTCACAATATTTAAATACTGTCGCCGCAGGCGACTCCACAACTTTCAACTCTAAACTCTCAACTCTAAACTCAAATCAAAATTTAGCTTTGCTAAATTTTGATTTACCTGAATAAACACACTGCCCCTGAGCATCTTTGTAACGCTCAGGGGCAATATCTATATGTTCAACTGTCTTCATAGAAGATTCTTATAAAAATACGGGAACGCCAAGCGTTCCCGTTTACTTTTATTTTGCAGCAAGGCTGCTGAATGCGTTGTCTATGATCTTCTTCTCGGGAGCCTTTGTGAAGCTGCTCACGATAGGCACAATAATGAGAGATACGATCATTGCGAAAGCACCTGCATTGATAGGTGAGAGAAGATTGAGCGGACAGTTGAGATCGATAACTGCCTGTCTGATGCCGCTGAAAGCTTCGATATTGAGGCTGAAAAGGAGCATATGAGCGACGCTGATTCCAACACCTGTGATAAAGCTTGTCCAGCAGGCAGCCTTTGAAGCCTTCTTCATAAAGAGACCATAGAGGAAAGGCCCGAGGAAAGCGCCCGAGAGAGCTCCCCATGAGTATGACATAAGTGTAGAAATGGAAGCGTTCTTGTTGCAGGCGATGATAACCGAGATAACGAGGAATACTGCGATGAAAACACGCATGAATGTTACCTGCTTCTTATCGTCGAAGTTCTTAACACGGGGCTTGATAAGGTCATTTGTAAGAGTTGAGCTTGATGTAAGAACAAGTGAAGAGAGTGTGGAGAGTGAAGCAGAGAGAACAAGTACAACTACAAGACCTATAAGCAGATTTGGCAGAGCCTGATGGATGAGTGCAGGAACCATAGTGTCATATACGGGCTTGCCGTTGACAGTGTCTATGAATGTCCTGCCGGAACCGTCAGCGCTGTCAAGTGTGCAGTAAAGTCTTACGAAGCCGCCCATGAAGTATGAGCCGCCTGCTACTACGATAGCGAAGAATGTGGAGATAACGGCGCCCTTTTTGATAGCCTGTTCGTCCTTAATAGCGTAGAACTTCTGGACCATCTGAGGGAGTCCCCATGTACCGAGAGAGGTAAGGAGAACAACTCCGAGGAGGTTGATCGGATCGGGACCGAAGAGTGAACCGAGAGTACCTGTTTCGGTCTTGCTGTCGGAAATACTGTTGAGAGCATCAAGTGCAGCCGAGAGACCGTCCTTTTTCTGGACTGTAAGTGCAACGACAGTGCCGATACCGATGAGCATGATGATACCCTGGAAGAAGTCATTGAGAGCGGTAGCCTTGTATCCGCCCAGTGTAACATAGATAGCTGAGAGAACAGCCATAGCGATTATGATGTATGTACCGCCGTTTTCACCAAGGTCGAATACCATGCCGAAAAGTCTTGAAAGACCGTTGTATACTGAAGCGGTATAGGGGATAAGGAAGATGAAAACGATGAGAGCAGAGGCTGTTTTGAGCTTAGTTGAGTCAAATCTGTGCTCAAAGTATTCGGGCATTGTCTTTGCGCCGAGGTGGTTTGTCATAAGACGGGTACGCTTGCCTATGAGGAAGAATGGGATAAGGCTTCCGATGATGGCGTTGCCTATACCTACCCATGTAGCTGATGCACCGTACATCCAGCCGAACTGACCTGCATATCCGATGAAAACAACTGCCGAGAAGTAAGTTGTGCCGTAGGAGAAAGCGGTGAGCCATGAACCTACGCTTCTGCCGCCCAGCATAAAGTCCTCAGTGGACTTTGTCTTGCGTGACATATATAGTCCTATTCCGACCATTATGGCGACGTAAATTCCGAGAATGACGAATGTTGCGGCTTGTGAGCCCATTGATATCAAGACCTTTCTTTTTGATTTACAGTTTTGAATTATAAACTTGTAAAGCTTTAAATGAATAAAGTTGTTAACCGAGACTAATTATACTATATAATTATAATAATGTCAATAGGATTTCAGAAAAAATGCCGCATTATCAATATAAAAACGTTAAGCACATATAACAAAAAAGTATAGATAAGTTCTGCTCATTAATAAGGCAATAATTGACAAGGAACAGATGAAAAAAGCAATTTTTGGTAAGAAAGCGATTAAAATACAACATTTTTGCACAATAATTTACTTGAATTAATTCAAATATGGTGATATTATTTGGTTATAAAGCCTAAAAGGCTTTAAATTGCATGATAGGAGGAATAATAATGAACAAACTATTCAAACGAATCGTATCCATTGCCATGTCAGCCTCCATGTGTATGTCAGGTGGGATCGCTGCTGCCCATGCAGAAGATGATCCGTCGTGGTCTTTCTTGCCTTTTGAGGAGATCAATACTGATCAAACCAATGTTGAGGGCTGCAGCGGACTCTATGATTACGCTGCATGGAGGAGCAATGAAGCCGATGAGACAAAATTCAGTGTCGGCAGCTTCGGTGTATACAACTGCGAATGGGACCTTACCGACAGCGCCCTGTTCATGACAGGACATAAAGTTGATAAACGCGGCACCAGTTATATCGAAGGCTCTGACATCTATATCTCATACCGTGCCAATGTAGATTGTGACGGTTACTATACCTTTGGCGCATATGGCTGGATGAATGACTGTTCAACAGAGTACTTTATAATTGATGACTGGGGCGATTACAAGCCTTGTCAGGATAAGGAGCCTGTTGGTTCAGTAGAGACAGAAGGCGGAGTATATGACATTTACAAAGTAAGAACTGTTTCATCACTTTGCACATTGAACTCATCGATCGGTCCTTATCAGTACTGGAGCGTTCGCCGTGAGAAGCTTTCAGAGGACTACAGCACTTTCTCCAATACGATAGCTGTATCCGAGCATTTTGCCGCATGGGAAGAGGCAGGAATGCCTGTTGACGATCTTTATGAGGTAATGCTTTGCGTTGACCCGTACAACTCTAAGGGCAAGGCTAATGTTCTTCGGAATAGCATATACTATGCAGTTACTGATCCCGATGCTGAAACTCCCGAGCCAAATGAAGATCCTTATGTTCCCGAGAATATAGATCAGGTAACATTCACCGAAGCAGCAGGTGATGAGCGCGGAGGATACTTCTATAGCCTTTACGATGATACTATCTTCGGTCAGGGCGGCACTATGAAGATGGACGTCCTTGACGGCGGCAACTTCAACTGTGAATGGAATAACAATCACAGTGTTTCATTTTGCAGAGGTCTCGCTTATCTTGACAAGAACAACACAAGGTCTATCGTAAGAGAGTATGCAGGTGAAGATATCTCCATAGATTATAAGGCTGATATCGAATCAGACGGCACAGTTTTTGCAGGTTCATACAGCTGTCTCAATAATAGCAGAGTTGATTGTTACATAGTTGACGGCTGGAAGGACTGGCAGATAAGCGATAGATCAGAGTATCTCGGTACAGAAACCATTGGTGACGGAATTTACGATATTTACAAGACACCGTTCAACGGCTTCTTTGAGGAATACTGGAGTGTCCGCAAGGACAACAAGCTTTCAGAAGACGGAACCATGGAAGGTTCTATCCCTGTTACTGCGCATCTTGCAGCATATGTAAAGTATGGGCTTGATATCGCTGATCCCGAAAGAGTAATGTTTAACGTAGAGGGCAGAGACGGCTCAAGCGGTTCTGCCGAGGTCACAAAGAACATCGTTAAGATAGATGATGTTGATATTGCAGTATCTGCCGGATTTGAGTCGCTGGAGAATGCAGAGACTGATGCCGAGGAGGAAGACGTTTACATTCCCGGAGACCTCAACAATGATCTGACGGTTGATTCGTTTGATCTTGTTGTTGCCCGCAGAGAGCTTATAAAGGCGATCGACGGCAAAGACACTATTGTTGAGGCTGATATCGACTGCAGCGGCGCTACAAAGATAAATGATCTGGTGCTTATCACAAGAATAGTTCTCGGAGACGAGGTGTCTGTTCCCAAGACAAGGCCTCAGCGCGTAAAGTAAAATGAAAAGCTCCCCGAAGGGGAGCCCCCTCTGGCGGAACGTGGCATAAAATTACCGAGCCCATACTATCAGGCTCGGTAACCCACTTTTTCCGCTAAGGGAAGCTGACTAAAAGGGGAGCTTTTTTACTGTATGATCTACATAAAACAAAATGGACTGTATGAGAATACAGTCCATTTTGTTCAGTGCCGCTGACCGGACTTGAACCGGTACGATATTGCTACCGAGGGATTTTAAGTCCCTTGTGTCTGCCAATTCCACCACAGCGGCGTATAAAAGGACAGTATACATGATACAATACTGTCCTTATGGTCGAGGTGACAGGATTTGAACCTGCGGCCCCTACGTCCCGAACGTAGTACTCTACCAAACTGAGCCACACCTCGACAGCATTAATATTATACTACAATCGGGAAGTAATGTCAAGTGTAAATAAATTTTGTGTATTTATTTTTATTTTTTTACAATACAAAAAGGAGCAGCCCGAAGGCTGCTCCTTGCGTTTAGTCAACAACGATAGGCTCTGACCAGTAGTCCTGATTGTATATATCAGAGAAACGATAGAGGATGTGGCACGAACCGCTTCCTACATCTGTATTGCTTATGGTCATATTATTTGTAACAGTAACCTGATCGCCGATGAAGTAGCTGTCCTGATACTTCATATCGTAAGTGTAGTAATCGCAGATGAAGTCGAGGGTATCACCAACTGTAAGCTCAGTCAGGTTCTTTGCAACAGCGTCTGTTTCGCCGTTTACATAGTCTGTAGAAGCGCCTGCGATATATCCGTCGGGATGTTCATCGTCAAAGACGATTATGAGGTTTACTCTTTCACCGTTGAGGAGAGCAGGAACATAGCCTCTGATGATCTGTTCTGTGCCGTTGTATGTTGTATCTGTGTGGTAGTAGGCTACAACGTTGCCGTTGATGGAGAGCCAGTTCTTCTCTGTGTCGGCAATAAGAGCGCCGTCATCATCGAATGTGAACAGGTTATCCAGACCGAGGTCAATGTATCCTGAGCCGTCGTCATAGAACATATTGAGGTCAAGCTTGTGTACCATTTCCCACTGTGCATCTTCCAGCTTCATGGTGTACTTGCCGTCCTTCTGCTCCCAGACGAGATTAGAGGGATCGAAGTAATGAGTGGAGAGGTACTCAGCTGTGCCATCAACATCGGTATCGTCCATGAATGCAGTGTTGGAGCTGTCAAGACCTTCAATGCTCCTGCCGCCGCCTCCGCCGAGGAAGCTTGAAAGGAGAGAGCCTATCATGTCTGAGCTGCCTGATGAGCCTGAAGAACCGCCCAGACCAAACAGCGAGCCGAGAGCTGAGCCTGTTCCGCCCGCAGCGATCTGTCCGCCTGTTTCGAGCTTAGCGAACTGCTTGATGCACTTTGAGTACTCAGCGTCCATACCGATCTTATCGTAAGTATTGCAGGCTGAATCAACGTAAGAAGTACGCTGATACGGGAAATAAATGGAAACGCCGTAAGCGTTTGTCATATTTGAAGAGGTGAGGTTATACTTTACAGCATTTCTGAGGGCATCTGCGAGAGCCTTACCCTCAGCAGTTCCGACGTTCTCTGCAAGATTTACAAGATCGACCTGATCTATGCGTGAGCTCTCTGCGAATTCGCGGGTAGCATATCTTGCGTTTGAGATGTCCTTGTACTCGTTGTTTGATATCTTTGTGCTTACAGACTTTGCGAAGGACGAAAGCTTTGAAGGAACCGTATTTGAGAACTCGGCAAGGTCGATAACTGATAGTGTAGTCTTCTGACCTCTGCACTTCTTGCCACACTCTGAAACGAAATCGTCAACGATATTTTTGCCGATGTCGAGAGTAGGCATCGAAGTGTTCTTGCCGAGGTTGGTGAGCCATCTTGTGTAGTACCAGCCGATACCGGGCTCTGTTTCCTCGGAAGCGATAAGGTAGTCAGCGTGATCGTTGAGCATGAGAGCTGTCTCGGCAGTAGCCATAAGGCAGGCATCAAAGCCGATGAAATCAAACTGAACGCCGCCGCTCTTGAGTGCCTGCTTGATACCTGCAAGGCTCATTGAGCCGCTGTTCTTGTTCTTTTCGTCATATCCGTAGCCTGTTACAGATCCGCCGCCGTGATCCCAGAGGATGAGCTCGTTTCTGTTAGCAGGGAAGTTCTTTGAGCAGAACTGAATGAAAGATGCAAGGTTGTTTGGGTCAGTCATAGGCTTGCTGCCTGCGTCTTCAACAAGTCTGCCGATCTGACCGTTCTTGATTTGGTAGATCTGGTTGACCTTGTTGCTGATTCCGCTTACCTTCCACTTTGAGCAGCCGCCTGTGAATACGATGACATTTACGTTATCGCCGTAGGTAGCAGCTCTCATCTCCTCCATATCGGAGGATGCCATACCGTACTTGGACTCGAGGTCAGTACCGCACATATAGACCATAATGGTAACTACGTCTTCGTTATTGCCCTTGATGACTGTTCTCTTATCGCGGGAGCCTGTTGCAACGCTTGTGTCAACAGCATTATCACTGGTAAGGCTTCCCGAAGCAGTATCCTCGGTGCTGAAACCGAAGCCTGATGGAACAGAGCCTATATCAACGCCGCCGCTGCCGCCTGTAAGGGAGCCGAGGAGATCGCCGCCGCCTCCGCTGCCGCCGCTGAACATTTTGAAAAGGAAAAAGCCGATAATAAGCAGTGTTATAAGTCCTCCGCCGCCTGCAGCAGCTCTTTTGGCACCACCGCCGCCGCCTGTCTGACCGCCTGAATAGCTGCCGGAACCTACGGGACCTGTTCCGAGGCCGTCGCCTCGTCTATGTGCTCCGCTGCCGCCAGAGGTGACGTTTTTACGTCTGCCCTGTGGTCTGTTCTGATTAGGATCCATAATAACCTCCGTAATTTTTCTCTTTAGCAGGATAAAAGCCTGCATACATATATATTGTACACATTTTCACAGAGAATGTCAAGTTAAAAGCGGTTACAAATTGGCATATCGGCAAAAAATAGGCGCAGCCGCAGGGATGATACTGCGACAGCGCTCAAGAGGTCAATTATTTGTGAGAAGCTTTCTCAGTCTTATATTGTCGAATACATCTATAACGCCGTCGCCGTTGAGATCGGCAGCATCGTTGTCAATGACAGTTTCGGCTTTCAGGAGATATTTCTGGAGAAGTACCAGATCGGATACGTTTCGTGATCCGTCACCGTTTATATCACCGAGGACAGGAGTTGTTTCCTCGGGGACGATGGGCTCGAGAACGAATTTCTGGCTCTCGCTTCCCGTAAACAGGTTCACACAGAACTCCTTTTCCGATTCATCTGTAGGATAGGGGAGATCAGCGCAGGTGATGCCCTGAGTCAGGGAATAGCTTCCGTCGCTGTTGCAGATGACAGTGAATTTCTGGGAGTCGTCGCCTGTGAACTCTGTCAGCTCAAAATACTGCCCCTCATTTGAGGTAAGAGCTTTTCCGCGCTTGTCCTTGACAGAGTAGGTGCCATCGGAAAGTCGCGTGAAGGTCCATATCTGATCGTTAAGGGTAAAAGGCATATTGCCGAACATATCAGGCTGAACACTGATACCCTGAGCGTTGAACTGTACTATCTTGCCTTTCATATTGAACAAATAAAGGCCGCTGCTGACGTTTCTTATAGTGTAGCTTCCGTCGGTAACTGCGGGGTGAACAGGGAGCAGGCTCCATAGCTGGCAGCCGCCCTCCCAGTAGTTCCACTGGTTGATGTTGCCGCCGTTTTCCTTTGACCATTCATAGACATCAAGACCGCCCTTGCCCTCTGAGCACTTGGAAACTATTCCGTAGTCCAGACCGCTTTTTACCAGTCTGAACAGCTGATTGGACTTGCCGCTGTACTTCTGGAGCTCAATGTTTACACCGTCCGCGGCTGAGTTTTCTGCCACAGCCATACACATGGATTCGTCGCCAACAGATACTATCCTGCAATAGTCCTTGTCAACGGAGATGATACGCCATTGCTGAGCCCAGCTGCCGTTGCGCTCCCACTGCTGGATATTGGTACCCTCGTCCAGCTTGCCGTTTGGCAGGTCGATAGCCATGCCGCTGTTCTGGTTCACTATGTAATATGAAGCACCGCTGAGAAGTGCAGTGCCGCTGAGATAGGGCTCTGCACCTGTGCCGGATACTGTTTCGGCTTTGTTTATGAGCTGAGACTCGCTGTCGGTGAAGTCAGCAGTTGCCGAGCGCAGAGAACCTGTGAACTGCTTTGTCTGAGCGCCCCATATGGTGTGGTTGTTGGTGCCCACAGCAGTAAATGACATGACCTTTTTACCGTTCTCGTCCTTGGCAGCGAGGAAATAGCCGTTGTAGACCTGCCCGTCTATGGTTATTTCCGCAGCGGAGGTGTCCATAGCCTGAGACCATTTTCCTGTAGCCGCACCGCTGATACTTCCGTCGGAGTTTAGCTTTATATTGCTGTAATTGATTATCTTTCCGTCGGTAGCTGTACCGTGGTCAATGAATTCATAATCACCGACGATATCCTCGGTATTGTAGCCTGTTGCGGACATTTCGTCCCTTGCATATTCAAAGGGAGCCACAACCGGCCAGCCCTTTTCGTTGAAGTACATCGAGTGTACACGGACCTCATGGAACTCGTTGCCGTCGTCAAATCTGGCGTGATAGAAAAGGTACCACTTTCCGTCATCATCGCGGAGCACTGAGTTGTGTCCGCAGGCCATATAAGCTTTGTCAAGGGAGCTGAATTTGTAGTTGCCCATGACCTTCAGACCTGTTGCGTCAAGGTTGGGATTTGTGGGCAGTACAGCCTGCCTTCCTGCCGGGTCTGTGAACGGACCGAGAGGTGATGTGGAGCGGAATACGCGCATATTGTAGCCGCCGTTGGAGGTAAGTCCGCCATAAGTTACCCACAGGTAATAGTAGCCTGTATCGGCGTTGTACTCAATAAAGGGACCCTCACCGGATTTGCCGTAGCCGCCGGATATTTTTGTGCCAAAGTAGCTGTCCACCATGCGTCCGTCGGAGGTCTGTCCTGTTTTGGGATGTATGCACTGACCTGTTGCAGGGTCTATCTCCAGAGTGAAGATACCTCCCGACCACGAGCCGTAGCACATATACATCTTTCCGTCGGTATCAAAATATATGGTCGGATCGATAGCGTTGGGGAAAAGCTGGTTATTGAAGTCATTATTTCTGAACCAGCTGTTGTTGAAGCTTACCTGACCTGCTGCAATAAGCTCGTCGATATTTGTAGAGGTATATTTCTTGTTCACATTCTTTGTGGAGCTCTTAACATAGGCGTCATTGTTCGTGAAGCCGGAGTATATGAGAGTGTCCACAAATGTATAGGGACCCTCGATATTCTTTGAAGCAGCATATGCGATTACCGAGCGCATATAGGTCGAAGATGTACAGAAGTACATGAGGTAAGCGCCCTTTGAGCCGTCGCTGTTTATGTAATCGGCGTCCCATACAACATCGGGAGCCCAGACCGCAAAACCGCCCTCGCAATCCTCAAGGTCTTCGCCTGCCCAAGCGAATGCTTTTTTCAGATTCTGAGACAGACTGCCGAATTCCACATTATTGTTCGTGGCATAGCCGTTGGAGAAGCGCCTCCAGTTCATAAGGTCGGCAGATTTAGCTGCTTCGATATGTGAGCCGAAAACGTAATATGTTCCGTTGTCCTTGATAATTGAGGGGTCGTGGACCGATACACGGGCGTTTGCGGCAGATGAGGGTATCACAGCCTGAGCTGACATTATCATCAGTCCCGACAGTGCAGCCGTAAGGAGTTTTTTTAGCTTCATAAACGTCCTCCTTTGATGGATTTATTGTATATATTATAGTGTTTTTTGTAAAAAATGTCAATGCAAACGGAGTGCAGAAAAGTATGCAATTCATTACATATAATGTGCATAAGAGTATAAGGCAGATACATAGAATTGTCCGCCAAAAATGCTGCGATTTTGTCGAAAGTTCCGATTTTTCGGTAAACTCTTGGAAAGTCGGTGCAACTGTGATATAATGTACAAGTATTCATGAATATTTAATATTTAAAGGTGAACGGTGCTTCCTATCGCGCGAGCGGTGCAGGAAGATAATAGGGAAGCAGGTGAAAGACCTGCACGATCTCGTCACTGTGACCGTACAGCATTATCCATGTGCCGGAGAGTGCAGCCACTGCGAAAAGCGGGAAGGCGGAGAAATGTGTTATTGCACGGAAGTCAGGAGACCTGCCGTTTGTCGGTACAGAGCTGAAAGCTCGGATCACGAGGCATTGATCGTACCATTGCTCATATACTGAGTGTTTTGTCATGCCTTCTGCTTTGCGGAGGGCATTTTTGCGCACGACCTTTGTCTCCTGGAAAAACAGGAGGAAAAACATGAAAAAGATTATCGCAGCTATTTCTGCAATCACACTGACGGCAGCCTGCTTTGCTTCATGCAGCAGCGACAGCAAGGACAGTAAGTCCGAATCCGCAACTGAGGCAACGACCGTGGCTGAGACTACGACCGAAGAATCTACAGAGGAAGATACAACAGAAGCGGAGGAAGAGGAAATGGACGACGAGGAGAACTACGACACAGGCGACGCTTCACTTGACAATGTCCGCAATCAGGACGATATAGGCGATAACGAGCTTCTCGTTGTAAGCTTCGGTACAAGCTTCAATGACAGCAGACGCCTTACAATAGGAGCTATCGAGGATGCATTGGAAAAGGCATTCCCCGATTATTCAGTCCGCCGCGGATTTACTGCAAATATTATCATCGACCATGTCAACAGACGCGATGGTATCCTTATTGACGACCTTGATGCAGCACTTCAGAGAGCAGTTGACAACGAGGTAAAGAATCTTGTCGTACAGCCCACCCACCTGATGAACGGACTTGAGTACGATGAGCTTTCAGAGAAGGTCGCAGAGTATTCAGATGCATTTGACAAGGTAGTTATCGGTGAGCCTCTCCTCACAACAGATGAGGACTTCTCAAGAGTAGAGAAGGCTATCACAGAATGGACTAAGGAGTACGATGACGGCGAGACCGCTATCTGCTTCATGGGACACGGTACAGAGGCTGAATCAAACGGTATTTATGCTAAGATGCAGGAGCTTCTCACAGCTGACGGCTACGCAAATTACTATGTAGGTACAGTTGAAGCAACACCTTCACTTGACGACGTAATTGCAAAGGTCAAGGAAGGAAATTACAAGAGAGTTATCCTTGAGCCTCTTATGGTAGTTGCAGGCGATCACGCAAACAATGATATGGCGGGCGACGAGGAGGACTCATGGAAGTCCGCATTCTTAGCCGAGGGCTATGACGTAGAGTGTGTTCTGAGAGGACTCGGTGAGAACGAGGATATCCGCAGCATCTATGTTGACCACGCACAGGCAGCTATCGACTCTATCAAGTGATAAATGATCCGCAGCCGACTCAGTGTCGGCTGCTTCTTTAAAAGGTGATAATATGAAAAAGACTACTATTTTTATTGCTGCGCTGCTGATCTCAGCAGTTTCGCTCTGTTCATGTTCAGAAAAGACAAGCTCATCATCGTCAGCTGTTCAGGAGACTACAGCCACAGAAACTGCCGCTGCCGAGACAACAGCCGAGGAGACCACTTCCGAAGCAACAACAGAACAGGTCACAGCTCCCCAGCAGGAGGTAGGCTATGAGGGCATGGAAGCTGTCTATGCTGACAGCGTAGCCGATGGAGAGTACGACATCAATGTTGATTCAAGCTCCACCATGTTCAAGATAACCGAATGCAAGCTCACAGTAGCTGACGGAAGCATGACCGCAAGGCTTACAATGAGCGGCAGCGGCTATGAGTACCTTTATATGGGAACAGGGGATAAGGCTCAAAAGGCAGATGAGTCTGAGTATATCCCTGCCGAAGAAGAAGGCGATGTTGCAGCCTTTACAGTTCCCGTTGAGGCACTTGATAAGGAGACAGACTGTGCGGCATACAGCAAGAGAAAGGAACAGTGGTACGACAGAAAGCTTGTTTTCCGCGCTGATTCACTTCCTAAAGGCGCACTGCTCGGTGCTGAGGACATAACTCCCGATACTCTCGGTCTTTCAGACGGCGAATATACTATCGAAGTATCTCTTGAGGGCGGCTCGGGAAAGGCTTCCGTTCAGTCTCCTGCAAAGCTCACCGTTGAGAACGGACAGGCTTACGCCGAACTGATTTGGAGCAGCAATAAGTACGATTACATGGTAGTTGACGGTGAGAAGATACTTCCCACAAGCACAGATGAGTTCTCTGTGTTTGACATACCTGTTTCTTCATTGGGTAAGATGGCTGTGTCTGCTGACACAACAGCCATGAGTACACCTCACGAGATAAGCTATACCCTTACCTTTGAGCCCGATACCATAAAGTGATATGCTGAAACGTATATTGCTTTCGGCAGCAGCCTGCATTTTACTTGCAGGCTGTTCTGCAAAAGGGACAGCGGTGTCAAAGACGGAGACTCCCGAAAACAGCCTGAAGCTTGAATATGCAAAGCAGTTCACAGCCGAGTATGTGGATAACGGCTGTACACTTGTCACTATCGGGGAGGACAGGTACATGGTAGTTCCTGAGGGGAAAACAGCTCCATCCGGCTATTCCGACGCAGCTGTCATACAGCAGCCACTTGAATGCGTGTACAATGCCGCTTCCTCTGCTATGGACCTCATAGACGGTGCAGGTGCGCTGGACAGGGTCTCCATGACCTCCACTAAATATGAGGACTGGTGTCTGAGTTCCGTCAGAGAAGCTATGGACAGCGGAGATATAAGCTATATCGGCAAATACAGTGCTCCCGACTATGAGGCTTTGCTTGAAATGGACTGCGGACTCGCCATAGAGTCCACAATGATCTATCACAGTCCAGAGGTCAGGGAGCAGATAGAGGCACTTGGCATTCCCGTGCTTGTTGAGCGATCAAGCTATGAGAAAGACCCTCTCGGCAGAATGGAATGGATAAAGCTATACGGTATACTTTTCGGCTGCGAGGAGCAGGCTGAGCAGCTTTTCAACGAAAAGACACAGCTTCTCGGAGATATACTTACAGATGAAAAGAGCGGAAAAACTGCTGCTTTCTTTTACATTAACTCGTCGGGAGGAGTTGTGGTCCGCAAGCCTGCCGACTATGTTCCCGAAATGATGCGAATGGCAGGGGGAGAGTATATTTTCTCCAACAGCGATCTTGGCACGGATGACAACGCACTTTCTACCATGACCATTCAGCCTGAGACCTTTTATGAGAAGGCGTGGGACGCAGATGTGCTCATATACAATTCCGATATTGCAGGAAGTGTGGAGAGCATCAGCGAGCTTATGGAGAAATATCCGCTGCTGAGTGATTTTACCGCTGTGAAAAACGGTGATGTATGGTGTACTGAGAAAAATATGTTTCAGCAGACCACGGGAGCTGCCGATATGATAGCTGAGCTTCATCTTATTTTTACTGGTGAAGCCGATAATAAAATGAATTTCATGTACAGACTGGAGTGATAACAGTGAAGACTCAGAGAGTACGGCTTATAGCAGGATATATTGTTTTGCTGCTGCTGCTCGTTATCCTTGCGGCAGTAAATATATGTGCAGGCAGCGCGGATATATCCGTATCACGGCTCAGAAGCGCACTTGCCGAACCTGAGTCTGACAAGGTCGCCTATAATATCATAACACAGCTCAGGCTCCCGAGAACTGCTGCGGCAGCTATTCTTGGCGGAGCGCTGGCTGTATCGGGCTTTCTGCTCCAGAATTTCTTTGCAAATCCCATTGCAGGTCCTTATATACTTGGAATATCCTCGGGAGCAAAGCTTACGGTAGCCTTGCTGATGGTGCTGTCCCTGTCACAGGGATTTGCAGTCAGCTCCCTTGGAATGATAGGAGCCGCCTTTGTGGGCGCCATGATGTCTATGGGCATCGTTCTTATGATATCGGGCAGGGTAAAGCGGATGTCCGTGCTTATCGTCTGCGGAGTAATGATAGGCTACATCTGCTCTTCCGTTACAGAGCTCGTGGTGAACTTTTCCGACGACTCAAACATCGTGAACCTGCACAACTGGTCCATGGGAAGCTTTTCCGGCATAGGCAAAGGTGAAGCGCTGACTGCGGCAGCGGTAGTATTTCCTGCCTGCATAGCTGCGTTTCTGCTTTCAAAGCCCATGAATGCCTATCAGCTCGGCGAGAGCTATGCTGTAAATTCGGGTGTGAGGATAAAGGCATTCCGCGCTTTGCTGATACTGCTTTCGAGTATTCTTTCTGCCTGTGTTACTGCATTTGCAGGACCTGTTTCCTTCGTGGGAGTTGCAGTCCCGCACATTATAAAGAGCGTTTTCGGTACTGCAAAGCCCGTTCGGATACTGCCTGCCTGTTTTCTTGGAGGAGCTGTTTTCTGTCTGCTCTGCGACCTTATAACGCGAACGCTGTTTGCTCCCACAGAGCTGAGTATCAGCACGGTAACGGCTGTTTTCGGCGCTCCTGTTGTAGTATATATGCTTCTTCACAGAGAGAGGGGGAGAGCAAATGTCTGAAACGATACTCCGAGCTGAGGAGCTTTCCGCAGGCTACGGCAGAAATGTCGTAGTAAACGGGCTGACCCTCGAAGCTCAGCGCGGGAGGATACTTACTCTCATCGGTCCCAACGGTGCAGGAAAGTCCACTGTACTCAAAACCATCTGCCGTCAGCTCGAGCCCATTGGGGGAAAAGTTTTTATTGATGGCAGAGATATCAGCAGCCTCAGCGGTAATGAACTGGCAAGAGCGGTATCAGTACTCCTCACAGGCAGGATAAAGACCGAATATATGAGCTGTATAGACGTTGTGGAAATGGGACGCTACCCCTACACAGGCAGACTGGGACTTCTGTCCGCGGAGGATCATGAACTGGTAAAGCAGGCTATGGAGCTTGTTGGGGTCACTGAGCTTGCAGAGCGTGATTTTGACAGGATAAGCGACGGACAGCGTCAGCGTGTTCTTCTGGCAGGAGCCATCTGCCGCAGACCTGATGTGCTCATACTTGACGAGCCGACGACCTTCCTTGATGTAAGAGCAAAGCTTGAGCTGATGGATCTGCTGAAAAGGCTGGCTTCCCGGAAGAATATAGCAGTCATTCTTTCGCTCCATGAGCTGGAACTGGCACAGCGAGTATCCGATACGATTCTTTGCATAAAGGACTCAGCTGCTGACAGGATCGGAACCCCTGAGGAGATATTTTCCAACGGTTATATTGGGGAGCTTTACGGAGTTTCCGAGGGGAGCATCTGTGAGGCTTATGGCTCTCCCGAGCTTTCAAGACTCACAGATGCTCCCGGGATATTCATAATAGGCGGAGGAGGCAGCGGTATCTCGCTTTACCGCAGACTCAGACGCAAAGGCATATCTTTTGCGGCAGGCATCATACATGAAAACGATATTGAGTATCCTGCAGCGAAGGCGCTTGCTGCCGAGCTTGTCACCGAAGCGCCATTTGAAGCCGTTTCGGCGGAAAAACTTGCTAAGGCTTCCGAAATAATGAGAAAATGCGGCAGAGCAGTATGCACCGTAAAGAAATTCGGTACAATGAACGCCGGCTGCCGACAGCTTGCCGAAGAAGCTGAAGCTCTCGGAATACTTGAAAAAGAGGAGAATATATGAAGGAACGCTCTGTACTTACCAGAAAAGCAGCTGTAATACCGCTGACGATGCTGTGCTGTCTGCTGTGGGGAAGTGCCTTTCCGTGTATAAAGCTTGGATACGGCTATTCTGGCATAGGCTCCGATGATACAGCTTCACAGATACTTTACGCAGGGCTTCGCTTCGCGCTTGCAGGTGTTCTTGCATTGATCATGGGAAGCCTCACTGCCCGAAAGCCTTTGATACCGAGGAGAAAAGCTGTTCCAAAGATCGTGATGCTGTCACTGTTCCAGACCATATTGCAGTATACGTTCTTTTACATAGGTCTCGCACGCAGCACAGGCATGAAAAGCTCGGTCATCACAGCTTCAAACGTGTTCCTGTCAATACTTGTAGCTTCGCTGATATTCAGAACGGAGAAGCTGACATTCAGAAAGATACTTGGCTGTGCAGTCGGTTTTTCTGGAGTTGTCCTCATTAATCTGAGCGGTATAGGCGGCGGATTCAGGCTGACGGGAGAAGGCTTTGTATTCCTTTCTGCTCTGTCATATGCTTTTTCGGCAGCACTTATAAAGCGTTTTTCTGCTGAGGAAGACCCTGTTATGCTCAGCGGCTGGCAGTTCATCATCGGCGGAACATTCATGACCGTACTCGGGCTTGTTCTCGGCGGACGTATCGGGACTGTCGATCTCCGTGGAGCTGCAATGCTTGTATATCTTGCCATCGTTTCCGCAGCTGCTTTTTCTATATGGGGTACGCTTTTGAAGCATAATCCTGTGTCAATGATATCGGTGTTCGGATTTATGAATCCCGTTTTTGGTGTTATACTGTCGTTCCTGCTGCTTTCTGAGAGGAGTGAGGCAGGTCCGCTGCGTGTTGTTGCAGCTCTCGGACTGGTAGCTCTGGGTATTGTTATAGTCAATTATACGCCAAAGATAATGAGGAGAGAAAAAACTGCTCTTTAAGACTAATTTAAGATTGGTTTAAGGATTAGGGATTATGATGTTACCGATATGATAATTTGGGGGTAAATATATGAGGAAATTTTTGCTTGTTTTAACACTGTGCGGTGCAGTATCCATGCTATGCTCATGCGGGACCGACATAGCAATGCCCGAAGATGAGAATGGTTCCGTAATTTATGTTTCTCCCGCAGATCAGGCGGAGACGGAAGCGGCTTCTGAGGCAGAGACCACAACACCTCAGAAGGCAGATATGAAGTTTTATGTAAGCATCAATTAAGAAAAGCAGCTCGGATGAGCTGCTTTTTTGCTGTGTTTATATTATGATCGGCGTACTTTTCACGGCTGTTTCCCGATTTAACCTGCATAACAGCACTTTTCTCAGTAAATCTTGCTATTTAAAAAAAAATATGTTATTATATAGAGTATGAAAAAGAAAGGTGCTGAACACTATGAACAGGATACTTCTTGTAGAAGATGATAAAGAAATAATAGCCAATCTCACCGAATTTCTTACGGGTGAGGGCTTCAGCGTAAAAAATGCAAACGGTCAGACCAAGGCGCTTGAAATGGTGGAAAGCGGAGAATTTGACCTTGTGCTGCTTGATGTGTCTCTTGCCGAGGGCAACGGTTTTGCGGTGTGCTCTGCCATTAAGGCGAACACCTGCCTTCCT
Source organism: Ruminococcus flavefaciens (assembly GCF_900116855.1). GTDB lineage: Bacteria > Bacillota > Clostridia > Oscillospirales > Ruminococcaceae > Ruminococcus > Ruminococcus flavefaciens_R. The sequence continues at coordinate 103,069 of NZ_UETD01000013.1, forward strand.
GTGATATTTCTCACAGCATCGGGAGACGAATTCAGCACGGTTACAGGCTTTGATCTCGGAGCTGATGACTACATTGCCAAGCCTTTCCGTCCCCGTGAGCTTGTTTCCCGTATAAAGAACGTTCTCAGACTGACAGGCAGCACAGGCTCGGTGACTCAGCTTGGTGATGTCCTTGTTGATACGGTAAAGGGAACTGCCAGCAAAAACGGTAAGGACCTTTTTCTGTCGGCACTTGAATACAGACTTCTCCTTGTCTTTATCAATAACAGGGGAGCAGTTATGACGAGGACAAAGCTTCTTGAGTCGATCTGGGATATTGCAGGTGAGTTTGTCAACGACAATACCCTTACTGTATATATTAAACGTCTGCGTGAAAAGATAGAGGCCGATCCGTCTGATCCGACTATAATAAAGACTGTAAGAGGTCTGGGGTACAGGGTGGATTGACATGAAGCTAATGAGAAATTCCGAGATAGCTGTCTCGACATTTATAATGTCAGTGATAGCGGTCATAGCGGCAGGCTGTGTATTTTTCTATGACCGAAAGCTGGTCATTCCCTTGCTGCTTCTGTGTGCTGCTTTCATTGCAGTATTCCTGATTTCATCATTTTGGAGATATAAAAGGATAACTAAGCTGTCAAATGATATCGACAGGATACTTCACGGGGAAGAAAACATCAATATCGAGAACTACACAGAGGGGGACATAGGAGTGCTCCGCAGCGAGGTCTACAAAATGACGATACGGCTGAGGGAGCAGAAGTCGGGACTATTGCAGGATAAGGTATATCTTGCCGATCTTCTTGCGGATATATCCCATCAGATAAGGACTCCGCTCACCTCAATAAACATACTTGTATCCATGATCTCCGACCCTGATATGTCTGAGGAGAAGCGCGAACAGACAGTCCATAAGCTATACGGGCTGCTGTCCCGTATAGACTGGCTTATAACTGCGCTGCTGAAAATGTCAAAGCTTGATGCAGGAACTATAAGGTTCCACAAGGAGAAAGTGACCATGAAGGAGCTGCTCGACAAGGCTTGTATGCCTGTGAGAGTTCCTATCGAGCTTCGCGGACAGGAGCTGGACATAATGGCAGAAGGAGAGCTTGAATGTGATGTGGCATGGACTTGTGAGGCTATCGGCAACATAGTCAAGAACTGTATGGAGCACACTCCCGACGGCGGTAAGATCACAGTCAGAGGTACGAAAAATCCGCTATATTCCGAGATCGTTATCACTGACAGCGGAAGCGGTATATCCTCTGAAGACCTTCCGCATATCTTTGAAAGGTTTTATAAGGGCAGGTCATCGGAGGATAAAGGCGGCTTCGGTATCGGCCTTGCTCTTGCACGCATGATAGTGACAGAGCAGAACGGTACTATTAAAGCAGATAATTCTTCTGATGGCGGAGCTGTTTTCAGTATCAGGCTTTATGAGGCAACAGTTTAAGGCAGGGATTTCCTGCCTTTTTCTTTTGTGACAGATTTGTTATATTAAAGTCACCGTTGTGTCATATTGACATGGTAAGATATAGACATAAACTCAGAAAGGAAGATACGCTAATGGAAATATTACGAGTTGAAAATCTTTGCAAGACATACGGAAGCGGTGAAAACGAGGTCCGCGCTCTTGACAATGTGAGCTTTTCGGTTAAAAAAGGAGAATTTGTTGCAATAATAGGTCCTTCGGGTTCGGGAAAATCCACACTGCTCCACATCCTCGGAGGTGTTGACAAGCCCACATCAGGAAAGGTGTTCATGGATGACAGTGATGTATACACTCAGAATGACGAACAGCTTGCTATATTCCGCCGCAGACAGGTGGGACTCATATATCAGTTCTATAATCTTATCCCTGTGCTGAATGTTACAGAGAACATTACTCTCCCTGTGCTTATGGACGGACAGAAGGTCAACGAGGAGAGACTGAACGAGCTCCTTGATATACTCAAGCTCAAGGGCCGTGAGGAGCACCTTCCCAATCAGCTTTCAGGCGGTCAGCAGCAGAGAGTCTCAATAGGCAGAGCGCTGATGAATGCCCCTGCGGTAGTTCTTGCAGACGAGCCTACGGGCAACCTTGACAGCAAGAACAGCAAGGAGATAGTTGACCTGCTGAAAGTCTCCAATAAGAAATACGGTCAGACACTTGTCATCATCACTCATGATGAGAATATCGCACTTCAGGCAGACCGTATCATAGCCATTGAGGACGGCAGGATAACCCGTGACGAGGTGATCCGCAAATGAAAATATTCAACAAGGTAACGCTTCAGTCTCTGAAGAAGAACAAAGCGCGTACTATCGTAACCATAATAGGTATCATGCTTTCCACGGCACTTATATGTGCTGTTACTACATCATTTGCCTCTGCAAGGAACTTTGCTATCGGGTATTACGAATACACCGAAGGAAAGTGGCACGGACTTGAACAGTATACAGACAAGGATACATACGACCTTATAGAAGGCTCCGACAAGGTCAAGGACACAGGAGTCCTGAGCTATATCGGTTATGCTGAGATCGACAGCACTAACAGCTACAAGCCCTATCTCTACATCTCGGGTTATGAGGAAGACGAGACGGGAATAATCCCCATACACATGATCTCGGGACGTCTGCCCGAGAACAGCAGCGAGATACTTCTTCCCGAACATCTCAGCGCAAACGGTGAAGTGGAGCTCCATGAGGGAGACAAGCTCACTCTCGAAATAGGCGACAGAAAGCCTGCTCCCGAGAAAGTCAGGGGAATTGCGGATATTCCCGAATATATAGACATTCCCGATGAGGCGGTAAGCGATATTATCCTTACACAGGAAAATCCTTTTCAGGGATTTGATGATGAGGACGGCGACGCGATCTCGGTAGAAAAACTCGATGTAAGAGAGACAAGGGAATATACGGTTGTCGGATTTTATGAACGCCCTGATTTTGAGGATATTTACTGTGCAGGCTATACCGCACTGACAGTTCCCGATGAGTACACCGATGATACCATGTTCACAGTATACTACCGCATGAACAACATGAAGGATATCTATGACTTCATGAAGGAAAATAAACTTGATGGCATGGCTCATTCTGACCTTCTCATGTTCAGCGGTGTATCGAAGTACAAGACTTTTTACAGTGTGGTATACGGACTTGCTGCCGTAGTTATCGGGCTCATCATGTTCGGCTCCATAATGCTGATATACAATGCTTTCGCTATCTCTGTCGCTGACAGAACGAAGCAGTTCGGACTTCTCTCATCCATTGGCGCTACAAAGAAGCAGCTCCGCAAGATGGTACGCTTTGAAGCGATCTCCCTTGGCGCTATCGGTATCCCTCTGGGTATAATTCTTGGAATAGTGGGTATGTGGGTGACCTTCCTTGCAATCGGAAGCAGGTTCTCTGCATTTGTGGGAGACCGTTATCCCGAGCCCATGCGTATCTGTGTATCGCCCGTAGCTATCGCAGCAGCCTGTGTTATCGCATTTGTGACCATAATGATCTCTGCATGGATCCCATCTATCAGAGCCACAAGGATAACAGCAGTAGAAGCTATCCGCCAGAGCAAGGACATAAAGCAGAAGAAGCACATAAAGACTCCCAAGATAATTCAAAAGCTTTTTGGCGTATCAGGCGTGCTTGCACACAAGTATTTCAAGAGAAGCAAGAAGAAGTACCGTGCGACCATTATCAGTCTTTTCCTGAGCATAGTGCTCTTTATTTCGGCATACTCCTTCACGGCATATCTTGTAGATGCAATAAAGGACGCAAATAATTCTTTTGGAATGGACTACATTCTCAATGTATATGAGCCCGAAGGCGTTGAGGACGCATCTGATGATCCTCTTGAGATACTCCGCTGTATAAGAAACACCGAGCATATAACCGACTCAGCTTTCTATTTAAGCGATTATGGCTTCAGAGTATACGCTGATGAAAGAGATATACGAGAGGAATATATTGAAAAAAATGCTGAGCAGTCCGGACGTGGTGATGAAAATATTAAACATGACGGATTCAGATTATATGATCAGCATTATTATTATGTTGATGATGATACTTTCAGACAGCTTCTTAAAAGCGAAGGTTTATCCGAAAGCGAGTTCATGAATAAAGATCATCCCCTCGGAATACTTGTTGACAATACTCTGCTCTTAAACGAAAAGAGCGGCAGAATGGAGCGGACAAAGATATTCAATAATAATGATTTCGACATAACGCTCCTGAAAAGCAAGAAAATAGAAGGATATTATTATTGTGGTGATTATATTGACAGCGCAATATATGTAAACATTGAGGATGAGCTTGACAAAATGTATGTCCCATATGATGAGTGCCTTGAAGATATTACAATGCATATAGGAAAGGTAACGGATAAGCGTCCTTATTTTGTAAGCTCATATGGAGTGTCCGTGATATATCCATACAGTCTCAGAAAAGAGATACTCGGAGATTATACTAATGATATGTATTCGTATGATTATGCTATCAATGCCGACGATACCAAGGCAGGCTATGAGGCACTGAAAACTACACTCAAGGAAAACGGAATTCCCGACGGAGAGTTCTGGAACTATGCAGAGAGCATTGAGTCAGAACGCAGCATGATAGTCATCGTCAAAGTATTCGCATACGGATTTATCGTACTTATCTCACTTATCGCCGCAGCAAACGTATTCAATACCATAACCACCAATATCAACCTCCGCCGCAGAGAGTTCGCAATGCTGAAATCCGTGGGAATGACAGCAAAGGGCATGAGAAGAATGCTGAACTACGAGTGCCTGCTTTACGGCACAAAGGCACTTCTGTACGGACTTCCCGTATCAGTGGGCGTGACCTATCTCATCTATCTCTCTATCAATGAAGGTATAGACACATCTTTCTTTGTTCCGTGGGTAGCAGTTGCGGTTGCAGTACTCAGCGTATTCCTTGTGGTATTCTCCACTATGATGTTCTCAATGAGCAAGATAAAGAAGGATAACCCCATAGATGCACTTAAAAACGAAAACCTTTGATATAAACAAAAGCCGCAGGTAAAACTGCGGCTTTTTCATGTTATTCGGTTTGTTCATTGCTGTCCAGCCTGTCCATAAGAAAGTTGAACAAGCCTTTACCCTCATCCTTTGAGTCGAGGTCGACATCTTTTGCATTGCTTTTCCATTCGGAGCTGTCGGGAAGATGATTGTAGGCGAGGTTATGCTGGTGCCATTCAAAAGCCATACCCTCGGCAGCTCTGTAGCTCTGCATATCAGCGCTGTGTATGGGGTGTACGGAGATAAGCGCCTGACATATCAAAAGGATATCGTCCTCATCTTCTATCTTGTATGAGTCGGTTATGTGCCAGTTGTCGGGCTCATACAGTGCATAGAACTCCTCGCCGCCATAGCTGAAGATGTAATCCACACCATTTCCGTCGGTATCGTGAAGTCCGATATCATCGGGAGAGCTCAGGAGAGAAGCGTCATATGCAGTATACTCTGTTATGGACTCGGTCACGTCAGTCGGAGCGGCAGTGGTAATTGCTTCTTCTGTAGTTGGTACAGTCACAGCCTCTGTGGTCACCGCTGCGGTATTCTCGGTGAAAGTCACCTTGTTACAGCCCGACAAAACGCTCATCACAGCGGCTGACAAAAGGGCAAGCTGTTTTTTCATGGGCTTTCCTCCCTGTCAGCTGCTCTTGCGGAAGTTCTTGTCAGTGATTATTCTTGCGAAGATAAGTCCCAGAGGGAGTGCTGCAACAATGAGGACAGCCTTTGTGAGCCAAAGACCGCCTGTTGCGATATCGTTGAGAGCGATGTAGTAGATTCCCTTGTACATGAACATTCCCGGAACCATGATAACGATAGACGGAACGGTAAGAGTTATTCTCGGATAGCCTATCCAGTGGTGTATTGCGGAGGCGAGAAGTCCTGCGGTAAGAGCGCCTATGAAAGCTGCAAGACCAACGTGTATCTCAGCCATATCGATGAGCTCAAGACGGAGAGTATTTGCTATCATTCCGATGAGACCTGCTGTTGCAGCCATTTTTCTTGTGCTGTTGAACATAAGAGAAAAACCGTAAACTCCGCAGAAGCTTGTTATCATGGTGATAGCAAATCGGAGCAGGGGATCAAGCTGATACGCTTCAAAGTCCTGAGGATGAAAGTTGAATATGAGGGCTGATACCCAGCCTGTCAGTGTGGCTACAAGGATTATCAGCAGGGCGTAAGTGACTCGCTCGATACCCGAGCGAAGATCCAGCTTTGCAAGGTCCATACCGCCGGTTATCAGCGGAAAACCGGGGATAACGAAAAGCATTGAGCATATGTATCCTGCCTGATGTATGTCGGATACATTCAGCAGGAGCTCTGCCAGCTTTATAAAAAGCACATATGTACAGCAGGCAGATGCAACGCCTATGGCAACATTTGCAAAGAGCGTTATTTGTTTTTCGAGCATTTTCTTTCGGACGAAGTTTCCGACGCCTGCGCCGAAGAATGCACAGATCATCTCAACTATACCTCCGCCGAGGAGAAATGTGAAGGCACAGCAGGCGAGAGCGGAAGCCAGACCGAGGTTCCATGCCTTGTAATTGCCCTTCATATCCTGGAATTTATCCAGTATCATGTGGAACTGCTGAACGGAATATTTTCCCACGCGTTCCGCAAAACCGTCGGCAAAGTTTTCAAGCTCGTTCAGTTTGTCGGTGTTGACGCCTGTATTGTTCAGCGATATAGCGTTGGTGTAGGTCTCACCGTTGCCTATGCAGGTGTATTCTATGGACAGCAGACCGATATCTGCATTGCAGGTTATATCCAATGCTCGGGCAAGCTTGTTCATGGAAGCTCTTACACGCCATGCCGCTGTACCCACAGAGAGCATCATCAATCCTATCCTGCCTACAAGAGTAGCCTTTTCGCTCAGAGATGCGTTTATAGCAGGCTCCATGCTTTCACTGTCAACTACCCCATGCCAGTCTATCGACATATGCTGTTTTCTGAATTTACTCATAAAGCACTCCTTTTTAATTAGTTGGACCAATGTGTATTATACCACCTTTGGAAGAGAAATGCAACACCATTGCAGTAAAAAACGGAGCTTCAAATGCTCCGTTTTTTGTTTATATTATGTTGTTTTTGATAGCAAATACAGCAAGCTGAGTTCTGTCCTTCAGACCAAGCTTTTCGAGAAGGCGTGAGATACCGTTCCTCACGGTACCCTCGGCGAGAAACAGCTTTGAAGCTATCTCCTTATTGTCAGCTCCGTCGCAGATAAGTCTCAGAAAGTCTATCTCGCGGTCGGTGAGGTCAAAGTTTTTAGCATCCTGCTGAACATAAACATCTTTTTTTATGGAGCGGAAGATGTTGTCGCAGAAAACGTTTATACCGCCTGCCACAGCCTTTATGGAGTTGATTATCTTATCGTTGTCCATCTCCTTGAGGATATAGCCGTCAGCACCGCTGGCAATTGCTTTGTCAACGGTCTCCTTGTCATCAAAAGTAGTGAGCACCAGCACCTTTACATCGTGGAGCGTGTCCTTTATTTTCCTTGTGCCGTAGCCCCCGTCATAGTCGGGCATACGCATATCCATGAGGACCACATCGGGCTTCAGCCTTACGCTCATCTCATAAGCTTCCTTGCCGTTTGAAGCCTCTCCCACAACATTCAGCTCGCTGTCGCCTGCAAGCACGGCTTTCAGACCTGCACGGAGTATCTGAACGTCATCAGCAAGAATAATATTTATCATATCTGCACCTCTTTTAACGGAATTTTAATAATCGTATTGAAGCCTTCTCCCTTGACTGAAGAGAATTTTACTGTACCTCCTAGACTCTCGGTACGCTCCCTTATGCCGCGGAGCCCGTTGTGCTCGGATATTTTCTCACATCCCTTGCCATTGTCGAGGATATACATCTCAAGGCGGTCGTCAAGGAACTTCAGGATTATATCTATGCGATCCGCCTCCGAGTATCTGAGGGCGTTGGTAATGGTCTCGCGGCAGTTATCGTACATCTCCTTGATACAGAAGCTGTACCTTTCATCCTCGCTACCTTGTATACACAGCTCTGTCTCTACACCGCGTACAGCGGTTATAACGGTCTGTACAGCCTTTGTTACCGATGTCATGAACTCATCGTCCCTGAGGTTGTTGATAGTGCACCTGAGCTGAGTGACTCCGCTTCGGGAAAGACCGTCTATCTCGGAGATATTGCTGAGCATCGAGCTGATATCGGGGGAGGTTTTTTCGGCTTCAAACCTGAGCATTTTTGCCAGTGAGCTTATCATTGTAAAGGTATGGCCTGCGGAGTCGTGCATCTCCTGAGCGATACGGTTGCGCTCCTGTTCGAGACTGAGCTTTTTTTCTGCGGAGGCAAGCTCGTGATACTCGGTGACATTGCTTATGGTTATTACCTTTGCAACAGTGTTGCCGCTTTTGTTGCAGATGCCGGACTGGTTCAGACTGTAGTAGTTGCCGTTGAGATTGACTTCAGCAGATTTGAAGTCGGGTGAGACATCCTGACCCGAGGCAGCCGAAAGAGCGGCAAGGAAATGCTTGACATCAGTTACGCCTGACAAGAAATCGATGGAGTCGGCGTACCTGTTTTTATATGAAAGATTATTGTTAACATCAAAAATAACAACTCCGCTGTTGATGTTATTTATAGTATCACGGATGGCTATATTATTGATATTGAGCAGACCGTATCTTCCCAGCGCAATGATGATGAGCAGGCTGGAAAAGCCGAAGAAAAGAGGAGTAAGAGTTGCCTTTGACTTAAAAATACCTGCAAGGGAAAGGGTGTTGATACCCAGCGGGATAGCTGCCGACAGTATGAGCAGGATCGACTGCTTTGTTATCTGGTCGGAGCGCCTTGTATGCTTGAGACATATTATGGTAATGCCTGCGATGATACATATGTAATAAATTACCTGAAAAACGTAGAAAAGAGGACCGTATTCCACTTTACCCGCTTCAAAGACGGCATAATAAAGATGATGCATCGGATTTGAAAATGTCATTATTATCGCAGAAACAGTAATTATTGGCATCAGATTGAGAACCTTTCTTACTTTTGCTCCTGCATCTGAGTATTCTGCCGAAAGCATAAGCCAAAGCGGACCGAAACAGCTTATACCCACATTTCCTATGGAGTAGCTTATCCAGTACTGAGTCCTTGTATAAGAAAAAAGAATGAGCATTTCGGAGATGAGCCATAGTACGATCGAGACCTGACAGCTTATGAACAGCCGCGTCAGCCTGTTCTTGTTTCCGCGGCGTATGACCCATGTAAGTGAGCCTATCATACCGCACAGTCCCAGTCCCAGAAGTACGGCAGAGACGATATTATTTACCATATTACACCTCCTAAACTGAATTATAGCATATAATAGAAGAAATAGCAAGGGGCGCGGAGATAAACTGCTGTATTTTCAATTTTTCCGCGAAACAGGGGGGGCTGCGGCTCTCCGCTTATAGTATATAATCCCATGAATAGCAAGAACTGCGGCGTTAAAGTTCATATTTTATGCAGAAAGTGGAAACGCTCCGCATGATGCGGAGCGTTACAGGGTCACCACGTCCAGCTGCTGAATCTTTTTACAACTGATGAACGGAGGGTCTCGTTATTCTTTTTGCAGTATTCATTTACTGCGGCAAGAGCAATAAGTATCATTCCTGCGAAGAACAGGTATATCCACCAGTTGAGTGCCATGAGATATTCTCTTGTAGCGTATAATGTTACTATAAGAAGGCATGATGCAGAGGTAATGAACCATGTCTTTGATCTTGCCATTATTGATACGATAAGCACTAATAGCATAACTGTCATTACGATAATAGTGTTTGCACCGTTGTCAAAGCGTATAGCGTCAATGAGGAGTGCAATGAATGAGAGAATGAATATTGCATTTGAGCTGTATCTGGCTGCCTCGGTGTTTTTACGCCAGATAAAGCGGCAGGCAGCACCTGTGAGTGCAACGATGGCGATCGTTATCTTGGATGAGAGCTCTGCGGAAGATGGTATGAGGAAAGGTCTTGTGATGAGTGCGATAGCTGTAAGGGCTGTTGTAACTGTGAGAAGTATTGAAGCTGTGACAGGGGCGGTATTCTTTTTTATGAAGCAGGCTGTATAGATGGCTGCTGCCATAAGTACTGCAAATGCAGCATTTCTGCTTGAGCCAAACATAAGTATTATTGGCAGCCAGCCTGTTACGAGCATAGAGTCAATAGTGAACTTTTCTTCCGTTGAAGTGAATATGCCTTTGTTGTAGATGGCTCTTGAAACGAGCATATAAACCACAAATACCGACGACATAGCAATGAGCTTCTCTATCTCGTGTTCCATGCTGCCTGTGATCCAGACATATATGGTCATTACAAATGAAGCAGCTGAGATAAGTGATGTGATGTTGCTGCGCACCCTGTTTGATACTGCGAAATGCAGGAGGCATATTGCTGCAGGGATGATGAAGAGGCGATCCAATGCAGGCAGGCACATGAGCATGACACCTGCGATGCAGAGGTCTGTGTATACTGCAAAGAGCATTTTATTTGAAGAACCTGCTGATCTCTTGTTAAGAATGAATGCTGCACCTGTGAAGATGAGAGCAAGTATGCTGTATGATATCAGCAGTACAGTCTTGAATGACAGATCAGCTTCGTATGCTGCGACCTCTGCCAGTCGGAAAAAAGTGATGAGAGGCATGATAACAGCCGATATACCGGCAAGTTTGCTGATGATCTCATTTTTGCTGAATACATATCCGCCTATTATTGCTGACATTAAGAGGCCTATAAGGAGTTCGGGGACGTAAGCCGTTTTTGTTAATTCTTCAAGGCATACTAATGAAGCTATTACAGAAGAACCGAATGTGAAGCTCATTGTGAAAATGTGCCTGAATGCAGGGATAAAGCTGTGCATAAGGTAGAGTGCGAATGATAAAGCGAAGAACAGGAGGATACCGTATCTTACGCCGTGATCCTCATATATAGACAGGCTTCCCATAAGGGCGAGGAGCAGACTAACAAGAGATTCGGCGTATATCAGGGCTTCATTTTTGAAGTATAAGCCGTAGAATATAAGCTGACAGATAATAACTGCGAAGACGAAGTAAGACTGAACTGTGGGTGAGGTAATGACCGAAACAGCGTATACTGCTGATATTGAACCATAGATCAGAGCCGAAACGGAGCCGACTGTTTTGTATGCCATATTGTTTGCAGATCTGACTGTCAGTTTTAAACCGTAGATGAGCGCAGTTATGACTGCCTGAAGAATTATAAATATAGTAACGGAACCTTCGAGATCGTTACCGATCTGCAATGCTGCAAATAGTACGGCGAGAGCTGATACAGAAAGGGCTGTATACATGAGAGCCTGATTCTTGAATATCTTTTTGCCTATGAACAGCATAACAGCAGCTGCTGCCGAGCCAAGTGCAAGCAGTGCAAATGTGCCGTCGCCGCTGAATGACAGCCATTCTCCCATGAGATGGTAGAAGCCTGCTGTCAGTACAGCTGTTGAGATGAAGCCTGTACCAAGGATATAGAATGATATCGATGTGCCTGAGAGCTTGAGGAACCTGCCGATAACTGCGCTGAGCATGAATGATACAACAGAAGCTGCGCAGATTATGGCTACTCTGCCTTCATGTGATGTGTGTACCCAGCTTGCGACTCCGAATGCAAGTCCTGACAGAACTACAAATATGGTTCCGATAAGGAAAAGCACGTTTGATACAGTCATATCGTTTTTTTCTTTGCGAGGAGCATTCATTGTCTGCTCCTGAACGGGATAAGCTGCACGCGGAGGATAAGGAGCAGCACACATACGCGGCGGCGCTGTGTTTCTGTATGCTTGAACTCCGGGCGGCAACGGAGCTGAACTGCTCTTTCCCGATCTGTTTACAATGCTTATGACAATGAAAGGCACTGCAAACGGGATAATAATGAAGAGTGCAACAATAATATAAATATTCAACATATCCATCATCCTTTCTCTGAGTGAATATTGCTGTTGTTTACTGTGACTATATCATAACATTTTTTGTGCGGATATGTAAGGTGTTATTCGTCATTTATGTAATGACAAATGTCACTCATTTGGTGACTGATGACATCTTAAAAACATCATGATAACGTGGTATCATATGTATATGCCATCTATATTGAAAGTCACGCTGAAAAGTGGTATAATATCTACATAATGAAAAGGAGGCAGTTTATATGGATTTTACAGAGCTTTCGGAGAGCAGATACTCCGTCAGGAAGTTTAAGGACAGACCTGTCAGCAAGGAGCATATGCAGATCATCCTGAGAGCAGCACAGCTCGCTCCGACCGGCTGCAATTATCAGCCGCAGAGGATATATGTTGCAGAGAGTGAGGAAGCCATCGGCAGGCTCAATGAGATAAGCAGATGTATCTTTGGGGCAAAGACTGTTCTTGTTTTTACTTATAATGAGGACGAGGAATGGAAAAATCCCCTTGAAAAGGGCAGGCATTCGGGTGAACAGGATGTCAGCATAGTTGCTTCTCATGTAATGCTTCAGGCATGGGAGCTGGGGATAGGCACCTGCTGGGTGAACTACTTCAGCAATTCAAGGCTTGAAAAGGAACTGGGACTCCCCGAAAATGAGCGCTCGGTGCTTATAATACCCATGGGATATCCTGCTGAGGACGCTTCTCCGCTGGCAATGCACAGTGAATATAAGGATATCAGTGATATTGTGAGATATCTGTGAGTGAGGCGTACAGTCAATGGATCGAAATTATGTGGTATATAAGCTGCTGAGAGCAGTGTTCAAGCCGCTTTTTCATATACTGTATCGTCCTGTTATAGTCGGCAGGGAGAATATCCCAAGTGACGGTGCAGCGGTCATAGCAGGCAATCATAAGCACGCTCTTGACCCTATACTTGTAGATGTTTGTACTAAAAGAGTTGTTCATACACTTGCAAAGAAAGACTTACACGACGGCAGGTTCGGAGCTTTTTTCCGCGGAGCAGGCACTATACCCGTTGATCTTCACAGCGCTCATAATCCTGCGGCGCTCGACGCAGCAATAAAGGTGCTTAGAGCAGGTGGACTTATAAATGTATCTCCCGAGGCAAAGAGAAACTATACCAATGAGCTGCTGCTTCCGTTCAAATTCGGTGCAGCGGTAATGTCACACAGAACGGATGCTCCTGTTATCCCATATGCGATAACAGGGGATTACAGATTGTTCAGGCGCGGGATCAGGATCGTATTCGGTGCCCCGATCCATGCGGGAGGAAGGGAGCCCGATGAGATCAACAGAGAGCTCTATGATACAATAGCAGCATTGCTCGGGGAGTCAATGCCGCAAAGTGAGCGTGACAGCAGGCATTTTACATCATATGATGAATGGAGAGATAGATCATGAAAAGACATCTTGAATATCCCGATCGTTCGGTATACGATCATTTCAGAAAATGTGCTCTGGAATATGGCAGCCTTAGTGCTATCGATTATTATGGCAGATCAATATCCTACCGCGAGGTGCTTCGCGAGGTCAACAGGTGTGCCTGTGCCCTTATTGCGGCAGGAGTTGAAAAAGGTGACAGTATATCAATATGTCTTCCCAATATACCACAGGCAGTTTATCTTTTTTATGCTGTCAGCAAGATAGGTGCAGTTGCAAATATGATACATCCGCTGTCTGCTGAGAAGGAGATCATCGATTACATTGAGCTTACGGAAAGCAAGTATATTTTTGCCATTGATATTATCAGTGATAAGCTTGAACGTATCGTCAGAAAGACAGATCTGCAACTTGCTGTTGCGGTTTCGCCTGCCGATGAGATGAGTATTCTTTACAAGGCAGGATACGGCTTTAAAAGTCTGGCTTCTCCAAAGAAAAAACACGGCTTTAAGGACTGGAAAACTTTTATGGCAGGAGCTTCACCTGCTGACAGATACTTCAATGAGCATACTTCTGCTGATGAATGTGCAGCTATTCTTTACAGTGGCGGCACAACTGGCAAGCCCAAGGGCATTATGCTCACAAATCTTAACTTCAACGCCCTTGCTCTCCAGAGCATAGATGCCTGCGGATGTCTTGAAAAGGGGGACAGGGTACTGTCAGTCATGCCTGTCTTTCACGGCTTCGGACTGGGTGTATGTATACACACAGTCTTTACATTCGGTGGTACAGCAGTAATGCTCCCTAAATTCAATATAAAAGAATTTGACAAGCTCATACTGAAAACAACACCTAATGTTATTGCCGGAGTTCCTGCTATCTACGAAGCACTTCTAAGAAGCGACAGCCTTGAAGGCAAGGACCTCAGCTTTATCAAATGTGTTATTTCGGGCGGTGATTCTCTTGCTGCCAATACGAGAGTGAAACTCAATAAAATGCTGAGCAGTCACGGATGTAATTGCAAAGTCCGTGAGGGCTACGGTCTTACCGAATGTGTAACAGGAAGCTGCCTTACTCCCGAGGATTGCGTTGATACTGCTACCTGCGGTATGCCTTATGCGGATACATTTTATAAGATAATTGATCCCACAAGCGGAGAGGAGCTTCCGGATGGTGAAACAGGAGAGATCATCCTGCGCGGTCCTACGGTCATGAAGGGCTACTACAAAGAACCCGATGAGACAGCTATTGCGCTGAGGAAGCACAGTGACGGGAATATCTGGCTTCATACGGGAGATCTGGGATATAAGTCCGAGGAGGGGCTGATCTACTTCCGTCAGCGTCTGAAGCGCATGATAGTATCAAACGGATATAATATCTACCCTCAGAATATAGAAAACGTCATCAGTCTTCATAAAGCAGTCGCAATGTGTGCGGTGGTCGGTATACCCGATGAGCTTCGCGGTCAGAGGGTAAAGGCTTTTGTCATGCTGAGAAGCGGTGCATCTGAGGAACGCACGAACAAAGAGATAATGGCGCTTCTCAGAAAAAACATAGCTTCATATGCCATACCTTATGAGATCAGCTTTGTTGAGAGCTTTCCAAAGACCCTCGTCGGGAAAATAGCGTATAATGAGCTTATTGCGGAGGAACTGAAAAAATGACGGATAACAGGAGAGTACTGCTTGTTCATCCTGAGATATCGCGTACAAAGTATAATTTTGCGGGGATAATCGATAACGAGCCGCTGGAGCTTGAATATATATATGCTCTGCTGGCTGAAAAGGGATATGAGCCATTTATCTGGGACGGGCAGGTAGAAAAGGATAAATACGCGGACAGACTTGCTGAAATATCGCCGTTTGCTGTATATGTCTGCGGAAGAACAAGGCAGGAGAATTTTATGAAGGAGTATTGCAGGCTTGCCAAGGAGCAAGGCTGCATCACGATCGTAGGCGGACTTCATGCTCAACTGAATTTCAGACGTTTCTTCTGTGAATACATAGATCATGTTGTAACTTCCTTTGATATTTTTCACATTGCGGATATACTCGAAGGAAAAGAGATTTCCGACAGCGTCTGTACAAATGATCACGGCAGATGGACGATAAAGAATGCAGAACCATTTGACATAAACAGACTGCCGCTTCCTGACAGAACTTATTTTTATGAGCACAGTGACAGATACCGCTATCTTGAGCTTCTGCCCTGCGCTCATGTCAGAACGTCTTACAGCTGCCCCTTCAGGTGCAGCTTCTGCTGCAGGAATAAAATGAACTGCGGTACATATTCGGTACGCAGCATAGAGTCTGTTGTGGACGAGATAGCGGGGATCGACTGTGAAAGCATTTACTTTATAGATGATGATTTTCTTGTGGACAGGAAAAGAGTGGAGCTGTTTATTGAACTTGTTCGGAAGCGGGACATTCATAAAAAGTATGTCTGCTACGGACGTGCTGACTTTATTGCTGCAAATTCTGATCTAATGAAAGATCTGAAAGATATTGGATTTTATTATATCCTCACAGGACTTGAAGCCGCTGACGGCCGCCGACTGAAAAAGTACAACAAGAAGACCGGTGTCAGGACCAATGCGGAAGCGGTCGGGATTCTGAATGATGCTGGTATAAACATCATGGGAATGTTCATAGTTGATCTCGACTTCAAAGCAGGGGACTTTCGCAGAGTATATAAGTGGATAAAGCACAATAAGCTCAAACACGCCGCCATATCAATATTCACGCCCGAGATGTCATCTGAGCAGTTTGAGGAATACAAGGGCAGACTCATTACCGATGATCCGTCGCAGTGGGACTATCTTCACGTTGTTGCAAAGCCCGAGAATATGAGTGTAAGGCGCTATTATATGTATTATCATATTCTGGTCGTCAGGCTGTTCATAAGAGGCTGGAGGGACGGACTTTACGATTTCCTCGACTACGGCTTCTACATAAAGTCGATGATAAATAATCTTTTTAAATTCGGAGGCTAATAATGTCTGAAAAATATACTAATCCCGTAAAAAAGATGATACCCAGCAAGCTTGAAACAGGCTTTCAGCAGTTTCTTTACAAGCACGTCGGAAAACACATACCAAAGAGCCTTACTCCCAATGATGTGACACTGATCGGTGCCCTTGGCGGACTTTTTGCCGTAGTTTCAACACTTCTTGCAAATGTATCACCTCTTTTCTTTATCGGCACACTTTTGGGTCTGGCGATCCACCTTGTGGCAGATGATCTTGACGGATATGTTGCACGCAGCCGAGGTATGTCCTCAAGAGCAGGAGCGTATTTTGACCTTATAACCGATGTTCTTTTCTCAACATTCCTCATCCTTTCGTTTGGTCTGACGCCGTACTGTAATATGGCGGTGGCTGCGTTCGGTGCACCGCTTTACGGAGTTATGAATGTTACCATGATGAACTACATCATATACTTCAACGAATTCCAGTTCCCGCGACTTGGACCTATCGAAGCGCACATAGCTTATGCGGCAGCTGCTGTACTGGCAATGGTATTCGGCGATAGAGAATGGTTTTTTATTGGAAGCTTTGGCGTCAAGACACTTGATATCGTAATGTTCGTGGGAATGCTTCCGATGTATTACGAGATGATCAGAATGGCGATAAGACTGTTCAACAGACTGAAGGAAGCCGATGGAAAATGAATGAACTATACATAGTACTTATCCGTGCTCATACAGGGCTCGGAAAAGCAGCGCGAAAGATAACGGGATACGGATATACTCATATAGCTGTGTGTACAGACAGGAGCCTTACTGATTTTGTAAGCTATTCCAGACGGTATCATAATTATCCCTTTGAAGCCGGTTTTACCCATGAATACAGAGATTACTATGCTTTTGGACGTCATGACAGCGTTGGTATCAAGGTTTTCAGGCTAACACCAGATGCTGAGCATTACGATAAAGTGATTAGATATATACGCAGCTGTGAGAACGATAGTGAGGAGACATTCAATCTCTTTTCAATGATGACAATGCCGATACTTCACGGTATAAGAATCTATAAAGCAAACAATTGTATGTCTTTCACGGCGCGGGTGATAGAATTGAGCGGCTGTGTGAAAATGGACAGAGAGCATTATCGTTACAGCATCAAGGATATGGACGAACTTCTGGAGAAGTATTTTTACTTTGAAGGCAGGCTTCGCCGACGAACATCTCCGCACTATGATGAGTATATGGAGCCCTTTGAGGTCTGCAGGTTTTTCAAGGGTATGGGAAGGCTCATATGTGATTTGATATCGCGTATCATAAGTGATGGTTAAAAGCGTACAGCACAAAAGTGATATAAAAATATAATGAAGCGAGATATAATAAGTGTAAGTATACAATATGTAGAATATGGCAAATATTTTACTTGTGATAATTACGTGAAAAACATAAAAGCGTTAATGAGTAACTGATTAATTAAGCTTTCTTTGTTTATTTCGACGAAATTTAACAATGATTTTTATTGATTTCCTTTTTTGTATTGCAATTTGCCGAAACTGACAGTATAATAAATGTATATAAGCATAGATGGGGATTTATATATTTATAAAAAGGTTGGTTTACTGTACAAAACATTTAGTGTTATTATTTATGACAGCTTTTGTACAATGAACGGTCACTGCTTTTACTGTGACCGAATTGGAGGGAATACGTTATGAAGCACTTTTTCAGCAGTTTCAAATGCCGAAAGATCGTTCTTGCCGTCGCAGATGTTTTTATAATATGTGTTGCAGCATTGATCGCCAATTTCATTCTTTCATTCTGGGGTAAAGAAATAGATGAGTCCCGGCTGATAGTGTCGGGGGCTGTCAGCTCCATATGCTGTATCGGAGGTCTGTTTATATCCGGTGCATACAGCAGGATGTGGAGGTATTTCAACAGAAAGGATTATCTGACTTGTATCTATGGTTCCATAGTCGGTATAGTAGTCGCTGCTTCAATAGTATATATAATCGATAACACATTCTATCCGCTTTATTCGGCTTTTCATCTGGTTTTACTGACCTTAGGCATCTGTCTGTTCCGATATCTTTTCAAAAGCGCGTTTATTACTCTTACAAAGCCTAAGGCTATGAAGGGGAAGCGTACCATGGTCATCGGAGGCGGACAGGCTTGCAGAACTATTCTCAAAGAGATACACAATGCTCAGCATTCTCCTTATGCCGGGGACAAGCAGGTGACCGTATTCGATCCTGTGTGTATCATAGACGATAATCGTGATAAGGTCGGCACCGATATCGACGGTGTTGAGATAGTGGGAACTACTGCCGAGATACACAGATTTGTCAGAGAGAGAAAAATAGAGCAGATATTATTTGCCATCCCGTCATGTCTTGATGACGAAAGAAAGCGTATACTCGATATATGCTCCGATACAAAGGTGCCCGTAAAGGTAGTACCGTTTATAGGAAATCTTGTTTTTGACGAAAAGAACAAGACTATCATCCACCAGATCCGCGATATCAGGGTGGAAGACCTTCTCGGTCGTGAGCCTATTACTTTTGACAATGCCGATATCAGAAACTTTATCAGCGGCAAGGTCTGCATGGTAACAGGCGGCGGCGGAAGCATCGGTTCAGAGCTTGTCCGTCAGATAGCTAAATATGATCCTGAGAGGGTAATAATAGTCGATATTTATGAAAATAATGCTTACGAGATCGAACAGGAGCTCAAGATGGAGTACGGCGATGAACTGAAGCTTGTAACTCTGATCGCTTCCGTAAGGGATTATTTCCGCATGAATCAGATATTCGATACCTATAAGCCTGATGTTGTATTCCACGCAGCTGCTCATAAGCACGTTCCTCTTATGGAGGTTTCTCCGATGGAAGCTATAAAGAACAACATCATCGGAACATTCAATGTTGCAACACTTGCACAGTATCACGATGTAGGCAAGTTTGTCATGATATCCACGGACAAGGCGGTAAATCCCACCAACGTCATGGGAGCTTCAAAGCGCTGCTGTGAAATGATAGTTCAGTATCTCGCCCAGCAGCACGAGGGCAGAACAGAGTTCGTAACGACAAGATTCGGAAATGTTCTTGGTTCAAACGGCTCCGTTATCCCGCTTTTCAAAAAGCAGATAGAGCAGGGAAGACCTGTTACCGTTACACATCCCGATATAATCAGATACTTCATGACAATACCTGAGGCTGTTAATCTCGTTATGGAGGCAGCTGCCATTGCAAAGGGCGGAGAGATATTCGTTCTTGATATGGGTGAGCCTGTCAAGATTGTCACTCTTGCTGAAAACCTCATCCGTATGTACGGCAAGGAGCCGTACAAGGATGTAGAGATAAGATTTACGGGTCTCCGTCCCGGTGAGAAGATAAAAGAGGAACTCCTTATGAATGAGGAGGGACTCCAGAAGACCTCCAACAAGCTTATTTTTATCGGCAAGCAGATAGAGATAGATGAGGAGACTTTTGCGTTCCGTCTTGATCTCCTGCGTAATGCCGCACTTCGCAACAACGAGAAGATCGCTGTTGATGCACTGCATAAGATGGTACCGACATTCACCACTCCCGAAAAGTTCAACAGCAAGGAGCTGAAGAAGGAGACAATGGAGAAAGAGGTCGAGTCCGCATAACAATTCAGATATCATTCCTTTCAGGGGATACAGATGTACTGCCGTTCTTTAGAGGAACGGCAGTATTTTTGCCCTGTTTAAAGCCTTGTATTGTCAAAATATACCGTTTTTGCGTAAGAGGTATATTTATTTTGTACTAACATTAAAAAGTGAACGCCATAAAGCCTGCTGATATTGACAAATCAATGCAATGGTGGTATAATTTCTAAATATAATGGAGTATTGTATATAGAGTGAGAAAGCTCTGAGGAGGAAAGTATATGTCAGTTAATATTCCCGAGATATTTGCCTGCAACGTGTTCAATGAGGAGGTCATGAAGACCCGTCTCCCTAAAAACGTCTATAAAGCCCTCAAGAGGACTATGCAGAATAACGAGCCTCTTGCAGATATGGCTACAGCCGATGTTGTTGCCAATACCATCAAGGAATGGGCGATAGAGAGAGGCGCTACCCACTACACCCACTGGTTCCAGCCAATGACAGGCTCTACAGCTGAGAAGCATGACTGCTTTATCAATCCCGCCCCCAACGGCATGGCTATCATGGAATTTTCGGGAAAGGCTCTCGTTAAGGGCGAGCCTGACGCATCTTCTTTCCCGTCAGGAGGTCTCAGAAGGACCAGCACTGCAAGAGGATATACGGCATGGGATCCTACCTCTTACTGCTTCGTTAAGGAAGGCAGCCTCTATATCCCCACAGTTTTCGTATCATATACGGGAGAAGTTCTCGACAAGAAAACACCTCTCCTCCGCTCTATGCAGGCACTCAGCAAGACAGCTGTTCGTTTCCTGAAGCTCTTTGGCAACGACAGAGTAACAAGAGTTACTTCTACAGTGGGTGCAGAGCAGGAATACTTCCTTATTGACAAGAAAATGTATGATCAGCGTGAGGATATCATCCTTACGGGCAGAACTCTTTTCGGTGCAAAGCCGCCAAAGGGACAGGACCTCGATGACCAGTACTTCGCAAATCTCCGTCCGAGAATAGCAGCTTACATGGCTGATCTGGACGAAGAGCTATGGAAGCTTGGCATATACTCAAAGACAAAGCACAACGAAGTTGCTCCTGCACAGCATGAAATGGCTCCCATATTCACCACTTCAAACCTCGGTACCGATCAGAATGAGCTGGCTATGGAGGTCATGGAGAAGGTAGCTCTCAAGCACGGGCTTGTATGTCTCCTCCACGAGAAGCCTTTCGAGGGCGTAAACGGTTCGGGTAAGCACAATAACTGGTCCATGTCTACAAATGACGGTCAGAATCTACTTGATCCCGGCGATACTCCAATGGATAATCTCCAGTTCCTGACAATACTCTGTGCTCTTATCAAGGGTGTTGATGAGTATGCCGATCTTATGAGACTTTCTGCGGCTTCCGCAGGAAACGATCACAGACTCGGTGCTGATGAAGCTCCTCCTGCTATCGTTTCTATGTTCCTCGGCGAGGAGCTTGAGGCTGTATTGCAGGCTATCGAGGACGACTCGGTATACAAGACAGAGGCAAGAGCCTTCAAAATAGGCGTTGACGCACTTCCTTCATTCCCCAAGGACTCTACTGACAGAAACAGAACTTCACCATTTGCCTTCACAGGCAACCGCTTTGAGTTCAGAATGGTTGGTTCTTCCGATAATATCGCTTGTCCCAATGTACTTCTCAATACTATCGTTTGTGAGGAACTCAGCCAGTTCACAGAGATACTTGAGCCTTTCAAGGGCAAGGATAACTTTGATGCTGAG
This sequence comes from Ruminococcus flavefaciens, assembly GCF_900116855.1. Classification (GTDB taxonomy): domain Bacteria; phylum Bacillota; class Clostridia; order Oscillospirales; family Ruminococcaceae; genus Ruminococcus; species Ruminococcus flavefaciens_R. The sequence goes on from NZ_UETD01000013.1 coordinate 124,770, forward strand.
GTCAGAAAGCTTCTCAAGAGCGTTATCAAGGAGCACAGAAGAATAATCTTCAACGGCGACGGATACTCTCCCGAGTGGGTAAAGGAAGCTGAGAGGAGAGGTCTTCCAAACTATGCTTCAACAGTTGACTGTATGCCTCATTACACTGACGAGAAGAATGTTCGTATCTTCCGTAAGTTTGAGATATACAACCTCAACGAAGTAACCGCAAGAAAAGAGATACACCTTGAGAAGTACTCCAAGACAGTCCGCATCGAAGCCCGTACTATGGTGGAGATGGCGAGAAAGCAGCTCCTCCCCGCAACTATGGAGCACGTTAAGTCGCTTTGTGATGCTATTGCAACAAAGAAGCAAATCGGCTTTACCTGCAACACCGACGAGAAGATCGCAAAGAAGCTCAATGACCTTGCTGATCGCTTCTATGACTCTATTGAGAGGCTTGACCAGCGAGTTAATGAGGCGAATGCTGTTGAGGGCATCCAGAAGCAGGCAGAGTTCTTCCATGATGTAGTTCTCGCTGAAATGGATATCATGAGAAGCATTGCTGACGAGATAGAGCTTAATATGCCTTCTGCAAAGTGGCCTATCCCTTGCTATTCCGAGATAATCTACAACGTATGATAAGAAAGCCGCCCATAAGGGCGGCTCTTTTGTTATCTTTTCTTCTTTTTCTTATTATTTCCTGTTTTCTTCTTGTTTGAGGAGCTGTGAGGCTTTGCGGTGATGTTCTTTACGGGTTCTGTCTTTTTAACAGTCTTGGCGGCTGCTTTTGCAGGAACTGCCACGGGCTCGGGCTCCTGAGAGCCGGCTTTCTTTATGACCAGAAGTATTCCCAGCATTATTACAATGGATACCCCGGTAACGATGACGTTGAGGAATGTGTTTGACATCTCAAAGAAGTGCTGAACTATTCCTGCGATAAGGTAGCCTATTGCACACACACCTGCGACTGTAAATGCGTAAGGGAGCTGCGTTGAGACGTGATTTACATGGTCACACTGTGCGCCCGTTGACGCCATTATGGTTGTGTCGGAGATAGGCGAGCAGTGGTCACCGCAGACTGCTCCTGCGAGACAAGCTGAGATACATATAATTACCATGGACGGAATTTCACCCGATGAGCCGACGTCAGCGAGCTGTTTGCTGAAAACGCTTGTTACGATGGGAATGAGGATGCCGAAGGTTCCCCACGATGTACCTGTTGCGAACGAAAGTCCGATAGCTACGGCGAAAAGGAGCACAGGAAGCAGAAGCTTTACGGCTGTTGCGCTTTCAACTATTCCCGATACAAAAGGACCTGCTTCGAGGAAACTTGTCATTGTTTTGAGAGTCCATGCGAATGTAAGTATAAGTATTGCAGGTACCATCTGTTTGAAGCCGGCAGGGATAGCATCCATACATTCGTTGAATGTGAGGACTTTTCGGCAGAGATAATAAAGTATAATGATTATGAGCGCGCCAAGTGAACCCACGGACAGACCGAATGAAGCGTCACATTCTGCGAAGGAGTCGATGAAGCTTGCTCCGCTGAAAAATCCGCCTGTGTAGATCATACCTATAACACAGAGAACTATGAGGATAATGACAGGAAGCAGAAGGTCGATAACCTTTCCCTTTGAGTGAGAGGGCTTTGCGTCCTCTGCATAGACCGTGCTCCGTGTGGTGAACAGGTCGCCGTTCTTGGCGTTGTTTTCATGAATTTTCATAGGGCCGTAGTCCGTGTCGCTTAGCGCTATGAATACCACCATTATCAATGTGAGTATAGCGTAGAGATTGTATGGGATAGTTCTTATAAAGAGCTGTATTCCGTTTACTCCGTCAACTGTACCGCTGACGGCGGCTGCCCATGATGATATGGGAGCTATTATACAGACAGGAGCTGCAGTGGCGTCGATAAGGTATGCAAGCTTTGAACGCGAGATCTTATGCTTGTCCGTTACCGGACGCATTACAGAGCCGACTGTCAGGCAGTTGAAGTAGTCATCCACGAATATGAGTACACCCAGCAGGAACGTAGCCAGACTTGCACCTGCTCGGGTCTTTATGTGAGCGGAAGCCCATTCTCCGTAAGCGCGGCTTCCGCCTGCCTTATTCATGAGGACTACGATTATTCCCAGAACTACAAGGAAAACAAGTATTCCGACGTTGTATGAATCGGCAATATTGGCGATAAGACCGTCCTGCACTACTGCTTTGAACATTCCCGGGAAACCGCCTGATGTTGAGACAGAGTAAAGAATGCCGCCTGTGAGTATACCGATGAAAAGTGAGGAGTAGACCTCTTTGGTGATAAGTGCCAGTCCGATCGCTACGATTGGCGGAAGCAGCGACCAAAGTGAGCCGACAGCCTCTGAAATAGGTGCCTGTATCATGCAGCATATTATGAATGCTACCACGATAAGGGCAAAGATGATTTTGCTAAGATACTTCTTTTTCATACGCATCTTCTCCATTTGTTTGTTTTGGTTTTGTCTTTATATTGAGCTGTGCAAGGATAACTGCTGTAAATACCAGTGCGCAGCCAATAAACTCTTTTATACTTAGCCTTTCTGAGAGTATCAGCCAGCCCGAAAGCGCTGCAAAAACCGACTCAAGGCTCATAATTAGCGTTGCGGTGGAGGGCGGAGTGTATTTCTGCCCTATGATCTGAAGTGTGTAGGCAGCTCCGCACGACATTATGCCTGTGTAAAGTATAGTATGCTTTGCGGCGAAAATTCCGCTGAGAGTTGGTTCCTCGAAAACAATCATACATATAGTCATCAGCAGTCCTGCCGTAAAAAACTGGATACATGACATTACCATTCCATCTGCATTGCGGGCGTTGAATTTGTCTATGGCCATGATATGGAGAGCATAGAAAAATGCACAGACGAGTACAAGGAGGTCGCCCTTTGAAATGTTCAGACCTTCCTTTATACAAAGCATATAGAAGCCTGCAACAGCTGCTGCCACACATATCCATATTTTTAAAGAAGTTCTTCTTCCGAAGAATGTGCCGATCAAGGGGACTATGACCACATAGAGAGCAGTTATGAAACCCGCTTTGCCTGCGGTAGTCAGTTTGATACCGGATTGTTGGAATGAACTTGCTATAAAAAGCAGTACGCCACAGCATATACCTCCTGCAATCGTTTGCTTTGCGGAGCTCCCGCCGTTTTCAGCAAACGTCTTGCGCAGGGGAGTACGGCGGAATATGAGAATAACAGGTATCAGAACTATGCCGCCGATAAGGGTGCGAACAGCGTTATATGTAAACGGTCCGACGTAATTCATGCCTTCGCTCTGAGCGACAAAAGCAGTGCCCCAGATCATGGCGGTTATGAGCAGCAGAATACTGCCGCGGAGTTTTTTCAGCATTTAAGTATCACCATTTGATGTCCGTACAAATGCGGAGCAAGATATAAAGCTATTATATCACAAACGGGGAGAGGGTTCAACATATTTCGCGATTTTACGCTATATTTTCACATAATAGCCAAATAAGCGGTGTTTGGATTATGCTATTCGACAATAGAAATGGCTCACCTTTGGTGAGCCATGACCTTCTATGAAAAATTATTAGTGCCCTTGATGCTCAGACCTTTGTCAAAGTCATCAAGGAAGTGATGATAGTCATTGCCGAGATGGTACGAGATAAGGGTCTGGAGGTTTACGTTTTCCACGCTTCGGAAAATATTCATATCTACCGCAGGATTAGTCTCGCGGAGCTGACAAAGCAGCTTCTTTATCTCTGCACGCTTGGAGCTGCCCTCGCTTCTGGTTATACGGCAGGCGCACTGTATGAAGCTGAGATTATTGTATTCGGTCCAGCGGATAATATCATTTTCACGAACAAGATAAAGCGGACGGATAAGCTGGATGCCCTTGTAGTTCTCACTGTGGAGCTTCGGCATCATTGTCTGTACCTGCGAGCCGTAAAGCATACCCATAAGGATCGTCTCTATAACGTCATCGAAGTGATGACCGAGAGCTATCTTGTTACAGCCCAGCTCCTGTGCTGTCTTGTAGAGCCAGCCCCTGCGAAGTCTCGCACACAGGAAGCATGGATGCTTCTCAGCCTTTGCGGTGGATTCAAATATCCGTGTCTCCATAAGCTTTACGGGAAGCCCGAGAGTTTCGGCGTTAGCAAGTATCTTTTCTCGGTTCTCGGGAGCATATCCGGGATCCATGACTATATATTCGGCATCAAAATCGATATTGCCGTATTTTTTGAGACGCTGTATGCATTTCGCCATGAGCATTGAGTCCTTGCCGCCCGATATACAGACAGCTATTTTGTCTCCGTTTTCGATAAGGCGATATTCTTCGATGCCTTTGCGGAACTTTGACCATATACTTTTGCTGAATTCTCCTGTCAATGAGCTGTCGATACTGCTGTTCATAGGCGGCCTCCATTTCATCATATTTTCATCATATATAATATAATACAGCGGAAACTGTCTGTTGTCAAGGCACGGCGTGAAAACCGACAGCAACATTCATATAATGCCTATTGACTATATATGAAAAATACTGTATAATTATATAGGAATAAAAGACATAAGACTTCATATACATATAAGAGGTGAATGGTAAATGCATAAGCTTGAAAAGGATATAAACGATCTTACGAAGAATATACTTGCCGATTTTGAGGGCAGCAGGACGATAGATGAGGTCAAAGCATACGACCATCCTGATAATGAAATAATCGTAAACATTATTGAGTCTCTGAGACGTATCATCTTTCCCGGATACTTCCGCAACAAGAGCTACAGAGTCTACACAGTCAGAAATAACATTTCCATGATACTTGAGGACGTCATCTTCAAGCTTATCAAGCAGATATCCATCGTGCTCAGATACGATGAGAAGTATGTTATGCTTGGGGATGAGGAGATAACTGACAATGCAGAGCGTATAACCTTTGAGTTCCTCAATAAGCTGCCTAAGATAAGAGAGCTTATCGAGACAGATGTGCAGGCGGCATATGACGGTGACCCTGCTGCATATAATAAGGATGAGATAATCTATTCCTATCCCGGTCTTTATGCGATACTGGTCAATCGTCTTGCCCATGAGCTGTTTCTGCTCGGAGTGCCTCTTATACCTCGTGTTATGACAGAGCACGCCCACAGCAAAACCGGAATTGATATCCATCCGGGAGCTACGATAGGCAGATACTTCTTTATAGACCACGGAACTGGTATAGTAATTGGTGAGACAACGGAGATAGGGGACAATGTCAAGGTTTATCAGGGGGTTACTCTCGGTGCCCTTTCAACAAGAGGCGGACAGTCGCTCAGAAACAAAAAGCGCCATCCTACTATTGAAGACAATGTTACGATCTACTCGGGAGCATCTATTCTCGGAGGCGAAACGGTAGTCGGCAAAGATGCGGTCATAGGCGGTAACGCATTTATAACGCGATCTGTACCTGCCGGCGCAAAGGTAAGCATAAAAAATCAGGAGCTCAGATATAATTTTGATTCTCCTGTTGATCAGGTGAAAAAAGCTGATCTTGATCCCGAGGAAAGCTGGTTCTATATTATCTGACATGAAAAGCTGCGATATATAGCCTTATATCGCAGCGAAAAAAATTTTTGAAGAAATTTTCAAAAAAGGGTTGACAAATCCAAAATGTCGTGGTATAATATTAAAGTCGTCGGAACTGATAACCGATGAACGGAAGAAAAAGTGGGGGTTTAGCTCAGCTGGGAGAGCATCTGCCTTACAAGCAGAGGGTCACAGGTTCGAGCCCTGTAGTCCCCACCAATTCTTTGGCCTCGTAGTTCAGTTGGTTAGAACGCCTGCCTGTCACGCAGGAGGTCGACAGTTCGAGTCTGTTCGGGGTCGCCATTATGCGGATTTAGCTCATCTGGTAGAGCGCCACCTTGCCAAGGTGGAGGTAGCGAGTTCGAGCCTCGTAATCCGCTCCAAAGACGGCGCTATAGCCAAGTGGTAAGGCGTGGGTCTGCAACACCCTGATCCCCAGTTCAAATCTGGGTGGCGCCTCCAGAAGCACTTGCGATTGCAGGTGCTTTTTTTAGTTTACAAGCGTTTCTCATAATATGAGAAGCGCTATTTTTATGATATAATGAACGTAAAACGTTCATTATAATTAATTTAAAAGCCCTTGCAGATGCGCTGATAAGCTCCATGCAAATCGGGCAAAAATATCATAATGCTTCGCTTTTATGATATTTTTGTGAATTAGTCTGTGTTCAAAAATGTTAATTTTGTTTAAATCGCAAATTGAATTATCTGTAAATTTGTGATAAAATAATAAAAATAAAATATTTAGGGGGAATTGTCATGGATAAGATCAAATTCAGGCGTTTTCTTAGTGTGTTCACTTCGCTTTGCATAGTCGGAGCGGTTCCTATCGTGACTCACAGAAACAAGCCTGATGACAATGGGGCACAGGCTGTTACAGATAAGAACAGAGCAGAGCTGCTCGGTATTGACAATGAGAATGAGTATTTTCTCGGCGCTGCTTCACAATTCTCGGTTTTTTTGCATGATGACTTTTCAGCACACGGTTCTGACTGCGAAGGAAGACTTGCAGCAGGCGGAAATGCCAATATGGGCGATCCAGTATCGTATTCCGTTGGCGCCAAGCTCGAAGAGGGAACAAAGGCTGCACAGATAGTTGTCGGCGGCGATACCCTTCAGAATTTTCAGCCGGATGAAAAGCGATTTGTTGTTGGCTCGGAAGGAACTATCAGCGAAGAGATAAAGCATTTTGCCGATGAGAATCAGTGCGAGATATATGTTGGTAAGCTTATTGATTTCGATAAGGAGTTCGAGCTTCTTCGCGAGAGAAGCAAGTATCTTACGGAGCTTGAACCAAATGCTAACCTTGGTGTAGACCGCTACTATGAAAAAGGCTGGACTATAACTGGCAACGATGAAAATCTTAATATAGTAAATCTTGATGAAGCTCAGGCAAAGACCTTCAATGACGGATATATACAGATGGATGTCTATATTCCCGAAGGATCTTATCTTGTTATTAATGTTCCGGGTGACGATGTGAAGCTTCCGCTTACAAACCTGAGATTATATAACGACAAGGGTGAGTTTCTCCGGGATTCGGGAGAGAATATGCCTGTTCTCTATAATCTAAAGGATGCTACGAAGTTCAAGTATACGGGTTCGATCCAAGGCTCGACACTTGCTCCAGATGCAGACGGAAGCGGTGACGAAGGCGGTCACGTCGCAGGTGCTACTATTGCGAAATCCTTTGACGGTGGAATACAGTTCGGTTACTCGGCGTTTAATCCTAAGATGTTGAGCAGTACCGAAGTGACAAATACAACGACGACTACATCGACTTCAACTACAACCACCACATCAACAACTACTACGACTTCAACTACCACTACCACATCAACAAGCACTTCCACTACCACAACAACGACTACCACAACTACAACAACCACAACAACTACCACGACTACGACAACAACCACCACTACAACCACTACAACCACTACAACCACTACCACGACTACAACCACGACAACAACAACCACAACAACTACTACCACAACAACGACTACCACAACAACGACGACCACAACAACGACAACCACGACAACCACAACTACTACCACAACTACGACAACCACAACAACCACAACAACAACCTCGACTACAACAACCACAACTGCTACCACAACTACGACTACATCAACGTCAACAACTACAACCACAACATCAACATCTTCGACTACCACTTCGGCATCGTCAACTTTGACGAATACGACAACTTCGGCTAAGTCGACAACGACAGCCGCAAAGACAACGTCCAAGAACGATTCGCCTAAAACAGGTGATAGCAGCGCTTATGGCGCGCTCTCTGTCCTCGGAGCGGCGGCAGCTGTGTTCGTTGTTTCAATGAAACGAAGAAATAAATAATTACTGAAAGGCACCTTCGGGTGCCTTTTATTTGTTGGTAACATTTTTATTTCTCAATACGGTATATTTTTTGTAAAAACCTCTTGAATATTTTCACAGAATATTATATAATATTTATTGTATGGGCTTTTTGCCCATATGACGTGACTTTTAAGTTTTTGCACAATTATTTACGGCTTATTGCCGAATAGATACTGAGGAGAATCATATGAAAAAACTTAACGGTATAAAGCTGAAACACCGTAAAAATACGGAAAACAGCTCTACTGTCGTGTTTCCTGTGCCGGGCAAGGTCAGGATACCAATGTCGATGACTATGGGAGCACCGTGCCAGCCTTTGGTCAAGGTGGGCGATGAAGTAAAAGTCGGACAGAAAATAGGGGATACGGACGCAGCTTTCAGTGCTCCTGTTCATTCAGGAGTTTCGGGAAAGGTAACAGCCATAACCGACTATCGCAACGCCATGGGCGTAGTCTGTAAGATGGTGGAGATAGAGACCGACGGCGCACAGACCGTATCTGATGAGGTCAAGCCTCCTGTTGTCACTGACAAGGAGAGCTTTATCAAAGCTGTCCGCGAGAGCGGCGCCTGCGGACTTGGAGGTGCAGGTTTCCCGACACATATAAAGCTCAATCCTAAGGCGGAGATAGATACTCTTATCATCAACGCCGCCGAATGTGAGCCATATATAACGGCGGATTACCGCGAGATGATGGAAAATCCCGAGGATATCATAAACGGTATCAATATGCTTAAAACTCAGCTGGGTATCAAAAGAGCCAAGCTTGCTATTGAGGCAAACAAACCCGAGGCTATAAAGAACTTCACGGCTATGGCTGAGAATGATGATACTATTGATATCATCACTCTGCCTTCATCGTATCCTCAGGGCGCCGAGAAGGTCATTATCTATAACTCCACGGGCAGGATAGTTAATGAAGGAGAGCTTCCTGCTGACTCGGGAGTTATCGTTATAAACGTATCAACTATCGCATTTCTCTACCGCTATATGCAGACAGGTATGCCTCTTGTTACCCGCAGGCTTACTATTGACGGGAATGCTGTCGGTGAGCCAAAAAACGTTCAGGCTGTCATAGGCACATCATTCAGGGAGCTGCTGGAATTCTGCAAGGCGGATATCGACTCTATAAAGAAGCTGATCGCAGGCGGTCCTATGATGGGAATGAGCGTACCTGATATAGATATGCCCGTTGTCAAGACCTCCAATGCTTTGCTTGCTATCAACCATTATGATGAGCGCAGGACCTCGAACTGTATACGCTGCGGAAGATGTGTCAGGGTCTGTCCTCTGGGACTGATGCCCGCAGACATAGACAGAGCGTACAAAATTCGCAACATCGAGGAGCTGAAGCAGCTTAAAGTGCTGCTGTGTATGAACTGCGGAAGCTGTACATACGTCTGTCCTGCCAACAGGAAGCTGGCGGAGACCAATCAGCTTGCAAAATCGCTCATACCAAGAAAGTAAGGAGGCGGAGAGACAATGAACAAGCTTATCGTTTCGCCGTCACCACACGACGAAAACTATGTTAAAACTTCAACAATAATGCTGAACGTTATAATCGCGCTTCTTCCTGCATGGGGAGCTGCGATATATTTCTTCGGGCTTCGCGTTATACCGCTGACTGCGGTCTGTATCGGAAGCTGTATATTCTTCGAATACATATGCAGACTGCTGATGAAGCGCGACAACACTATCACTGACCTTTCTGCGGTGGTAACAGGACTGATTCTTGCAATGAATTTACCTGTGACACTGCCGTACTGGATGGCTGTAATAGGTTCTTTTGTTGCTATTGTCATCGTAAAGCAGCTTTTCGGCGGATTGGGACAGAATTTTGCAAATCCAGCCATTACTGCCCGTATTGTGCTGATGGTCAGCTTTCCTGCGGCTATGACGCATTGGGTTCTTCCTCTCGGTGAGAAGGTTGATGCCGTATCAGCTGCAACACCTCTTGTACTGAAAGGTATGACTTCTGATAAGCTTAATGAGATAGGTCAGAGCGTTCCGAGCTATCTTGATCTTTTCCTCGGAAAGACAGGAGGCTGCCTCGGAGAGGTATCGGCGCTGGCGCTTCTTATCGGCGGACTTTACCTTGCTGCAAGAAAAATAATATCACTTGCTGCACCTGTTTCGTTTATCGGAATCTTATTCCTGCTCAGCTGGATATCCGGCGAGGACCCACTTTATCAGATACTGGCAGGCGGAGTCTTCCTCGGAGCATTTTTTATGGCTACTGACTACGCCACAACTCCCATAACCACAAAGGGCAAGATAGTATTTGGTCTTGGATGCGGAATCATTACCTTTATCATAAGGCACTTCGGCTCATATCCCGAGGGCGTTTCATTCTCGATTCTTCTTATGAATGTTCTTACTCCGTATATAGAGCAGCTAACAAGAACTAAGATACTTGGTGCAAAGGAGGCTGAGAAAAATGAAGGATAAAGTCAAGCCTACTCTTGTACTCACGGTAATATGCGTTATCGCATCGCTTTTACTCGTATTTGCCTATGAGCTTACAAAGGATCGTATCGCTGAGCAGAAGGATCAGAAGTTCAGCAGCAGTGTTGAGGCGCTTTTCGGCAAGACCGAGTGCCGTATCGTTGATCTGAAGTGTAAGTATGACGAGGTAGAGACTATTGCCGTTACTCCCGATAAAAAGACTGTTGTTCAGGTCTGTACCGACGGATATTCCAAGGATGGTATAAATATCCTTGTTGGCATAGATGAGCAGGGCGCTGTTTCAGGCATAGAATTCGTTTCTCTCGGCGAGACACCCGGTCTCGGCTCCAAGGTCAGAGATGAATCTGATTTTCGTAAGCAATTCTACGGACTTACAGCTCCCTCGGAGTCCTTTGATGCAGTAAGCGGTGCAACTTTTTCGTCCAAAGGAATGAAGCACGCAGTCGATACTGCACTAAATGCATATAACGAAAACAAGGAGGCGATACTCGGTGGCTGAAAATAAGAATTCACTTGTAAAAGAGCTTACAAAGGGCATTGTCAAGGAAAACCCGACGCTTGTAATGCTGCTGGGTATGTGCCCAACACTTGCCGTGACTACTCAGGCTATGAACGGCATAGGCATGGGTCTTGCTACAACATTCGTACTTCTTGGCTCAAATATTGTAATATCTGCACTCAGAAAGGTCATTCCCGATAAAGTGCGTATCCCCGCGTTCATTGTTATCATAGCAAGCTTTGTAACGCTGATAGGCTTTCTGCTGGAGGGATTCGTGCCCAGCCTTTATGACAGCCTCGGCATTTATCTTACACTTATCACCGTAAACTGTATAATCTTCGGCAGAGCCGAGATGTTTGCAAGCAAGAACGGTGTCGTGGCATCAGCTCTTGATGCCATTGGCATGGGAATAGGCTTTACAATAGCCCTGTTCCTTATGGGTTCCATAAGAGAGATAATCGGTGCAGGGCAGTGGATGGGACTGACTATACCGGTTATCCATGATGATCCCATGCTGCTGTTCATTATGCCTGCGGGAGGATTTTTCACTCTCGGAATGATAATCGCAGCAGTAAACAAGCTTTCTAAGAAAAAGCCTCCCAAGGAGATAAGCTGTGAAGGCTGTCCAAATGCGGAAGCCTGCGGAAAGGCAGGTGACTGTCAGTGAAGACGATCATAGTGATACTTCTGTCTGCGATGCTGACAGATAACTTTGTTCTTTCAAAATTCATGGGAATCTGCCCGTTCCTCGGTGTTTCAAAAAAGCTTGACAGTGCTGCCGGAATGGGAGTCGCTGTAACCTTTGTCATGATATGTGCCACTATCGTTACATATCCGATACATCACGGTATTCTTGTTCCCAACGGACTTGAATACTTGGATACGGTAGTATTTATTCTTGTTATAGCGCTGTTCGTTCAGCTGGTCGAGAACTTTCTGAAGAAATGTGTTCCGTCGCTGTACAGCTCACTGGGCGTGTATCTGCCGCTTATAACCACAAACTGTGCGGTTCTTGGTGTTACTGTACTGAATATTGATAACGGTTTCAGCTTCGGTCAGTCAATTATTAATGCTCTCGGCGGCGGACTCGGCTTCATGCTTGCACTTGTGATATTCTCAGGTGTACGCAAAAAACTTGAATATGCTGATATTCCCGAGACATTCAAGGGGGTCCCTGCGACTCTCATAGCTGCTTCCATCGTTTCCGTAAGCTTTATGGGCTTTGCGGGACTGTTCAACTAAGGAGGTGGGGAAATGACTACATATCTTATCCCTGCACTTATACTCGGAGGCTGCGGAATACTTGCAGGAGTACTTCTTACCATTGCTGCAAAGGTCTTTCACGTTGAAGTGGATGAAAGGATAGAAAAAATAGGCGAAGCACTTCCACAGGCGAACTGTGGAGCCTGCGGATTTGCAGGCTGTGCCGATTATGCTGCTGCAATTGTCCAGAAAGGCGCTGCAACTAATCTGTGCCGTCCCGGCGGCGCGGATGCGGCTGGAAAAATAGCAGCTATACTTGGCACTGCCGCTGCGGAAGTCGTTCCTATGACAGCGATAGTTCATTGCAGCGGAGACTGTAATGCAACTTCTCAGGCATTCCTTTTTGACGGAGTACAGTCATGTAAAGCTGTAAAGCGCTTTTACGGCGGAAATGGAATGTGCAAATACGGCTGTATCGGTCTTGGAGACTGTGTGAACGAATGCGAGCATGACGCTATAAAGGTAGTAAACGGAGTAGCCAAGGTCATACCCGCGCTTTGCGGCGCTTGCGGACAGTGTGCTGCTGTCTGTCCGAATCAGCTGATCTCTATCAAGCCTGTTTCAAAGCATATAGATGTGCTTTGCTCATCGGGAGACAACGGCAAGGCGACAAAGCTTGTGTGCAAAAACGGCTGTATCGGCTGCAAGATATGCGAGAAGAAATGTCCTAATGAAGCAATCATGGTCAATAATTTCCACGCTTCCATCGATTACAGCAAGTGTACAAACTGCGGAGCCTGCATGGCAGCCTGTCCTGCAAAGGTCATCCACAGCTGTGAGGTAAAATCATAAAGAAAAAGCCGCCTGTCGAGGCGGCTTTCGTTTATTCTGCTTCTTTTGAGAGCTTGTAAAGATCAAGAACAATATCTTTATCCCTGCAATGTATTGTCAGAGTGGAGCCCTCTCCGATATTTGCAATGGGAGCGCTCCAGACCATGCCGTTTTCTTCGCACAGTTCATTGATATCCTGCCTGAACGGAAGACAGGGGCGGAAGCCTAATGTTGCAGAGACTTTATCTCCGGAATATCTCTGGTCGATATCTCTTTTCATTGCTGTGAGCGGGTTATCGGCGTAAATGGATACCCTTAAATAGCCGCCGGGATAAAGAGTGCCTGTTGCGGGGACAGGGGCTCCGCTGTCGTCAAGGAGCTTCTCACCGTCAACATATACTGTATTTTCAAATGTATCAAGTTTGAAATCCGCATCTTTGGGCACAAGTAACTCCTTCCGCCGGTTATTGACGTCGTCAAAATAGCTATAAACGGAGTCCGTCGTATACGAGGAAACGCTGTAAGATACCTTGTCGGAGCTTACAAGCAGTGGATTAGCACACAAAAGTTCATACGCGATTGTAAGAAGAATAAAAGCAGATACAAAAGCAGTGAATAATACCTTTGTTATGCGTAACTTACGCTTAACTTTCTTCATTGGCTCTATTTCTGTGATGTAATCAGCGACTTTAATATCGCCTTCATTCATGTCTTCATATATTCTGTTACAGTTTTGGCAACCTTTGAGGTGCTTTGCAACTTCTTCCTTGCTCACATCGGATAAAGCATTATCAATGTATAGGGGGAGAAGGTCTCTGATTATTTCACATCTCATGTCATTACTCCTTTCTCAGTTTCTGTTTGGCTCTATAGTATGTAACTCTTGCCCAGCTTGCGCTCTTTCCGAAGAGCTGTCCTATTTCTTCAAAGGTGAGAGCGCCTGTTGCTTTGAGAAGAATTATCTCCTTTTCACGCTCGGGAAGTTCGTGTATCTGGCGTATGACATACATTTTTGTGTCAGAGCTTTCTATCAGGTCGTCAGGCGGAATGACACTGATATCAAGCTCGTTGAGATCAGCTTCCTTATGAGATGAGGGATGATACTTTCGTCTTCTTATCTCTTTCAGCCACAGAAACTGTGCTATCCGGCAAAGCCAGGTACATACTGAGCAATCGCCCTTAAAACGGCCGAGAGATTTGATCGCCTGACAGAAAGTCTCCTGAGTAAGGTCCTGAGCTGTGTCAGGTTCACGGCAGATACTAAGAAGATATGCGTAGACTTTTTGTCCGTAATTATTATAGTATTCTTCGATCTCTTTGTTCAACGCTCTCCCTCCTCACCATTTATTCAGAAGCTTCTGTATTATAGTACCCCGAGAGTATAAAACGTTACAAAAAAAGCTTCCCAGATTTGGGAAGCTTTCTGAAGTGCGGATAACAGGAGTTGAACCTGCATGAACTTGCGTTCACATGGACCTGAGGGTGAGGTTACGTTGGTGAAAGTATTTAGCATTCTTTTAATAATTCAAACTGCTTGTGAGATGTAGAAAACTCATCCCAAGCAACAGAATCTATAAGTTCTTTCATCGTTGTAAAAATTCTATCAGGACTAAAGACAGATAAAGAAATGCCTAATTCAGCTTTGATTTTTTCTCGGCGTTTAGTTAAATATGTATCTGATTCGAAATTATTAACAAATTCTTTTGATTTTTCAATAACATATTGTTTATCTTCATTTTGTTCAGAAATTGCATCCATCATAAACGTTTCCAAGGCTCCTATTTCATCAAGAGGCACTAAAAGATACAACATTTGTATTTTTGACTCGGAAAAGTCATTAGGGAACGTATTTATTTCCCATTTGTTCTTTGAAAGAATAATATCTTCGCTTTTTTTACCGATAAAACTGGAAATATCTTTTTTAAGCACGTTAATTCGTTCTATTTCTGCATCTTCAACATCGTCATGATCTGTAATTATAGCTATTCTTTCAACAACGTGTTCATGTTTTTCTCTTTCAATTATTTCCTTTATTGCATCACTAAAAGAATGCCCACCAATTTGCCATATACCTTTTATATTATTACTATCGACGTTATACCAACTGATATTTTCTTTTGGAAATGGATTATTAGAATCGTTAGAATACTTTTTATCGTATATCCATTTATATACTTTTTCCATATAACATCCTATCAATGCTTGGTCAGTTTCGCCTTCACAAAGAATTAAACTATAACTCATTTTATCTCAACTCCAGATTAAAATTATTACGACTTTTCAAAGCTTCATTGGCAGACATAGTTCTAACTTTTAATCCATCATGAAAATCTTTTATTGTTATTACTTTTATATTGTTTATTTCATTTGAATTATAGCATGCGTTTAAAAAACAATCCAAATACTCAATATTGTGAGTTGTAATAAATAATTGTACATTATTCTTGATTGCATTTTTTACAAGATTTGATGAAAACTCTTGTTGTGCGGAATGATGAAAACCTGCATCGATTTCGTCTATACAAATTATAGAGTTTTTGTATAACGATAAACAACCAAGAATATAGAACCATCGTTGGATGCCATCACCATATGCATACATGGGAAGTACTCCACTCTCTTTAATTACACTAATTGGTGATTGAGTTCCATCTGGATATGGAATCAAATCAAAACCAATTATTTCTGGAAAAACTTTATTAATCTCTGTAGTCACTTCTTCAAGCAATCTTTCTCTTTTTAAAGATGCATATATCTGAACATTTTCCAAAACTGCACTATGTGATAAGATATCAATGAATTTTGCATTATGAAAAGACGTAACTACTGGAACATTCGCAATTGGAAGTGTTATATTTGTAGTAATGGCATTATCTTTATCATTATTATGGCATATTTTCCATTTTGCAATAGTTGTTTGTTGTAATTGAAAAAGACTTGGAACACCTTGTGAAACTTGGGGAACGTCTGTTGAAAATGCACCGTTGTTATGAACACTTACCAAATTAGATGAATTTTTGTATGAAGTATCATACTCACTTAATAATTCTGATGGGTATATTGTGTGTACAAAACATTCATTTTTATCATTGTATTTACCGTCAAAAGACATTTCCAAAGGTACAGTTTTTCTATCATTTACAGTTGCCATTATTTCTTCCATAATCCAATAAGGTTGCATTATACTTGCATATCTGCCTCTTGCTAAAGGTATGCTTAGAAGTGGAATAACATTTTGTCCACAGGCCCATGCATATATCGATTCTAAAATCGAGGTTTTTCCAATATTGTTATCTCCAAGTATAAAATTAATCTGTCCAAATCCATCTATTTTAAAATCTTTATACTTTCTAAAGCCTTTAATTCTAATGCTTTCTAACATTGCGACTCCTCCGTTATATTTAGTCTTCTTAAGTTAAAATAATAGATTATAAAAGATCATAACACAACTGATAAAATGACAAGTACAATAATACTATTATATTATACAATATTTATATTAAAAGTGCAAGTATATTTTCATTTTTATTTTAATTGTTCCTATTTGTTGATGAAATATACTTATCTGAACAAAGCCAAATGAAATAAGCATTTATCCAATACTTAATTTCACTGTCCCAGACGTGCTCATACAGCTTTTCAAGAGCCTTGTTTATCTTCTTGTCAACAGCATTTCTTGTAACCATGAGCATATCGGCGATGTCTGAAACAGGCATCTTATCATAGCCAAATATCCCTAAGTAGCAGCCGAGAATGTGCTGCTGCTCTGTGGTCAGCTTGTCATATTCCGCTCTCACCATATTGTCAACAATACTGTTAAGGTACAAAGTCAGGCCCTCATGGTATATATCAATGATTTCTACTATTCCATTGTCATCACCATCAAGGTAACGACGGTAGCGATCCGCATCGTTCCCCATTTAATTTCCTCCTTCTTGTGATGTGGCATATATGCTTTCAATATATTAATCGCACGAACTCCTGATTTTTCGCATTGATTTTCAAAAGATTTTCGATTTATGATAATTTACTTTATTATAGACGATTATAAGCCAAAAAGCAATAAAGGAGATGCTTCTACTATGAAACATCTCCTTTATACTGATATGTTATTATCGAATTTGATTCTGCTTGTTGCTTGGGGTTACATAATGGTTATTTGACATTAGCATTACTCTACACACCCCAAAGCTCTGCTTATCACGTTCAAGTAAGGTGTCAGGGAACAAATTGAGCCATTTGTGACTGAAACTGGTATTTCCGAAGTAAGCATCAAAGTTGGAAACAGGCAGAATAACATAGTCCGAATCATCGGGCTTGTTGACGATGCAGTAAGCGATGACTGTCTCTGCCACTTCATACGGCAGACCTTCAGGCAGAAGCGCCTGTATACGCTCTTTTTCATCATCAGAGAAGGAAAAAGTCTTATCCGCCAGCGGTCCGAGCTCCAAAGCGTCCGCCAATACATCATCAAACCGCAGCACCCACGCACCTTTGGTCTCGGGCGAGTAGAGCGATACCTGATACTGCTTCACCTTATCTCTCCAAGCAGCATCAAAACCGGTTTTCAGCGGCTCAGCGTTGGAGAGAGTGGTCTTGCTCATATTTTCGCTGTTCTTGGTGATAAACTTTTCGACCTTGTGAACGTGTCTGTAAAACCAGCCTTTTCCCGTCTTATCCACCAATTCGGGGAATTCCTCATGCAGATTGCTGAAATCAGTCCTGAACTGCCACTCCTCCTTCGGAGCGGCAGTTTTTTTGTCGGGAATACTGCACCACGCACACAGAGCTCGCCGTGCAAAGTTCACATCGGGAGCACCATTTCTGAACATATATCCGCGGGCAATTATAGTCAGCACACGGCTCAGACCTGTGAAGTCCTTCATCATTTCAAAGCTGAAACGGCCGAGGAAGGAAAGGTCACGTTTTCCGCTACACTTGTAAACAGGCTTGCCCGTGTAAGCCTTGAATTCTTCAATCTCGTTCAGCATTATTTCTCCCTCCTGACGTGCTTTTCGATCCTGTCATACAGCAGGTCGAAGAGCACTTTTCTTTTGCCCAGAGCAACTATGTACCTGACTGCTTCATCAGGCTTCATTACTGCTTCAATCAGCTTTTGGCACTCCTCTGCAACCGCATCACGGTAGTACACATTCACGGATTTATTGAGGTAAGCCTCCATAAGCCGCATGAACTCAGGCGAATCACCGTCACGGATAAGCCGTTTCCTGTCAGTGCGGTTATTATCATCGTCAATGTCAGCTAT
>NZ_UETD01000006.1 GCF_900116855.1 Ruminococcus flavefaciens
GTACTTATTGCGCTGTAAGCGATGTACAAATACCATTTTTGATATTATTAAGCGAGTTTACGAGCGACAACGTGGCAAGCGGTCGAGCTGGCTCAGCTCGAAATTATGATTTATCTTACACTCAAATAAAACACAATGCCCCGAAGCATATGCTTCGGGGCTGCTTTATTTCACTATTACTTTGTACCGAAGATACGGTCGCCTGCGTCGCCTACACCGGGAACGATGTATTTGTCCTCGTTGAGCTTTTCGTCCATAACGCCTGCGTATATCTCTACATCAGGATGAGCCTTCTGTATAGCTTCAACGCCCTCGGGAGAGCAGATGATGCACATGAACTTGATGTGCTTTACGCCGAGGTTTTTCAACTCTGTGATAGCTGCAACTGCGGAATTACCTGTTGCCAGCATAGGGTCAACGATGATAGCGTCACGCTCGTTGATGTCGTCGGGCATCTTTGCGTAATACTTCACAGGCTCCTTTGTGACAGGGTCACGGAAAAGCCCGATATGACCTATTTTTGCAGCAGGAACCAGTGTTGTTACGCCCTCTACCATTCCCAGACCTGCACGGAGGATAGGAATGAATGCAAGCTTTCTGCCTGAGATTATCTTGGTCTTCGCAACTGCAAGAGGAGTCTCAAGCTCGATCTCCTTCAGAGGAAGGTCTCTTGTAGCCTCGTAGCAGATGAACATAGCGATCTCGGATACCAGCTCGCGGAACTCCTTTGTACCTGTGTTCTTGTCTCTCAGCAGCGAGATCTTGTGCTGTACGAGAGGATGATCTATAATGTGTAATTCAGCCATAGTAATTTACTCCCTTCACTGTTTTTCTTCTATTGCTGTTATAAGGTCGATACGTCTCTGATGACGTCCGCCCTCAAATTCGGTCGTAAGGAATATCTCAGCCAGCTCACAGGCAAGTCCGCAGCCGAGAGTTCTTGCACCCACGCACATAACATTTGAGTTGTTATGCATACGGGTAAAGCGTGTAGAGAAAGAGTCCGCACAAAGAGCTGCTCTTATGCCCTTGATCTTGTTAGCGGCAATGGACATTCCGATGCCTGTGCCGCAGATAAGTATGCCCTTTTCGCAGTTCCCCGCAAGCACCTCATGACAGAGCTTTTCAGCAACGTCGGGGTAATCGCAGGGCTCTCCGTCGGTACCCATATCCATGAACTCAAAGCCCTGAACCGACAGAGCCTCGATTATAGCCTTTTTCATTTCCACTCCTGCGTGGTCGCATCCGATAGCTATCATATCAACATCTCCGATCTGTTAATTACGCTAAATTCTTGTTTTTTTCCTCTAAGTCCTTTTCAGCCTTTACCTTCTGGAGGTATGAGACCTCAAGGCTGTCGGGTTCGGTGAGCTTTCTCGAAACTCCTGCAAGGCACACGCCCACAGCGCTCTGGAGCCTTCCCTGAGGGGGAGCTATAACGAAAGCAGGTGAGCTGTAAGTGTTGTAGAAATCGGCAGCGCCGTCTCCGCAGAGCATTGCCTCGCCCACATTAAGTGCCAGATACTCCGCAAGCTCATCACGGGATATCATCTGCTCCTCTGTTACCTGCTCAACGCAGAAGCCGTCGCTCTTGTAGGTGCAGGTGTAGACCAGCTCTCCCCTCGCCTTCATAATTGAGCAGATATGACCCTTGTAGGCGAGATTGTTGCAGGCAAGTCCCAGAAGTGTTGACACGCCGCAGCATTTCACGCCAAGTCCGAAGCTGAGCGCCTTTACAGCCGCAACTCCGATACGCAGCCCCGTATATGAACCGGGACCGTTGGCAACGGCAATGCCGCCAAGGTCTGAGAGCTCTTTCCCAGCCTGCGCCATAATATCATTGACCATGGGCATGATGACCTGTGAGTGGGTCTTCTGGGTATAAACTGTACTCTGAGCCAGAAAGAGCTCGGTCTCAGAGTCAAAAAGCGCTGCGGAAGCTGTCTTTCCCGATGTATCAATCCCAAGCAGCAGCAAATCTTCCACCGTCCTCGATAATTATTTCTCTGTCGTTCTCACTGATGCTGTTTATAGTGATATAAATGGTGTCATTCGGCAGGAACTCCGCTATATTCTCGGACCACTCCACAGCCGCAACGTTATCCTCGAAAGGGTAATCGTAAAAGCCCGTAGACTCCAGATCCTCCTCGGAACTTATGCGGTACATATCGAAGTGATAGAGAGTGATGTTCTCGCCGCGGTACTCATTTACAAGCGCAAAGGTGGGAGAGGTAACGCTGTCTCCCAGTCCCATGCCAAGGGCAAGACCTCTGGTGAAGGTAGTCTTTCCGGCACCGAGTCCGCCTTTATATGCTATCATGTCTCCTGCCCTGAGCATAGCGCCAAGCTTTTCAGCGGCAACTATAGTCTCCTGAGGAGAATGAGTGATGATCTTCATAAATGCTCAGTCCTATCAGAAAAGTCCCGTGATAGTGCCGTCCTTATCGCAGTCGATATTGAGTGCGGCAGGAGCCTTGGGAAGTCCCGGCATTGTCAGGATATCGCCTGTGTAGATAACAACGAATCCTGCACCCGAGGACAGTCTTGCGTCACGGACCGTTATCTTGAAGTTCTTGGGCTTTCCGAGAAGATTGGGATTATCCGAAAGTGAATACTGAGTTTTTGCAACACAGATAGGCAGGTCCCAGAAGCCGATGCTCTCGATCTCCTTGATAGCCTTTTCAGCCTGAGGAGTGAAGATAACTCCCTCAGCGCGGTAGATCTCCTTAGCGATCTTTTCCACCTTATCCTTGATGGTAGCCTCTGTATCGTAAACGGGCTTGAATTCATTTCCGCTTACAAGGTCGATTGTCTCGCAGACCTTCTGAGCAAGGTCCTTTCCGCCTTCGCCGCCCTTGGCGAAAACCTCGCACATAGATACCTCAACGCCCATATCAGCGCAGAAGTCCTGTACGAACTTTACTTCCTCGTCAGTATCTGTTGCAAATCTGTTGATAGCAACAACTACGGGAACATGGAACTTATGCATATTTTCGATATGAGTTCTCAGGTTCTCTATACCCTTTTCGAGAGCCCACATATTCTCCTTTGCAAGGTCCTGCTTCTGAACTCCGCCGTTGTACTTGAGAGCCTTGATAGTAGCTACGAGGACAACGCATGAGGGAGCAAGTCCGCCGATACGGCACTTGATGTCCATGAACTTCTCGGCACCGAGGTCCGAACCGAAGCCTGCCTCGGTAACTGTATAGTCTCCCAGCTTCAGAGCGAGCTTTGTAGCTCTCAGCGAGTTACAGCCGTGAGCGATATTTGCAAAGGGACCGCCGTGGATAAACGCCGGAGTATTCTCCAGAGTCTGCACCAGATTGGGCTTGAGAGCGTCCTTGAGGAGAGCTGTCATAGCGCCTGTGCAGCCGAGGTCCTTAGCGTAGATAGGTTCGCCGCTGAGATTATATGCAACGAGGATATTTCCAAGTCTCTCTTTCAGGTCGGCAACATCGGACGCAAGGCAGAGTATAGCCATTACCTCGGAAGCAACCGTGATATTGAATCCGTCCTCACGGGGGATGCCGTTGGCTCTACCGCCGAGACCGATGAGGATATTTCTGAGCGCACGGTCATTCATATCCATGCAGCGCTTGAACATTATCCTGCGCTGATCTATCCTGAGCTCATTTCCCTGCTGGAGATGATTGTCTATCATCGCGCAGAGAAGGTTATTTGCAGCAGTAATGGCGTGCATATCGCCTGTGAAGTGGAGGTTGATGTCCTCCATGGGAACTACCTGTGCGTATCCGCCGCCGGCAGCGCCGCCCTTCATACCGAATACGGGTCCCAGTGAAGGCTCGCGGAGCGCGAGAACGGTGTTCTTGCCGATCCTGCGCATAGCATCTGCAAGACCGACGCTGATGGTTGTCTTACCCTCACCTGCGGGAGTAGGATTTATAGCGGTAACAAGAATGAGCTTGCCGTCCTCCTTATCCGCAAGCTTTGTAAAAAGCTCCTCGGACAGCTTAGCCTTATAGTGACCATATGGCTCAATGTCTTCCTCGTCAATGCCGAGCTGTGCAGCTATCTCGGTGATACGCTTCATATCGGCAGCCTGAGCGATTTCGATATCAGATAACATAAAAAATATCCTCCGTGTCGTTGTAATAGTAATTTTATTATACCACGTTTTTTCATTAATTGCAAGGTCTGAAAAAATATTATAGCAGGCTCCGTTAAAAATCCGAAGCCTGCTTTTTTACCGTATAATTCAAAGAGGACTGTACCCGAAGGTACAGTCCCCAAAGATTTAAGAAAGAAAAATGTGATAACATTAAGAAAACATCAGCCCTTGACGCCGCCCAGTGCAACACCTTCGATGATGTACTTAGACAACAGGAAGTATGCAATGAGGATCGGTATTACCGTCAAAAGCAGTCCCAGATAAACGGAACCGTACTCGGTCTTGTACGCGTCACCGTTGAGGAGGCTTACCATCATAGGCATTGTGTACTTTTCCATCCTTGTGATAAGGATCTGAGGCATAAACAGCTGGTTCCAGCTGGTTACGAAGCAGAAAATTGCCTGTGTAGCCATAGCAGGCTTCATCATGGGAAGCACTATCTGGTTGAATATCCTGAATTCGCCTGCACCGTCGATTCTCGCTGACTGGAGTATCTCCATAGGAAGCGAGGGTATCATATACTGCCTCATGAAGAAAACAGTAGTAGGTGCTGCGATCGTAGGAAGAATAAGGGGAAGGAAACTGTTTGTCCATTGGATCTTGTACATGAACGAATAGAAACCGATACTTGTTACCTGAGCAGGTATCATAAGAACTGCCATGATAACGGTGAAGAACGGTTTTCTCAGTTTCCAGTCATACGCAACGAGTGCGAATGCGGTCATTGTTGAGAAATAAACATTGCAGGCTGTGGAACCTACTGATACGATCAGTGAGTTCTTAAAGCCGTCAATTGGGCTGAATCCACGACCCATAAGGATATTCCAGTTTGTTTTGAAATTATGTCCCGGGATGAAGGATACAGCGTGGCTCTGGATCTCAGCGGTATTTCTTGTAGCGTTAACGATCATGATAACGAACGGGAAAAGACTGAGAACGGTAAGGAGTATACAAAAAGCATAAGCAAATATCTTAAATGCATAGCTTGATGCCTTTTTGTTTACAACTGCCATTGATTGACTCCTCCCTTCGCTGCTCTTTTAGCTTCTTTCTTGGCTCTCTTGATCTCCTTATCGATCTTGATCTGATCTTTATCACGCATGATATAGAACAGGATAGCCGAGAAGAACGCTATAATCAGCCACATGATCATACTTGCTGCAGCCGCTCTGTTGTAAATGTAGTTGCCCGAGAAGGCAAGATTGTAGATGAATACGCTTGTTGTAGTTGTAGCTCTGTCGGGACCTCCCTGATTTAAGAGGTATGGAATATCGAACATATTCAGACCGCCGACAAGGCTGGTAATAAGTGTATACAGTAAAACTGTCTTTAGATTAGGTATCGTAATACGGAAGAAGGTCTGAACACCGTTCGCTCCGTCGATCTCTGCCGCTTCATAGATATCAGGGCTGATTCCGAGTACACCCGAAATGAGCACTATCATTGTATTTCCGTACCATGTCCAGAACTGGATAAACGCAACGATAAGACGTGACGCCAATTTATTGGTAAAGAAATAATAGGATGAATCCCTGAGTCCTGAAGAAACGAGGATATCGTTCACAGGGCCTACGGGATAGTTGAACAGTGAATGGAAGAGGATCGCAACTGTTGCAGCCGTAATGATGTTAGGCATATAGAAAACGACTTTGAAGAAACCTTTTCCTCTGATCTCGTTGGAATGCGAGGTAAACCAAGCAGTCAGGAGAAGAGCAATGGATATCTGGGGGATAAAGTTTGCCAGCCAGATACCGACGGTGTTCTTCAGAGATACACGGAATGAGTCATTCTTTAAGATCTCCTTGAAATTATCAAATGGATGTTCAAGGAAATGGTAATTGTCGTTAATTACACCTCTACAATCGGTAAAACCGAGGGTTGCTGTATAAATAGTAGGATACAGCGTGAATATCAAAAATGCAACAACAAAAGGAATACTAAAGAGATATCCGTATTTTGAATAACTAATACCCTTGAGCTTCGTTTTCAAAGCCTAAAGCCTCCTTTTTATTTAGAGGGCTGTACCGCAGAGGACTGCGGTACAGCTCTAAAGTTACTTAGTGAATATCGAGCTCGTCTGCTACTTCCTGCTTGAAGTCCTTGATAGCATCTTCTCTGGACTTGTTGCCTGCGGTGTACTGACGAACCTGACCACGCCACTTCTGGTTGATCTTCTCATCGTACTGAGTGAGGTTCTTACCGTTAGCGTACTGGTTAGCGGGAACGAATACGTCGAACATATTCTGACCGCCGAGGAAGTCAAGTGAACCGTCAGACATAGCCATAACTGTGCCTGAAGCTACTGAGTCCTTAGTACCGCCTTCGCCGTTGAGAGTACCGTTAGCCCACATATACTGGAGACCGTCCTTAGTGCAGTCGAGTGTGATCCAGTCGATGATCTGTCCAACAGCTTCCTTGTTCTTGGAATCCTTGTTAGCGAGGAGCCATGTACCGCCCCAGAAGAATCCGATAGGAGGCTCACAAACAGCCCAGTCGCCCCATGTACCGATAGAAGTATCGAGCTCCTGGATAGCGTTGCCGTCTGCATCCTTCTTGCCTGTGTCAACCCAAGAACCGCAGTTCTTAGCGATTGTGTAGTTGATGAGCCAAGCAGGACCGAAGAATCCGAGAACTTCCTTATCGCCCTCGCCCTTCATATCAGCGAACCAAGCATCGCCCCAGTCCTCTGTGTCGTTGTGGTAACCATTGTCCTTGAGCTTCTTGGACAGGTCGAGGAATTCCTCACGCTTAGGATCAATGTAGAGTGAGTCACCGTCGAGCCAGCCCTTGTCTGAGCTGTTCTCAACTGCGTGCCAGATATCACCGTCGCCTGATACGATGCCGAAGCCCTTCTTCTTGAGCTCTGCAGCAGCCTCAAAGAACTTATCCCAGCTGCCTGAGCCGCCGCCGATCTTAGCGGAAACTGTAGCAGGATCGTCGCTGCCGAAAGCAGCCTTAGCTACTGAACGTCTGTAAATGAAAGCACCGCCTGTAGCCTGGTATCCGAGACCAACTACATCACCGCTGGGGTTAGTACCGATATCTACTGAGTACTGAGCAATGTCAGCGTCCTTGATCTCCTTGTCAACGTCGATTCCGAGATCCTTGTAAGGAGCAGCGTAGCTTGACATATCGCCCTGTGTATACTTCAGAACGAATGCAGCCTCTGCACAGAAGAAGTCAGGAGCGTCCTTGCCGCCGGCCTGAAGAGCCTTGTCGAGAGCAGGCTGATAGTTACCGTCAGTTGTAGGAATGATTGTTTCCTTTACTTCGTACTTAGCAGCGAAGTCAGGGTGTGTGCTCATGAACTTCTTGACCATGCCGGGAACTTCGTCTGTGAATGTCCACAGATTAAGAATGGTCTTGCCGTCCTTGGTGGTTGCTTCATCCTTCTTGCTGCAGCCTGTAGCAGCTACAGAAGATGCCAGAAGTGCGATTGCTGAGATGACCGATAATGCTTTTTTCATTTTTCTTGACCTCCAATTAAAAAAATTGATATTATTTCAATCAGCCTTTACAGACTGAAAAGAACATTATTTAAGATAGACTCCAGCATTTCCTGTCTGCCGCTTGAGAGTGAATCTGTAACCTCACCCTTTTCAAGAGCATACTTCTCGAGAGATGCGAAATCTGCCTTGCCTGCAATTATGTCAGCACCGATGCCTGTCTTCCATGAAGCGTATCTGTCCTCTACGAACTTGTCGATACGTCCGTCCTCGATGAGCTTGAGTGCAGCTCTGAAGCCGAGTGCGAATGCATCCATACCTGCGATGTAGCTGTAGAAGATATCCTCGGGAGTGAAGCTTCCTCTGCGAGCCTTAGCGTCGAAGTTGAGACCGCCGTTTGTGAAGCCGCCTGCCTTGATAACCTCGTACATACACATTGTTGTATCGTAGATGTTTGTGGGGAACTGGTCTGTATCCCATCCGAGAAGAACATCGCCCTGGTTAGCGTCGATAGAACCGAACACACCGTTGTCTCTTGCAACACGGAGCTCATGCTGGAATGTGTGCTGAGCAAGTGTAGCGTGGTTAGCTTCGATGTTCATCTTGAAGTCCTTGTCGAGGCCGTACTTTCTGAGGAATCCCAGAACAGTAGCGGTATCGAAATCATACTGATGCTTTGTGGGCTCCTTGGGCTTGGGCTCAATGTAGAAGTCGCCTGTGAAGCCGATAGAACGTCCGTACTCAACAGCCATCTTCATGAGACGAGCCATGTTGTCAAGCTCAAGGCCCATATCTGTGTTGAGGAGAGTCTCATAACCCTCACGGCCGCCCCAGAATACATAACCGTTACCGCCGAGCTTTACAGTAGACTCAATAGCCTTCTTGATCTGAGCTGCTGAGAAAGCGAAAACGTCAGCGGAAGGAGATGTACCTGCACCGTGCATGAATCTGGGATGGTCGAAGCACTTTGCTGTACCCCAGAGGCACTTCTTGTCGCCCATAACAGACTTCATATAGTCTGTAACGATATCGAGCTGGTCGTTAGTAGCCTTGAGACTGCCGTACTCGGGAGAGAGATCGCGGTCGTGGAAGCAGTAGTAATCAATGGAAAGCTTATCCATGATCTCCTTAGCTGCATCTACCTTAGCCTTAGCTCTTGCAGCGGGATCTGACTGACCCCATGTCTTGTCTGCTGTTCCGCAGCCGAACATATCTGTTCCGTCGCCGCCCATTGTGTGCCACCATGAAAGAGCGAACTTCAGGTGATCGCGCATTTTCTTTCCGTTGATGACCTCATCGGGGTTGTAGTACTTGAATGAGAGAGGATCAGTACTATCCTTGCCCTTATACTGAATTTTACCAATATTGCTGAAAAATTCCATTTTATCCTCCATTAAGAATTTATTTTCAGAGATGTGCATTGTTTTCCTGTCAGCTTTGTGCTGAGTGAGTCGGGCTGAGAGGTGCCTGCGTAGAGGGTGAACTCACTGCCTTCCTTTATCCATTCGCCCTTTTCATTGACAGCCATGAAGGCTCTTTCGGGTAGAGTGATCTGTACGACCTTGCTCTCGCCCGCATCAAGTGCGACTCTCTTGAAGCCGCAGAGGCTATGGTTGGGAACTGCGTTCTCCGAATGACCTTTGATATAGAACTGGACCACGTCCTCAACTGCGCGGCTGCCTGTGTTGGTGATCTTCACCGAAGCCTTGCCGTCCGCATAGGACAGCTCCGAACACTCTGTTTCGGAGTAAGTAAGTCCGAAGCCGAAGGGATAAAGAATATTGCCCTCGGCGTATCTGTAAGTACGGTTCTTCATGCTGTAATCCGAGAAATCGGGCAGCTTTGAAGCGTCCTCATAGAATGTAACGGGAAGCTTTCCCGAGGGAGAAGTCTTGCCGAACAGGATATTCGCAAGAGCTCTTCCGCCGAACTGACCGGGATACCACGCGTGTATGAGTGCATCGCAGTCTGCTTCTACATTTATCGCACTGCCGGCAGCAGTGACTATGATGACGGGCTTTCCTTTAGCCATTACCGTCTTAACAAGCTTTCTCTGTGACTCAGGGAGCCTGAGATCGTTTTTGTCTCCCGAGGAGAACTCATTACCTGTGTCTCCCTCTTCGCCCTCGATAGTAGCATCAAGGCCTACACAAAGCACAACTATATCGGAGTGCTCTGCGATTATCTCAGCCTCAGCCAGTCTGTCATCGGGGAGAGCAAGACCCATGCATCTGTCCTTATACAGGTGACATCCCTCGGAGTAGATGACTCTGCCTTCAAACGCCTCGCGGATACCGCTGAGGAAGGTCACATACTCATCAGCCTTGCCGTTGTAGTTGCCTTCCAGAGCAGGAACGCTGTCGGCATTGGGACCGATGACTCCGATGGTCTTGTATTTGCTGCCGTCCAGCGGCAGGATACCGTTGTTCTTCAGGAGCACCATCGAGCGCTCAGAACATTCAAGAGCGAACTTCTTGTGCTCGTCACATGAAACGATATCGTAATCAAGTCCGTCGTATTCGGTGGACTTGTCAAACATACCAAGTCTGATCCTTGTTCTCATCAGCTTTACGCACGACTTCCTGAGGTCCTCATCTGTGATGAGCTTCTCGCCGTATGCGGCAAGCAGATGGAGATATGTATTTCCGCAGTTCAGGTCGCAGCCCTTCTTGAGAGCAAGTGCTGCCGACTCGGGAGCGGTCTTGGTAACACCGTGATTGGTGTGGAAATCTCTTATTGCCCAGCAATCTGAAACGAAATGACCGTCGAACCCCCATTCCTCAAGCTTATTCATGAGGAAGGTATTTGCACAGGCGGGTTCGCCGTTGACTCTGTTGTATGCACCCATAACGCTTTCGACCTTGGCTTCCTTTACGAGAGCCTCAAATGCGGCAATATAGGTCTCTGTCATATCCTTCATGTTTGCCTTGGCATCAAATTCATGTCTGGTAGCCTCGGGACCGCTGTGTACGGCGAAATGCTTTGCACAGGCAGCAACTCTCAGGACCTTTCCATCGCCCTGAAGTCCCTTGGTGTAAGCCACGCCCAGACGAGCTGTCAGGAACGGGTCTTCGCCGTAGGTCTCCTGACCTCTGCCCCATCTCGGATCGCGGAATATGTTTATATTCGGTGACCAGAGTGTAAGGCCTTTATAAATGTCACGATCATCGTGAGCGGAATATTCATTGTATTTAGCTCTTGCTTCTGTCGATGTGACTTCGCCTGCCCTGCGGACAGCCTCCTCATCGAACATAGCAGCCATTCCGATTGCCTGCGGGAACATTGTAGCCGTTCCTGCTCTTGCAACTCCGTGCAATCCCTCGCTCCACCAATTGTAAGCGGATATCCCCAAGCGCTCCACAGCAGGAGCGTCATATTTGAGCTGTTCTGCCATTTCCTGAACAGAAAGCCTGTCCGTCAGGTCCTCAGCTCTCTCGATTGCGGATAATGCTTCGTCCATGTACTTCTCCATAAGCATTTCCTTTCTTTATTTATATTTTGCTTATAAACTCATCTATGACCTTTTCGGGAGACCATTCCGTAGTGGAGAGTTCCCATCTTTCCTTTATGCAGGCTGTCTCATTGGGCTGATAGCTTTTCAGCTCTCCGAGGAGCTCACATTCAAGGAACAGGTCATTGGTGTAAGTTTCGTAATTACAGCAGAAATCAGGATAATTTACATTCTCATACTCATCGAAGCACATTCTGAAAATGTTTCTTCCATTTATATATAGTACCTGTTTTCCCGTAACATTGAAGCCTGCCTTGAAAGCTTTTTTCTCCTTTGGGTCCTGCCTCAGGAGAGCGTACTTGTCGGCAAGCACAAAGCGATGGTCATTTATTGCGGAGTAGCTCCACAGTGCCATCGTTCTGTTTGGTAAAAAGCCCTTGTCATCTCTGCAAAGCGGGATGATCTCGGTGCCGCCCGCCGCAAGTCCCGTAACGGACCACGGAGCAAATTCCGAGGGCTTATCGGAGCAGTTGGTGATCCTGTTCTCGATGGTGACCGAAGTTTTGTCGTCCATGGAGATGACCATTTCAAACTGCTTTTCAAATTTTGTCATAGCAGGCGTAAGAGTGAGTACTCCGCCGTCAAAATGTGCCTCGACCTTTGCATTGTCGGGAAGATAAGTTTCGGGCATCACCTCAGGGGCGCTCCATATCCTGTGACCGCCGTAGGCGTACCAGACTCCGTACCCGTTGTTTATCTCATAGAAGTTTCTGTCGATGTCTTCAAAAAGAACATTATCACCATCAGTAAAGCCGAAGAAAACGATCCTCGGTCCCACATCTATAGTAGCGATGAGCTTGATAATACCATTATCGAGGCAAAGACATTTTCCGTAGTTTTTGTAGTCGGTCTCATAGCACTTAACAGACATCACACATCACCTTTCGTAAGCTCTAATGCTATTATATACTACTTCGGCAATTTATACTAATCAAATATTGCGGCTGTTTATTCAAGAATTGCTAACATTGCACAAATTCTTCAAACCCACTTTACAAATACTATGATAATAGTGTATAATATATCCAGATATTACGGTGAATTATGAATATTGACATAAATTTCACAACAATTTTTGGTTAAGGAGGCTAATCATGATTAAAAATCTATCCGGCGATTACGAAACCGTCGAGTACGAAAACCAAAGATTTGTCATGCTTTATGATAACGACCAGGTCGAAGAATATCCGACACACTGGCACAATGCGGTCGAAGTCATCATTCCTCTGCACAATGGTTTTACGGTAACTTCTGGCGGTGTGGACTATCACCTGAATGAAAAGGAAATAATCATCATCCCCCCGGGAGAGCTCCATTCCATGCCTGCTCAGGAGGGCAGACGAATCATCTTTCAGTGCGACAACAGCATAATCAGCGACGTTCCGGCTCTCGAAGCATTAGTCCCCGTTTTTTCCGAAGCCTTTCACATCACTCCTGCTGTCAGCAAGGAGCTGTATATACTTTCCAGAAAGAGCATTCTTGATATATATTCCGAATACTATTCAAAATCTGCGCTTGCCGACGTAAGGATCTACCTTTGTCTCATAAAAATGCTCACCGCCGTCAGGGAGTACCAGCTCACTCAGGCAGCCGACGCATTTACAGGCGATCCCTCGGGCAGGGACGATACCCGAAAGTTCAGCATGGTCATGAAGTACATCAACCAGAACTATATGTACGAGATACCGCTGGAGAAGATCGCTTCTATCGCAGGCTACAGCAAGTACCATTTTTCGCGCATTTTCAAGAAGTACAACAATGTCTCCTACATACAGTATATAAATAGTAAGAGAATAAAGGCGGCAGAAAGACTTCTTATCGACCCGAACCTGTCAGTTACCGAGGTCGCCATGAGAGCCGGATTTGCCAGCCTGACCACCTTTAACCGAGCCTTCAAGAAAGCCAAAAATTGCACACCCACAGAGTTCAAGACTCTTTATAAAATATCAGATCAGACATAAAAATGAATCCCGAAAGCAGCCATCAATGCTGCCTTCGGGATATTTTTATCGCAATTTTTGGCGCATCGGATCAACCATTTCACCATCTGCGCAATAAATGAACAAGGGCAGTACTCGTGTACTGCCCTGCTCATTTTTAATGGAAGAAAAACTATATACCACTGCAATTATTGCTTGTTGTATGTTACCCACTGATAGTGTGCCTTGAGAGGTGTTCTGCCGTTGAATGCCTTCAGCCAGTCATCAACAGTTCTTCCGGGCCATGCGTTCATCATGATCTTTCCGGGAGTCTTGGGGATGTTCTGGTAAGCAGTGTAAACAGCCTTGCCGTCAACATACCATGTGATATGATCGGGCTGCCAGTCAAAGCCGTAGGTGTGGAATGCCTCAGATGAGTCAAATCCGAGATCATACATATACTCATGCTTGCCTTCGCCGTCAGTGTAGTAGTTGAGCTGTACCTTTGTTGTGTCCTTGCCGAGTATCTCGATATCGATCTCATCCCATGGATTATTGTCTGAAGGACCTGTGTAGGTGAAGAAGGACGATACTACGCCGTCGTTCTTGATAGCCTGCATAGAGGTCTCATAGTAACCGTAGTGATAGAAGTTGTTTGTACGGAACTCGCCGCCTGAGTACTGGGGATTCCAGTCAGGATTGCTGTCATTTGTCCACTTCTGGTCAACGCTGAGCTCAAGAGCACCGCCGCCGATAACAGCATTGCGCTTGTACCACCAGCAGTCAAAGGGCTTGCCGTTTGTCCATCCGTCAGAAGCAAAGAAGTCGCCTGCATTGCCTGTGCGGAAGTCAGATACCATAGTGGCATTCTTGTTCATGGGAGTGCCCTTGTCCTGCATTCCGCCGTAAACAGCAGGAGGTGCAGTTGTAGTGGTAGTCACGATAGTTGTTGTGGTTGTGGTAGTTGTTGTGCTTGTAGTTGTAGTTGTAGCGGGCTTTGTAGTTGTAGTCGTTGCAGCAGGCTGATGACCCTGTGCATAGGACTCGGGAAGGCTGGGAATAAGATTCAGCAGCTTCTTCTGGATAGCCAGTGCATCATTCGCAGTAAGACCTTCGCCGCTCTCATAAACATCGCCGTTGAGAGCACCCTGCTCTGTCATATGCTTGGACTCAGAACCTGTATAGCCGTACTTATTGGGGTTTGCAAGGAACTGCATGATAAGTATAGCATCGCTGAGCTCTACCGTATTATCGAGGTTTGCATCGCCCCACATAGTTACGCCTGAAGGCTTGTAGGGGTTGGGCTGTGTGGTAGTTGTTGTTATCACAACGGGCTGCTGTGTAGTTGTAGTAGTCACAACAGGCTCCGCATTCTTCACGCTGATAAGGGGACCTGTTCCCTTTACAGCAGCATATGCTCCGTCAACGTAGAAATCCGTAAGGCTCTTGGGAGCTTCAACATAGAGCACAAGATTTGTAGCGCCCTCGGGGATAGTGTAAGCAGAGTTTGAAAGGTCTACCCACTGACCCTTTGCACCGGTCGCAGTCTTTACCTCTGAGTAAGTCTCTGTGCCGGAAGCGTCTGAATACTGGAGTGTGAGCTTAAATTCAACAGACTCCTCGGTATCCTGCATTACAGCAGCACCGAATGCGAATGTCTCGCCGCCCTTGAAGGGATTGCTCGGGAGACTTATGGAAGCACCGTTCCAGTTGTCGGCACGGTCGGAAACATAGAGTCCCTTTGATCCGTCATAGCCTGACGAGGACTTTACCTTTGCGCTTCCGCGTCCTGTCCAGTCACCTTCGCCCGACTCGAAGCTCTCTGTGAGATAATAGCCGTTTGCATCGGGCTCTACGGGCTTCTCGGGCTCAGGCTCCTTGCCGAGAGTTATCGTATTCTTCTTGACGTTAGCTTCACCGTTGCTCTCCCAACCTTCTACGTTGAAAGCGACCTCGTACATTTTGCCCATCTGGAGACCCTTGGACTCCCAAGCCTCGAAGTGCTTGGAAACGCTGATGGTACCGTTTGTTCTGCCGCTGCTGCGAACGCTGAAGTACTGTACGAAGGGCTTATTGCCCTCGATGGTATAGGAGTTGCGGTTTTCTTTATAAATGTAGTACTTTGCACCGTCAAGGTCAACTGTACCTAAAGGACTGCCTGCTCCGGGGGAGCCGTTAGGAGGACACCAGTTCTTCCAGTCCTCAACGATGTAGTACTCTACCAGAGGATTCTGTGTCCAGCCGTAGATGCAAAGACGGGAGTTACCCTGACTGCTTGCAGACCAGTTTACATCGAAATCGCAGGTGATTCCGCCGTAATCCTGAAACTTCTTTGTGCTGCCCATACCGATACCGCGGCGAGCGAGGAAGTTTCCGCTGGGACCTGCACAGTTCCACTTTGTGGTGAAAGTACCGTTATCTCCCAGCGTCATTGATGACGGCTGGTTTGTGTCAGCAGCCCAGATCTCGTAGCTGTAGCCGTCGGGACCTGTACCCTTATGCTGTCCTGCACCGTTCAGAGTATAAGTCTGACCGGCTGCAACTGCTGTTACGCCTGCAAATGCGGAAGACGCAGCACAGATCATGCTTGCTGCCAGTCCCAGTGCAGTAATTTTCATGCCTTTCAGTTTCATAATATATCAGCCCTCTCATTCCGTGACCTTAGTCACTGTTTTTATTTACATTTAAGCAACACCGACCGCGGTCACCGAAGGGGCGATGAGGTCATGTTGCATTTTGTGCTTTTTTGCGGTATTCAGAGGGAGTAAATCCCGTCTGCTCCTTGAACTGTCTTGCGAAGTGAACATAGCTGTGATATCCGCTGCTTGCGGAGATATCATTGATGTTCATATTGGTGGTGGAGAGCAGCATTTTCGCGTAGCTTACCCTGCTCCTCACCAGATCCTCGATAAAAGTCATGCCGAAGTGCTTCTTGTAGGCGTGCTGGAAAGCCGAGCGGCTCATGCGCACCTCATGTGCGGTACTGTCAACATTGCGCTGCTCATAGGGGCGGCTGTATATCTTGTTGCGCACCGTGGAAATAAGCTCGAACTGAGTGCTCCTTCTTCCCGAAACGCTGTTGAGGGAACTCTCTCTTATTTTAATGAACATAAGCCTCATAAAGAGGTCAGCCGACTCTGCCTTGCAGGGGTTGTCGGAGTACTTCTCATAGGCGATGGACTTCACGCAGTAGCTGAGGAACTCGAGAGGCATTTCCATAGGAGTCTCCAGCGGTATGCCCATTCTGAGGAATTCCTCCTCCTCTCCTCTGTCGTCGAAATCAAAATGTACCCAATCGTTCTCGAAAACGTTTCCCGCAGTACAGCGATAGCGCTGAGCCCTGCCCTTAGGGTATATGAAAACAGTGCCTGCGGAGGTCACTGTTTCCCTGCCGCCGATGTCGAAGACAGCAGGAGTTCTAACCAGAAGCAGGAGGTAGTCTCCGCTCCCGTCGGGTCTGTCAATAAAAAAGTCTGCATCGTGGCAGTGATCGAAGCCAACATTATTAATTATCATTGTTAACTCTCCATTTTCCGAAAAATTGTTTTTGACAAATCCCTGATCCGAATATCTTTTCCATGTTATTTTCTATCCTGATTATACCACTTTCAAACCTATAAATATATTATTTTATTGTCAAAATTGGTAAATTTATGATATCTGCATAAAATGTTATCCCCTGCAGAAGCAGGGGATAACGCAGATCAATGATTTTCTTTACTGAAATCAGGAAATTTATACCGTTTCTTGTACTCCTTCGGCGTAACACCGAGATATTTCTTGAATATCTTGATAAAATAGCTCTGGGAACTGAATCCGAGAAGATTACTTATCTCCGAATCGGTATACTCCGAGAAGGTCAGCAGATTGGCAGCTTCCTCAGCCTTTGTCTTGCTGACATAGTTGCTGAATGCAATACCTGTTTCCGCCTTGAACAGTCTCGAGAGATAAGCAGGGCTGATCTTCAGATAAGCCGCTGCATCCTCGATCATGATCTTTCCGTGAAGATGATCGCTGATATAATCCAGAGCTCGAACGATCTGCTTTGAGTAGATACCACTGTTGCGGACACGCCTCATATGTCTCGTATAGCCCTCGATCATTTCCTGATGGACCGCGTGGACTTCTGCTTCCGTGCGGCACTCATCGGATTTCATTATATATATGTCGCTGAGGTTGTAAGCCTCCTCAAGAGTCATACCGCTGTTGATACAAAATCTTGCGATAAGAGCAGCGGAGATCGCGAAGTGGTATTTCAGGTTTCTGAGGGGGTCCTTGCTGAGGATACCGTAGCCCTCGCTGCACAGTGGAGTCGCGAACACCTTTACCAGCTCGATATTGCCTGAGCAGATGCTCTCATAGCAGGCTATCTCGCGGTCAAAGGGAGCGTGCTCGAAACCTTCCTCACGCTTGAGGAAAAGATGGGAAGAAATATATTTTTCTGTATAGTCACTCATGTCTAAACACCTCTCTGATATGATATGTACACCCCTCGCACAAGGCTGAGCAAAGCCTGTGAGGGATAGTTATTCCCCTGTATACATATTATATCATATAAATATGAACTAATCTACCATTTCATATGACAGCTCACCGCAATATTTCGCGGTGAGCTGTTCATCATCAGTTATCACTGACCCGATTCATGGAAGAAGTAAGGAAGTGCGTTGTATACATAGTGTCTTACATGACCCCACCAGTGTTCCTTGCCTGCTGCGGCGAAGTAGTAGAAGTTGCCCTTAGAGAAGTCCGATGTGAACTCAAACTGGTCAAGCTTCTTCATAGCTTGTATCTGAGGATCAATATTGGGATAAGCCATATCGTTTGTGCCTGTTGCCGCGAAGATGAAGTACTGATTTTTCTTCAGCCCCAGCTTGTCAACAGCGTCCGCCATATCCTTAGCCTTGCCCTCAGCAGTGTTGGGACCCCAGTGGTCGCCGCTGAGAGGCATGAAGTAGCCTACGATGTCAAGGTCATTCTTGAACACAGCCCATGTGGAAACTGCGCCCATTGAGAAGCCGCCGTATGCTCTGTGCATTCTCGAAGCCTTCATACCCTCTGCTGTGGTATCCTCCGCATAAGTGGAGTACTTGCTCTCGACGAAGGGGATAACGCTCTGACGGAGCTCCTCATAGAAGTTCTGAGCGGAGCTGCCGTTGCCGTTGAAGGTAGGAGTTACCACGATAAGGGGCTCCAGCTCACCGTTCATTATCATGTAGTCAAGGATATTCTGGAGATTTGTATCGTCCTGGAAGAACAGTGTATTCTCGTTCTCGCTTCCGCCGTGCATGAGGTAGAAGATATTGTACTTCTTGCTGGGATCATAGTTATAAGGAGTATAGACATACAGTGACTTGTTGCCCCTTATGCCATTGTAGGTCTCCTTTGTAACAGTTCCCTGCTGAGGACAACGCTTCTCTGTGTAGTCTCTGGGAGCGTCCTTGTACCTGAGGTTAGCCTCATAAGCAAAATTGCTCGGAGGCGGCTCTGGAGTATTATCGGGGAACTCCTGTATCTTGCCAAGGATATACTGCTGGAGGAGCACAAGGTCGTTGACCTCATATTCCGTGCTTCTGTCAACGTCAGCCAGCTTCACAAGGTCTGCGGACTTGTTTGACGAAAGGATAAGCTTTCTTGCAGCTATCATATCCATGGAGTTTATAACGCCGTCGGAATTTACGTCGCCGAGTATGAACTGACCGCCCACAGCGCCCTCTATCTCGGTGCCTGCCGCAGCTATCTTAACATCGTCAACGTAGAAGCTTGTTGAGCCCTTGTCTGTCTCAACATATATGTATACATTCTCCGCGCCCGAGGGTATCTTGAAGCTTGTATTCGCAAGCTGAGTCCATTTGCCCTTCATTGGAGAAGCGCTTGCTATTTTTTCGTACTTTGTAGTACCGTCAAGGTCGTACTGCATGGTGAAGTGGAACAGCTGACTTGCTGTGCTTCCTTCATCATACATTACGTTTGCACTGAAGCTGTAGCTCTCGCCTGCTCTGAAGCTGCTTCCCAGCTTGTAGGCAGCGCCCTGCCATTCATTGCTTCTGTCCGAGCAGCAGAGGGATTTGCTGCCCGTAAGAGAAGCCTTGGACGAAACCGCCGCACTTGCGCCGGCTCTGCCCTCCCAGCCTTCAGCGCCGCTCTCAAAGGAGCAGCTAAGGAGGTAGTCGCCATCTGTTGTCACGGGAGGATCGGTAACTGTGGGAGTTCCCTCATCATCGCCGAATGTCCACCAGTCAACATTGAACAGATATCCGCTGCCGCCTGTGTATTTGAAGTAAAGGTCATGCTCGCCGCTTGCACCGCTGACGCTGCACGATACCTTCTTCCAATCCTGCCAGCCGCCTGTTGAGGGCACCTGACAGGTACCTATCTTCTTGCCCGAAAGGCTGTCAAGATAGATCTCTATATCACCGCCGTCTGTTGCAGAGGCGATGTTAGCAGTAAATTTCTCCGCACCGCTGCCGAAATCAACACCGCTCACCTTTACATAGTCGCCGTTTTCGATATTGGCAAGGTCAAGACCACCGTTGCTGCAATTCTCGGTCTTTACACCCTTTGAGAAGCACATAGTCTCGCCCTCTACCCTCTTGAACGGGTCAACGCTCATGAGCTGCTGAGGACCTGTCTTGCTCGGCGATATAGTCGGTATGGAGCCGTCCGCACCGTAGCTGAACTCATCAACGCAGACGCTTCTGTCGAAACTGCCGCCTCCGGGGAGACTGGCGTCATGGTAGAACAGATAGGAGTGACCCTTGAAGTCAATGACTCCGGGGTGGTTTGTGAAGCAGTTGTGAGTCTTCATTACCTGACCGCGATACGTCCACGGACCTGTGGGTGACGGAGCTGTAGAGTAGCCGAGACTCTCTCCTCCGTCATTGCCGTAAAAGGCTGCAAACACCAGATAATAAAGGTCTCCGCGCTTGTAAAACCACGGACCCTCGCCGTATGAGCTCTGCTTGCTTGAGGGACCGAAAGTATCCTTGTTCATGTCAAAATGCTTGATCTCGCCGTCAAGAGTGACCATGTCCTCCTTGAGCTTGACATAGTAGCAGGTGGGATTTCCGAACATGAGCCATGCCTGACCATCGTCGTCGATAAAAACAGTCGGGTCGATATACGCCCAGTCGGGACCGCAGAGCGGTTTGCCCAGAGCGTCCTTGAAAGGACCTGTGGGAGAGTCTGCAACAGCAACGCCTATACCGCGTCCGCCTCCCGTATTGTTTTCGAGAGTCACATAGTAATAGAATTTACCGTTGCGTTCGATACACTGAGACGCCCAAGCCGAGTCCTTTTTGCCCCATGAGAAGCTGTCCCATGAGAGGATCATTCCGTGATCGGTCCAGTTCTGCATATCCTGTGAGGAATAGCAGTGCCAGTCGGGCATATGGTAATTGTCGGAATTGTCCTCATCTCTGCCTGTGTACAGGTATACCGTATCGCCGTAGACCATAGGTGCGGGATCGGTGCTGTAGATAGTCTGGATGCAGGGATTATCCGCATTAACATATGCAGACGGTGTGATAACTGCGGCAGGTATAGCCAGAGCTGCGGCAGTCACCATTGAGAGGATTTTTTTCATAAGTCTGCCCCCGTTTTTAATATTTAATTACCCTTCTTGCTGCGTTTTGTAAAAGATATACAAAATACACAGTTCTTTATTTATTACCTCAATTATAATGGTGAAACTATGCTCGTTATATCATTATTATGATAAAAGTGGTAATATTTCTACTTTAAATAGCATTTTTGCGCTACAAATATCATGATTTTATCTTTAAACCAATTAATTTCAAAACTTTCATCATTTTATCCACCTTTTCCTCAGAAAGTGGGTTGTCAAGTTAAGCATAAAGAAGTATTATATATGGTTACGCCTTCGCTTTATCGCTATTAAACCGATATTTTCAATCTATCCGCAATTTTTAGTAGCTTTTTACCAATATCACAAATTTTGACTTGTTATTTCACAGTTTATTAATATATAATAGTATCAAGATAAAAAAAGAGGAGTTTGGGCACTCCTCAGGGGATTACTAAAATCATGACATTGCTTAATTAAACAAAGGAGTGATTTAAGTGAAAACAAACAAATTCATCAGCGGGATAGTCTCAGCATTACTTATCGCTGCAAATATTCCCGCAGCCCTTCCCGCAAATGCAGCAGGTCAGACTTATACTCTGAACGGTGCAGGACAGCATAAGGGCACAGGTCCCGACGGATACAGCTACGAGATCTGGGCTGCTGACACAAACCAGCCGTCATCAATGACGCTGGGAGACAATGGCACATTCACCACAAAATGGAACTGTGCAGGACCCAGCGGAAACTTCCTCGCTCGCCGCGGTATCGATATGGGCAGCACAAAGAAGTTTCAGGATTACGGCGGAATCACCTGCGATTTCGATGTAAGCTGGTCTGCAAGCAGTCAGGGTAACTCCCGTCTTTGCATCTACGGCTGGACACAGAACCCTCTCGTAGAGTACTACATCGTTGAGGACTGGAAGAACTGGTGTCCTCCTAACGGAACTCCCGGAGCGGGAAGTCCTTTAGGTACAGTTGACCTCGACGGAGCAAAGTACTACATCTACAAGGAAAACCGCAATTCCTACACCATAGAGGGCAACAAGCCCTTCGTGCAGTATTTCAGTGTCCGCAGCAGCGGAAGAACGTCAGGTACCATCAGTGTTTCAAAGCACTTCGAGGCTTGGGAGTCCAAGGGACTCCAGATGGGAAAGATGTATGAAGTCGCTTTCAACGTTGAAGGCTGGGAGAGCAACGGTGAAGCTAACGTCAAGAAGAATACGATAACTCTCGGCAAGGGGCCTGAGCCCGAAAAGCCCGTAGAGCCCGTAGAGCCCGATGCAAACGGCTATTACTTCAACACCGATTTTGAGTCAGGCAAGAGCAACTGGACAGGACGCGGAAGTGCCAGTGTCTCTGCATCAACAGGCTACGACGGCTCAAAGGGCATCGTCGCTTCCGACAGAACCGAAAAGTGGCACGGCGCAGCTATCGAGCTCGATGAAAACGCTTTCAAAGCAGGCGAGACTTACAGTTTAGGAGTAATGGCAATGCAGAATGCCGATTCTTCTGCCACAATGAAGCTCTCTCTCCAGTATAACAACGGCTCGGGCGAAAACTACGATGAAGTGGCTACAGCCAAGGCTTCCAAGGGGCAGTGGGTATCAGTGTCAAATCCCACCTACACCATTCCCGCAGGCGCTTCCGATCTCCTTCTCTACATTGAGACCACAGACAGCCTTGCAGACATATATGTGGACAACGCTTTCGGTGCTGTAAGCGGCACAAAGCCCAGCGTTACACCTTCCACATCTACTCCCGTCACCATTGATCCTACTCCTGTCACCTCAAAGACCGACAAGATCAAGATCATGCCCGCAGGCGACTCCATCACCTTCGGTATGGGCGACGACGGCGGATACAGAAAGTTCCTGGACTACTTCCTCAAGGAAAAGGGCTATACCAATGTGGACTTCGTAGGTCCCGAGGGCTCAAACAGCGCAACATTCTCATACAACGGAAAGACCGTTACATATGACGACAACCATGCAGGCTACAGCGGCTACACTATCAAGCAGCACGCAGGCGGCTGGAGCAATAACAGCGGTCTTTATGAAACGCTCAAGAATAAAAACGCAGTCAAGAGTGCTGATCCCGATATCATCCTTCTCATCATCGGTACAAACGATATGACTGCAAACCGCTCAATGAACGAGTGTGAGGACGACCTCCACACTCTCCTCGACTATATGCTGGGAGATATGTCATCTGACGGCATGATCTTCCTCTCCACCATTCCCGAGCTCAGTGCATTCGGCGGCGGAGACAACACCCAGAAGATAGCTAACTACAACAGCCTCGTGAAGAAAGTCGCTCAGGAATACAGCAGCAGCGGCAAGCACGTTACATTTGCCGACATCCACGGCTGCCTCAACGGCACAGCTGACCTCGGCGACGGTATCCACCCAAGCAAGGCAGGCTACGAGAAGATGGGCAAGTACTGGGCAGGAGTCATCGACGAGTACATCTCAGCTTCATCAGGTCCCGCAGTTCAGCCCTCAACAGGTATCCGCGGCGATACAAATTCCGACGGAGTGGTTGACTCATTCGACCTTATCCCTCTCAGAAAGAGCATTCTGGCAGTAATGGCAGGAAGCGGCAAGGCTGCTCCCAACTCAGATGTCAACGGCGACGGTGACGTTTCGGTTGCAGACCTTGTAACTCTCAAGCAGTTCCTCCTCGGCAAGATCAGCAAGTTCCCCGATGTTGTTACAACATCCACAACAACAGTTCCCAGAATAACCACAACTACCACAACAACAAAGCCCATTTCACAGGGACAGAACCTTAACGCACAGATCCGTCAGGATATGCCTACTTCAGTGCCCAGCGGCAATGAGCAGAGCAACAAGTGCAAGGTCGAGAAGAAAACTTATAACTGCAAATTCACAGGCGGACAGAAGAGCTGTAATGTAATTCTTCCTCCCAACTATAATTCATCCAAGCAGTACCCCGTAATGTACGTTCTCCACGGTATCGGCGGCAACGAAGACTCCATGTTAAGCGGCATGGGTGTTCAGGAGCTTCTTGCAGGACTTATCAGCAACGGCAAGGCAGAAGAGATGATCATTGTTCTTCCCAGCCAGTATACAAGCAAGAACGGCTCACAGGGCGGCTTCGGCATCAATCAGGAAGTATGCGCAGCTTATGACAACTTCCTCTATGACATCTCAGACAGCCTTATCCCCTACATCGAGGCTAACTACCCCGTTAAGACAGGCAGAGAGAACAGAGCTATCACAGGCTTCTCAATGGGCGGACGTGAAGCTATCTACATCGGTCTCATGCGTCCCGACCTCTTCGCTTATGTAGGCGGTGCGTGTCCTGCTCCCGGAATAACACCCGGCAGCGATATGTTCATGACTCACCCCGGCTGTATGCAGGAGAGCGAGATGAAGTTCAGAGACGTAGGTCCCGAGCCTAACGTATTCTTCATCACAGGCGGAACAAACGATTCTGTTGTCGGCACATTCCCCAAGCAGTACAGCGACATTCTCACAAGAAACGGTGTTGACCATGTTTACCAGTCCATCCCCGGCGGCGGACACGGCGACAACTCAGTTAAGCCCCACCTCTATACATTCTTCAGATACGCTTTCAAATAAGTGTAGAGGACATGATATAGTAACATAAAAACAGCGCTCAGAGGGAGCTCCCTTCTGAGCGCTGTTTGTTTTGTTTACAGTACCGTATCAGCCTTTTCGGCAGGGCTGTACTTCTCGGCGTAGAACCTCTCCGCAGGGAAGTATCTGTTCTCATACTTCTCACGGATAGCCCTTTCGTCACCGATATAGCCGTCGCGGAGAAGAACTCTCCTGAGTCTTTCCTCCTCGGGAACATCGAAATATATCATGTAGTCAAAGGCACCCTCAAGCTCCTCACGCTGGAGGAAAATGCCCTCTGTAAGAACCACGCTTCCCACGGGTATCTGTATGCTTTTCACTATATAAGTGTCATTGTCCTTATCGTAAAGCTCCACGGGCGGAAGCTCTCTCCCCTGTCTTACGGGACCTGCCACAGCCTCAAGGAAGTGGTCGTACCTCCACTGGAGATAGTAATACTGCTCCCACTGAGGGTAGTCGTCATTGTACCTGACAGCCTTGGGGTGGATGAAGTCATCGATGTGGAATATCTCGGCGTTCACGCCTTTTTCCGCCAGAAGCTTCCTGACCTCCTCTGCAACAGTGCTCTTGCCTGCGCCGCCGAGTCCGTCAAGTCCCACCATAAATGTCTTGTCGGTGCTCCGTCTTTTCATTATCTCGTCTGTGATCTTTGCTGCGTTCATATTGTTCTCCTTATAAAAAATTAAAAGGCA
Source organism: Ruminococcus flavefaciens (assembly GCF_900116855.1). GTDB lineage: Bacteria > Bacillota > Clostridia > Oscillospirales > Ruminococcaceae > Ruminococcus > Ruminococcus flavefaciens_R. The sequence continues at coordinate 24,909 of NZ_UETD01000006.1, forward strand.
GTACCACCGCAGTGATACTGCCCTTTTATGCGTTATGAAGTTGCCTTTACGACAGCCTGCTTCAGCTCGATGAGGTCAAATACATCGACCGAGCCGTCATCATTCATGTCGGAAGCCTTGTACTGCTCCTCCGAGAATTCTCCTGAGCTCTTGAGCAGATAGCTCTGGAGCACTACCGCATCCGAAACATTGAGCGTACCGTCGCCGTTAAGGTCTCCCTTGGGCTTGTCCTCAGGGGGATCATCCTCAGGCGGCTCCGTTGTAACGGGCTCGGCAGGCTTTACCTCGCCGATAGTGAACTCAGTTTTCACCAGCTCGTAGGATTTGCCGCTGTTATCCTCGGCAACGATCTTATATGTGTACTCTCCGTCATAGAGAGCGTTGAAGACTATATTCTTGTCGAAATATGTCGCAAGGTCATACTTTACAGCGTTGGGAGCAGCCTCAGCCACCTGACTTGTAGCCTCGCCCTCACGGAAGTAAACGCCGCCGTATACCTTTGTTATGGGCAGATTTGAGGTGATAACGCCCTTGAGGGAGAAAGCCTTGCCCTTGGGTATTGCCCCCTCGGGAGCAGCAACATTCTCGATCTTCATATCGGACTCAACGGGCTCGTTTGCCTTTTTGAGCTGCATATAATCCATGGATGCGTAGCCCTTGACACCGTTGTACTCAACGTGCGCCCACTTACCGTCACCCTTGGTAACGGTAAACTCCGCATTTGCTGGTATTGAGCCCACAATGGAAGAATTAGTGCTGTGATCCGATCTTATATTGAGGTAGGTAACAACACTCTTGGTAGTGTAAAGACCTGCACAGTCCTCTGAACATGAGCACTCAGGCTCAGTTGAAGCAGGGGGCGTGGTAACGGTGGTACCGTCGTTGTCGGAATAAACGAAATATGAAAGCGGATCGTAGTATGTACGGGCTGGATAAGCCCCCAACAGGGTATTGCAGATACCGAAGTGGAGGTGATTTCCCGAGGACTCACCTGTGCTTCCCACCTTGGCGATCAAGTCACCCTGATTGACCTTAGCTCCTGCGCTGGTATTCAGCTGAGAAGCGTGTGCATAGAAGGTATAGACGCCCAGATCCGCATGGTAAATGATGACCATATTACCGTAAGCGCCCTTCCAGTCTGCGGAGATGACCTCTCCGCTGTAAGCGGCGTAGATATTGCTTCCGCCTGCCGCCTCAATATCAATGGCATTGTGATAGCCTGAAACATCGTTGATATTTCTCTGTGGATTGAAGTATGTTGTAATGTTCTTGTACTTAGGCTCTGTAGGCCATACCGCGTATGGTGCAGCGTGGACTTTTCCGATGGGAGTACATATCTGTACTGTGAAGAGAAGCGCAAACGTCAGAAGGATCGCAGCCGCTCTTTTGATCACATTCTTCATAATATTTTCTCCTTACATAGTAAAAAGTAACTGAACAATATATATATTACCATATTTTTGGCAAAAAGTCAATGCAAAACCGTAATTTCTGACAAAGGGAGCAATTTTTGCCTGTCTTCGGATTTATTCTGTGACCATTTCATAAGGCTGCTGAACATTGGCACTTCCACTTGACATTTAGTGTGAAAAGGTTTAGAATAATATTGTCAGCATATACTAACCCAAAGGAGTGTATAATATGGTAAAAACAATAATGAAGATCGACGGCATGATGTGCGGTATGTGCGAAGCACACGTCAACGACGCTATCCGCGCAGCAGTTTCCCCTAAAAAGGTAAACTCCTCACACAGTAAAGGAATTACCGAGATAATCTCCGAGAGCGAGCTTGACAGCGCAGTTCTCAGGGAAGCAGTTGAGAAGGACGGCTACAAGGTGCTGGATATCACCTCCGAGCCCTATGAGAAAAAGGGACTTTTCGGCAGAAAGTAAGCCTTCCTGTCCCTGCATAAGCTATAAAAAAGAGCTCCCCGTAGCTAAGGGCGGTACTCTTATAGAAGTTTTACAAGTGATATTGAGGAAAACTCTTTTGAAAAAGGGTTCTTCCTCAAACTCCTCCCCTAAAACTTTCAGCATTTAATTTAGCCCAGACAGGGCGCTCACAGTATTATACTGGTTTTCACATCTTGTGTGCAGCGCCCTGTCCGGGCTAAATTCAGTTATAAAGTCTTTGGAAAAGGGGTTCGGGGAAAGAACCTTTCCTCAGAAAGGTTTTTCCCCGATAATTTGCTATAGCATTCTATATGAGTGTAGCCCTTACGGGGGAGCTCTTTTTTATGCATTATCCCTGATAAAGAAATCCTGTACCTTTTTGGTTATGAGCGTCAAATATCTCAGACAGGGCTCTGCGATGATAGAGAAGTTCACGCAGAGGAGGATACAGCGGTTGGACATTGAGGTGATGGCGAACAGGTTGCTGACGAATATCATACAGCAGGCAAGTCCCACACCGCAGAATATCCATATACCCAGCTTGTACACATCAAGGGGCTTGGATATCTGGTAAACTATCATCATACCGACGATACTCATGAGAATGGTGGAAGCCGTAGCTATATCCGTTGGGGCAACGCTGAAAATGTTGCCGAAGTATATCATTGCACCTACCACCAGAACATCAGTCAGCGCCGCAGGGAGAGCCTTCAGCAGGATATTGGTGATAAATCTTCCGCGGATAAGGTCACGGTTGGGCATGAATGACAGGAAAAACGCAGGAAGTCCGATAGTGAAAACGCTTATGAGTGATATCTGCGATGGCATGAGAGGATACTTCATACCGAAGCAGATGGACAGTATAGCGATTATCAGCGAGAAGATATTCTTAACGATGAAAAGGCTTCCCGAGCGCTCAAGGTTGTTTACCACCTTGCGTCCCTCGGCAACAACGTCGGGCATCTTGGAAAAGTCCGACTCAAGGAGCACCAGCTGTGCAGCCTGAGCGGCAACATCGCTTCCCGAAGCCATAGCCACGGAGCAGTCCGCGTCCTTGAGAGCGAGAACATCGTTTACGCCGTCGCCCGTCATGGCAACGGTCTTGCCTGCCTTTTTGAGAGCCCTTACGAACTTTCGCTTCTGCTCTGGAGTAACTCGTCCGAATACGGTATACTTCCTTACGGCGTCCTTTATGGCGTCATCGGTGGTGAGGGTTGTAGCGTCAACATACGCCCCTGCATTCCTGATGCCTGCCTGCTTGGCGACCTCAGAAACGGTCACGGGGTTATCGCCCGAGATGACCTTTATCTCCACGCCCTGTTCGGCGAAGTATTTGAAAGTCTCGGGAGCATTCTCACGGATGGGATTGGACATCATCACGAAGCACACAGGCTCAACGGGAGCAGTAAGCGCCTTTCCGTCGGGTATGCCTCTGTATCTGCCGAAAACAAGGACACGGTAGCCCTTGCGGCTGTAACTGTCGATAACGCTCTTGAACTCCCTGATATCGTCCTTGAGGACAAACTCGGGAGCGCCGAGAACAAAGGCATCGCGCTCGAATGTAACGCTGCTGTACTTGAACTCGGAGGAAAAGCCCGTAGTGGATATGGCAGTTCTTCCTGCGGGACGGTGAAAATGTCCCTTCATGGCAGTCATGGTCTGGTTATCGGACTCCTGTGCGGCGGCAAAGTCGCTGAGCAGTCCCTGTATCATATCGTCCGCATACTCATCGGAAGCTGATACAACATCCGCAACAGTCATCTCATTCTGTGTGATAGTACCTGTCTTGTCCACACAGAGCACATCTACACGGGCAAGGGTCTCGATACATTTCATGTCGTGAACGAGTACCTTGTTTATGGCAAGCTTCATTGCGCTGATAACAAGAGAAACACTGGCAAGGAGGAACAGTCCCTCGGGTATCATGCCTATGACAGCGGCGACCATCGACTGAACGCTTTCCTTGACGTGGTAGTGATTCACATAGTAAGCCTGATAGAAAAGGATTATGCCGATAGGAATGATAGCTACGCCTGCAAACTTGACTATCTTGTTGAGCGAGCGTATCATCTCGGACTGCTCGCCCTTCTTGGACTTCTTAGCCTGAAGTGTCAGTCTTGAGATATAGGAATGTCTGCCCACCTTTTCAAGCCTTGCGCGGCAGCTTCCCGAAACTATATAGCTTCCCGACATGAGAGTATCCCCGGGCTTCTTCGATATCTCGTCGGACTCACCTGTCAGCAGCGACTCGTTTACGGAGACGTTTCCGTCCACCACGATGGCATCTGCGCATATCTGGTTTCCTGCCTTGAATATGACGATATCGTCCAGCACAAGTTCCTTTGAGGGAACGCTTATGACCTGTCCGTCGCGGACCGCTGTACTTACGGGAGCATTGAGCACCGTTATCTTGTCCAGAACGGATTTTGAGCGAAGCTCCTGAATGATACCGATGAGAGCATTGGCAATGATAACAGGCATGAATGTCAGGTCTCTGTATGAGCCTACCACAATGAGGAGTACAGAGAGGATAACAAATATAAGGTTGAAGTAGGTAAAGATATTGTCAGCGAGTATTTCCTTCACCGTTTTTGAGGGCGACTCAACAGGCTTGTTGTCGAGTCCCTCAGCGATACGCTGTCTGACCTGAGAAGCGGAAAGTCCCTCATCGGGGTCAGCCTTGAAGCGTTCCGGGTCGGATACCTCGCGGAATTCACTGGTTTTCATTATGTCGATAAACACCTCACAAAATATACTTTTTTAATTATAACATACTATTTTAAAAAAGGCAAGAGGTGCGGAGAAAATGCTTCTGCTTTGAAAACCTTTTCCGCGAAAAGAGCTGCGATGGCTCACCGCTTATAACTCATAAATCACAGTAAAGCATTATACCGAGAGAAAAATACTCGCACCGAAAAAAGCGAAGCATAGCGTCAACCTGTTGCAATACAGTGGTTGACAAAGCAATTCTCCCGTGCTATAATAGTACATATCCAGAAAGGAGCTATGAACTATGAACAGCACTGTTTCCGCAAAGGAACCACATAGACCATTCACCACAAAGGAGCTTGTACTCACTGCCATGTTCACGGCACTTATCGCAGTATGCTCCATAATCTCCATACCCATAGGAGAGATATCACTTACCCTCCAGACATTCGCGGTATTCTGTGCGCTGAACATTATCGGCGGCAGAAACGGACTTTTCTCCGTACTGGTGTACATACTGCTGGGCTGTATCGGACTTCCGATATTCTCTAAGATGCAGAGCGGCGCAGGAGTCATAACGGGTCCCACAGGTGGCTATATACTGGGATTTGTCCTGATGGCGCTGGTATACTGGGGCGGCACGAAGCTCCTCGGCAAGAGCCTTCCCGTAAGGGTGTCTCTTATGGTGGTCGGACTTATCCTGTGCTACACCTTCGGCACTATCTGGTTCGTATTCGGCTATACAAAGTCAGGCAGTGACATGACATTCATCCACGCCATGGAGCTTTGCGTACTTCCATATATCCCGGGAGATGTTGTGAAGCTGATACTTGCGCTGGTGATCACAGAGCGCATAAAGAAACACGCGGATATATAAAAGCGTCCCCGAAGCTTAAATGCTTCGGGGACTTTTTCATTGCTGTGTTAAATCATAATTTAGCAAAGCTAAATTATGATTTAAGCCGTTAGCCCATAGCCATTAGCCGTTAGCCTGATGTAGGGGCGGCGTTCCGCCGCCCGATAATAAAGCGGCGAAGCCACTTCCTAATGGCTAAAAGCTAAAGGCTAAGGGCTTCGGAATTTAACACCTGCGGTGTTAAATTCTGATTTACCTCACTCTTTATCCAGAAAAGCTTGCAGAGCTTCAAGGCGCTCCTTTGCGATACGTCTGCCGATGCGGTAGACCTCGCGCATAACATCGGGGTCGTGCTCAACGTGCCCCACAGGGAGAGACTCCTCGGGGGCGATAACAAAAGCGCTTCCCTTCTCCTCGGCACCGCGGATATACTTCAGCTCACTGTTGTACATCTTGTGTCTGTTTTCGGCAGCCTTTATGAGTTCGGGGCACTTTCTGTACTTCATCTTCATGAGAGATATACCGCTCGCAGGCTTTTTGACATAGTCACGGGGCTGTGTGAGCACCACCACGTTCCTGTCGTAGCCCCTGCTCTCCATGAACCTCAGCGGTATTGAGTCGGAAATACCGCCGTCAAGCAGCTTATAGCCGCCCACCTCCACTATACGCGCCACAACAGGCATAGAAGCGGAAGCCCTTATCCACTCCAGCTCGTCATAGTCGATGGGACCGCATTTATGGTACACCGCCTTGCCTGTGGTGATATCCGTAGCCACCACCCAGAACTCCATAGGAGAAGCCGCAAAGGCAGCATTATCAAAGATATCCAGCTCATCGGGGACTGTATGATAGCAGAACTCCGCGCCGAAAAGGTCTCCTGTTTTAAAGAGTGAGCGCTTGCTGCAATAGCGCTTGTCCTTGCAGAACCGCGTATTGTAGCGGATAGCTCTGCGTATCTGTCCCGATTTGTAGTTGCAGCCAAAGGCAGCACCTGCGGAGACTCCCACAGTGCCGTCGAGGATTATATTATTTTCCATGAGGACATCAATGACTCCTGCGGAGAAAAGTCCGCGCATAGCGCCGCCCTCGAGAACAAGTCCGTATTTCATATCTTACTCCCTTGATGTTGTCAGCATTATTGTTCAAACCTGACAATTATTCGTATGCTGATTCAGTCATTCCTACAAAGTTGAAAATAAATTTTGAGTTATACAACGGTTTTCCGTTGAAAATACCGCCTTTCCGAACCTATAGTGAAAGCACTTTTTCAGAACGGAGATGATGCCGCCCATAATGTAACGGGCATAAAACAAAAGAGCTGGCATAAGACAGCTCCTTATATTTTCAGTTGTCGCTGAGGTCGTAGGGAGGCTCCTCATTGGAGAGGGCAACTTCAATGACCTTGCCGTAAAAGCCTGCGGGATTGAGAAGTATCTTCTCGCCTATGAGCTTTGCCTGCGTCAGGTCGGGAGCATAGAGCTTCAGGTCCATAAGGTCAAAGCTTGAGTCGATGCACCTTACATGGGTGTAGTAGCCGTTTCCCACGGGCTCGTACTCTATTTTCAGTTCCTTTTCGTACTGTATCCGCGCAAAATAGCGGAGCGCAGCCAGCACCAGCTTGTCCCTGTAGGACTTGGGAGCGTAGTTTTTCAGCTGCTTTGCACACTCTCTGCCCTTGGGCTGAAGCACATAGCAGTCCTCGTCCTTGTCGTCCTTTTCGGCTGTGATATGGCCGTTTTTCAGGAGATAGCCGATAGAGTCCTGATAGTAGAAATAGTTTATGATACCCGTTCCGATAGCAATATCATAGAGCTGGTCGGGGCTGACGGGTCTGTCTATTTTGTAAAGGAGATAGCAGAGGAGGATATTGAGCGTGGGGATGTCCCTTATCTCAGTATCGGCACGTTCTGCCATTTTCATGATATTTTCGTCCTGCATATTATCACCTTAACAGAAATTGGGATAGTCCATCATATGTGAGAGAAGGGCAATATTCACCGCAGCCTCCACACAGGGAACTGCCGCAGGGACATTGCAGGGTATATGCTTTATGCTCTCGGCAGTCTCGTCTGTCATATCGCGGTAGTTGACCGCATTCTGCTGACCGCCCACATATTCCGAGGGACGGAAGGCAACTCTGAGAGTTATGGGCATACCCGAGGAGATACCTCCGATTATGCCGCCGTGGTTATTGGTCCTTGTGACAACGTGACCGTGGTCGTTGACGTAGAATTCGTCGTTGTTCTGACTTCCAACCATTTTTGCCGAAAGGAAGCCTGCTCCAAACTCCAGTCCCCTGACATTGGGGATGCCGAAAACGAGCTGAGCGATGTTGTTCTCAAGTCCGTCGAATATGGGAGAGCCGATACCTGCGGGAACATTGACAGCAGCGCACTCGATGACACCGCCGAGGGACTCTCCTCCCTCGAAAGCCTTATTGATATCCTCTGTCATCTCCCAGCCCTTGCGGTCGTTGATAACGGGGAAATCCTTGTTCCTTACGCTGAGTATGCCGTCCCTTGTGATATTGACGGGATCAAAGGGATTATCCTTGATGTTGTGTATCTGAAGAATGTGTGCGCCTGTGTAGATACCGCGTCTTTCCAGTATCTGGGCGCAGACAGCTCCCGCAAAGCAGAGAGGAGCCGTAAGTCTGTCGGAGAAATGTCCCCCGCCGCGCACATCATTGAAGCCCTTATAGCGGAGAGTTCCCGTATAGTCGGCATGACCGGGTCTCACCAGATTATCGGGCATTTCGTGCTGAGGTGCGGAGGTGTCGGTATTCTGCAAAAAGGCACAGAGAGGAGTTCCCGTAGTGCGGTCGTTGAAGATACCCGACATTATATGGGGCATGGAATTAACGGCAGGAGCGCTGCCGCAGGAATATCTTCTTGCCATGAAGCGTGCAAGCTCCTCGGCATCAATATATTCTCCCGAGGGAAGATTGTCCACGGTAACGCCTATGGCAGGACCGTGAGCCTCACCGAACATGGAGACAGATATCCTATTATTCCAGAATGATGACATTTGCTTTACCTCCGAGCATATTGTAGTCGTCAAAGAAAGCAGGGTAAGACTTTTCCGCAGCCTCAGCTCCCGTGATGACCACCTCGCCGTCGATACGGGTAGCAGCAATGGCAGCTGCCATTACTATCCTGTGGTCCCCGAAGCTGTCAACTGTACCGCCGTGCATAGCACCTGTGGGGTGGATTATAAGACCGTCATCGGTTATCTCCACATTACCGCCGAGGGCATTGAGCATGGCGGCAGTGGTCTGAAGGCGGTCGCTTTCCTTGATCCTGAGTCGTTTAGCGTTGTATATTACCGAATCGCCGCTGCCGAAGGCGCCCAGCACCGCAAGTATGGGTACAAGGTCGGGAATGTCCGAGCAGTCGGCTCTGTAGTGTCCGATACTGCCATTATAACACATATCGCGTATAATTTCAAGGATTTTCTTGTCGCCCTGAACGCTGTTTTCGTTGAGGTTGCCAAGCTCTACCTGTGAACCGAGGGCATTTGCCACACAGAAGAAAGCTGCCTGTGAGTAGTCTCCCTCTATCCTCTCATCGTGGGGAGCATAGCTCTGACCGCCCTTTATACGGAAGCCGCGGTCGGTCTCCTCCGCGGAAACGCCGAATCTTCGCAGGGTATCAATGGTTATATCCACATAGGGACGGGATTCCAGATGTGAAGTGAGAACTATCTCGGAGTCACCCTCAAGCAGAGGAAGCGCAAAGAGAAGTCCCGTGATGAACTGTGAGGAAACGTCCCCCTCTATCTCGAAAATGCCGCTTTTAAGTCCGCCCGACACATTGAAGGGCATGGTGTTTTGATAGTCAAAGGCAACACCGTTTTTCCCCAGCTCCCTGATAAAAATGTCGATGGGGCGCTGCGGCAGTCTTCCTCTGCCGCGGAACTCCGTATCGCTGCCCAGTGCAGCTGCTATGGGGATTATGAAGCGAAGTGTGGAGCCGCTCTCGTTGCAGTCGATAACGCACTTCTCCGCCTTACGGCTGCCGGAGCCGATAACAGTGATATCGCCGCCGTCTACGGTAAATTTGGCACCGAGGGCGGTCATAGCTCCGATAGTAGCCTCAATGTCCTTGGACATGGTAACTCCGCTGAGGTGTGAAACTCCGTCTGCCAGAGCAGCGCATATAATCGAACGGTGAGCGCAGCTCTTTGATGCAGGGACACTGAGCTTTCCGCGGAGCACCGAGGGTCTGATACTTACATCCATGGTCAGCCCTCCATAAGGCGGCAGAATTCGGTGAATGGCACCTTAACTATCTCGCCCTTGCCTATCTCATTGCAGATGATGTAGTTTATGTCCTTCGCCTCATTCTTCTTGTCCTTTGAGCAGAATGGCAGCAGCTCGCTCATTGGGATATCACTTCCTGTGGGAAGCCTGTATGCCTCGCAGACCTTTCTGAGCCTGTCAGAAAGCTGAGGCGCAAGGCGGTCGGTTATCATGCACATTCCTGCGGCAACTGCCTCACCGTGGGCAATGCCCTTGTAGTTGTACCAGCCCTCCAAGGCGTGTCCGAGAGTATGTCCGAAATTGAGCACCATGCGCTCTCCCCTGTCAAACTCGTCGTGCTCGACTACGATACGCTTTATATCTATGCAGGCATAGACCATTTCGTCCATTATGTCGTCAACAGTATCAAGGTCCTTGGACTCCATGAGCTCAAATAACTTTTCGTCCCTTATCATGCCGTATTTTATGCACTCGCCCATGCCCTCTGCAAGGGTCTCGGACTTCAATGTTTTCAGTATGTCGCTGTCACAGATGACCAGTGCAGGCTGCTTGAAAGCTCCCACAAGGTTCTTGCCCCCTGCAATGTCGATAGCGGTCTTGCCGCCCACAGAGGAGTCCACCTGTGCAAGGAGAGTAGTGGGTATCTGCACGAACTCCACTCCCCTGAGATAGGAAGCAGCGGCAAAGCCTGTGATATCGCCAACAACTCCGCCGCCGAGAGCTATGATGATGTCGCTTCTGGTGATATTGCTCTCACAGAGGAAGTCGTAGATCTTCCCCAGATTTTCAAGGCATTTGGACTGCTCGCCGTTGGGAAAAACAAAAACGCTGCACTCAAACCCTGCAGCCTTCATTGAGTCAAGTGCAGTCTGAAGATGGAGCTTTTCCACGATATCATCGGTGATGATGGCTGCCTTTCTCGACTTTGTGACCTCTGATATATATTCTCCGCAGTGAGCAAGTCCTCCGCGCTGTATCAGCACCTCATAGGGATGGCTCGTTTTTACGCTTATCTTCTTCATTTGACCGACCTCCGATACTAAACCGACCGCCGTAAAACACTGCGGTCATCTTAGAAAAATTATACCATAGAGGAGGTCAATTGTCAACGCTTTTCCACTCTAAAACTTTTATCCGATAAAACTCGGATTTTCGTGTGATCTTTGCTTCTTCACGTTTTTTTAATATCTAACTCAAAAACGAAGCGCCGCCCCTTCCGTTTGTTGAATTTGTACAACAAAAAATAACATTCCAAAACAAGCATTGTATTATTCACACTGTGTTCATAGAATGTTTATCATTATGGTCATTTCTTGTGGTATAATTATCATGTATAAAATATAATCTGACGCAGGCTTTTGCCTGTTCGGAGGGGATATGCATGAATACAAACGAGTATCTGACAGCTATTGAAAAGTTTATCAGCGGGATGTATGTCATTCCCGATACACTTGCGCCCGCTTCCACAGAAGCAATGGAGGATCTGTGCTATGTTCTCAAGATAGGCAAGATCGATTTCATTGCCTATGACAATGAGGCTTCGGAACATATGGGGCTGTTCAGAAGCTACTGCTTTTACGACTGTGGGGGCAGTTCTGACGGTGATTACATCACAAGGCGTCTTATCACGCCCGATGACAATATAGCAGTATACAAGATCATCCACCGCGACGGCACTGACGAGTGGACTGAGCTGGACCGCGGCAGGATCGAGGTCTTTATCTCTCTGCTCAGCACCTTCAACGCCAGAGGAAGGCTTCTGAAGTTGACTCACAGGCTCACCTTTTTCGACAGTGAGCTGGATATGTACAACCTCAGACAGTTCATGAAAACTGTGAGAGTGCTCTGCAAGGCGGAAAGAATAGACGAATTTACCGCAGTATACTTCAATCTGAAGCGCTTTTCCATTGTCAATCAGCAGATAGGCCGCGAAAACGGCACCCGTGTCATGAAAAAGTTCATCGGTATGATAGATGAGCTCCTTGACCACGAAAACGAGTTCGTATGCCGTATCGGCGGAGACAATTTCATAATAATCCTTGCAGACGAAAAGCTTGAGTCTGTACTGAAGCTCCTCAGCGGTGTAGGAATCACCATCGACGACAACAAATCAGAGCGTATATTTATCTCCGCTACCGTCGGAGTTTACGTCATTCCCGATATGGACAGCTTTGTCCTTCCCACGGATATCATGGACAGAGTTAGCATGGCTTTCCATATCGCAAAACTCACTCAGGATGTGGTCTTCTTTGACGACGCTCTCCTCACAAGTAGCAAACGCCATAACGATATCACAGCCAGCTTCCCAAAGGCTCTTGCAGACGAGGAGTTCCTCGTCTACTATCAGCCAAAGGTTTCCCTTGACGGTCGGAATATCGCAGGTGCAGAGGCGCTCTCACGCTGGTACCACAACGGCAGACTTATCTCTCCTGCGGATTTCATTCCCGTCCTCGAACAGGGACGCGATATCTGCAAGCTTGACTTCTATGTCCTCGACAAAGTGTGCAGGGATATCAGAAGATGGCTTGACACCGGCAGAAATGTCGTGAGGATATCTGTTAACCTGTCAAGACGTCATCTCTCGGATATGGACCTGCTGGACCGTATAGTCAAGATAATCGACAAACATAAGGTCCCCCATGAGCTCATCGAGATAGAGCTCACAGAGACCACTACCGATGTGGAGTTCAAAGACCTGAAACGTACTATAAGCGGTCTCCAGCAGACTGGTATATCGACCTCTGTGGACGACTTCGGCATAGGTTACTCCTCACTTAACCTTATAAAGGAGCTTCCGTGGAACGTGCTGAAGCTGGACAAGAGCCTGCTGCCCGACAAGAACAATAACAATGACGAGCAGAAAGGCATCATGTTCAAATACATCGTCGCCATGGCTCAGGAAATGGGGCTGGAATGCATCGCCGAGGGCGTTGAGACCAAGGAGCACGTCGATCTCCTCACCTCAAACTCCTGTAAGCTTGCACAGGGATATTACTTCGACAAGCCCCTGCCCGTTGAGGAATTCGAGACCAGACTGGACGCAAATTACATCTACGATATATAACTAACAGGCTGCCTTTTTACGGCAGCCTGAAATTTTGGTATTGACATTTTGTATTATTATGTGTTATAATTACAATAATGCGCCGGTGTGATGGAATTGGCAGACGTGCGAGACTCAAAATCTCGTGGTGGCAACACCGTGCGGGTTCGACCCCCGCCACCGGCACCAGCACAGTGCCTGTGCGCCCGACCACGTTGACGCTCGCAGGCTCGCTCACTATTATCAGAAAAGATAGCTGCACATCGCTTACGGCAGTCTCATCAGTTTTCTACAGCTTACACAGCAGGACAGGTTCTTGTATTCAGGAGCCTGTTTTTTCATTTGTGTTCCCGTCCTCCCCGTATATAAATGTCTGATTCTATCCGCGAATGAAGATTATATAATAAAAAACCGCAGAATATCCCTGATCTGCGGTTTTTCTTATATTTATACCATGATGATCACAGAAGATCTGTAAGATACTTGTCAAGATCATCAAGATCTGTTTCGTCGTCAATGCCTTTTAGCATTTCAAGTACGCTCTTTTCACTATCTCCCGATGAGCTTTCCTGTATGATATGATCTCCTCCTATGAGCTGTGACGCCTTTTTGACGGAATTATAGTCATAGAGCTCAGATGCATCAACAGATACGTCATAGGTATCCTTCATTCTTCTCGACAGTTCTATCATATTGATAGAATCCATGCCAAGATCGCTGAAGCTGTCATTTATGTCTATATCAGATGAAGGAAGATGAAGTATCTCGCTTATGATAGAAGTAAGCCCCTCGTATATATCCTGCATATCTTCTTTTTCAGCTTCCGGTCCTTCCGTTGAAACGTTCTGTACAGGTATTTCCTTACGCTCCGGCACTATCCTATCGTTCCCTGTTCTTTCTGATATGAGCCTTGCTATTCTTTCCGGTGTCGAATAATCATATAGTTCCGATGCATCTATATCCAGCATATGATCATTGTTGATAATCCTTGACAGCTCCACCATATTTATGGAATCTATGCCCAGATCATGCAATGTGATATCGCTGTCTATTTCGCTCTCGGGTATATGCAGAATACCGGAAATAACCGAAACTACATATTCCAGCATACCACTGTCCTGTTTTTTCTCTGCCGATGTATTGTCGAGAGGCTGCAGCTCAATGCTTTCCCTCTTCAATGCAGGGGAAACTACTTGCTTATTAAGTTCAAGCACAGCTGCACTGTCAGAACGGACTGCTGAAGATTTTGACACACTGTCGCTGATAAGCCTGTCTATTCTCTGTCTTGATTCAGCGGTGGTTATGGTCTCTCTGTGCATTTCGAGTTCAAGCTCAATGGCAGCTTTAAGATCATCACGATACTTCTGACCGAGACCGTGTTTAAGCACAGCAAGCGATCTTGATGTCTTGCCGGCGATCTCACGGGCTATGCTGACCGCTCTGGTCATAACATCTTCCTGATCCTCGAATATTACACCCGTACATCTTGTGCTCAGTTCTTTTCCTGTGTATATATGAGCTGTGTACATCATCTCATTTGCAAGCAGGTCGCCAAGCTTGTGCCTTAGCAGGAAAGTGGAACCCAGTCCGGGAGTAAAGCCGTACTTCATGAAGTTTGCACTGTAGGAACCCTGATTTGAAAGTATGACTATATCGCCGTACAGTCCGAATATCAGACCGCCTCCGAAGGCATATCCTTGTATCGCCGATATAACAGGAATATCCAGTTCGGCAAAGCCACTGTATATTACGGCGCCGTCTGCATCGGAAAACTCATTATCACCGTTTGCAAGACTCATCAGTTCCTCTTTGCTTCCGCCCATGGAGAATATATTACCATATCCCGTTACTATAAGAGCCTTCAGTCTCTTATCCTGCTTTACCTGAGATAGCTTTTCGGAGATACAACTCAGAAATGACTTGGTGAACATATTCTTCTGCTCTGTATAATTCAGATGAAGCACACATATCTCATCTGTGATGTATTCAAGGAATACCGTCTCGGAAACATCCGTATTCACAGAAGGTATATATTTATATGACTTCTTCTCTGCCGTGTGCTTGGTATCAGGCTTTTTCTGACAGAAGGAATCGAACCAGTAATCGCGGTGCATGAAGGGTTCGGGCGGAAGGTCAGCTGTAAAGAATCTGCGTCCGCCATTAAGACTGCTCCAGTCCGCGTGCCCCCCTTCACACCATGTGCAAGCTGTTCTCACTGTTATATCACTGTCGGGTATTTCTGCCGAAGCATTGATGCATCCGGCTCCCGTCACAGTATCGGACAGGCAGGAAAGCAATTCTTCGGCTCTGCTGAATACTATTGCGAGCCTGTGCTCATATTCCTCACGCTTAAGCTGAAGAGTGCTGCACATATCTGCTAAAAAAGGTCTGTCAAGCTCTGAGGCTCGTTTATCCGCAAGAAATGTCCTGAATTGCTCTGCTTTCTTCATCAGACGCTGCTCTGTCTTCGCCGAAAGAACAAAGACGTATCTATCCGTTCCTTTATCACCGGTCAAACTGCGCTTTTCCGGAGCTTCTTCAAGGATCACGAACGCATTTGCTCCACCGAAGCCGAATGAACTTACTGTGGCTCGCCTGATTTTTTCAGTGCTCCACTGACGCAGCTCTGTATTAACATAGAATGGCGTCTCGGAAAGCTTCAGATAAGGGTTTTCGTTACTGTAATTGATATGGGGTACAAGAGTCTTTTCTCTCAGACACATTATGACCTTTATCATGCTGGCTATTCCCGATGCAGGTTCCAGATGTCCGATATTGTTTTTCAGTGAGCCTATTGCTACAGTACCGCGGCTTTCAACGCCGAAATGCTCATATGCTCTTTTCAGCGCTCTTACCTCGATTGGGTCGCCAAGCTTTGTGCCTGTACCGTGGAGTTCCATATACGATACAGTATCAGGAGATATTCCTGCTTTCTCAAAAGTGTCGGTAACAAGACTTAGCTGTGCCTCCTCATTGGGAGAGGTAATTGACTGCGCCCTTCCTCCGTGATTGACACCGCTTGCCTTTATGACGGCAAGTACATTGTCGCCATCCCTGACAGCCTTATCCAGCGGCTTGAGAATGATCGCTCCTATACCTTCACCCTTTACATATCCGTCAGCGCTCTCGTCAAGGGCAGAGCATATATTCTTAGGCGAAATTATGCCCATACTGTCTGCCATAGTGAATGAATTGGCGTTCAGCAGAAGACTTACTCCGCCTGCAACTGCCATCTCACATTCACCGTTCCTTACCGAGTCAGCTGCTCTGTGTACTGCTGTGAGGCTGGACGAGCAGGCTGTATTCACGGATTCGCTCGGCCCGTGAAGATCAAATATGTACGAAAGATAATTGCTGAGCATTGTAGGATCAGTTCCGATTACCGAAGAACCGTCAAGTATCCCCTTCTGCATGAGGATATTCTTATAGTCACAGTGCTGAACTCCTGTGAATACGCCGACTTTTTCACCCTCAAGGTCACTTAATCTGTAACCTGCTCTCTCAAAAGCCTTCCATACGACCTCAATATAAAGTCTCTGCTGTGGATCCATATTATCACAGTTGCGTGGAGTGATACCGAAGAATTCACCATCAAAGCCCTTGATCCTGTCAATGAAGCAAGCTTTTATATCCGTCCCTTCTTTGAAACAACCATCTGTAAGCCTTTCAGCGGGGACGCTCTTTACACTGCATCTTCCCTTTGTAAGATTATCCCAGAACTCCAATATATCGTCTGCATCAGGCATTATGCACTCTGCACCGATAACAGCTACATCGTTGCATTTCACCGCTCTGTCACTGCATACAGCCGATACTTCTTTATCAAGCAAAAATGTATCAGTTCTGTCGTCAAGAAAGGCAAATGGATCCATATCGGAAGCAGCATTTATTTCGCTGTTCTCCTTTACAGCTGCATATTCCTTTGCCACCTTTTCGGCAAGCAGCTTCAGGTTCGTACACGAAAAAAAGTCTATGGGCAGTATTTCAAGCCCGAAACTCTTATTTATCTGCGCCGCAAATTCTCTGAAGGATATAGAATCAAATCCCATTTCGCTGAAATTTCTGGTCTCGCTTATCCTTTCAGGCTCAAGATCTATTACTTTATAGATTATATTCCTGAGCTCTGACGAAATATCATCGGCTCCACTGTAATAATTCTTTTCAGACATTTTTTTCACCTCTGAACTATCCTTCTTTTTTATTATCAACAGATCTGTGTGTTCATCATCTGTCATAAGGTCAAACAATAATGCCGCTCCCTCTTCATCTTCGAGGTAATCCGACTTATTCATTGCAAGGTAGGCAGCCTCACTGCCCTTCTCCATGTGCATACCGCCGTTTCTCCACAGCGGCCATGCCGCTGAGATCACCCTTGCAGGAATGCCGCTGCGTCTGAAGTACTTATCCGCATAATCGGCGAATACATCGGTAAATCGGTTTATCAGTGAATAGTCAACCTGTCCCAGATCTCCGAAAAACGCCGAAGAGGAGGAGAACAGTATCAGTCGGTCGACCGGGTGCTTACAGGCATAATCAAACAGACCGAAGGCTCCGCTGAGCTTGGGGGCAAAAACACATTCCATGTCCTCTTTGTTCTTGCTGATGAAGTACTTTCCGTCGTTGTTGCCTGCGGTATTAATTATAGCCGCACATCTGCTGTATCCTGCAACAGCTTCTGACAGTACCGCTTCAAATCTGCTGCTGTTGTTTATATCACATTTGATAAAGCTTATCCTTCCGCTGTATCTTTCTATAAGTTCATCTATCTGTCTGTTTCTGCTTCGGCTGATAAGTATTATACCTGCTCTGCACCTTTCGGCGACGGCTCTCGCTAATATGCCCGCGATCCTGCCGGATGCTCCTGTGATAACAACGGCTGAATCACTGTCAAGCGTCAGGAAGCTTCCGTGTCCCGCACCTGCGCTGCAGCATGGCACCATGCTCTTTATGAATCGCTTGCCGCCGCTGTAAACTACTGTACTGTCAGTAAAGCCTTTCTCATTAAGCTCGGACACGAAGATATCATGGGTAAGGTCTGTATCCTTGTCAATTCCCACTGTCTTTACCTTCAGCTCTCCACCGATTATTGCAGCCGACCTGCCTATCGGAGCAAGTGCCTCATTATACGGCAGGATGTCATCTCCCGTTTTATAGAATACTATCAAACGTGATCCTGATTTTTTTTCAAACACAACCTTTTTTACAAGAGCAAGAAGCTTCAGATAGTATTCTCTTATGTCACTCACACTGCCTGCATCGGCTGCGGTATCATCAAAGATGACTATATCTATATCTTTACCGCCTGTCATGGAAACGGATATATACGCGTTAAGCTCATCAATGCTGTTGCAGCAGATCATATCATGTCCGATATCGAATGCTGCAAACGCTTTTCCTGATATATCACATATTACTGTCTCTCGACCGAGTTCAACATATTCCCTGACGGGCTGCTCTGTCAGTTGCTCATTATAAATCTCTATCATTTTTACCTCTTACAGATCAGATACATTCTCTTTATGTTCATAAGTGTACTCCCGTATCCGTCACTGATCCTCAGATCGATAACGTATTTTGAATCGGATACTCTTTTTACAAGTCCGATGTGTATATTCTTTTCATCGGCAGCTGATATCTCATCATAAATGATGCAGCTTTCGACATAAGCAACAGCAAATCCCGACACAGAAGGCGCCTGAGCTCTGACAAATTTCCTAACAGCATCATGTACCGATATTGAGACCGGAACTTCGCTGTCACTGTGCAGCGTCTCATCTGCGATATAGCTGATCTCGGCTCCGTCGGTGATCTCATCTGCATTACAGAACTCTGCCTCCGCGAAAAGATTCTTCGTGCTGCCTTCTGCAAAATAAACTCTTATATCGTGTTCAGAGATCTCTGTCTCAAAATGCTCGGCATTCACAAAAGCTGTAGGCGCTGCAAAGCGAACTGATCCTATGCAAGCTTCATCAGAGGCCCTATATCTGAATAACACATCTCCCATGATATCAAGCACTTCAAAAATGTTTACTGTTCCGTCGCAAAAGCTCCTTCCGCGATCAATGCCGTATACACTGCGCCCCGAGAGCTGTCTGTGACTGCTGCCGTATTTCCTGCGGCGTGGCTGCACTATGCTGTCAGGTCTGTATATCATATTATCAGCAGGATAGAACGGCAGCTCAACAAGGTCCATGCCGCACCCGGCGCCTGTGAGTTTTTCGCCCTTTCTCCATTTCTCAAGCTCAGCTGTAATTTCTTCATTTCCAAAGCCCTCACAGTAAACTGTTCCATCACTTGCACTGCCGGACGAAATGACCGAATCAATGACTCTTACAGCTTCATCTGCGCTATGAGCGTATATTCCCACTGATATATCAAGTACCGGCATCTTCCTTCTGAACGAATAGCAGATATCATCAAATCCTATATGTGATAAGGAGCTTTCTGCAAGCCGTTCCCTGATAACTGCTAAATACGTCATGAGCCTCTTGCTGCTGACTGCAGAAACCGGAAACCACTCTTTTTCACTGTGACTGTTTTGCCCCTTATTATTCATGCTGTTGTATTCACTGACTATCACATGAACATTGGCCCCGCCTGCTCCGAATGAACTTATGGCAGCTATCCTGCGCCCGTTTCTGTCAGCATTCCATTCTGTCTGTGACTGCGGGAAATAAAATGGTGTATTATCCATATCTATATTAGTGTTGATCTCTGCACTGTTCAGAGTCTTCACGATCTTCCGCTCTCGGATCATACATATCACCTTTGCCAGAGACGCGAAAAAGCTCGCTGCTTCAAGATGTCCGATATTGGTCTTTACAGAACCTACAGGGCAGAGATCCTTCCTTTGACTTTCTCTGCGGTACACTTTATTCAATGCAGCTATCTCTATCGGGTCTCCAAGCTGTGTTCCGGTCCCGTGAGCTTCAATGTACGTTATATCCTCAGGAACAAGATCAGCGTCTGAAAGTGCCTTTTCTATGACCTCTGCCTGCTGATTTATGTCGGGAACAAGGAAGCCCTTTGACCTTCCTGCCGTATTAACTGCAGAGGACTCTATAACAGCATAGATATGATCGTTATCTCTCACTGCGTCATCAAGCCTCTTTATTATAACAGCCGAAACACCTTCTCCCGGTACAAAGCCGTCAGCATCCTTGCCAAATGCAGAGCATACTCCTGACCGTGACAGCATCTGCTTTCTGCACATCACTGCATACTTGTATGGGTGAGTATATATATTCACACCTCCTGCCACAGCAATATCACAGTCTCCGCTATTTATGCTCCGGCAGGCTGTATGAAATGCCACTGCACCTGATGAACAAGCTGTATCGATAGTCATTGAAGGACCGTGGAAATTGCAAAGCCACGATATCCTGTTGGATATTGACCATGGAGTTGACTGGGCTGCTGTGAAGTTTCCGCTTGTCCAGCTGTTTTCGGCATAGGAAGAAAATGTATTCGTTGTTGAGCCGACAAAAACGCCGACCTTTGAGGAACTCAGTGTCCTGCTGCTATAGCCGCTGTCCTGCAGAGCCTCGAATACCACCTCCATAAACTTTCTTTCCTGCGGATCTGTCAGCTTCGCTTCTCTTGGCGAGATACGGAACAGCTCTGTGTCAAAACCGTATATATCATTCATAAAACCGCCTGACTTGCAGTATATTTCCTCATCAAAAAGCTTCAGCTGCTTTTCGTGCTCCTTCCAGCGCTCAGTCGGCAGGTCGGAGATCAGTGACTTTTCTCCAAGTACAGCCTGCCACAGTTCTCCGACACTTTCTGCTGAGGCAAATCTACCGCTTATGCCTATGATTGCAAGCTTTGTGCTGCGTTCATCCTTTTCAGCAGGTGCTGAGGCGCTGCCGTCGTCAGTGCAGTCATTATTATGAGATTCCGAATGCTTTCTGAGATCAGCTTTTTGCTTTATCACATATTCAGCTATCTCTTCCACAGTATTCTTCTCATACAGAATAGTCTTCGGAAGACCGCTGAAGTACTTCTCAATACAGGTATTGAAGCTGTTTATGATGACAGAATCCGGATTAAGGGCATCAAGCTCAAAACCTTTGGTGAACATTGATATATCATAGCCTGTGACCTCTGATAGAACACGCCTTATTATATCCTCTGCTTCTGATAAAGAATACTCGGTTGTCAATGTATCTGAACGGTGTAAAGAAGAAAATGCATTTATTCTTTCCTTGATGATCGATGTATCCTTTGTCTTTACAATATAATTGTTCAGGCTTGCAGTTTTCATTGCTGACTCAAACGCCATCGTTCCCTCTGAATCCCTGAACGGGTATATACCATATTTCTTGATAAGCTCGTCAGCATCATCCTCAGAAAGCTTCATTCCCATGTTTTCCCAGTAAGAATAATTGAAGGAAGCATATCTGCAGCTGCTGTTTTCGGCTGACTTGGCTCTGACAAACAGATCAAGGAACCTGTTTGCATAGGTGTAATCACTCTGGCCTGTCTTGCCAATGACAGATGCCACAGATGATATAACGAAGAAGAACTTCAGACCGTTTCCGCCGAAATATTGATGAAGCAGCCTCGTTCCCCTTACTTTAGGGGCAAGTACAGTATCAAACTCTTCGGCGTTCTTGTTGATGATAAAGTTATTTCTGAATATACCCGCACAGTGGATAACGCCGTTTACAGTACCGAAAGATTTTGCAATATTCTGTGCACATTTTCTTACCGACTCCTCATCTGTGATATCACAGCTGATATATACTGCCTTGCAGTCATCAGACTGCATTTTTTCAAGCTTATGCTCTGTATCATAATCCAGCGCTTTTCTTCCGAGTATTATGATATTACCGCAAAGCTTCCCTGTCAGATATGCTGTCAGCTCCGAACCTATGCCGCCTGTTCCCCCTGTTACGATATAGTTTCCCTTTTCTTTCGGAAAAACGTAACCTTCAGCAGATGGAGCTGCATCATAGTAATCATATACATATCTCTCACCCTGAGAGCTGTAGTACACTGTCTTCTCAGTGCCGCAGCAGATATCCTCGTACAAGCTGTCTGATAAAGCAGCAGCAGCTTCCGATGCCGTAAAGATATTCTTCACTGACACCTGCGGGTATTCACAGCGGACAGTTACGCTCAGTCCGTCAAGCGCCTCCAGCTCGGGAACTGTACCTGCGGAAACATTCCTGAATACGTTTATTATCCTGTAGCTTCCTGATGTATTGTTTAAAAGGACCTTTTTTATCCTTGCAAAAAGCTCCCTGACCAAGGTGTCAGGATCTGTTGCTGTTTTATCTGCATCATTATCGAATACTATAGTGTCCGACTCAAAGGTATGTTCAAAGAATTCCTCACCTACAGCAGCAATGTTCCTGCAATAGGCAGGTTTTTTATTATCTGCCGCTGCAACTACTGCGTTGCTGATATCAGCTCTCGCAGACATATCCGCGGATGACTTTACAAGTCTTTCAGCAAGTACACATATATTTTTATATCTGTCCTTTTTACCGTCTATCCAGTATACTGACTTATCAAAGCAGTAGCCAGGAGCACATACTATCCTCTGACGGACATTTAGCCTTCCCCTGTTTCCCGAATACCCGTCAAGATACATCCCGTATACTTTCTCCATATCACCGTCAGAGAAATCGCTCTCATATAAACTGTCGATAAGCTGCTCGGCTTCATCATCTGCCATACTCTGAGAATAACACATATCCCCGGCGCTGATCTCGTCAAGGTAAGCTGTTATGCTGCTTCTCAGCTCCCTGATATCTGAGCAAATGAAAGCAGCTCTGTAAGGAAAATGACTCCTTCCGTACATAAGGGTATACGCCAGCCGTGCCGCAATATCCTCGGACTGACCATCAAGCCAGTCTGCATAAGTACCCAGCAGCTTTTTGAGTACTGCTTCGGTCTTTGCAGAGAATACATAAAGTCTTTTTCTCCGCTCACAGCCTTTTTCGCTTGCATTATAGCCCTCAAGGACAAGATGTACATTTGTGCCGCTGAATCCGAAAGAGCTGACTATGCACTTCTTGTCTGCTCTGTCCTCCCACATTTCTGCTTTCGTATTGATGTAAAACGGCGAACTCTCAAGCTCTATATACGGATTACACTCATCGTAGCCTATTTCGGGAGGCTTCACGCCGTTGTTAAGTATACATATGAGCTTTATTACTCCCGCGACACCTGCGGCTGCTACAGTATGACCGATATTTGCTTTTACAGAGCCTATAGAACAAAAACCGACTTTGGAGGTATGCTCCCTGAAGCTCTCGGTAAGCGCCTCGATCTCTATGGGGTCACCCAGCTTTGTTCCTGTTCCGTGAGCCTCACAGTATCCTATCTTTTCAACAGGTATGTTGAATTTTTCGTATACTTCCTTTTCAAGCGCGCACTGTGAAATGACATTCGGTGACATGATACCGTTGGTCTTTCCGTCCTGATTCATGCATGAGCCGTCTATCACTGCAAGGATATTATCGTTATCCCTTACTGCATCTCCCAGCCTTTTCAGTATAACGACTCCGCAGCCTTCTCCGGGCACAAAGCCGTTTGCATCCTTGTCAAACGGTCGGCACTTTCCGTTCTCGGAAAGCATATTGTTCTTGCTGGTATTTATATACATCTTTGGCGATGAATAGACGGTAACACCCGAAGCTGCTGCCATTTCGCAGTCCCCCTGCAATAATGCATTGCATGCAAGATGGATAGCTGTAAGTGAAGATGAGCAGGCAGTATCTACAGCTATGGCAGGTCCCTTCATATTCAGAAAGTAGGAAATACGGCTGGCAAGTATGGAATTATTCAGTCCCATGCACCGGTAGGAATCTGCAGAAATATTGTTTTCCGACAACACATCTCCGTATGAGCTGTCAGCTATGCCAACGTATATTCCGCATTTCATGCCGCTGAGTTCCCTGTCGGAATATCCTGCATTTTCAAATGCGTGCCATGTCTCTTCAAGGAGTATCCTCTGCTGAGGGTCCATTTTTATAGCCTCAGCAGGGGTGATATCGAAAAAAGCAGGATCAAATGAAGCTATATCATCAAGCATTCCGCCCCATTTGCTGTAACTCATGTTTTCTGCGTTCCTGTCTGCTGAATAATAATCCTCTTCGTCCCACCTTTTTATCTCGCGGATAGAGCATTTTCCTTCCAGCAGATTGTCCCAGAACTGACGATGATCGTCTGCATCGGGAAAACGGCAGGCAAGACCTATGACTGCGATCCTGTCATCAGATTCGGCTCCTTTCGTATTGCCATCTGATATGCCGCTGTTTTTCCCGATGAACTGCAATATATTTTTTTTATTTATCTTCTTGTCGGATAGGTCATCCATTAATCTGTTGATATCATTCAATTTAATTACCCTCTTAAATATTTACGGATCTGTCTTTTTTATCTCTTTTATGTGCTCGGCAAGTCCATAGGGAGAAACGTATTTGAAAATATCAACCGCTCTCAGTCTCAGACCAAAGGCTGCATTGATCTTCTCTATTATCTCAATAGCCATTATGGAATCTATGCCGCAATCCACAAACGTTTTTCGCGGATCGGATATTTTTTCCTGCACTACGCCCTCGATCATTCCTATTACTCCTGAGATCACATCATCTGTTGTTCTGAACGCCTCTTTCCTGTCATCTACGATAACCTGCTCCTGCACCTCGTCGGCAGAAATGTCCGGAGCTGCAGATTCACCGCATTTCTCGGCTATGATAATATTCTGACCAATATTGCGTGAACCGCTTTTGTCCCCGTAGAAAAAGATATTGCCGAAGCCGTGCTTCTCAAGAACCGTTTTCCACGAATACTTCGTAAGCAGCGGCGAGCCATTTATCCTGCGCCTGTCATTTTCGTACAGCCACCAGCCATCAAGAAGTCCGAATATGATGGTATTGAACAGAAGCTTTTC
Source organism: Ruminococcus flavefaciens (assembly GCF_900116855.1). Lineage (GTDB taxonomy): Bacteria > Bacillota > Clostridia > Oscillospirales > Ruminococcaceae > Ruminococcus > Ruminococcus flavefaciens_R. The sequence goes on from NZ_UETD01000006.1 coordinate 49,579, forward strand.
TGTCATCTCGTACAGTATAAGACTTCCCGAAATGTCAACAAGTCTGTTGAGATTATCCAGCGCAAGATCAAGATCCGCAACCGCATGGATCACGTTGGCACATATCACATAGTCGAATTTCATTTTTGCCAGATCGCCCTCAAGAGGCTTGTCCATATTCAGCGTTCTGAATCTGAAGAAGTCATATCTTCCAAAGCGTTCCTCTGCGTGAAGTACAAAACTCTTAGAAATATCAGTATAATAATACTCGATAAAGTCCGAGAAAGGTTCAAGTCCTTCGGCGACAGGTCTTGTTGTGCCGCCTGTACCTGCACCTACCTCCAGTATCCTTATCTTTTTGTCGGGTATTCCGACTGATCTAAGATATGTCAGCAGTTTATACTGAAGCGCCCTGGTTATTATAGTGTTATAGTAATCGGCCATGTCGTTATTGCCATATATATCTGCGACCAGCTGCTTGGTATCTTTTGAAAAGAGCAGCTCGGTAGCCGCGGTCCTGCCATAAAGCACATCCGTATAGGTGCCCTCTATCTTGTCAAGCAGCCTTGTATAGCAGTCATCACCTGTTTCCGTGATAGCATCCAGCATATCTCCGTCTGCCTCTACAGCCTCCCTGAGTTCATTATATAGCAGCTTTGCATTCCTGCCTGTTATAGCCGCACTGGCATTCCCAACTGTTTTCAGTATCCTGTCCGCAAATGCTACGGAAATATGTTTTATCCTGCTCTTATAGTCAAGAAGTTCATTCACCTTATCAGCGGTAATAAGCCTTTCGGCAAGGTAATCGGAAAATCCGCCATCTTCTGTATCAGCATATGCTTCGGGATATCTGTGATCATTAAGCTCGTCCGTAACACCTGAGCCTATCTGCTTCAGCACTACCATCTGTCCGTATGTACAGCGCAGTCCGGCTTCAAGCATTTCCATGCCTTCAGCATTTTCCATTCCAAGGAAGCCTTTCTTTTTCATGACTCCTACATGGAAGCTGTCTGTGACGATACCTGTCTGTGACCATAGACCCCAGTTGAATACCTTGCATCTGATGCCCAGCTCACTTGCAGCATATGCCGCAAAGCTGTCGATAAATACACTTCCGCCGGAATAGTTGCTCTGACCTGCATAGTTAGCAAAGGACATCACTGACGAATACACTATTAACTGCCCGGCATTATGAGTTCTCATAGCCGAGACAACGTTTATTACACCCGATGTCTTTGGCGCAAGACCTCTGAGGAGCTGTTCCTCGGTCATGTTTGCTATAGTTGAATCATCAAGTACAAGAGCGGAATGGATCACCGTATCTATCCTGCCGTATTTCCGGAGTACTCCGTCAAAAAGCCTTTCAACCTGAAGCGGATCGGATATGTCACATGAATAATAATCGACATAGTCCGGTTTATCCTTTAACACTGCCCTTCTTCCGCATACAGCTATCCTGCTGTGATACCTGTCGGCGATATGAGCTGCTGTAAGAGCTCCGATGCCTGATCCTCCTCCGATGATAAGCACAACACTTTCTTCGTTGAAAGGAGCAATGCTGCTTTTATCGGGCACATCCGTCTTTTCAAGCTTTCTTATGTAAACTTCGCCGTTTCTGAAAGCATAGAGCGCTGACGCTCCCGAGGAATATCTGTTTATTGCTTCCATTGCCCTGACTGTATCTTCGGTAAATGTGTCTGTATCAAAGCAGGTGATCTGCCAGTTGCTTATCTCCTTCCTGACAGATAATGCCATTCCGATAACATCCGAACCAAATGGATCGATACTGTCACAGCCTGTGACGTTAAATGCCGAATGGGTAACGATCATAATGCTTATATCGCAGCCGTCCATTTCATTTTCGATCATTTTCTTGACAAGTCTGAAGAAGGATACTGCCGTCTTGTCCGTCTTATAGCTTTCAGCAAGATAGCTGAGACTGCTTCTTTCTTCGGGAACGACAAATATCACTCTTCTTACCGTGCTGTCAAATTCTTCCGTACTGCCATTTATTATATCATCAGTGCATATATATCCTATGTTATGATAGTAGCTCTTCAGCACTGCGAAGTTTTTTTCCGAGAACACAGGCATCACAGCTATCGTCCTCTCGGGATCGCTCTCCGCATTCTCTCTGTCGGTATGGATCTTTTCCCATACAGGTGTTAATATACCGCAGCTCTCCTTCTTTGCCTGTCTCATAACCAGTCCGTTTACTTCAAAAACCGTTCTTCCGCTCTCATCAGAGAAGCTTATATCATAATGATCCTGTGATATATCCATATTGCTTCTGAAACTGCCTGCACTGACTGTGGGGTCTAAATAGACGCTCTCAGCTTCAAAAGGCACGAACATATCGTCTAAATACATAAATACACCTTGCAGTGATGAATCAAATAATGCCGCACGCTCTGCGATCGTATCACAGCTGCTTGTGACGATACTGCCCTCAAAGCGATCACTGCCAACAACTGCATTCTTTATCCTCCGATAAGTCTCGCCATAGTATATCCCTCTCTGTCTTATGCGCTCGTAGAGAGCCTCTGCTGAAATGCTGTCACCGCTGACAGATCCGAAGTCGTGAAGCATTTCGGGAGCCACTCGTCTTTTTATCTCTCCCTTTGCGTATACTATATCCGAATCGGGAGCTTTTGCGACAAAGCTGCCCCCCTTACCAGCAAGGTTGATGGAATACTCTATAACCGTATCCTTCATTACTATGCAAGGCATGATAAAACGCACACTGCACATTTCAAAGCACTTATCGGGATATGCCTCTTTCAGCTTTTCTGCTACGTTCAGCAGATAATTCACTGCCGGAACATAACGGCACTCTCCCACCAGATGATCGGAGACTATACTGTCATTGAAGCCTATTGTCTGTGTGAAGGTGATATCATCAGATATTCCGCTTTGATTATAACTTAGCTCCAGCCAGCAGCGTTTCTTTGAAAATGGGTAGGATGGAACTCTTACCCTGTTTCTTTCAGCTCCGCCGTATAACCTTTTCCAGTCGATCCTGCCGCTATTTCCGAGCCAAATATCCGCTAAAATGTCGATCTTCCTTTCAGAAATCGCACTTTCTATATCATCAGCGCTGTATGTTTTGCAGGAAATCTCTCTTTCACCGACCTCATTATTACAGTAACCGATGAGCTTACCTATAAGTTCTTCCCTGCTGCCGGCTGTAAAGGCTGCTCTGTATGTATAATGCTGACAGCAGCACTGTAATGTATAAGCATAATCGTCTATTCTTCCGCTGACATCCGCATCGCTCTGTAAAAATTCCGCATTTCTCCTTACCAGTTCAATTAGCGCATCTCTGCTTTTTGCGGAATACAGATAAAGATTCCGAGGATATACCTCTGTATCAAGAGAGATATTACCGTCGCAGGATTCAAGTACGATATGTGCATTCAATCCGCCAAATCCGTATGAATTAATACCGCACCTTAAACGCTCGTCAGTATGCTTCTTCCACTTCCTGTGAGCTTTGAGAAGTTCGATACAGCTATGATCATTTTCGGATATATTGGGATTGAGCTCTTCCAGTCCGCCTATTGCAAACAGGGTGTCATTATTCATCTGGACAACAGCCTTTATTATCTCCACGATACCCGAAGCTGCCTCCAGGTGTCCGATAACAGGCTTCAATGTCCCTACAAACACGCTTCCGGGCGCAAGTGTCCTTCCGCTGTCATGCTCCATATGCCTGATGGAACTTTCAAGAGCTGTATACTCAATGGAATCGCCTATTACGGACCCTGTTCCGTGAAGCTCGATAAATGTGTTTTCACCGATAAACTCTCCCGAATCCTTCCATGCGTCATAAATGACATCCGAAAGAGAATCGATATCAGGTGTCGTTATACCGCCTGTCCTTCCGCTATGCGAAACAGCAGATCCGCATATGGACGCATAAATATGATCATCGTCTTTTACAGCATCGTCATAAGTCTTCAGTATCAGTACGCCTGCACCTTCACTTCTTGCATAGCCGTCTGCCTCACTGCTGAAGGAATGGCAGGCGTCTGTAGCGGAAAGCATATTGCTTCTTTCAAGGGAAAGAAATGTCTCGGGGATAGCTATAACATTTACACCTGCAACAACTGCAATATCACACTCCTTATCAAGAAGTGCCTGTCTTGCCCTGTGACAGGCGACAATGCCGCTTGAGCAGGCTGTGTCTATGTTTTCGCTTGGACCATGAAGATCAAACATAAATGAAATACGGTTAGCTATAAAGCAATGATAGTTTCCCGTCAGACGTTTAGGATCGGAAAGGAGCCCGTTGCCGCTTACGAGAGAATAATAATCATCCGTGGTCGCAGCGGTGAAAACACCCACTTTTCTGCCGGCAAGGTCCTCAAGCCGGATACCTGCGTCCGTTACAGCCTTCAGTACAGCACCGAGCAGTACTCTCTGCTGAGGATCGGTGACAAGTGCCTCCTTATAAGAAATATTCCAGAATTCATTATCAAAAAACTCAAAATCCTCTATAAAGCCTGCCTTGTACTTCAGCTTTCTATACGAAGAATTATCGTCAAGTGAGCCGTAAAAGCTGTCCCAGTCCCATCGGCTTGAAGGGACCTCACCAAGAACACTCCTGTTTTCCTCAAGCAAACCGTAGAAGCTGTCCATTTCATCAGCCCCGGGAACTGCCAAAGACATTCCTACAATGGCAATCTTCCTGCTTTGCGAAGCACAGACCTCCTGCGTAACGTGAACAGTCTCATCTATGGTTCCGTTATCCACACCGGAAGATAATTCACCAACTCTTTCCATTATGTCATTTATGGTAAGACAGTCCGCAAAAAGCAGCGGAGTTGCAGAAATGCCGCAATGCTTGTTTATCATCTCAATGATACGACTCATCTTATAGGCATCAAGGTCATAATCCGAGAGTTCATTCGACAGCTCTATGTATTCCTCGTCTATGCCTGTGATATCCGAAAAAGCCTTTATAAGGCAGTCGGCAAGCTGACTATCCCCTGCGGCATTATTGTCAGCTGTCTCAGAAAGATCATTGCTGCCGCCAATACTGAGCGCTTGACCATATTCCTTGAAAATGTAGCCCGCTATCTTGTTTACAGTAGGGTACATAAAATATGTGAGCAGTGTAAGAGAGATACCGAGCCTCTCATTCAGCCTTTTGATGAATTCAGCTATGGTAAGGGATTCAAATCCGTAATCGTTCAGATTAGTGTTGTTATCTATATCATCAGAGGACATAAAAACGGTTTCAGCAGCAATATCTCTTACTATGCTGCTAACAGCGTCAACTGTCACGTTCTCTGTATCTATTTCCGCAGTTTTTGCAGCAGGCGCTTCTTCATTTAAAGACGGCTCATAATAATCGTACTGATATACAGGAAGATGATATTTCCTATATGTGACTCCACTGTTTATGTGCTCCCAGTCAATATCGATGCCTTTTTTCCAGTGATCTGCGATCATATTTCTTATCCTGCTGCATATGTCGTCAGATACGGCATATGATGATCTCTCGTCCTTGTTCTGCATAATAAACGATACGATGTCTCTTTCATTATAGTTTTCAAAAGCAGAAAGCTCTTCTCTGCATATATCTGTCACAGGTATATCTATATATTCCGGAGCGTTTGAAATATTGCCCTTTATTGCTTCAATAAGCTGAGAACGATTCAGACATTTTGCTGCTATCATCGATTTCATAAGCCTTATATCAGCATTCTCAAATCTGAGCCTGTCGGTTATCTTCCACCTGTTGAGAACTTCAATATAAACATCGGCAAAAACTATATTGATGATGAACCACTCATCTGCATCCCTGACATCATAACTGCCGTTGATAAAGTCTGTCAGCGGTATATCATGCTCAGTCAGAACGTCGTTCCATAGATCAATATTCTTTTTTATGGTATTCTGTGTATGATAGAGCTTTTTAACATCTGATAACAGCTTATCCGATATCCTGCGGTCATTTTCACTCATGTGTACGAAGCTGTTGCGAAAGCAGTTTATAAGCTCTGGTATCCTGTCTTTTTCAACATGGATATCATGATAAAAAATCTTATTACCGTCTGTGATGTCCATGGAAAGAGGGAAAACATCAATATTGTCCGCGTTAATACGTCCTGTATATACTTTTACAGCTTCGCTTAGGCTGACAGCTTTTGCCAGAGCTGCTGTGAGAAGCTCTGAGCCCTTTCCTGCCCTGAGCCTTTTTACATTTACTCCCGAATCGAGAAGCATTTCATAAATACAGTATGAAAGTACAAACTGCCGGGTCAGGTCAGCTTCAGGTCCGTCAGAGATATCTGTCTCTGAAGATATCATGTCACAGTATCTGCTATATGAACTGCGTATACTTTCAAACCTTGCAAAAAGCTTATCTGTATCTTCATATGAAGGCAGGAAGTACATATTAATCTCAAGCTCATCGGGAACACTATTCTCCGAATGAAAGATATCAGCTGAATCGAGTCCGTTTATCAGCTCATATATATCTTTGGCTTTGATATGTATACGGTACCTGAAATCTGATCTGCTGTTCTGTACATTGAAGCAAAGATCATTTATATCAAAGTCTTCTCCGTTTTTTGTAAGAGCTTCCTTCCACTTTCTGACAGTTTTTTTCAGACTCTTCTCTGTTCTTGCACTGAGTATAAAATCATTGTTCACAGCAGCAGAAAGTGTATCGGCTTTCTGCTCCGATACATATTCCTGAACGATAACATGAGAATTCATGCCGCTGAATCCGAAAGAGCTTATGCCTGCCGTCAGAGGTCCGTCCTGCTTCCATTCCACAGTCTCATAATTCGTCCTGAATGGGCTGTTTTCAAAGTCGATGATCGGGTTCTCTTCTCCGTTGTCTACGATAGGCGGGATAGCTCTGTGCCTGAACATCGATACCACCTTTGCAAGTCCTGCCAGACCTGCTGCAGGCTCAAGATGCCCTATATTGCACTTCACTGTACCGATATTGCAATAATTCTTCCTGTCGGTATACTTGCGAAAAGCCTGTGTAAGTGCTTCGATCTCAATAGGATCACCAAGAGACGTGCCGGTTCCGTGTGCCTCGATATATGATATTTCATCCGCATTCATACCCGCATCTTCAAGTGCGCCAAGAATGACATTTCTCTGGCTCTCAATTTTGGGAGCGGTTATACTGTAGCTTTTTCCGGTGTAATTGACAGCCGCCCCTTTGATAACTGCATAGGCATCATTATGATCTCTTTCGGTATCCTCTTTTCTCTGCAGTAAAAAGGCAAGAGCACCCTCGCTTGAGACATAGCCGTTGGCGTTTATGGAAAATGCCTTGCATCTTCCGTCGTGACTGAGCATATGCCCCTGATCAAGGCACTTATACTTCCACTCATCAAGGTTAAGATTGACTCCGCCAACTATCGCATAATCACACTCTTTTTCAGCAAGAGCGCGCTTTGCATGATACAGGCATACAAGTCCTCCCGAACAAGCGGTATTGACAGTCAGGCTCTCTCCTGTGAGATCGAAGCAATAGGATATCCTGTTTGAAAGACTGCACTCAACATTGCCTGCCAGATCATATTTCTCGGGTATATCACCGCGTTTAAGGAAATTATTCTTATTATCTATGAGGAAATATGATATATATACAGCTGTCTTTTTTCTCTGAAGCTCCTTCAGCGGTATGCCTGAATCCTCGATACATCGCCAGACTTCCTGAAGGATCATTTTCTGCTGAGGCTCCATGTGGCATGCCTCTCTCGGAGAGATCCTGAAAAATGAAGGATCAAAGTCATTATAGTCCTTTATTGATCCCATCCAGTTCACATCCGGAGTAAGAGCTTCAGCATCCCAGCGATCCGCAGGTATTTTTCCTGTGCATACCTCTTTGTTCTTCATAATATCCCAGAGCTGCTCAATGTTATCAGCATTGGGAACCTTTATAGACATACCAACGATAGAAATATCGTGATTCATAAATCAGCCATCCTTTTCCTGTATCATATCCACTCGTATTCTCTTCTGTAATCGGTTATTTTTCGCAAACAAAGCATTTTGCGTCCTTCAGCAGCTCTCTTCATATAATCCTTTTCTTTATCATAGGAATTTACGAAGCTGTCAGCTCCGAAAATGGTCTTTCTGTTTTCCTTCAGAAGATATTCATATTCATCAAACTCAAGCTTATGTCTGCGATCGAGCCTCTTCTGGATATCCAGTTCCTTAACTTTCTTTGCCGATAAGGGAGTGATCACTCCGCTGTAAAATTCCGAGGACGAGCCTGAACCGTAAGAAAAGACTCCTACCCTTTTTTCATTCATGATATCAACAGAATCAAGAAGTCCGCAAAGAGCAAGATATACTGCCGAACAATAGATATTGCCTACCTGTGAATTGAACTTCAAAGAGGGCTCTACTCTCTTTTTGAAGTCGGACTCTATCTCATTCCTTTTCATATCCCTGCCGAGAGTAACAAGTCTTCTGTGTGCCCCCTTGACAAGTCCACCGAAAGGAACATGGAAAATAAAGTGATCAAAGGTCTTTTCTATGTCAACATCCTTTACCTTCTGAGTGTATGAAACAAAAGATCCCTCTACGCAGTCAAGATATGCCATAAGCGACAGATCGGGATCGCCTATCTCGATCAGGCTGTCGGGTCTGAAGGAATCATAAAGTGACATACTGTGATTTCCGTAAGCACCTATATCCAGCCTGAATATATCAGGTCTTGAACTGATGAGCATTGCTATGGAGCCGCATCCCTGAGACGGTTCACCATATCCTGCCTCCTTGCTGCTCCTGGCTATATCCGTGCCAATTATCAGAACCTTTTCATCAGGATAACAACATATATGTGTTGCTGCGAGCTTAAAGGCTGCTGTCAATCCATAGCAGGCCTGTTTGATATCAAAAAGACGCACATCTGTTTCAAGAGGAAGAAATTCATATATGAATGTGCTGAGACTTTTCCCGAAATCCACTCCGGATTCAGAGGCAGTTATCACCATCTTTATCTTTGATATCTCATCGGTGGTCATTCTTCCGATTATCCCCATAGCTGCATTCACGCCGTTTGTAACGGCATCCTCAAAAGGCAGTCCTACGCTCTTCTTGTTCATAAGCAAGTTAGCATAGCGGTCAATATTCAGCTCTCTTTGTCTGAATATCTCAGATACCTCTATCTGACACGCTCCACCGTAAAAATCAATCTTCTCAATTCCAACATTAACCACTTTATTTCCTCCTAAAGGTCTGATCTTCTGAAAACAATACCGATAAAATCTTTTTCTTCTTGCATGAAGCGCATGAACAAAATCTCTGCTTATCCGGCGATAAATCTTTCCCTGAAAAATTCGTTCATCTTTTCTGCTGCCTTTTCCATAATAAGAACAGCTATCTCATCCGCGTGACGATCACGCCAGTTTTCTAACCTTGTTCCCTTCACGAATGAATTGAACGCGCCCATTGCAGGGCCGCAGTTTATCTGAAAATTCGATATATCCTTTTCATCTCCGTTCAATGCCGCTTTTGATGAACGGTGAAAATAGGACTTGAAAACAATAAACATCTTCAGCTTGGGCTCCTTTTCCGCTCTCTGTATCACCGACATCGGATAATATCTCGCCGACTCCGCAAATACATTTTCCAGCGAATCATGGAACATACGCTTTTCCAGCATATCTCTTGTCTGACTGTCTATACTCTCAAGCGAGTCATACCTGTTGTACAGCTCATATATCTTTTTGGCACGGACACAGTATAAAGTTCCGCGTTTAAGCACCTGTGATCTGGAATTCATCTCAAACATATCTGCTGAGGGCGCATAATCAGTATCGTGTACTGTTGCAATGCTCAGCATATCCTTGACAATATCACTTGTCCCTGCCTCAGCTGTACACTGATTGACAGAGCCTGTCATTATATAATCCGCTCCCATCATGAATGCCGCTGATGCCGCATCGGGATCGCCTATTCCGCCTGCTGCGCCTATATATATTTTTGATCTGTAATTGTATTCCTTCATGATCCGGTCACGCAAATACATCACACTGGGGAAAACCGCATAGGCTACTCCACCGTCGGTATGACCGCCCGAATCGGTTTCAACAGTTACGGCATCGGCAAGCGGTATGCCTGCAGCAAGATCTGCTTCGGAAGCTGTTATCGCTCCGCGGCATAAAAGCTCTGATATTATACTGTCTGGTATGGGTCTCATAAAGACCTCAGCCGCTTCAGAACGGGATATCTTTACCATTATCCTGTTCCTTGAAACAACATCGCCATGCTCATTCCTTGTGAGTCCCTTTATCTTATACTTTACCAGTGACGGTGTAACACTTATAAAAGCTGCCGCTTCAATGAAGCGTATTTCGTTGTCCAGCATAAGATCGATCAGTTTTTCTTCTGCTTCCGTATTTTTGGGAGTATGTATTATATTAACACCGAAAACTCCGTCGGATATCTTTTCCCTTATGCTGCTTATCTCCTGTGAAACAGCTTCATGCCTTAGACCGCCGCTCCCCAGAAAGGCAAGGATGCCTCTCCGGGACAGCACAGCGATCATTTCGGCTGAAGTTATGGCTTTATACATACCTCCGACTACATAAGCGTATTCAATTCCGAATTCTTTCCTGAACTCATCTGAACCAAGCGCTTTACCGTTCAGCGCTTTTATCCTTACATATTCGTTATCCAAATCAAAGCTCCTTAATCCTTATCTGTGCTGAGTATTGATTCAACGTCGTCAACGCATATCTCACCTTTACTCAGCCTGTCCATCAGCGACAATACATAGTCATCCTGAGTGCCCTTGTCAGCGGCTTCGTCATCAAGTGACGAAAGAGTGATGAGACCGTCCTGCTCAGCTGCATCTTCATCATTTTCGGAATCAACGGGCTTCAGTGTAATGCGGCCGTCCGAACTGTCATCATCATCTTTTTTCACCGTTTCTGCGATATTATTATCTGCTTTGTCCTTAACTCTGTCAGAACTTCCGTATATCTCACCGATATGTGCCGTGAGCTTGTTCACCGTGGGATAGTTGTATAGATCAGCAGCTTCAAGATCAAGGTTGAATTTTGTATTTATATCCCTTATTATCTCCACACAGCTTATAGAATCGGCACCAAGATCACTGAATGCAAAATCAGTGTTGATCTCGTCAGGGGCATAGTGCAGTTTCGCTGCCACTATCTCTGTCACCTTTTCCTTTATCTCACCGCACGGTATCCTGTCGGGAGCCTTCTCACATGAAACTTCAGGAGCTGCCTTTATGCTGCTTGATCTTAATGCTGTTTCTTTTGGTATTACGCCTGTGCTGTCCTCAGGTATTGTGCTTTTCTTATTATTACTGTAAATATCCTTATAATAGGTGATCTTCTCCTTTACTTCGGGAAGGCCGAAGGTTACGGAGTGCATATCCGCTTCATTTTTAACGATATTGTTGACTGCCTCGAGCGAACGACCTGAAAGCTCTTTTTTAAGCACTTCTATCGAAGTCATCGGCTTCTTGGAAATCATCTCTGCAATAGACAATGCAGTTTCGAGGATCTTGCCGTCAGTCTCAAAGATAAGTGACGCACCTCTTTCCTTCAACTCGCTGCCAAGGTAATCCCTTGCGGTAAACATCATCTCGTTTGCAAGGCTCTGACCTAATTTCTCCTTCAGTATGAAGGTCGCTCCGAGTCCCGGAGTAAAACCATACTTCATGAAGTTGGCATTATAGATGCTGCCGCTGTTAAGAATGATCATATCTCCGTAAAGGCCAAATACAAATCCACCCCCGAAGGCATGACCCTGCATAGCACTGATCACGGGCACCCTGCACTCAAGGAATGCATTGTATATAAACGAAGCGTCGGTAAACTGACCCTTCTTGTCGCTCATATCAATAAGCTCGTCAAAGGTCCCGCCTGTACAGAATATATTGTCATAGCCTGTGATAATAGCTGCCTTTATCTCATTGCTGCTGTTGATCTTTTCAAAAGCAAGCTTCATTCCGTCTACCAGCTCACGGGTAAACATATTGCGATTCTTTGTGTCGTGCATCCTGACCACAGCAATGCTATTGTTCACTATCTCCATCGATACTGCGGAATTAAGCTCTGTACCGGCGTCCGAAATGTACTGCTGCTTTCTCTCTGCCGATGCTGTAACAGTAACACTGTGAGAGGGCTGAATGCTGACTGTATTGCCGCTTATCCAGCATCTCCTCTTCTCAAAGGGATATGACGGCAGAGGAGCAACAGTATACCTGCGTCCGTAAAGAAGTCTCCAGTCAATATCAGCTCCAAGTACCCAGAATCCAGCCGCTCTTGACATATTACCGCTTCTGAGCATATCATCAAGATAATCAGTATCATAACCGTTTTCTCTGAAGCTTTCCCTGATATCGCTGCTTATATTGTTCTTGGAAATGATACTGTCTTCACTGCCGTTCAGCCATGAACCAAGCTTTGATGTCAGGTCTGATATACCGGTGTATATGATCGCTGCTCTTTCTTCCATGGCGTTTCTTCCGCACTGCATGGTATAAGCTATCTGTGCGGCAGTGCATTCAGCTTTGCTACCACCGCAAAGTCCGTAAATATATGAAGCAAGCGAAGCTACGGTGTTGTTTTTTATGAGCATATCCGGATCGGAAGTGATATCATATGAATCCCTGAGCTTTTCAAGCAGCGTATTAAACTGGTATCTTCCGAATCCCATTGTCTCAAAATCAGAATCTGTATCTATTTCATTCTTGTCTATATACAGTATATCGGAAACTACGGACAGAACCTTGTCGTTTATTTCTTCAACAGAATCTCCGCTTCCGTATGCCGAGAGATACTCGTATACAGCATTTGCATAGCATCTGAGCTGCTCTTTTGTCCTTGCAGAAATCACAAATACCTTTTCGGCATTGCTCTCATCAGGAAGAACATCTTTATTATCGGGATATTCCTCTAAAACGATATGTGCGTTCGCACCTCCGGCTCCGAAGCTGCTGACACCCGCTCTGTATGGCAGAACAACTTTTCTACCGCCTTCTTCCTTTGTGATATGCTTCCATTCCGCTGCTTCACGCTGAAGATAAAAAGCCGTATCCTCAAAGGAGATCTTCGGATTTATAGTTTCGGCATTTATTGAAGGGCAGAGAGTTCCGTTCTGCATCTGAAGCAGTATCTTGGTGATAGAAAGTATGCCCGATGCTGATTCAAGATGTCCAACATTGCTCTTGACAGAACCTATGGCACAAAACTGCTTTTTGTCGGTATAGTTTCTAAATGCATTATCGAGTCCTCTGATCTCTATGGGATCCCCCAGAGCAGTGCCCGTACCGTGAGCTTCGATATAATTGATAGTCTCTGCATCAACTCCTGCATTATCTATCGCAGTCCTGATCACATCTGCCTGTGCATTCGGATTAGGAACAGTATATCCCGAAGTCTTTCCGCCTGCATTGATAGCCGATCCCTTGATTATACCGTAGATATGATCGTTGTCAGCTATTGCATCTCTCAGCGGCTTCAGCAGTAATGCACCAACACCCTCTCCGTCAACGAATCCATCAGCTCCTTCGCCGAATGCATGGATCTTTCCGCTTCGTGACAGCATATCCATACTACATAGGTTATTGTAGTGCTCAGGGTGTATAATGATATTGACACCGCCTGCAACTGCCATTTTACACTCGCCGAGGCGAAGGCTCTGACAAGCAAGATGAACAGCCGTAAGTCCCGAAGAACAAGCTGTATCCACTGTGATGCTGGGGCCGCAGAAATCATAAAAATAGGACACTCTGTTTGTGAGCGACCAATATGACGGCTGTGCGCCAAGCTTTGAATAGTCGCAGCTCATTACGCCTGCAAAAACGCCGACCTTGTTGTGGATATCCTTGAAATGCGCGCCCGTATATCCTGCTTTTTCAAAGAGCTTCCATGTACACTCAAGGAACAATCTCTCCTGAGGGTCCATATACTCGGCGTCCTTTGGTGCTATCCTGAAAAGCTTATTGTCAAAGCAGTCGATATCGTTTATGAATGCTCCCGCTGCGGTATAGCTCTTTTTCTCAGCCTTGTAATTCTCGGAAATAAAACCTTCCGTATCCCATCTGTCACCGGGAACTGTAGTAACAGAGCATCGTCCGCTCCTGATATTCTCCCAGAGTTCTGAGAGTTCATTTGCATCAGGATATCTTCCCTCCACACTAATGATCGCGATATCATTGTCAGTATGGAAAGACACAGCTTTTTCTTCCGCTTCATAGAGCGTATCGTCGTTTATTGCATCGGAAACATCTTCCCCTGATGTGAAAAAGCTTTCATCGGTATCATCGTCATCAGTTGTTTTATCATTCACAAAGAAAAGACTGAAATCATCTTCCGCTTCTGTTGTATCAGCTTCAGCGACCGATGCGGGCTTCCCGGAGTATGCTGTACCAAGATGATCAGCAAGCTTTTCTATAGTGTTATACTCAAAAAGAAGTGTTGACGACAATCCGTCAAATCTTTCACTCAGCCTTTTCTGTATCTCTACTGAAATAAGCGAATCTATACCGTAATTCTCAAAGGTTAGATCATTTTTGATGTCCTCTTCCTGAACTTTAAGCACCTCAGAAAAGACTTTTCTAAGATACTTTATAAGTTCCTTCTTTGAGTTTTTACTATTCCGGGTGCTTTCCGCCTCGGATGCCGAGGATCTGCTGAGGCTGCCGTTTACACCGACGATTATGCCCTGACGTGAATTGCTGCTGTCAGGATGAACAATGACCTCATTATAGCCTGAATCACTCATGACCTTTTTCCAGCTTTCAGCTGTCAGAAGAGGTGTATTTCTTATCCTGATATCATCTGTATAGCTCCACCAGCCGTCAGTAAGACCGAATGTCATTGTTGCAATGTCATTTTTATTGATAAGCTCGTTTATAATGATTATACCGTTCTTTTTCAGCAGTGACCTTGCATTTGATATAGAATTGGCTATATCTCTTGTAGCATGTATAACATTAGTGGCAAAAATGATGTCGTACTGCCCTAACTCAAAGCCCTGATCCGCAGGCGATCCATTTATATCCAGAAGCCCGAAATCAAGGATCGGATACCTGTCATAGAATGTCTTTCTGCCGAACAGCGTAAAATATTTTGAGATATCTGTATAGCAGTATCTGATATCTTCCTTGTCGTCCACAAATCGGGATATTTTTTCAAGCACGCTCTTACTGGTGCCGCCTGTTCCCGCACCTATTTCCAGCAGACGTATTGTGTCGCCTCTGCCCTTATTGACTGCAATATAATCATATATCAGCTGTGCAACTATACTGTTGTAATAGTCAACCTCACCCGAACCTGAATATACACTCTGTGATACGGTATTATCCGAAAACATTACCTCTGTATAGCCCTTCTTACCTGTCAGCACTTCGGGATATGCCTTTACACAACGATCTATAAGATTGCTGTAGGGCATTATCTCGGGGTACTCTTTCTGCAGGGCATCCATATCATTGCGGTATTCGCCCTCGGGATAAGGCACATAGCTTCCTGTAATATGAACGTTATCAGCTTCAAGTTCAACGATCCCCTCTTCCGACAAAAGGCTGAGAATTGCTTCAAACATACGGGTATACATGGGAAGTATCCCCAGTTTTTCCCTCAGAGCATCAACACCGATGTTTCCTTTTACCGAAAAAAATCCCATTTTGTGCAATGAATCCGCAGCCAATCTGCATCCGATCTTTTTCAGTTTGTTATAACCGTCCATAAATGCGAAATCATTATCAGGACTTTTTACCGATCTGATGGTATCAGCAATGCTGAAATCATATGTATTGCCACTCATTCTTCCGACCTCCAATTATTATTATCCGTTAATTTCATACTCAGAAGCTTATCGTCGGCTTTCATTACGACCAGCTGTCCGCTCTTCGGAAAGGGCCCGTTTTCGATAGCGAATAATCCCTCTTTGTTTGTAAGCGGAACAAGGCCTGCTCTCCTGAGGTTATCTCTGTATCTGCTATTGGCAACTATACCCGCTTCTCCCCAGAATCCGAAATTAAACACCTTTGAATCCATTCCGATATTATTCTTTAAAAACATTGAAAAGCTGTCCTCAAACATACACGCCGCACAGTAATTGCTCTGTCCTGATCTCAGGAACAGTGACTGTGCTGAGGAAAAGAACATTATATGTTCTGTACCCAGTCTTTTCAGTATCCTTGCGGGTACGACCGTCCCGTTTATCTTGGGCCACAACACAGCGTTCATCTCCTCATCTGTCATTGTTCTGAGCATCCTGTCCTTCAGAACAATAGCAGAATGTATAAAGCCTGTGATCTGTCCGAACTTTTTTATTCCTTTGAGGATGACATTCTCGATATCCGCTTCATTCCCGGCATCTGCGCTGTAGTATACAGCATCTCCGCCAACGGCTTTCAATTCATCTACAAAGCCGGATATTTCCTCATTATCCTTCTTCCTGCCAACAAGTATAAGATGTGCCTTATATTTATCTGCAAGATAACGCGAAAGAGTCCTGCCTATCCCGCCTAAGCCCCCTATGATCATATATGTACCGTTTCTGATAAAGCAGTTATTGCTTATAATTCCGTCTGTTCTCTTTATCTTCCTCTGAAGCGGAACATGACCGCGCACTGCTATCATTCCTCCGCTTTCATATTCCTTGAAGCATGAGAGTATGTCGTTCTTTGTGCAGTCAGTTATGTCTATATCAAATGAACAGATATTCCAGTTTATAAACTCGTCCGATGCTGTGGCTGCTATGCCGTGTATAGGCGAAAAGGTAGGGTCGATCAGCTCATCCTCCGATACGTTGAAGGAATTATTTGTTATTATTCTCCATACTATCTTCTTTGAATCCAGTCCGAGCCCGCAAAGCTTTTTCATCAATCCGTGCAGAAGCTCTATGCTCCTTCTGCATTGTCCGACAGAGATGTCCTTTATATCCGTTGGAAGATTATTATTTACCAGAAGCATGAAAATCGAATCAAACGAAGCAATGTCTGCCGCTTTCAGGAGTCTGTCTATATCGATCCTTCCCTTTGTTATAATGTCCTCGATATCGATCACAGTATGATCCGAGCACACCCTGTCAGCTATGGATACCGCACTCTTATGCATCTTTCTGAAACACAGAAAGAGCGTATTGCTATACTTATTTATGCTTCTGCCTGTCTGTACCTTTTCCCACACCGGCATAAAGAACATTTCATCATAGCTTTTATCTTCGCTTTCATCAGAGGTATCATTTTTCCTGATCTCTCTGTACTCTATTCCCTCTATGTAGGAGCATACATTTCCGCTTTCATCGGTAATACATATCGACAATGCTCCGTTCTGCTTCATTGCAATGGAATATGCCTTATCCGGGACAGGAGCATAGAACTCGACTGTTCTGAACCGTGACGGTACAAGCATTCCGTCAGCTGATTTATAGAATACCGATGTTCCCTGCAGAGCAGAATCAAAAACATAGGGATTATGCACCATCCCGGTCTTTACTGATTCGATAGCGCATATCTCCATAGTGTTATTATGATCGACGCTTTTCAGACCTTTGTATGCATTTCCGTAGCGGACTCCGCCGTTTTCAAAAAGCTTCCATATCGATAAAGGAGCCTCTTTCCTTGTCATCTGAGCTTTTACAGCTCTGATATCCATTTTTTTGCTGCGAAACTGATTTGTTCCCGGAGCTATATCACCTATAGTAAACACCATGTCTTCATCATCTGTGATCCTAACTTTTATCCTGTTTTCGTCCCTTGAGAATACGATCCTGATCTCGGTTCCGTCCTCAGCACATATAATCGGCTTCAGGAGCATGAGATCCTTGATGCAGCAATTGCAGGTAACACCTATTTTTCTGACAGAAGAAAGTATCAGCTCTGTCTGGAATGCAGCAGATACTATATACTGCCCGAATACAACGTGATCTCTGACTACTGTCAATCCGGGTGAAAGGCTTACTCTGCATTCCGTACTGTCAGCTTTTCTGATTATCTCATACTTTAATCCATCGTCAGCTTTGATCCCGTGAGAGCTCTTAATACTCTGCTTTTTTTCATCATAGCCGTAAAGATAAGTCCTTCTGCTGAATGGATATGCGGGCATCGATATCTTTCTGCCGGTGCCCTCAAATATTCCCGCAAAGTCAATGGTCTCACCGTCCGCATAGGCTGCAGCAAGTTTTTCCGCTCCCTCTGTGTAGGTCCGAACTGCTCTCACGTCAGCAAGCATCTCTGTGATCTTGTTAAGATCAGCAGTGTGTGCTTTATTATCAGCTGACAGATATACTCCCTCAGCATAGTTGCCTACGGCAAGAGCTTTAAGTTTTTCTATGAGCTCATCCCTGTTTCTTACAGTAAACGCACAGCGTTCTGTAAAATGTGTTCTTCCGCAGAGAAGTGTATAGCTTATATCTTGTATGGAAGAATCATTTCCTTCATCAGATATCCATGAGTAAAGCTCCTCATATTTTTTGCGAAGTGAAGCCTGATTCTTTGCAGACAAGACAATAATATATACAGGCAGCTTATTTACCGCAGCAGATACAGCAGGAGCGTCCTTCAATACAATATGTGCATTGGTACCACTGAATCCGAATGAACTCACAGCAGCATATCTTGGAGCATCAGCCCCTCCCTGCCAGTCCATAAGCTTATCGGCTACATAGAACGGACTGTCATTGAAGTTTATATGTTCATTTGGAGTATCATAGTTTATTGAAGGCGGTATCATACCATGCTTCATACTCTGCAGGACTTTTATCACACTTGCTATTCCCGCCGACATGACCGTATGACCTATGTTGGTCTTGCAGGAGCCGATAGCACAGAAATTCTTTTTGTCGGTGAACCTTGAAAAGCTGTTGGTAAGTGCCTCGACTTCGATCGGATCGCCAAGCTTTGTGCCTGTTCCATGGGCTTCGATATAACTGATTTTCTCGGGATCAATTCCGAACTTATTATACACGTCTGCTTCCAGCTCTGTCTGTGATAATGTGCTCGGAGCTGTTATACCATTGGTCTTGCCATCCTGATTGATACCGTTTCCTGCTATAACGCCATAGATATGATCATTGTCTCTTATAGCATCGCTGAGTCTCTTCAGTACCAGAACAGAAACGCCTTCTCCCGGTACAAATCCGTTTGCCGAATTGTCAAAGGTCTTGCATCTTCCGTCAGGTGAAAGCATTCCTGATCTTTCGGTCTGCATATAGAAGTGCGGTGTCATTGATATGAATGCGCCGCCAGCAAGTCCAATTTCAGACTCGCCGTTCCTGAGGCTCCTGCACGCCAGATCCACAGCAACAAGCGATGATGAGCAGGCTGTATCTATGGATATGCACGGACCTTTCAGATTGAGAAAATATGATATCCTTGCAGCTGATACTGAGCTGGAATTGCCAATAAATGACTGTGCATTTATCTCTCCGCCGCGCTCTTTGATATAGCTCTGATAATCTCCCTGACCTACACCGACAAATACGCCGCATTTCCTGCCTGACATATACTCTGCTGAACAGCCTGCATCCTCCAGAGCCGACCACATCTGCTCGAGAAGTATCCTCTGCTGAGGGTCAGCCATTTCTGCTTCCATGCCCGACATATTGAAAAACAACGGATCAAAATCTCCGACATTTTCAAGAAATCCACCGTAATGGCATCTGAGCTCACCGCAGTCCTCGGGAGATAACCCCCAGCGATCGTAAGGAAGATCACCTATGCAGTTCACGCCGTTTTTCAAATTGTCCCAGTATTCATCCGCATTTTCAGCTCCGGGAAGCCTGCAGCTCATTCCAATTACCGCTATTTCTTCGTTCAAAGCTCTGTTATTGCTTTCTGCGGCAGACATTCTGATCAAAGAAACACTTCTCTTTTCATGAGCCGCGATCCTTGCATTAACTACGACCTTGCCGATATTTGCACGGTTTTCCAAAGCATAGAAGGCTTCCTTGATATTTGTCAGATCGTATACCTTGCCAACGGTAGGTACGATCTCACGCTTTTCAAGAAAATCATACATATCCTCCAGATATTCGTTAATAAGCTCGGGAGCTATCTTATAGAGCTTTCTTACATCAATGCTGAAGAAGGTCTGATTGTCATTAAGTCTGGAGATATCAAAGGATTTCAGCGATTTCAGTGCTGTCATGGCTATCTCCATATATCTTCCGCCGGGGGCAAGGATATCCATATTACGGGATATAGCCTGACCCGAAAGAGTGTTGATGATGATATCAACACCTCTTCCGTTGGTAAGCTTCAAAACTTCTTCCTTAAAATCGGATACGAGGTAGTTTATGCAATTCTCTATGCCTATCCCCTTCAGATAGTTTATCTTTTCCTCTGAGCCCACTGTAGCGATTATATTCAATCCGCACTTTTTTGCATACTGAACAGCTATCAGTCCCACACCGCCTGTTGCGGTATGTATCAGTATAGTTTCGTTTTTTCTCGGCAATGCTTTCCTGAACACATGATGTACTGTGATAAATGCAACAGGGAAGGAGCAAGCTTCTTCATATGTAACGCTATCAGGCTTTTTTACAACAAATCTTTCGTCTGATACAACTATCTGACTATGTCCGCCAAGATCATGAGACATTACTGCTATTACAGAATCTCCCTTTTTGAAACGGCTAACATTTCTGCCTGTTTCAATTATCTTTCCCGATACCTCAAAACCCGGAGTAAAGGGATAATCCGGCATTGTGGGATATAAACCTTTTACACACAGAAGATCTCCGAAATTAAGTGAAAAGGCATAGACCTCTATCTTTACTTCGTTATCCCCTGTTTTCATGTCAGGCAGAACAGCAAGTCTGATCTCACTTACTTCACCCGGTGAATCAAGCAAGACCTTGTATTTTTTTCCCGGATCAACAGACAGCCTTGAGGTATTCCGCAATATCCCCTTCAGCCTCTGCTTTCCGATCCTTACTGTGTTGCCTTTCTCACCATCAGCATTCATTTTTCCATAATTCATCTTAAACCCTCCGTGGATACAAACTTCAGATATTATTTCCGAGTTTATCACTGAATTCGGCAATAATGTATTTAGTCAAGGCATCCACATTTCCATAATCAAATACAATAGTTGTACGCATTGCAAGTCCCAGCTTTTCATTGATGCTCTTTACAAATTCAAGACCTGTTATTGAATCTATACCATATTCCGAGAACTGCTTGTTCTTTTCGATGCTGCTTGCATCAACGCCAAGTATATCGACGATCGTATCTATTATAATGCCGTATACTCTGTCGTATAAAGCATTATCATTTGTCCTTGCAGCGCTCTCTGATCTTGTTTCGACAGCCTCGTTTCTGATATCGTTATCGGTCACAACTTCCTGTGCTTCTTCAGCTTTATCACTCAAAGGCTCAGTTATCCCTTCTTCGGTATCAGCATGATATCCAAAGTAGCTCAGTATACTGTCCGAACACTTCATTACAGCGACCTGCTCCGAATCAGAACCTATCACCATAGATATTGCCTTCATCCCTTCGGGGATATTAATTGAATAGAAACCCTTTCTTTCAAGACTCTTTCTGTATCGGTCATTGGCAACTCTGCCTACTGTGCCCCAATAGCCCCAGTTGATGACCCAAGACGGGTATTCCGGTGATGAGTAATACCTTGCTATCCGATCTTCAAAAACACTTGCAGCTGCATAATTGGACTGCCCGGGAGAAGGAGCAAGAGACTGTGCGGATGAGAAATACAGAACAAAATCAAGTCTGTCATCCTTGAACACCTCATGCATTACCACAGGGCCGTATGTTTTGGGCTTTAATACACTCTTCAGCACATCCTCGCTCATATTCGCAACAGATACATCATTCAGATACAGAGCAGAATGGATCAAGCCGTCTATCTTACCGTATTTCGCTATAATGTGTTCGCGCACCGCCTGCATATCCCGCATATCAGCAACATCTGCTCTTATATACTCACAGCGGCCTCCAAATGAATTGATCGTGTTTATCTTCTCTGTTACAGTTTCATCCTGTTCTCTTCTGCCGGTAACTATAATATCAGCATTATACTTTTCGGAAAGAAGCTTCGACAGTTCAAAGCCGATACCACCTGTTCCTCCAATTATAAGATAAGTTCCCTTTCGGAACGCAGGTCTTCTGTTGAGTTCGTCATTCCTGCAATTTCTGAGTCTGCTGCGGAAAACACTGCCGTCCCTTATCAGAATAATTCCGGGGGCACTCTGCACCTCAGCTGACAGGATAAGGTCGATCTCTCCGTTTTTATTCTCAGCCGCCTGTTCAGTGTCAACATCTATAACCGCTCCGTATACCTCCGGATACTCCGAAACAGCCGCTCTGAAGAAGCCTATCATCGAGGAATCTGACGGGAATGTGCTCCTGTCATTATTTCCGGTATGATATACCCTGTCAGTGATGAGCTTTATATCTACAGCTGAAGAAGCGTCAAGAGTCTTGAACAGACGGAACAGTGACATCAGACCTGTCTGCTGTATGCTTTCAAGCTCAGCTGTCCCGATCTCATTATTATTGCCGCTGCTTCCGAGGAAGAGTATCCTGTCGGAGATGCTCAGCCTGCTGATCAGATCAGATACAGCATCAGGATCATTGACATCAATACAATAGCGGTCACCTTCAGCATAGTTTTCATGACCAAGCTCTATAGCAGTCCATGTTTCACTGCTGTACTTTATTATCGCATTCTTTAATTTCTCAGTATATTTTGTATAGAATATAACACTGTCAGAATAACTGTTTACAGAAGACGAAACGATATCCGATGTATCTGCTTTCTTCCATTCATTCACATAGCAGATATCATGTATTTCACTATCGGATATATTCTCATCAGATCTGTCAGGCAAAGAAATGTCCTTCCCTGCTGACTTCACCACTGCTATCTCAAGGTCTCTTATAAGTACAGATACCTCGTTATTGCTGTTTATTACAGCGATATCGAAATGTGTTTCATCCTTCTGGAATGTGTATACATAGGACCTTTTGCTGACCTTATTGCAAAGGATATACTCCTGTATCTTGTAAGGCACAGCTGTATTACTGCTTTTTTTGTCGCTGTTGAGATATATTGCTGATATAGTCTGGAATGCAGCGTCAATGATAGTCGGATCGAAACCATGTACAGTATCCTTCGATTCTATCACGCCGACCGCTTCTCCGTTTCCGACGCATAGTTCCCTGATCAGACGGAAGCTTTCTCCGTAAACTATACCGCCCTCTGAAAAGTATTCATACAGCTGCTCAACGTCAACGCTTATATAACAGCCTTCTCTGAGTTCGTTTATATCATTTATTGCATAACCAAGATTTTCACTGATTCTCTTTGCCTTACAGTCAGCATATATACTGCTGCGGTCATTCCTGTCAAAGCATTCAGCTATGACATACTCTCCGTCATTCGTTATCCTGACGATAAGGTCCTTTGCATGGTCTACTGCGATCTTTTCTCTCCATGTCAGGTTCTCGATGCGGAATTTCGTATCACCGAAAAGCTTATGCAATGCAGACCATATGATGTGAACCGAAAATGCTCCGGGAAGGATATGCTGCCCCAGCACCATATGATGCTTTATATATGCATCATCCGAACTCAACGTCTTCTTCATCTCAATTCCCGAGTTCATATTATCGGAGATATTGAATCCGTCGATCCAGTCTATTCCTTTGCTTTCCGCTGTCAAAGCGCTGCCTGTCGTCTTTATCCAGCATCTGTGCTTTTCAAAGGGATATAATGGGAGATCGATCTTTCTGAAGCTGCGTCCGTAGTACTCTCTCCAGTCAAGATCATCAAAACAGCACCATCTGACTGCGTTTCTGATTGCCCGACTGCTGATTTCATCAATCTTGTCAGAATACTTGCTCTTGACTTCATCAAAGTCATAGAATGAAGAAACGAGAATTTTTTCATCGTTGATACCATCAGTATACTTTCTCATGAGTTCCGTCAGCTCGTCCTTATCACTGACGATAAATGCCGCTCTGTAATTCAGCGCATCTTTTGATACTGCCAAGGAATAAGCTATATCTCCGATAGTCACGTCATCTTTTTCTTTTATCAGATCAATAAGGAGCCCGCAGTAAGACTTCAGGCTTGCCTTTGAAGCAGCAGATACAGGTATTACATATACATCATCTGTAGTATAGCTTTCAACTGTATGATCTCCAACATATTCTTCAAGGATAAGGTGTGCATTGGAGCCGCCTGCTCCGAATGAGCTTACCGCAGCTCTTCTCTTAGCTCCGCCGCTGACTTTCCAGTCAGTCAGTTCCTTCTGAAGATAGAAAGGAGTGGAGCCAAAATCTATATCAGGATTTATATTCTCCGAATGTATGGACGGAACAAGCTTCTTATTCATCATCTGCAATACTATCTTTGTGATAGCTGCAATACCTGCCGCAGATTCAAGATGACCAATATTTGACTTGACCGAACCTATTGAACAGAAGCCTTTTTTATCGGTATATTTACGAAAAGCTCTTGTTATACCGTTTATCTCGATAGGATCACCCAGAGGAGTTCCCGTACCGTGAGCTTCGATATACTGTATCGAATCAGGTGATACACCTGTCTTGTCTATAGCATCACATATCAGTGACATCTGCGCATTCGGATTCGGTACAGTATAGCCATTGGTCTTTCCGCCATGGTTCAGTGCACCGCCCTTTATTACTGCGTATATTCTGTCACCGTCATGAACCGCCTTATCATATCTTTTGAGCAGTACAGCTCCCACACCCTCACCGGGAATATAACCGTCACCGTCGGCACTGAAGCTTCTGCATTTACCCTTTGGCGCAATGAATCCGGTCTGACTGAGTATAGAATATTTGTGCGGATGTATGGAAAGATTCACACCGCCTGCTATAGCAGTTTCACAGTCGTTCCTTATCAGGCTTTCACACGCAAGATATACTGACGTGAGAGAAGATGAACACATGGTATCCAGTGCAAGACTCGGACCGGTAAAATTATAGAAATATGATATCCTGTTTGCCACAGAAGCATAGTATGACGGAACATAAACTCTATTTCCCTTTGCAGTCTCCTCTGCGCCGAGAAGCTGATACTGACCGTACATGACTCCTACAAATACACCTGTATTAGAGCCTTCAAGGTCGCTTTTCCTGTAGCCTGAGCTTTCGATCGTATGCCATACAGTTTCAAGGAACAATCTCTCCTGAGGATCTATTGTTGCTGCTTCATTCGGAGATATATTGAAGAAAAGAGGATCAAACATATCATAGTCGTTTATAAAACCGCCCATGTAACTTGTTATATTGTTATACCCGTCAGAATCCCAGCGTACTCTTCCGGCCTCGGTAATACAATCTCTTCCCTCGGAAAGATTTGTCCAGAACTCCGAAAGATCATCCGATAGCGGATATCTGCCGCTTATACCGATAATAGCAATATCTTCATTTTCAGCAACTGAACTTTTCTCCCGTGAGTATGCCTTTCTTTTCTTCGCAGGCTTTATATCAGCGATCTGCTCATCAACACTGCTTTTTCCGCTCTTTGGCAGGATATCGTTTACAGCCCCGGGATAGTGTTCAACAAGGTAATCGGATATATCCTTCAAAGTGAGGCACTCATAGAACATGGTCTTGCTTATCTTGTCGAAATACTTTTCAAGTCCTCTGCTGAGGTCCATTATCATTATGGAATCGAGACCGTATTTCTCCAGCGGAAGTTTCTCATTGATAGACTCAGGACTGATTTTGAAACTCTTTGCAAAAAGCTCCTTGAGCCATATCACAAGATCTCCGACATCAGACGTTAATGCTGACGCATCTGCCTTTGAGACGCTGTCTTTATTATACATTGCTCCTACAGATGCAGCTATCTGACCGATATTTCCATACATTACAGCTTCAAATGCTCGGTCTGAGGATATGAGTCTGCTTAGCTGCTCAAAAGCTGTATCTGTTCCGAGCAGGTGGAGTCCGAATCTTTCCTTGAGATAATCGATCCTGCTCTTGTCAACACTCATTCCGCCGTCTTTCCACAAAGGCCACTGAACAGAGAGCATATGACAGTCGGATGAGTTTTCTGAAGCAAGTGAATCCATATACGCATTGGCATATGCATAATCACTCTGACCTTCATTTCCAAACATAGCGCTTATCGATGAGAACATTGCCAAAAATCTGACGCTGAACTGCTCTGTAAGCGAAAGTATATTGTTTGTACCGTGGACCTTGGGCTTAATGTTTACAAGGAATTCATCAGTACTCTTGTTTGCAACGGTAGAATCACTGATACGGCCTGCACACTGAAAGATACCATCAAGTCTGCCATATCGTTCAGTGATATATCTGCTTAATCCGGCTACATCACTGCTTACGGTAATATCACCTCTGAAGCATGAAATATCTGCATTCTCACTGTACTTTGATGCATCAGCATTTCGGCTGAATATTACAGACTTTGCGCCGTAATTAAGTGACAGATAGGCTGCAAGATCTCCGCCTATCTTGCCGCCGCCGGCGATAAGATAGACTCCGTTCCTGTTTATGTTATCGGATGAAGATACAGCTTCTTCGATCCTGGAATATTTTTTCACCATTCTTATGCCGCCGTTATAGCATATATCATCATAGCATGATGGATCGTTCACTTCGTTCTGCACTATATCAGCAAGCTTCCTGTTGTTATAAAAAACTCCGTCTGTCCTGATGCTCTTCAGGTCAAAATTATCCCATTCCTTATTCAGTGATCTACCGAATGCCACCGCCGCAGCGTAATAGCTGACATCATTATTATCGCCGCTATAAACATTTATGAAGGACAGCTTCCTGCCGGATCTGTCATCCATTAGCTTCTTAGCTATACTCATAGGTATGAGCGCACTTTTAAGTATGCTTTCATCAGCGCCTTCGGAACTGTTTCTGTCTGTGAGATTGATAACAGCGATATGATCTTTAAGGCCTCTGTAAAGTCGTTCAAAGCTGTCCGATATCCTGTTCAAGCCTGTCATGATATCTGCGGAAGGAACATATTCCAGATAATTCACATCAGAGCTGCACCTTCTGAGTTCGTCACAAAAGCTCTGATCGGTGTCTATTATGATATAAGATATATCATCACCCGATGCTGAAGTTTCAATATCCTGCCTGATATATTCATATGAATAAGTAATCACGCCAATATTGTCATGAGCAAAGGAATGTGTACACATACCGCTGAATTCCGCAAAAACAATACCTTTATCATTTATAAGGGTGATATCATATTTTCGTATGCTATCCGTCTCATCAGTTTTCAGGATATATGCATAGCAGATATCTGAAGCTTTCCCGGAGACTGTTATCCTTTCAGCTGAATAGGGCAGATGATAAGCGTTCTTTTTAGATCTGAGGTCGCTTATAGTAATGAAGGACTGGAAAGCTCCGTCGGTTACCGCCGGAACCAGTATAAAATCATCAGCAGAACACTGTGCGGTATCTAACCTTGCCAAAGCTGCACCGCCGGATACCCTGACATTTTTAACACATCTCAGCGCTCCGCCGTAGAGCATGGAGACATTGTCGAAATAATCATATATCTCCTTTTCTGAATACTCGTCATCAAAGATGTTCAGAATATCATTTATATCAACGCGCTTGTCCGCAGCTGTTGATGAAGCTGCATATCCTGAAACACATACCTCTGTGTCACCGTCAGTATTCAGCAGGCCGATCTCAAAGAATATATCATCCCCGTCAGGATAAATATCTATGATCACATCAGTATAGGGCTGACCTATCAGTATCGCTCTTTTCCACTCAACCGAATAAACCTGATTGATCTGCGGATCCTGAGAAGACAGCCTGCAGGCCTCCAGTGCCATTTCAAGCGATACAGCTGCGGGAAGCATATATTTATCCCCTACTATATGATCCTTTACATAGTTATCATTAACAGTGAACCTCTTCACAAAACGATGCTCGTTTATCGTTGATATATTCCTGTCAATGAATGTATCAAGTTTTTCGGAAAGTCTGACCCTGTTCTGTTCAGGCCAGCAGAAATGCTTTGCATAAGGATATGTAGGCATGGAAATTCGGAATGCGTCTGAAGAGATCATACCGCTCCAGTCAACATTTCCGCCTTCTGTCCAGAGCCTTGCACATTCGGATGCATTTGCACGGTCACAGATGACAGCTTTTGCGGAGCTGTTCTCAGCTTCACCGCAAAACATATCTTTGCTCATCACACCGCCGATAAAATCGGAAAGCTTTTTTTCAAGATCGTTAACAGAACTGAAAGTGAAAGCAAGACGTGAACTGAATTCCTCTCGTCCGTTTATAAGAGTAAACGCAATGTCACTGCACCTTACATTTTCTCTCTCTTCCTTCAGCCAATCACGAAACTTTATACAGTATTCATTCAACTGTTTCCGAGTCGCAGCAGAGAGGATAAAAACCTCTTCTGAATCTACACAGCTCTTTTTTCGGCTATCTATATACTCTTCAAAAACGACATGAGAGATCACGCCGCCGAAGCCAAAACTGCTGATACCCGCAGTAAGAGGTTCAACACCGTCAGCGCCTTCCCTGTTATCCCACTTCACACCATTCTCAAGTACCTGCAATGGCACATCTTCAAATGTGATATATGGGTTGAGCTTTTCAAAATTAACGTTTCCGGGCAGGAACTTATTCTTTATTGACATGATTATCTTTGCCATACCTGCCACGCCTGCAGCTGTCTCAAGGTGTCCCACATTCGGTTTTACGGAACCGAGATAGCATTTCTCCGGAATATCGGAAAAAGAGATATGCTTTTTATCACAGTACGCTCTGAATGCCTTCTTCAGACCGTTCACCTCTACCGGATCGCCAAGTGCAGTGCCTGTTCCGTGTGCCTCTATATATGACAGATTGCTTATATCCAGATCAGAATGTTCCCATACATCGCATATCATCTCTGCCTGTGCAACGGGATTAGGCACAGTCAGTGACGATACCTTTCCGCCGTGAGCTACTGCGCTGCCCTTTATCACGGCGTAGATATGATCTCTGTCCTTTATAGCATCCGAGAGCTTCTTGAGCACAAACGCTCCCGCGCCTTCACCTCTGACATATCCGTCAGCTTTTGCATCAAAGGTCTTACACTTCCCCTCAGGACTGAGCATACCACTGTTCTGGAATGCACGGAACAAGGAGGGAGATATCATGACATTTACGCCGCCTGCAATGGCTATCCTGCACTCATCTGCCCTGAGAGATTCAACAGCATTATGTACTGCTACAAGTGAGCTTGAGCAGGCTGTATCTATCGGCTCACTGGGTCCTTTAAAATCAAAAAGATATGATATCCTGTTTGCAAGCACAGAATGAGCTATTCCTGTTGCGCTGTACGGCTTTTCGATATTTCCGCTTTCAAGCAGTACCTCAGTAAAATCATGCGTACCGACCCCGGCATATACACCGACCTTTTCACCTGAAAGATCACTCATCCTGTAGCCGGCATCTTCCACAGCATTCCATACCTGTTCCAGAAACACTCTTTGCTGCGGATCCATTAGCTCAGCTTCAGCCTGGGATATATTGAAAAACATCGGGTCAAAATCATAAGGATGATCGATAAAACCACCGTATATGCCGCTGATATCGGCATTATCATTCCATCTTGTCCTGTCCGCCTCGGTTATCATGCATTCCTTGTCGCATAGGCGCTTCCAGAATTCTTCCTTGTTCTCTGACTTAGGCATAACACAACTCATACCTACTATTACTATGTCATCTTCTTTCAGTCCGCATGATACATCAACTTCAGATACTCTTTCATTATCATCGCAGGATACAGTGGCTGACTGTGCCTCGGTAGTTTTATTCTCTGAATAACACTTGTCGTAAGAAAATGTTGAAAAAA
Organism: Ruminococcus flavefaciens; assembly: GCF_900116855.1. Classification (GTDB taxonomy): domain Bacteria; phylum Bacillota; class Clostridia; order Oscillospirales; family Ruminococcaceae; genus Ruminococcus; species Ruminococcus flavefaciens_R. The sequence continues at coordinate 79,398 of NZ_UETD01000006.1, forward strand.
CAGCCTGCCTGTGGTCTCTTATAAGATATTCCGAAAGATCGTTAAGAGTCTTGAGCTCAAATAATACAGCCGGAGATGCCTCAATGCCGTAAAAATCATTTATCTTCTCAATGAACATAACGATGCTTACAGAATCAAGTCCGTACTCGCCAAAATCCACATCTGCATCTATGTCCTCGGGGGAAACGTTCATTATTTCGGCAGCTATCCTTTTTACCTCGTTATTGACTGTATCTATCGGCAGATCAGCAGTACATTCCGCAACATCAGCAGAAGAAGTTTTCACATTAACTGTATCTCTCTCCGAAACGCTGGTGACACGCTGCATCATCTCCTTTGCCTGCTGAGGTGTGATGGTCTTATCTTTCAGTTGTTTCAGTATTTCTTTTATCTGATCATTCATTATAATTCCTCCAACAAAGCATACGCTGCATCATCTTCAAGCTCGCCTGAATATACGCTTTCAAGCAGCTGCATCATAACATCGTTTTCATTCTCGGTATACGCATCAACGTTATGCTTTTCTCCGCAGAGCCTTTCAGGAAAATACCTTGTTTCACGGAAAGGATACACGGGAACTGACATTCTGCCGATCTTCTTTCCGCAATAAAAGCCCTTCAGAAGATCTGTCCTGCCGTTCTTTATTTCTTCTATATAATCGGAATATCCATCGTCCTTAAAACATGAGAGCCCTTCAGTGCCGTTACTGATAAATACACCGAGCTTTTCCCTGAGCTCGTCAGCTGTACGGACGATAAACACTACCTTCTGCTCCATCAATTCTCTTCCAAGCTGATAAGTGTACAGGAAGCTGCCGATGTTTCTATCATCAACATTTCCGCAAACAAAGCTCAGAACACTCTCTGCATATTTTCTCAGAACGTCCTTGCGGCGAGCAGAAAGCACAAATACCGGTATAACACCGTCTATTGCAGAATATGTACTTTCTTCGGCTTCCTCAACCACAAGACTCACATTAGAACCACTGGCTCCGAAGGTATTTATCAGCGCCATTCTATGCAGCGCCGTGCTGTCCCAGTCTGACAGCTTTTCTGATACTACAAAGGGACTGTTCTTGATATTAAGCATAGGATTTATCGGATCGCAGTACACTGAAGGAGCAAGCTGCCTGTTCTTCATCTGCATAAGCACCTTTACAAGTGATGCAACACCTGAAGCCGCTTCAAGATGTCCGATATTCGCTTTTACGGAACCTACTGTGCAGTATCCCTTTTTTTCGACAGACGAAAATACCTTTTCAAGGCTTGAGAACTCAATTACATCGCCAAGTTCTGTACCAGAGCTCTGTGCCTCTACATAGGTTATCTGCTCCGGACTTATTCCGCTCTTTCTTATTGCTTTATCCATGACCGCAGCCTCTTCTTTAGGGTTGGGGATAGAATATCCGTTGGTCTTTCCGGAATGACCTGCCGCGATGCCCTTTATAATGCCGTAAACATGATCGCCGTTTTTCTTTGCCTCAGACAGCGGCTTTATCACAAACGCTCCTACACCCTCGCCCGGAACATAACCGTCTCCGCCCTTGCCGAAGCACCTGCACCTCCCATCATGGGAAAGGAAACCTGCCCTGCAAAGCAGCTCATACTTTGACGGATGTATGGTCAGATTTACTCCGCCTACAACTGCTATATCCGTTTCTCCGAGAAGAATGGAATCGATCGAGCTCTTCAATGCGGTCATTGTCGAAGAACACGCGGTATCCACAGCAAAGCTCTCGCCATGAAAATCCATGATATACGAAGCTCGATTTGCAATAGCTGAAAACGCCGCTCCACCTGCTCCCACATCATATATGCCGGAATTAAGTTTTGAATAAAGCTGATAATGATTATACATTGCACCTACGGCAACCGATACGTTTTTATCCCTGAGGCTTTCTCTTGTATAGCCGGCGTCTTCCACCGCGTGCCATACAGACTGTAAGAAAAGTCTTTCCTGAGGATCCATAAATACAGCCTCATCATCGGATATTTTAAAGAAATCCGCATCAAATGCATCATACTTATCGATAAATCCGCCTCTTGTACAATATATGCCGTCACCTGTGTACTTACTGCTGTCCCATCTGTCCATGGGTATCTCTTCGGTACAGTCCTCACCATTTTTAAGCTTTTCCCAGAATTCATCCGCATTATCAGCCCCGGGGAAACGTATATCTATACCAATGATGGCGATATCATTGTCAGGAACTTCAGTTTCATGGTCATCGTATGTCAATTCAGGCAGACTGTCGATATTATTCGCCGCACTCTCTGATGAACACTTGAACACGGTCAGATTATCATATTCACCTGCAAGAGCAATATCCAGAATCCTCATGCCTTCGTCATCATCCAACAGATCAAGACCGTGCTTCTTTTTCAGCAATTCAAGCTGCTCCTGCTTCATTGTCATACCGCCGTTTCGCCAGAGAGGCCACTCTATGCTTACAGTCCTGCCGCAGCGCGTTCCTGACTTCACCATTCTGTTTCTTTTCTGTGCAAAGGCAGTGAGATAGGCATTGGCGTAAGCATAATCCGTCTGTCCCGCATTACCTGTAACGCCGGATATCGATGAATAAAGCACAAAATGCTCAAGCTCCGCATTTCCAAAACACTTGTCCAGATTATTGCAGCCTTCCGTCTTGACATTTATGACATCATTTATATCGACCATGTCCTTACGATTTATAAATGCTTCATGATTGATCCCTGCACAGTGTATCAGAATACTCACGCTTATTCTTTCCGAGTCCAGTCTCCTGCAAAGCTCCTCAACCTGTTCCTGATCCGCGATATCCACACTGTAATACCTTATATCTTCCGAAGAAAAACCGGAAAGGATTTCTGCAACTCCGGGATCACTTTCGCTGCGTCGTCCTAAAAGTATGATCTTCACGCCATACTTTTCAATCATATGACGTGCTGTAATTATACCAAGCTTTCCAAGTCCTCCTGTTATAAGACAGTACTTGCCTGCTGCCGCTGATACAGCACGGTCATGTACACTGACAGGCTCTGACAGCACTGCATACCTTCTTGTGTTTTTCAGGATAGTCTCATGATAACCCGTAGAGCTTTCAAGATCACTCTCTGCAATAAGCTCTGATACTTTTATACTATCGGCAGAATTATCCTCCAGTCTAATGTAACAGCCGGAAATAGTCGGATACTCCTTGTGCAGGCTCCTTATGAATCCGCCTATTGCTCTTCTATACGGAGAAGCGTTTTTCCCTCTGTCATCTGACACAAATACAAGTCGGATATTATTGAGCAGCTTTTTATCAAGAATGTACATGGATATATCGTAAAGAAGGCTTATTACCTCCCGACCGTCACATTCCGTTACAGGCACCAGTATATAAAGCTCATCCACTGTATCTGTGATATCAATACTGCCTTTTACGTCATGAACGCAGTTAACGGCAGCATCGACAAATAAGCGATCTGTCTCTGCCCTGCCTAAGCTTATACCCTCTCTGTTCCTGCTGCACACAAAAACGTTTGACGACCTCTTTCTCTTCAGAAAAGGTCCCTGTTCTTTTTCCGCAGATGTAAAGAAGAGCAGTTCGGTCCTGACAGCAGTATCAGTTGTAGTTTCCTTGCTGACAGCTGCCTTCACAGGTTCTATATCAAAGTTTTCACTTAGATAAACAGCCAGTTCGGAGATCGTCTGATACTCAAACAAAAGCGTAGGATAGAGAGTATGTCCGATAGTTTTTTCCAGTATCTTGACGAATTGGAGAAGATCTCCGGAATCCAGTCCCATATCATAAAAAGTCTCATCGGTATTGATATTTTTGATCCTGCCGTCTGCAACTTCAAGGAGTATGCTTTTCAGCATTTCAGTGATATCTTCGCCGTTGTACTCAGCTTTATCTGCCGAAGCGGCGGCTTTCTCGGCATTCTCCTGTACAGTATCATCATCCTCGTTCTCAAGGCTGATTATAAGCTCGTTTGAACGTATCTTCTTATAGGCAAACCTTTTAAAGCTCAATGCCAGCTCGCCTGATTCTGTATACACATAAAAATCCGTGTACATTACATCGGAATGGATATTTATATCACTAACTCTTACAATGATATAGCATTTTCTGCCAAGATCTCTCATGGCTCTTATCTCGTTTATCCATATTGGGATAAAGGGACGCTTGTCTGTAAGGTCCATTCCTGTCGATTCTGAATTGAGATATGCGTAGTAAGGTGCGATCAGCGTCGCTGCGTCAAGATATACGGGATGAGATACAAATACATCAAGATAATCCTGTGCCTTTTCGCTCAGATGCAGTTCTGCACACACAGTCTGACCAAGATAATAAACTGTTCCAAGACTCTTCATAAAGGTATAATGAGTTATATCATACTCTCTTGCGTGCTTATACACGATATCCATATCCTCAGATGATAAGGCTGTACGCTTTATCTCGTCTATGTCTATCCTGTCGTCCTGCCCGTGACCTTCAGCAGCCCTGATATTACACTCGAAATTATGTACCCACTCACCTGTCTCGCAATCGTTGAGAAGGTGTATACTGTCTGCGAAGATGTTGAATTCTCCGTTATGCGCCTCTGTCTCAAAGAGCTTTATCCTGACCTTTCTGTTGTAACCGTCAGATACTGAAACAGGGCGCTTGAAAACAACATTGTATAAGACAAAATCTCTCCTGTCATACCCTTCATTAGCAAGTATCTCATAGATCAGCTCCAGAAACGTTACACCCGGCATGATCTTTACGCCATGCACACGATGATCGCATACTATCAGGTCATCATTCTTTACTGTCACATTATATTCAAAGCTTTTCAACATCTTCATATTGTTCACCTTTTAATAAACTTTATGTATTCTGAGCATCCTATCAGCAGGGCTGTGTTCAATTCTTCCCTGTTCAGGCCAGTATCTCTTCTTATTATAAGCTATTTGCCTAAGGGCACATCTTCTCGGGATATATCCATCAGGAGCACTGCTAAGGATCATGTGTACATTTGTGCCGCCAAATCCGAATGAGCTTATAGCCGCTCTTCTGTCAGAATCCCACTTTTCAGCCTTATCTGCAACATAGAACGGTGAATCGTCAAACCTGAAACGCGGATTGGGAGTAATGCAGTTAAGTGTCGGAGGTATGATACGATTATGTATTGCCAGTGCTGTCTTAATAAGCCCCGAAACACCCGCTGCACTCATCAGATGTCCTATATTGGTCTTTACACTGCCTACAGCACAATATCTCTTTTTATCACAGAACGAGGAATATACCTCTGACAGTGCCTTGAGTTCAATAGGATCACCGATCATTGTTCCCGTACCGTGAGTCTCCACATAGCTGATGGTAGAAGGGTCTATGTCAGCCCTGTCAAGTGCAGTCAGTATTATTTCCTTCTGCGCTTTAAGATTAGGTGTCGTTATGCCCATGGTCTTTCCGTCATTATTTGCCGCCGAAGCCTCGATAACGGCATATATCTTATCTCCGTCACGGACAGCACTTTCATATTCCTTCAGCAGCACCGCACCGCAGCCCTCACCGGGAACAAAACCGTTTGCACGCTCATCGAAGGTATAGCACTTTCCGTCGGGAGACAGCGCTTTTGCACTGCTCAGCAGAATATACGGCTTTTCGTCCAGAAGTATCTCTGTACCTCCGACAACAGCCATCTCCGCCTCTCCGTTCAATATGCTCCTGCATCCGAGATGTATACTCATAAGAGATGAAGAGCAGGCTGAATCAACTGTAAATGCCGGACCTTTAAGATCAAGAAACTGTGCAACGTGAGCAACTATGAAATTCTGTCCCATCCCGGTAATAGAATGTGCCGAATCAGTATGATATTTCTCACTGAAAGGACCCGAGCGAGCACCTGCGATAACACTTATTTTCCTGCCTGCTATCTCTTCACGGGTGTAACCTGCGTCATCAAAGGTCTCCGCAGTCACTTCAAGGAACTGTCTTACCAACGGATCAAGATATATTGCATCATTCTCGGAAATATTGAAAAATCCGGGATCAAACAGTTCTATATTATCTATAAATCCGCCCCATCTGCTGATCGTCTTACCCTTACAATGGCTGTCGGAATAATACTCTCTCCAGTCCCATCTTGACGAAGGTATCTCGGAAATACAGTCTATACCATTAACGATTTTTTCCCAGAAGCCCTGAATGTTCTCAGATTTCGGGAAATGACACGCCATGCCGATCACAGCGATCTTTTTCTTCTTATCCGCCTGATCATCTCCGCTTGTTACAGATGAACGTATATCCTCTCTTACTGTTTCAAACGAAATATCCTGCTCAGCCGGCTGAGTCCCGACTTCAAAATTATTTCTGATGTAATCGCTCATTTTCCTTATTGAAGGATAATCAACAAATGCAGCAGGATCCATAACTATGTCCAGTTTTTCCTCCAAGACCTGCATTACATCTATCATAATGATGGAATCAATACCCAGATCGTAAAAATCGTCATCATAGTCTATATTTTCCATTCCGGTTTCAGCTGAAATGGCTTCCATAACAGTTTTTTCAAGGCTGTCACAGGTGCCGCAGCTCTTTTCTTTCCTTGCTTCGGATATCTCTGAAGCAAGCTGACGCGGACTTACACTGAATGCTTTCTGCATATCGAAGTCATCACCAAGAACAGGAAGAACAACAGTCGCATCTGACGCTATCACCCTGTCCAGAATATCCAGTCCCTCATCATAGGATATGCTTCTGAAGCCCATATCGTAAAACTTTGACGTCTTGAGAGCTCCCATTGCGGTATCTGACCATACAGGCCAGAACACAGCGTGTACACCATTGAAACTTGCTGCGATATACTCCGCAAAATACTCGGAAAAAGCATTCGCCGAAGCATAATCCATCACACCTGCTCCAAGCTCTGGAATAAACGCTGAAACCGACGAAAACATTACAAAGAAATCGAGCTCTGCATCTCTCAGTGCATTGTAGAGATTTCTCGTTCCTGATATTTTGGGAGCGAAGGTCTTTTCAAAGTCTGATACACTTTTCTGTAAAAAAGACGGAGTGCTGCTGCCAACGCAGCCCGCACAATGGATAACTCCATTCACATGGCTTCTGCACCGGATATTACTTACGGTATCAGCAACAGCTCTGCTGTCAGACAGGTCAACACGGTATTGATCTATTTTAGTATCATTTTTCGCTGCGTATACCATGATCTCGACAGGAATATCCCTGCTGTGAATAAATGCAGCTATATTCCTTACGCCTCTGCTGATCAGATGCTTTATGATCTGAATTCCTATGTCTCCTGCGGCACCTGTTATGATATATGTTCCGCTCTTACGGAACACAGCCTTTTCCGACGAAAGCACCAGTTCTGACACCGTAGGAATGAATCTTTTGTTTCTTCGGTAGCATACCTCTGTCACTTCCGTATCATTTTCCATTTCAAAAGCTGCGATCTCTGTTATACTGCTGATATCAAAAACATCAGTATCCACTGTTTTGATAATACTTCTTCGGCACTCAGCTCCAAGAAGCTTATAAACGCCAGTCAGTTCTGCACCATCAGCTGATACTTTCTCATTGTCAAAGGGAAACAGTCCCGTGGTAAAATGGAAAACATAAACTGTCTTCTTTTTATTTCCTGCAATGAAGCTTTTCAGGAACTCTAACCTGTCTGCACAGTTCCCGTTCTCATTACTCTCTATATCAGCAAGGTCTATGACCGTATCATACGCTGACATATCAATTAGACCTGCCATGCGTGAAAGATCGCAGACATCAACTGTAGTATATCCGTTTTTACTGTGGAAATACTCTGATACACTATCAGAAATGCGGCTGTTCGATATAACAAGACAGTTATGAGAACCTTTTATGGTATTTCCGCCATTGTAAGGCGTCTCTGTAAACTGCTTTCCGTAGAAATGCACAGGCTGTTTTTTCTCGCCGCTCCAGAACGGCTTCAAATCGAACTGATATGCAGGCATTGATATCTTATTAAACTCTTTTGCGATCGTCAGATCCGTACCATTTTCAAAATCATCTGCAAGTTCCTGAACCGTTTCAGATGTTACATCTGCGTTATTGAGGTACAACTCCGTAATATCAACGGTTTCCCTCTTTCTTTTTATAACGTGATACTCTCTGCCGATATCAGACAAAAAGCTTTTGAGCTGAGCTGTAAGACCACTTATACCGTCTGCTGCAAATGCCTTTCTGAAACAGTGCTGATCTCTGCATCCTATCAGCGACGCAGACACTTCAAACGGGGAGACTTCCTTATTGTCTTCGAGCCATATCACCATCTGTCCAAGAGCCTTTTCCAAAGAAGCCTTTGTCTTAGCCGAAAAAACAAACAGATAGTGCTTCTTTACGGGCGAAGGACTTCTGCTGTCCTTGTGGTCTCTTATAACAACATGGGCATTTGTACCGCTTACACCAAAAGCACTGACAGCAGCAAGCCTGTCATCTGACCTCCACGGCCGTGTTTCGGTGTTGACATAAAACGGGCTGTTGGCAAAGTCTATATTTTCATTCGCCTGTTCAAAGTTAAGTGAAGGAACGTAAAGCGAGTTCTTCACACAAAGGACTGCTTTTATAAATCCTGCTATGCCGGAAGCAGACAATAAATGTCCGATATTGGTTTTTACGGAACCTATTGCACAGAACTGCTTTTCATCTGAATACTTTCCGAACACCTCGGAAAGGGCATCTACCTCGATAGGATCCCCTAATTTTGTACCGCTTCCATGTGCTTCCACATAGCCTATCCTGTCAGGAGTTATTCCGTATGCGGAATATACGTCCCTGACAAGCTCGGACTGAGACGGTCCGCTGGGAGAGGTTATACCGTTAGTCTTGCCGTCATAATTGCAGCCGCTGCCGCATATAACAGCGTATATATCGTCTTTATCCTTTATCGCCTGCTTCAAAGGCTTCAGTATAACAGCAGCCGCGCCTTCTCCGGGTACGAAACCGTCTGCACTGTTATCAAAGGTATGGCATTTTCCTGTTGGAGAAAGCATTTTTGCATTGCTTGTACTCACATAGAAATCCGAGGACGGGATAAGATATACTCCGCCTGCCAGAGCAATGGAGCATTTATGGTTCCTAAGGCTCTCACAAGCCATATCTATGGCAACAAGTGAAGAAGAGCATGCTGTATCAACAGCAATATTCACACCCCTGAGATTTAGGAAATATGATATCCTTGCAGCAAGCACTGAAGAAATATTTCCCAAAAAGAAATGTGCATTATGCTTGTCCGCCTTGCTTCCGATGGCAGTACCGTATTCACTGCTTCCGCAGCCTACAAAAACTCCGCAATCCGAGCCGTAAAGCTCATCCGAGCGGTATCCTGCATCAACAAAGGCATTGTATGCTTCCATCAGGAACAATCTCTGCTGCGGATCCATCTCCTCGGCTTCCTTGGGAGTGACATGGAAAAACGCCTCGTCAAACAATGATATGTCGTCAATAAGGGCTCCCCACTTGCTGTAGCTCGTATTCTTCCTGTTATCAGAAGAATAGTAATCCTCTTCCTTCCATCTGGTAACATCTCTTACAGAGTTTCTGCCGCTTCTGAGATTTTCCCAGAATATCCGGTGATCGGGAGCATCAGGGAAATTCAGTGATATACCTATAACCGCTATCTCGTCATTCTCATCATCCGTAACATTCTCTGCCGTGAGCTCATCAGACTTTGATACAGTGTCATTGTCTATGACAAACTTTTCGCTGATATGTTCTGTAAGTACATTCAGTGTGGAATAATTGAAAAGCGCTGTCTTGGGCAGTTCGATACCAAGTTCGGAATTGATACTGTTTATAATGTCAATGACAGTTATGGAATCCATTCCGTATTCCGCAAATGGGATATCTCCGAAAATATCATCATCTGATACCCTGAGGACCTTCTTTAATGCATTCATTATTGCCGAAGAAATCATATCCTTACTATCAGTCGATGATCTTCTTACCGTTACAGAGGCTTTTTCGCCAACAGGCTGTGATGCTTCTTTTCTTTTCGGCCAGTACACGTTTTCCTCAAACTCATAAGTCGGCAAAGATATCCTAAAGCATTCCCTGCTCTCAAACAATTTGCCGAAATCAGGTTCTTTTACCGAATAGAATTCTTTAATTGTCTCATCCTCTGACACTGTAACTTTTCCGGCAGAATTAATATCACAGAACTCTTCATCTGCGATGCAGCCGAGTTTTTCCAGCAGTTCTCCGATACTGCTGCACCAGAAGCCATAGCGCACTGCCATATGCTCTCTTCCCATAGCAAGAGTATAAGAGATGTCCTGGAGTCTTAATTCCTGCATATTATTCCTGATGAATTCTCTCAGACTGTCTATCCTTGCTCTCAACTGCTTCTTTTTTCTGCCTGACAGCAGGATAAGCGATCTTATATCATCAGATGCACTGTGTTCCTCACTATGATTTTCGACTACAAGATGGCAATTAGTTCCGCTGAATCCGAATGCACTCAGTGCCATAAGATAGCTTTTGCCTTTTCCCGCTTCGATCTTCTGTTTTTTATCAGCCACATAAAAAGGACTGCCTTCAAAATCTATATGCTCATTGGGGGAAGTGTAATTCAGAGTCGCAGGTATCTCACCGTTTTTCATACATAATAGCAGCTTGATAAGACCTGCCACGCCCGATGCGATCGTACAATGACCTATATTGGACTTTACAGAGCCCACTGCACAGTAATTCTTTCTGTCGGTAAACTCCCTGAATGCTTCGGAGAGCGCCTTTATTTCTATGGGATCACCAAGTTCTGTTCCCGTCCCGTGCGCCTCAATGTATATGATCCTTTCCGGATCTATACCATATTTTCTGTACACGCTCTTTTCAAGCTCGCTTTGAGATGAGATACTCGGAGCTGTAATACCATTTGTCTTGCCGTCCTGATTTATGCTTATTCCCTTTATGACTCCGTAGATATGATCCTTATCTCTTAAAGCCTTATCAACAGGTTTGAGCAGTACCAGAGCTGCACCTTCGCTGAGGACAGTTCCGTCAGCACTATTGTCAAAGGGACTGCACACGCCGGAAGGCGACAACATATTCAGATTGCAGGCGCGTCTTAACAGACCTGTATCAGGGAAAAGGGATATGCCTCCGGCTATAGCCATATCACAGGTACCCTCACGGATATTCATGCATGCCATATGCAATGCAGAAAGGCTTGAAGAACAGGCTGTTTCCACAGATATGCTCGGTCCCTTGAGATCAAGATAATACGCTATCCTGGACGCTAAAATAGACGGTGCCATACCAAGGAGAGCATCTCCTTCGTTTTCCAGCTCAGCGTCCTTCAATACACTTAGATAGTCACCCGAAACCGCTCCTGCAAACACTCCGCATCTGCTGCCTCTGAGCTCAGCAGGCGAATAGCCTGCATCCTCAAAAAGCTTCCAGCATTCTTCGAGGAATATACGCTGCTGGGGATCCATGATCTCCGCTTCCTTTGGAGAAATGGAAAAAAACAGAGGATCAAATTTATTGATACTGTCCAGCATTCCTGCTTTTTTGCAGTAAATACCATCTATATCTTCGGTAAACCTGTCGGCTGATATATCCTTAACGCTGCAAACACCGTTTTTAAGGTTAGACCAAAAGCTGTCAGGATCATTGGCACCGGGAAGTCTGCACGCAATACCTATAACAGCTATGTCAACACTGTCATTCTTCCTGCTGTCATTCTCCATAAGCTTTATCAATTCGAGTCCCTGCTCAGCCGAAATGCTCTTCTGTTTTATTAATTCCAGTACCTTCTTACGATTCATAGTCTCCATAAAAACTTTTCCATCCTTTTTACGAATCAATAGCGTTTACACCCGTTTATTCATCCCAGGGGAACTTCTTATAATTGATGAAATTATAGATATTCTTCTGTACTTTATCACTCAGTATAACATCTGCGCTCTCTCTTGCAGCCAGTTTCTCCATATCGTCATCTATTATCCATATCTTTCTGTAATAGCTCTTTATCCGCTCAATAGTTGAGCAATCCATCCTGTAAATTCTTGACAAAAGAGTCCTTGTCTCTCTTTCGGTATTGCTGCCGACAGCGTCAACTATGCCGTGCTGCAATGCCTGATCTGCTGTTATGGGGAGAGCTGTCAGAGACATACGATATGCTTGACTGAAGCCTGATTTTCTTATGAGGTAAGGTGCTACCATTGCAGGGATAATTCCCCAAATGGCTTCGGATAAGCTGAATCTTGCCTCCGGCACGGCAACTGCCAGATCGCTTGCAGCAACAAGTCCCATACCGCCTGCCATTACCTCTCCGTTGACTTCCGAGACAACTACCTTTGACACCGTCGAGATCAGCTTCAGAAGCTCCATATAGTATACTGTAAAATCAGAGCCATGCTCTCCGGAAACGCATTGATTGAAATCCATTCCCGTACAGAATTTGTCATTGATACCCGTAATGATTATAACTTTCACATCTTTATCGTCCAGTGTAGCCTCTATAGCTCCTCTCAGCTCCTTCACCAGATCCATTGAAAGACTGTTCTTCTGCTGTGGACGGTTGATGACGATCTTGATCCCGCCATATATATTGCTGACTAAGATATTCCTGTAATCCATTTCAGATCAACTCCAACGATATGTTCTGTGAAAATCAGAAATACTGTCAAGCACCAAAAGACCTCTGTCCTTGAAAAAATGGTCATATACCTTCTGATAATTTGAGGTCTCGAACCTGTAGTTCTGAACTCCGAACATATGCTTCATATTCTCATTGAGTATATTATCATACTCCTGCATATCAAGAACGTACCTTTTATCAAGCTCACCCTTGATATCCATCTTTGCAAGTGCAGCCTTTGAATCAGGGGATATTATACCGCTGTAAAACTCAGCGGAGCTTCCCGAACCGTAAGAATACATACTTATACGTTTTTTTGCCCTTATATCCTCAGAATCTATAAGGCCGCACAGTGCAAGATACACTGTTGCAGCATATACATTTCCTACCTCTTTGCAATAGTAAAGAGAAGGAAGAACTCTTTTATCGAAATCTCTCTCTATCTCGTCCTTTGACAGATTAGTATGCTCTCTCATGAGCTTTCGATGAGCGCCCTTCACCATACCTCCGAAAGGAGCATGGAACACCATATACCCGAAGGTATCAAGAATATCGACGCCCCTGATCTTCTCTGTGTATGCATTATAACAGTTTTCAAGGCAGTCAAGATATGCCAGCAAAGACAGATCAGCATCGCCTGTTTCAAGTTCGGGACGCGGACGGCAAGTGTCCATGATCTCACGGCCGTAGATACCGTATGCCCCCTGATCCAGCTCCAGCACATGAGGATGTGAGCTTATGAGCATTGCGATCGCTCCCGTTGCCTGAGAGGGCTCGGCATATGAGCCTCTTGCAGCCTCTCTTGAAACGTCGGAGGATATGACCAGTGCCTTTGCATCATGAGATACATTTGAGGCAATGAATGCACTTGCCATCTTAAAGGCGGCTGTCCCCGCATAGCACGCTTGTTTTACCTCAAACAATCTGCACTTATTGCTCAGTCCGAGATAGTCATGAATATATGTGCTCATCGACTTTCCGAAATCTATACCTGATTCACTGGAAGTTATTACAAGCTCGATCTTGTTTTTTTCTTCCTCGGAAAGATTATCTATGATAGGTTTGGCAGCATTTACTCCGTGAGTTACAGGGTCCTCACATGGTAAAGCTACAGACTTCTTATCAATGAGAAGATTTGAAAAACGGCTTTTATCAAGATCTCTTCCTTCAAAAATATCGCTTACTTTTATATATGCGCCGCCGCCGTAAAAATTAATCGCTTCGATTCCGACTCTCATTCTCTTTTATCCTGCTACAGATGCAGGATACCTCCTTTCAGAATTATCCCTCAAGTGCTTTCAGCACTATAGATGTATTGAATCCGCTGAACCCAAAGGAATTGCTGAGTGCATATCTGATACTGTGCTCAGATGACATTCCCTTTACAAGATTCAGCCCTTCATCTATGGGAGCGTTCAGATTGATATTTGGATGAACAAAACTATTTGTCATCTGTATAACTGTACTTATACATTCGCACACCCCTGCTGAAAAAAGGCAGTGGCCGATAATGCTCTTCGTTGAGTTTATCCTGATATTAGCAGCATGACTGCCGAACACTTCTCTGATAGCCCTGACTTCACTTTCATCCCCAAGCGGAGAACCCGTTCCATGAGCGTTTATATAATCAATATCTCCGCACTCTATACCTGCCATCTCAATTGCAGCTCTCATTGCTCTTGCTTCCCCATCGGGATTACATTCGGGGCCATGATTGCCGTCAAGAACTATGCATCCCCCTGAAAGCTCAGCCAGAGCTTTAGTTTTTTCCGCTGTATCAGACGACTCAAGGATAATACATCCTGCCCCCTGTCCGTAAATAAAACCGTCATGCTTCCTATCAAAAGGACGATAAACAGATTCTGGCGGGATCGAAGCATCCTTTCCGCCAAGAGCCCCAAGATTTGCAAATGCGTGTTTTTCTATGTACGAAAGATCCGCTGCTGTACCGACCACAAGGCAGATATCACAGCTTCCGTTTTTCACAAGGTTATATCCCTGTATTATAGCAGAATTGCCGCTTGCAGAAGCACTTCCCACAGAAAAACCGACACCCTTAACAGAAAGGAGCTCGCTTATGACACCTATATGATATGTGTCCATAAACTGGAAAGCATAGGACGGAGAGATGAATTCAGGCTGATCTGAGTATTCCGAAGCAACTCTGAACTGCTCGTTAACGGAAAGATTTGAACCTGCAAGAACAATTCCTATCCTGGTATTGTCGCACTCTCTCCCCTCCATGCCTGCTTGTGCCCATGCCTCAAGAGAAGTAAGTATCGAATACTTTATCCCATCAGGTGCTCGCCTTCCCAGCGATAAAGCCTTTTTCTTCAGTTCATCCGAAACAGCAAGGCTGTCTGTCTGTCCTCTGAAGTCCAGATCTTTTATAAAGCCTCCGAATGATATCTGTTCATTTCCTTCAGAGGACTTTGCTATTCCGCATCTGCCGTTATACAAGGCTTCTCTGAAGCCTTCAACATTTCTTGAAACCGAATTCAGCGATCCCATTCCTGTTATGAGAACAGATCGGTTACTTTTCTGATCTCTCATATAAGAAATCCACCATTTCCTGAATATTCTTTATGTTAGCAAACTCAAGCATATTGATCTTTACGCCGATCTTTCTCATCGTCTCAACAATTATCTCCATTCTGTCAACAGAATTTGCTCCGAGATCGCGAAGGCTCTCCTGAACATCTATCTCGCTCTCGTCCATGTCCATTATATCTGCAATATTTGAAAACAGAATGCTTTTGATCTGATCCTTATCCATCTTTATTTCCTCCTGATAAAATTAATCATTTATTTACTGTAGCTGCCTATCATTTTCTCAAGCAGCATCGCCGTTCCTTCCATAAGGAAAATTCCTATACTGTCAACGTGCCTGTTTTTCCAGCTTTCCAGCTCTGTACCCCTCACGCACTCATTGAAAGCACCGAGAGCAGGACCGCAGTGTATCTGGAAATTCACCTTGTTATCCATATCTCCTGATATAGCCGAAACAGTAGCATTATGAAAATACCAGCGGAATATCAACGACATACGATACTTCGGGTTATTATCCGCTTTTCTGATGATATCCTGATCGTAATGCTGCTTTACCTTGTTATAAACTTCGTCAAACGAGCACTTGAAGTATTTTGATTCAAGATTCTTTCTTGTAGTCTCATCGAGCTCCTCAAGTGACTCATTATTGCAATAAAGCGAATACAGCTTGTTAGCTCTTGCATGGAAAAAGCCGCCTTTTTTTACCACCTGAACCTTTGCACCGTATTCAAACATATCTCCCGCAGGTGCATATCCGGTATCCTGTACTCCTATACTCTGCAGGATATCCTTGACGGCATCGCTGGTATCAGCTTCGACTGTACACTGATTCAATGAACCGGTCAGAACATAGTCTGCCCCAAGCATGAACATCGCAAGCATTGCCTCAGGCGTTCCTATTCCTCCGGCTGCACCTATATATATACGATCAGCATAATTGTATTTTTTCATGCAATTTCCGCATATCTTCTTTATAGCCGGGAAAAGTGCAAGAGCTACGCCCTGATCAGTGTGTCCTCCGGAATCCGCTTCCACTGTTATAGCATCAGCTATAGGAAGTGAAGCGGCAATATCAGCCTGAAGCTTCGTTATCTTCCCCATTTCAACAAGCTCATTCAGCAGCTTCTGCGGTGCGGGGCTCATAAAAGCTTCTGCCACTTCAGGCCGCGATATCTTTGCAAATATCTTGTTTTTGCGGACTATATTTCCTGTCTGATCTACCGACAGTCCCTTTGCTTTATAATATACCAGAGGCATGGTTATGCTCATGAACGCGGCTGCCTCTATAATGCGAACATCCTCCCGGATGAAAAGCTCAACAAGTTCAAGCTGTTTTCTCATATCATCAGGATCAAAAAGGAAGTTGACACCAAAAGCACCGTCCGTAACAGATGATCGGATAAGCTTTATACCTTCTCTGATCTTATCGAAAGACTGTCCCCCGGTACCGAGAAATCCGAGCATTCCTGCATTTGCTAAGCGTATCACCATCTGCGGAGAAGCGATCCCCTTATACATTCCTCCGCCAAGATAAGCATATTTCAGACCTAATTCCTGCTTGAATGCCATGTTTCCAAGCTCCGAGGCGGTCAATCCTTTTTTTGTACCGGTCTCAGGTCCCTGGACATTTACTGCTTCAACAGGGACATCATCAAGGATATTCGCCTTTCTCTCCTCTTCCGATAATGGCTCACACTTTCTCTTTATCATCATCATCAGAGAATAAACTGTGTCTCCTGGACCGATCTGCTCAAATACAGGCTCGTTTTCAGCGAGGAGATATCTAATACTTTCCACCCATCTGACACCATGTGACATCTGCTCTCTCAGGGTCTCCTTTAAGCGCAGATCATCATACGGACGAGCGGTATAGTTTGAGATAACAGGTATCTGAAGCTTGTTGAAAGTCATCTTATCAAGGTATTCCGCAAACTTATCCTGTGCCGCCTTCATGTATTTCCCATGATGGAAAGCACCGCTCACATTCAGAACAACATATTTTCTTGCACCTGCGTCCATATATAGCTGCTCCGCTGCGATGATATCATCTCTTTTTCCGGAAAGAATTACCTGAACAGGAGAATTGATATTGGCGATCTGCAGATCTGTCAGACCGTTTTCTGTAAGGATATTGCTGATAGTCTCCTCATCAAGACCTATGACTGCCGCCATTGCACCGCCCTTTATCTCTGACATGAGCTGACCGCGTATCTTTACAAGTCTGAGACCGTCCTCGAATGAAAATGCTCCTGCCGCAAATAATGCATCATACTCGCCAAGACTGTGACCGAGAACAAAATCAGGCTTTCTGCCTGTCTCCTTTATTTTCTTCAGGTAGCTCAGCGCATTGACCACATAAAGTGCAGGCTGCGTATAATTTGTTTTGTTCAGATTTCCCTCGCTGTCGTTCAGACAAAGGTCCCTGATGGAATATCCCAAAACCTCATCAGCGCGCCTTACATATTCGGGGAATTCATCAAACAGTTCCTCACCCATTCCTTTTTTCTGCGAGCCCTGTCCGGGAAATGCATATATCAGTGTGTCGGACATTTTTCTATTCCTTTCCGTATAGTTTTCTTTTTCCACCATATTAAGCTTGATCTTTTCATAGTTATTCTTGAAGCTTTCTGAAAAATCACGCATTATGGAAGCCATTGCCACGATATCTGTCGCAGTATCCCTGCGCTCGTTATATCTGATGAAGTTCGCCATCGTACCTGTAAAGCACAGATCGACATACTGTTTAGGTCCTGTTTTTTCGGCAGCTTCAAAAGCCTTCTTGACCTGCATGGTTTTTACAGGGATGTCAAGCATATGTTCAAAATCGATGCTATTTGTTATCTCTCCCGTAAGGCAGGAAATAACTGGTATCTTTGGCACTCCCACAGAAATTGTTCCGTTAAGCTGCTTCATTGCGTCCCTTGATCTCATACACATTGACGAGTGGAACGGATAGCTGACCTGAAGCTCCTGAAAAATAACACCTTTTTGCTTCAGGAATGCTGTAACATCTGCTGTTTTATCCTGTGCCGCCGAAACTATAAAATTACCGCTGTAGTTAACGCCTGCAAGCTCGCAGTTAAGCTTCAGCTCATTATTTTCATAATAAAACGACTTGTCAGCAAAAACAGATATCATTCTGCCGTATTCAACTGTTTGCTGAACTGTCTGAGCGTGTTTTATCACGAATCTCAGTGCATCTTCCGCCGAAACAGCCCCGGCAACCGCCAGAGCAACTATTTCACCAAGACTGCACCCCATTACATAATCGGGCTCGACGCCTTTAGATCTCATTACCTGAGCAAGTGAATACTCGGTCATAAATATGGCAGGATGAGTTGTTCCGAGATCTGTAAGATCATCTGTTTTTCGGTGCTCTTCGTCATATAACCTGTCTATGACCGAAAAGCCGCATTCCTTTCTGACGATATCGTCCAGCCGAAGCATATTCTGTCTGAAAACAAGGTCTTTACTGAACAGATCAGCTCCCATATGGTAATAATGAGTTCCCTGCCCTGCAAACATAAAAACAATAGATTTATACATCTTTTCTTCCTTTTCATGTCATAAACAATAGATTATTCTGAGAATTCCTTTATAAACTCCTTTACATCAGCAACTATCTTTACATCTGCAATATTGAATATAGGAGCATTCTCATTATTATTCACTGCTA
Organism: Ruminococcus flavefaciens; assembly: GCF_900116855.1. Taxonomy (GTDB): domain Bacteria; phylum Bacillota; class Clostridia; order Oscillospirales; family Ruminococcaceae; genus Ruminococcus; species Ruminococcus flavefaciens_R. Next base: position 98,208 of record NZ_UETD01000006.1, read on the forward strand.
TTATCTGTCTTGAATTCCTTATTCCAACAAGGTGCTGGTTAGCTCCAGATATACCGAATGCTATGTAGATATCCGGCGCTATGCTGCGTCCCGACTGGCCCACCTGATACTTTTTCGGCAGCAGACCGTCATCAACGACACATTTTGTTCCCACGACAACAGCATTGTATTTTTTCCCTGCCTGACAAATCAAATCAAAGGTCTCTTTATCCTTTACTCCTCTGCCAACACCGAATACAATTTTTGCATTGTCCAGATCAGCGCTGTTTTCAATCTCTCTTTTAACGCAGCTTATAACTTCATATGTATCATCTGTATTGAAACTGCCTTTATAATCCCATTTTCTTATGCTGAGTTCTTTTACTTCATTTATCACATTCTCTACAAAAGCATTCTTCTTTACTGTACAAGTACAGCACTGAGAATCGATACAGATTATCCGAGCCTGTACGGAATCGCTCATAGCCGCTCGTTCAAAGACAAATCCGTTTTCATCTTCAAAGCATATATCGATACAGTCGGCAGTCAGACCGACTTCAAACCTTGAGGCAAAGAACGAAGAAAGAGTTTTTGAAAAATCAGAGTTTGTAAACATTATGACATCAGCACCAATAGAACTGTATATATCACTCAGTATATCCAGCCAAAGCCTCTCGTCTTTAGTCTCGCAATGCTGATAGACGACCTCATCTGCGCCGTATAATGCACACCTTTTCAGCTCATCTTCTGAGGTATCTCCTAAAAAAATCACCTGAACGCAACCATTGCTCTCTTTGCTGAGCTGATACGCCTTTGAAATAAGTTGTCCTGTAAAGCTGTCCACATGATCAAAGGCGTCACATACGACCCAAATATTTCTTTTATCCATATGTCACCTCAATTACTGCTGTAAAAGCTTCTTAACGTGATCAGCTTTTTCTTTAATACTGCCGCCGACCTCGATACTTTCTTTCTTATAAATGATATTTACGGAATTTATGACCTTTGTTTTTGAGCCCGCTGCTCCGCAATCAGTCTGAGCTATCCCCAGTTCTTCCGAGCTTATGATCTTGTATTCCCATTTCTGAGCTCTTTTAAGTGCAATGATATTCAGATTAGATGCATATGTGAGGAAACTGTCCACACTTAGCAGGAAAGGATATCTGCATCTGACAGTCATTTCGGACCCTTCATCTTTTTTCACGATAACAGCTGAATCATGACCGAAGCTTTCTATATCCGCTACGGATGAAAAATAAGTGATCCCGAGCTTTTCGGACAGCTCCGCAGGCACCTGACCTGTTTCGCCGTCTATAGCATGTCCGCCGCATATGACTGCATCCGCATCGGGAATATACTTTTTTATTGCCGCAGATAGAGTTTTTGTTGTCGCAATGGTATCTGCCTGAGCAAACTTAATATCGTTCAGCCAGTATATATCATCGCAAACCAGTGCCTTGCTTCTTACAAGTCCTTCTCTTGCGCTCTCTCCGCCCATGCAAATACCGATAACACTGATATCAGTGGTTTTTTTGAACTCGGCAAGCTTCTCGAGCACAAAAAGATCGTAGGGATTGATGATAAGACCGCTTCTTTCTGCATCAATAAGCTTTCCGGGCACCATTTTAAGGCAAACGACTATTTTAATCATTTATAATGACTCCCCGTTTGTTGTAAAGTTATAAATGGTGTTCTTCTGCATTTCATTTGTTCCCGAATAGATACTGCAGGCAAGCGCATCACGCAACTCACGTTCAATGTCATATTCCTTGGTATAGCCATATCCGCCGAAGATCTGCATTGCATCACGGCAGGTCTTTATGTATGCCTCGCTCACATATAGCTTGAATATAGAAGTATCGATAAACGCAGTCTTCATATTATCCTTCAGATCAACTATACGGTCAAGCATAGCTCTTGACATCTCGATCCCTACCTTCATATCTGCTATTTTATGAGAAACAGCCTGATAATCTCCGATAGGTCTGCCGAACTGCTGTCTTGATCTTACATGTTCGATACATCTTTCCATGACTCTTCTCATTGCTCCGATATGGGGAACGAACTCAAAGCACCTTTCCCATTCGAGAGCCATTGTCATTATAAGGGAACCGAAATTGTACCTTCCCAGAACATTCTCCTTCGGGATCATACAATTATCAAATACGATCTCCGAGGTCGGGCATGAACCCAGTCCCATTTTTTCGATATCCGCGCCTATCTTCACGCCCGGGAACTCCTTTTCCACAACAAAGGCTGTGAAGCTTTTGTTATTTCCTTCTCCTGTACGCGCAAAAACAATAAAGATGTCCGCAATTGGTCCGTTAGAGATAAAAGCCTTGCTACCGTTAAGTATATAACCGTCATCTGTTTTTTCTGCCCTTGTGACCATGCTAAGAGCGTCGGAGCCCGATTCGGCTTCGGTTATACAGATAGCTCCTATCCTTTTTCCTGCGGTCATATCACAAAGATACTTATCCTTGAGCTGTTCAGAGCCGTAAAGATATATCAGGTTCTGAGATACCCAGATATGATTGTTCACCACAAAAACGAACCCATTGTTCTTACAGCTGTATCCAAGGTTCTCAAAGACCGCCGCTGCTGTACGATAGCTTTCTCCGAGTCCGCCGTACTTTTCATCGACAGTTATACCAAGCAGTCCGAAGTCTGCGATCTTTTCCCACATCTCTGGTGAGAACTTTTCAAGATACTCGGGATCATTCAGATTATTCTCAGCAAATTCCCTGACTGCCTCTATAAGCTGCATTTCTTCATTTGTACTCATATTGCTCCTCCAAAATCAAAACTCTATATCAGCATCAACGTCGATATAATCGGGATATTTAAAAGGCTTTTCGGCTTCTGAAACAAGCTGTATAACGTCACCGTTCTTCGATATCTCCCTGAATCCCGTAAACTTGTATGTAACGTACATGATCCTGTTACGATCAGTAGAAATAAAATCTGCATAAAGCTTAACATTTGAATCCATTGCAGAATTCACGATATACTTCAGAAGGACAGAGCCTACTCCCTTTGACATAACTCTGCAGGACATAAGGAGCATTTTAAGATGCCATTTGCCTTCTTCCTTTTCAATAACAGATACTCCTATTTTTCCGTAGTCACCATATTTATCGGTAAGCTGAACAACAATTACTTCATACTTATCAGAGCCTATCATTTCGTTTAGTTCATCAAAGGAATAGACAGTACCTGTTGAATTGAGCTGATGTGTCCTTACAGTAAGCTCCTCAACTCGTTTAAGGTCTTCCTTTTGTGCTCTCCTTATTATGAAACGCATCCCCAGAGTACTGAGAAATTCCTCAGAAGTACCTTCAAATCTTGATTCCTCATCATTTCTGACTATATCATTCATGTAAAGATGACGTCTGTTTTTAGAATCTTCGGTGATATACAAGGGTATGAATTCATCCATATCAGGAATAGCATCTGCATTCTCAGCATTGATGCAAAGAACTTCAGGGATATTGAAGCTAACCTCATCAAGCTCAAACTGCTGATCGTCAACAAAGGCGATAGCATCTATGCCGAAATTGAAAGACTTGCAGATAGTTCTGATGTTTTCTGACTTAGGATTCCAGTTTATCTGAGGATAGAGGAAGTACTCGTCTATACCGAACTCCTTCAGCTTTTCCATAGTATAACCTGCATCGTTTTTGCTGCATACTGACTGAAGTATACCTCTTTTGTCCAGCTCTCTGATAATATCAACTATATCAGACTTCAATGTGACCTCGCCCTCTGTCAGTGCTCCGTCCCAGACAGTGTTGTCAAGGTCCCATACAACACATTTTATCTTTCCCATTTACGCTCTCCTTTTACATACATACTATAATCATATAACAGCCGCACCTAATGCTTTTGTCCGTCAGTAGTATCAGTAATACTCAAAAAATCCTTTGCCGCTTTTTCTTCCGAGGAGCCCGCTGTCCACCATTTTTCTCAGCAGAGGCGAGCATCTGTACTTGGGATCCTGATAATTCTGATAAAGCACATTAAGCGAGTACATTACAGTATCAAGCCCTATAAGATCAGCAGTATGGAGCGGTCCCATGCTGTGATGAAAGCCTTCGGTGAATATCTGATCTATCTGCTCAGGCGTTGCAACGCCCTCCATAACAAGGTTTATAGCCTCGTTCATGAATAAATGGGACAATCTGTTCGATACGAATCCGACACTGTCATTTATAACGGTGCAGTCGATCTCTATCTCCTTCAAGAAGCTTTTCACCTTTTCAATAGTATCATCAGATGTAAAATTACCCTTTATGACCTCGGCAAACTTCTGAAGTGGTACGGGATTCATAAAATGTACACCGATGACATTTTGGGAATTACCAAGCCACTTTGCTATCTTGGTTATTGAGATACAAGAGGTATTCGCCATGCAGATACAGTTTTCAGATACTATATCGCTCAGCTTCCGGTACACCTCATACTTCATATCCTCATTCTCGGGGATATTCTCGATAATATGATCACATCCGCTTAATGCAGAATAATCATCCGTCACGCTGAGCAGACTCAATGCATGAGCTATATCTGTATTATCCTTATTGGTGATCCTTGCGATCATCATATTCCTCTGTATCCTGTTTTTCACGCTGTTCACTACAGAAGCATCGTTATCCACAAGTATAACTTCTTTATCATAGCATATCATTTTCTGAGCTATGCCCATTCCCATTACGCCAGCTCCGATTATACCGACTTTCTTGACTTCCATCTTTCTCCTCCTTGATCGTTTGTCACAGCATAGTACAGCTGTATCACTTAAAATCAAATATATTGTTCTGATTTGCCCTTTGCCTGAAAGCAACAAACTGATCCATTCTTTCAATGGAAAAATAGATGTTGCTTTTATATAGCTCTCTGATAGTCTTGCCGAAGCTGCTTCCATATGAATGAGCGGGAAATACCTTTATATCTTCATCAAGACCTTTAAGTCTCTGAACGCTCCTGTACATCTCATACGGATCTGCGCCGTCTCCAAAGCATATCCCGCACCCCTCTATGAACAACGTATCGCCCGTAAAAAGCGCACCATCCACAAGATAACAGGTACTTCCTTTTGTATGCCCGGGGGTTACCAGACAGTTTATTTCAAGACTGCCGAGAATAATAGTTTCATGATCTCGGAAAACGCTTTGACCTGTACAGCGGTAATCATAGTATCTTGCCTCTTCGGCTGAAATATAAACGCTTGCATCGTATTCCGCAATAAGCCTGTCCACTCCGCAGACATGATCCATATGTGAATGGGTCAGCAGTACCGCATCCAGTTTATAATCTGTATTCAACAGAAAAAGCTCAAGATCGGAAGAATTCCATGAAGGATCTATGATACCGACCTTTCCCGTCGAATCATCTATTATAATATACGAATAATTGATCATCCCCATATATGATGACCGTATCATATATACTCTCGATTTTGAATAATATACAAGTTTCATATTTCTCACTATCGTCCGATGTTTTATTCATTCTTGGATTTTAAACTATCAACCATCGATATTTTAAATACTCTGCGTACACTGATAAACTTTGATACCTCATATGTCAGAAGGATTATAAGAAAACCTATCAGCACATTGTGCGAATAAAGCTTTACAGGAATAACTGCATTCATACTTTCACCCAGAATATCGAAAAGCTGCTTGATAAGATACTTTATTATCGGGACTGAAAGCAGGTATGCCGCGATGACAATAAAGATGTTATATCTTATCATAAGGGAGATGATTTTTTTATTATGATATCCGAGGACTTTCATCATTGAGATATTGTTTTTGTTTTCTTCCACAGATATAGTGATAATGATATTGATGACCACAACACCTATTATGAAAGCAATGATACTTACAATATTTATCAATGACTTGAATGTCTTGGTATACTCTTTATATCCCTTCTGCTGATCGTCAGCATCAAGAACGTTGAGTATCTTTTCCTTATCGATATTGAGCTTGTCATTGGATATAAGACTTATATAGCTGCCCTCAGGATATTCATTGATCTCGTTAAACTGATCGATAGGCATATATATGTAATAGTTATAATCCTCAGCTATCTTATCGATCTCGACTTCTATCTCTTTACCGGTGAGCTTATTCTCGGCATAAAGGAGATCGCCTTCCTTTATGTTCAACTTTTCAGCTATGCCGCTCGAGATAACAGTATTAGAGAGCTTGATCCTCTTTCCGCCCTCATCCTTGAACTTGACAAGCTTTGCTTTTGAATCTATTCCAAAAATCGTAATAGTCACTTCTTTGCCGTAATCATCTTCTACTGCGAATTTTGAGAAATTCTGTCTCTCGCCCTTTTCAGGCTGATCGACCTGTATAGAGTTGAAGTAATAATTGTACTGATTGACATATGTTCCCTTCATACTATCATACATATAGCTTACTGAATCATTGGCAGTAAAGCCGAAAAGAAGCAGCAGAGAGGCAAAGAGTATGCTTACAAAAACGATAAGACAACGCCTGATATTACGCAAAACCTCCCTGAGCGTGAACTTCAGGTCAAAGCTCATATTCTTAAACTTCAGCAGTTTCTCAAGTATACCTATATTTTTCTCCTTTGACACATTTCTCATAAGATTGACAGGAGTCAGCTTCAGTGCGGAAAGAATAACAAAAAGGGTCACAGGGATCATAAAGATATACGGAAGGATAAGGCTGATCAGCAGGTATTTGGGGTCTACCTTGCTGAGTACGCCCGGCATACTGTATTTATTCTCAAACACCATGCCGATCACAGTCTTGGAAAACGGTATTCCCAGTATGGTGCCCAGCAGACCACCCAGAAGAGAGATAAATATGGGGAACGCAAGATATTCGCCTACTATCTTACGCTTATTGTAGCCTATTGCAAACAATGTACCGATCATTGTATACTCCGTTCGGATTATCCTCCAAAGGAATACCGCCACGAGAAGGCAGCATATGATGAGTATCACTGTCGGCACCAGTCCCGAGCACTGTATAAATGTGGTTATATCACCGTCAATGGTGGTTATCCTGACATTATCCTCTGCAAGTCGGTAATCAAGGACGATATTATCTGAATTAAGATCAGCTTTTATCTCATCAAGCACATCTTCATCATTATCATCATTCCTTCTCAGCATATAGTAATCATAACCGTCTTTTATCTTTGCAATATCATCCTTGGACATTATTGCGATACCGAAGGTCTTATGATTGACTACCATATCACTGTCGGTCTTGAGCATAAACAGATAGTCAGGCTCTGCCATAAAGCCTTTGATCTTGTATTTCTTTGAATACAGAGTTATCTCATCACCGGCCGAAAGCTTATGAGCATCAGCATATAGCTTATCCACAAGTATCTCTCCGGATTTTGAGATATCTTCTCCCGAGATCACCTCATATTTATTGATCTTTTCAGTAGCTTCAAGTACTCTTACTGTGTCTCCGTCTTTTTCATAATTCGCGATCTTTCTTTTTTCGATAACGACATCATATTTTGATTCAAGAGCACTCATTCTTTTTTCGCTGAGAGGTTCCTGCAGAGTAAAATTAACATCCTCCTGACAGCATCTTGATCTGAAATCTTTTATCTCCTTATCAAGATTGCTCGCTGAAACATTGAATGAAGTGTAAAGCATCGAACCAAGCAATACAAGGATAACTACGCCGATATATACAAGTTTATTATCAAAAATAGTTCTTAACACTTTACGATGAAGAACCGGTATAAAATGAGGAATCTTTCTTACCATTCTATCATCTCCACACTCTTAGGGTTCTCGTTGATACGTTCCTCGGCGATCGTACCGTTTTTGATGGTTATGACCTTATGAGCCATTTCGGCTATAACCGGATTATGCGTGATAATGATAACATTAGTCCTCTGTTCCGCATTAAGTCTTTTGAGGACCTTCATGACCTGAATCGACATTTCAACATCCAACGCACCGGTCGGCTCATCGCACAGCAGCATTCTCGGCTTCTTTACTATAGCTCTCGCAATAGAAACACGCTGCTGCTGACCTCCGCTGAGCTCCTTGGGAAAACGGTCCTTCATCTGCCACATATCCACTGCCTCAAGCGCGTTCATTATCTCACGATAATTCCTTCTTCTCTTCAGTATTTTGTTTTCATTGGGATTACCTGTAAGATTTGCAGCTACCTCAACATTCTCATATACAGTCAGGTTAGGGATAAGATTATAAAACTGGAACACAAAACCGACTTTCTTCATTCTGTAATTAGTGAGCTGTGCGGAGTTCATCATGCTGATATCCTCACTGTCAACATTGATCACTCCGTTATCACAGTAGTCGATACCGCCAAGAATGTTCATCAGTGTTGATTTTCCCGAGCCTGAAGGACCGAGAATAACGGTTATCTTTCCGTCATCTATAGTCAGGGAGATATCTTTTAAGGCAAGATATGGAAGATCACCCGTAAAATATGTCTTTTCAATATTTCTGATGTAAATGAACGGCTTCCCGGCTGATTGCCTCTGATTATAATCCTGTTCTGTGCTGTCTGAATACCCCATCTGATTCCTGTCAGTATAATTCATCGGGTTAGGTGTGTAATAATATGATGCCATTTTTTCCTCCTTAATTGATCGTGCTGCTGTAATATGACTCTCGAGAGCTCATAATAATTCGCAGCATCATCTTTGGTTTTATCATTTCTATGGAGAGCCGCGACCTGCCGAAACCGCCGCAGCTCCCATAAAAATATGATATGATCGTTTGCTTTATCTATTGCTTCATTTTATGTCAAGTTCGTTTTTAAGATCTGAGTATATTGATTTAAGGAATTCATTCGGAACATTGATAAGATATTCAAGAATGGTCTGCAGATCAGAATGCATTTTTCTTACATCATCCTTATTCAGGAATTTCTGCTTGTATGTTGTCATAAGAGCTACCTGATCACTTGTCGGGAAAATATCGAATCTGAGCGGATATCCGAGTCTGAGGCAGCACTCATCAGAGAACGTGCTTTCCCTTGATACCTGCTTTTCCGCCTCAGAAAGCGTTACAACATTCTGATAGATGATGTAACAGTCAAATATCCTTTCATCACGATCATATCCTGACCACTGCGCTATATCAGATATGGGGATATTCTCAAACTTTCTCGTACTGCTCTGGTTGCTCATTATCTCCTTGCACCATGATACAAGCTTGACATCATCGGGGATATTTACTCTTAACGGGATTATATTAAGATTGGTACCGACTATGGATTCAACACCTTTCAGCTGTGCAGGTCTTCCGCTTACGAGGTTTCCGTAGCATATTTCTTTTTTGCCTGAATACAATGCAAGCAGCAGCGAGTATGCAGCCTGGAAAACAATATTCGGAGTAAGACCGTTTTTCTTCGCAAACATCTCGATAGCATTCTTCAGCATACCGTCTATGAAGGTACTGTATCTGAGGTAGCCTTCCTCGTCGTAAATCTGGCCGTGCTTGTATTCCTTTATGATCTCAAACTTTTTATATCCTGACATATAGCCCTTCCAGAATTCCTCGGCGGCTTCCATATCCTGAGAATTCACCCAACGGATAAAATCCCTGTACGAACGATGTTCAGGATAAGAGATCATTTCTACTCCGCTCGATACAGAATTGTATACCATGAATACTTCTTCCATTATCGTCCTGAGTGACCAGCCGTCTATACAGAGATAGCTATTGGTCATAATAAGCATATAATTGCCTTTTATATACTCTACTACACAGAGTCTGAACGGGCAGGGTCTGTCGGTCTCAAGTCCTCTTCTCTCGTCCTCAAGCAGATACTCCTTAACATGAGTATGCTGATCTTCGGGACGAACTTCCGTCAGATCAATGTACCTGAAGGGAAGACTTGTTGTCTTGTGAACCACCTGTAACACCTTTCCCGGCTCGGGGCACCAGAATGATGTCCTCATTATGGGCGTCTTTGATGCTACATACTGGAAAGCCTTCTCGAAACCATCTATATCAAGGGCTTCGGAATGAGTCATTACCTTCTGCATTACAAATTCGCCGTACTCAGGCTCATTTGTGACTTTTTTGTACATATACATCTGGAACGGGCTCAGAGGATATGCATCTTCGATATCATCATCAAAATGAGCATTGATCTTTTCCTTTTCTTCGGGCGTCACCATAGACCATGGCTCAGCAATAATATCCTCGTCCTCATTTCCGTCGGATACAGCAGCTATCTTTGCAAGCTCCTCTATGGTTGGGTTCTGGAATACATCACTGGGAGTGATCTTTATACCTGCATTATTTATTCTTGAAACGGACCTGATACACAGGATCGAATCGCCGCCCATTTCAAAGAAATTGTTTCTGATTCCGACTTTTTCGATGCCAAGTATCTCTGCCCATACCTGAGCGATCTTTTTCTCGATAGGAGTCGAAGGAGCTACATAACTTTCATCGTCAAGCAGCTTGATAGTGGAAGGGTCGGGGAGCTTGCTCTGATCGAGCTTGCCGTTGGAGTTTACAGGGAAATCTGATACTATCACAAAGAACGACGGTATCATATACTCAGGGAGCTGGGATTTCAGCAGCTTGGTTACCTGAGGTACCAGCTGTCTTACTCTGTTGGACTCCTCGGGAGCATTTGCACAGGTGCGGATATCCTTTACGCTTGTCGCAGCTGATGTGATCACTTCATCAAGATCATGTTCATTGCTCATAAACAGGGCGTCATAACACTTTCTGTCATTTTCCGATATGAGGCAGATGCATTTCATATCCTTTTCCTTGGCGAGCCTTATGAGCGTATTAGGATCAATGGCTTTCTTGCTTCTTATGCTTATCTCCTGCTTCAATACACTTATCGGAACATTATCATCCATTCCTTCTGCCAATTCGGATATGAGCACATCGTCATCGATCCTGCTGTTGGAAATACCCTTTATCAGCAGAGCATTATCCTCGCATTTATCAAGCTCCTCCCTGATCATTTCCAGTGGGAGACTGAATGAACTGATATCCTTGACTACCGGCTTTTCTGCTGGCTCGGCATTTGAAAGAAGCACATCATACCTGAACTTTGACATCTCATTCAGATATGAGCCTCTTTTCAGCATTACTGCTGCATTTTTAAGTCCTTCTATACTATCGGCAGCATATCTGAAGAATGCCGGACTTACGTTGAGTTCTTCTTCCTTCTCGATTATTCTCTGTACTCTTTCCTTATACACTATCACAGGAGTGGACGAGTGCATTTTGAACAGCTCCACTGAATGGTGGAAATCCGACAACAATTCATTGTTTCTCACATCACCGATGAATATATGACCGTTTTCGCTCAGTAAACCTGCAAGCTTGCTGAGCACATCGTACAGATAATGAACACTCGGGAAATACTGTACAACAGAATTGATAACGATCACATCAAATTTTTTGTTTTCAAAAGCCGAGATATCATCAGCCGAACATTTATGAAGTTCAAAATCACATATGCCTTCTTTTCTGCCTTCAGCGCATCTTCGGATATAATCAAGTGAATTCTGAGATATATCTGTACCCACATATTCCGAACAGTGATCTGCCAGACGGAAGAACAACAGACCTGTTCCACATCCTATCTCAAGTATCCTGTCATGCTTGACACTTTTTATGGTGGTGACAGTTTCATCTGCCCATTCGATCATGTTCTCAAGTGGGAATGGCTCATTGGTATAGCTGCTGTTCCAACTAATGAAATTATAAAGCGGGTTATCAGACTGCTCCTTTTCATAAGCCATATCAAAAACATTTTTCCACTGATCTACCTGTGATTCGTCAAGAGCCTCATTGCTCTGTGATATCTCTTCTGTCCTTGGCTTGATATATGCAACCAGTCGCTGACCGATGGAAGCAGAGCCTTCAAGGTGGCTCTGATTTATTCTTATATCCTTTACAACAACAACAGCATCCTGAACATCTTCATGAGCCGATATACATTTTTCGATCTCGCCAAGCTCTATTCTGAAGCCCTTGATCTTGACCTGATTGTCACATCTTCCGATAAAGGCAATGTTTCCGTCAGGAAGGTATTTAACAATATCTCCTGTCCTGTAAAGCAGATCGCCCTGATCACCAAAGATATCCGGAACGAACTTCTCCTTTGTGAGCTCTTCACGGTTATGATATCCCTTACTGAGACAGATACCGCCTATATACAGCTCTCCGTGGACACCAATAGGAACCGGATGCATATTGTTATCAAGTATGTACAGCTTGCAGTTCGATATCGGCTTACCAATGGGAACCAGTTCATTGCTGCAGTCACGCGGACAGTGCCAGTAGGTCACATCTACAGCTGCTTCTGTCGGGCCATAGAAATTATGCAGCTCAGCTTTATCAAATAGTCTGTAAAATCGCTGCTGGAGCTCAAAGGGAAGTGCCTCGCCGCTGCATATCACCTTTTCAAGACTTCTGCACTTGTTCCTGTCAAGGCTCTCCAGGAAAACACGGAGCATCGAGGGAACGAAATGCATTATCGTTACCTTCTCTCTCTCGATAATATCCATAAGATAAATATTATCCTTATGGCCCTCCGGCTTCGCCTCGATAAGCTCGGCACCTGTAATAAGCGGCAGAAAGAACTCCCAGACCGAAACATCAAAGCTGTACGGAGTTTTCTGAAGTATCCTGTCCTCGCTTGTAACACCGAGATATTCCTTCATCCAGAGGATACGATTGGTGATCGCCTTGTGAGTATTTATAGATCCCTTTGGCTTGCCGGTAGAGCCTGATGTATAGATCATATAAGCAGGGCTCTCAGGCGTAAGCACGACATCTTCGATATCATTTCCGGGCATCGTTTCCACAGAACTCCATCCGCTGTCAAGCGAGATACATCTGCTGTCATCTATGCCGAGCATACTTCTGTGTTTGTCTACTGTTACCATAAATGCAAAATCCGAATCATCTATCATGTATAAAAGACGATCTTCGGGAAGAGTAGGATCAAGTGATACATAAGCATTGCCCGATTTGATAATAGCAGTCAGTGCGATCACCATTTCAAGCGAACGCTCAAGGCACACACCTATGAGGTTCTCAGTACCGCTTACTCTTGATCTGATATATCTTGCAAGCTGATTTGCTCGTTTGTTCAATTCAGCATAAGTCAGCGTTTCCCCCTCAAAGCGAACAGCTGTTTTATCTCCATACTTCTGTGCAGCTTCCTCGATCAGTCTGTGCAGATATGGAGACCTTCCGAAATCATGCCGGGTATTATTCCAGTCATGCATTATAAGCTGCTTTTCGCTATCGTTTATTATGTCATAATCTGTAACTTTCTTTTCGGGATCAGCTACTATCTCTTCAAGTAATTTAAGATAGTTCTTTATCATTCTCAATATCGTAGAACGCTCAAAGATGGTGCTGTTGTATTCCATTACACATTCCATTACGGAATTACAGTCGATTATCGAGAGCCACAGATCAAATTTACACGTTCCGTTATGGAAATCAAGAGGCTCAAGAGTAATATCTCCGGCTTTTACCTCGGGAAATGGAGTATTCTGCAGAACAAACATGACCTGGAACAAAGGGTTTACGCTCATATCACGTTCAAGTTTGAGCTCGTCAACGATCTTCTCGAAGGGCATTTCCTGATTCTCAAAAGCATTGAGGATGTTCTCCTTCAGAGCATACATAAAATCAGTAAATCTCATCTCTTCACTGATCTTACCTCGAATAACAACTGTATTTGAGAAAAATCCCGCTATCTTCTCAAACTCTCTCTTTGTCCTGTTTGCGATAGGAGTTCCGACAAGAATATCCTTCTGATTGGTATATCTGTACATCATCAGCTGGAATACGCTCATAAGGAACATATACAGTGTAACATCATATCCTGCCGTAAGATCATTGATCTTTTTCATAAGATCGGCAGGGATAGCAAACTTCTCAAGTCCGCCCTTGAAATTCTCGATCGCCATTCTCTGATGATCGGTAGGAAGCTCAATAACTGTAGGTGCATCCTTCAGCTGCTCGCTCCAGAACTCCATCTGTTTTCTGAGGACCTCTCCTGTAAAGTACTTGTTCTGCCAGCAGGCAAAATCAGCATACTGAAATTCAGGAGCTTCGAGAGCAACAGGCTTGTTGTTCACGATCATATCGTATATTCTGCATAATTCTGTAAGATACATGGATATTGTCCATGTATCGGCAATTATGTGATGAACACTTATCAGCGCCATATTCTCATTGTCATTCTGTCTCCATATATTAACTCTGATAAGGGGTCCGTTCTCAAGATCGAAAGGGCGGAGGCTTTCATGGTGCATTTTCTCCTTTATGTATTCCCTTCGGTCAGCTTCGCTCATGCCGTCAAGTGCTTCATAACCGACACTAACGTGTAATTCCGGAACAACTACCTGTACCGTATAGGTGTCATAATCCTTGAAAACTGTTCTGAGAATATCATACCTCTCCACAAGAACATTTATCGCCTTTTCAAAAGCTTCAATATCAAGACTTCCGACGATCTTTATCGCCATCGGTATATTATAAGCTATACATCCGGGGATAAGCTTATTTATGAACCACATTCTGTTCTGCTGAAATGTCAAGGGGACCATTTCATTTTCAGCTCTGTGCTTTAAGACCTTGTTTTCCTGTAATACAGACATCTTTCCGCTTCTGTACCGGCTTAAAAGCTGCTTCTTTTTTTCCATCAGATCCATTTTTGCATTTCCTCCTGTTTTTAATATTATATGCATTTAGAGCCTTGCTATAATGAATTATCATCTTATGTCACATGATCCCGCGTATTTCACATAAATGAAAAATCCGAATCCATACCGTTTATTATCTTTTCGAGCTCCTCGTCGATAAATTCTGCCTGCTGCGCTACAGTGGGCATTTTGATAAATGTACTTATCTGTATATCAATAGGATACTTCTGCTGTATACGGTTAAGGATCTGAGTTCCAATAATGGAATTTCCGCCCAGCTCCATGAAATTATCGTTAACTCCGACATTTCTTATTCCAAGGTGATCACTCCATATTGCACAGAGTTCCTGCTCTATCTCACTCTCGGGAGCAACATATTCCGTAAACAGATCAGGTCTTTCATATAATGTCTTTGCTGTTTTTTCAGCAGGTGGATCGCTGCTCTCTGTACTTTTTTCAAATGATACGACAGATGCAGCTCCGGGCTCGGCTGCCTCATACCAGAACTGCTTTCTGTCAAACTGATATAACGGGAGCCTAATCTTTCTGCCGTGCTTTCTGTTTTTATAGTAGGCACTCCAGTCGATATTATAGCCTTCATTCCACTTATCGATAAGTTCTTCTATATCTGCATTTTCATCAGGCTGATAATAAGGGCAGTCAGAAAACTCTTTTATATCGATATCCTGAAGACCGGAATGTAATTCTTTAATATCACCTGCTTTTATACAAGCCCTGAATCTGTACTGTGAACGTGAAATCTGAGTTGTATACGCAATATCTGCTGCATTCATGTCAGGATCAAGCTCTATAGCACGAATATACTGATCTCTCAACGCCATTAATGAAACCTTGGAATCAGCTGAAAGAAGAACATATCCGTTATCCTGTACTTCTGTCTCCGTATCAGTCTCAGGAGCTTCCGCAAGAATAATATGAATGTTGTTTCCGTATTCGCTCACATGATTCAGGCACATACAGCCTTCAGCCTTTTCAACTGCTTCAGCCGAATCATTTATGTAAAATGCTCCGTCATAAGGAAATCCGTCAAAGGGGATGGTATATTCTGCCTGCGGGATGAGAACCCTGTTTCTCAGCATATGAACAAGTTTGCCCATAGCTGCAATCCCCGATGCCTCACCTGCATATCCTGTATTGGCACTTACCGAACCAAGACAACATGATGAGCCTGCTGCACCTTCTTCAGTGAACACTTCGGATAAACATCTTATCTCCTCAATATCTTTTGCCATGATCCCGGTACCGGTGATCTCTGCATATGAGATATCTGTCGGAGCAACATCAGCTGCTCTGTATGCATCATGTATAAGCTCTTTTCTGCCTTTTCTGTCCGCTGCATATCCACAGGAATAGCCTTTTATCACCGCTAAAATGTTGTCATTGTCTGCTAAAGCGTCGTCAAGACGTTTAAGCAGAAACATTCCCGCACCCGAAGCAGGTATAAGACCGTCACAGTCATTTCCGAACACATTGTTTTTTCCTGTTCCGGAAAGAGGTCCGCCCTCATGATATACATATCCTGCTTTCTGCGGAACACATACCGATGCTCCGCCTGCAATTGCTGCATTGCATCTGCCGCTTATGATCGAATCACAGGCAAGGCAGACACACTGCAGAAAGCTTGTACTCCCGTTCTGCACAGACATACTCTCACCATGCAGACCGAATATCTTTGATATCATTGACGAAATAACGTTTCTGTCATTACGATCCAGCAGCTCTATATGGCTGTGCTTGCTGAGAGCCTCGGCATTATTGAGCAAATTGTTCAATAGATAGCTGCTCAATGAAGCTGTTGTAAACACGCTGATGTTTCTCGGAGTATTCTCCGAGACAGACCAGCCTGCGCTTTCAAGGCACTCCCATGCACATTCCAGCAGGATCCTTATCTGAGGGTCAAGTATTGCTGCGCCTTCACTGTCTATCCCAAATGCCTCTGCATCAAACAACTGTATATCATCCAGCATTGATCTGTACGGAACATATGAAGCACTCTGATCAAATATATTCGGAGCTTTGATCCTTGTTTTAAGAACCTTTTTACCGCATAACGCATCAAAAAGCTCGTCTGCCGTGCGTACCCCGTTAAATCTGTATGCTTCGCCGATCACTGCGATATCTGTCGTACTCATAAATCCACCTCTCAAAGTTTTGGACTTAGTATTATCCTTCCGGATCATCTGATCCAGAACTCATCCTTTGCAAATCTGTATACAGGTAAAGCCAGCCTTCTGTGTGTACTGTTTTTGTCAAACAGTCCTCCAAGATCGAGCTTGACTCCGTTTACCCAGAGATTAGCTATTTTATCCAGCTCGCGGTCTTCAATAAGTATCCTTGTCAGTTCTTCGCCGACTCTTCCGGTCGTGATCTCTTTCAGATCAATTTTAGCTTTATTGACATTTCCTGTATAGATGCTTTCATTCTTGCCGCCCGCGAGATAATCCTCAAGGCGCTCAATTACCTGTTCTGCGGAGTTTGCTGTAAACGCCAGTCTCTCCTGCATATCCTCACGTCCTGATATGAGAGTAAAGGCGATATCGGATAAGCTTTCTTTTTCGGAAGAACTCTTTATATAATCCCGGAGATCCTCAGCTCTTTCCCTGAGTCTGTCAGTATTTTTAGCTGACAGTACAATGAGCTGATCGCCCTCTGTTTCAGAAGGATCATCGGTATCTCCAACGTATTCTTCAACTACCATATGTGCATTTGATCCGCCAAAGCCGAATGAACTGATACCGGCGATACGCTTTATCCTGTTTCCATCCTCGTCAACAGGTTCCCATGGAACATTCTCATTGATAAGATAGAAAGGTGTACCGTTCAGGTCGATATTGCTGTTAAGCTCCTCAAAGCTTATATTTGCAGGTATCATGCCATGCTTCATGGAAAGCAGTACCTTAAACAGAGCTGCCATTCCGGCTGCTGATTCAAGATGTCCGATATTAGTCTTGACAGCACCTATTCCGCACTTCTTTGCCTCCGGCATTTTCTTCCCTGCATCACCATACATCTGTGCAAATGCTTTTTTCAGTCCGTTGATCTCGATCGGATCTCCCAGCGGAGTAGCTGTACCATGAGCTTCTATATACGAAACGTTTTCAAAATCTATGTTGCTCCTGCTCCACGCCCTTCTGATAAGGTCTGCCTGAGCTCTTGGATTCGGAGCTGTCAATGAGCTTGCTCTTCCTCCGTGATTAACACATATATTCTTTATAACGCCGTAAATATGATCGCCATCCTCAACAGCCTTTGAGAGCGGTTTGAGAATGATCGTACCAACGCCCTCTCCCCTGACATATCCGGCAGCTTTTTTATCAAAAGTACGCGCCTTTCCGTCCACTGACAGCATTCCCGACTTCGAGAATGAAAGATATGCAACAGGGCTGATGATAATGTTTACTGCACTTACGATCGCCGCACTGCATTCATGTCTCTGAAGTGCATTTACAGCATGATATACAGCAGTAAGCGAGCTTGAACAAGCTGTGTCTACGATCTCGCTTATACCGTGCGTATTCAGAAAATATGATATCCTGTTAGGAAGCATTATATGAGCATTTCCGGTAGTAGTCTGTGCCTGAACATCCTTCTGTCTGTCACCTATCAGGTATGAGTAATCCATTGAGGAAATAGCTGTGAATACTCCTGTATCTGTACCTGAAAACTCAGATGCCTTATGTCCCGAATCCTCTATTGCCTTCCATACGTCCTCCATGACCATACGGTGCTGAGGATCGAGGTATTCAGCCTCTCTGGGCGAGATATTGAAGAAATTGGCATCAAAACTTCTGATATTCTTCATGAATCCGCCCCACTTGGACTTTGTCTTATTTATCTCGGTATACGGATCTCCGTAAAATTCCTTCCAGTCCCATCTGTCAGCAGGTATCTCTGTTATCATGCTCTCATTATTTGAAAGCCTCTTCCAGAACTCTTCAAGATCGTCACACTGAGGCATCACACCGCTTATACCGACAATAGCAATCTCATCATTATCATTTTCGGATATGCTGAGTTTCTTTACAGATGTCTTTTTTTGGCTTAAAGCAGAAAGACTGCTCACTTTTTTGGAACTCTCGCCCTGCTCGCCTGTAAAACTTCTTAGCTGTTCCGGATATTCGGATACGAGATAATCTACAAAACCTTCCAGATTATAGAATTCATATATAGCAGTAGGCTTGATATCAGTACCGAGATCGGAATTGATCCTGTCAACCAGCTTATAAATATGCATTGATTCAAAGCCGTAATCGCTTATATTCAGCTCTGGATCCAGCTCGCTCTCATCCACCTCGATAATCTCCGCAACAACTGAAGACAGGTATTTGTATATACTCTGCTTTGAAGCATCGGAAAACTCTGTTATCGGTGACGGGCTGCGTTCAACGTTCTTTTCATCAAGTGTAAGTTCATCATCGATATTATAAACGCTGCATCTGATCTTCTCAAAGCAATACTGCGGCAGATCAGCGATATGAAACTCTCTGCTGTCATAAAGGCTGCTGAAATCGGTGATATACTCTCTTACATATTCATCCGATATCTTCTTCAGCTGCTCCGCCCTCGCATTCTTTTCAAGAGCAAGCCTTGATACAGAAAATGCTGCATTCTTCTTTTTTCTGACATTACAGAAGCTTCCGCCAAAGGAATCGTTTTCTTCATGATCAGCCGATAAATACATTCTGACAGCAGATATCAGCTCTTCCGCAGATGCAGCGGTAAAAGCACATCTGTACTTATAATGGCTTCTTCTTACCGCAAGTGTATAAGAAATATCATCAAGAAGTACTTGCTTACTCTCGTCCAGAAAAATGCAGAACGCTTCCAGATAATTCTTTAAAGCTTCTTTGGATTTGGCGGAAAAAACAAATACATTCTCTTTTGCTTCATTGGCAGCAGCTTTATACTGAGGCTCCCATTCCTCCAACACCATGTGTACATTTGATCCGCTGTAGGCATAGGCGTTGATAGCAGCGATCCTTTTTTTACCATCAGGAACATTCCAGTCTCTGTGCTCCTTTGAGATCACAAAGGGAGTCTTTTCCAGCTCAATAAGTTTATTGACGTTATTACAGTTGATCGACGGAACAAGCTCCTTGTTTTTCAGACACATTACAGTTTTTATGAAGCTTGCAGCTCCCGCCGAATTTATGGTATTGCCTATGTTCCCCTTTACCGAACCGATAGAACAATACTGCCTCTTTTCAGTATGGTCCATGAAAACAGATGTCAGCCCCTGAACTTCAAGAGCATCGCCCATTACTGTACCCGAACCATGAGCTTCAACATAGGAAATATCGCTCGGGTCCACCTTATATCTGTTATAGACCTGCCTCTGAAGACGTTTCTGCGCGTTGACGCTCGGAGCAGTCAGTCCGTTGGTCCTTCCGTCATAGTTTATACCCGAAGCTGAAATTACAGCATATATCCTGTCGTTGTCCTCTATAGCCTTATCCAGCTTTTTGAGCACTACAAGACCTACTCCGTCTCCGAAAAAGCTTCCTTTGGCATCTTCATCAAACGGACAGCATTTTCCTTCACCGGCAGACATCCCTACACCTGTGAGGGAGCTTATTAGGCTTTCCGTATTCATGACCAGTATACCGCCTGCGAGAGCCATTTCACACTCATTAAGGGTCAGGCTCTCAGCCGCAAGATGTATTGCTGTCAAAGCTGATGTGCAAGTCGTATTCACAGAAACTGAAGGACCGTTCATATTCAGGAAATAGGATATGCGTCCGGGAAGTATAGCTTCATCATTTCCCGAAAAGATACTGATATCTTCCTGATCTTCTACGTTTTCATCGATCAGGTTAAAGTAATCACCGCGTCTGCATCCCAAAAATACACCGCAATCCGTTTCGCTGAGCATGGTGTCCGAATACCCCGCATCTTCAAGAGCATGATATGCTTCTTCAAGAAATATCCTCTGCTGATTGTCTGTAAGGCACGCTTCCTTATGACTAAAGCCAAAGAAATTGTGATCAAATGAATCAATGTCGCCGATAACTGAACCGCAGTAATTCTTGTCTTTTCCCCATCTTTCAATTCTTTTTACAGAATTTCTGCCCTCACAGAGATTATCCCAGAATTCACCCACAGTATCGGCGTCAGCATATCTGCATGACATTCCGATAACAGCGATCTTCTCTATTACTCCGTCAGTTTTTTTCACAGGCGATGTGATTTCTGCTTTTTTATCATCAGCAGATAATGGCTTATCATCAATGCATGAAAGAGAATTCAGTTTCTCAAGCTCAGCCACTGCACATTCCTTAGAGATCGTTTTATCCTTTACCTTTTTTAGTATCTCTTTCCTCTGAAAAGAAATATCATTCATAATTTCTTTCCTCCATAAACTTCTCTGCCTGATCAAGTGAGATACTTCCTTCAGAAAGCATCGTAACGATCTTGCTTATACCTTCTTTTTCGCGTTTGCGTTCAATGTCTGCGATCTCATTGATCCTGCTGTCGCTGATAGTGTTTCTGACTACTATCTTACCGATATTCTCTCTGTGGCTAATAAATTCATATGCCTTGATGACATCGCTGAAATCGAACTGCTTACCCACTGTTGGACGTATCCTTCCCTCTGCAAGTGTCTCGCTGACTTGTTTCAGGTATTTGCTGACAATATCAGCATCCGACAGCATCACTCGTCTGAGATCAATGCTCACAAACATCTGATTGTGCGTGAACTTAGAAAGATCAAGCTTAGCGGAATTCTTCAGACCCGTCATTGCAAGCTCGACATAGCGGCCTCCCGGCGCGAGTATATCCATTCCCTTCTGTATAGCTTCACCGGAGAGTGTGTTTATCACTATATCAACGCCCTTATTCTCTGTCATTCTCAGTATTTCCTGCTTGAAATCATGAGTCGAATAGTTGATAAGGTGTTTTACACCCATGCCTGCCAGATATTCCAGCTTGGCATCGGAACCTGCGGTAGCATACACATCAAGCCCCTTTGCAAGTGCGTACTGAACGGCTATAAGTCCTGTACCGCCTGCCGCACTCTGTATAAGTATCTTCTCGTTTTCCCTGACCCTTATGCTTTCAAAGATATGATGCACTGTCATGAAAACAACAGGGAAAGCGCAGGCTTCTTCAAAGCTGACATTTCCCGGCTTGCGGGTCAGCGCATTTGCTGTTACGGTAATGATACCACTCTGTGCGCCCATTCTGCTGTCAGTAAGACCTATTACCTCATCACCTATGTTATATCCGGTTACTCCCGGTCCAAGCTTGACAATAACGCCCGAGAACTCAAATCCGGGAATAAAAGGATAATCCGGCATAGTAGGATAAAGTCCCTGAACGCAAAGAAGATCACCGAAGTTCAATGAAAAAGCCTTGACAATTACCTGAACCTCGCCATACTCCGGCGGCTTGGGAGTTATATTGCAGATCTCGATATCGCTTATATCTCCACTCTTTCTCAATACTACAGCCTTGAACTCAGACTCCTCATCAGTAACGTTATTCAGAAGTGATTCACTGACATTTTCTTCATCCTTGTCATTCTCTGCAACCGAGTAGTTTTCTAACAGATATTCCGAAAGCTTTCTTATATTGCCTGTTTCAAAGAGTACAGTTGTTTTAAGATTGACATTGAATTCTTTATTGATCGCATTGATATACTTAACACCTGAAATGGAATCTATACCCATCTCGGCGAATTCCTCTTCAATATCTATGTCTTCTTCCTGCATGAAAAGCTCTTTAATCGTGCAGGCAATGACTCTGTTCTCAACTTCCTCATAGCTTCCGATATGAGAAACAACCGGCTCGGTATTATCAGCAGTCTTTTCATTATCATTGACATCTTCCGCTTTTATAAAGGTTTCTATAACGCTGCTGTCAGCCTTGATACTGACAATCTGATCGTTATCTGATCCCATAAGATATCTCAGTGCAGGAAGTATCTCATCTGATTCTATGGAATAAAGCCCCTGACCCGTTATTGATTCCTTATAGTCAGCACCTGAGACCTTACCGAATGAGCCGAAGTATCCCCAGTTGATATGCTTAACTGCCGTATTACCGCATCTGTTGAAATACTCGGAGACATAGTCCTGGAAAAGACTTGCAGCCGCATAGTTGCTCTGACCTTCAGCAAGGGCATATGTCTGTATGGAAGAATATGTTATAACAAATCCTGCCTCAGCCTTCATCATCAGCTGAACAAACGATGTAGTACCTCGTGCCTTTACTCTTACGACCTCTTTCAGCTCTTCCTCGGTCATATTCCGGATCATATGATCTCTTAGAACAAATGCAGAAAAAACAGCTCCATCGATCCTGCCGTGCCTTTCAGTCACATCAGAGATCACCGCTTCCATTCTTTCATTGTCGGTAACATCGGCAGCTATATATTCTACTTTTCCGCCGTATCCCTCTATCTCGGAAAGAATCTTCTTTTTATCGTCATTAAGCTTACTTCTGCCAATAAGTATCAGATCTGCCTGATATTTTTCAGCAAGCTGCTTTGCTGTTTCGGAGCCTACGCCACCAAGACCGCCTGCGATAATGTATGTTCCGTTTTTTGTAAATACATCTGCGTTTTCAGCCTTTTCACAGCTTTCAAGCTCATATATAAAGAATCTGTTGTCTCTTTCGACTACTATGCGCGAATAGGAATCAAACCGCATATCCGAATATACCTTTTCCGCAAGCTCCTTGATATGTCTGCTGCGATCAGGAGAGATAAGATCTGCATCAAGAACGCTTATCCCATAATCGGGATACTCCTTTTTGGCAGAACCAACAAAGCCATATATAGACGAATAATAAGGAAACACATGATCACTGTCTGACAATGCCGACTGATTTGCAGTAACAATATTGAGCTTCGTATTTCTGTTTGCTCTGCTGCCAAGGATACCAAATAATCTGTATACTGATACGACGCCCTTTTCATCAGACTCTCCGAGTACAGACAGATGTTCCCTGCCATTATCTTCAGACTCCGTTCCGACCATGAAGAATATCTCCTCGGCATCATCAAGATCGCCAAGCTTGCTGAAGCATTCTTTATCATTGAGAACGATACGGCAGCTTTCTCTGTACCCGGCGATCTCATCAGCAAAGTCCTTCATATCCTCTGTACAGATTATGACAGTACCGTTATAACGCTTATCGTCATTTCTGTATTTATCAAGATCTGTCTCTTTCCATTTTTTCACCAGATAAGTTATATCCGGAACTTCTCCCGATGATACTGTTTTGGTAGAAAATTCCTTGATATATGCACAAAGCTTTTCATTTTCATCATAAATATATACGTCGAACCTGTTCTGACTTATCACACGGACATATGCCTGTCCTTTTTGCGGCAGGCTGTTATACAGCTCTATCCTCTTTATCCCGTAAGGAACATAAGTGCCTCCGCTTTTTCCGCCAAGAGCACAGGCCATAGCTCCGATCGTCTGTAAAGCACTGTCGAAAACAGAATAGCTCATCCGTACTCCATCTGAAGATGTGACCTCAAAAGAACCGATCGCTTCACTCTCGCTGCATACAACGTTTTCAAGTCCGCGGAATGATCTTCCGTATTCAATGTTTACCGAAGAATAATAATCATATATCTCATCGCGTTCTGCTTTATGATGCAATTTCTGTCTGACAGCCGAAAGATCCGGAATGGCAGCTGGCTCTTCATTTGCTCTGCTTATCAGAGCCTTTGTATAAAGCGTTTCGCTGTCATCATCAGAGAGAGCCTTGAATATCAAGCCATCTTTTTCCTTGCTGATCATTATTCTGATGCTTTTGTCCTCATCAGCTGTGAGCATATTGACCCAGTAGAAATCCTCAACAATTATCCTCTCAGAACCAAGCAATTCCTCTGCCAGATCTGCAAATATCTCAGCATATTCAGCAGCAGGCATTACAAAATGGTCATTTACTCTGTGATCTCTGATATACGGCTCGTTCTTGCTGATATCCTTTATAAGTAAAAGAGAGTTATCATCACATGAACTGATATGTATACGGTCATACGGATAGACATTCTTTTTTGAGTCGTTTTTTTCAAGCCAGTATCGTCTCTTTTCAAAAGGATAAACCGGCAGGCGTACAGGGGGACAGCCTTCTCCGTAGAATTCCTTGATCAGCTTGTCAGAAACGCTGCCATTTCCGATATAATCCGTAACGATCTTCTTTAATATCTCATTTTCACAGCTGCCCGATTGGTCTGCTGCTGACATGGCTTTGGTATCACCGAGCTTTATAAGCGAACCGATCTTTTCACACAGTTCTTCCCTGCTGCCGGCAATGATCGCAAGTCTCTTTGAATAGCTTTTCCTGTAATTCAGAAGAGTATATGATACGGCATCAAGAGCGGAAATATCATTTTTCTCAAAGAACTCCTTCATATTTATCAGGAGTTCTTTCAAAGCACTGTCCTTTTTTGCCGAGAAAACGAAAGGAAGCTCTTTCTGTCCACACTTATACTCAGTCATGGGAGATGAATACTCCTCAAAGACCATATGACAGTTTATACCGCTGAGTCCAAATGAATTTATCGCGCATTTGCGGGGAGACTTGCTGTCCCAGCTGACAGTATCCCTGACTACCTTGAAAGGAGTAGTTCTCAGATCAAAATGCTCGTTTTCCTTACTAAGATTTATGGACGGGACAAGCATTTTATGTTCGAGGCAAAGCATGAGCTTAACAACACCGGCAGCTCCCGAAGCAGCAAGAGTATGACCAATATTTGACTTGAGTGCTCCGATATAGCAGAACTGCTTTTTATCGGTATATCCTGCAAAGGCGTTCTTCATCGCTGATATCTCTATCGGATCACCAAGCTTTGTGCCTGTTCCGTGGCATTCTATATAAGAGAACTCAGAGGGATCTATATCGTATCTCTCATACACCTCCTTTTCGAGAGCAGTCTGAGAAGGACTGCCCGGAGCAGTAATACCGTTTGTAGCGCCGTCATAATTGACTGCCGAACCCTTTATGACTGCATATATATGGTCTTTATCCTCTATAGCTTTATCAAGCTTCTTCAGGATAACAACAGCAGCACCTTCAGCGGGAACGAAGCCGTCAGCATCATTGTCAAAGGTCCTGCACCTGCCGCTGTTTGATAGCATACCCATTTTATTTGAGATGTAATGAGTATCAGGAGTTGAGATAACATTAACACCTCCTGCAACAGCAACAGTACACTCATCGTTCCTTAGGCTCTGACACGCCTGGTGGATAGCTACCAGTGAAGATGAACAAGCAGTATCTATAGTCATATTCGGACCGTTAAGGTCAAGGTTATAGGCAAGTCTTGCGGAAATAAAAGAATTTCCCAATCCTCCCATTCTTGTCTGTATCTTATAGTCTCCGCCCATGGCACCTACAAAAATGCCGCAGTTCTTTTTATCGAGCCTGTCGTTTGCATAGCCGGCATCTTCCAGTGCGTGCCAAGCCTCCTGCATGAATACTCTTTCCTGGGGATCCATATTCAGTGCATCCAGAGGGAGTATGTTAAAAAAAGAGGCGTCAAATTTGTCGATGTGTTCAACCACACCCATCTTATCACACGCAGATGAACTGCTGTCATCCTTGATATCTTCGTATTCTGCTCCCCAACGTTCAAGAGGGACATCCGAGATGCAATCTTTTCCTTTTACAAGATTGTCCCAGAGCTCATCAACATTTTCCGCATCGGGAAGTAACGAAGATATGCCTATAACAGCAATATCATTGACCTGATAAGAAGAATTTGACGCCTTCGTATCTATTCTGTTGTTATCTGAGATATGCTTTAATAATTCGACAGCATTCTGAGGAGTTATCTCACCTCTGCTGACCTTTAAGTATATCTCACGCTTTCTCTGCTCGAAAGCATGGCTTTCCCCATGAATACTAATAGACATATTGTATATTCCCCTAAACAATATTACCAAGCTTTTCAGCCATGCTCCTGAGTTTATTCACCTTTCCGGTAATGACCCTATGGTCCAAACTCTTCAATTCAAATATCTGCGAGCACAGGTCTAAAGCTTTATCTACAGTATCAGTTATGGTGTCATTATTGGTACATTTAAGCTGGATCAGTTCGTTTATATAATCAACTGCTTGACTGTATTCCTTTGCATTACTATTATTATTTTTGCAGTTAATAGTTTCTTTAATACATAGATTTATAAAATTGCTCATATCAGCAAAACTGTTTCTGCACATTTCCTTTATATGATCGCGTTCCCCCGCCACCGCAAAGGAAAAAACAGGTATATGGCCATTGCCATTTTCTCTGATAAGAGTTGAAACAACGGATGACGGCCCGATATCGATCATCGCGTCCACATCGGTATCCGCGATATATCTTAATGCCTCATCCCATCTTACACGGCTGCAAACCTGAAGGCTAAGCAATTCAGGCACCTCTGACTCAGAGCGGTAAGGCCGTGCTGTAAAGTCTGATATAACACTGAATTCAGGAGGATTCAGCTTACATGAACTTAGCTTTTCACGAAGCTCCTCTCTTACACTTGTCATCATTGAACAATGGAACGGAGGGCTCATCAGAAGTGGTGTAGTATTACCGTTAAACTTCATTACCTCTTTTTCAAGCTCCATCAGAACGCTCTGATGTCCTGAAACAGCAAACTGTTTACCCGAATTAACACAGCTTATCTCTGCAAAGTATTCACTATCCGATAAACCGTCACATAGTTTCTCAAGCTGTTCCTTGCTGAAGTTGTCAACAATGGTCATTGCCCCCCTTTGACTGTCAGCCACAGCTTTTGCAAGGTCTGCCCTCAGCTTTACGATCCTGAGTGAATCCTCAAAGGATAAAACACCTGCGGCAGTCAGTGCAGAAAACTCTCCGATGCTGTGTCCTGCACATATTTCAGGAAATACACCTGTTTCGGATATCCATACTTTATACGAAGCATAGGAAGTAGTCAGTATCGACAGTGTCATTATATCGGGAAGGTTCAACTCACTTATCCTTCCTTCAAAGCACTTGCCCGCCAGATCAAAGCCCAGAACATCATTTGCCTCATCAAACACTTTTCTTGCAACAGGAAACTGCTCATAAAGCTCCTTTCCCATTCCGCGGAAGTGCGAGCCCTGCCCGGGAAATAACATAGCTATTCTTTTCATTATTTCTCTCCCAAGACTATTCAGGCAGTTTTTCTTTCTACGAAAGCACAGATCTTATTGATCGTTTCAAAATTTGAAAGATCCAGCTCATCGTTTTCTATCTGGATCGAAAACTCATTCTCGAGGAACATGATAAGCTGCATGGAAAAGAGTGAATTTACCATACCGCTCTCAAAAATATTCGTGTCATCATTACAATCGTCCATTTTTACGAATCTTGAAATAAATCCTCTTACTTTCTCATTAACATTCACTTCGATCACCTTTTACCTTTCTTATAGCAAATAATAATTTATATTTTCACTAAGAGACGGAACAGGCAAGGAGCAGAATAAAAGATGTAAAAACCCTTTAATCATCATATCCCTTTATATCCCCCACACTTAGCTAAATCATCTGAAAGCATCGATCACACGCAGCAGATCATATTCGGCAATATCTTCAAGCCTTTCATCCGACGGAAAACAAACCGAATACCAATACCTGCCGTCAAGCTTTCTGTTGAAAAAAGCATTTTCACTGTCTGTCTTTTTACTATTCTTCAGAAGTATCCTGTCACCCGTAAGATCAAAGGAAAAGGAATCAAACGGGCAATGCAGGCCATCTCCTGTTTTCTTGACATAGCTCTCTTTCAAAGTCCAGAGCCTGTAAAACATATCCGCCTGAATATCCTGCGGCAAGGCATTTATCATTTCTCTCTCTGATCCTGAAAAAACGCTGTATACCTCCGGAAGTTCCATTCTGCTGATCTTCTCGATATCTATGCCCATATCAGCATCTCCAACAGCACAGGCAACATAATCTCCCGAATGCGTGATATTGAACTTCAGCTCACTTCCTATCAGATATGGCTTTCCGTATTTATCAGCACCGAACATTATTTCTGCTACGTTGATGCCATATATCGTACTCAGCATATGCCTGAGAAGAAGCTCGGCGGCAAGTGACCTTATCTTGTCCTCGTCCCGAAGGAACTTGCTGATCCTGTTTTTTCTCTCCGCTGAAACGCAGTCTGTTAAGTAATTAACATTATCAAAATCATTAATAGCCGAAACATTAACTATTCCCTGATATATCATGCCTATTCTCTTACTCCTGCCATCACTTTTTTCAGAACAGAACCGTGTTTTTACAGAGCCGTTATTGTCATAAACGCAAAACAGCCAAATATAACTGGTTTATAATTTCTTCACAAATAATACTCCCAGTTTTGTATTTGAGTTATTATAACATATAACAACACTTTTTTCAAGAATGATTATATATTTTTTCTTCTCATTTAAAAAATTTGTCAATTCCTACATTTTCAGGATTGTTCTTACGGTTCCTATTGTGTACAATTAGCAATTATAGCACAATAATATACATTTCGTCTATTTTGCATTTCTCTTCATTAGCATTAATCTCCATTTGATCGCCCTGCTCAGCAAAAAGATTTGTGTAAACAGTTGAAAAGTGATTATTTATATATTATAATAAATATATGCAGGATCGTTCCGCAGTTAATAATCAATATCGGCTGTGCCGGTAAAAAACGAGGTCAGATCAATGAATGATTACACTTTTACGATAGTGATCCCCACTCATAACGAAGAGAAATATATTGCAAAATGTATAAAGGCTGTACGCCGTGCTGAAAAAAATGTTCCGGATGATAATGTTCAGATACTTGTTGTCCTTAACAGATGTACCGACAGGACAGAAGAGATCGCCAGGAAATACGGAGCAGATGTTATATACAACAGTGACAAATGCCTGAGCAAGATAAGAAATGCCGGTGTAAAAGCTGCCAAAGGGCGTTTCATCGTTACCATTGACGCCGACAGTATGATGCCATACAATGCACTGTCAAAAATAAAGTCCATGCTTGAAAGCAACGAGTATATCGGTGGAGGAGCCCGTCCAAAGTTTGAACGTATGTCGCTGGGAATCCTTATTACAGAGATCTACATCGTATTAAAACTGCTCCCTATTATCAAAAAAAGCGGAGGTATCCTTTCTGCGACCATGTTCTGGTTCAGAAAAACGGATTTTGAACTCTTAGGTGGTTTTAATGAGGAGCTTGTCAGTGTTGAGGACGCAGATTTTGCAAAACGTCTGAAGGCTCTCGGAGATAGCAAAAATATGAAATACGGTGTCATAAAAAAACCCTCCGTCATCACTTCCAGCCGGAAATTTGACGAATTCGGAGAT
The DNA here is from genome assembly GCF_900116855.1 of Ruminococcus flavefaciens. GTDB lineage: Bacteria > Bacillota > Clostridia > Oscillospirales > Ruminococcaceae > Ruminococcus > Ruminococcus flavefaciens_R. The sequence continues at coordinate 128,202 of NZ_UETD01000006.1, forward strand.
TGGTATCTCCTGAAGAACCGTGATCTTACAAAGGCGATTCTCACAGGATACAACAAAAAGGCAGCAGATAAGTTCTATTATGACGTACGCTAAAAATTGTGAACAAATTGTAAACATTCGTTGCTGATAATAGACTTACCACTTTTTCAGTGATATAATTAATGACGGAATAACGCGGGCCCGTAGCTCAGTTGGGAGAGCGCTGCGTTCGCAACGCAGAGGCCGAGGGTTCAAACCCCTTCGGGTCCATTACAGTAATAAAGCCTGAGAGTTTTATCGCTCTCAGGCTTTTTTTACGTTATATAACAAGTGTTGTCACTGCTTGCTTAGTTCGTCGATAAGGTCGGAGAATTCGGGATTGGTCTTTCGCAGATTGTCAAGGGCTTCACGCCTGTGTGCAAGCAGCTTCTCATACAGCTTTGAATCGTGCTTTTTCAGCTCCTTATCAAAGCGGCGGTCGTGCTCACGGAGCATTTTCAGTGCCTTGGGGTCTTTTCTGCCGATATTCCTTGCAAGCCGCAGCTTCCTCAGCTCTATGGCTTCCTCGATGTGTTCCTCGCTGATGTGGAGCTTCTCTGACAGCTCCTTCAGATGGGACTCCAGATGCACAAGGAGCTCCTCGCGGTCAAGGTCCCCCATTCCCTTCCAGTTCTCGTCGGCGTTGATTATCCCTGTGAGCTGCTCCTCGGCACTGCCGCTGCTGTTGATGTTTACGAGGAGCTTCTCCGCGTACTTCTCCATCTCCTCGTCCGCAGAGGCTCCGAATGCCCACTCAAACTCCAGACGCTCAAAGCTCCTCACGGGAAGCTTGTCGGCAGCTGTTTCCTTATCGTTTTCCGTTGCATAGGGAGCTGTGAAGCCTGCGTCAAGGAGCGCCGCAGGAATAGTCCGCCTGCAATGCCCTTTCTCAACCATTGAGCCCAGTCCGAGCTGACGGAAGCGGTCGTTGAGAGAGCCGATATGTGAAGCGAAATACAGCTTCACGTCCCTGTCCTCCAGCTGCTTTCTCAGCTCGGCTATCCTGTCGGCTGCGGTAATGTCTATGTTGCAGACAGCTCCCGAGTCCACCACAACTGCCTTTGTGTCGTCCTTAAATGCTGCCTCAATGTCGGATATGAACGTGCTGATATTGGCAAAGTAGAGATTTCCCGAAAATCTGTACAGCACCACTCCTTTCAAGGGATGAGCATATGTGTTGCGTTCAAGGCTGTGAAAGCCCTCATGCCCCTCGATAACTCCCAGAAATGAGCGCTTGGGATTGGCAACGTTGATGATAAGGCTGATGAACGAGAGTATGACTCCCGTCATTACTCCGTAGACCGTGCCGAAAACAAGAACTCCGAAAAAAGCCCCGAAGAAGATGAAAAGCTCCCTCTTGTCCTGTTTGAAAAGGCGCTTCATCAGGTGGAACTCCACCGCGCCCAGAAGTGCCGATACCACTATAGCTGTAAGTACGGGGACAGGCAAGTACTTGATAAAGCCCGTTCCGAAAAGCATTATAAGCATCATGGAAAAGGATGCCGCTATGGACATGAGCTGTGACTTTCCGCCGTACTGCTCACCCATTGCACTTCGCGATACAGAGCCGTTCACGGGGCAGCAGCCTGTCATTGACGCCGCTATGTTGCCAAGTCCGTACACCATTATCTCGCGGTCGTTTTTGAGCTTGTAGCCGTTCTTTGCAGCATAGCTGCTGGAGGCGAGAAGTGTCTCAGCCATTATTACTACGGCGACGGTGAGACTTGTGGTCAGCACCTGCGTAATGTCCAATCCGCTGAAGTGAGGGAGCCGCCACGCAGGCAGTCCGCGCTCCACATTTTCAAGAAGTGCAACTCCGTGAGTCTCCGCAAATCCGGTGTACCCCAGAACCGCTCCACCTATCATGACGAACACTGACATGGGCAGCTTCGGCATGAGCTTTTTCGAGATGAGCAGCACCACCAGCGCGGTTCCGCCCAGTATGGCTGATGTGACATTGAAGCTGTGAGCGCAGGTATCAGCGATGTGAGCAATGAGCTCTACTATCTCTCCTCTGCCGCTTGTGCCGCCAAGTATTTTGGGTATCTGCATGAAGATTATGGTGGTGGAAATGCCGCTTATAAAACCGCCCATGACAGGAGTGGAGATGTAGGATACCACCCTGCCCGCTTTGAACAGTGCCATGAGCAGCAGCCATACGCCCACGAAAAAGCTGATAACAGGGACAAGCTGTACCGCTTCGTCAGAGCCGTTCTCTATGCCGAGCGCTGCGAGAAAGGCTCCCACAAGGGCGGCAGGTGCCGCGTCCACTCCGAAAATGAACTGCTTGGAGGTGGAGAAAAGTCCGAAAATGAGTATCGGGAACACCGAGCCGTACAGACCGTAAACCGCAGGGAGTCCCGATACCTGCGCGTATCCCATAGAGATAGGGATCGACACAAGTGCTATGATGATGCCCGTGAATATATCTTTTGCCGCCGATTTGGCAGTAATGTCCTTTAGTTTCAATTTATCGCCTCCCGATAGAATAAGTATACCATATCCGTTTTTTAAATTCAACTATCGGATGATAAGGTATTTATATATCACTTTTGTGCTGAAAGTAATTGACACGCCCGTCTTCACTATGGTATAATATTCCCGTAATTTGTCAAAGGAGGGAAAGCTCATGAAAATGGTCGAAATAGGCTACAATCACAGACACGGCAGAAGTTTCTGCATAGACAGACCAAACGGCACAGAAAGCTGGCTCATGCTCATAGTAAAGACCCCCGCACATTTCAGGATAAATGGCAAGGATATCCGCACAGGCGCTCATTCGTTCATCATATTCCGTCCCGATACGCCTCAATATTACTATCCTGCCAGCACCGAATACTTCGACGACTGGATGCACTTCTTCCCCGATGAGAATGAACAGAAGATGATGGAGGAGCTGAATATCCCTCTCGACCGTCCCGTGGATATAACCGACATAACGGAAATGTCGGAAATGATACGCAGTATGTGCTTTGAACACTACTCAACAAACACATTTAAGGAAAAGGCTATCGACCTTTATTATCAGCTGCTTATGTACAAGACATCGGAAAAGCTCAGCAAAAAGCGTACCTTCACCGACCGTCCCGAGGGTATCTACTCCGAAAAGCTGCTGTGGATACGCCAGTCCATTTACCGCTGGCCCGGCAGAGACTACTCCATCGACGATATGGCTAAGGAGCTATCTCTCAGCCGCTCACGCTTCCAGCACCTCTATACCGAAACCTTCGGCGTCAGCGTCAACAAGGACGTTATCACCAGCCGTCTGAACAAGGCTGCGGAGCTGCTCAGGACTACCGACCTCTCCGTCAAGGACGTGGGTGTCAATGTGGGATACAGCAATACCTCCTATTTCGTAAAGCTTTTCGGAAGCTCCTACGGTCTCACGCCTTTACAGTTCAGACAGTCCGAGGATAAACGATAAAATCAAGCCCCTGAGCAAATATTACAGATAACCATATAGACATTTTGCCCCGAAGCACTTTAAAATGCTTCGGGGCATTGTATTTTATACGATTGCTAAGATAAATCATAATTTAGCTTTGCTAAATTATGATTTAAGCCGTTAGCCCATAGCCATTAGCCGTTAGCCTAATGTAGGGGACGGCGTTCCGCCGCCCGATAATAAAGCGGCGAAGCCGCTTCCTAATGGCTAAAAGCTAAAGGCTAAGGGCTTCGGAATTTAACACCGAAGGTGTTAAATTCCGATTTATGTGCATGACATTGCCGTATTGTCAATAGAAACACTTATATGCTCAGGGGCTGTTTTATTTTTCAAGTCCTGCAAACACCAATATCATAAGCACCACAAGCACTGCTATCAGAACTATGGCGAACTTGAAATGGAACTTTATGGCAAGTACCAGAAGTACTGCGGCAATGACCGCCATATATCCCAGAAAGCGTGCTTTAATAACCTGCTTTTTGCGCTTTCGCGACTCCCTCTCTGTCTCCTCCTCCGCATGGAGCCGTCGGAGCTTCTCCATCTCAGCCTGCTCCTCGCTGTCTATCTGCTCCTGCTCCCTGACAAAAATCGAGTCCCTGACTGCACTCACGAAGCGCTCGTAGAGAGTAGTCAGCCTGACACTGTCCTCCCCCTCTGCAAAGCGGAGTGCGCTGCGGAGAGAGCTTCCCAGCATATCGGAAAGCTGGGCGCGGTAGATATCGTCATCTGTAAAATCAAAGCCAAACCGCTCTATATAGTCATCGGCAAAGCTGCCCACCATCTCCTCAAGCATAAGGTCATCGGTGCTGCGGCAGCCGTTGTCCGCCAGAAATCTTGCAAAATGCGCCTGCCAGCAGTATGGGTCCGCGTCAAGTATAAGTCCGCTGTACTCCTCGGCGGCATCGAAATCCTCGTCCGCAAGGAATATCTTCATGCGGCGGATAAGCTTCTCGGGAGTCTTTTTCGCTATGCTCCTCGGACGGCTGCCGCTGCTGTCTCCGAGAGCGTTTATACTCCTTATGACCTCCGTCAGAAATCCCATCCGCGTAACGTCCTTGACAGGGTACTCCCTCAGCTCAGTGGGAAGGTCACGGGGGTCTGTATTCTTTATGCAGACATAGAGCAGCCTGCTCTCGCCCCGTTTTACGGCAGCTCCGCACCTGCTCCACTCGCTTCTGAATTTCGGTACGGCAAAATTCTCCGCCTTGCAGCCCACTGCAAGCAGCGCAGATGAGTTTCCTATGGCTGCATTCACATAGGGCTCATACTCACTCTCGGAGATGTCCGTCAGCGTTACGGGAGCGTAGAATACCTTCATGCCCTCCTCGGTGAGCTGGTGGCATATCTCCTCAGCAACTACACTGTCGGTGGTGGCTCGTCCGCTGTCATCGGTCAGGCGGCAGCAGATGAACACATCGTATTTCTCGCCTGTACCTACCCTCTCAACAGTCTCGCGGCGCAGCATTTCCAGTGCAGCCGCCTCTCTGCGATAGAAGGCTCCCTGCGACGGAGTTGCGGTAAGCAGGGCAGCATGATAGTTGGGGTCGGCAGTTATCTCTCCCGTCTCAGTCCTGCTGCAAACGGGTATCTTCATGCCCGAAATGGGGTCGTCCTCGTATTCAAGTCCGCAGCGGCACATGAGCACTCCCCAGAAGCCCTCGGACTCGTTGGGAATCTCCTCGGACAGCTTCGTGAAAAGCTTTTCCGCTCCCTCAAAATCCGTCTTGAGGCGAAGCTGACAGGCTCTGTTGTACATCTCCGCATGGTCGCCGAAATACCGCAGCGGATAGGTCTGCCGTGAGCCGCAGTGCTCACAGTCGCATACTCCCGTACCGTCATCGGGGGATATGATACCGCCGCACATCTTGCAGATGTAGTCCATATGCTTCGCCTCCTTTCATGCATTGATATTATAACACTTATTCACCAATAAAGCAACGTCCGCTTTCAACGTGGACGCCGTCCCTGCATTATGCCGTAGAGCCTTGCTGCATTCCCCCACATGAAAAGGCGCCGCTGGGTATCTGTCAGGTGAAGTCCCTCCGCAAAGCGGATATGGGCTCCCATGTCACAGCTTCCGTAGTCCGAGCCATACATTATCCTGTATGGCATACGCTCAATTGCTCCCTCGAGGCTTTCGGCTATGGCAGGGATATGCTCCTCACTGTCCGCCAGCGAGGATGTGTCAAACATGACGTTGCCGCAGTCCCCAAGCACCTCAAAGCACTTTTCAGTGTCGGGATAAAAACAATGGCAGTAAACAAACGTGTTCTGCGGACGGCTCTCAGCAAGCTCCTTCATCCGCTCGGGAGAAGCATAGTGAGAGTTGTCCCAGCCCGTGTGAAAAAGCACGGGCACACGGTACTCCGCTGCAAGGTCATACACGGGGAAAAGGCTGCTGTCGGTGCAGTAAAAGTCCTCATGACCTGTGTACACCTTCAGCCCTGCTATGTCCCTGCAGTCAAGAAGCTCCCTGCAAAGTCGGAGCTGCCCCTCAAAGCTGATAAGAGGGCTTATGCCAGCAACTACCCTTATATTATCGCTGCCGCGGAAAAGCTCCGCACACTCTGCGGCGGAGCCGATAACGCTTTCAAGCTCTGAATCAGCTATGACTACTCCGCTGCTGACGCCGTTTTTGTCAAGCTCCGCCATGAGCCTGTCCCTCTTTGCGTCAAGGTCGGGCTCCTGCCACGGAAGATGTATATGTGCATCTGTTACCATATGTTATTCCTTTCATTTATGCCGCAGAGGACTGCTGTTATCGGATTTGCACTTACAGATCCAGCTCATCATGGATAATTTCCATAAGCTCCAGCTCGGCATCCTCAGCCATCAGCGCTGTTTCATCGCTCCAGAAGCGGCTCCCTCCTGCAAGGCACTGAATAAGGTCAAGAAAAGCCACAAAATCCTCAGTGCTTACCTTTCCGTCACTTTTCCACCCTGAGATCACATCCTTCAGAGCTGACTTTATATCATCATAGTCCTTTAAATCAAATCTACTGTCCATACGAAGCTTTACCATAAAGCCATTGTCATCATTAATACGATCTGCAAGCCTGCTCATCGCCGCACTTCCTTTCCGCTGCTGTGTTTTTTCAAGATGTTCTCCAAGAGGCATCTTATTTCCACAAAGTAATTACTGCTATTATAGCAAACAGCTCATAAAAAGTCAAATCTGTACTCATTCTTTCCGCACATGATATAGTTTTTCTTTACATTCGGCTCATCTTATGATATAATTGATTATATCTTTACACGATAAATCACATCTGCCGAAAGGAACAACATGAGATCAAAATATATTATACCCGTTTTTGCTGCACTCTGCCTCCTCACAGGCTGCGGCGGCAAAAAAGTCAGCAATACTGTAAGCGTTTCCGTTGAGGTGAATACCACCTCAGCTGTTACGACCTCAGTCGGCACTTCTGCTGCCGCTGTGACTTCTAAACCTGTGACAACTACCACCACTGCTGCCGCAAAGCCCGAACCTCCCAAGGATCTGGTGCTCAAGGGCAAGGAATCCGTTGAGGTCTATGAGGAAATAAAGCTCAAGGACTTCATTACCGAAAAAAACGTGGACCTCAAGGACGGAGATGTCCTGCTCAACACCTCGGATACCGGCGTTTATGAGGTGGAGATACCTTATATCTACGGAGGAAACGAGTTCACGCAGAAGCTTCAGTACAGCGTCATTGATACTACCGCTCCCATCGTGCTCAATGCAGGATGGACTCCCAATCATAAGGTGGGGACTCCATTCGACCTCAACAACTACGTCGGCTTTGCGGATAACTTCGATAAGGCTCCCACTCTCACATACGAGGGAGATGTCGACCCCAACGCTGTGGGCGATTATCCACTGACCGCCACCGCCACGGACAGCTCCGGCAATTCCGTTTCATGGGACCTGACTATATCTGTGGTGGATCAGGTGCCTGCTCCCGTTGACAATAACCCGAGAGTGGATTACAGCGACTTCATCGCAAGATACGATCAGGAGGGTGTCCGCTTCGGTATCGATGTATCTGCATGGCAGACCAATGTAGACTACAACGCGGTCCGCGACGCAGGGTGCAGCTTCGTCATTATCCGTATCGGCTATTACTACAGCCAGATCACCATGGACGACTACTTCCGCCAGAATATCGAGAACGCTACCGCCGCAGGTCTCGATGTGGGCGTTTACTTCTATACCACCGATAACTCCGAGGAGGGCGTCCGCGAACACGCCCGCTGGATAGCCGATAACCTGAACGGTCAGCAGCTGGACTTCCCCGTCGCCTTCGACTGGGAGGAGTTCGGAAACTTCCAGAAATACGGCATGAGCATCAAGGACCTCAATGACATATATGCTGCCTTCGCTGACGAAATGGAAAAGTGCGGCTACTCCGCTATGCTCTACAGCAGTAAGAACTTCCTCAATAACTTCTGGAGCGAACGCACAAAGGCTTCTCACCCCGTCTGGCTGGCTCACTTCGTCGACGAGACCGACTACGAGGGAGACTACGCTATCTGGCAGGCAAGCGCCTACGGTCATATCCCCGGTATTGTTGGAGATGTGGATATGGATATTCTTTATGGACTATCCTAAACAAATATGTTATAATGCAGATAAACCATTATTCTCAGGAGTGTGATACCATGATTAAACCTTTTGAGCAAATGTATACCGCCAAGCATAATGAAGAACTTAGGAAACAGATTTTGGAACACTTGGAAATGCCAGACGACAGTAAAATTGTCGGAAACTGTTCAACTTTATTTTTTGACAGCTATCATAAGGTTGTTGTAGAGATTCCTATTCAAGATGAAACCGGTGTTTTCAATGCTTTGCTAACGCCGCTTGTCGCAAGCTACGAAACATTAAGAGGGCATTTGAATAATGATTTGGATTCAAGTAAAAGAATCAAGCATTTAGTATAATCAGAGTATTTTGCCAAACAGAACATAATTAAGGAATGAACCACCATGAGCATGATAGGAGATAAGATACACCACATTCGTTATCTCAATGGAAATATAGCTTTACAATAACTAAAAAAAGAGCTGACCGCCTGGTCAGCTCTTTCACTTTTATTAATCAATGTGCAGGAATTATTCCCACTCCACGGTTCCCGGAGGCTTGGAGGTTATATCATACACTACTCTGTTAACGTGCTCTACCTCGTTGCAGAGACGGTTGGATACCCTCGCAAGCACATCATAGGGGATACGCGCCCAGTCAGCTGTCATGAAGTCATCGGTGGTAACTGCGCGTATAGCGATAAGGTGGTCGTATGTACGGTGGTCGCCCATTACGCCTACTGTACGCACGTCGGGAAGAACTGCAAAGAACTGCTTGAGCTCCGACTCTATGCCGCTCTTGCGTATCTCGTCACGGAATACTGCGTCTGCTTCCTGAAGTATCTTTATCTTCTCCTCGGTTATCTCGCCGATGATACGAACTCCGAGACCCGGTCCCGGGAATGGCTGTCTCCACACAAGATCATGGGGGATTCCAAGCTTCTCGCCGACCTGTCTTACCTCGTCCTTGAACAGGTCACCCAGAGGCTCGATGGTCCCTGCGAACTTGATGTCCTCGGGCATCTTTACCATGTTGTGGTGGGTCTTGATGACGGCTGTACTGCCGTGACCTGCCTGATTTCCTCTGCCCGATTCGATTCGGTCGGGGTAGATGGTTCCCTGTGCGAAGAATCCGTCTGTTCCCTGCTCTCTTATCTTGTCCCAGAATACGTTATAGAACTCTGTGCCGATTATCTTACGCTTCTGCTCGGGGTCGCTGACGCCCTTGAGCGCCTTGAGGAATTGCTCCTTGCAGTTTACACGGACAAAGTTCATATCAAAAAGTTTTGTAAAGGTCTCCTCGACGAAGTCTCCCTCGTCCTTGCGCATGAGTCCCTGATCCACGAATACGCAGGTAAGCTGCTTGCCAACTGCACGGCTGAGAAGTCCTGCTGCGACTGAGGAGTCTACTCCGCCTGAAAGTCCCAGTATTACCTTCTTGTCGCCTATCTGCTCGCGGAGCTTCGCAACTGTGTTCTCGATGAAATCATCCATTACCCAGTCGCCTGTGCAGCCGCACACGTTATATAAGAAATTATGGAGTATCTGCTTACCGTATTCGCTGTGTGTCACCTCGGGGTGGAACTGCACTGCATAGAGCTTTCTCTCGGGTGCTTCAAATGCGGCACAGGGACAGTCCGCAGACTTTGCCGTTACACTGAAGCCCTCGGGAAGCTGACTTACGAAATCGGTGTGGCTCATCCATACTACGCTCTTTTCGGGAACGCCCTCAAATATAAGGCTTCCGCTGTTCTGAGAGATCTCGATCTTTCCGTATTCGCTTTTCTCACAGCTCTCTACCTTGCCGCCGAGAGTGTACGCCATGAGCTGACATCCGTAGCAGATACCGAGGATCGGTACGCCGATACTGAATATCTCCTCCGAGATATGGGGCGAGCTTGGATCGTAAACACTGTTGGGACCGCCTGTGAAAATGATAGCGGTCGGGTTCATCGCCTTGATCTCGCTTATTGGCGTGTCAAATCTCTTGATCTCGCAGTATACGCCGCACTCTCTGACTCTTCTTGCGATGAGCTGATTGTACTGACCTCCGAAATCGAGGACTATACAAAGCTGGTTAGACATAAGTCCCTCCTTAACTTCCGCTTTTCGGCTGCGGACGCCGTATTTATGAAGCTGTCAGCCTTTAGCACTTAGCCCTTGGCAGCGGCTTCGCCGCTCAGACATACGGATAATACAATCCTTACGATGCCAATGGCTGACGGCTAAAGGATCATGTTTTAATTATGCCATATTTCAGAAGAAATTTCAAGTGCCTGCACCCACTTTTTTTCTGCCGCAAAAGTTGTACTGCCAATTATAGTTAAAATCCATAAAAAAATCATATACACCTATTGAATTTAATAACAATTTGTGGTATAATAATTATATTGTATTTTAAGGAGTACCATTATGACTGCAAAAGAAGAATTCATATCTATCTACAAGGAAAACATCAAACGCGAAGGTGCAGACAAGCTTCTTGAATTTCTCGAGAGAAGCGATTTCTTCACCGCTCCCAGCAGCACAAGATTTCACGGCTCTTATGAGGGAGGGCTCGTTCAGCACAGCCTGAATGTTTACCACTGCCTGAAGGACTACCTTTCACGTCCCCGCACCAAAGAGCTCTACGGTATGGACTATTCTGAGGAGACTATCGCCCTCGTTGCCCTTCTCCATGACATCTGCAAGGTGAATTTCTACACCGTCGAGATGCGCAACAAGAAGAACGATGAAACAGGTCAGTGGGAAAAAGTCCCCTTCTACGCCATCAATGATACGCTGCCTTACGGACATGGGGAGAAGTCCGTATACATACTCTCGGGTTATTTCTACGGTGAGAACCGTCTTACCCGTGAGGAAGCATTCGCAATACGCTACCACATGGGCTTTTCATACGGTGGTACCGAGGAAAGAGGTACCATCGGAAAGGCGCTGGAAATGTATCCGCTCGCGCTGGCACTGAACGTGGCTGATATGGAGGCGTCATATTTCCTTGAAGGCTCAAACAAATAAAAATAAGGAGTGTGTTATTATGAATTGGTACGATAACGCGATAATCTATCACATCTATCCGCTGGGATTCTGCGGAGCGCCAAAATTCAATGACGGAAGCGAGGATGTTACCTACCGTCTTGACAAGGTCCTCGACTGGATACCTCACCTCAAGGAGATGAACGTTGACGCTGTTTACTTCGGACCCGTTTTTGAGTCCGTAGAGCATGGCTACGACACCATCGACTACAAGAAGATAGACCGCAGACTCGGTGACAATAACTCGTTCCGCTTCATTTGTGACAGACTTCACGAAAACGGCATACGCATTATCCTTGACGGAGTTTTCAACCACGTCGGCAGAAAATTCCCTCAGTTCGTTGATATACAGGAAAAGGGTCAGGGCTCTGAGTACTGCGACTGGTTCCAGAACCTCAACTTCGGCGGTCCAAGCCCCTGCGGCGACCCCTTCTGGTACGAGGGCTGGAACGGCCACTACAATCTGGTCAAGCTCAATCTCCGCAATCCCGGTGTGTGTGACCACCTCATCGACGCCGTGAATTACTGGATAGAGTCCTTCGACATAGACGGTATCCGCTTCGACGCCGCCGACTGCATCGACTTCGATTTCTTCAAGCGCATAAGAAGCTTCTGCAAGGGCAAGAAGCCCGATTTCTGGCTCATGGGCGAGATAATCCACGGAGACTACAACCGCTGGGCCAACCCCGAGATGCTTGACAGCGTCACCAACTATGAGTGCTACAAGGGACTGTGGTCCTCACACAACGACAAGAACTATTTCGAGATAGACTACTCCATCAACAGGCAGTCAGGCGCTAACGGCGGCATATACCGCAATATCAACCTGTATAACTTCGTGGACAACCACGATGTCAACCGTCTGGCAAGTACTCTCCACAACCATGCACATCTGCCTCTGGTATACACTCTCATGTACACCATGCCCGGTATCCCATCTATCTACTACGGAAGCGAATACGGCATCGAGGGCAGAAAGGAAAACAACTCCGATGATAATCTCCGCCCCTGCCTCCACCTTCAGGATATGGAGCGCGAGAATGTTTCGCTCTATAAGCATATCGTAAAGCTTGGTCGGATATACCGCGCTTACCCTGCCCTCAGAACAGGCAGCTATGAGCGCATAATGATAACCAATCAGCAGCTTCTTTTCAAGAAGGTGCAGGGCGAGCAGACCGTTTATGTTGCCCTTAACCTTGCAGACTATGACTTTGACCTTAACTTCGGCACCCATATGTCAAGACTGGTGGACGTTTTCACAGCTTCTCCCCTTCAGGTGGAGAACGGCAATGCCTATGTACGCATGAGACCCTATTCGGCTATGATAATCGTCGCTGACGATATCGTCAACATCGAGCCCGAGGACAAGGTGCCCGTTGAGGACAAGGATACCGAGATAGTTGTTGGGGCGAAGTACCGCCACTTCAAGGGCAACGAATACGAGGTCATCGCAGTTGCAAGACACAGCGAGACCATGGAGGAGCTGGTGGTGTACAAGTCACTCAAGGACGGCGAGGTCTGGGCAAGACCCAAGGCAATGTTCGTGGGTAAATCAGGTGAGGTAAGACGCTTCACAAAGCTGGACTGATATAGTATCAAAGCCATAGTGTTCCGATAAAATGTCGGGATACTATGGCTTTTCTGATATCTCTGTGCAGATGGCAATCACTTACAGAGGCTGTCGCGAATAATATAATAACAGGGCGCGGTGACTGTTACATCAGTGCACTGCGCCCTTGATATTTTAACTGTGTTATGTTATAATGTAAATAGTTAGCGATTGCTAACTATGAAAGGAGTAATTATGCTTGAAATTGTAAAAGGACTTTCCATACCGTTTCTTGGCACGTCCCTTGGCGCTGCCTGCGTCTTTGCAATGAAGAACAACTTCAGCATTACCATACAGCGCATACTTACAGGCTTTGCCGCAGGTGTCATGACCGCCGCAAGCGTCTGGAGCCTTCTCATACCTGCCATAGAGCAGTCCGAGGAAAACATGGGACGTCTGGCATTCATACCTGCTGCAGCGGGCTTTCTCGCAGGAATAGCTTTCCTGCTGCTGCTCGACAGACTCATCCCACATCTTCACATGAACAGCGACAAGGCGGAAGGCATAAAGGCAAAGCTGTCAAAGAATACCATGCTGCTCCTTGCCGTGACCCTCCACAATATCCCAGAGGGTATGGCTGTGGGAGTTGTCTATGCAGGACTTTTCTACGGTAATTCCAACATTTCCGCCGCCGAGGCCTTCGCCCTTGCACTTGGTATCGCCATTCAGAACTTCCCCGAGGGCGCTATAATCTCTATGCCCCTCCGCGCTGGCGGCATGAGCAAGCCAAAGGCTTTCCTCATGGGAGTTCTATCGGGAGCTGCCGAGCCTGTGGGAGCTATTCTCACCATTCTCGCCGCAGGTCTTGTCATACCTGCTATGCCTTATCTCCTCAGCTTCGCCGCAGGTGCCATGATATACGTCGTTGTGGAGGAGCTTATCCCCGAAATGTCCGAGGGAGAGCACTCCAACGTGGGTACTATCTCATTCGCAGGAGGCTTCACCGCCATGATGATACTGGACGTGGCTCTGGGCTGAGAGCGCTCACAGCTTCTTTTCCATCTCATCATAGCAGAGGTAGTCTCCGCCGCTGCACTCTATACTGTTGTAGTCCTTGAAAATATAGCCCTTTTTCATGTAGATGGGCTTTGCAGGCAGTGACGCGGAAAGAACTATATTGTCATACCTCTCGGCAATGCGCTCCTCAGCAAAGGCAAGGAGCTTTCCGCCGTATCCCCTGCCCTGATATTCCGGCAGCACGAAAAGCCTGTTCAGCTCATTCTCCGCAGCAGTTACCGTTCCCGCTGGAACTCCGCCGTCGTAAAGTATATACACGCTGCCTGCGCTTATGTCCTTCATGATGTTTTCGGGACTGTGGTGGGCAATAAAGAACTCCACCGCTCCCTTGGGATAATAGTGAGGATAGACCGCTCTTATAGTCTCATGCACTATTCGTTTTACCGTTTCCAGATCTGTTCTTTCTGCTCGTCTTATTACCATATCCTCATCTCCTTTACTGCTGATTATAGCATATAATCTTAGATAATACAATATCAGTTAATATTTATTAGTGTAGGGAACGCCGCCCTCGGCGTTCCGATTCGCTTCTTGCGTAAGTATAATATCCGCTCATACTTGAAAAAAACTGCTCTCGGTGCTATAATAATATTACATTTTTTAAGGAGGTCTTGACATGAACGATCTTACAAATATCATCAAGGAAAGAAGAAGCATACGCAAATTCACCTCGCAGCTCCCTGACAAGTCTCTCATCGATCAGGTCATCGAGGCAGGTATTTATGCAGCTTCGGGCAGAGGCAAGCAGGCTCCCGTAGTCATTGCTGTCACCAACAAGGAGCTCCGCCACCGTATAATGGAGGAGAACTGTGCTATCGGCGGCTGGGACAAGGGCTTCGACCCATTCTACGGCGCTCCCGTTATCCTTCTGGTAATTGCTCCCGAGGAGATACCCACCTCTGTTTACGACGGAAGTCTCACCCTCGGCAACATGATGCTGAAGGCTCACGAGCTGGGACTGGGTACCTGCTGGATACACCGCGCCAAAGAGGAAATGGAAGGCGCTCTCGGTGATGAGATACTGAACAAGGCAGGTCTCAGCGGTAAGTATATAGGCATTGGCCACCTCGCTCTCGGTTATCCCGACGGCGAAGCTGCTCCTATACCGCCCAGAAAGGATAACAGAGTCATCTACATCGACTGATAGGCAGACACAGAAACTACAAGCCCTGAAGCATAAGGGCGGTACTAATATAGAAGATTTACAGTTTATTATTGAGGAGGACCCTTTTGAAAAAGGGTCTCTCCTCAAACTCCTCCCCTAAAACTTTCAGCATTTAATTTAGCCCAGACAGGGCGCTCCCAGTATTATACTGGTTTTCACATCTTGTGTGCAGCGCCCTGTCTGGGCTAAATTCAGTTATAAAGTCTTTGGAAAAGGGGTTCGGGGTGACTCCCCGCAGTGCGGGGAGATGTCACGCAGTGACAGAGGGGCGCGCCTCCGTCAGAGGAGAACCTTTCCTCAGAAAGGTTTTTCCCCGATAATTTGCTATAACATTCTATATGAGTGTAGCCCTTATGTTTCGGGGCTTTGTTTATGTATCGGATAGTGCACTTGACAATGCGTTTTCAGCACATTATTGTACATATCGTCCACTATTATGTACAAAAAGAAAGAAAAATGATACAATAAATCATTGCTAAATCATGAATAAAATAGTATAATATAATAGACATGGAGCTGATTTGTTCCGAAACGATGAAAAAAACACACAGGGGGAATTAAAATGAACCTAAAATTCAAACGTATCGTGGCTGCTGCTGCCTCTCTGGCGATAGCTGCGACCTCTAACCTCAGCGCAGCTTCGCTTCTGACTGCCGATGCAGCCTACGGAGTGGGCGGAAACGGCGCTGCCATTATGGAGTACCTTGACCGCGGCATCTACGCTATCAAGTCGGGCAACGGTATGTTCGTAAGCTGGCGCTTCAACGCAAACGACGACGATAATGCCGAGTTCCAGCTGTTCCGCGACGATCAGCTCATCTACACAAGCAAGGCAGGCGATCCCACCAACTACTGGGACGCAAGCGGCAATGCAAACTCAAATTACAGAGTTGATACCCTTGTGAACGGCACTGTGGTAAGCTCTGACGGCTGTCATTTCAGCTCCGGCTCCAATTACTTCGATATACCACTTGATGTTCCCAAGGGCGGAACTATCAACGGCGAGGCTTACAGCTACTCCCCCAATGACTGCTGCGTGGGAGATGTTGACGGCGACGGTCAGTATGAGATCTTCCTTAAATGGGACCCCTCAAACTCAAAGGATAACTCTCAGGGAGGCTACACAGGAAATGTCTACATTGACTGCTATACCCTGACGGGCAAGAAGCTCTGGCGAATAGATCTGGGCAGGAATATCCGTGCAGGTCAGCACTATACACAGATGGCTGTTGCGGACTTCGACTGTGACGGCAAGGCTGAGTTCATAACCAAGACCTGCGACGGAACTGTTGACGGCACAGGCAAGGTAATCGGCAATGGAAGCGCAAACTATGTTGACAGCAACGGTACTGTCCTGACAGGTCCGGAGTATATGACATTATTCGACGGTGCTACCGGAGCTGCTCTTGATACCATCGACTCCCCTGTGCCGAGAGGCGTTGCTACCGGCAACAACGCCAAGAGCACTTGGGGCGACAACTACGGTAACCGCTGCGAGCGATATAACTGCGCTATCGCTTATCTTGACGGAGTTCACCCCTCTGTTATCTACGGCAGAGGCTACTATACAAGACTTACCCTTTCAGCTGTTGACGTTAAGGACAAGAAGCTGGTGAAGAAGTGGGTATTCGACACAGGATTTGACAAGTCCAATCCTGCTTATGGCTGCGGAAACCATAACGTAATGGTCGCAGACTTCGACAATGACGGCAAGCAGGAGGTCTGCATGGGCGCCTGCGCTATCGACGATGACGGAAAACTCCTCTGGTCCACAAAGAAGATGCACGGCGACGCTATGCACGTCGGAGACCTTGACCCCAATCATGAGGGTCAGGAGGTATTTATCTGCCACGAGGACGGCAACTACGGTATCTCCCTTGTTGACGGCAGAAACGGTCAGATAATCTGGCACTACGACGGCGACAAGGACACAGGACGCTGCTGCGCCGACAATATCGTATCAGGTAACAGCGGTGCCGAGTTCTGGGGCTCAAGACCTGCTAATGCAGTATTCGACGTTACGGGCAAGCAGATAGGCAACAAATGGCCTTCTTCAAACTTCCTTATCTACTGGGACGGCGACCTTGAGCGCGAGCTGCTTGATAACATCACCATTACAGACGGTGCGGCTATAAACAATTATCCTGCAATTTTTACAGCTTCAGGCTGTGCTTCCAACAACAGCACAAAGGCAGTTCCCTGTCTTACCGCAGATATCTTCGGCGACTGGCGCGAGGAGCTTGTGCTCAGGACTGAGGACAATTCCAAGCTCCGCATATTCTGCACGAACACCGAGACAAAGTACAGATTGACAACTCTCATGCATGATATGCAGTACCGTATGCAGGCAGGCTGTGAGCAGAGCTCATACAATCAGCCTCCTCACCCCAGCTTCTACCTCGGCACAGAGGCTCAGCTGCCCGCAAGACCCGACGTAAAGATGAACAATACTCCTCCCGAGCCCGTTAACGGCAAGCTGGTAAATAACCTTCTTGTGAAGGACTATAACAACTCCCTCGCATGGAAGCTCATGGAGTCAAACAGCATAAACGGTCCTATCTACGGCGACAGAGACTTTACATACACAGAGCTGGCTTCCGAGCTTCAGGGCAGCGAATATATCATGACTGCCTGCAACTCCAAGAACACCGACGGCGACCTTGCCGAGTTCACAGCTGCGGACAAGGCTGAGGTATATGTCCTCGTTGATACAAGAGAGGAAGAGGCAAATCTGGTTCCCTCATGGCTTTCGGGATACACAAGGACGGCGCTCACCGCTAAGTCCAGCAACGGCGTTGACTTCGTGGCTTACAAGAAGACCTTCGAGGCAGGCGAAAAGGTTCTCCTCGGCACTAACGGAATGACAGGCAATGTTATAAACTACACAGTTTTCGTAAAGGAACCCACAGTGGTAACTACAACGACTACCACAACTACCACAACAACGACAACTACCACCACGACTACAACTACCACGACTGCTACCACAACCACAACAGCTCCTCCCGTAAGCAATGTGGTATGGGGCGACTCAAACTGTGACGGTACAGTTGAGCTGGCAGATGCTATACTTATCATGCAGGTACTTGCAAATCCCAATAAATACACCATTACCGATCAGGGCAGAGCAAATGCAGACGTTGACAGATCCACAGTGGGTCTTACAGCGAATGACGCTTTCTACATTCAGGAGTATCTTCTCCACCTGAGAGATTCCCTTGATCCCAATGCATAATATTCAAGGCTGTACGGAGCTCCGTACAGCCTTTTTCATGCACTTTTTTGCACCTGATATGTAATACTGCTCCTGCTGTACCCTAAGCACTTATCACTAATAACTGATATTTTTTTATGACTTGCAATTGAAAGTATTATATGCTATACTGTAATATATTTTACATCAGGAGGGATACCATGAACATCATAAACAAGGATATCGACGGCGGAAAAGCCTTCGATTGGGGAAAGACTTCGGAAAGCTACGCTAAATACAGAGATATTTACCCTCAGGAGTTCTACAGCTGCCTGACAGAACGAGGACTCTGCATAAAGGGTCAGCACGTCCTTGACCTCGGTACGGGTACGGGTGTTATACCGCGGAATATGTACCGCTTCGGAGCTAAGTGGACGGGCTGTGATATCTCCGAGAACCAGATAGAACAGGCTAAGCTCCTCGCAGAAAAAGAGGGCATGGATATAGACTTCTTCGCAGCTCCTGCCGAGGAGATATCCTTCCCGTCAGGCACCTTTGACGTTATAACTGCCTGTCAGTGCTTCTGGTACTTCGACCACAAGACCGTGGCGCCCATACTGGCTGATCTGCTCGGCGCCGACGGCAGGCTCTGCGTCATGCAGATGGCATGGCTGCCCTTTGATGATCCTATCGCGGGCAAAAGTGAAGAGCTTGTGCTGAAATACAATCCCACATGGACGGGCGGCGGCTGGACAAGGCAGCCGGTACACATAGATGAAGCCGTGCTGGAGCACTTCACCATCGAGGAGCAGATAGGCTTCGATGTGAGTATCCCCTTTACCCGTGAGAGCTGGAACGGCAGAATGAAAGCCTGCCGCGGTGTTCAGGCTTCTCTCTCCGAGGAGGAGACTGTCCGCTGGGAAAAGGAGCATATGCAGTTCCTTAGTGAAACAGCTCCCGAGAAGTTCGATATACTCCACTATGCAGCCATAGCTGTACTGAAAAAGAAAGCATGATCCCACGATTGAAACACAAAGCCCCGAGGCGTTTTTCTCAACGCTTCGGGGCTGTTTTTATCGTTCAAATCTGTAAACCGCCAGTCTGTCCATAACTTTATTGAACAGCTTGCTTCCTATCTTGCCGATGAGAGAATACTTCTTTATCTCCTCAAAGAAGTTTATCTCCTTGACAAAGCTGAGACCGCTGCACAGTGACTCCGCTTCCCTGCCGCTCTCAATTCCCCAGCCGAATGAAGCCTTGGTATTCTTTACTGTATCGTGGTGGCTGCTGTTCTTTACCGCAAAGGGGTGCATTATCTCAGCCAGTATGTAGCCGTTTCCGAAATAGCTGCATATATGTTCAAAAAGAGAGCTGACCTGCTCCTCACTGAAATACATGAGGAGTCCCTCGGCGATGATGATAGTAACGCCCTCATTGGGTATGCCCTCTGTCCATTCTGTGCCTGTCAGGTCCCCTGCTTTCATGAACTCGCGTTCACGTTCGGAAAAGACCTTCTTTCTCAGCTCAATGGAGTCTGGAAGGTCAATATTGTACCACCTTACTCTGCCGTTGTCAACTCTGGAAAAACGGTCGTCAAAGCCGCATCCGATATTGACACACACGGCATCGGGGTACTTTTCCAGAAGCTTCTTCACCTCATTGTCGAAAAGTATGGTCCTTGCGACTACTCCCTCATGGGACATATATTTGTCGTACTTCTTGGTATCTATACCGAGTCCGTCGATGATCTCAACGGCTTTTGCATCGTATATCCTGTGATCGCTTCTCTTGCTCTCATCTGCCTTTATTGCAAGGGGGATAAGTGCGGTTTCCTGAACGTCTCCGAGTTTAAGTTCCATATCAAGTTCTCCTTCAGCAAAATAAAAAGGTGCATTGAGCACCTTTTTATTATATCACAGAAGATCATACAAATCATATTTGTTAGCCTAAGCAAACCTCTATTGCGGCTGCCGTAAACTCCGCTGTACCCTTTCCGCCTGCCCTGTCGATGTTCTCCGTAAACTCTCCGCCTGCCGCGTACATCTTTCCAAGTCCTCGGAGTATCTCATCGGTGCAGGTGTACATATTCTCGGTTATGAAGCTTTGCAGCTTTCTCACCTGTGCCTGCGCCTCGGGACTGTCGGGACTGCCGCCTTTCAGCTCGCCGAACTCCGCAAACAACGTCATAAATCGCTCTGTGAGCTGATCGTTCTCCGCGGCTGTGCGCTTGCTGTCCTTTTCCTCAAACTCCTTGTATTCGGGGGTATCTCCCCATTCTGCCTTTGCCCTCTGTGCGTATTCATCAAGCTTTGATCTGTCAAATGCAGTAAAATCCACTGCTCTCACTCCTAACATTTTTATTCCCCGAGCGAAGTCGATAAGCTTCTGAAGGTGCTGCTTTTTCAGCTCAAGCAGTTCTATCTGCTGATCAAGAGCCTTTCTGCGGTCAAATTCTTTCCGCCCCATGATACCAATTATATCTTTAAGCGGAAACTCAAGCTCACGAAAAAGCAGTATCTGCTGCAATCTCTCCAGTGCCGTATCGTCATACAGCCTGTAACCGCCCTCGGTGTGATCCGAGGGACTCAGCAGCCCGATCTTGTCATAGTATCTGAGAGTGCGTATACTCACTCCCGTAAGCTCACTGACCTGTTTTACCGTCATCATCTCAATGACCTCCTCTCGTGTGATCTCAGTATAGACCATGACGTAACGTCAGAGTCAATAGTCCCCCGAGAACTTTGTAGGAACTCACAAAAAGCGTCTGTATGTATTATTGAAAATGCATACAATTCATTGTCACAGCATTATATCCGAAACCGCAAACAGTACGGCTTTGCCCGATATCTTTACCCTGTCTCCGCAGACCGTACAGTAAAGCTCCCCTGAGCGCTTTGACGCCTGAAATGCAGTGAGGCTCTCCTTGCCAAGTCTCCTGCTCCAGTAGGGCGCTATCATGCAGTGAGTGGAGCCTGTGACGGGATCCTCTGCTATGCCGTATCTCGGCGCGAACACTCTCGATACGCAGTCGTATCCGCTTCCCTTTGCGGTAACTGCCACGCAGGCAGCGTCCAGCTGTGAGAGCAGAGCCATATCGGGCTGAAGCCCCCTGACCTCGTCCTCGTCCCTCAGCACAAAGAGCAGGTCGCGGTCACGGTAAGCTGCAAGGGGGATAGTTCCCAGAGACTCTATCATAAGGTCGGTTATCTCTGTGTGTTCAAGTCGGTAGGCAGGAAAGTCCATCTCGATCAGCCCGTCCCTTTGTAACACGGAGAACTCTCCGCACTGCCCCCAAAAGTCAAGCCTTTCAGCGGTCTTTTCATAAAAGCTGAAAAGCACATAGGCTGCCGCAAGTGTGGCATGACCGCAGAAGTCTATCTCGCTTTTCGGAGTGAACCAGCGTATGTGATAGCGCTCTCCCTCTTTGACTGCAAAGGCAGTCTCGGACAGATTGTTCTCAGCGGCTATGCTCTGCATAAGACTGTCCGCAGGAAAGCTGTCCAGCACACATATGGCAGCGGGATTTCCTGCAAATACTCTATCTGTGAAAGCGTCAACTATATATTGCTTCATGACATGATCTCCTTTTTGGTTATAGCTAAGTATATCATATCCCGAAACCCTGTGTCAAATAAAAAGCACTCCCAAATGGGAGCGCCTCTACATCGAAATCGTGGCAAAGAATTACCGAGCCTGTGATCTCAGGCTCGGTAACTCACGTTTTTTCGTTAAGGAAAGCTCACTGTAATGAGTGCGCTTTGCGATCTATACAATGTCTGTTTTGCTGCGATCAGTCTCTTACTCCGTTATGGAAGTCGAGAGCCATTCTTACTTCGTCCTCAAGGAGCTGTACATAATTCTGTCCGAATGTAGGATTATAGGGTCCCATTATATAACGGCTCGGACCGTTCCACGCATAGAGACGGTGTCCGTATACGAACTGAAGATTGTGTGCGCCCTTGAAGCCGCGGTTTGCAAGTCCCGATCTTACAGAGTAGTCGCTGATCTCAACGTTCTCGAGAAGATCGCAGTTCTCAAATACCGACATACCAAGTTCCCACTTATCCTTGAAATGGATCTCTGTGAGGTTGTGGCAGTTGAGGAATGCGTATGACTCGATGTACTTTACATCGTCATGCAGATAGGGGTCAGAAAAACTTGTGATGGCTGTGTTTGCAAATGCACGGCTCTTGATCCTGTCAAGATTGGGAGGGCAGGAAACATATGTGAGGTTTGTGCAGTTCTCGAATGCACTTGTACCGATGACATTTACACCTGAATTTACATAAACCTGTAAAAGATTTGTGCAGTTCATGAATGCCTGACTGGGTACTTCTTTTATATCATACGAGAAGAAGAATACCTTCATTGTGTGATTGTTCTTGAATGCGCCGGACGCAACAGTAGTTACTCTATAGCCATTGATCTTCGCAGGCAGATGAACGTACTCTTCGGTTCCGTTGTACTTTGTGACCCTGCAAGTATCAGAGCCGGTTACCTGATATGTCCAGTCGCCTGAAATTGCTGCATCTGCGGTAATTGCGTTTGTGGGAATGATCTTGCTGAATACGTTTGACTCAGCAGCTGCTGTTGCTGCTGTAAGCATAGTAAGTGCCATTAAAGATGAAATGATCTTCTTAGATCTGATGCTAAATCTCATTATTAATATCTCCTTGTAAAATTTATTGTCGCGACTGTGGTTATTTTACCATATGTCCTCAATAATGTCAAGTTTTTTTGTTAAAATGAGCGGCAATAACCCCATATAAAGTTAATATATTACAGCCTTTCTCCCGTGTGTCAGGAAAGTGAAATTATCCCTGTTTTCATTGACCTTTGGGAATATAAATGATATAATTCTATTAGTTGATAATTAACTCCGGAGGTGATCCGATGCCCAAGGGACTGACCGATCTGCTTGCACAAGCGATCAGCGATATTTACTGGACAGATGAACGTATCGGAAAGTATGGCGAAAAGCTTACGGAACGCAAACTAAACCTGATAAATCTTTTTGGACGCAAGGGCAAAACGCTCAAAAACATATATATTCCAAAGGATAATGGCGAGACTTCAGAAATAGATCTTGTATATATAACTGCGAAAGGTATATTCGTACTCGAAAGCAAAAACTATTCGGGATGGATATTCGGTGATGCAGAATCTCATTACTGGACATCTTGCCTGCCCAATAAAACAAAAAACCGTTTTTACAATCCATTAAAGCAAAATCGCACCCACATAAAATGGCTGAGCAGCTATATGTCTCAATTCTCATCGATCGAGATACCCATGTATTCGGTCATCGTTTTTTCCGAAAGATGTGAACTGAAAAAAGTACCTGATAACAGTCCGGCTGCCATTATCTGTAAAAGAGACAGTTTATACTGGGAAATAAGAAGGCTATGGGACGCTCTTCCAGACATTTTTTCTCAAAAAGACATAGAGGCAACTTATAATATCCTTATGAGGCTGACAAATGTTTCAGATGCGCAAAAGCAGGCTCATATCGACAGCGTAAACAAACGAGCACACGGAAATACTCCGGCAGAAAAGCCGGCAGCTTCCATTTCACCTGTAAATAATACAGCTCAGCAAACAGCAGCCTCAAACTCCACTGCTCCGCCTGTATGTCCACGCTGCGGAAGCCCGCTTGTTCTCAGAACAGCAAAAAAGGGTGAAAATGCAGGAAATCAGTTTTACGGATGCAGCAGCTTCCCCAAATGCAGATATACAAATAACATAGAAAAGAGAAAGGATACACCATGAACATAAACAATGAAGTGATAAGAAATCTGCGCGATCTCGTGGACGCCGATATGACCGAGGCTGAGTTTCTCCAGTCTGTGGAGAGCAACATGATACCCATGCAGCAGTTCTTCACATATTACAAGTGCGCCATCATGGAGATAGAGACCAAGTTCCGCGTACTCAACGAGCAGTTCTCGCTGAACGGCGAGAGCAACCCCATCGAATTCATACAGTCAAGGATAAAGAGCTACGGCAGCATCTACCGCAA
The DNA here is from genome assembly GCF_900116855.1 of Ruminococcus flavefaciens. GTDB lineage: Bacteria > Bacillota > Clostridia > Oscillospirales > Ruminococcaceae > Ruminococcus > Ruminococcus flavefaciens_R. The sequence goes on from NZ_UETD01000006.1 coordinate 152,264, forward strand.
AATAATGACCAGACATATCCCTCGCAACATCGAAGCTATCGAGCGCGATATCTCAGATATCGCAGGCATAAGAGTGGTCTGTTCATTCGTGCAGGACATCTACCGTCTTGCCGATTGCTTTCTCAGGCAGGACGACATTACTCTCATCGAGAAAAAGGACTACATACAAAATCCCAAGCCCAACGGTTACAGAAGTCTCCATCTTATTGTGGCTGTGCCTATATTCCTTGAGAATGAAAAGCGCCTTGTGAAAGCTGAGGTGCAGCTCCGCACCATCGCCATGGACTTCTGGGCAAGCCTTGAACATAAGCTCCGCTACAAAAAGGACCTTCCCCCGTTCAAGCTGGACCTGCTCACCGACGACCTGAAAAAATGCGCCGACCAGAGCGCGGAATGGGACAGCCGTATGCAGGATATCAAGAATATCCTCGAAAGCGACTGAACCGCTGTATAACAAATATAATAGCGCTCCCGTGCTTCATATACCGTGCAGCTTTTGTTTTATTCCTCGGAGGTAGTTTTTGTTAATTCGTTGAAGATGTTGTATATGTGGGGGAATTTTGTCTTGGTCCTTATGGGCTTCATATCCATGTCGGTGAAGCAGTGAGCAGAGCTGCCCTCGGCGCAGAGTTCGCCTGTTTTCAGGCTGATGATCCTGTACGCAAGATGGAGAGTAGTTCCGTTGAACTTTGTGACCCTTATGCTGGACTGAAAGGGCTCGCCGAATACCAGAGGATGCTTGTAGCTGCATTCCACGGACAGAACAGGCATGAGTACTCCTTCTGCTTCAATGTTCTCGAATGGCATACCCATTTCAGCCAGATAGTGGACTCGCGTCTCCTCGAAAATGCGGATATAGTTTGAGTGATGGACGATGCCCATTTTGTCGGTCTCGTAGTAATTGACCTTTCTTTCGTATGGTCTGATCTCTGTCATAGTGTTTATCCTTTCTGTTATAAAAATACGGCATTTGCAGTTTTTACGCCGCATACCGTTGATTTCTACGCTATTATATGTTATAAGCGGGGAGCCCCCGCAGGCTGTTTCGCGGTATAAACATCAAAAACGGCAGTTTTTTCCGCGCATCTTGCTATTTTTGTACTCACATGGTATAATAATCTTATCATTATATTCGGAGGTGAGGTATGAAGCTCAAAAAAATTCTCAGCAGCATACTCAGCAGCAACGCCGCATTCGTTATCATGCTGCTTTTGCAGATAGGCTTCCTTATGCTGGCAGTTATGAGTCTGGGAGAGCGTTTCGTATTCGTCTATTTCGCTCTCATCGTACTTGACATAATACTTGCGATATACCTGACAAACAAAAACGAACCCGTTTCATACCGTGTTTCGTGGATAATCATTATCAGTATCTTTCCCTTACTGGGAGGAGTTTCCTATCTGTTCATCAAGCTCACCCAGCAGTTCCCAAAGTCCATAGATATGCGTAACCAGAAGCAGACAAGAACGCTTCTTGTGCAGGAGGACTCGGTAATGGAGGAGCTGAAGCTGCGCTGCCCCGATTCGGTCAATCTTGCCCGCTACGTTACTGATTTCGGGCTATATCCCGTGTACAGGAACACTCATGCGGAATACTATCCGCTGGGTGAGATACAGTTCGAGAACCTCATAGCCGAGCTTGAAACTGCAAAGAGCTTTATCTTCCTTGAGTTTTTCATAATCACCGAGGGCTATATGTTCGACACGATGAGCGAGCTCCTCATACGCAAGGCGAGAGAGGGCGTGGATGTAAGACTCATGTATGACGGCATAGGCACGGGAATGCTCAACTCCGTAAAGCCCTTCCGAAAGCTGGAGGAGGGCGGCGTGAAGTGCAAGGTGTTCAACCCCTTCCGTCCCATGATCTCCTCTGTTCAGAACAACCGCGACCACCGCAAGATAGTCATAATCGACGGTCATACGGCGTTCAACGGCGGTACCAATCTTGCAGATGAGTACATCAACCGCAAGGAGCGCTTCGGACACTGGAAGGACACTGCCATAATGATACGCGGACAGGCTGTGTGGAATTATACAGTCATGTTTCTTCAGCTCTGGGAAAAGGCTGAGGACGAGGAGTTTATGAAGTATCAGCCGCAGCATCCCGAGGTATTCTCGTTCCTCGGCAGCGATGGCTTTGTACAGCCCTTTTCCGATTCTCCCCTCGACGAGGAGCCTGTGGGAAAGAGAGTGTACATGGAGCTTATCAACAACGCCCGTGAGTATATCTTCATAACCACGCCCTATCTGATACTGGACGAGGAAATGATGAATGCTCTGGGCTTTGCAGCAAAAAAGGGGGTTGACGTCCGTATCATCACCCCTCACATCCCCGACAAGTGGTATGTCCACATGATAGCATGGAACAATTACGCCGCTCTCACGGCAACAGGAGTAAAGATATACGAATACACCCCGGGATTTATCCATGCCAAGACCTGTGTTGCGGACGGAAAGACCGCAGTGGTCGGCACTATCAATTTTGATTACCGAAGCTTTTACCTGCATTTTGAATGCGGCTCGGTGCTGTACGACTGCTCCGTGATAAAGAAGATAGTACGCGACTTTGAAAAGACTGTGGAAGTATCACATCTTGTCACAGCGGAGGACTGTGCATCAAGACCCGTATTTAAGAAAGCAGCAGGAGCGGTGCTGAATATGTTTGCACCGCTGCTCTAACGGTATTCCTCTCTGAGGATACTGTACACCCTGACATCGACAATGCCCTTGTTTGTGCGCTCAGAGCGCCGCAGGGTACCCTCGTATGTCATACCGCACTTTTCCATGACACGGCCCGAAGCAGGATTGCGCGGGTCGTGTTTTGCTTCTATACGGCAGGCTCCCACGGAGACAAAGAAGAAGCCGATGACTGCCCTGAGCGCTTCAGTGGTATATCCCTTGTTCTGAAAGGCTCTGCCGATGCAGTAGCCCACCTCGATGGTATCCGTATCGTCGTAAATGTTGGCAGCGGATATAGTCCCTACAGCCTCGCCGATATCCTTGGGCACTATTGCCCAGTGGTACCATTTGGGGTCTGAGTATTTTCCGTCCCAGAAACGGGCGAGACTCTGAGTCTCTGAAATGGCGGAGTGTTTTTTCCACCGCAGGAATTCCGTGACCCTCGGGTCACCTGTCCAGTTGCGGAAAGCCGCCTCCGAGTCGGCATATTCAAAGCGCCTCAGAACGAGGCGCTTTGTTTCGAGTTTAACTGTTCCTAAATGTTTCATTTCCGTATCAGTCGCGGCGCAGGTACCTTGAGGTCTTCTTGCGCTTTTTCTTTGCGTACATTATCTCGTCAGCCTGAGTTATGAGGTTGAACAGAGTTTTATCGCCCTCGACTTCGGTGACTATGGTGCCGATACTTGCGTCTATGCTGTACGGCTTTTTGATGATGCTGTTGATGTTTTCCATCTGTGCATAGAAAGCGGTCTCTATGGCGGAGGCGTCATCCTCCGAGGCATCACTGCCGAGAATGATGAACTCATCGCCGCCGAAACGGGCACATATCCTGCCGCTTCCGCTGCAGTCCTTGATGACGCCCGCAAGGCGCTGGAGAGCGAAGTCTCCCTCCTTGTGTCCGTAGTTGTCATTTATCATTTTAAGACCGTCCATATCGATAAAAGCGATAAGGAGCTTGCTTCCCTTTTCCTGACAATGTCTGAACATAACGTCGGCGGTCCTTATGAAGCCGTTTCGGTTATAGATATTGCACAGCGGGTCTATGACATAGAGCCTGTCAAGCTCGTCTATCATGCTGTTGAGGTGGAGCAGCTTTCTGATGTTCTCCACAGAGTTGCTTATGTTGAGGATAAGTGTGTGACAGAGCAGGCTCTTTGTGGGGAAGCTGCTGTTTGTGAAGATATAGTAGCCGAGACAGCGCTCGCGGAAATGCAGGGGCAGGAAGTAGCTGACATTGCCGCCGCCTGTCAGCGGCCGGGGGTGCATATCAGCGGTGCTGAAAAGCTTTACGGGAGAGTTTATGCCGCCCTCAATAACGATAGGGGCGGTCATTTTTTCGGTATAGCTGTTTACCTGTATTTTTTCGGGAACACTGTTGTGTGAGTTTCCCTTGATGACCTTATCCCAGTTGGTACACAGGCACACCGCAAACCTGTCGAACTGTATGTCATTAATGAACTGAGCGATAGTTCGCATATTTGAGGCGGAGGTCTCGTTTTCGGCAAGCTCCGTTGTCATGCGGTTGATTATGGATATATCTCTCTTGCAGCTGTTAAGAGACTTGTATATTGACACCATGTACTCCGCCATATCGTCAGTGCCGCTGCTGCTGCATCCGCAGCTTCCCGTAAAGACGGGAGATGACTCAAGGGTAGTTGTCTTGTCGTGCTCTTTGCCGCTGATGACATCAATGAGTATCTCACACGCTGTGAAGCCTGCCTCGTCAAGAGGACGGGACACAGTGGTCAGCGCAGGCAGATGGTGTCTGGCGTTGTATGTGTTGTCGAAGCCCGTGACTATTATGTCATCAGGCACCACATATCCGAAATTGCTAAGCTCCTCGATGGCAGCCAGAGCCATAGCGTCGTTTGCACAGATTATAGCTTCGGGACGGGACATTCCCGACCTTATGAATTTTTCAACAGCTTTTTTGCCGTCAGAAGGTCTGAACTCTCCGAAGAAGACCCTGTCCATATCGATGACGAGGGAGTTTTCCGACATGACCTCGAGGAAAGCCCTGTATCTGTCAGATGCCTCGGGGTTGGCAAGAGGACCCGAGATATAGTTGATGAGCTTTGCCCCGTGTACCTTGATAACGTGCTCGACGATATCCTTCATTGCCTGATAGTTGTCAATGCTGACGTTGTAAAACTCCGGATACTCGCCGCAGTCGAGGACAGTGACAGGAAGTCCCGAATCTCTTACTTTTGTGAGTATCTTTTCCTTTTCGACAGGGTCGCTTATGGTATTGGTCATAAGTATAACACCGTCGAACTTCTTATAGTTTACAAGCGAGTAGATATTATACTCTCCCTGATCGTATCTGCTGCTGGAGAGAACTCCTCCGAAAGCACAGAAGCAGGAAATATTGGCATGGTTCATCTTAGCGCATTTTGTGATCCCGTCAAGGAGACTGTTCTGATACTCCTCGTCTATCCCTGCCACTATAACAGCTATTTCTATTATTTTTCTCATGGTCTTATCCCCCCGATCATGCAAGAAAAAAATGCAACATTAATGATAATTCATTATAACACAAAATAGCTATTATTGCAACAGAGAAAAGAGATTTTTTTGTGTGATTTTTTGTTCCCGTATCATCGTTGCTGTCAAGCAATGCAAAAGCCTGCAAAGCAGCTTTACTGCCTTGCAGGCTTATCAGTGAGTATTCAGCTGAGCAGGTGCTTTCTGAGAGCTATCATGTCAAAAACATCGATGACTTCGTCGCCGCACAGGTCGCCGTTCATAGGAGCTGCCAGACTGTCTTTGCCGAGGAGAAAGCTCTGCATGGCAATGAGGTCGGCAACATTACACTGTCCGTCGTTGTTTACGTCGCCCTTAACAGGTGCAGGCACCTCGGGAGCGCTGCCCGTTATCTCGGCGTCCGTAAGAGCGCACTTGTAAATTTTCAGGTTGTCGATCTCACCCTTGAAGCAGGTGTCGTCACCGTAATAGGATTTTCCGATATAGCAGCTTGTGCCCGAGCCCATATCGGCTATCTGACCGTGAGTCTCGGTGGTCTCGCTGACGAACTTTCCGTCGATGTAGAGCTTTGAAGTTGCGCCGCTGAAAACCATGGTATAGTTGTGCCAGCCTGTGCCGTCAGTATCGCGCTCGATGACTGTCTCATCGCGCCATGAGTCGGTAGTTGCGGCAAATCTGAAAGTATCCTTTGCAACGCGGAAGAAGACATACTTCTCATCGTTTTTGCCGGCGGCAAAGGTGAAGAAATTGCCCTCTGAGTCGGACTTTATATCCATGCTCACCGTATAGTCGCGGCAGCCGTCCAGCAGTCCCGCAGGCAGCTCTGCATAGGAGCTGTCACTTCCGTCGAGACGGAGCCCCTTGCCGCTGGAGCCATTTCCGTCAACGGAAGCGCCGCTGCTGAGTTTAAGGTCACCCGTGCCGTTTTCAAAGTCGATATCGATAACAGGTGAAGGTGTCTCCGACTTGCTGACGGGAGTGCCGAATATCTTCATTTCGTAGACCTGAGGATTGTACCAGTTGTTGTCGGGATTGTTCTGGAGGGTAGCGTTCTTGACATTGAGCCTTACATACCTTGCCCGGCCCTTGAGCATATCGCTGTTGAAGCCGTAGGTCTTGGTGACTGATTCGCTGTTCTTGTTGGTGTGGTCAAGTATCTGTGTCCAGTTGACGCCGTCCAGACTGCCGTCCACGGTGTAAGTGTAGTAGCCCTCCGAGCCCTTGCAGATGTACCATGAGGTCTGGATATTGGCGAGGTCGCAGACCTGTTCGAGGTCTACCTGAACATAGAACGGCCACTTCTTGTAGTCGCCGATGGCATTGAATGAGCTTTGGTAGGAACCGTCCACAGCCTTAGCAGGTGAGTTGCCGCTTTTAGCCGCCAATGATGATGAAGCAGGCTTGTCCTGAGAGAGAAGCTCTCCCTGCTGAACGGGGAACAGGTCTCCCGTAGAGGTGTTGTATTTGAAGTAGGGGCAGTAGTCGTAGAATGCGAAGCCGTTGTCGAAGTACAGCGGACAGAGCGTAGTTCCGCTGGTATCGGAGGCTCTCAGCCAGCGGTAGGCGTGCATGAGGTAGTTCTTGTCCTGCATATTCACTATCCAGCCCGACTGTGAGGAGAATGTGGAGGTATTGCCTATACTGCGCAGGTCGCTCCACTTGCCGCCGATATCGGTGGTAACACTGTAAGCGCCGCTGCTGGGGTACCAGCCTGCCGCCTGTGAGGTGAACAGGAAGTAGTAGCCGTCCTTTTTGATAAGGTTGGGGAACTCGCGGTACTGGTCCTCAAAGAGAGTCTTTACCACTCGGGTAACGTCGCTGTAATCCTCGTTCATCTGGAAGATGTACATAGTGGCGTTGGCACCCTGCCCCTCCTTGTTGGCGGCTGCGATAAGGTAGCCTGTTCCGTCGTCGTCGAAGAATATAGCCATATCACGGACCTGAATATTCAGCGGATTGTAAACATGATGCACCGTGAATTGTCCGCCGGGAGTGCCAGTGATAACAAGGGCTTTTCCGTCGCTGTATCCGCTGGGCTTTTCCCAGTGCGCCCAGACCACCACTTTGTTCTTGGCGGGGATATAGTCGATGTGAACAGACTCTATCTTGCAGCTTGCCAGCGCCGAATTCTGTGAGCTGTCCGCCACGTTCTTCTCGTTTGAGAACCATTTTCCATCCTTTGATGTGGTCTCCGCAAGGTAGATATCGTCCTTGCCTGCGTGTTTTTTCAGTGAGTAGCTGTAGTAGGTGTCGCCCACCTTGTAGCCGCTGGTCTCATATACCAGATTGCTGCCCTTCTGGTTGTCGTAGGTGCTGAGTCCCGAAGGCAGGGCGCAGGGAGTGAGCTCCTTGACCTCTGAGCAGTTTTCGCTGTTCTTGCCGATGACTCTCAGCTGATAGTAGTAGGTCTGCCCCACAGACATATCGTTGTCGGTCCATGATGTTCCCGTACCCTCGTAAACGGGCACGAAGCCGCTGCTGCTGTCGATGGAGCGGTACAGCACATAGCTCTGTGCGGACAGTGTGGTTGCCCACTGGAGCTCTGCGTGGTCAGCCTTTCCGCTGTCAGCAACGGTAAAGAGGTTCCCCACCAGACCTATCTCCTCCGATATTGCTTCCGAGGGAGCCTGTCCTGCCCCGTGAACAGCTGACAGCTGCACGGGAGCTGCCGAGAGCATAAGAGCCAGAGCCGCAGCGGCGGACAGTAGCTTTTTCCTGATATCCATGATATTCCTCCTTTTTAAAGATAACATATTATGTTATTCCAATTATACTATATTTATGCTGAAATAGCAATAAAAATAGTATTTTTTCTGCGATAATAAGCCCCGAAGCGGACTTTTTGCAGCTTCGGGGCTTTGATAAAGTTTATAGTTTGTGCACAGCGCTTATCCCTCGGGAGCAAGGTCTGTAATGAGGTGGAGGAGATAACGCTGTATCTTCAGAGCGTCGTTTGAGGTGAGACCAACTGTGGACTTGTCAACATCACCGTTGGCGATGCCATGTTCGGTAAGGTGCAGCTCATAGGAGCCTTCTGTGCCGTACTTGTTCGGATTTGCAAGAGCCTGCATGATGAGCAGAGCGTCCGCCAGCTCCACAACTCCGTCGCAGTTGGTGTCGCCGTAGATGATATCCTCAACGTGAGGCTCCTCGGGCTCGGCGATGTTGTCGAAATCCAGCCAGAGCAGAACGTTCTCATTTTCGGGAGCATAAGCAGGAGAAGCTGTGTTCTGGGAGATGAGCTCATTTGTGCTGAGCGCCTTGCTGTACATTCTCAGCTCGTAGAAGTCAGCCACAGAGCTTCTGCCCGTTTCGGGACAAGCACCGAGGGTGATATTGTAGTCGGAGTGACCTACGCCTGCGGAGGTGCCTGTGCTCTTTTCGCCGATTATCTTTCCGTCAACATAAGCGCGTATCATGTTGTTCTCAGCATCATAGATACCTGCCACCTGATGCATTCTGCCCAGCCAGCCCGATGAGGCGTCTGTGCTCATGCTGCAATAGAGGTTTCTCCAGTCGCCGTCGGCGTATACGAAGAACTCTACACAGTTGAAGCCTGCGCGGAGACCGAATGTGTAATCGCCCTTGCCTGCGAACATATTGAACTGCTGAGTACCTGTGGGGACAACATTGACCTCGACTGTAAATGAGTGTTTTCCTTCAACTGCCGACTCGATATCTGAGTTGTGAGGTATCGTGAGTGAGCCTGTGATATAGTTTCCGTTTTCGGAGCTTTCCAGACTTGCGGTGCTGCCTACGGGGATAGTGAGCGCATTGCGGCTCTTGTCCTGAATGGATATGCCGTCTGAGCGAAGCTTTGCAGCCTTGTCGGATATCTCCTTTTCGGAAGCATTCTTTGCCACGGGCATTATGGTGTATTTCCAGTTATACTTTCTCGATGAAGGCAGGCGGTATTTATCAAGTGTAGCCTGACCGCAGGTAGCGCTTCCCGTACCCATTGAGCCGTAGTCCACGCTGAGGTATGTCTCGGAACGGGGGCGGAGCTTGTAGGTATGGTCGGCATTCTGCAGGTCCTCGGGAGTGAAGTGGAGAGCGCTTGCCTCCACGGAGCCCTCAGCAGCAATGAGGAGCTTATAGTCGCTTGTGCCCGTGTCTGCGGATATCCACCTTACATCGGTGAGGTTTCCGCAGTCGTCAGCCTTCATGTAGGGATAGAACATACCCGAGGCGGTATTGTTCCATATACCAAGTCTGCCGCCGCTCTTTCTGTCGTTGAAGGTCTCAACGGGACCGTTTCCGTACCAGCTTATGTTCTCGCTGCCTGTGGGGAGCTTCATGACAGAGCCCACACGGAGGAAATTGCCGAGACCTGACTTGGTGCCGTCCACATTGAGCTCAACGTCTGTGCTTCCGTCGCAGTGAATGGTATAGGTCATATCCACCTTGGTATTGCCTGCATTGGTGAGTGTGAGGTGGGAAACGACCACCTTTGCGCCGTTTTCGCCGTCCTTGACGTCGATACCGTCACAGCGCGCCTTGTCCATAGCATAGCGCCACTTTGTATCGAAGGCTTTGGCACGGGCGCTTCCGCCGTCGTTTTCCACGTTTCCGCGCCAGAAATTGGGAGCAGGACCCTCGTCGATGAGAGTATTGCCCTGATATGAGTAATGACTCATGAGACCTGTTGACTTGCTTATGAGCATATTGAAGCCGTGACCTGTGGGGACATAGGCATCGGGAGTCTCGATAACGTCTACGTTGTCGGTGCCGTAGTCATACTTGACTGTGCTTCCGCTTGCGGATACATCCACCTGTCCGTAGGATATCTCAGTACCCTCGGGGATAAGGTCGGTGCCCTGTCTTGTCTTTACGGAAAGCTCGAGAATTAGCTCGTCGCCGGAGAGGATGTTCTTGGGCATATTGAAAGGCACGGTGAGAGTGGACTTTGAATACGGAGCGCAGGAAGCATTCTCGAGAGTGCCGCCCTGTATCTGTATGCCGTTTTTCAGCAGCTTCCAGTCAACGTCGAATTCGCTGAGGTCGGCGAAACCGTTCTCGTTGTAGACCGATACCTCCTGACCGCCGCCCATTGAGGAGAACCAGAAGTTCTGATACTGGTATTTTACTTCGGAAAGCTCGGGCTGGGGATTTCTGTCGGGGCTCACCAGACCGTTCTCACAGAAGCTGTTATCGTTAGGCCAGTCGCCCCAGTCGCCGCCGTAAGCATAGTAATTGCCCTTGCTCTCCTCAGAGTAGAGGTTCTTGCGGGCATAGTCCTCCGAGTAGTAGTCCCAGCCGCCGTTCGGCAGAGGAGTAGCTCTTGACTGGTCCACCCAGTCCCAGATGAAGCCGCCCAGCATATTGTCTGCGCTTCTGATGGCGTCCCAGTACTCCTTGAGAGCGCCTACGGAGTTGCCCATGGCGTGGTCGTATTCGCACATGACATATGGCATCCTTCCGTGACCTGCGTTGTTTCTTATGCCGTCGGACGAGGGGTACATATTACTGCTCATATCAACGCCCATTCCGCTGCCCTGACCTTCGCTGTGAACGGGTCGTGAGCCATCCTGCTTCTTGAAGTACCAGATCATATCGCGGAACATACCGCCTGCGTCATTGGGGTTGCCCGTGTAAGCCATCTCGTTGCCTATTGACCATGCAACGATCGAGGGATTATTCTTGAGTCTCTTGTAGGCTGTCTCTGTTCTGTCCATAGCCAGCTCATAGAACAGAGCCTTGCCGTCGTTGTTGTTCATGAGGGCGTGGGACTCCATATTGGTCTCGCCCATTACATACATACCGTATTTGTTGCAGAGCCAGTACAAGTAGGAATCGTTGCTGTAATGTGAAGTTCTGATAGCATTGACGTTGTTGAGCTTCATCTGCCTTATGTCCTCGCGGAGAGTTTCCTGAGGCACGGCTTTGCCGTTGAAGGGATCGGTATCGTGGCGGTTGACGCCCTTGAATATGAGCCGCTGTCCGTTTATGGTAACAGGCTTCCAGCTCTTGGTGGTCACCTTGTAGGACCAGTCCACCTCTGCGGGCGTGAAGTCGATAGTTCTGAAGCCCAGCTGAGTGGAGATTATCTCCTGCTCATTGCCATGATTGTCGTAAAGAGTCAGCACCAGCGCATAGAGGTCGGGGTGCTCGGCGGACCATAGCCTGATATTCTCGGCATAGGTCTCTATCCTTGCGGTTCCGTCGCTCCACGCCTTCAGAGAGAAACCTGCATCGGAGCCGCCGCCGAGGACGTTTACGCCGTTCTCGTCAAAGGCTTCCGCTTTGACTTTCCAGTCGGACCTGTCATTGCCGCATGCATTGCGAAGATCGAGGTCGATGGTGAGAGAGGAGCTGTTATTTTCTGTGTTTACATTTGTATGCACAGTGTAATCCCTTATCTGTGTTTCTGGAGCGCTTACGAGGAAGACATCGCGGAAGATACCGCCGTCATAGATCATATCCTGATCCTCGAACCATGTTCCGTCGCAGAACTTGTGGACCTCTACCACAAGGTCGTTCTCGCCCTCCTGAAGATATGAGGTTATATCGAAGCGGTGAGGGCTGAATGTGTCCTCGCTGTATCCCACAGCCTTGCCGTTGAGGTAAACATAGTAAGCGGACTCAACTCCGTCAAATTCGATATATATGCGTCTGCCGCTTTCCAGCATGGAGCTGTCGGGGGTGAATATCTTCTTGTAGATACCTACGGGGTTGTAGTTGGTGGGAGCCTGCGGCACGGGCACATTGCTGTCGTATTTAGCCTGCCACGGCTCGTTGATGTTGGAGTAGATAGGAAAGTCAAAGCCCTGACAGGTCCAGCTTTTCGGCAGCTGAACGGTCTTCCATATACTCTCATTGGGATCGTCGATGTACTTGTTGTTCAGAGCATAGTCAATGTGGCGCTCTGCGTCCTTGGCGTTCTGGACAACAGTGAGCCGCCAGTCCTGATCTTCGCCTGTGAGCATCTGGAGATATTCTGAGTTCTCACGGGCGTTGTAGTCCCATACGGCACCCACAGCAGAGTCCCTGTCATGGAATGGCACGGGATTGCAGGAAGCTGCCTCGCGGTTCACGGCGAAGACGTCCTCTGCACCGTTCCTGCCCGTCCATTCACTTCCACTGAACTTGACGTCAGCGGCTTCCGTCCTGACAGGCGGCAAAGCGGACAGTGACATTGCAGCCGCTGCAAAGGCAACAGCTGCGGAGATGAGTCGTTTCATAAGTATTTCCTCCTTTTTAATAATTCCCCTTTAACAGATTGTGCTTAATATATATCTTTTTCGGCACATATCCTCTTATTATGTATAATATAGCATAAAAACCGGCAGATTGCAACATATTTTATAAAGATATGGTGTAATTTTTCCATATTTTATAGGATAAGCGCATTATCTTACCGAAAATGATCAGCCCCGACAGGGCGCTCACGGTATAACTGCCGTTTTTCGCATTCTATGCGGAGCGCCCTGTCGGGGCTGATTTTGGTTATAAAGTCTTTGAAAAGTGACCGATGACTTCCCGCAGTATGGGGATATCTCAGAGGAGAGCCTTTTCGTTATCTCATGGCGAGAGTCTTTTTTCCGAGGAGGTGGAGCTGGATGTCCAGAGCGTCGTCGGAGGTCATTCCGCCGCCGTTTACATCGGCATTTGTCCTGCCCATTTCGGTGAGACAGTGCTCATGTGAACCATCTATGCCGTATTTATTGGGATTTGCCAGAGCCTGCATGATGAGGATAGCGTCTGCCAGCTCTATCTTTGTGTCACAGTTTGCGTCGCCGTTTCCGAGCGTGGGGCGGAACACTTCCATGTCGCCTGTTATGATGTAGTTTGTCTCGGAATTGATATAGAGGACACCCGAAACTATATCGCCCTTCTGGAGGCCTGAGGGCATATTGTAGTTAATGTGCATATGAGCGTCCATATCGATGCTGAACGCGCCGTAACCCTTGATCACAAAGCCGTGGGAATAGCTGCCGTAGTCGAATGCCTCGACTTCGCCCTTGTCGATGGCGATAAACTTGCCCACTCCTTCCTTGGGTGAAACATATATCCTGAATCGGAATCCCTGCGTATCGTACATTTCCTTTTCGTACTGATCGCCCTTGACATTAAGCCTGATGGTATTTCCGCCGCCGATGACTACCGTGTAAGCGTATCCGCCGCGGAGCTTGCTCATATCGCCGTTTTCGCCTATGATCTCGCCGCCGAGTTTCTCTATGGTGATGTACTTGGGATCGATCTCCTCAACCTCCCAGACATAGTCCGTCCTTACGGTCATTGAATTGCCCTTGTTGGAGAATTTATCTGCCTGATGATAAGCGTTGATAACGAGACCGCTGAGGTCAAGCTCCTCGCCCTCGGTGTAGATGGTCTTTGTGGGGCGAGTCCTGATGCTGTCAAAGTGGTCCACACCTGTCATCCACATCCATATCTCGGGTCCATCTGAAGTAGTTGTAGTAGTTACTTTGGCATCTGTGGTCGTGGTGGTCACAGTTGTTACGGAAACATCTGCTGTAGTCACGGGAGCAGCTGAAAGCGACTCGATATAGGTGATAAGATCTACTGTATCGGAAAGCCCTCTGTAGTAGAAAACTATCTCGCAGGAGTCGCCGATGTTCAGATTATTGACATCGGTGCTGCTGTCCGTGGAATAGCCCTTGTTGAGGAAAAATCTGCCGTGCTCCCTGAATGTGATATGCTCGGAGTCTCTCTCGACAACTATGTCAGTGAAGCTTTCCTTATAGGGCGCCTCTATGTGGACAGGCTCCTCGGTGCCTACGACCTCTGCGCTCTCTATCTCGGTGATGACGCGGATATCGTCCTTTTTCTCGCATAAAACAGTTGTTTTAACGGTATTTCCCTCTGCAAAGGGATTTCCGTCGGGATATTCGAGACTGTCGGGCAGCATAAAGAGTCCCTCTCTGCCGAACCGGACAAATCTCGCACAGCTGTACTCAACGTGCCCTGTGAAGGTGAACTCCTCGGGAGCGTATTTTACGCTCCTGATACGCCATACGCTGCATTTCCGGGTGTCGGGACCGAGGTCGTAATAGTCATAGTCGAGGACTACCTTGTCGCCTTCCTTTATCTCTGCGCCGAGCCTGTTGGTGATCACATTGTACAAGGTCTCGGAGTAGAGACAGTATTCGCCGTGTTCCTTGAAGAAGATGTGGTATGTATCGTCGTTGTCGAGTACAACGGAAGTGACCTCGTCGGTGATGGTGTCATGTACTCTCGGGCAGCAGTCTCCTATTGTAGGATAGCATTTCTGACAGAGCTTTTCCCCGTCGGAGGTGGTAGTGTAGTTGATATCGGTGTTGAGCGGTTCGCGGCAGATATCACATACATCGGTGATATCGGGATTGGGGACAACAGTTATGAGTGCCTTGAACTCCTTTCCGCCCGAGAAGAACGACACACCGGAACTGCCTGTTCTCAGTCCCTTTATGACAAGACCTGTGGCATCATCGGAGATGACAAACGGGTTGTCGATCTGTGTCATGAGCCCGTTTGCGGAGCCGCTGTAGGCTATCTGAACGGTATTTCCCACCGCTACCTCATATTCGGAAGTGAGGAGGGAGAAGTCTCCGCTTTCTGCGGCAGCAGAGTCGGCTGCAATGACTTTAGTGCCATTGATGGCAGGAAAAGCAGGCAGAGCTGATACCATAGCAGCTGCAAGGGCAAAAGATAAGATTTTCTTGAATAACATAAAGATACCTCCTTTATGGCAACGTTTTATTCTATAACTTTGACGCATGAGAAAACATGAACTCTCACAGATTTTTTATTATTTTCTGTAAACATATGACATTACAGCATATATAAATAAGAGGATAATGGCCTTTGCGGAATAATATGACCGATTGTATTCGGCTTTGGAAACCAATAGCATAAAATGTCATATTCTGAGTATTATATGTCATTGAAATGTCAGCTTTACGGGGATATAATATATACAGTAAGAGAAAGGAGCGCCGATAGGGCGCTCATCAGAGGATATTAAAATTTGGAGGGATCACTTATGAAGAACAATTTGCTGAAAAGGAGAGCAGCTTCTATCGCAGCAGCCGCTATGATGACAGTGTCGGCAGCAGTCGGCACGGCAGCCTCATCAATGCCCGTTATCTATGCAGGAAGCTCGCTCACAGCCTATGCAGCCGAAAGCAGCGTGAAGATACTCAGCTCCGCAGGCTTCGGCGAGGGAATGTATGCCACATGGTCATCGGTATCCGGTGCAGGCGGCTACAACGTCTATGTTGACGGCGTACAGATCGACACCATGCTTGTAAGGCAGTACAGCGGCTATCTGAGAGCAGATGCCGTGGGACTGAAGGCAGGCAGCCATACCATGCGAGTAGTCCCCGTAATAGGCGGAAAAGAGGACGGCTCAAAGGCGGCAGAGGCAACAGCTACTGCCTATGCACATGACCGCAGCGGCTTCGGCTTCGTAAACGGAAGCTCAAGCGGTGCCTACAACAATGACGGTACTCTTAAAAGCAATGCCATAGTGATCTATGTTACAGACGGAAACAAGGACACGGTATCAGCAAGCATCGACTCCACGGGAAAGGGAGCCACGGCGGTGACAGGCGTGCAGAATATAATCACCGCGTATAAGAAGGGAAAGGAGTCAAGACCGCTGAATATCCGCTTCATCGGCAATATCACTGATCCTTCCGTTCTCATGAAGGGAGACCTTATGGTGGACACAGTCACAGCAGGCTGCACCATCGAGGGCATAGGCAATGACGCTACCCTCAACGGCTTCGGTCTCGTTATGAAGAACTGCTCCAACGTAGAGGTAAGAAATCTCGGCTTCATGAACTGCAACAGCAGTGAGGGCGACAACTGCGGACTCCAGCAGAACAACAACCACATCTGGGTCCACAACTGCGATTTCTTCTATGGTGACGCAGGCTCTGACGCCGATCAGGCAAAGGGCGACGGAGCTCTTGATACCAAGACCTCCACTTATATCACTCACTCTTACAATCACTTCTGGGACAACGGAAAGTGTAATCTCCAGGGCATGAAATCAGAGAGCACTGAGAACTACATAACCTACCACCACAACTGGTACGATCATTCCGACTCGCGCCACCCCAGAATAAGGACCTGTTCCGTACACTGCTACAACAACTACTTTGACGGCAATGCAAAGTACGGCGTAGGCGTTACCATGGGAGCTTCCTGCTTTGTGGAGAGCAACTATTTCCGCAACTGCAAGTACCCCATGCTCATATCACTTCAGGGCTCCGATGATCTTTCAGGCGGCACCTTCTCGGGAGAAGCAGGCGGAGTCATCAAGTCCTACGGCAACATCATGACAGGTCAGAAGGCGTATACCACCTATCAGGAGAACAGCACTGATTTCGACGCCTATGAAGCCTCCTCAAAGACAGAGAAGATAGGAGCTTCCGTAAAGGCTAAATCGGGCGGAACAGCCTACAACAACTTCGACACATCAAGTGTAATGTACAGCTACACAGCTGACAATGCAGCTGACGTACCTGCCATAGTAACGGCAAAGGCAGGCAGAGTTGACGGCGGCGACTTCAAGTGGCAGTTCAACAATTCAGTAGACGATGAGAGCTATGCAGTAAATCAGGCACTTAAATCTGCACTCAGCTCCTACAAGGGCTCAGTGACCGCAATAGGCAGCGGCTTCAAGGAGGACAACTCCGCAGCCCCGGCAGTTACAACGTCTACAGCTCCCGTTATCAACACGCAGCCTGCAGTTACGACTATCTCCGTAACACAGCCTGCCAAGACCACCACAAGCGTACCTGCATCAGTTACCCCGGTTACAGGCGCTAACGTGATCTATGCTTCTCCCAACGGCGGAGGAGACGGTAAGACTCTCAATACCCCTACGGATGTTCTTACCGCAATAAAGTCCGTACCTGCCGGCGGTACTGTCTATCTTCTCGGCGGCACATATAAATACAGCTCGCCCATTATGATAGAGGAGAGCAATGCAGGCAAGTCGGGCGCATACAAGACCATCGCAGCCTACCCCAATGCGGCGGTAAAGTTCGACTTCTCGGGCGAAGCGGTATCAGGCACTAACCGCGGATTCGTCCTTGACGGCTCATACTGGCACTTCTATGGCTTTGAGATAGCCAATGCAGGCGATAACGGAATGCTCCTTTCGGGCGACAACAATATCATCGAGATGATGGTATTTGACAATAATCAGGATACGGGCTTACAGATATCCAGATACAATACCTCATACACCAGCGTATCACAGTGGCCCACCAACAACCTTGTGAAGAACTGCACCTCACGTAACAACTGCGACGATGCAACAATGGAGAACGCAGACGGTTTTGCTGCAAAGCTCACCTGCGGCGAGGGCAACGTATTCGACGGCTGTATCGCATACAACAACTCCGATGACGGCTGGGACCTCTATGCAAAGACAGAGACAGGTCCTATCGGCAGTGTGACTATAAAGAACAGCATAGCCTTCCGCAACGGCTTTACCGAGAACGGCAGAGGCTACGGCGACTGCGACGGAAACGGCTTCAAGCTGGGCGGCGGCGGAGTAGGTACACGCCACACCGTTGAGAACTGCCTCTCCTTCGAGAACCTGAACTGTGGATTTACCGACAACAACAATCCAAAGTTCGGCGACATGAAGAACTGCACCGCATACAACAATGGTATCGGCGGTAACGGCAAGTCCAACTACATGGTATACCGCTGCGACACATCGGCTAAGTTCAGCGGCATGATGTCCTACATCAACACAGGCAAGGTCTCAAAGACCAACGCCGCAGGCATCAAGGTATCCAACGACAAGTTCGTGGGTATCATGAGCGATTCCGTATATTACAACGCCAAGTATTATTACGCAAAGTCAGCTGTTACCATGACCAACGGCGCAAAGCTGGGCGACATCGTAACACCTGCCGGCAGCGACTTCATCAGCCTCAGCGTTGCAGCCATGGGAACAGATTTCCACAAGGCATGGAGAAACGCAGACGGCTCTCCCAAGCCCTCGGGATTTGCCGAGACAGCTTCGGGCAGCACATACAAGAGCATAGGCTATCACATGAGCGGCGGAATTACACAGACCGCAACTCCGAACCCCTATGCAGCAGGAACAGCTCCCGTACAGACCTCTGCTCCCTCACAGCAGACAACCACGAGCAGCAAGCCTGTCCAGAGCACTACAACTACGATAACTTCACCCTTTGTACCCGTATCGGGCGGATATATCCACAACTTCACCGAGAACGGTACACAGAGCAGCTTCTACAGCATTACAGGTAACCTCTCTGACGCTAAAGGAACTGTGAATTATGACGGTAAGACACTGACAAGATGCCTGAAGATCGAGACAGCAACAGCTGTAAGCTTCAATGCTCCCTCAAACGGCAGACTTACCCTCGTATTCACAGAGCCTGCGGCAACTATCAAGATAGACGGTACCAAGTATACATCGTCAGGCAACGGCATCATCACCGCAGATCTTTCCGCAGGCGCACATACCGTCGCAAAGGCTGACGCCGCCAACCTGTTCTACATGGTATTCTCGCCCTCAACGGTACAGCCTGTTGTTACAACTACAACAACAGCTCCCGTGACAACATCTCCCGTTACCACCTTTGAGCCCTATAACGGCAAAGCAGGCGACGCTAACGGCGACGGCGAGGTAGAGCTTGCTGATGCAATATTCATAATGCAGTCACTTGCTAATCCCGACAAATACCAGATCAGACCCGAGCTGCGTGTGAACGCCGATGTATACGAGCGCGGCAGCGGCATAACAGCCAATGACGCACTGGCTATACAGAAGTATCTCCTTGGTCTTGTGCCAGCTCTCCCCGAGTCCTGAGATCCGACAGGACTGCGGTATAATGATATGATGGAAAAAGGAACCTCCCCATAAGGTTCCTTTTTTCATTATTTAAGTAACAGCTTAAATAATCACAATAATTTTACATATTCGACAGTTGAAAAACCTTGACATAGGGCTTAAAAAGGACTATAATAAAGTTAGAAGTTATTGGTAGTATCCAATAAAAGGAGGATATTGAAAATGAATGGAAAGCTTAAAAAAACACTGGCACTGACAGCTGCGGGAGTTATGGCAGCAGTACAGTGCAGCTCCGCAGGACTTTTCACTTCCATCGCAGCAGGAGAGGCAGCTGCGACATCTTTCCCCTATGTTATCGAGGGCGAAAAAATGGAGGGCGCAGACCTGTGGACAAGTATCTATCAGACAGAGATACCCGGTTATTCCGGCGATGGATTCTTCTATCTGACAGCATCACCCGCTTCGTTTGAGGTAACTGTTCCCGCCGACGGAATGTACTCCATAACAGTACACGGCGCACAGATACTCGACAAGGGCGCAAGACAGCAGGCAGTAAAGATAAACGGAGTAAAATACACAACACAGGCAGCCTATTCCGATAAGTGGACTGATTATGACTTCGGAATGGTGCGAATGAACAAGGGTGTGAACACTATCGAATTCATCAGCGAATACGGCTATATGGCAATAGATACTGTTACGGTGGACGAAGCACAGTTCCCCGATCTTTCAAAGGCTGACGGAACAACAGTGGATCCCGATGCAACTCCCGAGACAAAGGCTCTCATGAAGTATCTCAAGAGCGTTTACGGAAAGAATATCCTCTCGGGTCAGCAGGAGATCTATGGCGGCGGTCACGGCGTTGACACCACGATCCGCTATGACGCAAATGCAAACAAGTGCGTTGACAGCGACGGCGTTGAGTATGTCATCGATGAGGAGAGCTGGGACAAGACCGAAAGCGGTGAGAAGTTCCCGTGGCACTGCACGGGTCCCGATGGACAGGTCTATACATACAGCACTCAGAACCGCAACTACTCATACAATGACTACGACTTTGAGGTCAGATACATCAAGAACCTCACAGGCGAGGAGCCTGCTATCCGCGGCTTTGACTTCGGAAGCTACTGCCCCTGCTATGCGTGGGACGACGGTGTGGCTCAGCGTATGATAGACTGGACCACCAAGAAGAACGGTATATGCACAGCTTCATGGCATATCAACGTTCCCACCAGCAAGGCCGATTATACTCTCGGAGAGCCTCTTGACTTCTCCAAGACCACATACACCGAAAAGACCGACTTTATCACCAAGAACTGCATGGTAAAGGGCACTATGGAGTACGATTACTTCCAGCTCTGCATGAAAAACCTTGCAGCTGAGCTGAAGAAGCTCCAGGACGCAGGCGTCCCCGTTATCTTCCGTCCCTTCCATGAGGCAGAGGGAAACCCCAGCCGTACCGAGGATCCCATTGACGGTTCGGGAGCATGGTTCTGGTGGGCAAAGGAAGGTGCTGTAGTTTACAAGCAGCTGTGGAACTTCCTTCAGGACACTCTCAGGGACGAGTATGGTCTCCACAACCTCATCTACGAGCAGAACCTCTATGCATGGTCTGACAATTCCGCAAAGTGGTATTCAGGCGACGACAGAGTCGATATAGTAGGCTTTGATAAGTATAACTGCCAGTACAACCGCCACGACGGCAAGCAGCAGGGTACTCCCAACGAGGACGCTGAGGCAGGTATATTCTACACACTGAACAAATTCGTCAAGGGCAAGAAAATGGTAGCTATGCCCGAGAACGATTCGTGCCCCAGCCTTAACAATATGGAGGTAGAGCACGCTTACTGGCTGTACTTCTGCCCGTGGTACGACTCAGAGCAGTCCCACTTCCTCTGCGGCAAGGAGTATCAGGACCCCGAGACCTTTACAGAGCTTTACAAGAGCGATTTCTGTATCACACTTTCAGAACTCCCCAAGGACCTCTTTAAGGGAAGCTCAGAGCCTTCCAAGACCACAACTACCACCACCGCAGTAACAAGCACCACCACGACTACAACCGTAACATCAAGCGGTACGGTCAAGGACGTTAATTACGGTGATACAAACTGTGACGGTACTGTTGAGCTTGCAGACGCTATCCTCATCATGCAGGGACTGGCTAACCCCAACAAGTATGTTATAACCGATCAGGGCAAGGCTAACGGCGATGTTGACACAGCTACAAAGGGACTTACCTCCAATGACGCTCTGTTCATTCAGGAGTACCTCCTCAAGATGAGAACAACTCTTGATCCCAATGTAAAATAACAGCTCCCTGAGTTCACGTTTCTTAACAATGAATGATCAATATCAGACCGAATAATAAAAATCCCGATACTTTATGTATCGGGATTTTTATTTTTATGACAATATGCGTGATCTGCCGCAGAGATCTCCCTCAGAGACTGTATTTTAATTATATAAAATGGCGCAAAAAAGCTCCGCGTGAAGCGGAGCTTTATAATTCTCAGAAAAGATCAAAATTGCCGAATGTGTTATCGTCGATTACATAGTAAACCTTGTTTATTTCAGGTCTAACATATACAACAACGCTCTTAGCCGACTTAACTCCGGCATCAGCCTTTGCCTTGTCAACGAGATCTGTACCTGCAACCTCAGCACCGTTGTACTGGATCACAACCTTTCTCTCCTCAGCAGCAGCAGTCTTCTTTGCAGCAGGCTTCTTTGCAGCAGTTGCCTTCTTCTCAGCGGGCTTCTTTGCAGCAGTTGCCTTCTTCTCAGCAGGCTTCTTTGCAGCTGTAGCCTTCTTCTCAGCAGGCTTCTTTGCAGCAGTTGCCTTCTTCTCAGCGGGCTTCTTTGCAGCAGCAGTCTTCTTCTCCTCAGCAGGAGCAGCTGTCTCTACTGCCTTTGTTTCTGCAATCTTCTTATCCGGCATGATAATTTCCTCCTTAGAATTACTTGTTAACAGCGTTCTTGAGTGCCTGACCAGCCTTGAAAGCAGGTGCCTTTGAAGCAGGAGCAGTCATCATCTTCTTTGTCTGGGGGTTGATAACCTGCTTCTCCTTACGGTCACGAACCTCGAAAGTACCAAAACCAACGATAGAAACCTTCTCTCCGCCTGCGAGAGCATCTGTGATCGTAGAAATGATAGCATTTACAGCTGTCTCAGCATTCTTCTTAGTGAAGTCAGCCTTCTCAGCAACTGCACTGATTAATTCGGTCTTTGTCATAGTATTATCCTCCATAAAATAAGATTTTACAATTGAATTATATACCCTTTATAACGATTTGTCAAGGAATTCCCGAAAAAATGACAAATCCACCTATATTTGGGTATTTACAGCCTGTTTTTTATTCAAAACCACCATAGAATATGCCTATTTTTCGTTGAGAATTTTCAGGTGCTGCTCAGCTGAATATACATTATGTATATTATAGTCATTTTATTCCGAAATATACATAAAAAACCGACTTTGAAATATGAATTTTTTATAAAAAAAATGCCCCTGAGCGATGTTTTTTCACTCAGGGGAAGCATTTTACTATTTTTGTTCCGCCGACTCAGACTGTCAGTCTGCAATGAGCTTTCCGTTGGCATCAAGGTCGATGTCTATAACGTCTCCTGCGGACAGGTTGCCGCCGATGATACGCTTAGCTGCCAGTGTCTCCACATTGCGCTGTATGAACCTTCTAAGCGGTCTTGCGCCGAAGTTGGGATCGTAACCGCAGTCCACGATGTAGTTCTTAGCCGCATCGCTTACGTTTATGCGGATATGCTTGTCGTCCAGACGCTTCTGGAGGTCAGCCAGCATAAGATCAACTATCTTCATTATATTGTCCTTGGTGAGAGGCTTGTAGAAGATTATCTCGTCAAGACGGTTGAGGAACTCGGGACGGAACTGAGTTTTCAGCAGCCCCTCCACCTGTGAACGTGCCTCGTCGGTTATCTCACCGTTTGCGTCTATACCCTCAAGGATATAGGGTGAGCCGAGGTTTGAGGTCAGGATTATGATAGTGTTCTTGAAGTCCACT
Organism: Ruminococcus flavefaciens; assembly: GCF_900116855.1. Classification (GTDB taxonomy): domain Bacteria; phylum Bacillota; class Clostridia; order Oscillospirales; family Ruminococcaceae; genus Ruminococcus; species Ruminococcus flavefaciens_R. Next base: position 175,250 of record NZ_UETD01000006.1, read on the forward strand.
GTCCTGCCCTGCGAATCGGTTATACGACCGTCGTCCAGCACCTGAAGCAGTATATTGAACACATCGGGGTGTGCCTTTTCTATCTCGTCAAAGAGAATTACCGAATAAGGCTTTCTGCGGACTGCTTCCGTCAGCTGACCGCCCTCATCGTAGCCCACATATCCGGGAGGCGCTCCGATAAGACGGCTCACGCTGAATTTCTCCATGTATTCGCTCATGTCGATACGGATGATATTTCTCTCGTCGTCGAAAAGTATCTCCGAGAGAGCCTTTGCAAGCTCTGTCTTGCCCACGCCCGTAGGTCCGAGGAAAAGGAATGAACCGATGGGTCTGTCGGGAGCCTGTATGCCTGCACGGGAGCGCAGGATAGCTTCGCTGACCTTGGTAACAGCTTCGTCCTGTCCGATAACTCTCTTGTGGAGCAGTCCCTCCAGTCCCAGTATCTTTTCCTTTTCGCCCTCCATGAGCTTTGATACGGGGATTCCTGTCCAGCGGCAGACTATCTTCGCTATTTCGTCCTCTGTAACTCTGTCGCGGAGCAGCCTGTCATTTTCAAGGTCATGCTCTGCCTGCTTTTCAAGCTCCTCCAGCTCCTTCTGAAGCTGTGGCAGCTTGCCGTATTTAAGCTCGGCAGCCTTGTTCAGATCGTACTCACGCTCTGCCTTTTCTATCTCTCCGCCTGTGCGCTCTATCTCCTCACGGAGCTTCTGAACTGCGGAGATGTCGTTCTTTTCGTTCTCCCATTTTGCCTTCATGCCGCTGAACTTCTCGCGAAGCTCCGCAAGCTCCTTCTGTATCTCCTCAAGGTGCTCCTGAGAGATATTGTCGCTCTCCTTTTTAAGTGCAGCTTCCTCAATTTCAAGCTGTACTATCTTACGGGAGATAACATCAAGCTCTGTGGGCATCGAGTCCATTTCCGTGCGGATAGTTGCGCAGGCTTCGTCTATAAGGTCGATAGCCTTATCGGGGAGGAACCTGTCGGTGATGTACCTGTTGGACAGCACAGCCGCAGAAATAAGCGCATTATCGCTTATTTTTACGCCGTGGAACACCTCATAGCGCTCCTTGAGTCCGCGGAGTATGGATATAGTGTCCTCAACGCTTGGCTCGTCAACCATTACAGGCTGGAAACGACGCTCAAGAGCAGGGTCTTTTTCGATGTACTGGCGGTACTCGTTAAGGGTGGTAGCTCCGATACAGTGTAGCTCGCCCCTTGCCAGCATAGGCTTCAGCAGGTTGCCGGCGTCCATAGCACCGTCAGTCTTGCCTGCACCGACGATGGTGTGGAGCTCATCTATAAAGAGAAGTATCTGTCCGTTGCTGTTCTTAATCTCGTTAAGGACAGCCTTCAGACGCTCCTCAAACTCGCCTCTGTACTTGGCGCCTGCCACGAGAGCTCCCATATCAAGTGAGAAGACCTTGCGGTCTTTAAGGCTGTCGGGTACGTCTCCTGCCACGATACGAAGGGCAAGTCCCTCTGCGATGGCAGTTTTTCCGACGCCCGGCTCACCGATGAGCACAGGGTTGTTTTTCGTCTTTCTTGAAAGTATGCGGATAACATTGCGTATCTCGCTGTCGCGTCCGATAACGGGGTCAAGTTTGTTGCGCCTGGCAAGTCCCACAAGCTCCTGACCGTACTTGGTGAGCACATCGTAGGTGTCCTCGGGATTTTCGCTTGTAACTCTGGTATTGCCCCTTACGGACATAAGAGCGCTGAGGAAGCTGTCTTTTGTGATGTTGAAGGTACCGAAAAGCTGTGACACTTCCCTGTCCTTGCTGTCGATAAGGGAAAGCATAAGGTGCTCAACGGACACGAACTCGTCCTTCATGTTTGAAGCTATTCCCTCGGCGGAAGTGAGCACACGGTCGCACTCTGCCGAGATGCCGAGGTTGCTGCTCCTGCCGCTTCCTGTTACCTTGGGGAGCCCGTTGATCTTCTTCTCAATCTCGCTGTCGAAAATATCCTCATCTATATTCATCTTTTTCAGGAGCTGCGGGATAAGACCGTTCTCCTGACGCACAAGTCCTGCAAGGAGGTGTATAGGCTCGATGACCGAGTTAGACTGCATAACGGCTATGCTCTGAGCCTTCCTTACAGCATCAATTGACTTCTGAGTAAGTTTCTCTGCATTCATATCAATATCCTCCATTCTTATTTTTCACATTTATCCTTTTCATTGTCTGCCTAAATAATGTACCGTCCAAGCAGCGCACGGTAGTCCTTCTCAAGTATGGGAGCGCTCTCGCCGAAGGTCTCGGGAGCTGCAAAATAAGTCTTTACAGCGTGGTCAAGGTCCTTGATGTACTCGCCGATAGCCTCACCTGCCTGCTCGCCCGTAAGGGCTCCCGTATTTATCAGCCTGCGTGAGAAGCTTCCGTCGCCTATCTCGCAGCTGTAGCTGTTTATTCCCAGACGGCTCAGGTAGCTGTTCTCCAGCTTTGCACGGTATGCAAAGAAGCTGTGGAACATATCTATGAGCGCCGCACTCTGAGTGCGTATGCTCACTCTCAGTGTGCCGAGATACTGCTGCGGAGAGCGTTCAAGCTCAACCTTATAATTGATAGTGGGGCGGTACTTGTATTCCAGTGCTGTCTTAACCGTCATAAGTGACGGCGAGCGCTGCTCCTGAATGCGGAAGCTGCTGTTCATGAGCTCCGTCATCTGTGCAAATATCTCTCTCATCCGCATCTCGGGAGTCACGCAAGAGAGATGCTCAGCCAGTATCTGATTTATAAGGTTGGAGCGGCTGGTGCCGAGGCGATAAGCCTGCTCATCCACTGCCTTTATGACGTCGTCCATAAGGACGAGGCTGTATACACTTTTTTTCATTAGGTACATCACTTCCCTTCTCTGTTATATTCATATTAACACGGATTATAGAATTTGTCAAGCGGATTATATAATCTTTCACGCAAATTTCACAATGTAAAAAAAGTCCGCTCACGAGGAGCGGATAATTCGGCCCAAACGATTTTCATCGTTTAGCACTGTGGACCGAGCCATAGACAATAAGTTAAAAAAAGTTATTGAGAATAGAAAACATGAAAAAATTACAAATGAAAGGGGTTAGTTTTATTACTTGACAAAACTATTTCTATGGCGTGCAAGTGAACTAATACTCACTATCAAGCACATGAGAGGGGAGGGTACTTGATATTGAATACCAATAATCTTCATTTGCTGATATTATTATATTGCAAAACTGCTCGTTTGTAAATATACATTTGCAAACAAAAATATAATAATGTGTAGTTTTCTCGTTTTTTTCTTATTTTTTAATGTCAATTTTTTATGAATATGTTTTCTGTTCTTATTTATTTACATATTATTTATGAAAATTCATTGTTATTTCAGTGAAAACAGGTTTTGTCCCACAGATACGTTGAATTCTTCGCTGCTGTTTCCGTTGATGACTGTGTAGAAATTTGAACCCTCATGTACGTCGGGTGAGAGCAGCATCAGACAGCGGAATTCATTGTGGGGCTCCATGGACACTACCTGCGTTCCGTCAAGTACCATTTCCACTGTGCTGCCGCCGCCTATGACCTCGCCAAGGTCAGCAACTATGTAAGGATGGTCGGAATATGTGGGAGTGGACACCTTATTGCCCGCCGCATAAAGATAGCCGTTTTTGTAGCTGAATGTGCTGTAGGCATAAACTGCACTCTTCTCCTCCTTTGTGCCGCCGGAGATAACGGTATATCCGCCGTTAACGTTGAGCGTTCCCTCGGACTTGATGCCGTTTGTGCCTGACTTGACACGGATATTTCCGTCGTTTATTGTTACATCAGCATTGGCGATAATGCCTGATTTACGGGACTCTATATTATATGTACCGCTTTCGATGACGACGTCGTCGTCGCTGTTGATGCCGTGAGAAGCTGTCGCTGTGATATTCAGCTCGCCGTTGCCCTTGAGCTTTATTGTATCATTAGAGAATATGGCTCCGGTTTCGTGAGCGCTTTTCTTCTCAACACCGCTGGAAACATAGTTGACCGAGCCTTCCTTAGGCTTGATAGTGCAGCGCTTGCACTCCTCTATAAATATTGCAGGCTGGGAAGAATTCGATATGTCAACGCCGTTAAGAACTATCGTGACCTTGTCCTCAGTCTTTGCAACTCCTGTCTTTACGATTATCTGTCCCTCGGAAACGCTTCCAGAGAAGATATAATCGCCTTCCGCAGTTATAATGACGGTGGAGCCGTTTACGGTAACGTTGCTGCCTGTTACCTTTGGAGCGTTTCCAAGCACGATCTCAGCGGTGTATTCCTTTACCTCGCCAGTGGCACCTGTGCTGCTGCCGCCCGATGAACTTCCGCCGGAGCTGTTTCCGCTGCTGCTTCCGGAGGAGCTTCCGCCGGATGAACTGTTGCCGCCCGAAGTGTTACTGCTGCCCGAGGAGTTACTGCCGCCTGAGGACGAATTATCGCCGCCGCTGCTGCTTCCGGATGAGCCGCTCTTGGCAGTCGTAGTCGTGCCCTCAGACTTCTTCTCCCCTGCCTTTGTGGTTGTAGTGCCGCTCTTGTCGGACTTTTCATCTTTATCCTTTGCTGTTGTGGTAGTCTTTTTTCCGTCAGAGTCAGTTGTCTCCTCATCATCGGCAGATGAAGTATCGTTACTGCCTGTGTCCGTATCGGATACTGCCTTGCTGCTCACCGTGGAGGAAGAACTCTTCTGCTTATCCTTTCCGCAGGAAACCATTGATGCCATAACTGTCATTGCTGCAACCGCTGCCATAAACCTTCTATATTTCATAATAAACGCTCCTTTTTTCCTCCATATACAAAATTTGCCAGACTCAAAGGATATCAAGTCTGACAAATTTTTAAGTAAGAGGGTGGTATTTCTTCTTTATTTCTATTTAGTTTTCGTAGATCTTATCATCGTACTTGAAGAATACGAGATTGATGGTCATATTGCCGTTGAGTGCGCGGAGCTCGTCAACGAACTTCTTCTGGTCCACATTATCAAGAACATCAACACTGTATATGAGCTCGAACAGTGTACCGAAGTTTGTGGTCTTGACTCTTCTGAGCTTGTGGAATGTTGTGTATCTTGAAAGCACGGGCTCGAAAACTCCCTGATAGTCGAGGTTCTCGGGAATAGCTATCTTCAGGGTCATATGTCTCTTCTTGCAGCCGCCGAAATCAGTCTCGCTGAGAGCGAACATTACAGCGCCGAGAATGATGAAGAATACGATAGCAAATCCGATATAGCCTATTCCGCAGGCAACACCTGCTGCCATTGCGAAGAAGATATAGGCAATATCCTTCGGGTCTCCCGCCACGCTTCGGAATCGTACAAGAGTAAATGCACCTGCAAGGCTGAGAGCTCCCGCAGTTGTATTGATAAGCAGAAGTATCAGTGAAACGATGGTGGGAAGCATTATCATCGTAAGGACGTAACTCTGTGAATAGCCCTCTTTTCTGTGAGTAACGATGTATATAAGGCTGATAAGGAAGCCGATAACAAGTGCGGCTCCCACACAGAGGAAGAACTCTCCCGGCTTGATGGTGCTCAGACCAGAACTGCTGCTGTTGATCACCGAGTCGCCGTTTTCATAATACTTTGAAAGTACATTTCCGAAAAAACCATGTTCAAACATAAAATTATACGCTCCTGTTCATAATGATGTTGTTATTTACCATCGAGATCCCCGATATATATATGCGCCTGCCTCCCGACGCCTGCTGTGCGCCCTCTACCTGACTTTTTACAAAATTCTGGTAGGCTCTGCCGTACTTGGAGAAGCTGGTCTTGTAGATCTCAAGCTCTGAGAGCTTCTTTACCAGCCAGTCGGGGATAGCGTTGGAGACCTTGACTTCCATGAGTCTCTGGTCAGCACCGATTATGTAGTTGCCGTAGCTCTCATAGTTCAGTCCCAGATCATAGCGTCTCTCGGTGATCTTTCTGTCGAAAGTAAGGCGGAAGTCTCCGTCATCCTTTCCGAAGAAAGCCTCGCGCTGATAGCTGATGTACTGCTTGGGAGCTATGGGGTAGTTATCGAGGAACACATCCAGCTCTCTGAAAACCTGCTCGGTGATGTACTTTGTACACTCGGGCTTTGAACGGTCGCGCAGATAAGCGTCCGACTCGGCAAGAGTCATGGACACACGCCTCTTGGTAACGATGCCGCCGATCTTTTTCTTTATCTCAAGGAATACCGTATCATCGGGTGACGCAGGTGAATAATAACTGCGGAGCCTGATCTTTTCCTTATAATAAGGCTTGGACAGTGATTCTCTTATAAGATAATCATCAGGGGTGTCATAGTAGATGTTGTAGATTCCGTACTCTTTTCCGCCAATGCAGAATTTATCGGGGTTCATATACTGGTTTATGACCTCCATGAGTCCGTGATACTGATCCATATTAAGGAGGAACTTGATCTCTTTACGAGCGAATGTATTAATAGCCATAATCGCCTTCGCAGCGGTCCTGCCGCCCGAAGCTCACACTCCTTTCGTATCGTTTGATTATATTATAGTGACGTTTTCTTAAAATAGTCTTAAGTTTGCCAAAAAATCACCAAATCTTTAATATCCTGCCGCAATTTTGTACACAACGCCGAAAATCAGCTATATTCCGTCATTTCAAGAGCTGAAAAATATGTTTTTTTCGTTTATTCATAGTTCATTGTCTGTTTTTGTACATCAATAATTCATATATTTTTATTTAGTTTTCACAGTTTCAACACGTCATAGATGTTGATTTTTGAGATTAAATGCCTCCTTAAAACTTGATTTTAGCAATTTTTGAACAGTGTTCCGCAATAATTGACGAAAGTGCCGTCTTTTCGTGTCTTTATATAAAAGGTACTGCCAATTTTCTTCCTAATTATACCTGTTTTCTGTATCGGGTAGGAGTGACCCCGACGATCTTCTTGAACTGCCGCATGAAGTGCTCCTCATTATCGTAGCCGCACATAGCTGCCACCTGCGAAACGGTACAGCCCGTTTCCGTTAATATCTCCTTTGCCTTTTCGATCTTGCCGCTGATAACATCTGCAATGCAGGACACGCCGAAGGTCTCCCGGTAGAGGTGCTGGAAATATGAGCGTGACATACTCACATACGCTGCCATGGTGTCCACATTCCATTTCATCTGAGGGTTGCGGTATATCTTCTCGCGGAGCTCAATGAGCATTGCATAGTGGGGCTCGGAGGTCTGTACCTTTTCGCCGCCGCGGTTCATGGCGTCACCTGCCTTGACAAGCAGGAGCCGCATGAGGTTTTCAAGCATTTTCGCTCTGCGGGAAGCCAGAGAATAAAACTCAGAAGCTATATTCCGCATGAGCTCACCGATGAAATCGGTGTCTGCAAATAGCACAGGGCGGTTGAATACCAGCTCAAGAGCGTCGATGAATTCCCTTTCGTCCTCGCCGTCAAAGCATATCCAGTCGCAAATGAGAGGGCAGTCCTCAGCCGAATAGACCACAGGAAGCCTTCCGTCGCAGATAATGAATGCATCCTGCGGCACTCTCATGGTCAGACCGTTTATATCGAACCGACATCGGCTCTTTGTAAGCATTATCATGTACTCGCCTGTTGCAGCCCTGCGAAAGACCGAGCTGCTGTCATATATGGAATTACAGCCTAAACACCGTATATTCACAACATCACTCCTCGCTTCCGATGAAACGCCACTCAACGTCCTTCCAGTACTCCCCTGCATAGTCTATACCGACTCTCGGGGCAGTCCTAATGTCAGGACGGAAACCGTCGTCCTCGAACCAGATCTCCTCGCAATCGCGAAGATCAACACCATTGAAGCTTCCGTCGATCATCATATTTTTTGTCAGTTTTGCAGGTCCGTCAAATCTGACGCCTGCGCGGAGAAGCAGTCCCTGAGGCTGATCCTTCTCCCCTGTTATCACATTCATGAGCCAGTGCATACCGTAGCAGAGGTATACATATATGATACCGCTCTCACCGTAAAGCAGCTCCGTCCGCTTAGTTCGTCCCTTTGCGGCGTGGCAGCCCTTGTCCTCCTCGCCTCTGTACGCCTCCACCTCGGCTATGCGCTCGCGGAGCTCCGTACCGTCGGGGAGACGGTGTACCAGTATCTTTCCCACAAGGTCGGGAGCAGCCTCCAGAACATCGCGGTGAAAGAACTCGGGGTCTATCCTCTTGTTCATATCATACCCTCAGACTTTGTTCAAGCTCGCGGTCCGGCTTGACAAAGGCGGTCTTGTAGTTTGTGAAAATGACCTTGCCCGGCTTTGCGCCTGCGGGCTTCTTTACATAGCGTGCGAGGCAGTAGTCCACTGGGACAAGTCCCGAATCCCTGCCGCTGCTGTTGACCGCAGCTATCACCGCAGCCTCCTCTATGGTCTTGTCGGGAGGAGTCTCACCGTCCGTAAGAATAAGGACATGAGAGCCCGTGATGAGCTGGGTATGCAGCCATATATCGGTCTTTTCCGCAAATTTAAGGCTCAGCTGGTCATTCTGCTTGTTATTGCGCCCCACAAGGATAGAGAAGCCGTCGCTTGACTTATACTCAATGGGCGGCAGAGCCTTTGGCGGCTTTGCCTTTCCGCCCGCATAGCGGACATATCCCTGCTCGCGCAGCTCCAGTCTCAGCTGGATTATATCGTTCTCGGAGGAAGCTCGTGTGAGTGAGTAAAATACGCTCTCCAGATACTGAAGCTCCTCCTCGCCCTTCTGTATCTGCTCTGCCAGCTTTTCCTCGGCAGTAACAGACTTCTTGTATTCACCGTAGTAATGCTGGGCATTCTGTGCAGGAGTCTTTCTCACGTCCAGAGGGATAGTCACCTGCGGACATTCCTCGTCGTAGAAATTCTCCACAACAGCGCTGCTGTCGCCCTTCTGTATGCGATACATATTCGCTGAGATAAGGTCACCGAACAGCTTTGCGCGGTCCTTATCGGCACAGGCGTCCAGCTCCTCACGCTGGGCGGCGATACGCCTTGAGGTCCTGTCCGTAAGGTTCATGAGCAGCTTGAAAAGGTCGTTGGCACGCTGCTTTGTACGGGCTGCGCGGTCACGCTCCGAATAGAAAAAGTCCAGAAGCTCTGAGGGTCCAGAAAGCTCCTTGGTGTACATAAGTGTTCCGAACTGTGAAAGGCGCACGAAAGAGAAGTCCTTCAGCTGACCTTCCTTGTCGCTGACCACCGAGAAGCAGCACTCTCCGCTGAGTACCTGCTCACGGGTACGTTTTATGGTAAACAGCAGCCTGTCAAGCTGGTCGCTGCTGATGGTATCGCTTTCTATATGTGCTCCCCTGCCTGCAAAGTAAGCCCACTCACGGGCAAGTATGGGGGAAATACCCTCGAAAATGCGGATAAGAGCCTTTGACAGCTCCTTGGGCTGAGTTCCGGCAAGGCGCTCCTTTATATCCTCAGGCTCGCAGGTGAGGAAATTCAGTCTGTCATCGCGCGGAGGGAGAGTGTACTCCATTCCCGGAAGCACCATTCGCTCACGGGACATCTCCTCGTCAACGCGCTTGATACTGTCGATGACTCTGCCATCGCCGCTTACTATTATAAGGTTGGAGCAGCGGCCCATTATCTCCACCGCAAGGGTGACGGTAACTATGTCGCCAAGCTCGTTTACGCACTCAAAGTCAAGAAAAAGTATACGCTCCAGACCGTCCTGACGGATATCTATGAGCTTGCCGCTGCCGAGGCGCTTCCTGAGAAGCATACAAAACATAGGCGGAGTCTGCGGGTTATCCACGGTGTTTTCGGTTATGTGGACTCTCGCACTGCCTGCATTGGCGGAGATGTACAGCTTTTTGCTGCCGCTTTTTGTGCGTATGGAGATGATGACCTCCTCACGGGAGGGCTGATGTATTTTCTCGACTCTTCCGCCGATAAGGGGGAGGAGTTCGTTCCTGACTGTATATAAGAATGCTCCGTCCAGAGCCATAATATCAATCCTTTGCTGTTTAATTGTTGAATAATGATAAGGCTGACAACGCTGCTCTGTCGGAATTGCACATATTCTTTTCTATGTTTATTATAACATTTTGTGCGCTATCATTCTAATCAAATATTGCGATAAACGAGAAGCTCGAAATCAGCTTTTGTGCTCAGGCTGTCAAGATTTGCAAGGCGCTCCTGCTGATCCCGTCCTGTGCGGTAATAGTAGGGCGTCATGGAGAACAGCGCCATAATGTCCTCGGAAGATGTAAGCTCCATGTTGTAGGTTACTTTTTGTGCACGAATGAACTCGAAGCCCTCAAGCTCATAGGGCTTGACTTCGTTCTTGTAGGGAGTATCGTACACCGCCTGCTTCAGCTCCCAGAGGTGGTCTGCCGAGGGTATCGCCATTATCATGACACCGCCTTTTTTCAGCACTCTGCGGAACTCCTCTCCGCAGTAGGGAGCAAAAAGAGTCACCAGCATATCGCAGGAGCTGTCTGCAACAGGTATGTGGAAAACGCTGGCAACTGCCAGCTCGGCTCCCCTGCACAGCTTGGCGCAGTATTCAACTGCTGCTTTGGATATGTCTATACCGCATACCTCCGCCGCAATATCACGCTGCTTCAACTGCTCAATTATTGCGTCTGTGTAGTAGCCCTCACCGCAGCCTGCATCAATAATCGTTCCACCCGTAAAATGCTCTGTGACCGCCGAACAGAGTGCATCACACAGCGGCTTATAGTAGCCCTTGCCGAGGAAGTTCCTCCTCGCCTGCACCATGAGCTTATTGTCACCGTGGACGGTCTTGCCCATGTGCTTTGAAAGCAACAGATTGACATAGCCGCTCTTTGCCCTGTCAAAGCTGTGCCTGTTTGGGCAAATGTAAGAATTTCCCGATATATCGAGTTTTTGTCCGCATACGGGACATATGAATACGCTCATCTGTTCACCTCAGACATACTCGCAGGGGTCTGTTGATGACTCCGCTATCTCTACATCCAGCAGAGGGAACTTCTCCTCCAGAACGCGGCGAAGCTCCTCAAGCACGATGTTCTCGGTGTGGAAATGTCCGCAGTCCAGCAGGGCAATATCGTAGTTGTTTGCATCTACCCAGACGTCGTGCTTTACGTCTCCCGTTATGAGTGCATCGCAGCCTTTTTCCCTTGCAAGTCCCAGCATAGAGCCGCCTGAACCCGAACAAAAAGCAATTTTTGACACAAGTTTATTGCTGTGACGGGAAGTCCTTACATACTCGCAGCAAAAGACTTCCTTGCAGACCTCCGCAAGAGCCCTCGCCGTGACCTCCTCTTTCAGCGTCACTATCCAGCCCAGACTGTTTCCGCCGCCAAGCTCCTCAAAGGGCTCGGGATCTCCGCAAAACTGGAACTTGCTGCTGAGTTTGCTCAGTATCACGCCGTTTGTGCCGCCCGCAGCTATATCGAGATTGGTGTGCATACAAACCGCTCCGATACCGCTTGCAATAAGCTTGTACACGGGGTCGCTGCTCTTTATGCTCCTGCGTGGCTCAAAAATAACGGGATGGTGGGAGATGATAAGCTCGGCGCACTTCAGGTCTGCCTCGTCCACAGCCTCCGAAGTGATATCAAGACTCAGCAGTATCCTGCTGCACTCCTGTTCGGAGCTTTCCACAAGATAGCCCGAGTTATCCCATTTCTCCTGAGCAGCAAAGGGATAGAGCCCGTCAAGATAGTCTATCACATCACTTATCTGCTCAATGCCGATGCCGTTTATGACTTTTTGTGCAAGTGCCTTATAATGCTGAGCGTCCGAATTCCTGCCTGCCTTTTCAAGGTTTTCCGCTACCTTTTCAAGGCGCTCCGCCTCACGGGCACGGTACTTATTGGCAGTTTCGTCCTCATCGTCGAAAAATCCGCAGACAGACTCGGCTTCGCTTAGCCTTCTCGGGAAGGGGCAATACTCAGCGGTCATAATAACATACAGCTTGTCGCCTTCCTCGACCACATACTCACCTGTTATCTCCATGTTATACTCATAAAGCCTTCTGCGGAGTATCTCAGGCTTGGTCATAGGCTGGAGGACCCAACGGATATTCATTTTATCCACGGAATCTATTTTTACTGCGCCGATGATATCAGCAATAGTCTCGCCGCCCATGCCTGCGATCACCACATCTGACACACCATCAAGCGTCACTTTTTCAAGTCCGTCGGATAGCACAAGCTCCACCTTGTCCTGTATACCATACTTCTCAACTGTATTTCTTGCGGAGTCAAGCGGTCCCTCCTTAACATCGGAGGCAATGACTCTGCTGCACTTTCCGCTGCCCACAAGCTCCGCCGCGAGATAGGCGTGGTCTGTTCCAACATCAACAGCGATCCCCACCCCGCTTACGAGTTCCGCGATCTTTTTCAGTCTGTTATCAAGCATATTGCACCTCATCTACATTAAAATAGCGCACCGCATAGCAGTACGCATAAACAAAACCAAGCACAGCCGTTTCCGACTGTGCTTTCGGTCTCATTAATTATGCCTCGTTCATCTTTGCGAAGCAGTCGCTGCAGTAAACAGCTCTTCCTTCCTTGGGCTCGAAGGGAACCTTTGCCTCGCCGCCGCATGAAGCACAGACTGCTGTATACATTACACGCTCAGCCTTGCCTGCATTTTTTCTGGCGTCACGACATGATTTGCATCTCTGGGGCTCGTTCACGAAGCCTTTCTCTGCATAAAATTCCTGTTCGCCTGCGGAGAAAATGAACTCCTGTCCGCACTCCTTGCAAACTAATGTCTTGTCTTCGTACATAGTACAATACCTCGCTTAATTATTTTCGACCACGGTCGGATTTCCACCCACATCTTTGTAAAACAACGCTCTTCTGGGTTGAGCTACACGGTCATATTTTAATTTGTATCATGCATTACTGCACGGATCTTTTTTCTCGCACGCTGCATAGCGTTGTCCACTGCCTTTTCGGTAATTCCCAGCTTTTCCGCAGTATCCTTATAGCTGAGTCCCTGCACGCACAGTGTCAGAACGTTAAGCTCCGTGAGAGACAGCACCGAGCATATAGTCTTCCACAGCCCGGAAAAAAATTCTTTGTAAAAATAAATGCTTTCCGGAGTTTCCTCCACAGACAGTATATCCTCAGCCTCGTCTTCGTCAATCCTTTCCGTAAAGGACAGGTCCTTCACCGATTTTCTGGACAGGGTCCTCATTCGGTTAACGATACAGACCTCGGCAAAGGTAGAGAACTTCACCCCTTTTTTCGGATCAAAGGCTTCAATAGCCTTCAGCAGACTCATCATGCCCTCCTGATGGAGGTCATCGCAGTCCGACTCCGAATTGGCAAATATCTCCGACTTTATGAAAACAAGTCTTGAAAAGCGTGATATCAGAACAGCTGCAGCCGCCTTGTCGGTCTTGCCGAGCACAGCGAGCTCCTCGTCTGTTTTGCTGTTAAGTTCATTCAAATCGTGATCCAGATCAAGCAAGATATCCACCCAACAATCCGCATTTTCCCATACAAATATTTTTATTGCCGACTCTCCTCGGAACACTCCGAAGAGAGTCGGTAAATTTGTCGGTTATTAGTTTTCCTTTGCAGCTTCTTCCTCGGCAGCCTTGAGAAGCTCTGCCATATCAAAGTTGAAGTTTGCACTCTTGTTGCCCTGTGCAGGCTTGTTGTTATTCTGCTGCTGGTTCTGAGCAGGAGCCTGAGCGGGCTTATTGATATTATTATTGTTATTGTTATTATTGTTCTTGTTAGCGTTATTGAAGTTGCCTACATTAGCAAAGGGATCGCTGTTGTCAGAGGGCTTTGCTGACGGCAGTTCATTCAGGTCGGCCTTGGGAGCCTTTGAGGGACTGAATTCAGCTCTGGGAGCCTCAGCCTTCTTCACGCTGTTATCAGACTTTGCAACGTCAACAGTCTTGCGAGCCTCACTGATGATGTTCTGAGCCTCGTTCATTCTGCTTGAGCACTGACCTGTCAGGTTATTGAGTACAGAAGCGATATCTGTGAACTTGCTGTTTACGCTCTCGATCTCTGTAAGGAGCATCTCGCGTACAGTCTTGGACATTGCGTTTACCTTGTCTGCATGAGTATTAGCCTCATCAACAGTGTTCTTAGCCTGATTGTTAGCTTCCTTTATGCAAGCCTCGGCAGCAGCGTTTGCATTGGCAACAGCCTTCTCAGCCTCGCTGTTAGCGTCCTTGAGTATCTGTGTTGCCTTGTCGTTAGCTTCCTTGGTAACCGCCTCAGCATCCAGCTTAGCCTGATTTTTGATCTGGTTAACGTTCTTCTGAGCCTCAGCGAACATAGCGCCCATCTGAGCGATAGGATCGGTAGACTCTTCCTTAAGCTTGGTGATCTGCTCGTTAAGAGCCTTGATCTCCTCGTCCTTCTTAGCGATCTGCTCACTGATCTTGGAGGACTCATCGCCCTTCTTTATAAGCTCAGCGATCTTGCTGTCCTTATCAGCCAGTTCCTTAGCCTTGGCAGCAAGGTCCTTATTCTTATTGTTGAGTTCTTCTGTGATCTTAGCAAGCTCCTGCTTGATCTTAGCCACATCACCGTCAGCGTTTCCGCCTGCAGCGATAGCAGCGCCTGCTGAAGCAGCCTTAGCCTCGGCAGCCTTGAGTCTGCTTCTGAGGTCTTCGATCTCCTTCTTTGCAGCCTCGAGAGCAGCAGTAGTCTGAGCATTAGCCTGTGCATTATTTCCTGAAGCAGCAGCCTTAGCCTCTGAAGCCTTGAGCTGTTCCTTGAGAGTTTCTATTTCCTTCTTAGCAGCTTCCAGAGCAGCAGCAGCCTGAGCGCCGCCTGCGCCTGCACCGCCTGCAGCCTTGAGCTGTGCGATAGTTTTCTGGAGCTCTTCGTTTTCTTTCTTAGCAGCTCTGAGAGCGTTATTGGAGGTATTGAGCTTCTCCTGAAGATTCTCCACCTGATTTCTGTACTTTATAACCTCCTGAGGGTCGGAAGCACCGCCTTCCTTAGAAGCTTTAAGCTCGTCCTCGAGAGCAACGATCTTAGAATTGAGTTCGTCAAGGTAAGTAATAACGTCTTCCTTTACGAAACCTCTTTGACCCATCTTGGTTTCTCTTAATACTGTTGGTGACTGTTCGCCCATGGTACACTCCGTTCCCCTCGGTGAGACCGAGGTAAAAAATTAAGGAATAAGAACCCATACTCAGTTTCTGTGAAGGTCCGTTTTGGTGAATTTGCATATAAAAAGCCTTCACAGCCCACGAATACAGGTTCTGATGAATATGCCTTACATAAATTATAACATATTGAATATATTATTTCAACTACCCAAATGTAGAAAATTTGAACTGATTTTAGTGCAATTTACTATAAAAACAGTCAAAAATATACTAATCGTTAAAAAAAATGTAAATCAGTTTAACCTATAAGGTTATATATATTTGTTTAGTAATAAATTGATAATATAAATTGTATAAAGAAAAACTGTGTCAAGACTGCACAATGAACAGCAATATCATGCCGTTTTTGAGCCCGTCACCTATTCTCACGGCAAACAAAAAAGCGGTCCATACGGACCGCTTGTATTTGCTTTATCAGTTGCCGAGCATCTTGAAGATATCGTCAAGGTCGTAGTCCTGGCTTGAAGAAGCAGGCTTTGCAGGAGCACTGTTTCCGCCGAAGCCGAACTCATCAATAAGAGGATTGTCAATAGGAATGACGTCCTCCTCGGGATTGGACTCCTCAATAGTTGAAGGAGCGGGAGCATCTTCATCATCGAAGCCTGCAGCGATAACTGTAATTGTCATCTCATCCTGCATATCTTCCTTGAATGCTGTACCGAAGATGAACTCAACACCCTCAGCAGCTGTATCTGTGATCATCTTTGTAGCTGCATCAACATCGGAAGAAAGAATATCCTCGGACATAGCGATATTGATAAGGAGTCTCTTTGCGCCCGAGATAGATGTCTCGAGAAGCGGGCTGGAGATAACTGCGTTTGCAGCATCTCTTGCCTTGTCCTTGCCGGTACCGTGACCGATAGCCATGTGAGCATAGCCTGCATCCTTCATGATAGTCGAAACGTCAGCAAAGTCGAGGTTTATGTAGCCTTCCTCAACGATAAGATCGGAAATGCTCTTTACACCTGTCTTGAGAACGTCGTCTGAAAGTGCGAAGCTCTGCATCATTGTAAGGGGCTTATCAAGGCCTACGAGAAGTCTCTCATTAGGGATAACGATAAGTGAATCAACATACTTTCTCAGCTCTGCGATACCTCTCTCAGCCTGAGCCATCTTCTGCTCTCTCTCAAAGAGGAAGGGCTTTGTAACGACAGCAACTGTGAGGATATCCATTTCCTTGGCGATCTTGGCAACAACAGGAGCAGCACCTGTTCCTGTTCCGCCGCCCATACCTGCTGTGATGAAGATCATGTCAGCACCCTTGAGGTGTGTCTCGATCTCGTCGCGGTTCTCCTCAGCACTGCGCTGACCGATCTCGGGCTTGTTGCCTGCGCCTCTGCCCTTTGTGAGCTTAGCGCCGATCGGTATCCTTGTAGTAGCCTTGGACTTGTTAAGAGCCTTGGCGTCAGTGTTTATAGCTATATATTCTATATTATTGACACCCGAATCCACCATGCAGTTTACAGCGTTTCCGCCGCCGCCGCCAACACCGATGACCTTTATATTAACATCGGGTTCGAGTGTTTCCTCATAATTGAAATCTGACATTTGAACTCCTCCTACTGTTTATTATCCTAAATTTATCAATTTTATATATCACTCTATAAATACACTTTATATTTTAGCATATAGTCGCATTTTTTTCAAGCGCAAACAAAATTTTTTTTATTTTCAGCGAATTGTACAATAATGCATACTATAACACTGCCATTTTGCACACATTTCTGTCTTACCACTGGCTGCCGTCATATCCGCCGTAGCCGTTATCGGTGTAGCCGTTGTCGTAACCGCTGCCGTCATCATAGCCGCCGTCCCACTGGCTTCCGTCGTCATAGCCGCTGTTGTAGTCCTCGCCGCCGCTCCACTCGGCCGCAGCCTCTGTAACTGTGGTGGGAACGGTAGTTGTACGGCTGTTGTTTATCTCGCTGAATTTTGCCTCCATATCGGGGTCCTGCTCATTTATCTCGTCGATGGGATTGCCGTATTCATCGGTCTTCTGAGCGGTCGTGGGCTCTATTGCGCCCTGCGACAATACGGGAGTATCGCTGTCCCTGAAGCTGCACATATTTGTGCCGACCATCATCAGATAGCCTTTTTTGCCCTTTACGGAGTCTTGATTCATTACTGTATCCGCAAGACTGAGCTTATACTCAACATCGTTCCAGTTGCCCATCTTGAAGATCATATCGTTTTTATAGTTAACGATGATAGAGTGCTCATCGCTGAGATCCACCGACATGATATTATTGTCGCTCTTTGCGACCATGCTGGCTATAAGCTCTGCGAAAGCGTCGTTCTTATGCTCATTTTCGGAAGACACAGGCTTTCCCGGAGTTGTGTCCGCAGGCTCAAGTCCGTAGATTATGGGAAGTCCGTCTGTTATAAAGCCGTTATCCGCAAGTATCTTTCCTTTTTTGCTGACGAGGAGAGTTCCGTCGCCATACTGTACATTGAATGCAGGTATGCACTTGGTAACTGTTATGTCAAGGGACGACGGGAAGTCGCGCTCAACCTTTGCGGTCTCCACATAGAGCAGTTCGTCAAGTATCTTCTGCTCACTGGCTGCACAGTCCAGCCTGAGCAGGTTGTCGCCCTCATTTATGCCCGAAGCCATAACTATCTCCTCAGCAGAGTACATATCAGATTCGCCCGATACTCTTATCTCATTGATATTGAAAAGAAAGGTATAGCTGATGGTTATTCCCGCGGTGATAACAAGCAGCAGAACTACAAGTCCGTAGACGTTCATCATTCTCTTACGCCGTCTTATGCGCTTGCGGCTGTTCTGCCTTGTGACACTGGTTTTTTCGACGTCTTTCATATCTTCTCCAATTCTTTCAGCCTCAGACCCGACGCATTTCTCCGCCGAGAAGTCTTACGGCCTCCTCCATTTTTTCATAACCTCTGTCGATGTGACAGATGCGCGATATCTCGGTATCCCCCTCGGCACACAGAGCAGCTATGACCATTGCGGCTCCGCCTCTAAGGTCAGTTGCCTCCACATTGGCACCGCGGAGAGAGCTTACGCCCTTGACTACAGCTACCTTGCCGAGAACCTCTATATCCGCTCCCATTTTCACAAGAGCGTCTGTGTGACGGTATCGGCAGTCGAAGATGTTCTCCTCAAAAATACTGGTACCGTCAGCAAGCGAAAGTGCAGCCATAAGCACCGCCTGAGCGTCTGTCGGGAATCCGGGATGAGGCATTGTCCTTATCCTTTCGCCCACCGCTCTCAGCCGTGTACCGCTGCGAAGATATATCCTGTTTTCAGATGTATATACACTGCATCCCGTCTGCTCGAGCACCGTAAGAAAGGGCTCCATCTCGGGGACGCAGGCATTTGTAAGTATAAGCTCGCCCTTTGCCGCAGCCGCCATGGAAAGGTAGGTGGCTCCGACGATCCTGTCGGGCATTATTGTATATTCACAGCCGTGAAGCTGTTGTTTTCCTCTTATTATGATACGGCTCTCGCCGTCACCTCGTATGTCGGCTCCGCAGGCTCGCAGGAAGCCGCAAAGGTCGCATATCTCGGGCTCTCGGGCAGCGTTGTTTATGACTGTCTCGCCCTCTGCCGTGACTGCACAGAGAATTATGTTCTCCGTAGCCCCCACCGAGGGAAATGCAAGGGATATCCTCGCGCCCTTAGCTCTGCCGCAGAGCGCCCTGCAAATGATACTGCCGCCGCTCTCACGGATATCCACCGCCATTTTTCTCAGCGCGGCAAGGTGCATATCTATCGGTCTCGGTCCCAGCTCACAGCCTCCGGGGACGCTTACCGTACATTCCCCTGCTCTGCCAAGCATGGCTCCCATGAAGATTATGGAGGAGCGCATTTCGCGCATAAGCTCCTCCGAGACACTTGTACTCTCGATCGTTTCGGCGTTTATCACCGCCGTGTTATCGGAAAAGCTGCACCGACAGCCCACGCAGTTGAGTATCCTCGAAGCTGCATAAACATCGGTGAGCCTCGGACAGCTGTGCAGCGTACACTCGCCGCGGCACAGCAGCGCCGCTGCCATTATCGGCAGTGAGCTGTTTTTGCTGCCCTGCAGGGCAAGCTCGCCTCTCAGCCGCCTGCCGCCACTTATCATGAATTTCTGCATATCATCACCCCACAGCATTTTTATGTATATTATGCTGGGGACCGATATGTTGTTACTCTGCGCCTATTCCCTGCACAGTAAGGAATTTCAGAAAGGTCTCCGACATCTCGTCGGGTATACGGGCATACATCATGTGCCCCTTATCTGATAAATGTATCTCAGCGCCGCATTTTTCGGCGTATTCAACGCCTGCCTGACGCCATGTTTTCTGCTTGCTCATGCCCTTCATGTCGCTTATGTAGAAGCAGCAGGGGCATTTCAGCGCTCCCGTCCTTACGGCTTCTGCCGCATTGGCGGTCATGAGCCGCGACTCCTCGATATACTCGCTGTTGGCGATGTTCTTGTAGAAGAGCTGACGGTATATCTTCTTCTCCTCGTCGGTAAGCTCATCGCCCCCGAGGAGCCCTGAGGCATTCTCCGCCTTGTTTCTGAAAAGCTTTGCCAGCAGACCGTCCTTTGCGATCATTCTCAGCAGCTTCTGCTGTCTTGCAAGGAGCTTATCCCTCTTGTCATCGGGTACCTCCTCCGCCTGCAATACCGCATAGTCGGGGATGCCCATATCCATGCTGAGGACTGCCTTTACCTCGTCGGGATAGGTATTCGCCCAATAGACTGTCTCCAGTCCCGAATAGGAGTGGGGTGCAAGCACATAGGGAGGCTCGATGCCTGCCCTGCGAAGGGCTTCCCTGTCCTCGCTGACAAGATTTTCAATAGTACGCGGAGTCTTCATGGCTCCGCTGAAGCCGTAGCCTGCCTTTTCCACCACAGCTATCCTGTAGCTCTTTGACATTCTGCGGTATATGGGCTTGTACTCAAGCACAGGGCAGGTAACTCCGCCCCCAGAAAGAAACACGATAGTGGGACTTCCGCTGCCCTCGGTATAGACATTGAGCTCTGTGCCGCCCACTTCAACTTTTTTACCTGTTTCCATTGCTTTCCTTTTTTACCAGTTTCTCAACTACCGACAATATCCTTTCATTGGTATCTGTAAGATGGAGCTTAGCCGCGCTTTCGGACATATTCTTCACCTTATCCCTGTCGTTGTAGAGCTTTTCTATCTCAGCAATCATGCGCTCGTTGGTAACGTCCTTCTGCTCGATCACCACTGCTGCACCTGCATTGCCCAGCACCATTGCATTGTGGTACTGGTGGTTGCCTGCGACGATGGGAGAAGGTATGAGTATGGAAGCCTTTCCTGCTGCTTCAAGCTCCGCAAGTGTTGAGGCTCCCGAGCGGCATATAACAAGGTCGGCTGCCGCAAGACAAACATCCATATCATTTATGTACTCTGTGATACGGAGCCTGTCGGACTTCAGCGGTATGCCAGCTTCCTTCATTGCCTGTGGGAATGTATCCTTGCCCATTCCGCCGTAGCCGTGTATGTGGTTGATGGGAAGCTTCTTCCCCGTGTGCCACTTCACGACCTCGGTCATGGTCTCGTTGATGCAGCCTGCACCAAGGCTTCCGCCGAATGAGAGGATGGTGAAGCTGTCGTCAAAGCCCAGCTTCTTACGGGCTTCCTCACGGCTCATGGTGTTGATATTGCTTCGCACGGGAAGTCCCGTAACGCTGTACTCAAATTTGCTCTTGTCCATGAACTTCAGTGCTTCCTCAACAGTGAGCATAACGTAGTCCACTTCCTTGGAGAGGAGCTTGTTTGTCACGCCCGGGTAGGCATTCTGCTCATGGATAGCCGTAGGTATGCCCATTCTTGCCGCCTTGCGGATAACGGGTCCTGCGGCGTAACCGCCTGTACCTATGGCAATGTCGGGCTTGAAGCCCTCGATTATCTGCTTGGCTCTCCTGCCCGATGTGGCAAGATATGCAAGCGCCTTGGCGTTCCTGCCGATATTCTCAAGGGATATCTTTCTCTGGAAGCCTGCTACCTTTATGGTCTCAAGCCTATATCCTGCCTTTGGTACAAGCTTTGACTCCATTCCCTTTGGGGTTCCTGCAAAGAGGAACTCCGTATCGGGATACTTTTTCTTTATGATATCAGCGATGGCAAGTCCGGGATTTATATGTCCGCCTGTGCCTCCGCAGGCTATCAGTACTCTCATGGTCATGCTCCTTTTGGTTCAGCGATCTGCTCTTTCTCACGCTGTTTTTTCTTCTTTTTCTCCTTGGGCTTCTCGTCGGGATAGTACCTGTGCTGGGATATGTTCAGCATGATGCCCATTTCCGCCAGCTGCATTATCAGCGCCGTACCTCCGTAGCTGAAAAAGGGCAGACTGATACCCGTGTTAGGTATCAGGTTGCTGACAACGGCGAGGTTGAGCACGGTCTGTATGCCGATCTGTGTGGTGATACCCACTGCGATGAGCATACCGAAGCGGTCCTTGCAGCGGACTGCTATGGAGTAACCCTCTACGATGAGAAGGAAGAATACTATTATAATAGCAAGAGCTCCCACGAAGCCAAGCTCCTCACAGACAATGGGGAAAACGAAGTCGTTCTTGGTCTCGGGAAGATAGAGATACTTCTGACGGGAGTTGCCAAGACCCAGTCCGAAAAGTCCGCCAGAGCCTATGGCGATAAGGGAGTTTGCAGTCTGCCATGTGTCGCCCAGCTTATCAGCAAAGGGGTTCTGCCATGACTTTATACGGACAGCAACGTAGCTTCCGGGTACCTGCGCCTGCCACGAGATATAGGCTATGGCAAATCCGAGGGCTCCTGCGCCCAGCGCGAGGAAGTGCTTCTTGTTTACGCCGCCGCAGAGTATCATTGCTACGGCAATGGTACCGATGAGTATGATACCCGAAATGTGCTTTTCAAGAGCGATGAGCAGGACGTACACGCCAAGTATCACCGCGTATTTGATAATACCTGTGGTAAAGGTATTCATCTTCTGACCGTCGCGCTCCATGCTGTATGCAAAGAAGATTATAAGTGCCAGCTTTGCCACCTCGGAAGGCTGGAGGTTGAGGGGACCGATGTCTATCCATCTTCTCGCGCCCAT
Organism: Ruminococcus flavefaciens; assembly: GCF_900116855.1. Taxonomy (GTDB): domain Bacteria; phylum Bacillota; class Clostridia; order Oscillospirales; family Ruminococcaceae; genus Ruminococcus; species Ruminococcus flavefaciens_R. The sequence goes on from NZ_UETD01000006.1 coordinate 197,342, forward strand.
GGAACCGCCCTCGTCGTTACCGATAAGGAGAACGGCGATGAGGAGTATTCCTCCGATGATATAAAGCAATCCTGCGATATTCAGCTTTTTCAGCACGGGGAGCTTCAGATTCTTGAAGTTATGATAATCCATCTTCATGAAAAAAATCATAGCAACGAAGCCGATGACGGCATTCTTTGCCTGATTTTTAGCGTAGTAAAGTCCGTCTCCCCCGTGCTCGCTGTATGCCCAAGCGTAGCTCGCCGAGGACATCATTACTATGCCCACAACAAGCAGTATCATTACATATGCAAAGAAAGACAGACTTATATCACCGCGCCTGCCTCCCGAAAAAGGGTTCGGGACAGCAGGACGCTTTTTCTTTTCAGTTTTGGTTGCCGCCATTTTTCCTCCTTATGGTCCGACCTGACTATTAAAATACTATCAGTGTGATTATGCCCAGAACTCCGAAGATAATGCCGCAGAGCGAAAAAGTTATCACTATCTTGTATTCGCTGAAGCCGCTCATCTCAAAGTGATGGTGGATAGGCGTCATTTTGAATATACGGCGTCCCTCTCCGTACTTTTTCTTGGTGTACTTGAAGTAGAGCACCTGTATCATTACAGACAGCGCCTCGATGATGTAGACCAGAGCTGCAAGGAGAAGCAGCAGGTGCTTGTGGAGGATAAGTCCCACGCCCGTAACGGCTGCGCCGAGAAACATAGAGCCTGTATCGCCCATGAAGCACTTTGCGGGATTGAGGTTCCACAGCAGGAATCCGAGACAGCCGCCTGCAAGTGCCATTGTGAAGCATGACATCTCGTTCTGCTTCAGTATTGAGCAGCAGACTGTGAATATCAGCATAGCCACGAATGTGACCGAGCCGCAGAGACCGTCAACGCCATCTGTAAGGTTTACTGCATTTGTAAGGTATATTATGACCGCCATCATGAGGATATAGTAGAATATTCCCAGTGAGGGCGAGGTCCAGAATCCCAGATCAAGCTTTGTAGACTTGTCACCGAAGCATCTTACCGCAAAGAGGAAGCCTGCGCCGCATACCAGCTGGAGGGCTATCTTCTGCCACGGTGTCAGTCCGTCATTCTTCTTTCTGGCGACCTTTGTGTAATCGTCAATGAAGCCTATAAGTCCGAATGCCGCCGAGAACACAAGAACGCTGAGCAGCAGATAAAAGGGCTTGAAGCTGTCCTTATCGGTGGTGTCGATGCCTGTTTTCCACCTGTATATCCAGTAGCCTGCGATAGAGGTTATGACTGTGGATATGATGAACATGAAGCCGCCCATGGTGGGAGTTCCCTGCTTCTTGGCGTGCCACTTGGGTCCGTCCTCGGTCTTGATAGGCTGACCGAATTTTATCCTGTGCAGGAAGGGCACCAGAAAGATACCCGAAACGCCTGCAATGACGAATGACAAAAGTGCTGTTATAAGATCGATTATCCAGAAAGACATTTTATTAAAACAACTCCAGTTTTTAATTCTCGAGGAGCTTTAGCCCCTCAGCTACCACTTCGCGCTCGTCGAAGTGGATATGTTCCATGCCTGCAAGTATCTGATAGTCCTCATGGCCCTTGCCTGCAAGAACTATTATATCACCTTTTTCAGCAATTTTCAAGGCATGATATATAGCTTTCCGCCTGTCGGCGACAACATCATAGTTAACAGGCGAATCTTCGATACCCGTAAGGATATCCTTTATGATCGCCTCGGGGTCCTCGTTTCGGGGATTATCCGAGGTTATTATGAGCTTGTCGGCGTATTTTGCAGCCGCTTTCGCCATTTTCGGGCGCTTTGCCGCATCGCGGTTACCTCCGCAGCCGAACAGGCAGATGAGATCGTTCTCGGTGTACTCCTTTACGCTCCTGAGAATATTCTCGATGGCGTCGGGAGTGTGAGCATAGTCGCAGATAACAGTGAAGTCCCTGCCCGTGGGAATGACCTCGCAGCGCCCCTTGACGCCGTTGTACTCCTCAATGGCGGGAATGATATTGTCGATGGACAGTCCCTCCTCGAGGCAGGCAGCGATAGCTGCCGTGATGTTGGACACATTGAATGCGCCCGGCATCCTTGTCTTTATCAGGTGGGATTTGTCGCCGCTGCAGAACCAGAAGCTGGAGCCCGTGGACTTTATCTTAATGCCGTCGGCATAGTAATCCGCGTTTTCCTTTACGCTGAAGCTGAGCTTTTTGCAGCTCACCTCGCCGTAAAGCCTCTTTCCGTAGTCGTCGTCCGCATTGATTATAGCTGTATCGCAGATGTCAAAGAGCATTTTCTTTGCCTGATAGTAGTCCTCCATATCCTTGTGGTAGTCAAGATGATCCTGAGTAAGGTTCGTGAATACCGCAACATCGAAGTATGAAGCTCCTATCCTGTACTGGCAGAGTCCGAAGGAGGAGACCTCCATGACCACATACTCGCAGCCTGCGTCTGCCATCTTCGCAAGAAGCTGCATGAAATCATAGGTCATGGGAGTGGTATTGTCCGTGTGGAGCACCTCGTCCCCTATCTCGTTCTGTATCGTACCCACAAGACCTGTCTTGTGGCCGTTTTTAGTAAGTATATGCTTGATGACGTTTGTTATGGTAGTCTTGCCGTTGGTGCCGGTAACGCCTATCATCTTCATTCGGCGCTCGGGATGACCGAACCACGCCGAGCAGATCTGTCCGTAGAGCTTTCTGGAATTGTCGGTGAGTATCTGTCTGTCACCAAGTCCCAGATCGCGCTCGCAGACCACTGCCGCTGCGCCTTTTTCAAGCATTTCCTTGGCAGCCGTATGTCCGTCGAAGCTGCCGCCCTTAACGCAGACAAAGAGGCTGCCCTCAGTCACCTTGCGCGTATCATCGGTCACGGAGCTTATTTCTGTATCGCCTATGGCTGTTACGGCGTTATTTTCGATAAGATCGCGTAATTTCATTTTTTGTCTGCCTCCTGTCTTTCTATATATCTTTAGTCGTTGAATTGCTGTGCTTTGAACTTTACCTCGATAGTAGTTCCCTTTTCTACCATAAGTCCGCCCTCGATGCTCTGGCTCTCCACATAGGCATCTTCCTGATCGCCCACTATGTTCTTTGAAACATAGTTCAGTCCGTAGGCATAGATGGTCTGGTTTACCGCCTCTGGAGAGTAGCCTGTCAGATCAGGCACCGTTACGGGGTCGGTCGTGTTGCCCTTTTCGGTGTAAAGGTAAATATATCCGTCCTTGGATATGGACATTCCGGTCTTGGGAGACTGCTCCACTACCTCGATTCCGCTTCCGACGGTCACGATGTGATCCTCCATGATGCCCAGTCCGAGAAGTGTCTTCTTGGCATCGTCGATAGATGAGCCCCTTACAAGAGGTATCTTTATGTCAAGGTTCTTCAGCTCAAGCTCGCTGTACTCAGGGCTCTTGTCCATGTATTCGAGAACGTCCTGAAGTATATTCGCAGCGCATGGAACCGCGACCTTGCTTCCGTAATACTGTTCATTGGCAGTATCAGGCATATCTGCCAGAACAAGAAGCATGAGATCGGGATGGTCAGCGGGAGTGAAGCAGATATAAGAAGCACCGTATTCCTGTATCTCAGCGTTTTCCTGCTTGTTCTCGTCAAGAGTATTGTCCATTTCGCTGAGTCGCTGTGATGTACCCGACTTACCGCCGATAGCATAGCCCTTGATCTTGACATTTCCTGTCTGGTTATTCTCAACCACATATTCCAGTGATTCGCGCATGATGGCGGAGGTGTCCTCGGATATTACCTGACGTCTTACGGTGCGCTCGTTTTTCAGCTCGATGTTTCCGTCGCTGTCCACTACTCTGTCCACCACATAAGGCTCAAGCAGATAGCCGCCGTTGACAACAGCGCTGCAGGCTGTTATGAGCTCCAGAGGAGTAACGGTAACACACTGTCCGAAGGATGAAAGTGTAAGGTCGATATTGGTCATTGCCCTTTCCTCGGGTGTATCTTTAAGAGGCGGGATCTTACCCTTGACCTCATAAGGAAGATCGATACCCGACTTTTCCTCAAAGCCGAACGCATCAAAATACTGGTGGAACTTTTCGATGCCGAGGGATTCTCCTATGGATATAAACGCAGGGTTGCATGAATTCTTGAGAGCTGTCTTGAAGTCCTGTACATGGTGTCCGCCTGTTTCATGGCAACTGATCCTCAGCGGCGTCTCGGTTCCGTCATCACGGAGCACAAAACCCTCGCAGTTATAGCTGAACTTGTTGACATCTATGGTCTTTTCCTCAATAGCTGAGGCTGCTGTAACTATCTTGAATACAGAGCCCGGCTCATAGGTCTCGCTTATGCACTTGTTCTTCCACTGACGCTCACGAGCTTCGGGAGTATATTCCTCAATATCCTTTTCCGTAGGATTATCTATCTTCTTCTCGGTGAATATCTTCCTGAGAAGCATACCGTCATCGGCAAGTTCCATAGGATCGTTAAGGTCAAAGCTGGGATACGTAGCCATGCTCAGGACCGCGCCTGTCTGGGGGTTCATGAGGATAGCGCATGATCTGTTCTTGACGTCGTGCTCCACAGACATCTCCTGAAGCCGCTTTTCCAGTATGAACTGGAGCTCTCTGTCTATGGTAAGATATACGTCGGAGCCGTCCTTGGGCTCAAAGGTCTTGGAGTATCTGTAAGGCAGCTCCTTGCCGTTTGAGTCTACCGCAGAAACGGTTCTTCCGTCTACGCCCGAGAGGTAGCTGTCATAGTAAGACTCAATGCCGTAGGCGATATTGCCGTTTGTAAAGCCCACCACCTGAGCAGCAAGCTCATTCTGAGGGTAATAGCGCTTGGTATCCTCTACGCTTCCCACGGATATAAAGCCCACATCACCGAAGAACTCGGCTATCTCGTCTGCAACAGGCTTCTCTATCTGCGTCTTGAACTCCACATAGCGTCCTTCGGCATCCATAGCCTCCTTGACCTTGTCGGCAGTGACGGACAGCTTTGACGCAAGAAACGTAGCCGCCTGCTCTCTGAACTCATCCGTTGATGCAGGGAGGACGTTGGTCTCGTTCCCCTCCTCGTCATAAACGGGAGTGTAGGTGCCGTTGGCTTTATCCGCATTCCTCTTTTCTATGAGCTTGCCGAGGGTCTTCATATCCTCCTGAAAGCTCTGTGGGTCAATGAATATCTTGTATACAGTGGCGCTCTTGGCAAAGGTATAGCCGTTTGCGTCATATATTGAGCCTCTGTGGGCTGATATGCTTATGGAACCGAAGTGCTGGTCGTTTGCCATTGTCTGGTACTTTTTGTTATCCAGCACCGATATCTTGAAAAAGTTGGCAGCTACCGCAGTGAACAGCAGGCTGAATGCCGCCGTCATCACGATCTTGCTCCTGAACCTCATTGCATTTGAGGGATTGGTATTTATCACCGCAGGATTCTTCCTTTCCGTGAAAAATTCATCTATAAATAAATAAGGCAGGGTTTTCATGTGCCCCGCCTCTGAACATCTTATTTTTTTCTGGGATGTCCTTTTGTTCTGATACGACGAAGGATTTATCGCTATTCAAGCGTGGGACTGCCGCTCCCGGGCTTTTAATCACGCCCAAAGCCCGGGAACTGCAATTCCGTTATTCCGATCACCCGCTGTATCTCCGTGTTCTACATATAACTTCGGCATATATATTTTTTGTCGCCGATAGTGTTCATTTTAATAACAGGCAGTCCATGTGTTATATTTATATTGGTACTACCCTCTGAAATATTCCACGCACTTATCGAAAAGGGATTTAATTTTCGCGATCAAGCCCTTTTCCTGTTCGGGAATTGTTACGACGTCGCCTGTCTGCGTCTTGATGTAAAAGATCTGTGAGGAATTAAGCTTTACCATTCCGAGAGACTGAGCATATTCTTCTATATTCTTTGCGCTCATCTTACTGTCAAGTTCAGACTGGAGTCTTACGTTTTCGGCTTCGGCGCTATCCAGCTTTTCATTCATTGCGGACACCTTGTTGTACATGGTGTTGCGCTTGTCAAGCGAATAGATGACCGAGCCCAGCAGCGCGGCAGCCAGCAGAGATACGAATAATATTGCGAGTATGGAACCGCTTCTTGCTTCGTTCCTGCTCATTTCGATCTCGGGCTTCTGCTCAGAGTCGTTGTGCAGAGCGCCTTCTGTATCGGTCGTCTCGTCCGAATCGGCGTCATCGTAGCTTTCATCGTTATAATAGCGTACAGTGTTTTCAGCCATTGCTTTCCGCACTCCTTTCTATTATTCTGAGCTTAGCGCTTCTGCTTCTGTTGTTTCTTTCGAGTTCTTGTTCTTTAGCCTCAATGGGCTTTCTGTTTATAAGCTTCCCCTGCGGCTTATGACCGCATACACACTGGGGAAAATCCGGTGGACATATACAGCCCCTGCACCATTCCGCAAATTTCTGTTTCACGAGTCTGTCCTCGAGGGAATGGAAGGTTATTACTGCAAGGCGTCCGCCTGCCTTCAGACTGAAGAATGCGTCCTCAAGCCCTTTTGAAAGGTGCTCGAATTCTCCGTTGACTGCTATCCTTATTGCCTGAAAGGTCTTTTTGCATGGGTTCTTTTCACGTCTCGCCTTCTGAGGAACACTTTCTCTTATAATGTCAGCGAGCTGAAGTGTGGTCTCTATAGGAGCTGTCTCTCTTGCTTTTACTATATTTGAAGCTATTCTGCGGGAGAATTTTTCTTCTCCGTACTCAAATATTATCCTTGCAAGTTCAGACTCGGTATAGGTATTGACTACATCGGCAGCGCTCATTCCCTCCTTGCTCATACGCATATCCAGCGGAGCATCGGAGTGGTACGAGAAGCCTCTGCTTCCCTCGTCGAGCTGGAATGAAGATACGCCCAGATCCATAAGGATACCGTCGGCGTACCCGATATCGAGTTCATCGAGGACCGCTCTTATTTCCGAATAGTTCCTGTGGAACACCTTCGCATTCTTATAGACCGCGAGCCTTTCCGTCGCAACTGCGACTGCATCGGGGTCTCTGTCAAGAGCGATCAGTCTGCCTTTTTCGCCAAGGCGGGCTGCTATTGCAGAGGAATGGCCTGCACCTCCTGCGGTACCGTCAACATAGATACCGTCGGGACGGATGTTGAGACCGTCGAGACATTCCTCAAGCATAACAGGTATATGGCTGAATTCCATTAGCTAAAACTCTCCTTAATCCGACGGGTGTCGGAACAAAGACAAAAACGTCCGTATCACAGAACGAGATCCGCAAGCGCATTGTTGATCTCCTCCTGAGAGATGTTGTTATTGAATTCCTCCCATTTAGCCTTATTCCATATCTCGCATCTCCTGTTCGCGCCGATAACAACGACTTCGTCGGTTATGCCTGCGTGATCTCTGAGCTGCTGGGTGATGAAGATACGTCCCTGTTTATCGGGGATCTGCTTATCTGCACCTGCAAGGAGCTTACGTCTTATGTCGCTTCCCTGCTTACCGGGTATGGAGTTGAGCGTTTCACAATAGTCCTGAAATGCATCGAGCGAGTAAACGGCGATGTAGGCATCATCATGGCCCTGACAAAGGTAAAACTCGGCTCCGAGGATTTCACGGAGCTTTGTGGGGAAGCTCATACGGCCTTTCTGATCTATACTGGGGTAATATGTACCGCATAACAGATCTGCCATCGAACTTCGCCTCGCTTTCCTTTGAAACTCAGGAATGATTTACCATTTTTTGGAAAATTTCACTTCCCATCACCTTTTTTCACCCTAAAACTATTTTATCATCAATCGGGTAGAATATCAAGACGGAGTATTTCACAATCATTAACACAGAAATCGCCTATTTTTTGTTGATTTTGTTCAATGATTAACCAAAGGCTGCTTTGACGCGAAACAAACGTTTTTGTTTTTGTTAAATTATTTTCTTGCTTTTCACCTTTCTTCACCTTTTTGGATGTTTTTCAGGTTTTTTTCACCTCTCGGCTTCCCCCTTCGTCACCCAAAAGGCGAAATAAGTCTTCGGATATAGAGCACCGTGGCGATCTCCTGTATCCAAAGACTTATTTCTTTTGTTCTTCTATATGTGCGGTATACCGCGATCAGTCATATGTATATGTGAGACTGAATTTCGATGATTTAAGACCCATCATCATTGAGAAGGGATAGCCCTTCGCGTAGGTCTGTCCGTCTATGAGCACCTCGGTGACATAGCCTGTCTCGTCAGAGTACACGGGCTGTATCCAGTTGCCCGGGTCATCGGAAAGGGTGATGTTGTAGGCTGTCTCCAGCTTCTTCCTCACTACCTCCGCGCTCATATATGTAACTGTTCCCCAGTGGGGATCAAAGGCTGCATCGTAGTCGCTGGGCACACTTCTGAGGTATGGATAATCCGCATAGAACACCTCATAGCAGTTTGCCGAGCAGCCTCCGCTTGATGCGGAGAATACGGTCAGCGCGTAGTTGTCGTCGTAATAAAGAGCCTCACCGAGGACCTCCTCACAGGCGTCGATGACTATCTGCGGCGGATTGGGCTTGCCTCTCAGGTCCTTTGAGTCGTCGCCGTTATACTTTATATAAGTATATACTGCAACTGCCTGAGCCTTGATAGCTTCGTATGAGAAGCTTCCGCCCACCTCGCGGTTGACTATCTCAGAGACTACCTTGAGGGTATCGCCCGCAGGCTCATGAGCAATGGTAAGCTCCTCCTCATCGGTGAGTCCCGTATTCATCAGGTAAGTTCCGGGGTAATAGTGGAACAGGATATCCTGATATGTCCAGCCTGCATAGGCTGCATAGAAGTTGGCGCCGTTCTGGCTCATGCCGACTCCGTGTCCCCAGCCATATGTTACAAAGGCAAATTCGCCGGGCTGAGCAGCAATGCTGGGATCGGGCTGGGATTCGGGGATATCTCCCACAAAGGCGCCCGAGGTCTTGAGCTCTACGGCAGTAGGCTCCTTGCTCCTGCTCTTTGCAGCGTTCTTGGAAAGGGTCGGCGTACCTTTTTTCAGTGCGCTCTTCTTCTTGGCGATCTCCTCCTCAAGAGCCTTGCGCTCCTCTTCGGAAAGTCCTGCGAAGGGATCCACAGGCTCGCCCACTTTCGCCATTTCAGGCGTTGCAAGCTCATAGCTTATGAGTGACATACTTGAGTCATAGTCGCTGATATCAGCCTTGACCCAATCCTCTGGCATTTTCTGCTCCTCCTCGGCTATAACAGCCTCGGCAGCAGAAGCAGCCTCAGTCTCATCAGCCGCAGCGCTTTCCACCGCAGCAGTTGTGACAGCGGAGGTCTCCTCAGCCGTTGTACTGTCCGCAGTATCCATGCCTGTTGCAGCCGAGAGCACAAGAGCTCCCGATACAGCAGCTGCCGCTCGTTTGAGCATTTTCTGCATAATCATAACAATCTCCTTTTAAAAACATAAGGTAGCTCACTAACGTTATTCGTCGTTCTTCGGGGGAGTATCGTGCTCGACTGCCTCTTTCTCTTTTTCCTCCCGAGCCTTTTTCCACTCCTCAGTGCGCTGGATAGTTGTCATGTCTCCTGCGACCTCGCCGTCCCTGAGCCTTCTGGCAACTACTAAGAAACGGGAGTTATCCTCGTCCGCATAGCAGGTGGAGAGGGTCAGCAGCTGGTCGCCGTACTTCACATCCACTCCCGTATCGAGCATCCATCTGCTTTTGCAGTTGTCGATATAGAAGTTGAAGTCCTCTTCTGAATCAAGCTCCTCCATATTCCAGTAGTGGAAGTCGGTAGCATCGTAGCTTCCGCTGGTAATAAGGAAAGCAAAAATAACATAATCATAGGTCTTGTAATTTGAGCTGTACTGGATAAAGGGGCTTACGTCATAGAAATCGAAGTCCTGACGATAGCGCCTGAGACAGCCCATCATGTTGCCGTTCCACATTGCATGGCCGTAGATGACCTGATTTTCGGAGTGCTGACTCTCGTCACTTCCGAACTCATCGCGGTAGTCCAGATAGAGAGTACCCTCCTGATCGTGGTTCCTGTAAAGGTCATGGTCAAGGTAGAATGCATCGGGGACATACTCCTCGGGACCGTAGTAGGGATCGTTAGCAGGTATCTCGCCGGGGTCCTTTACTACGGGGTAGTCCAGCTGGAGACCATCGATCTTCAGCCAGCCGACTATGTCCTTGTTGACTCTGAGCAGGGACTTTGCCCTCTCCGTCATACCGTCCGATGACGGTGCATAGTCTATATTTTCAGCCCAGCCCAGCGGAAGAACGCCCACATCCTCAGAAGTGAGCTCGGCAGTCTCGGTCACCTCACTGAATTTCGGTACTGTGTCCGTTTCCTTGTTGAGGAAAAGAGCATATCCGCCCAGTCCGAGAGCTGCGGCACATACCGCACAGGCTGCAATAGTTTTCGCTTTTTTGCTCATTGATATTTCATCTTCCTCCATCAGCCGTAGGGAACAAATTCCGCGTTGGGATCGTAACGCTCATTGGGGTGATCCTGATAGTAACTTGTGGGCCACTTGATATTGGGATTTGGCTTGCTGTTCTGTGTGCCCGCCATAGGATCTTCGCCGTCCCTGACCAGTCTCGCCATGATGATGAGACGTCCGGCATCCTCGTCGGGAAGCGTGGTGTTGCAGGTAGAAAGAGTTATGAGCGGATCGCCGTACTTCACATCAACGTCGTTAAGTCGGAGAGATCTCCTCTTAGCCTCGTTGACAAAGCCGTAGAACTCATCCTCGTCAGAGAACTCAAGCTCATTCCAGCAGTCAAACTTGGTATCGGTTTCGTCTCCGCTGTCCAGAATGAAGTAGGCAAATATCTTATAAGTGTATTTCCGGTAATTTGAACTGAGATAGATGATAGGGTGTTTGCCGTAGTAATCCTCGTGTCTCTGGTACCATTTAAGGCTTCCGAACATCTGCTCGTCAAGCATATTGTGTCCGTAGATGACCAGATTTCCCGAATTGGGGCACTTGAGATAGCCGTCCTCGCCCACCTCGTCGAAGTGGTTTCTGTAATCGAGGAATATCTCGCCCGCCCTGTTCTCACTGAGGTCGAACTTCATATTCATGTATTTTTTATTGTCATCGGCCTGCATCACAGGATTGTTTATAGGTGTATCGGGGATATTGATAACTCCCACGATATCGTGGTTCTGGTCCCAGAGCTTGCGCGCTCCGTCCAGCATACCCTCGAACCTTATCCTTGTTTCGCCTTCCTCCTCAACGGCAACGGTCGCAGCCTCCCTGCCGTCGTAGATGTCGTATATTTCCATGATATTCTCGGTCTTGTGCTTACTTGCCCACAGCTCATAGTAATAATCGCCCACAAGGTAACCGCAGACGAATATCGCTATGACAGAACCGAGAAATACTATTTTTCTCACACATTCGAGAACGCTGTCGCCCTTTTCGGGGAAAAGCCCTCTCAGCTTCTGTGCGAAGGTCTTCTTTTTCTTCTTCTTTTTCTTATGGGACTTCTCTGTCGTCATACCCTCCGCGGCAGCTCTCATGACAGGCTCAGCCCATTTCTCCGCAGCAGGCGGAGGAGCCTCCTCATGATGATGTCCCACGGGAGTGAATACCACAGTGTCCTCAGCTGCATCTGCTCTTATGATATCCGCAGCTGTCTCATGAGCCCGAGGCTCATTATAATAGGTATGCTCCTGTTCAGGCTCGCTGTATGCCGTATCCGCCGTCTCAGTCTCCGTGAAGTCCATTACATCACCGGTGACATTGGCACGGACCTCCGAGAAATCCTCAGTTATCTCCTCAGCTATCTCATGGAGCTTCTCTTGTGCGTTAGGCTCCAGTGCAGGGATTATATCCGAGATATCGGGGCCTGCCTTTGCAGCAGCAGCGGCAGCAGCCTCAGCCTCACGGGCTGCAATACGTTCAGCCTCCGCCTTTTCATTGGCGATGGCTTTGTCCAGCTCGTAAAGTATATCAGCAGCAGTTGAACCCGACCTGTCCTCAGTGCTTCTGAGGCGTCCCACATTGACATCGGCGCGTTCAGCTTCTGCCTTGTTTTCATATGTCGTCGGAGCGACTTCCGCTTCACCGCGGATAGACCTTCTGATAGCTTTTATCTTCTCAGCTCTGCGCTGAGCCTCGGTCATTCCGTCGGTCATTTTTTCGCTCATCAGTCTGTCCTCGCCTCCATCAGTATTTTTTCTATCGTATCGAACGCAAAAGCAGCGGCACATCTTCTGATATTGTCCCTGCTCAGGTCGCTGAGCTTCCAAAGCTCTGGCAGACACACGAACTGCCTGCCGCAGATATCGAAACCGATATAGACCGTTCCGACGGGAGTCTCGGCAGTTCCGCCCGATGGACCTGCGATCCCCGTTACCGAAACGCAGACGTCTGCCCCCGAGCATTCCTTCAGTCCCCTGACCATGCCCAGAGCCGTCTCCTCGCTGACCACGCCGTACTTACGGATAGTTTCGGCAGGTACATTGAGGAACTTGGTCTTTATACGCTCGGAATAAGTGCATATCCCCAGCTCAAAGACCGCAGACGCACCCGATACTGATGTAATAAGCTCTGAAAGAAGTCCGCCCGTACAGCTTTCCGCCGTAGCAATGGTCAGACCTTTCCGTTCTAATAATTTTACAACATTACTGACCGATTTGTCAAGTTTTTCGGCATTACATTCAGAAAATTTACTGCTTACCACTAAATCGCCGCCCTTGCTTTAGTAAACATTATACAAAATCAGTGTGATAATTTTGTGAGAAAATTAAGAATTATTCGCCATAATTGAAAGTTTTCATCTCCGTACCCTCAACAGCCTTCTGTATCAGCGGCTCGAAATCGAAGCTGTTCTGAGCCTTCTCAACGTCGCTGAGCACGGGGCGCACCTTGGGATGACGTGGAGTGAATACGGTACAGCAGTCCTCGTAGGGAAGGACGGATGTATCGAATGTATCTATCTTGCGCGCAATGTCGATTATCTCGGTCTTGTCCATGCCGACACAAGGACGGAACACGGGAATCCTGCAAACTGCGTCGGTGCAGGCGATGGCAGCCATGGTCTGGCTTGCCACCTGTCCAACGCTCTCGCCTGTTATAAGGGCAAGGCAGTTGTCCTTGGCGGCGATGCGCTGTGCTATCTCCATCATGAGCCTTCTCATTATAATAGTAAAGAACTCCTCGGGACAGTGGTCCTTGATAGCCTCCTGAAGCTCCGTAAAGGGCACACAGTAGAATGCTATGCCGCCGCAGTAGTCCGTCAGCTTCTGACAGAGCTGCTCGACCTTGAGCTGTGCACGGTCGGAGGTGTAGGGAGGGCTCACATAGTGAATGGCAGCGATATGGACGCCGCGCTTTGCCATCATGTAGCCTGCAACAGGACTGTCGATACCGCCCGAAAGCAGAAGGAGCGCCTTTCCGCTGCTTCCCACGGGAAGTCCGCCTGCTCCCTTGATGTTCTCGGCGTGAACAAAGGCGTTCTCGTCGCGTATCTCAACAGTAACAGTGACCTCGGGGTTCTTTACGTCCACGGACAGGTTCGGGAACCTGTCAAGAAGCTTTCCGCCCAGCTCCGCACATATCTCGGGAGACTTCATGGGGAAAGCCTTGTCAGAGCGCTTTGCGTTGACCTTGAAGGTCTTTGCACAGCTGAGCACCGTATCAAGGTACTCATAGCTCTTGGCGCATATGTCCTCAAAATCCTTCTCGCATACGCAGGCACGGCACAGAGTTGCGATACCGAATATCTTTCCCACTCTGTCCACAACCTCGTCAAGGTCAATGTCCTCGTCAAGGGGAGTGATGTATGTTGTAGACTGAGCGCTGGTCATCTGAAAGTGACCGAGGGGCTTCAGTCTGCGCTTTATGTTCTTGATGAGCATATCCTCGAAGGTCTTTTTGTTCAGACCCTTCAGAGCCATCTCGCCGTATTTTACAAGTACTAATTCCTTCATATCTATTCTCCTAATATACTATTATAAATATAAATATCAATTCGTGTAGGTATCTCCCTCGGCAGCGCTGTAGTATCCGATGACAAGCTTGTCCTGCTTCATGGGATGCTCGTTTGACTCATCTATCAGCTCCTTGCGGCTGTAGTACCTGAGCTCGCTGTCCTTAATGGGTCGGAGGGCAGTCCACGCCTCTGAGGCATATCCGTCCTTGAACTTCACCACCCAGTAATGCCTGTTGTCGGAGGAATAACGATTTGTCATGCTCTCTCCGAGAAGCTCACAGGGATCGTTCATCTGTCCCTTGCCCCTGATGATGTATTCCTTGTCAGCAGGAACTTTCTCGCCCTTTTCCTTGTACACATCCTCTACTTGTGCGGTCACAGCCTTGAGGTAAGACTTCGCCGTTGCATTTCGCGTGCTGACCTTTGAGCCTGTGGTCGTTTTCATTGCTTCACAAAGGAACCAGAAGCCGCCAACACAGAGCACCGCAAGCACAATAAAAATTATAATAAGCACTTTCAGCGGACTTTTCTTCTTTTTCTTTGCTTCTTCCATATTAACCCCTTACCTTTTCCATACCGGCGCGAAGTCCCTCACAGAAATCATCAAGCTCTGACTCAGCAGTCTCCGCGGTGATACTTATTCTCAGTGCGCTGTCAGCGCGTTTATCCCTTATGCCGAACTGTCCCAGCACGCCGCTCTGCTGTCCCTTTGAACAGGCTGAGCCGCTGGAAACATATATTTCCCTGCTTTCAAGAAAGTGCAGCATTATCTCCGACCTTTTGCCCCCTGCGGAGATATTTATGACATAGGGCGAACCGTCCTCGGGAGAGTTCACCTCAACTCCTTCGATATCCTTCAGCTGTTCCAGCAGATACGCCTTGAGGCGAAGTGCCTTCTCATAGCGCTGTGCAACTGTGGGCAGGTATTTCTCCACGGCAGCTCCGAAGGCAGCTATGAGGGGAACGCTCTCTGTTCCCGAGCGTATGCCTTTTTCCTGCTTGCCGCCCGTAACTACGGGAAGCACACGGACGCCCTTTCTGATGTAGAGCGCTCCCACTCCCTTTACTCCGTGTATCTTGTGGGCGCTGAGGGAGACAAGGTCTGCATTGAGTGCGCTGACCTTGACGGGAAGCTTCATGTAAGCCTGAACGCAGTCCGTATGGGTCACGATATCGGGCATACGGCGGTTTATCGCCGAGAAGACCTCCTTTACGGGAAGTATATAGCCCGTTTCGTTGTTGACATACATCATGCTTATAAGGCAGGTATTCTCATCGCATGCACTTATGAAGTCCGCCGCATAGAACCGTCCGTCCTCACGGGGCGACACCCTTACCACCTCAAAGCCCTTGGTCTCAAGGTCTGCGGCAGTCTCCTCCACCGAGGCGTGTTCCACTGCGGAAATGACTATCTTTTTCCGTTTTCTGCCGTAAGCTGCGGAAGCTCCGCGGAGTGCAAGATTGTTGCTCTCGGTAGCTCCCGATGTGAAGTATATACAGCCGCTGTCCGCGCCTATGGAGTCGGCTATGGTCTTTCTTGCGCTGTCCATAAGGAGCTGCGCTTCGAGACCTGCGCGGTGGAGCGACGATGGATTACCATATTTCTGTGTCATTGCGGTCACTGCTGCCGCCACTGCCTCCTCGCAGGGCTTGGTGGTCGCCGCATTATCAAGGTAAACTTCCATTATATGTTCCCCTTTTATCAGTATAGTAGCATACCTTATATTATAACATAT
The DNA here is from genome assembly GCF_900116855.1 of Ruminococcus flavefaciens. GTDB lineage: Bacteria > Bacillota > Clostridia > Oscillospirales > Ruminococcaceae > Ruminococcus > Ruminococcus flavefaciens_R. Next base: position 212,912 of record NZ_UETD01000006.1, read on the forward strand.
TATTAAAGAAAAGGCAAGAGGCGCGGAGAAAAAGCTTCCGCAGACAAAATCGAAAATATATTCTGTTTTTTGTTGCTTTTTTTCGCCTGTTATGTTATAATCAATGTGTATATCTATTTTTTACGGAGGAAGAAACCTTGAAGAGAAGTGTCGCCGCCAAGGGCTGTACAAAAGAAAAATATCTGCTGGCATTCCTGCTGGGCTTCGGCACCATGCTTTTCACTGTACTGCCCATGATGCTCACCGAGCGCGGTTATTTCATATACTACGGCGATTACAACGCTCAGCAGATACCCTTTTACAGCCTTGCCAATGACGCGGCAAGAAGCGGCGGACTCGGCTGGAACTGGTTCACGGATCTGGGCTCGGACTTCCTTACATCATATTCATTCTATCTCAGCGGCAGTCCTTTTTTCTGGCTGACCGTCCTGCTCCCGAGGGGACTGGTGCTGTATGCCATGCCTGTTGTCCTCGCGCTGAAGCACGGCATCGCCACACTGACCGCATATGCCTATATCAGGCGGTTCGTCCGCGGCAAGAACGCCGCTGTCACAGGAGCTCTCCTCTACGCCTTTTCAGGCTTTCAGGTATACAACATCTTCTTCAACCACTTTCAGGACGTCACAGCCCTGTTCCCTCTCATGCTCATTGCCATGGAGGAAAACATCAACTGCCGCCGCAAGGGCGTTTTCGCCCTGACCGTGGCGCTCTGCGCCTGCGTGAACTACTACTTCTTCGCAGGTCAGGCAGTGTTCCTGATACTATACTACCTTTTCCGGATGAGGTGCAGGGACTTCCACACCTCATGGAAAAAATTCTTCGGACTTCTCTTTGAAGCTATCATCGGCTCCCTCATGGCAGCCTTCATACTGCTGCCGTCGGCTATGGCTCTCATGGGCAATTACAGGATAAGCGAGAGGCTCTACGGCGCGGATATGACCGCTTACACCGACAAGACCCTCCTGCCACGTCTGGTGCAGACCCTGTTCATGCCTGCGGACCCCCCTGCCTATCCGAACCTGTTCAGCTCGGACTACGAAAAATGGGCTTCCATCGGCGCATACCTGCCCCTTTTCTCAATGGCGGGAGTCATCTCGTTCATGCATCTGCGCAGGAAGCACTGGGCTTCAAAACTGCTGTTCTGCTGCGGAGTTTTCGCGGTGATACCCATACTCAACAGTCTGTTTCAGGCAGTGAATTCCTACTACTATGCGCGGTGGTTCTATATGCCCATACTCATTATGGCTATGATGACCGCACACAGCCTTGACGATGAGGAAAACAGCGGCTTTACGGGACTGAAGGTCTGCGCCGCCATGACGATCGCCTTTGCGGTCATGGGCTGCTTTCCTGCCAAGCCCAAGGACGGCGAAAAGGCAAAGCTGTTCACCATGCCCGAGGACGTCCTCTATTTCTGGATAACCATTGGTGTTACGGTGCTGTTCCTTGTCTGCTCCTACCTCATTTTCCGCAGGAAGAAAAAAGGCAGACTCAGCACTGCATTTGTGGTATTCGTCACAGCGGTCTCCTCTATAATCTGCGTATTCACCACCACTCTCTACGCCGCAAACAGTGTCACCTCCGCCCGTGAGTATATCGACACCGCCATCGACGGCGAGGACGAGGTTTGGGAGCCTGTCAGCGAGGACAACTTCTTCAGGATAGATATTTCCGCAGACTGCGACAATTATCCCATGATCTGGGGGCTCCCCACCATGAGAGCTTTCCAGAGCGTGGTAAATACATCTATAATGGACTTCTACAGCTATGTGGGAGTACCGAGAGATGTGGCTTCCAGAGCAAAGCTCAGCCATTATACTCTCCGCGGACTTTTCTCCGTCAAGTATTACTACAAGGAGAAAAAAGAGGGATGCTCCTATGAGGAGCTTCTCCGCTCCACTCCCGACAGCTCCTCGTCATCATCTTCTAATTCTGCGGACGAGAATACCGACATTGCCATTATCCCCGACGAGCTTCCCGATTTCAGATACGTCGGCGAGACCGAGCATTTCGAGATTTACGAGAATGAACTGTATGTACCCATGGGCTTTGCATATAATACCTATATCACCAAAAAGGCTGCCGATGACAAGGGAAAGCTCCAGCGCGAGAAGGTAATGATGAAGTCCCTGATACTCACCGACGAGCAGGCTGAGAAGTACAGCGATATCCTCAGGGAGTACGATCCCGAGAGAGATACTTCCATGTCGCGGGAGTCATACAGGATGTTCTGCCGCGAAAAAATAGCCTGCTCCGCAAAGAGCTTCAGCTTCGACTCCCATGGCTTTACATCCGAGATAGACCTTGATTCGCCTGAGCTGGTATTCTTCAGCGTACCGTACAGCAGCGGCTGGACCGCCGAGGTAAACGGCTCTCCTGTTGACGTGGAAAAGGTCAACGAGGGCTTTATGGCTGTCAGAGCCGAAAAGGGCAGCAACACTATTGTTTTCAGATACAGAACGCCGTACCTCAGGGAGGGCGTTATCATAAGCTGTATAAGCACAGCGGTGCTGGCGGTATATGTGCTTATATCCCGCAGAAAGCGCAGCAAGGGAGACTACGCCGACCACAGGCACTTCTATGATTACAGCTCCTGTGAAAAAATAAAGGCGGCGCAGGAATACTGCGACAGCCTGTTCAATACCAAAGCATGACCAAGGAGGAAATATAATGCATCTTCAGGAAAAAACTCTCACCAGCGATGTCAAGTATGAGGGAGTCATCTTCACCATAACCCATGATACCGCCGAGCTTGAAAACGGCAAGACTGCCGCACGCGACGTTCTCCATCACAACGGCGGAGTCTGCGTGATACCCGTTACGGAGAACAATGAGATATTTCTCGTCAAGCAGTTCCGCTATCCCTTTCAGACGGTGACGAGAGAGGTCCCTGCAGGCAAGCTTGAAAAAGGCGAGGATCACGCCGAATGCGGACGCCGCGAGCTCCTCGAGGAGACAGGCTGCACCTGCTCGGAGTACATCTACCTCGGGGAGATGCTCCCCACCCCTGCCTACAACAGTGAGATAACCTATATGTACCTCGCAAAAGGGCTTACCTTCACCTCACAGAGCCTTGACCCCGACGAGTTCCTCGATGTGGAGAGAATACCGCTCTCAGAGGCTGTTGCACAGGTCATGGACGGCACTATCCGCGACGGCAAGACCCAGATAGCAATACTCAAGGCGGCAAGAATGCTGGGTATATAACAAAAAGACCCACCTAACAGGCAGGTCTTTATGTAAGATCACTGATCAAAGCTCGTCAGCTTCTTCGTTTGCTTCCTCGGAAGCCTCGGTCTCCATGATCGCAAGCTGTCTCTCATATGCATCAAGGATATTCTCCTCAAAGAGCTTTCTTGCTGAAGGTGAGATGGGATGAACGATATCGCGGAAAACTCCGTTTTCGTCCTTGCGGCTGGGCATTGCAACGAACAGTCTTTCATCGCCCTGAACGACCTTGATATCATGCACAGCAAACATATCGTCGATAGTCACCGAAACTACCGCTCTGAGTCGTCCGTCAGACATGATCTTTCTGATCTTCACATCTGTAATTTCCATAATTTTTCCTCCTTATATGTGGTGTGACTCCTTGGTTATACGCTGAAAAATTATTTCTTTTTCTCAACCGTTTTCAGCAGAAAGTAAACCTATGAACTATTATACAGCATATTTTGTAAAAATGCAAGCTATTTTTGCGTTCCTTTAAGGAAAAATTATAATTATTTCGTTTTAAAGCGGTGAAAGAACGGTGAAAACAACGTGATAGAGCCAAATAATTACTCATCAGTGTCATATTAATTGACATTAATTCTTAATTTTTTAATATTTTTGTGCTATAAAAGCACAGCTTTTTCACTCGAAAGTCCTGTCCGCAGAGCTGCGGACTGCTTATATCAGCCTCTCACATCGGGGCTATTCTATTCATTCAAAGAAAGGTGATCATTTTGGATATCAACATCTTAAAAGGAAAAAAGCACATTCACTTCATTGGTATCGGCGGTTCGGGTATGTACCCCCTCGCACAGATACTCCACTCTCAGGGCTATTACCTGACAGGCTCGGACAATAACGAGACAGAGACTCTTGACGCCGTAAGAAAAATGGGTATCCCCGTTTTCGTAGGGCAGCGCGCCGAGAACATCGAGGGCGCAGACCTTATCGTCCACACCGCTGCTATCATGGCTGACAACCCCGAGCTCATGGCGGCAAGAGCCAGCGGAGTTCCCGTACTTGAACGTGCTGACCTTCTCGGTATCGTCACAAGCTGGTACGACAACGCTATCTGCGTTTCGGGAACTCACGGCAAGACCTCCACGACCTCAATGATCACTCAGATACTCTATACCGCAGGTGTTGACCTCTCCGCATATATCGGCGGAAAGCTGCCTTGCATCGGCGGAAGCGGAATCGCAGGCAAAAGTGATATAATGGTATGTGAATCCTGCGAATTTGAGGACCACTTCCTCAAGTTCTTCCCCGATATATCCGTTATACTCAATATCGATGCCGACCATCTGGATTACTTCGGCACTCTCGAGAATATCATCAAGTCCTTCCGCAAGTTCAACGAGAACACCACAAAATGCATAATCATCAACGGCTCAGACGAGAATTCCATGAAGTCTCTGGAGGGCATAAGCGGCAAGGAGATAATCACCTTCGGCAGGGACAGCTCCTGTGACTACTATCCCGAAAACGTAAAGCACGAGAACGGTCTCCTCACCACCTATGACGCCATGTACAAGGGCGAAAAGCTGGGCACCGTAACCCTCCATGTGGCAGGTATCCACAATGTGCTCAACTCCCTTGCAGCAGTTGCCGCTGCACGATATGTGGGCGTTGACTTTGAGTTCATACAGAAGGGTCTGGAGGAGTTCCGCGGAGCCAAGCGCCGCTTCGAGAAGCTGGGCTTTGAGAAGGGCATAACCGTTGTGGACGACTACGCTCACCACCCCACAGAGCTTGAGGCTACACTCAATGCTGCTATGGAGATGAACTTTAACCATGTATGGGCAGTTTTCCAGCCATTCACCTTCTCCCGTACAAAGCTCCTGCTGGACGACTTCGCAAGAGTATTGCAGATACCCGACCATGCTGTCCTCACCGATATCATGGGAAGCCGTGAAAAGAACACCTACGGCATCTTCACACGACACCTTGCGGAAAAGATACCGGACTGCATATGGTTCCCGCAGGACGAGTCAGCCGAGTGGACTGACGAGAGAAAATACGCAAACTTTGAGCAGATCTGCGACTATGTCTGCGAACACGCTCAGGAGGGAGACCTTGTCATAACTCTTGGCTGCGGAGATGCCTACAAGATCGCTAAAATGATACTGAAAAAGCTTTCGGAGGAATAAACTATGCTGAAGGATAAGGAAATCGCTGTTTTCAACTATATAAAAGCACGTCTCAGCGACGGAATGTCGCCGTCGGTAAGGGAGATAATGGACGCTATGGGCTTCAAGTCCACGTCCACTGCCCACCGCTACATAGAAACTCTGGTCCGTGAGGGACTTATCGAAAAGACAGGAAACTTAAACCGCACCCTGCGCCTGCCTAACAGCGGCACCACTTCCGTCCCAGTTATGGGTACCGTCACCGCAGGTCAGCCTATCACTGCCGTTGAGGACATCACGGGCTACATCGGCTTTGAAGCTCCCGGTGTTGACCCTCAGGAGCTGTTTGCACTGAAAATACGCGGCGAGAGCATGATAGACGCAGGCATCCTCGACGGTGATATAGTCATCGTCCAGCGTGTGAACTACGCTGAAAACGGTGATATTGTCGTTGCCTTCATCGACCATGAGGAGGCTACCGTAAAGCGCTTCTTCAAGGAGAAAGGACACTACCGTCTCCAGCCAGAAAATCCCACCATGGAGCCAATTATCGTGGACGAGGTGGAGGTCCTCGGCAAGGTCATAGGCTTAAAACGGTATTATTGAACCGTTAGCTTGCAGGGGACGGCGCCAGCGACGTCACGCAAGCTGATAAACATTGCTGAGATAAATCGGAATTTAGCGCGTATGCGCTAAGTTGATAGTTGAAAGTTGAGAGTTGAGAGTTAATGTGTTCGCTTCGCTCACAATATTTAAATATTGTCGCCGCAGGCGACTCCACAACTTTCAACTCTAAACTCTCAACTCTAAACTCAAATCAAAATTCAGCTCCGCTAAATGTTGTATAGATAGTGATCTGAGGTATGCAATTATGTTTGTTTATGAAAAAGTTGACAAGAATGACAAAGAATTATATGAAAAAGTATCCGATCGTTTGTATGATGAAAAGTGGTCACAGTGGGGCGCCGACAGAGAAAACGATATCTATATCGTTTGTACAGGGAAGCACGGAGTCGAAACACCTGTCATTTTTAAAATGCTTTATAAGTCACATTTATTTGAATTTATTCTTCCCGAACCCGACATAACTTATGATCCTCCAAAGCTCTGGATAAGCATTCCCAATGAGCTGCAAAATGATCGCATTGATATCCGTGAAGCTATAAAACGCGCTTTTCGTGAAGCAAAGGGGCTCTCTGATTACGGATCACTGCCAAGAAATGTTGATGATCATATTTTCGTTTTTGAGGATAAATGAGCCCTTAGCCTTTAGCTTTCAGCAATTAGGAAGCGGCTTTGCCGCTTTATTATCGGGCTGCGGAACGCCGCCCCTACATCAGGCTAACGGCTTCGGAATTTAACACCTGCGGTGTTAAATACTGATTTATAATAATGTCAACTCTCGGACGACCAATGGTCGTCCCTACACTCTCACCGTCAACTAACCGCTAAAAATAAATATTTTTCAAAAAACACTTCCCTTTTCATAAAAAATAGTGTATAATGTAAGGTGGTTAAATTTACGCCACGGAAAGGACGATACAAATGCTTAATGAAGTAAAAGTCATCATCTGCGGTAAGGAGTACAAGATAAAGACCGCCGAAGCTCCGAATTACGTTTTCGCCCTCGCAAGAGCGCTGGAGACTAAGATCAACGAGATCACATCGGCTAACGGTTCTTCTCCCTATGCCGCTTCCATAATGGTGTCGCTGGCTCTCCTCGACGACCTCAACAAGGCTAATCAGCGCCTTGACAATATCCGCGACCAGACCAAGGAGTACGTTGACGAGGCAGGCAGGACACGAATCGAGCGCGACGCTGCCCAGAAGGAGATCGAGGTGCTCAAGTCCAAGATCGTTCAGCTTGAGAATATGGTCAAGCTCAAGCAGCTCAGCGACAGCATTTAATGAAACAAACCGAGATACTGGCTCCCGCAGGCAGCATGGAAACTCTCCGTGCGGCTCTCCGCTCCGGCGCTCAGGCTGTATACATAGGCGGAAAGCGCTTTTCTGCACGAAGCAGTGCCGCAAACTTCTCCCTTGAGGAGATAGCTGATGCAGCAAGCCTCTGCCACAGATACGGTGCAAAGCTTGATCTGGCTGTGAATACTGTCATCTCCGACGATGAGGCTGAGGATTTCTGCGAGTACATAAAGTCCGCCGCTCAGTGCGGTGTTGACGCCTTTATAGTTCAGGACTGGGGCTGTGCGGAGCTTATCCGCCGCTGCGTCCCCGATGCTGTGCTCCACGGCTCAACTCAGATGTCGGTACACACTGCTGCAGGAGCTGAAATGCTCAAAAAACTGGGATATGCAAGAGTTGTCCCCGCACGAGAGCTGGATAAGGACACTATTTCCCGTATCTGCCGCACAGGTATCGAGACGGAGATATTCGTTCACGGCGCTCTGTGTATGTCTGTGTCGGGACAGTGCTATATGTCGGCGATGATAGGCTCACGCTCTGCCAACCGCGGCTGCTGCGGACAGGCTTGCAGACTGCCCTTTTCCGCTGTGGGAAATAAGGACAGGGCTTCCCTTTCGCTGAAAGACCTGTCACTGCTGCCGAAAGCCCGTGAGCTTGCGGATATGGGCGTCGACTCCTTCAAGATAGAGGGACGCATGAAGCGCCCCGAATATGTGGCTTCCGCCGTTAGCGAGCTGAAGGCTGCTCTTGAAGGCGGTACCCCCGATATGGCTATGCTCAGGGGAGTTTTCTCACGCGGAGGCTTCACCGACGGCTATTACACAGGCAAAAGGCAGGATATGTTCGGAGTACGCGAAAAGGACGACGTTATCTCTGCCCATGAGCTGATACCCAAGATACATGAGCTGTACCGCTTTGAGCGAAAGGCTCATACCGCGGACTTCCGTGCTGTCATAAAAGAGGGACAGCCTGTGGTCATAGAGGCTGTTTGCGGCGATATTACTGCTTCTGCTCAGGGCGATGTCCCCGAGAAGGCTATGAACCGCCCCACCGATGAGGCTATGCTGACAAAGCAGCTCTCCAAACTGGGAGACACGGTGTTCAGCTTTGGAAGGCTCACTGCCGACATAGATGAGGGACTTATTGTCCCTGCAGGAAAGCTCAATGAGCTCCGCCGACAGGTGACGGAAAAGCTGACAGAGCTCGTCACACAAAAACATACCCCGAAATATACGGTCACGGATTACTCCCCTGCCGTACCTGCCGCTCATGCAGTGCAGACTGCGGACAGGCTGCCTGTGAGGACCTTCTGCCGCACCGCCGAACAGATAAAAGCGGCGGCTGATATGTCGGAGTTTCTCATCATCCCCGAGGAGCTGCTCACAGATGATATTCTCGGCACCGTGGACAGGGATAAGATAATAGTATCACCTCCCCGCTTCATCACCGACGAGGACAGGCTCACAAGCCGTCTCGAGGAGCTTATCTCCAAGGGCGTCGGCAGACTTTACTGCCACACCCCCGACTCCGTCGCCATCGGCAAGAAGCTGGGTATGAAGCTCCACGGCAGCTTCACCCTCAATGTGTTCAACTCTTACAGCGCAGAATATCTGCACGAGCTTGGACTTGAGGACTGCGTTTTCTCCGTGGAGGCTACTCTCGGTCAGCTTGGCAGTGTCAGCACAGCTCTCCCGCTGGGAGCTGTCATATACGGACGCCTGCCCCTGATGCTCACAAGAAACTGCCCCATCAAAAACGAGGTGGGCTGCAGAAAATGCACGAAAAAGCTCATCGACCGCACAGGCAGGGAGCTCCCTGTGGTCTGTACAAGGGACTACGCCGAGATACTCAACTCAGACAGACTGTGTATGCTTGACAGGCTCGACGAAATACATAATATCTCCTTCGGCGTGATATACCTCTCCGACGAGGACGCCGACGGCACCAGATCCGCCCTCTCAGGGCGCAAGCCGCAGGGAAACATCACCCGCGGACTTTATTACAGAGGTATCCAATAATGAAACTTACATTCAAAAAGCTGGACCCGAGGGCTGTTATCCCCACAAGGGCCACCGCAGGAAGTGCAGGCCTTGATCTTTGCGCCTGTCTTGACGGTCCCGTCACGCTTGCTGTCGGAGAGATAAAAATGATCCCCATAGGCATAACTGCCCAGACCGATTCCGACGATATCGCCCTCCTCATATATCCGCGATCGGGACTCTCCTCAAAATTCGGAGTCTCCCTCGCCAACTGTGTGGGCGTTGTGGACAGCGACTACCGCGGAGCATGGTTCGTACCCCTCATAAATCACGGCAGAGAGCCCTTTACCGTTGAACACGGTATGCGTATAGCCCAGCTGATACCCACCCGTATATTAATGCCCGATATTGAAGTCAGCGACGAACTCACCGAGACCGAAAGAGGCAGCGGCGGCTTCGGCTCATCGGGTATATGATAAATGCTTTATAACAAAAGATAGGAGATCGATCATGAAAAAAACACTCTATTTTCTGCTTCTTCTGATTTGTGCCTGCGTCCTCGGCGGCGTGATCGCAAATTCTGCATCAGGTTCATTTGCATGGCTGGGCTGGTCAAGAGGTATCTCACTCAAACCCAGTACATTCTCAACTGACATAATTTCCCTGACCTTCGGCTTCAGCCTCAGCATCAGCGTGGCTCAGGTCATCTTCATCGCCATCGCGATATACACCTACATCAAGACCGTAGGCAAGATATGCGCTGACAAGTGATCATTATTGTATTTTTCGACAGTTTTTTATCACCTGCCTCCCCTTTAGTTTCCGTATTATACTAAATTTTCCGACATGGGGAAAATCCCCGCGGAATAAACTTGTACATATTTCCCATTGGTGATATAATATAATGTGAGTAAATACGATAACAGCATAAATTAAGGAGCTTCAAAATGTTTACAAAAGATATCGGCATTGATCTGGGAACTGCTAACACCCTTGTATATATGAGGGGAAAAGGTATAATAATAAGAGAGCCTTCGGTAGTTGCCGTAAATACCAGAACTGATAAATGCCGCTATGTCGGCAAGGAGGCTAAGGACGTCATCGGCAGGACCCCCGGTTCTATCGTTGCCGTAAGACCTCTCAAGGACGGCGTTATCGCTGACTTCGACATCGCGACGACTATGCTTCAGGAATTCATTAGGAAAGCCCTCAAGGGCACCCTTTTCACCAAAGCCAATGTTATCATCTGTATTCCCTCGGGCGTTACCGCCGTTGAGAGACGTGCTGTACGCGAATCCTGCAAGAAGGCAGGCGCTAACAACGTCCTCATCATCGAGGAGCCTATGGCTGCGGCTATCGGCGCAGGTCTCCCCACAAACGAGCCCGCAGGCAGCATGATAGTGGATATCGGCGGCGGCACCAGCGAGGTGGCTGTTATATCCATGGGCGGCATCGTGGCTTCACGCTCTGTAAGATGTGCAGGCGACGAGTTCGATGCGGCTATCATCAACTATATCAAGAAAAAGTACAACCTCCTCATAGGCGAAAGAACTGCCGAAAACATCAAGCTTGATATCGGCTCCGCTTTCCCAAGTGAGAAGGAGGAGTCTCAGGAGATCAAGGGAAGAAACCTCCTCAACGGTCTCCCCGAGAATATCATCGTTACATCCGCGGAGATCCGCGATGCTCTGGTAGAGCCCCTTTCAAGGGTCATCGACGCTATCAAGTCCACCCTTGAGGAAACTCCTCCCGAGCTTTCCGCAGACATCATCGACCACGGCATTACCCTCGCAGGCGGCGGCGCCCTCCTGAGAGGTCTGGACAAGCTCATCAACCGCGAGACGGGTATGCCCGTTTATATCGCGGAATATCCGCTGGACTGCGTTGCAGAAGGCACAGGCAAGATACTGGAGAACATCAGCGATTATCAGGACGCTCTCACCGAAAACGTCAAGTACTATTAAGGAGGAGCGCCATGCGTGATTTCTTAAAAAGCACCCGTTTCAAGATACTTCTTGGCTTTCTCGCCTTCCTTGTGGGCATTATGATATATGCTGTCACCAAGGGCGGCTATTCCGTTTCGGGAGCTTCATTTATCAACACCATCACCAAGCCCTTCCGCGCTGCCTCAAACGGCATAAGCATGAAGATGGAGGGCACGGTTGATAAGCTCTCCAACGCGGATAAGTATTACGAGGAAAACCAGAAGCTGAAAAAGCAGATAGGCGAACTCAATGCTCAGCTCACCGAGTACGACGCCATAAAGGCTGAGGTGGAGGAGCTCAGAAAGTTCGTTTCCATAAAGGAGGAGCATGAGGACTATATGCTCTCACAGCCCTGCGGCGTTCTGGGCTATGTCACCAACGATCCCTTCAAGTCCTTCACTATCGACAAGGGCTCGGCAGACGGCATTCTCGTGAACTGTCCCGTTGTTACCGCCGAGGGACTGGTGGGCATTACCGTTGAGGTGTCCGAGCACGTTTCCACCGTAAGGACTATCCTCTCACCCGATCTTTCCGTAGCCGCAATGGCTTCATCATCAAGTGCCGATCAGGGCATTATCGAGGGCAATGTGCTCTCATCGGAAAGCGGTCAGACCAAGCTCATACACGTTCCAAAGAAGAACAAGCTCAAGCGCGGCGACCTCATGATCACCACGGGAACCAGCGGACTCTTCCCCAAGGATTACCCCATAGGTACCATCCTCGATATCGGCCTCGACTCCAACGGTCTTTCAGTATGCGCCGATATACAGCCTTGTGTGGACGTTACCCGTCTTACCTCTGTCATCGTTATAACCGATTTCAGCGGCAAGAAGGAGGAAGACAAGGATGAGGATTAGAACTACCCGTGAGCAGCATATCCTCCGCTTCAAGACCACTCTGCGGTGGATGATTTACTACCTGCTCATTTTCATAAGCTTCATCATAATGACCTCGGGCACTCTCTATAAGCCCATACTGCTTGTGCCGCTGGCTGTGGGTATAGCTGTCAACAACAACATCTATGCCTCTGCGGTAACAGGAGCCATCTGCGGATTTCTCATCGACATCTGCTGCGGCAAGCTCTTCGGCTACAACGCCGTCATACTCACGGTGTTCTGTATCGCAGCAAATCTGGTATTTGAGCTGTATCTGAAGGACAGGTTCATCAACTACTTCATCATTACTGCTGCCGCTGCTTTTTTACAGTGCTGGCTGGATTACAAGTTCTACTACCAGATATGGGACTATGAGCACGTCGGACGCATATTCAGGAAGGTCTCCATGAAGGTATGGCTGTATACGGTCATTTCGTCAGTATTCGTGTTCCTTGTGCTGAAGCTGGTAAACCGTCTCCTCATGCCCCGTGAGCACCTGACTATCGAGGAGGCTATCAACACTAACATACAGACAGAAAACAGAAGATAAAGACACAGACCGCACTTTCCCGTGCGGTCATAATCATAAAGGAGGCAGACCTTTGAAAGGATTTGCGGAAAATCTCAAATCTATCATTATAATACTGCTGGTAGTTGCGCTGGCGCTCCTCAGCTCCTTCCGCCTTATGAAAATTCAGGTGGTGGGCGACAAGGAGATAGCTACGCCCCAGCTCTATGAGCCGGGCACCCTCACTTACACCAAGGGCGTAAAGGCTACCCGAGGAGAGATAATGGACTATGCGGGTAATGTGCTCATCACCAATGACTCCCGTACAGACCTTGTGCTCCAGATGGCTTTCTTCCCCACCGACCTTCAGGAGGGAAACAAGGCGCTGCTGGGCATTTACAGAGCCCTTGAGGAAAGAGGCATAAAGTTCGAGGAGAGCATCCCCATATCTTTCAGCAAGCCCTATGTGTTCAAATCCAATGACACCGAGGAGCTTATCTCTGACCTCAACCTCAACGTTTATGCCACTGCGGAAAACTGCATAGACAAGCTCATTTCCGACTATGAGATAGACGAGAAGTACACCGACGAGGAGAAGCGTATCATCGCAGGTATGCGCTATCAGATGATAGACAAGGACTTCTCATACAGCAACGACCTGCTGCTGGCTGAGGGAGTGGACGAGCAGACTGTCATCGACATGAAGGAGCTTGGAAACTTCTACCGCGGCATCGAAGCTGTTGACGCTTCCGAAAGACGTATAGTCCGCGGAGATATTCTCCCCCACGAGCTGGGCACAGTCGGTCCTATCTACGCCGAGGAGTACGACGAGCTGAAAACAAAGGGCTACAGCTACAACGACACCCTTGGAAAAAGCGGTATCGAAGCTGCTATGGAGACTCCCCTCCGCGGTGTCAACGGCGAGGAGCAGATAGCTGTCAAGGACGGAAAGGTCCGCGACGTAAAGACGATCTCCGAAGCCACCTCAGGCGAGACTATAAAGCTCACAGTGGACGGAAGCTTCCAGCTGAAGCTGCAAGGCATACTTGATAACTTCATCGCAGGCTTCCCTGCTATCAACCCGAAGCCCGGCATACTCGATGCCAAGTGCGGAGCTATCTGCGTACTGGACGCTAAAACAGGTGCCGTTAAGGGCATGGCTTCCGCACCCACATACAACCTCAAGGACTATTCGGAAAACTACGATTACTTCCTTCAGGCTGCAAATTCGCCTCTGGTAAACCGCTGCACCTACGGTCTCTACCGTCCCGGCTCCACATTCAAGACCGTTACCGCTACGGCAGCTCTCAATGAGGGCGTGGTAACAGGCGGAACCCCTCTGGTATGTAATCAGGGCTACGATTTCTACGGCACCCATTACTCCTGTACGGGATATCACGGCAATATCACCGTGCGCCGTGCCATTGAGGTATCATGTAACTCCTATTTCTATGAAGTTTCCCGAATGCTGGGTATCGACAACATCACAAAGTATGCAAAGCTCTACGGACTCGGCTCCAGTACGGGCATTGAGACAGGGGACGCTCCCGGTTATCTCTGTAACCCCGAGACCTTTGCCGAGAACGGTCAGGAATGGTATGTCGGTTATGTTATTCAGGCAGGTATCGGTAACCAGGACTGCGGTATGACTCCCCTTCAGATGGCTGTTGTGGCAAACACCATCGCTAACCGCGGCGTAAGATATCAGCCATATCTGGTAGACAGCTACTACAGCTACGGCTCGGGCAGTCTTATCAAAAAGACCGAGCCCACTATCGCTCAGCAGATCGAGCTCAACACTCCCGACCTCTATGACTTCATCATAGGCGGTATGATAGACGCATCTCACAATATGCCTGCAAACCACTCTCTCAGCAACCTTGGCTTTGATGTGGCAATAAAGACAGGTACTCCTCAGACAGGCGCAAACCTCGAAAAGCAGAACTCCTTCTTCATCGGCTTTGCTCCCGCAAATAACCCCGAGATAGCCTTCGCAGGCGTCATCGAGGACGGTGAGTACTCAAAGTATATGATACGCGATATCATTCTCGCCTATCAGGAATGCTACGGACTTAACGGCGTAAAGCCCACAAAGCAGAAGCTTCCCGAGGAGATACGTCCCGAGCTTACCACCACCTCCTCTACCGAATCTACCACAACAACTACTACAACTACCACAGCGGAGATAACCACAGAGCCCTATACCGAGCCTGCCAATGAGACTCCCTACAACGAGCAGCAGCCTTGGACACCTCAGGAACAGCAGCCTTGGACAGAATATCCCGCAGCTGTTCCCACTGAACCCGTTATCCCCTATGACCCCAATGCATACGCTCCCGAGGCTTCTCAGGACCCCAACTATAACTGATAAATGCCCCTGTGTGTTCAGATGAGCACTCGGGGGCAATATTATTTTCACATACCGCAATTATTGTATTGACACTATTGTGCATATGATGTATAATTGTTATAAAAAAAACAAACATGGAGATGACAATTATAAAACGCAGACTTTTCTGTGAGATATCCCCACTGACCTATGCTATTTCCGAGAAGAAATGCATTTTTCTCAGGTCCGTCAAGAACCTCCTCACTGCAAGGCATCTTGCCGCTTCCAAGCAGGAGGAGCCGCTGGAGTATCTCATTTATAAACATAATTCACTCATCAGGCGAAGACTCGGCAACGTAAACATGGCGCTTCAGGAGAACAAGGCGGTAAACCTGTCACTGGCTGCTCCCAGAATAAACGGCATTATCATACGTCCCCACGAGACCTTCTCCTTCTGGTATCTGGTGGGCAAACTCACCGAGAAAAAGGGCTTCAAGGAGGGACTCACCATATTTGCGGACCACCCGTCTTCGGGAGTTGGCGGAGGAATGTGCCAGATGACCAACCTCATACACTGGATGATACTCCACTCGGATATGGATATCACCGAGCACCACCACCACGACGGTCTGGACCTTTTCCCCGATTTTCAGCGAAAGATACCCTTCGGCACTGGTACTTCCATAATGTATAACTACCTTGACTACCGCTTCACCAATAATACGGACAGGACTTATCAGCTCCTTGTACACACTACGGACGAGTACCTCTGCGGTGAGCTGAGAGCGGACAAGCGTCAGCGTTACAAGTACCATATTTCCGCCGAAAACGTTTTCTTTTCCCGTGAAAACGGGACCGTCTACCGCAACGGTGAGATATATCGCGACAAGGTGGACTGCAAAACAGGCAACCACATCGAGAAGAAGCTTATCCGAAAAAATCACGCTAAGGTCATGTACGATACGGCAGGTCTGGAGATAAGGGAGGAAGCTCACTCATAATGACGTTGCCCCGAAGGCTCTGAGAACAGCATTATCACATTATCAGATTATCACTATTACGATTTAATATGATAAAGTACATTGTGCTAAAAAGCAACTGATAATCTGATAAACTGAGAATGTGTACCGATAAGAATAAGGGCGGAGCTATCCGCCCTTTAATATTGAAAAAACGGGAGCTTTTATATGTTAAAGTCCCGTTTTTATTTATATAGCCTTTTATCATTCGTTCTTCCCAGTATATAATCAGCGGAAACACCGTAGAAATTTGCAAGTGTAACAAGGTGACGTATCGGCAATTCTCTTTCTCCTGTTTCATAACGTGAATACTGTGGCTGTGTAGTGTTTAAAAGATTTGCTATATCTATTTGCTGTAGGTCTTTATCTTCACGGAGATCTTTTAACCGTTGTAAATAGTACACAAAAGCACCGCCTTTATTTTATATTATCAACTAAAGTTTATCATAGATTACTAAGATTGTATTGACAGCATATCCAAACAGGTATATAATTATTGTGATATATCCAATCGGATATCAGGCAATCAGGAGGTGTTAATATGTTCAAAAAAGCAGGTGGAAAACTAAAGACAATTATTGTACTATCATTCTCTTTATCCACACTTATATTATTTATCTTATTTATGTTTATCGCTTATCAAACAACTCAAAATTATATTTTATGGTTAATTATTTTTTTGGTGGCAATAATTCCCAATTATATAATTCATCTTGTTATTTTTGCTTTTGCTGAACTTTGTGAAAATGTTAATGAAATAAAAGACGATATCACTGGAACAATGAGCGAAGGTATAGTTTTCATTTCGACAAACATTTATAATATAAATAAAAAGTTAAATGCTGAGAAAAATGATGCTCCAGAACATGATGAAGAATAAAAGGAAGTATAGATAAAAACTAATAGTTCAATTCTGTTATGCATAGCAATTATTATACTCCGATTAGTTATTTCTGCTAACATCATACGGCTTCCCTCAATAATTGCCCATCGTTAACTTATATTGCTAAAATTTTCGGAAACTCTTGCAATTCACCGCAAGCTATGATATAATATTAACGATGGGGTCATGAGCCCCGTAAATGAATTCTCAGGAGGAATTATATCTATGTTAACTTCAGCTACAGAAATGCTCCAGAAAGCAAGAGCAGGCAAATACGCAGTAGGTCAGTTCAATATCAATAACCTTGAGTGGACAAAGGCTATCCTTCTCACAGCTCAGGAGCTCAATAGCCCCGTTATCCTCGGTGTTTCTGAGGGCGCAGGCAAGTATATGTGCGGTTTCGAGACTGTTGCAGCTATGGTTGCAGCTATGGACAAGTCTCTCGGTATCACAGTTCCTGTTGCACTTCACCTCGACCACGGCTCATATGATGGCTGCTACAAGTGCATCAAGGCTGGCTTTACATCTATCATGTTCGACGGTTCACACTTCCCCATCGACGAGAACGTTGCTAAGACAACTGAGCTCGTTAACGTTGCTCACGGTCTTGGTCTCTCAATCGAGGCTGAGGTAGGCGCTATCGGCGGTGAAGAGGACGGCGTTATCGGTAAGGGCGAGTGCGCAGATCCCGCAGAGTGCAAGCAGATCGCTGATCTTGGCGTAGATTTCCTCGCTGCAGGTATCGGTAACATCCACGGTGTATATCCCGCAAACTGGGAGGGACTCAGCTTTGAGACTCTCGAGGCTATCAACAAGACAGTCGGCGAAATGCCCCTCGTTCTCCACGGCGGTACAGGTATCCCTGACGACCAGATCACAAAGGCTATCTCTCTCGGCGTTGCAAAGATCAACGTTAACACAGAGTGCCAGCTGGTATTCGCAGAGGCTACAAGAGGCTATGTTGAAGCAGGCAAGGACAAGCAGGGCAAGGGCTTCGATCCCAGAAAGCTTCTCGCACCCGGCTTTGAGGCTATCAAGGCTAAGGTCAAGGAGAAGATGGAACTCTTCGGCAGCGTAAACAAGGCTTGATCATAAAGAAGGTATAAGATATGGCTTGGGGTAATTATGAGCAGAACTATGTCTATAATTATGACATAAATGCGGTTCTTGATGCAGTCATGCGTGCAGCTGCACAGGTAAAGCTGAAGCTGAAGTCTGCGGACAGAGCTGCTTACAGAGTAAAGTTCAGCACGGGCATATCGCTCTTTACATGGGGCGAGGAGGTCTATGTTACTCTTGGAGTCCTTCCCGACGGAAAGACGGGAGTAAACATCAGAAGCTCATCAAATCTCGGAACAGAGATCGCTGCCAAGTCAAGGAACGAGAGCAATGTACTGAAATTGGTAAATGCGCTCAATTTCTTCCTTCCGCCAAGATAAATAAGCATAATAGCCTGAGGGTTGATCCTCAGGCTATTTTTATATGTTACCGCAGAAAGCGGTTATCTCGGCTTTGCGCGGCTCAACCGCCTCTCTGTATTCCACGGAGCACAGTCCCAGACTGCCGCAGCATTCTATCTCAAGGTGACCGTAGAAATGCTCGATACTTCCGATTATCCTTTCGCACTCTCTCATGGAGGGACCTGTCCTCAGGGCGACGGAATATCCTTTCTTGCCGCTCTTTATAGCTGCATGGGGCTCATGTGTGTTGCACCACGGAGTACATCTGTCAATGAACGCCTTGAACTGCCCGGGGATATCTGCCCAGTATGAGGGCGCCACGGAAACAATGATGTCAGCGCTGTCAAACTCCTCCATTATACGGTCAATATCATCGCTCTGAACACAGCGGGCTGTCTCATGGCAGCTGCGGCAGCCCTTGCAGAAGCTGAATTCATAGTCGTCAATACATATGCTTTTGGTTTCGTACCTCGCCGACAGCTTCTCCGAGACTATCCTTACTATCTCCGCCGTAGCGCCGTTCCTGACGGGGCTGCAATTGATAACGAGTGCTTTCATGACAATACCTCCGTTTATAAAAATATAAACATGATTATATCACAGAAGCATTGATTTGTCAAGAAAAAGATCACTCCCGCCGTTACGGAAGTGATCCTCTGTTACTGTGAGCCGAGAACTGTCATGGGGTCGATGAATTTGCCGTTGTGAGTGACCTCGATATGCAGATGGGGCGGCATAGAGCTTTCTATATCGGCAGTTTCGCCTACTGCTCCTATGACAGCACCGCAGTCAACGGTGTCGCCCTGCTGAACTGCAAGATCGGCGCCCAGTCCGCAATATCTGGTGGTAAAGCCGTTCTTGTGGTCGATGAGGACCGAGACTCCCCACAGTGGGTCGTTGGTCACGGAAGCTACCTCACCGTTTTCCGCAGCAAATACATCTGCCCCCACTTCAGCGGCGATATCCGTGCCGTTGTGGGTCTGCCATGTGCCTGTGGTCTCGTTTTTTACAAGCTCACCGCTGCTGAATGGAGAGAGCACATTGCTCATATCACTTAGTGGAGCGGCTGCAGAGGACATATTGTCCACGGCAGCGGCAGGTGCCTCGGGCTGCTCAGCAAAGCCGTGCTCCTCGGGAACGGCTGCGTCAACGGTTATCTCTGCGGCAGGAATGGTGATCTGCGGCTCGTCATTGAAAACGGGAGCAGTAACCGCAGGAGCTGTGGCTCTCTGTGCAGGGGCAGTTGCTTTGGGTATGTCGGTGACGGGCTTGTTTACCTGAGCATCCTGCACAACGGGAGAATTCGGCTTCTGAGACAGCTTATCCCCTTGCTTATGAGCGAAAAGGCAGGCAGCTCCCACCATTGCCACGCTGATGACCAGAGCGGCATAGAAGCCCTTTGAGACTTTTGCGTAATTCTTATCGGTCAGTTCGTTTTTTTTCACACTAACACCTCCGACTTTATTTTTGACATAAAATCGGAAAATATACATTGCATGAAAAGTTCCTCAAGCGTTCCAAATCACACACTTCTGATTTAAGCCGTTAGCCTGATGTTGGGGCGGCGTTCCGCCGCCCGATAATAAAGCGGCAAAGCCGCTTCCTGATGGCTAAGGGCTTCGGATTTTAACACCCTGCGGTGTTAAAATCCGATTTATATCAGGACACATTATATCATGATACTGCTAAAATGTAATCAGAAAAAGCCATAGTACCTCCTGTCAGAAATACTATGGCTCAATTCTTTTATATCAGCATATTGCGCTTATTTACCAAGCTCGGAAACCAGCTTCTTGAAAGCATCGCCGCGCTCCTCAAAGTTCTTGAATATGCCGTAGCTTGCAGCCGCAGGCGACATTACGCAGCTCATGCCCTCGGGAGTTATCTCCGCAGCAAGCTTTACTGCACCGTCAAGGTGGTCGGCGTAGTGTACGCGGGACTTGTCCGAGAAGTCCTCCCTCGCCTGTATCATATCGAACACTCTCCTGCCTGAAGCCTCCATGCAGATGACCTGAACACCGAAGTCTGCAAGGAAGTCCACAAGAGAGGTGTAGTCGATACCTCTGTCCATACCGCCGATGAGGATAGTTCCCACCTCGGGAACGCTCTGAAGCGCTGATATCGCAGTAGCGCAGGCTGTCGAGATAGAGTCGTCATACCAGCGAATGCCCTTTACCGTATCAACATATTCCAGACGGTGAGCCAGAGAATCAAAGCTGCAAAGCGCCTTTGTGAAGTCCTCCTCCTCTACCCTGTCCTTGCATACATCCCATGCAATTGCGATATTGTAGTGATTGTGAGTTCCCAGAAGCTTTATGCTGTCCACAGGTATCTCGTACTCCTCATCGTCGGAGTCGTACACGATACCGTCCGCAACGTACACATCGGCGCTGCTGTCAGTATTTGACACAGTTACCGCGATTGACGGTATATCGTCAGTCCTGATTGCTTTATTGCACCACAGAACGTCGCATACGTCCTGATGAAGGTAGATGTTCTTCTTAGCGTTGTAGTAGTTCTCCATGGTGCCGTAGTGGTCAAGGTGCTCCTCATAGAGATTGAGGAATACCGCACATCTGGGCGAAACCGTCATATACTCCAGCTGGTGGCAGGAAAGCTCGCAGACTACAACTGTGTCCTCGTTCATGCCCTCGGCGATGTCGAATACGGGGATACCGATATTTCCTGCGATACGGCAGTCTATACCGCTCTCCTTCAGCACATGGTAGATAAGTGAAGTCACCGTGCTCTTGCCCTTGGTGCCCGTAATGCCGATTATCTGCTCGCGGAACACCTCGAAGAACACCTGTGTCTCGCAGGTTATGAGGCATTTAAGCTCGGAAAGAGACTTCTCCAGCACGATACCCGGGCTCTTGAACACCATGTCAAAGCGGTCCAGACACTTCTGATAGTCCTCGCCGCAGATAAGCTCCACATTTTCGGGAAGACCGTTTGCAGCGGCGTCCACAGGATTGAGGTCGGCGATGGCAAGTGAAGCCTGTGCGCCGTACTTCTCCAGTATCTTGTATGTTGACCTGCCCTCTCTGCCGAAGCCGAGTATGCAGACTTTCTTTCCCTTGGTGTATTCCTTTATATAGTCGCAGAATTTGTTCAAAGCAGACGCTCCATTTCATTTTTAAGTATTTTTGCAAATTCAGCAGGCAGCAGGTTCTGCTCGTTGAACGAGCCGCAGTACTCCTTATTGATACCGTCGATGGTCTCGGGGCGGTAGAGTCCGCGGGACTTGTATTCCTCAAACAGCAGCGGCAGCTTTTCGCCCTGCTGTTCAAGCTTCCGTATGGCAAGTGATACGGCTAAATTCACCTCGTCGATACTTCCCACGCACTCAAATGGCTTATGCAGGGACTGTCCGATAAGCTCGACGAAGTACTCCTTCATTTTCGGGTCGTCCAGCATATCCTTGCCGAAAATGTCCCTGAGCTCCGAAAGGCTGAGAAACGGGGAAAGTATCAGGCTTACAAAAAGGCACTTTGGGCACTCGCCGCACCATATGTCGGGCGATACCTTGCTGCCCAGATTGCAGCTTCTGAACACGGACAGGTACTTCCTGTGTGACACGAACATCTTTGCTATCTGAAACTCCGAAAGGGGTCTCAGGAAGCTGAAATAATACTGTCCCGTGCGCAGGTATTTCTCCTCATAGCTGTGGAAGTCCTGCTCGAACTCAAAGCTCTTGGAGTACTGGTGATTAACGTCCTGTCCCACGACGGTGCTCTCATTGGCACTGGACTCGTTGGAAAGAACGATGTATTTCAGACTGTTAAGGTATGCGGTTATCTCCGCAGAAAAGGCAACTATTGCCGAAAAAGGCGTATGACCGTTGATGAAGCCCTTGTTGTTCAGCTCTATCAGCGAGCGGTCAAAATGGCGCTGTGCAGTGATAAGTGAACTCTCGGGAAGTCCTGCTGCCGCAACGGTGCCGCTGATGGAGCGGCGCTTGTTGATGGAATAGCACATACAGTCCATTCCTGCGTTCACGAGAGTCTCAAGAGTGAGGGCGGAGTCCTTTCCGCCGCCGATAGGAACCAGACAGCCCTTTGGCTGACGCTCCCTTTCCACGAGTGAGCTGTCAAAGCTTCCCTCGGAGATTATCTCCACGAAGCTGTCAGGATCAGCGTTGATGCCGTTTACGAAGAACAGCTCGCCCAGTCCCATGTACCACAGCTTTTTCCACCACTTCTTCTGGTCCTCGTCCAGCTCGCCGCACTCCACGCGGAATATCGGTGAACAGGCAGCCTTCCAGTAGCTTACGGCTTCTGCCATTCCCAGTGAGAAAGCCAGCCTTTCAAATTTAAGGTCGCCCTTGACGGACATTCCCGCAGGCTTGCCAAAGGTCCAGCTGGGACGGAACTCAGCAAGTCCTTCTATCTTGAACTTATAGCCTATCTCCACGGTCTCAGCCGTTTCGTTTATATTATATGATCTGTATACAAAAACGGGGTATTTCTCCCTGAATTCTTCATACTTACCCATTACTATCCTCCGCTGACAGGGTTCATTTTTTGTTTTCTGCTTCTCCCGCAAGCTTTCTGTAATGTGCCTTCAGAAGGGCAAAAGTTTCGTCGGAAATATCATGCTCTACCTTACAGGCGTCCTCAGCGGCAACGTCGCGGTTAACGCCGAGAAGAATGAAGAAATCGGTGAGCACAGTATGGCGGTCATAGATGTGTTCTGCAACGCTCCTGCCTGCGTCCGTCAGGCGTATGTGATTATCGCCGTCAACGGTAACGAGTCCCTCATCCTTCATCTTCTTGAGGATTATGGAAACCGTAGGGCGTGAATATCCGAGATATGAACAGATATCTATTGCATGAACGTCGGGCTGCTTCTGGGAGAGTATGAGTATAGTCTCCAGATAATTTTCAACTGCTTCAGTAATAGCCATTCTGATTCTCCTTTGCAATATAATGATTGCCAATTGTTATAATGGTATACAAATACATTATATCATATAATTATAAAAATAGCAACAGCCGCGGCGAAAAAGTTCTGTTTTTCTTATGTAAAACGCAGAAACAGAAGTGCTTCTCTTTATTCTTATGACGTTGGCTGATAATTCAGACCAGAGGGTGGCGGCTGAAGTCCCATGAGGTCTCGAAGCTGTCCCAGTCCTGACGGCAAAGCTCGGTATTCTCCTTGACGAGTGCGCTTATTTCCGCTATATGTCCACTTTTTTCGGGCAGCGGCAGTCTTGCTATGTCTCCGGGGTTCATGTTCATTGTGGGGTTCAGCACCTCCGAAAGCACCTGCACAGGCTTGCTGTTAAGGAGTCCCAGCAGAAAGACAAGGCTGTCCCCGTCCTCGGGAAAGGCGCTTGTGCCTGCGACGTTGAACATGAAGTTTTCGTTGAAATATCGTACAGAAATGGCTCCGCTGGTTATCTGTGACCAGCTCACAGAGGGGCGGAAATTGTAGGAAAGCCCTTGAGGACGGGAGCGCAGCTTCCCCTTTTCGTCGTGGAAATCCATTATCTCCTCGCCATTGTTCTCCCAGTTCACCACATATTCGCGGTTGCCGTACCACCTGCGGTAGCTGCCGCCCTTGTTGAGCAGGTACCACTTGCATTTCTGACTGCCCGAAAATGCTATCTTGTCAGCTTCTACCTCGAACCACCTCCGCAAGAAACGGTCATTGTCTCCTGTGATAAGGCCCTCCCTGACGGGTACGACCTCTCCAAGAGCTGTGCCCTCAAAAGCCCTGAGTACAGCCTCTCCCAGCCAGTACGCCACGGGAGCCGTAGGGATCGCGGACATCTTTTTTGCGTCGGCATTAAAGCGATATCCGCAGCCTTCATTGCCGACAGCAGCAATAACACTGCGGCGCTGCTGCTCCATATCTCCCCTGACATCGGCAAGTCTGACATATATCCCTCTGCTTTCGGCGCTGTCCTTCACCGCCGTAAATGCACACAGCGGCACAGTCGCGTCATCAAAGGCGGAATATTCAAAATGTATCATTGTACTTACGGGGCACTCCGTAAATATTAGCCTTCGCAGCTTCTCATAGGACTGGAGAAACAGCCATGTGGCAGGCGTGAGAAATCCCATGTATCCTCCGCCTTTCAGCATTTTCACACTTTTTGCCATGAATGCCGAAAACAGATCCGCACAGTAATCGCCGTAGTTTCCGCAGATGTAGTCCCTGAGCTCAGTATTCATTGCAGGCTTTCCCAGATAGGGCGGATTAGTCACGATTATGTCGTATTCTTGTCGCAAGAGCTGACCGATAATTGCGCTCTTACTATCTTGCTCCGAAAGCTCATCGCTGTTTATGAGTGAGCCCACTGTCTCATTTACTCCCGAAAAGTCATACACCTGTGGAGCAGTCTCAGCTCCGTAACGCGCCGCTTTCATTCTCAGCACGGTCTCTGCAAGGCAGCAGGCACGTGGATCAAGCTCCAGACCGAACAGATTATGGGTCAGAGTCTTCTCCGCAGCCTCCTTGTCCGTACAGCCGCAG
This sequence comes from Ruminococcus flavefaciens, assembly GCF_900116855.1. GTDB lineage: Bacteria > Bacillota > Clostridia > Oscillospirales > Ruminococcaceae > Ruminococcus > Ruminococcus flavefaciens_R. Next base: position 237,695 of record NZ_UETD01000006.1, read on the forward strand.
CTGCGGTAGAGCTCCATAAACACATCAAAGGCGTAAAGCAGCACATTGCCGCTGCCCATGCACGGGTCTATGAGCTTTATCCCCTCGGGAGCTGTCACGCTTGTCCCCAGCGGACTGCCAAAGCTCAGCTCCCCCTCGGCGATATCATGTCCGCATCTGCGGATATACCGTATCAGCGTGTTCTGCACCATGTACCGCACCACCCACTCGGGAGTGAATATCTGCGTTGCTGCGGCAACTTTGTCACCGCTGAGGCGCTTGCTGTTTTTCAGTCCCACAGCTATCTCCTGCCTGTATGGCTCGTTAAAGTACTGGTGAAGCTGTCCCGGTACCATGTCGCTGCCAAAGTACTCGCCGCCAAGGCAGAGGAGCTTCGCAGCTGTTCCGCCGTCAGCTAACAGCTGCGGCGGAACGGGCAGCTCGGGAGAAAGCTTGAATATACCGCCAAATCTGCTGCCGAGCTGCCTGCACTTTTCCTTGAAAAGTGCACTGCGAAGCTCCTCTGCCTTGCTCATAAGCTCCGCCACAAAGGACGGGTCCGCCATATGCAAAGCACAAAGGCGCATGAAGCCGAAATATGCAGTTTTCTCGTCGGACTCCGCCATAAGCTCACTGCGGGCATTCATTGCGAATTTTTTCAGAAGAGATATATCCAATTTGTTATCCTCACAATTTCCAAAGGCGGACATTAAGTCCGCCTTTTGTTTATTTGATATGAAGCTCCGATATTACTGCCTCAAAGACCTCTTTCCCGTTGTCGCGGGAGTACTGCCCCGTATATTCCGGCACAAAGCCGCATTTCTCCAGAACTCTCCCCGAAGCGCCGTTCTCCTTGGCGTAATACGCCATGAAATCGCGGATACCCTCGGACACAGCCTGCTGTATTACAGCTCTTGCCGCCTCAGTGGCATATCCCTTGCCCCAGAAGCTTCGGTTGAGATTATAGCCCAGCTCCACAAGCTTGTCGCCGTCACGAGGACTAAGGCTGATATCTCCTATGACCTTGCCGCTCTCCCTGAGTTCAATAGCCATACGGTACTTTTTCTCCATCCACTCCGCTATCCTCAGCCTTGTCTCGCTTATATCAGCGTCGCAGGGATAGGGCATGAACCTGTTGACCTCGGGATCAGAGCGAAGCTCATAAACGTCCTCGGCGTCAGTTTCACGGAACTGCCGTATGATAAGTCTTTCGGTAGTAACTGTTTCCATTTATCAGAGTGAAGCCAGCTTTGCGAACTGCGCCTTCAGTGCAGGGTAGATCTCTCTGTACAGCTGATAGTACTTCTCGTACTCGGGAACGTTCTTCTCGTCGGGAGCCTGAACCTTGTCGGTCTTGATGATAGCTCCGCAAGCCTCTGTAACGCTGCTGTAGATGCCTGCGCCAACGCTTGCAAGGATAGCTACGCCCAGTGCGGGACCTTCCTTGGAGGCAACTGTCTTTACGTTGCAGTTGTAAAGGTCGGCAAGCATACTTCTCCAGAGGGGTGAGGAACCGCCGCCGCCGCAAGCCATCATGTCGCTTACGTTTACGTTCATCTCACGGAATACCTCTACGCAGTCGCGGAGCGAATATGTAACACCCTCAAGAACAGCACGGAGCATATCCTTTCTGGTGTGGATAGCTGAAAGTCCGAAGAATACTCCTCTTGCATCGGGGTCAAGGTGAGGAGTTCTCTCGCCCATGAGGTAGGGCAGATAGAGAAGTCTGTTAGCGCCTACGGGAACTGTTTCAGCCTGCTTGTCCATGAGGTAGTACTCGTCAACGCCCATGAGCTTTGCAGTCTCCTTCTCGCTCATGCAGAAGTTGTCTCTGAACCACTTCAGTGAGAGACCTGCACCCTGTGTAACGCCCATAACGTGCCATGCATTGGGAACAGCAGCACAGCAGGTGTGGACTCTGCCCTGCTTATCGATGGATATATCGGAGGTATGAGCAAATACGACGCCCGAAGTACCGATAGTCGTGAAAGCCTTGCCGTCCTCAACAACGCCTGTGCCGACAGCAGCTGCTGCATTGTCGCCTGCGCCGCCTACAACGATGGTGCCCTCGCAGAGACCGATGGTCTCAGCCATTTTCTTTGTGAGCTTTCCTGTTACCTCACAGCTCTCGTATACCTTGCCCAGCCAGTTCTTGTCGATCTCGAAAGCGCTGAGGAGCTCGTCGGACCACTTACGGTTGGGAACATCAAGAAGCTGCATACCGGAAGCGTCAGAGACCTCGGTAGCATACTCGCCTGTGAGGATAAATCTCAGATAGTCCTTGGGAAGAAGGATATGAGCTACCTTGGAGTATATCTCGGGCTCATTGTTCTTTACCCAGAGTATCTTTGCAGCAGTCCAGCCTGTGAGTGCGGGATTGGCTGTGATATCAACAAGCTTTTCTCTGCCGACGATGCGGTTCATCTCCTCAACCTCGGCAGCTGTTCTCTGGTCGCACCAGATTATGGACTTACGGAGAACATTGTTGTCCTTGTCCAGCATAACGAGACCGTGCATCTGTCCCGAGATACCGATACCCTTTACGTCCTCCTTCTTAACACCGCTCTTAGCCATAACAGCCTTTACGGTCTCGATCATTGCGTTTGCCCAGTCCGCAGGATCCTGCTCCGCATAGCCGTTCTTGGGCTGATACATGGGATATTCGATAGTCTTTGAAGCGATAACGCTTCCCTTCTCGTCAAAAAGGACTGTTTTTGTACCGCTGGTACCGCAGTCCACACCAATTACATATGCCATAGATTAGCAACTCCTTTTGAATATTTACAGGGAGCCTCCCCTGCATTATAGTTCTCTAAATCATAATATCCCTGATAAGCTTATAAATTAAGCGCCGCGGTCAGCTCACTTACGGAGCTGATCTGTCCGCAGCGCCTTTTGTCATCTCAGTTGAGAAGATCTACCGAGAAATGTCTCGAGTTCACATCGTAGTAGTCCTCAAGCTCGGCAACATAGTAGCGGAATACCACCTTGTCGGTAATGACCTCGGTATCGTTGACGCCCTCGGGGACCTCCTCGCCCTCTGCGTAAACATGGGGCTCAGCCGATACGGTCATAACGTCGCCGCTTTCCGAAACTCCCAGATATGCGAGCTGCTCGTCGGTCAGAGTATTGAGCATTATCGTATGGCTCTTTTTTACATGGAAGTAGGTTATTCCCGTAGCCTCGTCAACGTGCTCTGTGTTGTACTGCTTGAGCGCTTTCGCAGTCATATCGCTGAAGTAAACTCTCTTGCCTGCTGTGTAGTCCATTTCCTCAAGGACTTCCTTTGATGGCTGCTTGATGTAATATCTGCCGTCCGCATCCTTGCCTATGCCGAAGAAGTCCAGCTGCTCATCGGTGAGAGTGTCCATAGGCACGGGATCAACGTCGGAAGCGGTCTTGTTTATAGCGAACTTACGGCTTGCGGACAGGTCTGCAAGCATGAGCTTATTGTCATAGGTGTAGCCCAGATGCTCCAGCTCGGCATCGGTGACAGTTACCTCTATCTTGTCGGAGATGGAGTTGAGATGGTCGGTTATCTCCTGACGGTTCTGTGAAGTCCAGTTCACGGTAACATTGTCCTGAGTAGGTCTGTGCATATATACTACTCTCTCCATATTCTTGAGGGTGAAAGTAGCGAAAGAATACTTGAGATCGGCTGTATTAGGCTCAACATAAATAGCTGTGCTGCCGTTTGAGGTATCCTGTGTATTGACTATCCTGTATCGGTATGTTCCCGAGGGAGACACGCCCGTCTCGATGACCTCCTCCTTTGTAGCAGCTACAAAGAATGTGGTAAAGAGGAAATATCCCAGTGCACCGAAGATATACAAAAGAAGTATGATGGTGGCAAGGGCTGTCTTGACGCCCTCTCCTGCGCCCGAAAGCAGAAGTATGACTATACCCACCACGATTATGGGGATAATGAGTCCCCACTCGCCGAAGTACAGCAGTACAACGGGGAGCATGGCAGGAAGTATGATGAAGCTGCATATCCTCGTGATTATCTGATGGCGGGTATACAGCATGATTATCAGCGCCAGAAGGGATATACCAGTGACTGCAAGACAGAGTGATGTACGCTGCTGAACGTGCATATCATAGAATATGGATATGTAACCCAGCCTGCAGACAAAATAGGTGTAGATTATGCTAAGAACCGAAATGACTCTTTTTGTCCAGACATTTCCAAAAAAACTTTTCATTATTGCCTCCGAAATTTGATCTATATATAAAAGCTATGCGGCTATAAAGTCACACACAGTATATTATATCATTTTTCTTTATGGTTTACAAGGCATTTTTGAAATTTTTTCATTAAAAAAACCGCACTTTACAAAAGTCCGCAATAATTGTATAATATATAGAGCAAGAAATGAAAGGAAAACACAATGGCAGATAATACTAAAAAGCTGAAAATATATCAGATATTATTCGCTGCCCTCACTCTGGCAGTAATGGTCACCATATTCGTCTTCTCCTCAGAGGACGCCGATACCTCCTCTCAGACCAGCTCCTCGCTGACAAAGGTGGCTGTGACCATCATCGACAAGAACTACTATAACGAGCCCCCTGCAAAGCAGCAGGAGATCTGGCATCAGGCTTCATTCATAGTGCGAAAGCTGGCACACTTTTCCATATACACCGTGCTGGGCTTCTGCGCGTCCGTTGCAGCAGGCAGACGCAGGCTCTTTACCCTAAGGAGCCTCGGAACGGTGTTATTCGGCTTTCTGTACGCTCTCTCCGACGAGTTCCACCAGAGCTTTTCCGCAGGCCGCTCCTGCGAATTCCGCGACATGATGATAGACACGGGCGGAGCAGCGCTGGGTATGCTCATATCAGTTGCAGTCATGGGGATCGTCGGTATAATAGCTGCCAAGCGCCGCAAAACCAAGATAAAACAGTAAAAGAGTGCCCTGAGGCACTCTTTTTTCTTTATGCTGACAAAAAAACCTGAAAGAGCAAAGCTCCTTCAGGTTTTTGGCTTTTACTGCATTCCGCCTCTTACATAGAAGTTATCCTGAATGATAAGTGCGCAGCCGCCGAGGAAATTGTTCTTTCCGTCCAGCTTGCTGAGGACAACTCTGTCAGCGATCTCCTCGCTTACAAGACGTATCATCTCACGCTTGCAGTAGTCGAATTGCTTCTCGTTGAGCTTGAAGTTGTGGAGAACTATCCTCTTTGCAAAGTGGCTGATAGCCAGATTGTTGATGAGGACCGTATACTTTGCGATAAGGTCGTCCACAACGTTCTTGACAGGCTCCTCACCTCTCATGAGCGCCATGAATACGTTATCGGTATTGATTCTGGTCTTGTCGCCCTCTGTGAGCTCATAGAGCACAGGGGTCTTGTCCTTCGAGTAGATCTCATAGAAGGCATTGAGCATAGCTGTTCTTGAGAGCTCTGCCTTTACCGAGCCATTGGGATAGCCCTCATAGGACTTTCCGTTGGGACAAACGATATATCTCTCGATAGTTGACGTATACGAAACGTAGTCCGCAGACAGCTCGTTCTTGTTGATGATAGCAAGGTTCACCTGATTTCCGTTGTGGATGAACGCCTGATTGGTCTGATAGCCGTTCTGTGTTCTGAAATCGTTGCTTGCCAGAGCCATGAGACCGATGGCATTTCCGCAGTGTATCTCGAAATTGAGACCGCCCGAGAGCTTGTCGATAAAGTTTGTGAAATCAAGCACTCCGTCCTTGTAGAATATCTTCAGCTTGCCCCACATAGAAGGCACAACGCCCACACCGAGACCCAGTATCTTATCCTTGGTAAGAGCGCTGTTCTCGACCATTTCGTTGCTGGTCTTGATTATGTAGTTGATGATATCCTTGCTTGTGGTCCTGTCGTCGATGACCATGCTTGCCTTGTCGAGAACCTCGGAATTAAGGTTGGTAAGACCGATGCTTACCTCCTTTTCATCAACGGTAGCGCCCAGTGCAAAACGGCTGTTCACGTTGATGTCGATAAGTATCTTTCTTCTTCCCTTCTGAAGCTTTTCTGTGTTTACGGGAGCTTCTCCGATCTCTACGAGAACTCCCTCCTCGATCATTTCGTTAGTGATGATAGTAACGGCAGCTCTTGTTATCTCCAGAGCACTTGCCACATCCACTCTGGAAATAGGTCCTGATTCTCTGATGACCCTGAGTATCTGCATTCTGTTACGTCTTTTCAGATCAAGCTTACTAATACCTCTTTTTTCCATACTTCAACAACTCCATTTCTTCTTGATTCTGTTTCGGGACCATGTCCCACGCTGTACAAACTGCATATCCCCACAGGAGTTTTAAACAGCCTCGGCTGTTATAACTGCCCGTATAATTTTATCTTTTTATAAAAAAGACAATCTCTTTTAACGTATTTATATTATAACACAATATTATTAAAATTCAAACCTTTTAACGCAAATATTTATAAAATCAGCATTTTTGACAAAGTACTCAGAGTATTTTTGTTAAATATTCCGTAGCTTTAACGACCAGCGGAAGGGTCACTACGGATAGTATAGTTCCTGCCGTAAATATCTCCGAAGCGTACACGGAATTTCTGCCGTATCTTATGCTCAGGAGTGTACACATTGCCGCAGGAGGTGCAGAGGCTGCTATGAGCACTGTCATGCGTACCTTTTCGTCTACTCCCGTCAGCAGAGACAGGGGCACCGCCAGTATCAGCGGCACCACTATGAGCTTCAGCAGGCAGACGTAGTACACTCTGAGATTTTTCAGCAGCTTCGGCACATTTGTCGCAGCTATGGTGACTCCCGAAACTATCATCGCCATGGGAGTGTTGACCTCCTTGATGAAGCCCAGTGCGTTCAGCGCCGTTGAGGGCAGCCTTATCTCGAAGAAGAATGTGATAAGTCCGAGGACTATGGAGATTATGGTGGGAGAGTAGAACACCTTTACCACCTGTCGGAAGTCCTTTTTGCCCGATATGAGTATAACGCCGTGAGTCCAGACGATAAGGTTGAACACGGTTATGAATGCGGTCAGGTAGAAAACTCCCTCATCGTGGTAAATAGCGTCTACAAGAGGGATGCCCATGAAGCCGCAGTTGGAGTACACCGACGAAAAGCGCTCTATCTCGAATTCCCTGCCCTGCTTTTTTCTGACAAACAGGTATGACAGCAGTATCACAAGGGTCATGGCTGCCACGGAGATGCCAAAGGTTATGAGGAGATTTCTCGCAAGCTCCGTGCGGTAGGGCTTCTGGTAGGACATGAATATGACCACGGGGTTCACCACCTGAAGCACGAACTTTGACAGGTCCTTGTTGGAAGCCTCGCTTATAAGCTTTGTTTTGGCACAGATAACGCCTATGGCTATGAGTATCAGCATTATCAGCGTCTGATTGAAGATAGTCGATGAAACCATTTTATCCTCCGATAAGGTAGATTATATTGACGACAGTCCAGACCAGCGGAGCTGCCGCATAGAATATCAGTACAGTGACCGCGCTCAGGGCGTACACAGCCCTTGCGGCTGCCTTTCCCGTCACGCCGCTGTTTTTTCCGCGGAGCACCATCAGCAGCACTCCAAAGAGAAGCACTCCCGCACAGGTGAGAAGCCCTCCCGTTTTCAGTCCCTTGGGGCAGAACCGCATACGCACTGTGCCGCCGCCCTCTGGCAGATTTACGGCGCAGAAGCTTCCCAGCGTCCTGATGAGCTCAGCCTTTTCACCGTTGACAGTGCAGCTCCAGCCCTCGGACCATGTCACGGGAAGATACACATATCCGCCCGACTCTGCCTTTGCAGTAATGGTATTGCCCTCAACGCTGACGGAAGCAGTCTCCGCAGCGGCTATTGCCTTAGCCGCTCTCTCCGCGTCAAAGGTGTAAACGCCAAAGCTTGCGGCTGTGAAGTCCTTCAGCACCCTCACCTTTACGGTGACAGTCTCGTCCTCATATGTGCCGAGGTCCACTATGCCGTTTACAGAGCTGCTTGGGTAGCTGCTCACTTTAAGGCTGCCGTTGACACTGACCTCAACGCTGTTATAGTACTCCTCCTCAACATCGGTGGAATAGCGGTCAAAAAGGTCGAAATACAGCTCTTTGCAGCCTGTCACATCTATCTCGTAGGCAAGCTCCGCAGGCTCGTCGGGTATGACCGAGACCATAGTCTCGCCGTCAGTCTGACTAATGACGGCTCCGCTGACAGTATTTGGGAAATGCTTCATAACAGTGCCGCCCTCGCCGAAAAGCCTGTCGGCAATGAAGTCTGTAGTCTCCATACGCTGTAAGTCCTCATAGTCGGAAAGCTCCTCGGGCGCGACCTCGGAGACAACAGCTCCCTTTGGCACATATGGGTCTGTGCGAATGGAAATATTACCGCTGAGGTCATAGGGCTCATAGAAACGGTTGCCCGAAGGGTCGCCCACAATGTATTTATTGAGCAGCAGCTCATCGGTCAGCATAGTCCCCCCTGTGGAGTCCATATCCAGCCAGTGGGAGGAGTAGCCCATGCGCTTGAGGGTGTAGAGCACATCACTGTCCGTAAGGGAGGTATAGTGCCCGATGGAGTATTTTCCCATGGCTTCGGCATAGTTGGGATAGTAATAGCGTTTCGTCTCCTTTACGCGGACAAATCCCTCGTCGGGGATGCGCTCAAGGGAATCGCAGGTAACGCGGAAATAATCCGAGGACTCCCCTGCCTCGGCAACATTTATACCGAAGGTCATGAAGCTCTCGCTGAAAACCACGGCAGCCATGACCGTTACCGTGAGCCATTTCGGGATACTGCCCCTGCGGAAGCTGTAAAGGCAGATAAAATAAGCCGCTCCGCCGAAAAGTCCCAGAACCGAGATGATGATGCCGTCCTTTTTGTCCACCCAAAGGCTGTGAGCGTAGGAGCTGAGAGAGCTTCGGTGAAAATAAGCTATAAAGGCTGCGGTTATGTACAAAGCCGCAGACGCGGCAGATATGACGCAGGCGGAGAGCCTGTGGTTCTTTTCGGGCTCCTCCTCGAGCAGCGCTCCGCAGGCTGAAAATATGAGCAGGATAACGATAAAGCCGTATCTCAGCGGATACGCCTGATAGCTGCCCGTCTGGAGCAGCTTGTTCACAGGCTCCGCAAAAACACCTATAAGGGCAGCTATTCCCGAAGCACCGAATAAAAACGCCTTTCCCGACTTCAGCTTTTTCCTGAATACTAAAATGAGCACAGCTCCTGCAAAAACAAGGGAGCTTCCCGACAGCACCGCCATCTTGTCGAAGTTCCTGTCCACAAAATATCCGCCGAAAAAGGCGTCACTGAGGGAATTTCCTCTGCCCGAGGCTGTATACTGCGCAAAGGCAGGCAGCCAGACAGCTCCGCTTATAAGAGCAGCACACAGGTCGGCAGCAAGGAGCCGCAGAGCTCTGCTGCCGCGTTTTTCAGGCTCACAGCACAGGTACAGAGCAGCTCCACCGAGCATTGCTGTGAAAATGATGACCATGAAGCTGATGTAGAAGTTCATGACCACACAAAGCGACAAACAAACAGTATAAGCTCCCCATTTGCCGCTGCTCAGGAGCCTGAACAGCGCCGTCAGCAGCAGCGGGAATACTATCATCATATCCAGCCACATATCGTTCTGATAATACAGCATAACATAGCCGCTTGTGCCGTACATCACCGACATGAGGGCTCCCATGGGGACATTAAGCTTCGGCAGCACCCTTCGGAAATAAAATTCCGCAGAAGCCGCGCTCAGCCCAGCTTTAATGACGATGAGGATGTTCACGAACCATATCATATGAGAGTTGTCCACCGCAAGGCTTATAAGAGACAGCGGCGAGGACAGGAAGAACAGAAAGACTCCGTAGAAATTCATCATGCCTCCGCCGCGTCCCAGCAGCAGAGAACCGTCTGAAAAGGCTGTTTTCAGCTCCATAAGCAGCGGAACGTACTGCTGATCCATATCGCACCATGCCGCGGAGCGCTCCCCGAAGGGATAATAGCCGTGTATCAGATAGAACAGCATGAAAAGCACAGCCGTAACCGCTCCTGCCATGAGCGGTGCGGTAAATAAAGAAATATCACGTTTTTTCATGCTGTCCCTCCTTTGCATTAACCAAATTATTTTATCATATTTCGCCGCAATAGTCAATAAAAAATCCGAAGCATTTCTGCTTCGGATCTTTAAATTCTTCAGTCTTTATCAGTCATAATAATCCAGACCGTCAGCTGACATGGGAATGATCTTCCAGCCGTCGCCCTTGATCTTTACAACGCAAAGCTTTGTGGATTCGTGCTTTGTATCGCCGTCCTCGTCCTTGTGCTTTGTCTTGACCTTCATCTCATAGCCCTGTGAGATCTCGATATCGTCATCATCAGCATCATAGTCCTCACACATATCCTCGAAGTAGTTCTCAGCCTGTCTGATATCGGACTTCTTGAGCTTTTCCTTACGAGAGATCTTGTCAAACTTGGGGAGAGTCTCCTTGTCCTCGAGATCGTCGATCATATCCTCGATCATCTCGTTGTAGCTGTCAACCTTATCCTCAAACTCGTCCTCATCCTTGAGCTCCTTGATAACGGACTTGGGGAGAGTGAGCTCCATCATTGCCTTACCGCCGTGCTTGTTGGAAGCAGCCTTTACATACTTCTTTACTGCGCCCTTTGCACCGCCGCCTAAGCAGAGTGCACAGAGAAGCAGTAAAATGAGAGCTGCAATAGCAGCTACTGCTATATAAACGGCATTCTTGTTGTTCTTCATTCCGCCGGGAAGGTTCTCGGATATACCGCCTGCGATGTTGTCAACCTTCTTTGCGATGTCAGCACCGTTGAGCTGCTTGAAGCCGTTGCCTGCATTCTGAGCAGCATTGTTTACCTGCTGACCTGCATCCTGAGCAGCCTGTACTGCGTCATTCTTAACGTCGTTAACAGCATCAGCCGCATTGCTTACAGCCTGAGCAGCGTCGTTCTTAACTTCGTTCACAGCGTTGTTAACTGCATTTGCAGCACCGTCAGCAACACCGCTTACAGCCTCTGCTGCCTTCTGCTCTGCGTTCTGAGCAGCGTCAGCAGCCTTATCTGCAACATTGCTTACAGCCTCTGCTGCCTCGTTCTTAACTTCGCTTACAGCGTTTTCAGCAGTGTTGACTCCGCTCTCTACGGTGTCCTTAACTTCTTCTGCTGCCTTAGCGCCTGCACAGTCGCAGGAGCCACCTTCGGGGATCTGCTTTCCGCAGTACTTACAAAATGCCATAAGATAACCTCCAAAATAAAAAATTTCAATAATTATTTTATCATATATCCTATATATTGTCAAGCAAAACCATTTATTTTGGAAAGCAAAAATTCTTTTTCGTCAGTTTGCATAAAAAAGCCAAAAAGCACCGACTTTCCTTTAAAAGCCGGTGCTCTTGATGTGTTTTTTACGCGCGATGATATAGGATAACAGAAGCGCCGCCCCGGGCACCGCTGCTGTCGGCAGCAAAGCAGTCAGCTCCGCAGCAGACAGGTTTGCAGATAACGCAGACGGCTCTATAAAGTTGCACAGCTGCAAAAACGACGGCTCCAGCAGCTTGAATATGCCGTAGAACTCAAAACCGCCGCCCAGCGCAGATATGAACAGCACTATCCTGTTTACCGCAGGAAACAGTGTAACTGCCGCCGCTGCACATAACATCCCTGTCATCGGGATCGGTTTGCCGCTGATACGTTCACTTTTAAGGTCTGCCGCTGCTTCCTTTATTCCGAGGTCCGCCAGAATACATACCAGTACGGCAGCTGTGCATACAAGGCATATCGCCCTGAAAACGCCGCCTTTGAGCGCCGCAAGCATTATATTCACGAACAGACAGAGCAGCTGTGCGGCAATATATCTCACAACGGCTTTTATGGTCTTTGATCTCATGGCTTTCACTTCCTGCGCATATTCAGCCTTTTTCCGCGCATAATAATACCGGAGGTGTTACTATGCACGATAATGACGAACAGGACGTTAAGATATACATTCCCAAGGGCTCCGCAGACAGCGGTCAGTCCTTGCCGCAGCAGTCCGAGCAGCGCCCGTAGAACACTGTCTGGGAATAATCTATTGCGAAGCCGTGTTCCTCCTCGATGTGACGGGTGAGGTCGGCAAGGTGATCGCAGTCAAGATGTATGAGCCTGCCGCAGCTGAGACACTTCAGGTGAAAATGACTGCGGCACTGCTCCTCGTCCTCTATATACTGATAGCAGGCACAGGTCTTGCCGTCAAAGGCGTACTTACGCACGATCCCCTGCTCCACCAGACGGTCGAGCTGTCTGTAAATAGTCGCAACGCCGACGGGAGTGCCCTCCGCCGACAGAAAGGCGCTTATCTCCTGAACGTTGGTGTGCTTGTCCTTATTCTTCATGAGGTACGACAGAAGATTCTCCTTCTGCTTTGTGTTATATCCAGAGTCCTTTTTCATTTTCCCCTCCGTTACTGTGTGATGATCTTCCAGCCCTCGTCGTTGAGTCTGAGAACGATTACTGACTCCTCTCCGCCTTTCTCGCCATTCCTGAGGTAGTCAAAGGTGAGCTCGTAGCCCTCCTTTATATCAAATTCCTTCTCGGTCATTTTTATATAGGGATCGCAGAGATTAACGAAATATCTCTTTATTCCGCTGCGCTGCTCATCGGTGAGCTCCTGTGAGGAGGTCACACTGCCGAAGGTATACACCGACTCCTCAAGAGCAAAACTCTTCTCCTGACTTTCATTGAAGGTCTGCACGAGATCATCGTACTTACCGCTGTCCTTTATAGCCTTTACCGCTTCGTCGGGAAACATATAGGCGTAGAAAATCCCGCCGCCGCCGCTTGTGTGCATAGCATCGAAGCACTCCTTCAGTGCGTCTTCATAGGAAGCGCCGTCCTGCATGGTGACTTTGGCAGTTGAGATGCTGCTCTTGGACTGACAGCCTGCTAAGCCGCAGAAAGCAAGGGCACAGGCAAAAAGAACTGTTGCTGATCTTCTCATTTCATTATCCTCCGTGATCATCGTTTATGTACATTCATTCAGATTATAACACTATTCTGCGTCGTTGTCAATGAATTATCCCGACATAAAGCCGCACCATTCGGTGCGGCTGTTACAGGTCCTGTCTTCTGTGTTAACGGAAACTGTTTCCCCTTACTTCTGCTTTATGCGGAAGCTGCTGTTGCGGAGCTGAGAAGCGTCAAAGCCCTTGGGCTTGCGGTCCTCGCGCTTTCTGTTGTTGGGTCTGCGCTCGGACTTCTGCTGCTTTTTCTCCTCCTCGTCGTTGAGACGCATGGTGAGGGATATACGGTTTCTCTTGAGGTCAACGTCAAGTACTCTTACCTTGACTACCTCGCCCACCTTTACAGCCTCGAGGGGGTGCTTGATGTAGCGGCTGCATATCTGTGAGATATGCACCAGACCGTCCTCGTGAACGCCGATGTCCACGAAGCAGCCGAAGTCGATGATATTGCGGACAGTTCCCACAAGCTCCATGCCGGGCTTTAAGTCCTTTATCTCCATAACGTCGCCGCTTCTGAGGAGAGGTGCGGGAAGCTCGTCACGGAGGTCGCGTCCCGGCTTCTTCAGCTCGCCGATGATATCGGTGAGGGTAGGAACGCCTATTCCCAGTGACTTGCTGATATTCTCTATGCCGATGCTGTCAGCCTTTTCGTTTATGCCCTCTGCACCGCCGCCTGCGATATCGGCAAGGGTGAAGCCGCACTCGCTGAGCAGTGAAGAAGCTGCCGCATAGCTCTCGGGGTGAACTGCCGTATTGTCAAGAGGATTCTTGCCGTCGCGGACTCTCAGGAAGCCTGCACACTGCTCGAAAACCTTCTTGCCCAACTTGGGAACCTTGAGGAGCTCCTTGCGGTCGGTAAATCTGCCGTTCTCCTCACGGTAGGTAACGATGTTCTTTGCAACTGTGGCATTAATTCCCGAAACATATGACAGGAGCGAATGCGAAGCTGTATTCAGGTCAACACCTACCGAGTTAACGCAGTCCTCGACTACGCCGCCCAGAGCCTCGCTCATTCTTGCCTGAGGCATATCATGCTGATACTGTCCTACACCGATAGCCTTGGGGTCTATCTTTACCAGCTCGGCAAGGGGGTCCTGAAGACGTCTTGCGATGGAGATAGCTCCTCTTATGGATACGTCATACTCGGGGAACTCCTCGGCAGCTACCTTGGAAGCTGAGTATACAGAGGCTCCAGCCTCGCTTACTACCATGTAGCTTACGTCCTGAGGAACTTCCTTGACTATCTCTGCGGCAAAGCTCTCGGTCTCGCGTGAAGCGGTGCCGTTTCCGATGGAGATGACGTTTACGTTGTACTTCTGTATGAACTCCTTGACCTTGCGCTTTGCAGCCTCAACTGCTCCGGCAGAGCCAACGGGGTAGATGATAGCGGTATCCAGCACCTTGCCTGTTCCGTCGATAACTGCGGTCTTGCAGCCATGAGCGTATCCGGGGTCGAGTCCGAGGATAATGCTGCTCTTGAGCGGGGGCTGAAGGAGCATCTGACGGAGGTTTGCTGCGAATACCTTTATGGACTCCTCCGCAGCCTTTGCGCTCATCTCGGAGCGTATCTCGCGCTCGATTGAGGGGAATATAAGTCTCTTGTAGCTGTCTGCGGCGGCAGCTCTCACAAGCTCTCCGCAGGCGTTGTTAGCCTTTATGTACTTGCCGAAGATAACGTCCGTAGCCAGAGTCTCGTCAAGGGTAACAGCTACCTTGAGGAAGCCCTCCTTCTCGCCTCTGTCAAGTGCGAGAACGCGGTGATTAGCCACCTTGGGGATAGCCTCGGAGTACTCGTAGTAGTTCATATATACGCTCTCAGCCTCGGGGTCAGAAGCCTTCGATACCAGCTCGCCCTTTTCGCCTGCAAGGGCACGGAGCTTCTTTCTGATATCCGCATCGTCGGAGATATCCTCCGCGATGATGTCCATAGCTCCCTGAAGTGCTGTCTGGACGTCGTTTATCTTCTTCTCCTCGTCGATGAAAGCCTCTGCCTCCTTCTCGGGGTCTGTGGAATTTTCCTGCGCCATGAGCATCTCAGCCAGCGGCTCCAGACCGTTCTCACGGGCAATGCTTGCACGGGTACGGCGCTTGGGCTTGAAGGGACGATAGATGTCCTCCACCTCTACCAGAGTTACGGCAGCGCTTATGGCAGCCTCTATCTCGGGAGTCATCTTCTCCTGCTCCGTGATGGCGTTTGTTACCTCCTCCTTGCGCTTTTCAAGGTTGCGGAGGTACATGAGCCTGTCGTAGAGCTCACGGAGTATCTGGTCATCGAGGGAGCCTGTGAGCTCCTTACGGTAACGGGCGATAAAGGGTATGGTCTTATCGTCATCTATGAGAGCGACAGTGTTGTCCACCTGCTCCTGCTTCAGTCCGAATTCCTTTGCGAGTGTCTTGTTGATATCCATAATTGATCCTTTCATTTTTACGATGATAAGGACCGACGGGTGCTGCCGCGGTCCTGCTATCCGTAATTTATTCGTTTACCTCTTCCGCAGGCTCCTCCTGCTGAACGGGCAGCTCCTCTGCCGCAGCTTCCTCAGCCATGGCTTCAAAGCGTTCGTCGTTCCAGCGATCCAGCCACGAGAACAGGGTCTTTGCAATGTCTTTATACACGTTGACGGAGTTCTTCTCCATGAGCACATCATGTCTCATACCGTCAAACAGACGGTGGGATATGCTCTCATAGCCCAGCTTTTCCAGCTTCTTCATGGAGCCCATGAACTTTCTCTCCGATATCATAGCGGAGTCGTCCCTGCCCGAGATAAAGCGTATGGGCAGCGAGGGATTGGCAACATTCCAGCCGCGTCCCGACTCGGACTGCTTCACCAGCCAGAGCAGCTCCTGATAGGCATTGAGAGTGGGCTTGAAGTTGCACAGCGGATCCTCGTTGTACGCAAGGACTGCGTCGGGATCGCTGCATCTCCATGAATTTATGGGATCCTCAAAGAACTTGCCGAAGCTGTCATCGATAGTATCGAATATCTTCTCGCTCCTGAAACGGCTTCCGGGACGCTTTGAAGATACCGACCCTATGATACGGGCAGGCTGAGAAAATGCGCTGTGGCAGATAGTACCCAGAAGAACTATACCGTTTATTTCGGCATCGTGCTCCTTCATGAAGCATCTTGCAGCTGCGGCTCCCATGCCGCTTGCGGCGATAAATACGGGAACATCGGGATAGGCAGCCTTCACCTTGCGGTTGAGCTGAGCAATATCGCTGATAAGACCCTCTCCGCCTCTCCTGAACATAAAGCCTATGTCATCGGGCTCAACGATACTTTTTCCGTGTCCTCTGTTGTCGCTTATGACCGTAATGAAGCCCTGCTCCGCAAGGTAGTCCATAAACGGGTAATAGCGCTCCTTGTGCTCA
Source organism: Ruminococcus flavefaciens (assembly GCF_900116855.1). Classification (GTDB taxonomy): domain Bacteria; phylum Bacillota; class Clostridia; order Oscillospirales; family Ruminococcaceae; genus Ruminococcus; species Ruminococcus flavefaciens_R. The sequence goes on from NZ_UETD01000006.1 coordinate 253,999, forward strand.
TTCATGCCGTGGATCACCTGAACAATGCCGTTTATATCTCCCGAGGGCACCGCCAGTACAGCTGAGACAACAAGTTCGTCATAATCGGAAGTAAATACAAATTCCTTCAGATCAGCATTAAGCATAAAGATCCTCCTGTCAAAAATCGGGGAAAAATAAAGTGTATACAGTTAATTATATCATAATTGTTTTAAAAAGGCAAGGGGCGCGGCATTAAAGTTCCGCTTTTGCCGTACTTCGCTGCGCAACAGCCTGCGGGGGCTCCCCGCTTATAACACAACTGGTTTAAAAAGGCAAAGAGCGCGGCGTTAAAGTTCCGTTTCTGCCGCACTTCACCGCGAAACAGCCTGCGGGGGCTCCCCGCTTCTGCAAAGCTCCCTGAGCCTGCACGAAAGAGTGTTGGGGACTCCTCTTGCTCCTCTTACCGCTGACACTCCCAGCTTCCTCATCTCCGATAGAGGCATATCCTCCTGAGCGAGCCTGTGGGTAAGCTTCAGCTTCATAGCCTTTTTTATACGGTAGCTGCCGTCATCGTAGTTGTAGGGAATATTGACCTCCTCAGCCACGCACCTGTACATTATGGCAGAGATTGGTGCAGCCATATAGATATAGACCGTGTCCCCCACTATCACATCCGAGGTCTGCTTCCAGATTATAGCACCGTCCCGTCGGAAATCCTGCTCAACATCGTACATGGCAGGTGCGGCAGGGATAAGCCATTCCTTTGTGTCTGTGCGAAGCCTTTTGCCGCTGCCGCTCTGTGAGGCAAGCTCATAGCTCATGTCCAGCAGTCCCAGCAGCTGCTCCTCGTCCACTGTGCCGTCAAGAAGCACCGACACCCACTGCTCCTTCTGCATATGGTATGCAGGCAGTATGCCTTTCATAGCAAGGAGAGAGCCTGTCATCAGTGGACTGCACTTCACGTTGACTATTTCGTACTTAACGCCCTTTTCCAGCCCGAGACTTTTCCCGTCAACTCCCATGGAAATGGCATACCACTTCTTGTTGGCAGCGCAGCGGAACACTGCAAAATCAGGGTATCTTTTCCACAGATACTCGGGCTCGGAGCCGTAACGCTCACGAGCATATCCAAAGAGTCTTTCTTTCAGTCCGCCCATATCAGTCAGTCTCCTCAGTCATTTTCCTCAGCTCGTCCCTGAGACGCAGGTAGCAGGCGTTGCATATCTCGCAGTCCTTTTCCGCTCGGTGGGCGCCCTCTATCTCGATACCGTAATGAGCAGCCACAGTGGTCTGTCTCCTGTTGGGCAGCATTGGCAGAGCCTTCCGTGAAAATCTCAGCACGTCCACAAAATCATTGGTAAGATATATACCGTGGCAGCGGAGAAGATTGTCATAGAGGAAGTTTATATCGAAATTCACATTGTAGCCCATGAGCATATCACTTCCTGCAAACTCATAGAAATCCATGATAGCCGAGGTTATATCGGGAGCATCCTTTACCATATCGTTTGTTATGCCCGTAAGCTCGGTGATGAACGGGGTTATCCTGCTGTGAGGCTTTATAAGAGTGCTGAATACCGCAGCTTTTCTGCCGTTTCTGTAACGTACTGCCGCTATCTCGATTATCTCGCACTCCTCGGGAGCAAGTCCCGTGGTCTCTATATCCACTACGCAGTAATCCTCGGGGAAAGCCATCCTGCTCTTTCCCTTGCGGCGTTTAGTCTCGCTCACATTCATGCTCCTTCCCTTTCCGCATTATACTCTACAATTATAATATATAGCGGAGCAATTGTCAAATCAGCAGTTGTTCTCCTCTGTTTTACTGTAATGATAATAAATATTTCACATTATTTATCAAAAATACTTGATTATTACCGTAAAGAGTGCTATCATTATAATGGAGATTAATATACACCCACCAACCACTTCTTACAGAAAGGGGTAATAACCATGAAGAAACTTTTAGCACTTACCGCAGCACTTACTGTCGCAGCAGGAGCAGCTTCTTTGCCTGCATCAGCTGCATATGAGCACATTCCTCAGAGCAGGATATGGGATGAGGAAATAGAAATGTTCGATGCCTTTGACAAGGGCGAGATACCTACCGATGTCAACGGCGACGGCACCTTTGATCTCATCGACTGTCTTATCTATTTCGCATATACCAACAGACTTGACTACAACGAAGAATACAAGGATACACTTGAAGCGCTGGGCGACCTTACCGGTGACGGCATGGAGAATTGGGATGACGCAGAGCATCTCATCAGGTACTACATCACTACTCACCATATGTCATTAAAGGACTTCGATCCTGATACCTATGCTGACTATGAGCAGATATACGAAGTCACACATACAGGCTTCGTATGCCATTCGCCCTCTGTAACCACCCATTCTCTGGTAGAAGGTTTTATCGGTCAGCTCAAAATGGACTGTTCCTATCTTATGGCAGGTTACGATATCTACTGCGAGTATGTGGATAACGGCACTATTGACCCCGACCTTAACGCCGACGGAAACTGCGATCTGACCGATCTTACATATTTCTGGGCATATTCCCTCAACAGAGAAGTATTTTCCGTTAATCCTGCGGACAACTCTATCAGCGAGAACATGGATAAGGACATTTTCGCCCGCGCCAAGGCTATTTATGACGCTCTGCCCGAATCTGCCCCCGGCGGAGACTGGAGATTCAACTTCACTAATATGTACTATTATGAGCACGGCAATGTTACCAAGGATATGATAACAGACGAGTTCTTTGAGAGCGTTCTGGAGGGCGCCTCCAAGCTGGAGCTCACTCGATTTGTCACAGAGGATTACTTCAGCTACGTTCCTCAGAATGATCCGTACATCGACTACGACGCCAAGATGTTCGACAGAGAGTACAATGCCTTTGTGGAGGCGGTGCATAACGGCGAAAAGTCACTCCCCGACACCAATGATGACGGTATACTCAACTCACTTGACTCCTTCAACACATATATCTTCAAGTGCGAGCAGAGAGCAGGCGTCACCGATGAACAGTCCATACTTCCCAAGGATGTGCGCAATACGTTCATAAATGATATGGATGTTAACGACAACGGTCTCAGCGGCGATATGAACGACCTCGAAATCATCGACCTTTTCATCTCCATAGAAGATAAGACCGAGGAGGAAATGGATGAGATCTGCAATAATTATATGGCTCGTCTCAATGAGTATGCCGCTCAGCTTGCCTCATTAAAGAGTCTCCCTCCCCTTAAGTTCAGTCCTGACGGTCAGATGTCAAATATGACAGACGATGACCGCACCGGCGATGCAAACAACGACGGAGAGACCGATCTTGCAGATGCTATATTCATTATGCAGTCCCTTGCAAATCCCGATAAGTATGAGCTCTCTGCACTCGGCAGATTCAAGGGTGATGTTTACGAAGCAGGCGGCGGTATCACCGCAAACGACGCCCTCGCCATCCAGAATAGGCTCCTTGCAATAAAATGATATAAATCAGAATTTAACACCTTCGGTGTTAAATTCCGAAGCCCTTAGCCTTTAGCTTTTAGCCATTAGGAAGCGGCTTCGCCGCTTTATTATCGGGCGGCGGAACGCCGCCCCTACATCAGGCTAACGGCTAATGGCTATGGGCTAACGGCTAATGGCTATGGGCTAACGGCTTAAATCAAAATTTAGCTTTGCTAAATTTTGATTTATTTGAGCAGTGCAAATAATACAATGCCCCTGAGCGCTTTAAAGCGCTCAGGGGCAAAGCTATTTATGGATCTCTGTTTGAAAAATGTTTTGTCAGTCTGTTGCCTGGAAAATTCCCCTTACAAAGGTATACAGATGTGCATGGATAGAGTCGTCGCCATGGTGTCCGCCCTGAACAACGTGCCATACATGAGGAACGCCGTTCTTGTCAAAGTTGTTATGGTAGCCCTGAGGAGTATCGAGACGAACTACATCATCCTGTGTACCGCCTGTGATGAACAAGAGGTAGGGCTGATCCTCGGGATTGCTCCACTTGAACGCGCCCTGTGCGCCGGGAGCTGCACATATAGCGCCTACATAGCCAAACTTGTCACCGTGCTTCATACCTATCTGGAGAGACTCACGTCCGCCCATTGAGAAGCCTGTTACCGCAGTGTAGTCCCTGCCCGTCTTGACGCTGTACTTCTCCTCGATATGAGGCATAAGACTGTCAACGATATCATCAACGAAGTTGTCGTAGCCCTCGTTTGAGCCCGGATCTGCAAAGCCTGTTGCGTCATTCATGGTTGCACTGGTGAATACGAAGGGAACTACAACGATCATGTCCTTAGCCTCGCCCGAAGCTATGGCATTGCCGATTATCTGCTTGGTGTACATCTGACCGTTGCCCTGTGTTATCATACGGTTCTCGTTCTCGAAGAAGCCGTGGAGAATGTAAAGAACGGGGTATTCCTTGCTCTCGTCGTAATCAGCAGGAAGCAGAATGTTGTAGGGCTTGTTCTTGTTTGCCTTCTTGGAGAAGTAGGTCTCCTTCTTGATGGTACCGTACTTTACTCCGGGCTTCTCGGTGTGAGAATCCGCAGGCTCGCTGTTAACTACCTGACTCTGCATGAGCTCTGTCAGCTCCTCGGTGGTGTACTTCTGCTGACCCGGGATAATAACAGGTTCAACTACGGGGAACTCCGTTATCTTTGCCGCAACGAACTGCATGATGAGGATAGCGTCGTTGAGCTCGTAAACGCCGTTGCTGTCAGCGTCAGCCGCCTTGAGAGTTCTCTTGTCGGTTATACCGTTGATGAGCCCCTTACGGGCAGCCACGATGTCAAGAGAGTCGATAACTCCGTCGTAGTTGATATCGCCCTTGTTCATCTTAACAGCAGCAGGCGGCTCCTCGATAGTCGTTCCGCTCTTGGCGCCCACTATCTCGTCGATGTAGAAGCTGCATTTGCCCTCCTCAGTCTCGATGTAGAGCTGGATATTGTCTGCACCCTCGGGAATGGTAAAATCATTATTTTCCAGATGAGCCCATTCGCCCTTTTCGGCAGTTACCTGTGCGATCTTCGGGTACTTATCCGTAGTACCGTCACTGTACTGCAAAGTGAGGCAGAAGGTCACGGGAGAAGAAGTGTCCTCGGTCATTACATATGCGCTGAAAGCATAGGACTGCCCTGCGCTGAATGTGGAGCCGAGACTTACTGTGGCACCATTCCAGTTGTTTTCTCTGCCGCTGGTGTAGAGGGAAGCTTCTCCCGAGCGAGAGGTGCCCGAGACTACCTTGACCGACGCAGAACCGCGTCCCGTCCACTTTTCTGTGCCGTCCTCAAAGGTGCTGTGAAGAAGATAATCAGTATCCGCAGCGGTCACGGGTACTGATGCGACAGCTGAGAGGGAAAGCGCTGCCGCAGTGATGAGTGGTAATATTTTTTTCATTTCCAATCCTCCTTTTATGTCTTTGTTAATAATAAAAGAACATATTATATACTGTTTTTTAACATATATTTTTTCATCCGTCAACCCACAAAACGCAGATTAGGTGCAAATGAGAATTTGTTTTTTACGTTATAATAATATGAATACTATTTTTGTGCTATTATAACATTTTTATGATGTAGCGGTGATATTTTTTCATTAGCAGCTGTTTACGAACAGCACAATATATCAGTGTCATGAAATTACAATATAACATAAGCAGTATTCTGCTCTGATACTATATTTGTTACTATCACAAATCAGAATTTCGAGCTGAGCCAGCTCGACCGCTTGCCACGTTGTCGCTCGTAAACTCGCTTAATAATATCAAAAATGGTATTTGTACATCGCTTACAGCGCAATAAGTACGCCGAGCCTATGTAAGGGATTCCAAAGGGACTGTGTTCCTTTGGCGGAGTCCAGAGGCAGCGCCTCTGGTCGTCGCTTTCAGCTTTTAAGGCGACGAAATAAAACAAAGCGCTCCGCAAGGGGTGAATCAAAAAACAGTCCGGTGGACTGTTTTTTGAGAGGGGACGCCCTGCAAGTGAGGGCGT
>NZ_UETD01000002.1:0-277728 GCF_900116855.1 Ruminococcus flavefaciens
GGAGTCTCAGCCTTTGAATTGCGCTTGACACATCGGTTGACGATTGGATCGGAGATAGTTTTTATCATATCGCCGTCGAAGTCCGCACCGCCGAGACGCTCCGCAGTCAGCGAGTCCCAGTTCACCATAACAACGTCGGTGAGGTGGCTGAGATAATACTTCCTCATATTCTCAACGTCGGGATAGACTTGCAGCTGAACCTCTTCGTTTCGGGAAATATGCGGATTTCGCAAGAGCGTACATTCATTGCTGTGAGTATACGCCATTGACGGAGCATAGAAAGCGTTCTTCTCAAATTCACTTTGTATTGCACCGTTGAAGAAGTTGCGCTGACTTGTATTTCTTTTCGCTTTGGCAGGAATAAAACTTCTAAGAAAACCGAGCAGGTCTGCGGAGAGGTAGCGGTTGTCGCCTGCAACGATAAGACGTCCGAGAGCATATTGTTTCAGCACCGCCTGAGCCCGTGACTTCAATCTGTCAGCGTAAACAGGCTCGGCAATGAACTTCGGATTTTTCTCCAGAATCTTTTTGAGATAGTATTCTTTAGTACCACGTCTGTGTTTTGGGCTTGTGAAAAAGCTCAGGCGGTACTCCCTGTCGGTACAAAGCCTGTGGTATTCTCTTTCCGTTTCCTTGGTGAGCCAGTGGCGGTTATCATTCACAGGGAAGGAAAGCGGCAGATCAAGAGGTCGGAACTCGTCAGCTGTCATTGAAAGTGTGTTGAGGAACTGATAGTTCAGCTCCGTAAACTTCTGCGGACTGTCTTTGCTGACACCAGAGATGTACAGAGCGTGCTTGTATCTGCGGAATGCGTCCCAATAGTTCTCCCAGCTCATATTGTTATCGCAGAGCCAGCCGTAGCCCTTGAACATACTCTTGGTTAGGATAATGTCAACGTCAGCAACCTTGTGCTCAACTCCCCAGATGTCGGTGAGCATTGCAACTCCTGCGCTTTTGAAGAAGTCGTGAATATCTATCTGGTGCAGCATACCCTTGATGTACGGCAGACGAATCTGAAACGAGGTGTGCTCGCCGCCTAACTTTTTATTGATGACCTTGGCGAACTCCTTAGAGATAACTCCTTCGCCGTCATAGCCGAGAATATCAACACTTTCCCTGCGCTCAACACGATGATACTTTCGCACAGGTGCGTCGCTGCCGTCGTCCTCAACAGTGATAACATCTGTGTCGTGAACGGTGTGTTTTTGATTTTCCACAACTATAACTCTGTGGGGCTTGTCGATGCCGATTCCGTCAACACGGATACCGCCCGAGAGCATAAGTCCGTTGTATGCGTACAGCTTGCTGAGCTGACACTTTGTTATCTCCATGCCGAGACGTATGCGCTCAGTGACCTTCCAGAAAATGTCCTCACGGATAAATGACAGCACAGCATTTCTGCTCATGCTGGCTGAGCGCTCAAACGCAACGTACTTGTGCATACCGTTGCCGAAATCTATCTCCACTCCTCTGTTCGTAAACAATGACGCAGCCTTCTCTTGGAGCTGTGCATAGTAAGGGTGCGATGCGTCACGGTCAAACACCCGTGAGAAGTCTGCGTAAAAAATAACATCGGACAGGTCCGTCACAAGGTCAGCGTTCTCATACTTGAAGTCGTCACCGTGCAGCACGCACATTATCTGATAGAAAAGTGCATTGTCGTCCTGCTCATGAGCGGAGTGTTTCAGACAGCTCCGCAGTGCGTTTTTATCAATAACTGTTTTGTAAAACAGTCCGTCAGGCTTTGAGTAGTTGAGCATTGCTCTGACGGACAGATCATATATCCTGTACTTCATGGTCTCACCACCTGCTAAAAGTATATCACAAAACCTGCCAAAATGCAATAAGGATACTGCTCCCACATTTTCATTCCGAAACGTTCATTTTTGGCTGAAAAACATTCAAAACTGTCATAATATCAGTTTTGAGTTTAAATGTCTGTAAAGCTCTATTCTATGAGCAATGCAGCTGTTTTTATGCTTTAGTGAGAAATGGTCAGTTCTCATGAAAATCAATTTGTGTTTCGGAAAACGTTTCAGAGCGGTCAAAATCTTATGCAAAAACAGGTTGATTTGCATATAGGATACTGCTCCCACATTTTTATGAAGAAAGGATGATTTTTATTGACAAAACGAATCGAAATCGAGTTCAAAAGCAGCGTCGAGATAATGAACACGCCGATGAAAAAGAGACGCTTCATCGTTGACGAAATGATCTATCCCGGTCTCCATGTACTGTCAGGTGATCCGAAGATTGGCAAGTCGTGGATGATGATGGATATGTGTCTTGCGATTGCCAAAGGTGAAAAGTTTCTTGGACGCAAAACAGAACAAGGTCATGTGGTTTACATGGCACTTGAAGATACGTCTGATAATTTGCAGACGCGAATGTATGAGCTGACAGATGAGCCGACGGATAATCTGCAATACGTTTTGCTCGTCAACACTCTCGGCAACGGTCTTGAAGATGACCTGCGTAAGTGCAAGGAAACATTCTCAGACCTGAAGCTGATAGTCATTGATACTCTGCAAAAAGTGCGCGATACAGTTGATATGAAGTACGGCAGTGATTACAAGGACGTATCAACGCTGAAATCTATTGCTGACGAGTTAGGCATCGCAATTATTCTTGTTCATCACAACCGAAAACAGCAAGACTCCAATCCGAACAACATGATACTTGGTACAAATGGTATCCCCGGTGCATCAGACGGTTGTCTTGTACTTCAGAGAAACGGAGACAGCAAGAATGCTGTGCTGAACATCAGCGGTCGCGGTGCTCCGTCACTCGACATAAATGTTATCAGGGACGGAGCAAAGTGGAAACTGCTTGACAAGCCGCCCGAAGACAAGCCTGATAACTTCCCGTCAGTGATACATGATTTTATGTTGGAGCGAAAAGAGTTCCGCGGAAGTGCGTCAGAGCTGTGCGAACTCTTATGCAAAAAGTTCCCGTCAGAGGAATTCAAAAACAACTGGATGTATCGCGAACTATTGCAGCACGATGAAGAAGTTCACTCGCTCGGTATCAGCTATGGCAAAACAAAAAGTAACGGCACTCGCAGTATCTGTGTCCGTTACGAAGCTGATAGGGACAGCAGTGGCAGTAAATTACTGTACCCTGAAAGTGGTGCCCCTGCCGTCCCTGAAACGTCTTCAAACGCTGATATATCTTCGCAAACCGTTACTCCTTCTGCAAGTGATGTTAAAACAATTGCTGTCCCTGTTGGTGATAAACTTATTGAGTGGGCAGCGAACCGAATCACAGAAAAGTTAGCGGAGCAAGGCATTGAAGTTGAGCCGTTTCAGCCGTGAGGCACAAAACCGCCCGTTTTTGCCGCCAATACAGAAATCGGGTAGTTATCCCACCTGCGGCGGTGAAAGCGATTGTGGCGCAACGTGGAGCGAGTGTGGCGATACCGCACAGATACTATCGGCAGAGGAGAAAAGTGGTGGTACCCGAAAAAATCAACCCTTTTGGGTTGGCAAGCATAGCTGCTGGCGTTCCGCCTGCCGCCTTGCTTGTCGGGCAGAAGCCCGAACCCACTTACGGCGAGCCGCCGCTCCCAGTTGTGCCTCCGCATAGTCCCTACGGACAGGAAGTACAATTGTCGGCACGCTGAAACATTTTACAAAACGGAAGAAAAGGAGGGATTCTATGAGACGGAGAAACACAACCATAGCGATACGCTGCACAGAGGAAGAAAGCAGACGTGTCCATGAGCTCGCTGAGAGGCACGGCTTGAAGCTGAATGACTTCGTAATGCGGTGTGCTCTCGGTAAGAAAATCGTTGTCGCCAACGGCATCGACGAGATAGTCAGGCAGCAGAAAGCTATCGGACGAAACCTGAATCAGATAGCTACACTTGCAAACATGGACAGGCTGACCGCCGTGAACTTCCAGCCGCTCCTTGACGAGCACAGGAAGGTCACGGAGCTGATAGGTCAGCTGCTTCGGGAGGTGAAATAGTGGCGACGGTCACAGCGATAAGCACGAAAGGCGGTGGCGGAGGCAAGAAGAGCCTCGACTACATCTGCCGCGATGCCAAGACCGAGAATAAAAAGTTCGTGACGGCTCTCAACTGTTCGCTGCCCACGGCATATCAGGAGTTCAAAAACACAAGGGAGATGTACGGCAAGACTGACGGAGTTCATTACTATCACTTCGTCCAGTCACATCCCAGCGGCTACAAGATAGAGCCAGCTCTTGCTCATAAAATAGCAGTTGAGTTTGCGGAGAGAGCCTTCCCGGGACACGAAGTTGTAGTAGCAACTCACATCGACGCAGACCATATACACTCGCACTTCATACTCAATGCGGTCAACGCCGAGACAGGTCTGAAGTACCACTCCAACAAGTTCACACTGCATGACCTGCGATAGCTCAGCGATGAAATTTGTCAGAAGTACGGATTGACAACGCTCGGCAAACCTGAGATTCACAAGCAGAGCAACGGTATCACTAACGGTGAGTATCGAGTTGCAATGCGAGGTGAGAGTTGGAAAATGGCTCTCTCCAATACCATTGACGTGGTAATGAAAAGAGCCAAGAGCAAGAAACAATTCCGCTTCTACATGAAGCAGTGTGGCTACGATGTGAAATGGGAAGACAGCCGAAAGTACATCACATACACCTGTCCCAACGGCAGGAGATGCCGCGACAACAAGCTTCACGAAGCGAAATACAGGAAGGAGAATATGGAATATGAATTCGAAATACGAAGAAGCGAAAGAAGCCTCCAAACAGAATTTAGAGGAGACACAGGACATACCAACTATGGTCTGCGTCCAGGAGCACAACTGGCTGGCGCTGATCTCGCAGCTGAAACTTCTGACAGATACGCTGTTCGATGTCAAGGCTCAGACAGACGAGACAATGACATATGCACAGATGAAACAATACCTGCAAAATCAGCGGACGATATACAATCAGCTGCTGGAACAGGGAAAGGAGATACAGGAGCAGACGTCACAAAACGTGACGGCAGAGGTGTCGAAGTTGGATCAGGCGGCGAAGGACCTCGTCTCACAGGCTGGGAAGCTGAACGAGCAGACCTTATCGCAGCTGAAATGCGCCGAAGAGCAGAGCAGAAGTCACGGCTTCAGACTGCTCCGACTGGTGGTGTTGATAGAGTTTCTGCACCTGATATCGTCGGTGGCATTGCTGCTATGGCTTCGATAATTGAGGACGAGCCTGTCGATGACGATACTGAGTATGCTCGAGAGCATGTTGACAGCAAAGCACTTGCCGAGGAACGAGAGCGTAAGGAAGCTCACGGAATACACATGGGATAAACCAAATTTAAACGAAAGGAATTTTGAAAATGAACAATATAGTTCACATCAGAAACATAAACGGAATAATTGAGAGGAGCGTGGTATATTGGGAAGAACGAGAACTGAACCTAAGATCAAAACAGCAAATTTCATATACAACAGTGATAAGACCGCCTTTGATAATTTCATAGAGGCTATGATCCACGACTATCTGAACTCGTTAGAATCTGCACAGACTGCTCAGGTGGATTTTAGTGGAAAGGTCGAATTTTCGGAAGATAAAGAAAAAATAGTAGACTTCTGAGGAAGTCTGTGGTATGGTGTGTCGTAGCACCGGACAAGGTGCTGCGACTGCCAAAAAAAGGAGAGTGATTATATGAGAGCATGGCTCTATTATAGACTGTCCCGTGACGAGGACGCTGAGATGAACAGCTTACAGAATCAGAGGCAGATACTTGCGGACTACGCAGAACAGAACGGATACGACGTTGTCGGAGAAAGCTTCGATGATAATGTTTCAGGTATGACATTCAATAGAAATGGTATTGGTCAGCTTGAAACAGCGGTCGATGAGGGAAAAGTTGACATAGTTTTAGTCAAAGACTTATCCCGACTCGGCAGACATCGAACTCAGACTGCTTTGTTTATCGACCATCTGCGCGAGAACAACGTAAAGGTTTATTCAGTGACAGAGGGCATAGACTCGACTAATGAAAACGATGATATGCTCATCGGCTTCAAGCAGTTGTTCAACGACTTCTATGCCAAGGATATAAGCAAGAAAGTTCGCGCAGGAGTGCGGCAGAAGCAGAAAACCACCGGCATAGTCGAGACTCTGCCGATGGGATATGTAAAGGATAAAAATACAGATATGATAACAATTGATGAGGAGACAGCATGGATAGTCCGGGAGGTTTTTCGCTTGTACATAGACGGATACGGTCTGACAACCATAGCAAAGAAGATGAACGCGGACGGAATTAAGTCACCTGACTATTACTTCAACCGAAAGCTGAGCGACCATAAGCCTGACATCTCCAAGAAATATCTGTGGGTTCAGACTACAGTGAAGCGTATGCTGACTAATGAGCTTTATCACGGAACACTTGTGAATCACAAGACGGTCAGCTCAAAGATATACAAAACCAAAACGACGGTCCCGGAGGATGAACAGTATCGTCATGATAATTACTGCGAGCCTATAATTGATGAAACTACATGGAAACAGGCACAGTTCATGCTGGAACAGAGGTCGAAGATAAATCCACGCTCGCAGTGTGGACGTAACATTCACAAATATGCAGGAATTATAAAATGTGCCGAGTGTGGTGCAAGTTTAATCGCACGGAGAAGGAGGTGGAAGGAAAAGGAGTACGTTGAATACACCTGCAACAGCAACCACCGATACGGCAAGGAATACTGCACACCACATTCAGTCCACGAGGAGCAGCTTGATGCACTGATAAATATTGAAATCGTATCTCTGCTTGAGTATATACAAGCTGAGAGTGCGAAGTACGAGAAGATCATCAAGAACTGGCTCAAAAAGAAGCCTAAGTATGATAAGGAAATACAGCGCAGCAATGAGAAAATCAAGCAATGCCGCGATGAGATAGAACAGATCATCATAGAGCGTATCAATGATCGTGACCATGCTAAGATCTACAATGATATGATTGAAAAGCGTGAAGCTGAGATACGCTCACTTGAAAAGAAGATAGCAGACCTTCGGCATTATGATGAGGTATGCAAGAAGCGCCGTGAAGAATTGAAGAACACTTCCGAGTTGATAGAGACTATACTTGCAGACGGACATATCTCAAACGTCAACCTGAGAATGCTTGTCCGTCAGGTCACAGTTCACCAGAACGAGGACAAGTCTATCGACATAAGCTTCGATATGAACGGCGCGTTCAATTACAACATAATGGAAGATGTTACAGATGAGATACTTTGATACAAAAAAAGCGCCTCACATTATGTGAGGCACTGGTGCGGATAACAGGACTTGAACCTGCATGAACTTGCGTTCATATGGACCTGAACCATACGCGTCTGCCAATTCCGCCATATCCGCTTGTATAATTGAGTCGAAAATTTTTACACGGTACGACTCTTGACCGAGGTGGACTTATTACAAGTTGCTCCACAGAAATGCTGATAAGTAATGCGAAATTAATTTTTACACTGACGTAACGTAACCTGAACCATACGCGTCTGCCAATTCCGCCATATCCGCTTGTATAATTGAGTCGAAAATTTTTACACGGTACGACTCTTGACCGAGGTGGACTTATTACAAGTTGCTCCACAGAAATGCTGATAAGTAATGCGAAATTAATTTTTACACTGACGTAACGTAACCTGAACCATGCGCGTCTGCCAATTCCGCCATATCCGCATATAATGTCTGATAAATTTTACACGGTCCAGACTTACCGAGGCGGACCGTATAACCGGTTGTTCCGCAGTACCTAAATATTTTACCACATATTAAATCGTTTGTCAAGAGCTTTTTTAAAAAAAATCAAAAATATTCTTGGTAATGTTTTTCTGCTGTTGCAGCTTTGAGACTTTTGTGGTATAAGCGGCGAGCCGCCGCTCCCCCCCGATTTTGCGGTACAGCTATTGTTAACATCTTCTTTCACACTGCGCACCTTGCTATTGATAATAAAATGTGGTATAATTTTTTATAACTTGATCATTCTGAAAGGAGAAGCCATGCACTTTGTTGATGCCAAAGGAATACTGTCATCCAAGAACGGTATGAATATATACAGAGGCTGCTCTCATGGGTGTATATACTGCGACAGCCGCAGCACCTGCTATAATATGAGTCATGCATTCGAGGATATTGAGGTAAAGCAGAATGCTCCTCAGCTTCTTGAGAAGGCTCTGCGTTCAAAGCGTAAAAAATGCATGATAGGAACTGGCTCCATGAGCGATCCGTATATGCCAGCGGAAGCTGAACTGAAGCTTACCCGCCGATGTCTTGAACTAATAGAGCAATATCAGTTCGGGGCAACAGTTCTGACAAAATCTGACATGATACTTCGTGATGCCGATCTGCTGGCTTCTATTAATGAGCAGCAGAAAGCTGTGGTGCAGATGACAATGACTACATACGATGACGACCTTTGCAGAATAGTCGAACCTAACGTATGTCCTACGAGCAGGCGATTTGAAGTCCTTATGGAGATGAAACGGCTCGGCATTCCCACGGTAGTTTGGCTTTCGCCGTTTCTTCCGTACATAAATGATACGGAGGATAATCTGAAAGGACTTCTTGATTACTGTGCTGAGGCTGGAGTAAAGGGGATAGTCTGTTTTGGCATCGGTATGACACTGAGAGACGGCAACAGGGAATATTTATACTCTGCACTTGACAGGCGTTTTGAAGGTCTGTCACAAAGATACCGCCGAGAATACGGAAATTCATATGAGATAGTCAGCCCTGAACACGGTAGGCTCATGAGTATATTTAATGATTTTTGCGAAAAATACGGCATCATTCATGATTTTAACGAGTGTTTCAGCTATCTGAACGAGCTTCCGGAGAAATACCAACAGCTTACATTATTCTGACTGGAGATATTACAATGAATGAACATATAATGGTTATTGATGATGACATACACATAGGTAATATGCTGGAAGAAGCCCTTTCCCGTGACGGTTACAAGGTTTCAAGGGCGTACTCGGGCACTGAGGCGCTCATGCTGCTTTCAGCACAGAAGCCCGATCTTGTTTTGCTTGATCTTATGCTTCCGGGGCTCAGCGGAGAGGAACTTCTTCCAAAGATCGAGGGAATACCTGTAATAATAGTAAGTGCAAAGATAGATATCGATAATAAAGTCGAGCTCCTTCTCAGCGGTGCTGCTGACTATATTACCAAGCCTTTTGATATAAAGGAATTGAAAGCACGCATAAGGGTCCAGCTTCGCAGCAGACAATTTACATCTTCTGCTGAACTTGTTTACAAGGAACTGAAGCTCAATACAGATACCCACAATGTAACGGTGAACGGAGAGGCTATCAGGCTGACAAGGACGGAATTTGCCATTCTGAAGCTTCTCATGATGAATCCGGATCAGGTCATCACAAAGTCAATTATACTTGACAGGATAAGCGACGATACTCCCGATTGTACAGAAACCTCTTTGAAGCAGCATATAAGCAATCTTCGCAGGAAACTACGCTCCGCTGACGGAAAAGACTATATAGAGGCTGTATGGGGTATCGGCTTTAAAATGGCGTAATATTTACTATATCTTTACTTTTTTCTTTACCGCTTTCTTTACTTTTGTGGTATAGGATAGTATCATAAGGTCAAGGAGGTACGAACTATGGAATACATCATAAAGACAAATGATCTTAAAAAGAATTACAGAAGCTTCAAAGCTCTTGACGGACTCAGCCTTAATGTCCCCAAGGGCTCCATTTATGGACTTGTAGGACGTAACGGTGCAGGAAAGACTACTTTTTTCCGTATACTCTGTGGACTGCAGGAGCCCTCATCAGGTGACTACGAGATATACGGAGTTAAGAATAATGACAGAGGCATAATGAAATCGCGCAGAAGAATGGGCGCAGTCGTGGAAACTCCCTCTATTTACCTTGATATGAGCGCACAGCAGAATTTAAAGTATCAGTGCAGGATGCTGGGGCTGCCCGATTACAGCTGCGTTGATGAGCTTCTCAAGCTTGTTGGACTTGCAAATACCGGCAAAAAGAAGGCAAAGAACTTTTCCCTTGGCATGAAGCAGCGTCTCGGTATTGCTATTGCGCTTGTCGGTGAGCCCGATCTTCTTATACTGGACGAACCGATAAACGGACTTGATCCTCAGGGAATAGTCGAAATGCGAGAGCTTATCCTCAAGCTTAACCGCGAAAAAGAGATAACAGTAATGATATCCAGCCATATCCTTGATGAGCTTGCCAAGCTTGCCACATACTATGGCTTTGTCGACCACGGCAGAGTTGTCAGGGAAATGAGTGCAGAGGAGCTTGAAAACACCTGCCGCAAATGTATCAGAATGGAGGTGACTGATACAGCAGCTATGGCGAGAGTCCTTGACGGCATGGAAGTTGAGTACAAGATACTGTCAGAGACTACCGCAGATGTTTTTGCAAAGCTCAACTTCTCAAAGCTTTCTGAGGCACTTGCCAAGGAAAACTGCGAGGTAATATCCATGAACGAGCATGACGAGAGCCTTGAAGGCTTCTTTATCTCCCTTGTGGGAGGTGGCGGAAATGATTAAGCTGCTGAAAGCAGAGTTTGCACGCTGCTTTTCGGGAAAGGTCTTCTGGCTTATTGCTCTGTTTACTCTTGTGACGGCATCAAGCTTCAACTTTATCAAATATATTACAGTAAAGAGGGAGCATCAGACAGAGGTATTCAATGACAGTATGCTCTATATCGGTCTTATCTCTCTTGGTATGATAGCTGCAATATTTGTGGCTTTCCATGCGGGCGGAGAGTTTGACGAGGGAACTGTAAGGAACAAGCTTATTGCCGGCAACACGAAAACAGGAATATATTTGTGCCATCTGGCTGTCAGTTCAGTGGCTATGGCCATTATACAGTATCTGTTCTTTTTTACCTTCTATGTTTGCTCTTATCTGTTTTTCGGAGCATTTCATCATTCATTCTCTGTTATGATGCAGATCCAGCTCATCGGAGTTCTTGGAACTGTTGCTGTTACAGCTTTCATGCTGATGATAACAATGATCGTCCGCAGCAGGACCATAGCAGTAACAGTGTGTATGACAGCTGCCGTCATTATGTTCATTATAGGCGTAGCCCTCATAAACGAACTGGAAGAGCACAGCATGGAGCTTATGGCGATGGAAGATATCATTTCTCCCGAAAAGTATGCTATACTCAATAAATACAGCTATGTTTACGGAGTTGACAGTGAATCTCTTTCGGGGGCTGAGCTTGCCGTAAAAGAGGCTTTATATGATGGTCTGTTTATTTGTCAGGCATTCAGATTCAGCTCGGAAAGGGAACTTCCTTATCACTGGGAGTTCATGGCTGTTTACAACATCGCAATAACGCTGGTAACAACGCTTATAGGCTCTGTTACGTTCCGCAGACTTGACCTGAAGTGAGGTGGAAATATGAAAAACTTGTTAAAAGCCGAGTTCAGCCGTATGTTCAGATCAAAGCTTTTTTGGATATTTATGGTGCTGTCAGTACTTTTTTCTGTACATAGCATATATGATGAGGCAACAAGACCTGTAATGGACAGTTACTCAGCGGAAGCTTACGGATATGTCTTTGAAGCTGCTCTGTACTTTTATATAATGGCATATTGTTTTGCTGCTGCTGTTATAGACAGTCTCTTTATCAGTCGGGAGTACGCTGACGGCACTGTACGCAACAAGATCATCTCAGGACATTCAAGAGCCTCTGTTTACCTGACCGAGCTCATCGTATGCACTGTAACGGGGATTATGATGTTCATTGTGAATTTAGCGATCATAAGTCTGCCTTTTCTGAAATTCGGTATACATGGTATGGACGGATGGGTGACTATGAGAAGGATAATACTTATCGCTGTACTGATAATAGTGATAAATGCAATGTTTGTTCTGTTCTCCATGCTTATTTCATCGAGAGCAAGCTCTATTGTTTGGTCGATAGTATTTATGATCATCATGCTCGTCTCATCGGGACTAATACAGGAAAAGATTTCCGGTGATTCATGGAGCCGAAACAGGCGTGAAGCGGGAGAATACTATAACGAGAGCGAGATACTGAGCGTCACAGAAAGAAAGGTATATAAAGCCTTTGATCGTATTCTGCCGACCGATCAGGTGCTCCATACCTATGATATTGACGATTATCTTACAGACTATAAGGATCCTTCAACTGTTTCGCAGAAAAAGCTCAACACAGCACTTGCAGATATATGCATTTTGGATGCGGTTACGATCGCAGTTGTAACGACCGCAGGAATTGCTTTATTCAGGAAAAAAGATTTGAAATGAGGTAAACAGATTGACTAAGCTTATAAACTCGTATTTATGGCGGCTTTTCAGAAATAAATTACTATACGTCGGACTTGCAGCCGCTTTTATCATAACTTTCGCAGGAGCAGGTACAGAAAGCTCGTCTGAGCAGGCTTTTCTGATGATAAAGGTGTTCGGAGTAGGGATAATTGCCTTTACATCGGTGTTTGTGCCGCTGTTTCTCGGACGCGAATATTCCGATAAGACTATCAGAAACAAGTTCGTTTGCGGATATACAAGACCACAGGTCTATTTTGCAAGCTGTATTGCTGTTACAGCAGTTGTTGTTCTCATGACAGCCGCATGGCTGACCGGAGCTGTCCTTGCTATGCAGGTAACAGGAGGGGATGTGGGGCAGATCACTGCACACATAGGGGAGATACTGCTTTTTTGTATAGCACATTCGGCTTTTGTGACTTTTTTCAGTATGCTGATACCTTATCCTGCTATATGTGTAGCTATACAGATAATGATCTTCCAGATCGGTTCATTTGTTGCACCGGTTATGCTGTCAATTAGCCATAATACTGGCGGAGAGCTCGGAAAAGCTTTGATATATGCAGCAAATGCTTTCCCGTTGGGGCAGTGGTTTTCATCTATCGGTCTCACTGAAGGCTTGGGCGGAATGGGGGCATATAGGGCAATTGCTTCTGTTGCTGTGATAACTGTGTTTACATTATCGGGGTGCCTGATGTTCAGAAAGAAGAATATTCGTTAAGGGAGTACATCTATGGTAGTTCTGACTATTCTGCTGGCTTTATTGTCGGCTTTCTTATCAGTGAAGATCTGGCTTCTGCGTAGATCATCAAAAGAGATCGCAGAGGCTTTGTCGGAATGCCTAAAAACAGATACAAACTCGATAATAACGGTGTCAAGCAGAGATAAACAGGTCAGAAGACTGGTAACAGAACTTAACAAGGAACTTAAACTTCTCCGCGAGGAGCACCACCGCTTTGTGCAGGGTGATATGGAACTGAAAAATGCCGTCACCAATATCTCTCATGACCTGAGGACTCCTCTTACAGCTATATGCGGTTATCTTGATATGCTGAAAAGTGAGGATAAGTCTCCTGAGGCAGAGCGCTACCTTGAGATCATCGGCGGAAGAGCAGAGTCAATGAAACAGCTTACAGAGGAGCTTTTCCGCTATTCTGTCATAATGACCTCGGAAAGTGAACCAAAGCAGGAGCAGGTGATCGTGAACGATGTGCTGGAGGAGAGTATAGCAGGGTATTATTCAATACTCAGTGAGAAGAAAATATCACCTGAAATAGATATCACATACAAAAAAGTGATAAGGATACTTGACCGCTCTGCACTTGCGAGGGTGTTCTCAAATCTTATAAACAATGCAGTCAAGTACAGTGATGGCGATCTTTCTGTAAGGCTTTCAGATGACGGGACAACTGTTTTTTCAAACCATGCTTCGCAGCTTACTTCTGTGCAGGTGGACAAACTTTTTGACAGGTTCTATACAGTTGAAGCAGCCCGTAACTCAACAGGTCTGGGGCTTTCAATAGCGAGAACTCTTATCGAAAAGATGGGCGGAACGATATCCGCTTCTCTTGAAAACGGTGTATTATCCATTGTTATTCGGCTTTAGAGCTTATCTGCCGTGATATATGAAGTATTTTTGCTTCAACACTTGATTTAGAGAAAAATATGTGATATAATAATATTTGCAGGGGAGCTTGCGGGACAGGCTGAGAGGAAGGTGCTACCTTCGACCCTTCGACCTGATTTGGTTAATGCCAGCGTAGGGAGTCTGATATTGTTATGTACATTCAGGGAACTGCGCAGGCGGTTCCCTGAATTTTTTAAGGAGGTGCCTAAATGGTAAAGATAAATGGTGAACTGCTTGAAAAAGACGGAAAAACTGTAACGGAAATGCTCGCTGATATGGAAATAAGCGGTCAGAGAGTGGCTGTGGAAATAAATGAGGAGATCGTTCCGAAGGCAAAGTACGATGAAACTATACTTAAAGACGGCGACCGTGTAGAGGTCGTTCGTTTTGTGGGAGGCGGCTGATATGCCAATACCTTCGAGAGAGGAAATGTACAGCGCTCTTGAGGAAAGACACGGAACAGAGCTTCAGAAAAAGCTTGACAGCGCTTCCGTAGCTGTCTGCGGACTTGGCGGACTTGGCTCTAATATTGCCATTGCACTTGCAAGAGCTGGTGTGGGATATCTTCATATCATAGATTTTGATAGAGTTGATATCTCAAATCTGAACCGTCAGCAGTACTTTCCCGAGCAGCTCGGGGAGCCAAAGTCCGAGGCTATGAAGGACACACTTGAGCGTTTAGCTCCGTATTGCCATATAAAAGCTGATAACATAAAGCTTTCTGAGGATAATATACCTGCTCTGCTTTCTGATGCGGATATTATCGTAGAAGCTTTTGACAAAGCAGACCAGAAGGCAATGCTGGTAAACTGTGTTCTGGAGAATATGCCTGATAAATACCTTGTATCGGGTTCGGGGATGGCAGGCATAGCTCCCTCGAATATTATAACCACTAAAAGGATAACAAAGCGCTTTTATCTTTGCGGTGACGGCGTAAGCGATGTTGATGACGGAATGGGACTTGTTTCATCACGGGTACTGATCTGTGCCGGGCATCAGGCTCATGCAGTCATAAGGATAATTGCAGGCGAATTTGATATATAAGGAGAGACCATTAATGAAGGACGATAAGCTTATTATAGGAGGACATGAGTTTTCCTCACGTTTTATTCTCGGCTCGGGAAAGTATTCCCTCAGTCTCATTGAGGCTGCCGTAAAGTATGCAGGTGCAGAGATAATCACACTTGCTGTACGCCGTACCAATTCCAAAGAACATGAGAATATCCTTGACTATATTCCCGAGGGAGTAACACTTCTTCCCAATACTTCTGGAGCAAGAAATGCTGATGAGGCTGTTCGTATAGCACGACTTGCCCGGGAGCTTGGCTGCGGAGACTTTGTAAAGATAGAGATCATGCGCGATACTAAGTATCTTCTTCCCGATAATCAGGAAACTGTACGCGCTACGGAGATACTGGCGAAAGAGGGATTTGTTGTAATGCCCTATATGTATCCCGATCTTAACACAGCCCGTGATCTTGTGAACGCAGGTGCGGCTTCTGTAATGCCCCTTGCATCACCAATAGGCTCCAATAAGGGACTTGCTACAAAGGATTTCATACAGATACTCATTGACGAAATAGACCTTCCCATAATCGTTGATGCAGGAATAGGCAGACCTTCACAGGCTTGCGAGGCTATGGAAATGGGCGCAGCTGCTGTTATGTCAAATACTGCACTTGCTACTGCGGGAGACCTTCCCGTAATGGCGGAGGCTTTCAAGCAGGCTATTGAAGCAGGCAGAAAGGCATATCTGTCCGGACTTGGACGAGTTCTCACAAGAGGTGCTTCTCCCTCAGATACTCTGACAGGCTTCCTTCGTGACTGATGGTACGTCTTGAAAGGGTAAACGGCGGTAATATCTATGATATTATCGAGCTTGAAGTCCATGAGAGCCAGAGAAAGTTTGTCTCAGACAATAAAATGAGTATTGTTGATGCCTATGGTGCAATAACAGGCGGCGGTAATGCTTTCCCATTCGGCATCTATGATGATGATATACCTGTGGGTTTTCTGATGATAGGCTTTGATGTGGATGATTACTGGGAGGACTATCCTCAAGTTGCTGTTGGCAGCTACAATATCTGGCGGCTTATGATAGACCGCCGTTATCAGGGCAGGGGATACGGAAAAGCCGCAATGAAGCTGGCACTGGAATTTATACGGACATATCCCTGCGGAAAGGCTGAAAAGTGCTGGCTGTCCTATGATCACGAAAATCATGCAGCTGAAAAGCTGTACAGCTCATTCGGATTTGTGCCGAATGGCGAAAAAGACGGCGATGAAGTGATCGCTGTACTTGATCTGTAAAAATACTGAAAAGGAAATACAAAAAACATGAAAGAGAAAGAAACTTCAAAGTGGCATTATCTTGTGTTTTTGATATACCCTTTATTATCACTGGTCTATTACATAAAATATATAAAAAGCTTTGAGAGAGCATTGAGTTTTATGCTTTATGTTGCTGTAAGCTTTATTGTAATGGTTTTATTATGGAAAATCATATCTGCTGTTAATTCAAGATTTGACTTAAAGAAGATAAGTGTCATTTCAGTTACGGCAGCTGTTTTGGCTGCCGTAGATCAGCTCATAAAACTTGTTCTGAGTAAAACAGGCTTTGAGACCAAGCTAATAAGCAACATTTTTATGATAAAGCAAACTCACAATGTCAATCAGACAGGTTTGTTCAATTTTCTGAAGATAGAAACATCACAGACTTCTATGTTAATTTTCAAAGCTGTTTTACTTGTCTTGGTTATTTGTCTGTATAGGCTTTTTAAGTCGGATACAGCGAAAAAAGCCTATGTTTTTGCGGCTGCTGCCGTTACTTCGCATCTGCTTGATACTGTTTTTTACGGTTATACACTGGATTATATATTTTTTCGCAAAATAATTGTTTATGACATGAAGGATTATTATGTAGATGTATTTGTAGCGGCTCTTATTATAATTGTTATCGGTAATGAATTAAAGAAGTCAAAAGAAAAAAAGAAGGTTATTTAATGGAAAATCACTATTTTGTGGACTCGGACAAGCTCTCCGAGGCTGCTCTTAAAAAGAAGCATATGCTTGAAACAGATCCTGCTTCACGCACAAATCACATGGAGTACATGGAAGGCATGGAGCGTATAAAGTCCGACATTATGGACAAAGTTATGACTGAGATGAAGAACTATGATTATTCTCAGTATACTGCCCGTGACGTCAATGCAGCTCTCAACCATGAGACCTGCACTGTTGAGGATTTCAAGGCACTGCTTTCTCCTGCGGCGGAGCCTTTCCTTGAGAAGATGGCTCAGCGTGCGAAGCTTGAGACCCAGAAGCATTTCGGCAATACCGTATATCTGTTCACTCCTCTGTATATCGCCAACTACTGCGAGAACTACTGCGTTTACTGCGGATTTAACTGCTATAATGACATAAAGCGCATGAAGCTTAATATGGAGCAGATCGAGCACGAGATGAAGGTCATCGCCGACAGCGGTATGGAGGAGATACTTATTCTCACAGGCGAGAGCCGCGCACAGAGCAGTGTGGAGTACATCGGCGAGGCGTGCAAGCTGGCACGAAAGTATTTCCGCATGGTCGGGATTGAGGTCTATCCGCTGAATACCGATGAATACAAGTATCTGCACGAATGCGGAGTTGACTATGTAACTGTATTTCAGGAAACCTATGACAGTGACAGATATGAGCAGCTCCACCTTATGGGTCACAAGCGTGTTTGGCCGTACAGATTTGAAGCTCAGGAACGTGCTCTTATGGGCGGTATGAGAGGTATTGCCTGTTCAGCACTTCTCGGACTTTCCGATTTCAGAAAGGATGCTCTGGCGAGCGCGCTTCACGTTTACTATTTACAGAGGAAATATCCTCAGGCTGAGATTTCACTTTCCTGTCCGAGACTTCGTCCTATAATCAATAATGACGAGATAAATCCTCTCGATGTTCACGAAAAGCAGCTGTGTCAGATACTCTGTGCATATAGGATATTCCTGCCGTTCTGCGGTATAACTGTATCCTCCAGAGAGAGCGAGAGTTTCAGAAACGGTATCGTAAAGATAGCTGCTACTAAGGTGTCGGCAGGTGTTTCAACAGGTATCGGCGACCATGAGAGCAAGTACACAGGCAAGGAGAGCGAAGCTGCTGAGGGCGATGAGCAGTTCGAGATTAATGACGGACGCAGCTTTGATAAGATGTACAAGGATATGTCAGAGGAAGGACTCCAGCCTGTGCTGAATGATTATCTCTATGTCTGATATTATTTGTGTGACCTCTCGTTCACTGTGCCGTGGTGACTTCCTTGATCAGCTTAGCAAAATTGCGAAGGCAGGACCAAGATATGTTATCCTCCGTGAAAAGGACCTGAGCGAGGAGAAGTATGGTGAGCTTGCCGAGAAGGCTGCTGCAGTATTCCAAAATACTGATACAAGGCTTATACTCCACTATTATTACAGAACCGCCATTGAAATGGGCTGGAAGTCTGTACATCTGCCGCTCCATATTCTTCGTGAGCTGACTGCTGACGAGAAAAGCCGTTTTGAGCATATAGGAGCATCATGTCACTCGGTTGAAGATGCACAGGAGGCTGAGAGCCTTGGAGCTGACTATATAACTGCCGGTCATGTTTTCGCTACTGACTGCAAAAAAGGACTTCCACCGCGCGGAATTGAATTCCTCAGCAGTGTGTGTGAAAGTGTCAGTATACCTGTTTATGCTATCGGAGGAATATCGCCCGATAACATTGATCTTGTCAGACAGTGCGGTGCCGCAGGCGCCTGCGTAATGAGCGGATTTATGAAATGCAGTGATCCTGTTTACTTTATAAAAGAATTTGAAAAGAAGTGATATAAATGAATATCGAAAGGAAGGATCTGCTCCTCTATGCCGTTACAGACAGAAACTTTCTTCACGGAATCAGCCTTGAGGATGCGGTCGAACAGGCTATACTCGGCGGAGCTACTTGCATTCAGCTTCGAGAAAAGGCTGTTGATGAGGGTGAGCTTATCAATAGAGCGAAGAAACTAATTGAAGTATGCCACAGATACAATGTTCCTTTTATTATCAATGATGATTATGAAGCAGCTTTGAAATGCGGAGCTGATGGAGTTCATGTTGGTATCGAAGATGCTCCTGTAGCTGAGATAAGACGTATTGCAGGCAAGAACTTCATTATCGGAGCCACAGCTAAGACAATTGAACAGGCTCGACTTGCAGAAAGCTCGGGAGCAGATTATCTCGGCGTCGGGGCTGTTTTTCCGTCTCCGACCAAGAAAAATGCTCTGAGGATAACTCCTGAGCTGCTGAAAGAGATATGCGGCTCCGTAAGTATTCCTGCAGTTGCTATTGGCGGAATAACAGCTGAAAATGTAAAGGCGATAGCAGGCTGCGGTCAGAGTGGTATCGCTGTAGTATCGGCTTTGTTCGGAGCGGAAGATGTCAGAGCAGCCGCTGAAAAGCTGACGGAAGCTTCTAAGGCTGCGTTATAAGAGGGAATATATGATAAAGTATTATGATATCGGACTAAATCTGTTCTGTAAACAGTTCAGAGAGCCGGAAATGATAATCGAAGATGCTGAATACGAAGGAGTATGCTGTATTCTGACAGGTTCTGATATGAAAAGCAGCGAAAGCGTCAATAGCTTTGTAAAGGATCATGACTGCTTCGGGACCTGCGGTATACACCCTCATAGTGCAGACAGTGCTAAAGAAGAGGATTTTCTGCGTATACGCGGGATAGTGTCAACAAATGACAAAATTGTTGCGGTAGGCGAGTGCGGACTTGACTATGACAGAATGTTTTCTGCCAGAGAAAACCAGATACGCTGCTTTGAGAACCATATAAAGATAGCAGAAGAACTTGGAAAGCCGCTGTTCCTTCACGAAAGAGATGCTGCGGATGACTTTATCGCACGTTTCAAAAAACACGGTGATATATGTAAAAGAGCGGTAGTTCATTGCTTCACCGGCGATAAAGATACCCTGAAAAAGTATATCGACATGGGCTTTTATATAGGTGTAACCGGCTGGATATGTGATGAGCGCCGCGGAGGAGCACTTCGCGAGGCGGTCAAGTATATCCCTCTTGACAGGATAATGGCTGAGACAGATGCACCTTATCTTACTCCGAGAAATATCAAGGGACTTGGCAGGACAAATTTACCGCAGAATATAAAATATGTTGTAGCAGAGCTGGCAAGGAATATGCAGATAGATGAAGCAGAGCTCATTGATGCATTAAAAGAAAATACAGAGCGATTTTTCGGAATATAAAAAGATTGCACGACGTTAAGCCGTGCAATCTTTTTGCTTATTTGCAGCAGATACCGAACATTTCGCAGAGTATCTTCCATATGTTGTTGCAGCACATAAATGTATACCTCCTGTATGATAATTGTCCCTTTCGGGATGATTTAATTATACCAGAGATGATTAGTTAAATCAATGCAAAATATCTGGATATTATTTTTACAGAAATATCCTCTAATTCAGAATATAAACTGCAACAGCAAGGTATGACGCGAATATAAGCCATATAAAATATGGGATATTAAGCCATGCGGAAAGTTTTTTTATTCTGGTGAACGCTAAAATCATTGCTCCCACAAGCATCAGCAACAGAATTGCAACAGCAGCAGCCAAACCAAGCAGCCTGAAGCGGAAGAACAGGATGCTCCATGAGAAGTTTACAGCAAGCTGAACATAATAAAGCTTCAGAGCTGTTGAACGGCATTTCACGGAATCGTCAGTCTGCCATATCATATATGCTGATATTCCCATTAGTGCGTATAGAATTGCCCATACTACCGGAAACAGCCAAGATGGCGGAAGTAGTGGGGGAGCCTTGATCTCTGTATAAAATGAGGAGAAGTCTCCCGAAAAAAGAGCAGAGAGAGCACCCACAAGTTCTGCGGTCACAATAAAAATGAGCAGATCCGTTAATTTGAATTTTTTCATAGCATCTACCTCTTCTGATTTGATAGTAAATACTATGCCGGATCTGCTCAAATTATGTTTTATTTCAACGGAAGCACGCTATTGAATACAGCATAAAACTTGATAGGTATGTGCTTATCGATATGGCATTTGCCAAAGAACCATTTCTCGTATTTACAGGTCTTTATAACATCCTCAAAGAAAGCGTGCAGTTCAAGCCTTTCGAGTACATCTACTCCAAGGCATTCTTTTAACGAAGCAGGGGGCTCATGAGTGATAACATAATCGATATTATAATGGTTTTCTCTCAGATGAGCGATACCTTCGGTAATTTCTGCCTGGGTAGGCTGTTCCTGAGGCCACCAGTCGTTATCGCGCCTGAACTCAATGTCCTGACTGTGTCCTCCGCCGAATGTGAATATCTTTTTCTTCTCAATTGTATATACCTGTCCTCGCATAAGGTGGATGATGTTGGGAGCTATGATTCTCGCTTTTCCTCCATGCCATTCCTCGGGCTTATACTTCTCAAGAATATCGAAGTTTTCATGACAACCATCAAGAAAGGCTATGGTGTAATTCTTGTCCGCAAGCTTTTTTATCGCTGCGCGTTCCTGTTTGGAGTTATCCCAGAAAAAGCCAAAATCTCCGGCGATAATGAGTGTGTCTCCTCGACCCAGCTTTTTGATCTCAGGGCTTTTAAAGCGAGTAATATCTCCGTGAGTGTCTCCTATAACGTAGATCACATTAAAAACCTCCGTTCTTTTGTTCAATTTTATACGGCTTATTTTTTTCTGTGCCGCTTTCGTTTTGTATTTATATTGTATCATATTTTCAGAAAAAGGTAAAGGGGGTAAGAAAATTTTTCTTAAATTTAAAAAAAATTTCAGAAACCCCTTTTAAAATGATGTAATATCTGCTATAATATAGATTAGGCTTTTCAGAAAGCAAATAACAGCGGGTGACCGCGTGAAATAAAGGAGAATGTATGAAGAAGTTATTATCTGCGCTGGCAGCAATAGTAATAGTACTTCCATTTATATGCAGTATCAGATCTGAGGCGGTCAGTTTTCCGTTATCTATGAACATAAAAAGTGAGTCTGCGGTATTGATGAACCTTGACTCGAATACAATTATACATCAGAAGAATGCTGATACAAAGCAAATGCCGGGACCTCTGGTAAATATAATGACAGCAGTAGTCTGTATTGAGAACTGTCCTGATCTTTCACAGGAGGTCACGATCGATGAATCTGTATATGAGTACCTCTATAACATAGAGTTTCCTGATGATCTGAGATTTGCCGAGATCGAGGACGGGGACGTCCTTACCTATACGGATCTGCTTTATGCGATGATGCTTACTTCCTCTGTTGAAGCGGCTGAGACTATCGCATACAAGATCGGTGGAAACAATACTTCAAAGTTTGTTGACATGATGAATGAGAAGGCTGCTGAACTCGGACTTGCAGATACTCATTTTACCAATGCAACAGGTATGTACGATCCTAATCAATACACTACTGCGAATGATATGATGGCACTTACGGTCTATGCCCTCGGAGTTCCTTATTTTGAAAGCATCGCGACAACTTTCACATATACTCCATCAGTGCCGAATCCTAAAAATCACCCTGAGATGGACAAATGGATATGGCCAAACTCCAACGTTATGATGGACAGTCAGAGCGATTATGCCTACAATGGTGCCAAGGGAATAAAAACCTCCAATCTTGAGCGTGCGGGAAGAAGCATAGTTACTATGGCGAGTCGCGACGGTAATAAGTATCTGGTAGTTCTCATGAAGTCGCCGCTGAATAATGCTGACGGTGACAACACATTCTACCATTTGACAGATGCGATCGCTATGTTCAACTGGGCGTTCGACAATTTCTCATATCAGGTAATACTGGCTGATACTGCCGAGGTCGGTGAGCTTCCTGTTGAGCTGGCTGAGGGCAATGATTATGTTCTTGCCGTACCCAAGGACGAATTCACTCTTTTATGGTATGATGAGGTGGATATCTCTACAATAAGTCGAGATAAGGTGGTCTGGTACAAAAATACACTGCAGGCGCCTGTTGCTAAGGGCGAGCCTCTTGGTAAAGTTACCCTTGAGTACTCGGGGGAAGAGCTCGGAACTGTTGAATTGGTAGCTGTAAGCAACGTTGAACGTTCAACTTCCAAGTATAATATGTATGTTGCGAAGATGTTCACCAAGTCTCGCTGGTTCAACAAAGCACTTATGGTGTCATTCCTGCTGTGTGCAATATATATCATAGTATGTATTTACTCGTACATTGTTTTCAAGAGCAAGGCAAAGCCAATGAAGCCGATATATGCAGTTCCTAAGGTCAATGACAAGAACCGCCGCAGACGCAGACCGCAGCAGAGCGAAGACGAAAAATAATCAAAATACCGTACAGCTTGTGACTGTACGGTATTTTTTATAATGTGATATATCTGCTGCTGGAATAACCGTTTAAACCATTGTAGCTGACTACATACCATCCGTTTGTCTCTCCGTTGATCATCAGAGTTGCTCCGTCAGGCGCTGAACCGATGATGTTGCCTGACAGCCCCGGATAATCACGGATATTGAGGCCGCTGCCGTCCGTTGTTACAGTGCCCCATCGAACCGCACCTGCAGGCACAAAGGGGATACCGAAATAGTCACAGAGAGAGTCTACAATGTTCTTTGCGATGTTTTCAAGATTATTTTTCAGCCACGCCTCGTCAGCGTAGTTGTCATGATATCCAAGTTCGCAGAGTACTGCCACTGCCTTGGTACGAAGGACTTCACCAAGTGAGTATGTTGGAACAGCTCTCACTTTATCCGGTAGAGGATATACAGCTTTCAGATTGTTTGCGATGATATCCGCAAGCCTGCGGCTCTGTTCGCTTTTGGGAGCATAGTAAATATCTATGCCTCTGAGTTTACCTGCAAGAGATTCAGGCGCGGCGTTAGAATGAAGGGCAAGGTGGACATCATAGCTTCCTGCATTGGAATCTGCAATTGCACCCGTAACATTTCTTACGGGATCATTCCTTACGAAGCTTATGCCGCAAGAGCGAAGATATGGTTCAATTCGATCGGCAAGAAGGTTCATATACAGTTCCTCATTGCCGTCAGTGGCATATTGGTTCCATTCCTGAGTAGATGGACTTAAAAAGACCTTTGGCATATTATCATTCCTTTCGATTGATGTGAGAAAGCTCTCATTCCATTTTATGCCAAAGAAGCAATGTATGTTATAATTATTGATGTTAAAACTAAATCTTGAATTATATACTTGACAAAAATGAAGTTTTTCTGCGTTGCAAAAGCTCGCAATACGATAGTATTCCTTCACTTTTTGCGCCTTGATAAATACCATTTTTTACCTTCGTCTGAACTTCAGAATCTAATTGTCGTATCAAAATTCAACAGAAATCAATAACTGACTATTGACTTTTTGCTTTTAAAGCGTTATACTTTAAATGATAAAAGAAACTGGAGGTTTGATCTCATGAAAATATTAGTTGTCGGACTCGGACTCATTGGCGGTTCTCTTTGTAAGGCGCTGAAAAAATATACATATCATACAGTAGCAGGCTGTGACATCAATCGCGATATCGAGAATGCAGCTTTGCGCGATGTAGCTCTCGATGAAGTCTTTGACGGAAATTATGAGGGATATGATCTTATCGTTATATCACTTTTCCCTGAGGGCACTGAAAGATTTTTTGCGGAAAATGCTTCAAAGATCGGAAAAAACACTCTGATTACCGATGTCTGCGGTATAAAGGGCGATTTCTCGCAGCGAATGAAAAAAATCGCAGAGCGAAACGGACTGAGATATGTTGGTATCCATCCAATGGCA
Organism: Ruminococcus flavefaciens; assembly: GCF_900116855.1. GTDB lineage: Bacteria > Bacillota > Clostridia > Oscillospirales > Ruminococcaceae > Ruminococcus > Ruminococcus flavefaciens_R. The sequence continues at coordinate 24,711 of NZ_UETD01000002.1, forward strand.
GGCAAGGAGTTCGGCGGATATTACAACAGCACCGCTGATCTGTTTGTAAAGGCTAATTTTATCATAGCACCATTTGTCGACAGTCAGCAGTCTGATATTGATCTGCTCAACGGGCTTGCCAAGGAGGTAGGTGCAGGAAAAATTGTTATCACCAGTCCCGAAAACCATGATAAGATGATAGCGTATACTTCGCAGCTTGCACATATAGTTTCAAGTGCATATGTAAAAAGCCCCGAACTGGGGCTTGAATGCGGATTCAGCGGAGGAAGCTTTCAGGATATGACCCGTATAGCTACCATGAATGAAAAAATGTGGACCGACCTGTTTATGCAGAACAGGGAACATCTACAGTATGAGCTTGATACACTTATCGATAATCTGAAAAAATACAGTGAGGCACTGAAAAACGGCGATGCTGACGGAATGAGAGCTCTTATAGCAGAGGGACGTGAGCTCAAGGAAGAAAACCTGCGCCACAGAGTCGGTCAGCCTAACTAAAGAACCTTTTCTCGAAATCAGGAGCATTATCGGTTATTTTCAGCTTGTTGAGATAGCTGAACGGCGATCCATCGGGAAGATCAAATCTCAGTTCATAGGCACATAATGCCTGACGGAATACGCCGCAGCGCTTGTTAGCGGCGATATTACCATATTTGCCGTCGCCGAGAACAGGAGCACCGATATGTGCCATGTGGGCTCTTATCTGGTGAGTTCTGCCTGTATAGAGGGTTATCTCTGCCAGTGTCAGCTTTCCGCGCTGTTCAATAATACGGTATCCGGTTTTTATAGGTTTATAGCCATCAATAGGCGAGTCAGATATCTTTACAAGGTTTCTCGACTCGTCTTTCTGATGATAGGCAGTTATCACATCTTCTTTTTTAGGAGGTGGAGATGTGGTTATGCAGTGATATATTTTGTGGATACTGCCGCTTCTTATTGCTTCATTTAATTCGCGCAGCGCGGCAGCATTTTTTGCAGCTGTGACAAGTCCGCAGGTATTCCTGTCGAGTCTGCTGCAAAGCGCAGGGGCAAATGAGCTCTCGCTTTCGGGCAGATATTCTTTCTTATTGTAAAGATAATGCTTTATCCTGTCTATGAGGGTATCGGTCATGGGACTTCCGTTTGAGTGCGAGTCAAGTCCGATCGGCTTACTGACGATAAGCACATTTTCGTCCTCATATATTACATCGAGGTCTGCGGAGCACTTCAAAAAACTCATGTCGTGTTTTTTTTCAGCCGATACTTCATCCTTTACATAGACAGTGACCTTGTCACCTGTGTTCAGACGGTCGGCAATATCACACCGCTTTCCGTTAATCTTGATGTCTTTTTTTCTTATGAGGCGGTACATCATGCTCTTTGGAAGAGTGGGAAGCGCCTTTGATATAAACTTGTCCACTCTCTGACCGCTGTCATTTTCATTTATAATAAACTCTTTCATGTAAACTCCTTAATTATTACAAAATTGTATCCATAAGTTACAAAAACATTTCATGAAATTCTTCAATCCTTACAAAAATACACAATTAATTGACTTTTTTGTGAGAAAAAGGTTGAAATAAGATTAATAGTATGGTATAATTGACTAAAAGAAGCTCGTTTTTAGTTTTTCTTTTTGCAACCTTAATGAAAAGGAGTTCGATAAGCTATGAAGATCTACAAAACTTTGCTTTCCTTATTGATCACCTGTGGTGTCATAAGCTCAGGGGTAATGATGTCTGCATCGGCAGCCGACTCCAACATATATAATGATATCACAAATTCATCGGAAAGTAAAGAGGACGAGGAACTTAATGTTCCCGACCAGGTCGTAAAGGTAGGAAACAGCGCCCTGACAGAGAATGCTGTTCAGGATGAGAATGTTTCCGCATCAGCAGCTATGTTGGAGACGCCTTATAACGTTTTCGATATATATGACGCTCATCAGAAGTATGTTAAGCTGCATTCGGGCGATATGAGCATGATCTATAAGAAGGCAGAGGGCATCGATGTCTCCTATGCACAGGGAAAGATAGACTGGCAGGCTGTAAAAGACAGCGGGATAGATTATGCTATTATCAGAGCCGGTTACGGAAACGCAAACAAGTATCCTAATCAGGTCGATACATGGTTCAAGTACAATGTTGAAGAAGCTGCTAAGGTAGGAATGGACATCGGCATTTACTGGTACAGCTATGCGGATGATGTTGAGACTGCAAGATATGAAGCGGAATCCTGCTATGAGGCAATAAAGGATTACGATATAAAATATCCTGTTTACTTCGATATTGAGGAGCCTAAGCACAAGAATTTCTCAGCTGCAAAGGTATCTGAAATAATAGAATCATTCTGTTCGACAATTGAATCAAAGGGCTATTATGCAGGTGTATATAGCTTCGCAAGTTTGTTAAGTACAAAGGTATATCAGGATGTACTTGATAAATACGCAGTATGGGTAGCGCATTGGGATGTTGCTGCACCAGGTTATGCTCATGCTTATGGAATGTGGCAGTATAACGCAAAGGGCAGGGTCAAAGGTATAAATACCGAGGTTGATCTTGACCACTGTTACATAAATTATCCGTATCTCATTTCACCCGAAACATATGAACCTGACGGCACGGAAACAGATTCAAGTGAACAGCTTTTCCCCATAAGTGTTGATAAAGGAAAGGCTAAAGGGATCGATGTTTCTGTATGGCAGGGAAAGATAGACTGGGGAAAGGTCAAGTCATCGGGAGTCGATTATGCAATTATCAGAGCAGGATACGGTGATCTTGCAACTCAGACCGATAAGTATTTTGAAGCCAATATCGAAGGTGCTGAAAAAGCTGGAGTAAACAGCGGTGTTTACTGGTACAGCTATGCATCATCTCCAGAAGACGCAGTTCTTGAGGCAGAAGCCTGCTATGAGGTAATAAAGGGTCACAAGTTTGAGTACCCTGTATACTATGCAGTGGAGGATCCTTCCATTGCAGCACTGAGCAATAAGGAGATAACGGATATTGTCAATGCTTTCTGCTCAACTCTTGAGAAAAAAGGCTATTATGTAGGTGTAAAGAGCTATGCAAACTTCCTTAATACAAGGATAGATAAATCTGTATATTCCAAATATGATGTATGGGTAGCTCACTACGGCGTTTCAAAACCTGCATTCAACAGCCACTTCAATATGTGGCAGTTCACTAACGAGGGCAAGATCGACGGCATAAAGGGCTATGTAAACTGCAATTATGCATATCTTGATTTCCCTGGGATTATGAAGAGCGCACATAAGAATGGTTTCTGATCAATAACACATATATGCATACCGTATTTGCGCGGTATGCATATTTTATATTACAGGAGATATTATGGTCGAATTTATTATCGGTGCCGCAGGCAGCGGAAAGACTACCCGTATGTTCGGGCGCATAAAAGAAAGATGTCACGAAGCGGACAAGCTCTGTATTATCGTTCCTGAGCAGTTTTCTCAGGATTTTGATAAGAAGCTGTATTTCTTCCTCGGAGCCGAGAACTTCAATGAGCTTTTCTCACTTAGCTTTACCGGCCTGTCAAGACAGCTTTTTCAGCTTTATGGTGATCCGAACCGAAAGGGCGAATATGCTGATGAAATGGCGAAGATGATACTTGTGTATCAGGCTGTTGAGGCGGCTCTTGCACGTCCTGAGTCCCTTGGAAGTTTCCGCAGGCAGAGTACTCAGAGCGGATTTGCCGAGGAGATCATTACTCTTATACGCGATATGAAGCGCATTGGCGTTAGTCCGGAAGAGCTTCTCGTTCGTTCTCAGCTTCTTGATAAGAGGCTTATGGATAAGACAAAGGATGTTGCAGCCATTTTTATAGAGTATCAACGGCTTATGGAGGAGTACGGCTTCAAGGATGAGCTTGATAACATCAAGGAAGCCGCTGCTGTTGCAAATCTAAACAACTACTTCAGAGGCAGAACTGTTTTTCTGGACGAGTTTGAGAGCTTTACAGCTGATCAGTACGAAATGATAAAGCTCATACTGTCATCGGCTGATAATGTGTGTATTACTCTGAGGACAGACGATGTAAACGCAGGAGAATATACATTATTTGAAACCGTTAATGATACATACAGAAGAATAAATATGCTTTGCCGTGAGATCGGCGCAGATACAAGAATTACTGTATGTGATCAGAGCTATCGTTTTCTCACACCAGACCTTGAATATGTAAGCAGACGTTCTCTTCGCAATCTGCCAAATGAGCCCGGGAAAGCTCCCAAAGCTGAGAATGTTCATATTTTTGAAGCAAGAGATATGTACAGTGAGGCTGAGTATGTCTGCGCGACGGTCAAACACCTTCTATATGAGGACAGTGAGCTGAAATATCGCGATATCGCTATAATCTCAAACGATATTGCTATGTATTCGGATGTGCTGAAGGCTGCATTCAAGAGATATGACATACCGTTTTTTCTAAGCCTTGAAAAGCCTGTTTCCCATACAGCCGTAATGGTATATTTTACTACTCTTCTTGATATTCTGAGCAGCAGAAGATTCCGGTCAGAGCAGATATTCAGGCTTATCAAGAGCGGTCTGCTGGATATAGACCTGACAGAGACCTCGCTTCTTGAAAACTATTGCTACAAGTGGGGCGTAGACGGAGAACTGTGGAATGCTCCGTTTACAGCTGAAGACCAGTTCCTTGATAAGCTCGAAGTCATAAGAAAAAAGATCATTCCGCCGATTTCAGAGCTGAAAAGAAAGATCAGGCGTGATATTGCCGCTTCGGAGATATGCTCGCTGTTATATGATCATATTGTTAACTGCGGTGCAGAGAGAAATACCGCACGGCTGATGGGAGAGCTTATTAAACAGGATAAGGACTATGAGGCGGCCGAGTTAAAAAGGCTTTGGGGCTGTCTTATAGATATTCTTGACAGTATAAGTGACACGCTCGGCGACAGAAAAATCAGTTTTGCTGAAATATCCCGAATGATCAGGTCTATGATAGGACGTATACAGTATTCTGTGCCTCCGCAGACGCTTGATGCGGTCACTGCTGCATCTGCAAGGATGGCAAGACTTGACTCGCCTAAGATCGTTTTTGTAATGGGTGTTAATGATGGGGATTTCCCAAATCGCATCAGTCTTCACGGACTTTTTTCAGAAGCAGACAGAGCAAAGCTTGCAGAAAACGGCATTGAGCTGTCAACGCCTCTTGCGGAGCTCATTGCATCGGAGAGACTTGTTGTTTATAAGGCGATATCCGCGGCTTCCCATAAGCTTTACATAACCTATCCGTTATCCGACCTTTCAGGACAGGCGAAGTATCCGGCACAGATAGTTGACAGGATAATAGGCATGTTTGGTGATAACAGCATTCGCGTCAAGGATGATGACGTTCCTGTGGATTATTATGCTGTCACTTTACATTCGGCATTTTATCATTATATGCAGGAGAGAAGTTCGGATAATTCCTCGGTGGCTTCTATCAAAAAACTATTGATGGAAAGCCTCGAGTATAGGAGAAGACTGTCCTATGTTATAAGCAGGAGCAGCTTAAAGCAGGACTACCATATTGACAGCAGCGTTATCCAAAAGCTTCAGAGCTTTGAGCCGTTAAGGTTATCATCAACAGGCCTCGAGGAGTATAATCAGTGTCACTTCAAGTATTTCTGTGACAAGTGTCTCAGGCTCCATATCAATGAGAAGGTCGAACTTGATGCGCGGATAGCAGGCGAATTGACTCATGAGTGCTTTTACGGCATTCTGGGTTCAAGGTCAAAGGCGGATTTCATAGCTATGTCTTATGATGAGGTCAAAAGCGAGATAAACAGCTGTGCTGAGAAATACCGTGAAACTGCTCTGGCAGGGGATTTCGGCAAGGATGCTAAATTCGGGCTTATCTTCAATAAGCTTACGGAGCGTATGTCCGATGTTTTCCTTTATACCCAGCAGGCTCTTATGGCTTCGGACTTTGTGCCTCATGATTTTGAGCTTGATCTGAGGGAAAGCCATTCGGTCGTGCTTCCTTTTGGCGACGGCAGAAGCCTGAGCTTCGGAGGAATAGTTGACAGAGCTGACATATGCAGGATAGGTGACAGTGATTATCTTCGCATTATCGACTATAAGAGCAGCCGAAAGGATATAACTCCCGAGACACTTGCCTGCGGTATCAATATGCAGATGCTGCTTTACCTGTTTGCCTCTACTGATAAAGGCGGATTGTATGAAGGCTTCGAGCCTGCGGGAGTGCTTTATTCTCCTGTCAGGATATCTGATGTCCATCTTGAGTCGCATAAGGTAGACTCCAAGAACAGCGACGCGGTGAAGGAATCGCTGCGTACAAGCGGACTTGTTCTCGGAGATATGGATATACTCAGAGCTATGGAAAAGGATGTCCGCGGAGAATTTATTCCTGTAAAGCTTGATAAAAACGGTGTTCCTGACAAGAGATCATGCTGTGTATCTGCAGAGGGAATGACTCTGCTCAGAAAATACACTTATGGTAAGCTTGTCAGCATGGCAGAATCTCTGCTTGAAGGAAATGCGGAAGCTGTTCCGCTTGTGGTTGATGGCAAGGTTCCGTGTACTTACTGTGACTATATCAATATATGTGATAATTCGGAACTTCTCAGTCAGCGTGCTCCCGATGAAGAGCAGGTGGCGGAAGCAGCTGAAATTCTCGGCAGAAAATATAAAGGAGAGGAGGAGTAATATGGGCTGGACAGAACAGCAGCAAAAGGCGATAGATGCGCGCGATACTTCACTGATCGTTTCGGCAGCCGCGGGAAGCGGAAAAACAGCAGTCCTTACAGAGAGGCTTGTACAGCTGCTCGCCGACAGGGATTCAGGTGTAAGAGCTGACAGGATGGTCGTTGTAACTTTTACAAATGATGCGGCTTCAGAGCTTAAAAAACGTCTCGACAGCAAGCTGAGAGCAATGATCAATGAGTCTCCTGACGACAGACATCTTCTGAAACAGCAGATACTCCTTCAAAGTGCGAGGATATCGACCATCAACTCCTTCTGCTTTGACCTTATCAGGGACAATATAGGAGAAAACGGCGTCACATCCGGATTCAGCGTGCTTGATGATACAGATAACAAGGTGCTTCGAGCGCGCGCTATGGAAGAACTAATAAACTATTACTGCGAGAATGAGTACGAAAAGATATCATTCATGTATGATCATTTCTGCATAAAAGATGAAAAAAGACTTGTCGAAGTGCTTGAACGTGCTGACAGCTTTCTTTCATCTGTTGCTTTAAGGGATAAGTGGCTCGAAAATGCGGTAAGTATGTATTCGGAGGACTTTGAACGCTCCGTATATTATGAAAGCTTTTTTGCTTCTGTCACAGAAGAACTGAATAAAGCGGTCAGAGCGGCGGATGATAACATCGGAATGATAAAAAAGATATTCCCCGATATGTCAGCCGCAGCGGCTGAGAAATCCTATGCTCAGGCGGAGGATGACTATGACAGGATATCAGCTATTGCTGATATTTTCAGGTCACGCCGTTTCCCTACATCTGAGGAGGCTGAACAGGCTCAGGCTTTTTCGGCACTTGTCAGAACCGGAAAGACTCCCCATGATAAAGCTCTCAGAGAGATATATAAGAAAAAACGCGACCTGATAAAGAAAACGGCTGAAAAAGTTATAAGCAGTATATCATCAGTAAAAAGCGATTACCGCGAGTGCGGAGAGGTGACGAAAATACTTGCTGAAATGCTGAAAAAGTTCGGTGAACTTCTCTGGGAAAAGAAATGTGAGAAGAATGCTCTCAGCTTTGATGATGGCGAAAGGCTGGCACTTGAGATACTCGCAGCAGAAGATGAAAGCGGCATGATCATACAGTCCGAAACTGCTGAAAGAACAGCGGAATACTATGATATCATAATGATAGACGAGTATCAGGACTCCAATAACAAGCAGGACTTGATATTCAAGCTGATCTCAAAGAATTACAGACATGATGAAACAGGAGAGCCACTTTACGGTGACAATGTATTCCTTGTAGGTGATGTGAAGCAGTCAATCTATCGATTCAGACTTGCAAATCCCCGTAATTTTATCAATACACTGCGGGTATCTGAACCGTACAGTGAGGATAATACCTCTAAAAATCAGGCTATCGTTCTCAACAAGAATTTCCGAAGCTCACCACAGGTCATAGACTTCGTAAACTTTGTCTTTTCTCAGATAATGAGTGAAAAATGCGGAGATATCAATTATACCGAGGATGAAATGCTGTATTTCGGAGCTTCTCAGTATACTGAAAATGAAGCTGCAAACAGGAAGGCTTGTATATCGTTTATAAACGATGATGCTCCCGAAGATGATGAGCAAACTGAAAAAGTTAACCGTGAAGCTATATATACAGCTTCAAAGATAGCCGAAATGCTTGCAAACGGAGTAAGAGTGACCGATAAGGACGGAAGTGAAAGGCCGTGCAAGCCGTCTGATTTCTGTATACTTGTCAGAAATAATGCACACATAAATATGTATGCCGATGAACTGAACAGGAAAGGGGTGCCTGCAAAGGGCAGCGAAGAGTCGGGATATCTGAAGTCAAGAGAGATTGCCGTCCTGATAGATCTGCTCAGGATAATCAGCAATCCGCTTCAGGATGTAGCGATGGCTGCTGTTATGACCTCCCCGATGTATATGTTCAGCATATCAGATATAGCGGCAATAAAGTCCTATGACAGAAAGAAACCGCTGTTTCCTGTTATAAGAGGAATAGCAGACGGAGAATACGCCGAATGTGAAGATATGTTTCTGATGGAAAACTGCAGAGAGTTTCTGGAGTCCCTTGACAGATTCAGACTTGACTCGGTGACCATGACGATCGGTGAACTGATAGGTGAGATATACGATACCACCGACTTTATCTCAGTAATGGAGCTTTACAATGACGGTGACAAAAAACGCGCTAATCTTCGTGCTCTCATACAGTATGCACAGAATTATGAAAATACAGCGGCTTTTGACGGCTCGGGGGGACTTAACGGATTTCTCAGACACCTTGACAGAGTCATGGAAAACGGTGACTATGCACAGGGAAAGGTCTCGGCATCTGCCGGCGATTATGTTTCGGTAATGACACTTCACCGCTCGAAAGGCCTTGAATTTCCGTTTGTGTTCATTGCGGAGACATCTGTAAACTTTAAATTTGATTCCAAACCTGTCATGTGCAGCCAGGACGGAAGAATAGGATATGTGCTTTATGATCCGACGCTTCTGAGAAAATACAAAACTTTTCAGCAGGTAATGCTTGCGGGCGAGGAAGAACGTGACACACGAAGTGAGGAGATGCGTCTGCTTTATGTTGGACTGACAAGAGCTCAGCAGAAGCTGTTTATTAATCTGAAATGCGGTGAAAAGGCTTTAAAAAGAGTGAGTGCACTAATAGACAGTGTAATTCTTCAGAACGGAGATATTTACGAAGCTGTAAGTGAAGCAAAAAGCTTCTCGGACTGGATGTGGCTGAGTGTCCTCCGTACTCCTTGTTTTGATGAGATCGCAGAAAAAATCGGCATGGATACCGGATCGATGCTGCAATATGTTAATAAAGATATGGTCGGACTCTTTGAGTATGAAACGGTAAGTGATATCAGTCTTGCAGAAGCAGAGCAGGAAGAGGTTTCTGAGGAGTCGGCACCTGATGAAATGATGATAGATAATATGAAGGATATCATTTCTTTCTCGTATGACCGTACTTTGTCGGAAATGCCTGCGAAGCTCAGCGTAACACAGATAACCAAAAAGCTGAAGGACGGTGAAGAATCATTCGATATGAAGCTTAAACGACCGAGGTTCCGCTCTGAAAGTTCAAAGCTCACAGGTGCTGAAAGGGGTACAGCTATACACACATTCTTCCAGTATTGCGATTTTGAGAGAGCGATTAATAATGTCGGAGCGGAAATAGCGAGTGTGACGGAAAAGGGTTATATCAGCAAAGCTGAGGCAGAGTCCATTGACAGAGATAATGTTTCCGCTTTTTTCAGAGGAGAGCTCTACAAAAGGATATGCAGTGCAAAGGAATATGTTCGCGAGAAGAAATTCATGGTAGCGGTGTCAGAACTCGACATAGATAACGAAGCTCTGGATAAGCTGAAGAAATCCGACGGTATGATAAAGGGAATAATCGATCTCATGTTTGAGGAGGCTGACGGTATCGTTATCGTAGACTATAAATCAGACAGGGGAGTGTCCCTTGAAAAGCTCAAAGAGCGTTATTCTATGCAGCTGAAACTGTATAAAGCTGCGATCGAGCTCACAACTAAGAAAAATGTAAAAGAAGCGTACCTGTATTCGTTTGAAAAACAGGATTACATCGCTGTCGATATTTAAGCCAAAAGCTCCTGTGTATTTCATGGGAGCTTTTTTCAACAGCTATTCAACACTGTAATTTGTTAAATCGCTATAAGATAATGTATGGTCTTTGTGCAAATCGTAGAAATAATCCGAGCTTGCAAATTTTGTTGACAATAAACGGAATTTGTATTATAATAAAATATACAGAGATATAAAATTTTGAGGTGTAGAATGAACAAAAGAAGGAAACAAAAGCGCAATGCTAACTTGTTTAAGGCAGGCACAGCGGTTTTCCTTTTAGTTCTAATATTTATTGGCGCTTTTACTGCGAGGTATCTGAGCAGGCACAGCAGACGTACAGATTCTGCTGCATCTGTAATATCAGCTGAAGCAGTAAAAACTACAGACGAATTGTCTGTATATGCCGAGCCCACTACAGAACAATCAGAGGAAACGGCGGTGCCTTTTGTTGTATTTCCTGAAAAGACGGACAAGTCTCAGAAATTCAAAAAGGAATACGATGCCAGAAATGCTATTCTGATAAATGTAGATGATAATGAGGTCGTTGCTTACAGGGACGAGCACATTCAGTTGTATCCTGCATCATTGACTAAAATAATGACACTCATTGTCGCAGTTGAGAATATAGATGACCTTTCAGCTACCATTAAGATAACGCATGAAATGGTGGCTCCATATATAACTCTGGACGCTTCGCGAGCGGGCTTTGAACCTGACGAGACACCTACACTAAAGGATGTCCTTTATGGTATGATCCTATGCTCGGGAGCTGACGCATCTCTGGCTGCTGCCGAATATGTTGCAGGCTCAGAGGAAGAATTTGTGAAGCTTATGAACGCTAAATGTGACGAGATCGGACTTAAACGCACACATTTCACTAATGTTGTAGGACTTCACGACAAAAACAATTACAGTACAGCGGAAGACATTGCAGTTCTTCTGGAGTATGCTGTTCAGAACAAAACGTGCAGGGAAATCCTTTCGGCAGTTGAGTACAAAGTACCTCCGACAAAACAGAATCCGGAGGGGCTTGTATTTGATAGCACGTTGTTCAGCAGAATGTACGGTGATGAAATGCCGGGAGTTAAGATACTCGGCGGCAAAACAGGATTTACAGATGAATCAGGAAACTGCATAGCGACGTTTGCAGAGGTAAACGGAAAGACATATATACTTGTGCTGTGCGGCGGGACTACAAACTGGAACAATGTATATAATACGTTAAGTGCGTACAGTGAATACTGTGCAGGCGGAAAAGCTTATGTGCCGCCTGACGAAAGATAAAGAACAAAGATATGTATGTAGAACAAATATCGGAGGATATGTATAATGAAAGAGACAAAGAAAAACAAGCTCAGGGTGAGCCGTGTTTTACTTGCTATGGGTATAATTGTCGGTACTCTTTTCAGTGCTGATGCTCTGAGGAGAGGACTTGCCTCTCAGCAGCCCTACAATCTTACAATAAAGGGTGATTTCCGCAATACGGAAACGCATACTGAGGCTTCGACTGGAAACACTCTCAGTTATAGCACAACAGATCAGGGAACTACCGCGTTTGAGGGTGTAAAGTACCTTGGATATTCTGAGTGTGAGCTTTATAAAAAGGACGTTTCAGACGGGATTTTATCCGTTTTTAATGATAAATCGCCTGCAAAGGTTTCACATCAGGGAACGATGATCGATCTTGCTGATGAAAAAAACGAGTTTTACAGTCTTGTTGACGAAGAGGTTGAACTCAATGAAGATGCTGCAGAAGCACTTAACCGCATGATGGAAGATTATGCAAACGAGACAGGGCTTGCAGACTTCATTGTTTACGGTACTACCGATACATATACGGGAGATGGTTCGTTCTGCCCTAAGGCTTTTGCGGAGTCAAAGGCGGGATATTGTGTTGATCTGGCACTTAATGCTTATGGCTCTGTTATATCTTATGATGGATATGACACTGAAGGCTGGATCGGCGAAAACTGTTGGAAATACGGTTTCATAGTAAGATATCCCGAAGGAAAGAAGGAGAAGACGGGCTCTGAGTATTGTCCGTGGCATCTCAGATATGTTGGAGATATACACGCAGCCATAAGCACACAGAAGAAGATGTGCCTTGAGGAGTATGTTGAGTTCCTTGAGCAGTACACATTTGAGGATCCGTATACGTTTACTTTTAACGGAGAAGCTTATCAGATATACTCTGTAACCGGAAATGAGGACAAGCTCACGACGAGAGTGCCTGTTTCGGGCAATTACGAGCTTTCAGGAGATAATAAGGATTCGTTTATAATAACTGCACATAAGGTTTGATGAGTGGGAGCAGCTTCGGCTGCTCCTTTTCATTTATTTTGGAAAAGCTGCATATTATTCACTGAGGTGATTATATGCATATTGTTTTCAGAGCCGCTTTTATTATTTCTGCTGTCCTGTTTTCGTCTGTATTTATTCTTGCGGCGGATAAAAAAGAGGATTTGACAGCTGCTTCATATATTGTTATTGAAGCAGATACCGGAATGATGATAGATGGCATTGATATGGATCGTAGACTTGATATCGGCTATCTCAGTAAACTTATGAGTGTTCTGCTTATAGCTGAAGATATTGACTCGGGCAAATATACTTTCAACGATATTCTGACCGCTTCTGACAGTGTTACAGGTACAAAAGGCTCGGTGATATGGCTGCAAAGCGGTGATGCATTGACTGTTGATGAGCTTCTTAAAAGTGTTATAGTAGGAAATGCAAATGATGCTCTTACAGTTCTTGCAGAGAATTCTTCGGGAAGTATCGGCGATTTCGTTAATGATATGAACGCTAAGGCGTTTGATCTCGGCTTGAGAGATACTTTTTTCAAGACTCCATATGGTTACGGTGATGATGCATCATATTCAACAGCTCATGATGTGGCGGTTATTTGTTCAGAGCTTGCCAAGCACAGCTTTCTTCAGAGGTATTTTACTATCTGGAGAGATTTTGTGAAAAACGGACAGGTCGAACTGGTCAGTGAAAACGATCTGTCAAGGAATTATGATAAGCACATAGGCTTCAAGGCTTGCCATTCTGACAGATCGGGATATTGTATAGCTGAGGGCGGCAGAAAGGGTGACGGGACCGCATTTATTGTAGTTATCCTTGGGGCTGATACAGCCGAAAAAACTTTCAAATCCGCGAAAAAGCTTATCAAGCAAGCCTGTTATAATTATAAAGTATCCGATACGATGTTCCCAGAGGAAATGCTGAAACCTGTTCTTGTTCGCAGTGGTACAGAATCTGCCGTAGAAATAGGTATCAAAGAGCAGGGGAGAACCGTGGTTCCGCGTGAACAGACTGAGCTGAGAACAAAGGTCGTTATTCCAGAATTTCTCACGGCTCCCGTGAGAGCCAACCAGCCGGTGGGGACGGCAGCATTCTACAATGGAGATAAACTTGTTTTTGAGGCTGATATTATAACAAAATCGGCTGTACCAAGACTGGATTTTACCTATGTATTGGAGAAACTGTTGGTGAAACTGATAGAAAAATGATGTTGAAATAGTCACAAATGTACAAATGTTGAAAATGTTATGTAAAGGGACTTGAAAAAAATCCGAAAATATAGTATCATAAAGATGGTAAATTATATTTGTATGGCTTTCCATACATATTGGAGGTAAATTTTAATGTCTTTGAAACTCAACACCAAATACTTGAAGGATTTCGTCAACGCTGACGAAATGACTGGTATCAAGGCTCAGGTAGAAGCCGCAGCACAGTCCCTTCACAGCAAGACAGGTCTCGGTAATGACTTTTTAGGCTGGGTAGAGCTTCCTACAGCATATGATAAGGAAGAATTTGCTCGTATCAAGGCTGCTGCCGAGAGGATCAAGGCTAATTCCGATATTCTTATAGTTATCGGTATCGGCGGTTCCTATCTTGGAGCAAGAGCAGCTATCGAGCTCCTCAAATCGCCTCTTTATAATAATATGAAGAAGGACACTCCTGACATCTACTATGTAGGAAACAGCATCAATCCTGCTTATCTCAATGAGATCATTGCCCTGTGCGACGGCAAGGACTTCTCTGTAAATGTTATCTCTAAGTCAGGTACAACTACAGAGCCCGCTCTTGCTTTCCGTATCTTCAAGAAGATGGTTGAGGATAAATATGGCAAGGAAGAAGCTAAGAACCGTATCTTTGCTACTACTGACAAGGCAAGAGGAACTCTCAAGAACCTCTCAGACGCTGAGGGCTATGAGACCTTCGTTATTCCCGATGATGTAGGAGGACGTTTCTCTGTTCTTACAGCTGTTGGTCTTCTTCCGATCGCAGTTGCCGGCTGTGATATCGACGCTCTTATGAAGGGCGCTGCGAAAGCACAGGCTGATTTCTGCGCTGATTTCGATAATAACGACTGTTATAAATATGCAGCTCTCAGAAATATCCTTTACAGAAAGGGCAAGTCTGTGGAGATGCTGGTTTCATATGACCCCAGCTTCGTTATGATGTCTGAGTGGTACAAGCAGCTCTTCGGCGAAAGTGAAGGCAAGGACAACAAGGGCATATTCCCCTCGGCAGCTGTTTTCTCAACAGATCTTCACTCTATGGGTCAGTATATCCAGGATGGTGCAAGAATACTCTTTGAGACTGTTGTTGATATAAAGAAGCCTAAGACTGATCTTTTCCTTGAGCCTGATGCTGAGAACCTTGACGGACTCAACTTCCTTACAAATCAGAATATGTCTGTTGTTAACAGAAAGGCGTTTGAGGGTACAGTTCTTGCTCATACTGAGGGCGGAGTTCCCAATATCATTCTTGAACTCGATGACACAACTGAGGAAAATGTAGGCTATATGATCTACTTCTTCGAGAAGGCTTGTGCTATTTCCGGTTATGTACTCGGTGTTAATCCTTTCAACCAGCCCGGCGTTGAAAGCTATAAGTCAAATATGTTCGCTCTTCTCGGCAAGCCCGGTTATGAAGGCGCAAAGGCTGCTCTTGAAGCTAAGCTTGGCTGATCGGTCTGTTTAGCTCATAATACAAAATATAATACGTCATAAATGCTGAAAGGCATGGAAGGAGTAAATTATGATTAAACTTATTACAGGAAAAAAAGGCACAGGTAAGACAAAGATACTCATCGACCAGATCAACGATGCTGTAAAGTCAACAAACGGCAACCTCGTTTGCATCGAAAAGGGCGATAATATCAGACGTTCTATCAGCTTCAGAGTTAGATGGTGCGATACAGAGAGCTTTGCTATCGAGGGTGCAGACGCATTCTACGGCTTCGTTGCAGGTATGCTCGCAGGCAATTACGATATCAAGGACGTTTTTGTTGACGGAATCCTCAAGATAGTTGGCCGCGATTACGATGTACTCGGCAACCTCTTTGAGAAGCTCGACAAGCTCACAGGTGAGGAAGCAACTGTTGTATTCACAGTTTCTGCTGATGATTCTGAGCTTCCTGAGAGCGTTAAGCAGTTTATCAAGTAATTTAGTCTTAAAACCGAAAAAATTTACACCTAACTATTGACATATCTTGTCATCTGGTGTATAATATATCTTATGGTGCTCTGAAGGATTATAATATGAAGATCAATTTAAAACAGATATTTGATATCGTTGGAGAATCAAAGAAATTCGGCTATGAGATCGGCATTGATGAACTTGAGGGAGTGAAAGGCTTTTCTTTCAGTACTCCAGTAAGTCTTGATGGAAAGTTCTATAACCGTGCGGGAGTCGTTTATCTTGAATATTCCGCTTCGTTTGAAATGCTCCACACCTGTGACAGGTGCTTGAAGGAGTTTTCAAAGAACTATGATCTCAGCTTTGAACATATTGTTGTTCCTTCCGTCAGCAACAGCGATAACGACGACTATATCGTCGCTGACGGTGAGAGCATTGAAGTGAATGAAATTGCACTGACTGATATGCTTCTCAGCCTACCTACAAAGGTTCTCTGCAGAGAAGACTGTAAGGGACTTTGTATGGTATGCGGCTGTGATCTTAATGAAATGCAGTGCGATCATCTTAATAATAATGAGCTGTGAAGCTCTGTAAGGAGGTGCCAGAATGGCTGTACCGAAGAGAAAAACTTCCAAGGCAAGACGTGACAAGAGACGTTCTGCAGTTTGGAAGCTTGAAGCACCCGCAATGTCCAAGTGTGATAACTGCGGCGCATATAAGGCTCCGCACAAGGTTTGCAAAAACTGCGGATTCTATAAGGGCGTTGAGGTCCTTAAGATCGACGCTGAATAATCGGCTTGATCCGATAAAAGAGAAGGAGAGGAGGAGAGATCCTTCTCTCCTTTTTAAGTATTTGGAGTAATATTATGGTTAAGATCAACAGCGTTATGCATGGCTCTCCGTCAGACAAATGCGGAGTAAAAAAAGACGATATACTCGTTAAAATTAATGGTCATGGTATAAAAGATGTCCTTGACTATATGTATTATGCTGCCGATACTGAAGTTTCTCTTGAATTGCTGCGCGGAAACGAAACAATTAATCTGGATATCAGTAAGGACGAATACGACGATCTCGGGCTTGAATTTGAGACTTTCCTTATGGACAGCAAACAGTCATGCAGTAATAAGTGCGTTTTCTGTTTTATAGATCAGATGCCGCCCGGGATGAGAGAAACTCTTTATTTTAAAGACGACGATGCACGTCTTTCGTTTTTGCAGGGAAATTATGTTACCCTGACCAATCTTCATCAGGAGGATATAGACAGAATAATTGAGATGAAGCTGAATATCAATGTTTCTGTCCATACCACAAATCCTGAACTCAGAGTCAAAATGATGCACAATCGCTTTGCAGGTGAGAAGCTGAAGTATATCTGGCAGCTTGCCGAAAGCGGTATTAAGCTTAATTGTCAGATAGTATGCTGTCCGGGACTTAATGACGGCGATGAATTACGGAGATCTCTTACTGATCTGGGTACACTTATGCCAAACATCACAAGTATGGCTGTTGTGCCCGTAGGACTTACAAAGTTCAGAAAGGGACTTTATCCCCTCGTCGGCTTTACTAAGGAAACAGCAGGCGAAACTATCGATATAATCGAAGAATTCCAGCAGGTGTTCCTCGAAAAATTTGGTACAAGAACTGTCTTTCCGTCAGACGAATTCTATCTGATAGCTGAGCGTGAGCTTCCTCCTATGGAGGCTTATGAGGACTTCTCTCAGTATGAAAACGGCGTCGGAATGCTCAGATCGCTTATCGATGAATTCGATAAGGCTCTGGATATGGCCGAATGGGAAGGCGGCGAGCGCCATGTTTCCATTGCTACCGGCTATTCTCCGTTTTCTACCATCAGCAGTCTTGCTAAAAAGGCTGAAAACAGATTTTCACAGTTAAAGTGCGATGTTTATCGTATAAGAAATGATTTCTTTGGCGAAACTATAACGGTTACGGGGCTGATAACTGCTCAGGATCTTATTGCTCAGCTGAAAGGAAAGGACCTTGGGGACGAGCTTCTCATTTCTTCTGCAATGCTGAGAAGGGATTCGGATGTATTCCTTGACGATCTTACAGTATCTGATGTGGAGAAGGAACTTAATGTTAAGCTTACTTCCACTAACAGCGACGGATATGAGCTTCTTGACGCAATAATGGGTATAACATACTGATGTTCAGGGATCAGTTCAAATAATTCACGATCATACGAAGTTGAACAGCTTCTTGATATAATAAGTTAAATCAAAATATAGAAAGGGGAATAGAATATGCCTTTACCGATAGTTGCAGTAGTCGGACGTCCTAATGTAGGAAAGTCCACCCTTTTCAACAAACTTATAGGCCAGCGCCTTTCCATTGTGGAGGATACTCCCGGTGTAACCAGAGACCGTATCTACTCTAAGTGTGAGTGGCGCGGTAAAGAATTCATGGTTGTAGATACAGGCGGTATCGAACCCGATAGTAATGATGTCATCCTTGCTCAGATGAGAAGGCAGTCTGAGCTTGCAATTGAAAAAGCAGACGTTATTGTCTTTGTTACAGATATCAGATGCGGAGTGACAGCTGATGATTATGCAGTTGCCCAGATGCTTCTGAAAAGCGGAAAGCCGATTGTTCTTGCGGTAAACAAGGTAGACAACCTTGGTGATCCGCCTATGGAGCTTTATGAGTTTTATAATCTTGGACTTGGCGATCCTTACCCCATATCTTCTGTTCATGGCCATGGAACAGGTGATATGCTGGACAAGGTCTACGAAAGCCTTCCCGACAGCGAGGAGGCAGAATATGATGAGGATCATATTAAGGTCGCTGTCATTGGAAAGCCAAATGCAGGAAAGTCTTCCCTCATCAACAAGATAGCAGGCGAGGAGAGAGTGATAGTTTCCGATATTGCAGGAACTACCCGTGACTCAACGGATACAGTTATCGAAAATGAATACGGAAAGTTTGTGTTCATTGATACAGCAGGTATACGAAAAAAGTCTAAAGTAACTGAAAAAGTTGAGCATTACAGCGTTCTGAGGGCTTATATGGCTGTTGATCGTGCAGATGTCTGCGTAATAATGCTTGATGCAGCCGAGGGCTTTACAGAGCAGGATTCAAAGGTAGCAGGTTACGCTCATGAACAGGGAAAAGCCTGCGTAGTTGCTGTTAACAAGTGGGACCTTATCGAAAAAGATGACAAGACCATGCAGGAGTACAGAACAAAGCTGGAGAATGATTTCAGCTTCATGTCATACGTTCCCTTTGTATTCATATCCGCCAAAACGGGACAGCGCATCAATAAGCTTTATGAGCTTATAAAGTATACCTATGAGCAGAACAGTATGCGTATCTCAACAGGTATGCTGAACGATGTGCTTGCCTATGCTACCACAAGAGTTCAGCCGCCTTCGGATAAGGGCAGGAGACTGAAGATATATTATATGACTCAGCCTTCTACAAAGCCGCCTACATTCGTTACATTCGTTAACAGAGCAGATCTTTTCCATTTTTCATACAGAAGATATATTGAGAACCAGATCCGTTCTACATTCGGACTTGAAGGCACTCCTGTTCGTTTTATAGTTCGTGAGAGGGGAGGAAATGATAAATAATGAAAGTTTTTCTTGCTATCATCGCTGCTGCAGGGCTTGGTTATTTTCTCGGCAGTCTTAATTTCTCCATCATAGTTGTAAGAATGATGACAGGACGCGATATCCGTGATATGGGAAGCAAGAATGCAGGTCTGACCAATACGCTCAGATGTGCAGGCAAGAGCTGTGCTCTCTTTACACTTCTCGGTGATCTCCTGAAAGGAATAATCGCTGTTGCTCTTGCGAGAGGTCTCTGTCACTTGCTTCATGCGGGACTTATGCCGGGTAATGATACTCATTACATCGGATATATCGCTGGCTTTTTTGCTATTCTCGGACACGTTTTTCCGATATACTACAGTTTCAAAGGCGGAAAAGGTGTGCTTGTAGGAGCAGCTTCATTCCTTGCTGTAGACTATAAGGTATTTCTGGCACTTCTCGCGATTTTTGCAGTAATACTTGCACTTTCAAAATATGTTTCACTTGCTTCTATCATTTCAACAGCATATTGTCCGCTTGCAACTTTACTTATGTCGTGGCTTATCGATGGATATTCGTTCGGAAGAAGCTTTTTGTATCTGATAATGTCGCTGCCAATGGCGGCTATGGTCATCTGGATGCATCGTTCCAATATCCAGAGACTTCTTGACGGAAATGAGAATAAATTCTCATTCAAGACCATAAATATAAACTGAGGCTCAATGCGGAAGGAGTAGAATGTTATGGCAAAGATCGTTATACTTGGTTCAGGCGGTTTCGGACTCAGTCTTGCTATAATGGCTGAGCACTGCGGACACGATGTTACGGTGTGGTCGAAATTCCAGTCGGAGATAGATGATATCCGTTCTCACGGTGAGCACGTTCAGAAGCTACCGGGAGTACCTGTATCGGAAAGCATTGCAATGACCAGTGATATTTCATGTATAAAGGGCTGCGAGGTGCTTATATTCGGTATACCGTCATCATTTGTTAGGGATGTGGCAAAGGCAGCTGCTCCTTATGTTGATGATAATATGGTTATCGTAAACACAGGTAAGGGTCTCGAAGAGGGAAGTCTCAAGACTCTCAGCGAGGTCATAAAGGAAGAGATACATACGGATAAGCTTGTAGTCCTTTCAGGTCCTTCACACGCAGAGGAGCTTGCAAGATGCGTTCCGACAACAATAGTTGCGGCTTCTGAAAATCATGATGCGGCTGAGTTGGTACAGAGGGAATTCGGAAACAGCTATCTCAGGATATACCTTAATGATGATGTAAAGGGCTGTGAGATAGGCGGAGCTCTGAAGAATATAATAGCACTGTGTGTGGGCATATGTGACGGTCTTGGCTACGGTGATAACACAAAGGCGGCGCTTATGACAAGAGGCATACATGAGATCGCTCGCCTTGGCAAAGCCTGTGGAGCTAATATCGCCACATTCAGTGGTCTTACAGGAATAGGTGATCTTATAGTTACCTGCACAAGTATGCACAGCCGTAACAGGCGCGCGGGCATACTTATCGGACAGGGAGTTTCTCCCGAGGAAGCTGTCGAGCGTGTGGGCACTGTAGAAGGTTACTTCTGCTGCAAGGCTGCATATGATCTTGCCAAGCGCCTTGGCGTTGAAATGCCTATAACGGAGCAGCTCAATGAGGTGCTTTTCAACGGCGGAGACGTAAGACTTGCTCTCGGCGCGCTCATGAACCGTCCGCAGAACTATGAGGAAATATAAGCAATTCTTTACGAGGTGAGTTCAATTGATTAAAATATGCGATTACAGAGGACATATCCGTAACTGGAGAGAGCTTTGCAAGGAGCTTGGCATTGATGATACTCTTACCAGAGAAGAACGCGAGAAGGCTATTATTGTAGCCGCTTACGAAAAATGGGGCAAAGAGCTCGCAGATCATTTTTACGGAATGTTCGCATTTTCACTTTATGATACAGAAAAGGACAAGTATTTCTGCCTGAGAGATCAGTTCGGAACAAAACCTTTCTATTATTATATCACAGCAGATAACAGGCTGCTCTGCGGTACTTATATAAGAGATATAATGAAACAGCAGGGCTTTGTTAAAGAGCTCAACGTTGATATGCTCCAGATCTACATGACCCTCACATATGTAGCCGGTGAGGATACATTCTTTAAAGGTCTGAAAAAACTCATGCCGGGACACTGGCTTGAATTTGAAAACGGAAAGCTTACTGTTGAACGCTACTGGACCCCTGAGTTCCATGCGGACGACAGCAAGTCTCTTGATGACTGGGCAGATGAGATACACGAAACTCTGAAGAATATCTTCCCAGAAGTAAAGGATCAGGATGAGATCGCGGAGTCGTTCCTTTCAGGCGGAGTTGATTCTTCATATGTTCTCGCTATGTCTGACGCAAAAAGAGCTGATTCCTGCGGTTATGATGAGGAGCGTTTTGATGAGTCGAGAGTCGCTGCAAAGACAGCTGAGCTGCTCAATGTTGAGCATAGCATCGCGAAGATACAGCCTCAGGACTTCTTTGATATAGTTCCTTTTGTAATGTATAATATGGAACAGCCGCTTGGAGATGCTTCAGCTATCGTATTCACTCTTGGCTGTAAGGCAACTGCTGAGCATACAAAGCTTTGCTATTCGGGCGAGGGAGCTGATGAGTTCTTCGGCGGATATAATATGTACAGAAACGCAGAGCGTTATGGCGATAACCTCAAGACCTTCTATGTAGGCAATACAAATATAATGAAAGAAGATGAAAAGCAGCGTATTCTCAAGCATTATGATCCGGATGTGCTTCCGATCAATCTTGTAAAGTATATATATGACGAGACCGAGGGACTTGATCCTCTCACAAAGATGTCGGATGTTGATATCCAGATATGGCTTGAGGGAGATATCTACCTCAATGTCGACAAGATGAGCACAGCCTGTGGACTGGAGATCCGTATGCCGCTTACAGACAGAAGGATATTCGACATCGCCTCTCGTATGCCTTCAAAGTATAAGGTGAACGAGGAGACAAATAAGGTAGCTTTCAGAACAGCTGCAGCAAAGGTTCTTCCTGAGGAGATCGCATTCAGAAAGAAGCTCGGTTTCATTGTGCCGATAAGAATATGGCTTGCAGACGAGCGCTACAATGCCGATGTACGCGCAAAGTTCAAAAGTGACATGGCAGCTCAGTTCTTTGATTTGGATGAGATCAATGCGATATTTGATGAATATGTAGGCGGAAATTCTGATAATTGGCGTAAGGTTTGGACCATTTATACATTCCTCGTATGGTATGAGGAGTATTTCGTAAAGAGATAAAAATATGCCCGTGGGAAGACTCTCACGGGCTTTTTGCATTATTTGTTCTTCTTAGCAGGCAGTTCTTCATAGACAGAAGTGATTAGATTATTTAGAAAATCCTTGTCATCAACTTCTGTTACCAGTATCATCTTCTTAGCACCATCATACGGCAGTTCGAGCGGCGCGTCGGGCATCAGTTCTCTGGCAGATCTGACATCTTTGACGAGTAATCTGTCATCATATACGCCTCCGATGATCTTATTCTGATAATAAATAATAAATTCTCCCATCATTGCTCTGTATGTAATTCCGTCCAGTTCCGAAAGCTGTTCCAGTATAAAGTTAAGATAATCTTTGCTTGATGCCATAGTGAAC
The DNA here is from genome assembly GCF_900116855.1 of Ruminococcus flavefaciens. Classification (GTDB taxonomy): domain Bacteria; phylum Bacillota; class Clostridia; order Oscillospirales; family Ruminococcaceae; genus Ruminococcus; species Ruminococcus flavefaciens_R. The sequence goes on from NZ_UETD01000002.1 coordinate 47,645, forward strand.
TCCTCATTGTGTTATATAAAAAGATACTTCCAAAAGATATCGGAAGTATCTTGTATTGGTTATTATTCGAGAACAGGGAGACAAGCGAGAGCTCCAAGTTCCTTAGCCTTTTCTTCTGCCTGAGCGAAAGTAAGCTCCTTCTCAGTAACAAATGACATACCGTTGTCATTGTTGTAAACCTCAACGCCCTCGATTGCTGAGCCTGATGGAACTCTGAAGTACCAACGTGATCTGAATTCATCGATCTTTGAAACAAATGAGTCGTCCGAAGCAGATTCCCATGACTGTGATAAAACTGTTACCTTGTGCTTTACAGCTTCAATAACGTCACCCAGAACAGCACTTGCAGTAGGAAGCTTTCCTGCACCGCGTCCGTAGAACATAGTCTGGTCTATACCGTCACCGTAGACGAGAACCGCATTGAATACATCATTAACACCTGACATAATGTTGTCATAGGAAACAAGCGTAGGCATTACACAGGGGAGAATATTTCCGTTATCGAGCTTTGTAACGGAAGCAACGAGCTTTATAGAATAGCCGAGTACATCAGAAGCTTCTACGTCACAGAGCTGAATATCCTTGATTCCCTTTGTGTAAACGCTCTTGGGATAAACGTGCTTTCCAAAAACGAGAGAAGATATAATGCATATCTTGCGGCAGGCGTCATGACCTTCGATATCAGCTGTAGGGTCCTTCTCGGCGTAACCGAGTTCCTGAGCAAGCTTCAGAGCTTCGTCAAAAGGCATATTATCATTATACATCTTTGTGAGGATGAAGTTTGTTGTACCGTTAAGGATACCTGCTACCTTTGTGATCTCATTGGCAGCGAGGCAGCGGTGAAGAGGTCTGATGATAGGGATAGCTCCGCCGACGCTTGCTTCAAAGAAGAAGTTACAGTTGTGTTCCTTGGCTGCTTTAAGAAGAATATCGCCTTTTTCTGCAACAAGCTCCTTGTTTGAAGTAGAAACGCTTTTGCCCTTTTCAAGGCAGGCTTTAACGAATGTGAAAGCAGGCTCAACACCTCCCATACACTCAGCAACGGAAACTACTTCATCATCATTGAGGATATCATCAAAGTTTTTGGTGAACTTATCGGCGTAAGGAGAGTCCGGAAAATCTCTGAGATCGAGGATATACTTTATATCCATTTCCATGCCTGCGCGCTTCTCGATGATCTTCTTATTCTTATAGAAAAGCTCGACTACGCCTGAGCCAACAACACCATGACCTAAAACTGCAAATTTAACTGACATAAAAAGAAAACCTCCGTAAACTATTCGGCAGAGAGTATCTTGACCTCTAAAACGCCGTCCAGTTCAGTAATTGAATTTAGTGCAGCGAGTTCTTCATCGTACTCGCCGGTAAGCCTGAGTGAAATATTGACAGCAGCCGCGCCGTCCACGGGGATACTCTGATTAACAGTCAAAATATTAGCATTCAGGTTATGAAGAAAAACAAGAGCGCTTGAAAGAATACCGGGACTGTCACTGAGGAGCAGATAGATATTGACGATCTTCCTGTTAAACAGCTCTTCATATGAAAAAACGCTGTCCTTATATTTGTAGTAAGCACTTCTTGAAATGCCGATACGCTTGCAGGCTGACGCGAAGCTTTTTTCGCCTTTCTGTGCCATGAGTTTTTTTACCTCAAGGACTTTTGTGAAGACCTCGGGGAGTATCCTTGCATCGGCAACGATAAGCTGTGATTTGGTATCCATAGAAAATCACCTTATTTTTTGATAATCGTCCACCACTGATGAACAATTGTATTCTACTTAATTACTATAACATTTTTTACGCCTTTTGTCAAGACTAAAAAAATCAAGTTTACCGTGGTTAATTTATGTATATTGCTATTAAAAAGTCCGCAGATTTCTGCGGACTTGCTTATTTATCGGCTTCGCTCAGAAGCTTTTGTCTGTACTGGTAAGCTGACTGCTCCTGTTTATTCTCACCGTAATGATAATAAATGCGGTCTTTAAGTGCATCGGGGAGGTACTGCTGTTTTACATAGTGATTAGGGAAGTCATGAGGGTAAAGATAATGCTGTCCCACGACCTTGGCACCCTTGCCGTCAAAGTGAACATTCTGGAGATGCCTTGGAAAATCAAGAGCATCGCAGCTTTTCAGATCGTCCAGAGCGGCATCAATAGCCATGCAGGCACTGTTGGACTTCGGTGCTGTTGCCATTAAAATTATCGCTTCGGCGATGGGGAGCTTAGCTTCGGGAAGTCCTAATTGTAATGCCGAGTCAACGCAGGCTTTAACGATGGGCACAGCCATAGGGTAGGCGAGTCCCACGTCTTCTGACGCAATACAGAGCATACGCCTGCAAAGCGAGATAATATCTCCGGCGGCGATCAGACGCGCAGCATAGTGCAGTGCGGCGTTTTCGTCAGAGCCGCGGACAGACTTGTGAAAGGCTGACAGAATATCGTAATGCTGGTCTCCGTCTCGGTCATAGCGCATATTGCTGCGCTGTGCAAGAACTTCAAGGGAGTCTTCGGTTATGGTTACTTTACCGTCAGAGGGCTCTCCGCAGACGACCGCAAGCTCAGCCGTGTTCATTGCCTTGCGGACGTCACCGCCGCAGCTAAAGGCTATACGGGTTATAATGTCATCGGAAGCTTCTATTTCATAGCCGTTTTCCTCCGACATGATTCTGAAAGCGCGTTTTATCGCAGGTATGAGCTGCTCGGCAGTAACAGGCTTGAACTCAAAAACAGTGCTTCGGCTTATGACAGCATTATATACAGCGAAATACGGGTTTTCCGTAGTCGAAGCAATAAGTGTTATCTCGCCGTTTTCGATGTATTCCAGAAGACTCTGCTGCTGCTTTTTATTCAGGTACTGTATCTCGTCAAGATAGAGCAGTATACCGTTTTCGCTTCCGAATGTGCCTATCTCGGCTACTACATCCTTGATGTCAGAGAGGGAAGCGTTTGTACCATTGAGCTTATACAGCGACATACCACAGTTTTCGGCGATAATACGCGCAACGGTTGTCTTGCCCACGCCCGACGGACCATAGAATATCATATTCGGAACTGTTCCGCTTTCGATAATGCGTCGAAGCGGCTTTCCATCGGCGAGTATGTGTTCCTGACCGACAACATCAGCAAGTGTTTTCGGGCGTATTTTATCGGCTAATGGTGCAGACATAGCAGTTCTCCTTTCATTTTACTTTGCAGGTGCAGTCATTTCAATGTGATTGCCCTCAGGATCAACAAACTCTGCCACCCAGTTATTTCCTATGCGGGTTATAGGGAAGCAGATCTCTTTTCCCTTGAGCTTGGCATCAAGAAGTTTGAGATCGTCAACGCTGAAACTCGGTATGCAGTTGCTTCCAAATTCGTGAGTTTCGTTAGTAAGTTTATAAGCGAACAATCCAAGACGGAAGCCGTTTACTTCAAAAACGCTGTACAATTCATCTCTTTCAGTAACTTCCTGTTCAAAAAGTTCCTCATAGAACTTTATTGCTCTATCCATATCATTTACGCAAAGATAGAGTGAATTAATGTGAAGATCCATATTAAATACCTTGTTTTATGATAATCGGAATATGTATTGTTTGTATACAATATCCAGTGCCCAGTTCTGCATTTCCCAGAACATTTTTCCTTTGATGTTTTCGTACTTGATCCACAAGAATTCATGGTCATCTTCGGTCGGCGAGGATACTTTTGAGATAAACTCACCGGTATAATAGGTCTGGACGGGGTGAAAATAACCTATTTCATTGTGAAAGCAATATGTCTCGGCAGAGCATACTTTTGCTTTTACAGAAACTGTATATCCTGTTTCTTCAAGACTTTCTCTTTTTACGCAATCAGAGTGAGATTCGCCATTTTCTATTCCGCCGCCAACAAAGAAATATCCTTTAGGAGTATGTATCACACCGATCTTTCCATTGCAGACAGGGATAACGTATGCGCCCTCTCTGTCGCAGTATTGTATGTTTTCTTTTGATCCGAATATCCTGTGCATAATAATTTCTATAAAATAAGGGGACGGACAGTTCGTCCGTCCCTTGATGATTATTGATTACTTATAAAGAGGGAACTTCTCGCAGATAGCGTTTACGCCTGCACGAATCTCATCAGCCTTGTTCTCGAAATCTGTAGCGCAGAGGTAGATGTATTCAGCGATCTTTTCCATTTCTTCAACGCCGAGACCTCTTGTTGTAACAGCAGGAGTACCGATTCTGATACCGCTTGTTACGAAAGGCTTCTCGGGGTCGTTGTGGATAGCGTTCTTGTTTACTGTGATATATACCTCGTCCAGTCTGCGCTCAAGCTCCTTTCCTGTGATGTTGAAGGGACGGAGGTCAACCAGCATGAGGTGGTTGTCTGTACCGCCGGAAACGAGGTTGAAGCCTCTCTTGAGGAGACCGTCAGCCAGTGCCTTTGCATTGGCAACTATTCTCTGCTGATATTCCTTGAACTCGGGCTTGAGAGCCTCGCCGAAGCATACAGCCTTAGCAGCAATAGTGTGCATAAGAGGACCGCCCTGTGTTCCGGGGAAGATAGCAGAATTGATCTTCTTAGCCAAGAACTCGTTGTTTGTAAGGATAAGTCCGCCTCTTGGACCGCGGAGAGTCTTGTGAGTTGTAGTAGTGACAATATCAGCATAGGGAACAGGGGACTCGTGGCAGCCTGCAGCAACAAGACCTGCGATATGAGCCATATCAACCATAAGGAGTGCTCCGACTGCTCTTGCTATCTCGGAAAGACGCTTGAAGTCGATAGCGCGGGGATATGCAGAAGCACCTGCAACGATAAGACGCGGCTTAGTCTTGTTTGCAAGCTTGTAAAGCTCATCATAGTTGATAGTCTCTGTCTCGTCATCAAGACCGTATGATACAAAGTTGAAGTACTTACCGGAAAGGTTTACGGGTGAGCCGTGTGTAAGGTGTCCGCCGTCAGCAAGGCTCATTCCGAGAACAGTGTCACCGGGCTGAAGAACTGCAAAGTAAACAGCTGTATTAGCCTGAGCACCTGAATGGGGCTGAACGTTAGCATATTTAGCACCGAAGAGCTTGCAGGCTCTCTCGATAGCGATTTCCTCTACCTCGTCAACGCACTGACATCCGCCGTAGTAACGCTTTCCGGGATATCCCTCAGCATATTTGTTTGTAAGAACACTTCCCATAGCAGCCATAACAGCAGGGGAAACGATATTTTCGCTTGCGATGAGCTCGAGATTTCTCTGCTGGCGAGCAAGCTCCTTGCCCATAGCCTCGCCTACAGCAGGATCATAGCCTTTAACGAAGCCGATTGAATCCATAAGATCGTTGTACATTATAAGCACTCCTTTAAAATAGTGAATTTGCGCAAATGCATTACTTTATAATTATACATTAACTTTCCTGAAATTTCAATAGGAAAACAGAAAAAAGTTTACAAACAGCAAAAAAACTGCCTGTCAGTACTTTTTTGCGAAAGTCAGGCAGTCTCACGATTTTTTCAGTTTATTCTTTATGCGAAGGCAGGCTTCGGTATGCATTATCCAATGCCGTGAGAATGGCATTTGGATAAGACCGCGTATATCCTTCCCGCACCAGTAATCTATGAGCCAGACAGCATTTTCGTCAGTACTTACAGTATTAAGCGAAATAAGCCGGTCTTTCCGCTCAGGAGATATTTTATTTTTCAGCATATCAAAGGGGAGTTTTGACAATACAGACTCTGTGCTCTTCTTTACTTCAACGATGTATGTATATAGTTCATCAATATTGAGTTTTGCAGAAAAATCGGCAATATCCTGACCGACAAGTTCATTACCTGTTGTTATTATCGGAGAATTGATACGATCCTTGTAGTTCCCCGAGAAAAATATCTGCTCATCGTCATTTATAAGAGTATGAGCAACTATATCTTCAATGCGGAATATATGCCAGAGTGAATAGGCTATGTTTTTGCTGTGGTACCCATCAGCATTTATAAATGGAATAACATTGAAGTCATCGCGTTCTAATTCTTCTTTGAATGAGAGTAATGTTTCCGTAAGCCGGTCTCTAAGATGAAATAGTAAATCTATTCCACTATTGTAGGTATCTTTTTTTTCTGAGCTTTGCCTGCATTGATCTGTTAAGCTCTGACCATTCTTTGTTCATAGAAACATCCTTATTAATCATTATTTTGAATCGAGTATTTTATCGTAATCAAAGAAATACTCCCAATCAATAGTTTCACTTATTGTTGAGGAGACTGCATAGTATTTCAGGATATGTGATGCGTCGCGGGCGTCAAGCTTTCCGTCTAAATTAACATCTGAGAGCTTCAGCACTTTGTCTGATACTTTGAATTCTTTGGAAGCAGCCATTTCAGCATATGTGGTCAGAACAAGAGAAGCGTCCGTAGAATCAATGCTTCCGTCTTCGTTGACATCACCGAGATTCCGATGACAGATAATATCGAATTTGCAAAGCGGCTTCTGGTCTCCGACCGGATAAACTGTAATAGTTGCTTTGTCACCGTTAGCAAAAGCTTCTTCAAGAGTATTAGGTTTGGCGATACAGCTTGATGAAATATCAACAATATTTTCTTCATTGATGAATTTGCCATCTTTGTCCTTCTGAGGAGTCTGGACAGTCATTTTGATCGAAGCTTCGAGACCGTTGAGAGAAACATTCCCTTTTGCAGAGAAATATCTGTGCTTCTCGGGATACTTGCTGAATGTTATGGAAGCTGTTTTGGAAAGGGCATGGATGGTGTAATCCTGATCGGCAAAATCAGGCTTTATATCCCATGCACAGAAGTCCTGCTCCGTATACTCATTGATATGCTTATGAAGCTTGGTTATATCTACTTCGGAATAATCTATCGGATCACCTTCCTCAACTTCAAGAACAGTCAGGGGCTTGTTGTCAAAATCGAGAAATGTAATATTATACTTTTTTAATGTTGTTGGCTCAGTTGTTGAGTCAGACGGGGCGGTCGATGTCGTTGATGTGACCGTTGTTCCTGCGGCAGTATCCGAATCGGCTGATACTGGCTTATTATTACTTTCTGCTGCATATGCAGCTGCTGCAACAGCTCCTGAGAGCAGCACAGCGGACGCTAAAGCAGAGATCGAATGCTTTATGATCATATTTTCACCTATCCGTTTCCGATGCAGAATAATCTGCAGAATTTTGAAAGTCTTTCACATACTCGGGCATAATGTTCAAGTGTAAGGCGTTTCAGCATGAAGTTTGCGTAAATAAAGCGTTGTGTATCTTCATCAAAAGCGTATATCGCAAAGAGGATGACCTCGTCATCGCCTATATCCTTTGCAGCTTCTGTCGCCATTTCCTGGTATTCATCAAATCTTTCCTCGATATCTGCGAGCTTGTAGAAACCGTGATATATAAAATCAATGTAAAGATCAATATCAGTATCCATAATACCTGCTCCTGCTTTTATTTATCTTTTTCATTATCAGATGATGTTTCATCTGAACGGCTGATTTTATTCTTTTTGACCTTGAAAGTAATGAAAGCCGAACATATAGCGGTAGCGATGAAAACAGCTATCATTATCAGGGCAGTAGTTCCTTTTGAGAAGCTTTCGCTTTTTTTCTCTTCGGCAGCAAATGCAACAGTTGCCGAAAAGAAAGCAGAAAAGATCGCAAATACAGCCGAAATAAAAAGCGAGCAGAAATAATTGTAATGCTTTTTCATGAGATCAGCTCCTTACTGAAAAGTATTATACCATATAAAGCATTATTTGTCCATAGAATTGAAAAACTAAAAAAATTTTTTTGAGCAATAAATGGCGTAAAACAGGCGAAAAAGGAATTGAAATAAAAAAATCTGAAATTTTTTTCAAAAAGCCCTTGACAAATTGCTTTATGGGTGATATAATTAATATCGTTGATTGCGGAGGACACAAAAACGTCTGGGTGTGGCGCAGTTGGTAGCGCGCTACCTTGGGGTGGTAGAGGCCGTGGGTTCAAGTCCCGTCACTCAGACCAGATGCAATCAGCATTACCCCAAAAATCCGATACTCGTTTGAGTATCGGATTTTTTTATACATTGACTAATATATAATGTTATGTTATAATATATTTCAGTAAATTGGCATTGCCATAATCAAGGAGGAGTTTATGATAGATCGCGATAAGGCATTTCGTATTCTGTCAGAAATCGGCCAGGAACATGTACTGAAATATTTTGATGAGCTTAACGAAACAGAGCAGAAGGAGCTTCTTTCTCAGATCGAAATAACAGATTTTTCAGTGCTTGAAAATCTGGCAGGCGACCATAACAGCGGGGGAGAACGCGGCAGTTTTGAACCTCTCGGTGCTGTTACGATCAAAGATATCGCTTCTGAAAGTGACAGATTTACTCAAACAGGAGTCGAGGCATTAAAAGCAGGAAAGGTGGCTGCTGTTCTTCTCGCAGGCGGTCAGGGCACAAGACTCGGATTTGATAAGCCTAAGGGTATGTTCAATATCGGAGTTGATACGGAACTGTACATTTTTCAGTGTCTGATAAATAATCTTATGGATGTTGTCAAGCTTGCAGGTGCATGGGTCCCTCTCTATATCATGACCAGCGAGAAAAACAACAGCGAGACGGTGGAATTTTTCAAAGAGAAGAATTATTTCGGATATGATCCTGCTTATATAAGGTTTTTTATCCAGGATATGGCTCCTTCTGTTGATACAAACGGTAAAATATTGATGGAAAGCCGTTCAAAGATATCGCTTTCACCCAATGGAAACGGAGGCTGGTTCTCGTCACTTGTCAGAGCAGGATTGCTTGATGAGATAAAGGAAAAAGGCGTTCAGTGGATCAATGTATTTGCAGTTGATAACGTGCTGCAAAGGATAGCTGATCCGAGTTTTATCGGTGCTGTTATCGATTCGGGGATGCAGTCAGGCGGAAAGGTCGTCAGCAAGGTATCTCCTGATGAGCGCGTAGGAGTTCTGTGCCTCGAGGACGGAATGCCCTCCATAGTAGAGTATTACGAAATGACCGAGGAAATGAGAACGCTTCTGGATGATAACAGAGAGCTTGCATACAAGTACGGAGTAATTCTCAATTATCTTTTTAACGTGGACAAGCTTGAGGAGATATGTGACAGAAAAATGCCTGTTCATGTTGTCAGCAAGAAGATCCCGTTTATGAATGATAACGGTGAGCTCGTAAAACCTGATTCTCCAAACGGATATAAATTTGAGACTCTTGTGCTTGATATGGTGCATATGCAGGATAGCTGTCTTCCTTATGAAGTTGTTCGGGACAAGGAATTCGCACCTGTTAAAAATGCAGAAGGTGTTGATTCGGTAGAGTCTGCAAGAAAACTGCTTCAGGCAAATGGAGTTAAAATATAAAATTACACAACACTCCCTTTGACAGGGAGTGTTGCTGTGTGTAAATGATTTTAATGGACGGAAGCGGTCGGATGAGAAGATTATTGAAATATCTGAAAAACTACAAAAAAGAACTTATACTCGGGCCTTTTTTTAAATTGCTCGAAGCTGTTTTTGAGCTTATCGTGCCTGTTGTAATGGCTAAGATAATAGATAATGGAATAGGGAACAGTGACAGCTCTTATATACTGAAAATGAGCGGGCTTATTGTTTTGCTTGGAGCCAGCGGCTTGTGTTTCGCTCTTACCTGCCAGTTTTTTGCGGCGAAATGTGCATACGGCTTTGGTACCGAGCTCAGAGCAGACCTTTATAAACATATTAATTCGCTTTCATATGAAAGCATTGACAAGATCGGAACCGCATCACTTGTGAACCGACTTACAAACGATACGAATACTGTTCAGAGCGGAGTAAATATGTTCATCCGGCTTGCTGTCAGAGCGCCTTTTCTTGTTATAGGCGCAGCTGTTATGGCTGTAACTATCGATGTAAAGCTTTCGCTCATATTCTTTATCGTTGCTCCGCTTATTTCTGCGGTCATCTTTATTATTATGAAAAAGACAGTTCCGATGTACAAAAGAACTCAGCAGTGCCTTGACAGGGCGTCGCTGCTTACTCGTGAAAGCCTCGAGGGAGCAAGAGTTATAAGAGCGTTTTCGCGTCAGCAGGAGGAGATCGATGAGTTCAAAGAGGCAGTGAACGATATCTCGGATAACTCCGTCGCAGTCGGAAAAATATCAGCTATTCTTAATCCTGTGGCGTTTATGGTAATGAATCTCGGAATCGTTGCTGTTATCTGGTTCGGCGGAAAGAGAATAGATATCGGCGGACTGACACAAGGAGAATTGACTGCTTTCACAAACTATATGACTCAGATACTTCTGGCTCTTGTGGTTCTGGCTAATCTTATTGTTATATTTACAAAAGCGTTTGCTTCAGCCAACCGCATCAGTGAGGTATTCGCTCTGCTTCCTGAGGAGGATGGAACTATCACCGAGATAAGCGAGAATAATGCTGCTGTTATAGAATTCCGCGATGTTTCGTTCTCATATGCAGGTGCGGGAGACTATTCTCTCAGAAATATCAGCTTTTCTGTTAAAAAAAGGCAAATGCTCGGGATCATCGGAGGAACGGGATGCGGAAAGACCACACTTGCCAACCTTATTCCCTGCTTTTATCGCGCAACTGAGGGAACAGTCAGTGTTTTCGGAGTAAATGTCAATGATATTGAGAATGAAAAGCTTCGGCGCATGATCAGCACAGTTCCCCAGAAGGCTATACTTTTTTCGGGAACTATACGCGATAATATGAAGTGGAGAACTCCGGATGCCACAGATGAGGAGATAATATCGGCATTAAAAACAGCGCAGGCATGGGATTTTGTGAGCAGCACTCCTGACGGGCTTGATACCGTTCTTTCACAGGGCGGAAAGAATCTCTCGGGCGGACAGAAGCAGCGTATATCTATTGCAAGAGCTCTTGTAGGCGCTCCCGATATCGTCATTTTCGACGATTCCACAAGCGCTCTTGACTACAAGACTGATCTTGCTTTCAGACGCGCATTGAGCGAAGACCTGCCGGATACTACTGTCATAATGATCTCTCAGAGAACTACTTCTCTGAAAAACGCAGACAAGATAATAGTCATGGACGAGGGCGAGGCGGTAGGTATAGGTACGCACGATGAATTAGTCCGCGGCTGTGAGGTATATAATGAGATATATAAGTCTCAGATGAACGAGAAGGGGGGCGGCAATAATGGTTAAAACTTTAAAGAGAGTTTTTTCGTATGCAGGTCCGTATATGAAGTATTTCATTATGACGCTTGTATTTGCAGCCCTTGGAGTTTCGCTTTCTCTTGCAGTTCCTGTTTTTATCGGTGAAGCTGTTGACTGCTGTATCGGGAAAGGAGCAGTTGACTTTCATAAACTGACGAAGATCATTACTCTGCTCGCTTCTATGGTTGTGGCAAGCACTCTGTTTCAGTGGCTTATGAGTCTTTGCACAAACAAATTGGCCTTTTTGACGATAAGAGACATCAGATCAGACATCTTCTGCAAGCTGGAGCGTGTTCCTCTCAGATATATAGACGGGCACACAAAGGGTGAGCTTACAAGCCGCGTGATCAATGATATAGAGATAATCTCAGATGGTCTTCTGCAAGGATTTACCCAGTTTTTCAGCGGTATAATCACAATTATCGGAACGCTTGTTTTTATGATGGTGATAAATTACCGAATAGCCATAGTTGTTGTTATCCTGACGCCTCTCTCCTTTATTGCAGCGTCGAAGATCACAAAGGCGTCCCATGATTCTTACATGAAGCAGTCAAAACTGCGCGGAGAAATGGTGGGGCTTGCCGAAGAAATGGCTGGAAACCAGAAGATAGTTAAGGCGTTTGTTTATGGTAAAAGGGCTGAAGCACGTTTCGATGTGATAAATAAGGCTTACGGGGATATCGGTGCTAAGGCTACATTTTTCAGTTCCATGACAAATCCGACTACCAGATTTGTTAACGGTCTTATTTATGCAGCGGTCGGACTTCTCGGTGCTCTCGGTGTAGTGGGAAAGTTCCCTGTTATCGGTGCCATGACCGTTGGTAAGCTTTCAAGCTTTCTGGCGTATTCAAACCAGTACACAAAGCCTTTCAACGAAATATCAGGAGTTTTTGCCGAGCTGCAGAATGCTGTAGCCTCTGCGGAGCGAGTTTTTGCCGTACTTGATGAAGAAGAAGTATCTGATGATTCTGATAAGGCTGTTCTTGACAGTTGTGACGGAACTCTGAGATTTTCGGATGTTTTCTTCTCGTATTCTTCCGAAACAAAACTTATAGAGAACTTCACACTTGACGTTAAAAGCGGTCAGCGTATAGCAATAGTTGGTCCGACGGGCTGCGGCAAGTCCACTATAATCAATCTTCTGCTGAGATTTTATGATATTGACAGCGGAAGGATCGAGATATCGGGCAGAAATATCAATGACGTTACCCGTGACAGCCTGCGAAGCTGTTTTGGCATGGTACTTCAGGAAACATGGATATTTACCGGAACGGTTGCCGAAAATATAGCCTACGGAGCTCCCGATGCCACAAGAGAGCAGATCATCGCAGCCGCTAAATCTGTATATGCTCACGGATTTATAAAGAGACTTCCCGACGGGTATGATACGGTCATCAATGAGGACTGCGGACTTTCGCAAGGACAGAAACAGCTTATATGTATAGCAAGGATTATGCTTATGGATCCGCCTGTGCTTATCCTTGACGAGGCTACAAGCTCAATTGATCTGCGAACCGAGCTTCGTGTACAAAGAGCGTTCACAAAGCTTATGGAGGGGCGTACAAGCTTTGTTATTGCTCACAGATTGTCAACCATAAAGAATTCCGACGTTATTCTTGTTATGAAGCATGGTAATATAATCGAGCAGGGCAGCCATGATCAGCTTCTTGCCGAGGGCGGCTTCTATGCCGAGCTTTACAATAGTCAGTTTGCATCATGAAAAAAAGGCTTCTGCGGAAGCCTTTTTATATAACATAAAAATACTTTGTTTAATTCTTGACAAACTGAGTAAAATGTTGTACAATTAAAATGTATTCTTATGTATTGAAAGGAATGATCTTCAATGGGTTTAACTTTAACTGAAAAGATCCTCAGAGCGCACCTTGTTGACGGTGAATATGTGAAGGGACAGGAGATCGGTATCCGTATCGATCAGACTCTTACACAGGATGCAACAGGTACAATGGCATACCTCGAGTTCGAGGCTATCGGTGTGCCTCGTGTAAAGACCGAGCGCTCGGTCGCTTACATAGATCACAATACTCTCCAGAACGGCTTCGAGAACGCAGATGACCACAGATTTATCGGAAGTGTTGCCAAGAAGCATGGAATTTACTTCTCTCGTCCCGGTAACGGTATCTGCCATCAGGTACATCTGGAACGCTTCGGTATCCCCGGAAAGACACTTATCGGTTCTGACAGCCATACTCCCACAGGCGGCGGTATCGGTATGATCGCTATTGGTGCAGGCGGACTTGATGTTGCTGTTGCTATGGGCGGCGGTGCTTATTATATTACCTGTCCTAAGGTAGTTAAAGTTGAACTCACAGGAAAGCTTCAGCCGTGGGTTGCTGCCAAGGATGTTATCCTTGAAGTTCTGAGAAGAATGTCTGTAAAGGGCGGCGTAGGCAAGGTCATCGAGTATTGCGGCGAAGGCGTAAAGACACTTTCTGTTCCCGAGAGAGCAACTATCACAAATATGGGCGCAGAGCTCGGAGCAACAACATCTGTATTCCCCTCGGATGAGATCACAAAACAGTTCCTCAAGGCTCAGAAGCGTGAAGAAGTATGGACTCCTCTTGCAGCTGATCCTGACGCTGTTTACGATGAAGAGCTCCACATTGATCTGAGTAAGCTCGTTCCTCTGGCAGCCTGTCCTCATTCGCCTGACAATGTAAAGAGCGTTGAGGAGATCGGCAGACTGAAAATAGATCAGGTTTGCATCGGTTCTTGTACAAACTCTTCACTCCTTGATATGCTCAAGGTAGCTCATATCTTAAAGGGAAAGACTGTTAATCCCGATGTTTCGCTTGCTATCGCTCCCGGTTCCAAGCAGGTACTCAATATGCTGGCTCAGAACGGCGCACTTTCTATTCTTATCGATGCAGGTGCAAGAATTCTCGAAAGTGCTTGCGGTCCTTGTATCGGTATGGGACAGTCTCCTAACTCAAAGGGTATCTCTCTCCGTACCTTCAACAGAAACTTTGAAGGGCGCTCAGGCACAAAGGACGGACAGATTTACCTTGTATCTCCTGAAATGGCAGCAGTTTCTGCTCTTACAGGTTATCTCACCGATCCCAGAGAGCTTGGCGATATGCCTGACTTCAAGCTTCCCGAGGAATTTGTTATCAATGATAATATGATAGTTCCTCCTGTATCTGAGGCTGAGATGGACAGCGTTGAGATACTCCGCGGACCCAACATCAAGCCTTATCCCGAGACTTCACCTCTCCTTGAGACTATTGACGCTCCTGTGTCACTCAAGGTAGGAGACAATATAACAACAGACCACATCATGCCCGCAGGTGCAAAGATACTTCCTCTCCGTTCAAATATCCCGAAGATCTCGCAGCACTGCTTCGCTGTATGTGATGAGAGCTTCCCTGAGAGAGCAAAATCACTCGGCAAGAGCATTATCGTAGGCGGTTCAAACTACGGACAGGGATCATCCAGAGAGCACGCTGCACTTGCTCCTCTTTACCTTGGCGTAAAGGCTGTTCTGGTAAAGTCATTCGCAAGAATCCACCGTGCTAACCTTATAAATGCAGGTATACTTCCTCTGACTTTTGTTAACGAGGCTGATTACGACAGCATTGCTCAGGGCGATGAGCTCGTTCTTGCTGATGTAAGAAAGGCAGTAGAAGAAGGAAAGTCTGAGCTTACAGTTGTAAACAAGACTAACGGCAAGGAGATACCTGTACTCTGTGAGCTTTCAGGACGTACAAAGGACATCATGCTTGCCGGCGGACTTCTTGATTATACAAGAGAGTCCATGAAGTAATACAGCGATATATTATCTATAATTCAAATGCACTTTTAATACCCTGTTGAAGTACAAAGGAGGTACAATCCAATGGCTAAAATAACCATGAAAACTCCTCTCGTTGAGATGGACGGCGACGAGATGACAAGAATCCTCTGGCAGTGGATCAAGGAAACTCTTCTTGAACCATATGTGGAGCTTAATACAGAATACTATGATCTCGGTCTCAAGCACAGAGAAGAGACTAAGGATCAGGTAACAATAGACTCTGCCGAAGCTACAAAGAAATACGGTGTAGCAGTAAAGTGTGCAACTATCACACCTAACGCTGCAAGAATGCCTGAGTACAACCTTACTCAGATGTGGAAGTCTCCTAACGGAACTATCCGTGCAGCTCTTGATGGCACTGTTTTCCGTACTCCTATTATCGTAAAGGGTATCGAGCCCTACATTCCCACATGGACAAAGCCTATCACAATTGCACGTCACGCATATGGCGATGTTTACAAGAATACAGAGATGCGCGTAAGCAAGGGCAGCAAGGCTGAGCTTGTCGTAACAGATGAAAACGGCAATGAGACCCGTGAACTCATCCATGACTTCACAAAGTGCGACGGTATCATTCAGGGACTCCACAACCTTGATGCTTCTATCGCAGGCTTTGCAAGAGCTTGCCTTAACTACGGTCTTGATCTCAAGCAGGATGTGTGGTTCGCTTCAAAGGACACTATCTCCAAGAAGTATGATCACCGCTTCAAGGATATCTTCCAGGAGATCTACGATAATGAGTACAAGGAGAAGTACGAAGCAGCCGGCATCGAATACTTCTATACACTTATCGATGATGCAGTTGCAAGAGTTATACGTTCAAACGGCGGATATATCTGGGCTTGTAAGAACTATGACGGCGACGTAATGTCTGATATGGTATCCACAGCTTACGGAAGTCTTGCTATGATGACTTCTGTACTTGTTTCTCCTGACGGAATTTATGAGTATGAAGCTGCTCATGGTACTGTTCAGCGTCATTACTATAAGTATCTGAAGGGTGAGGAGACATCTACCAACTCTGTTGCAACGATCTTTGCATGGAGCGGTGCTCTCAGGAAGAGAGGAGAGCTTGACGGAACTCCTGAGCTCTGCGACTTTGCAGATAAGCTTGAAAAGGCTACAATACAGACTATTGAGGAAGGCGTTATGACAGGCGATCTTTACCTTATCTCAAAGCTGGACAACAAGAAGAAGGTTGATTCAAAGACTTTCCTTGACGAGATAAAGGTCAGACTCGACAAATTAATGTGATAAGAGAGAAGGCATAGAACAATGTCAAAAAACTCAATATCCAACTCTGTCATAAGAAGGCTTCCAAGGTATTACCGCTTTCTCGGCGAGCTTGAGAACAACGGATATGTCCGCATATCTTCAAGAGAGCTTTCTGAGAAATGGGACTTACCGCTTCGCAGATAAGGCAGGATTTTAATTGCTTTGGCGAGTTTGGTCAGCAGGGATACGGCTATAATGTCAGCGATCTCAGAATGGAGATCGGAAAGATACTTGGTCTTGACAAGCAGACACCTATGATTCTTCTGGGTGCAGGAAATCTCGGAAAGGCTATAGCTGCGCATATTGACTTCCATAACAAAGGATTTGATCTTATTGGCGCATTCGATATCAATGAAGAACTCATTGGCAAGGAGATAGGCGAGCTCAAGGTCAGAAGCGTTGATGAGCTGAGTTCTTTTTGTGCTGAAAACAAACCTGTTGCCGCCATACTCTGTGTACCGATGCAGGCAGCTGAAAAGCTTGCGAATACGCTTATAAGCTGCGGCATAAAGGCTTTCTGGAATTTTACACACTATGACCTTAAAGTTGCTCACAAGGGTGTGGCTGTCGAAAACGTCCACCTCGGTGACAGTCTGACAACTCTTTCGTATTGTTTAAACAACATTGAAGGAGCTGAAAAAGAGTAATTTTGAAACGGAACAGCAGTTGCTGTTCCGTTTTTTATGTTTGAAAGTGTGAAAAAATTATCAATGTTTATAGAGCTACATATATAGGATTATATATTAGCATTCTAAAAATGCATATATTTTTCGGCTGCATTATTGCTTCGCCAAGAAGATGACGACTCGCTTTTTCTTCGTTTGTTTGTCCTGCGCAAATACTGCTGTTTGGTAATAATCAGTATAAAAACAAGGGACATTAGAGCTTTGTAAGTCAAATGCAACAAAAAAATGACCAACTGTTCTGAAATAAATGTACGCAACAAAAATGTGATATAAAAACAAATATATCATTTTTATATTACAGCATCAGAGGATGGATATATCATTGTTAATTATATATCAATATCAGAATAGCGATATTCTGAAACTGAATTTGAATTTATCCTGAGTTACTGGTATACTTATAATGTATAGAAATGTTGAAACAGGTGTTATTGCGCCGAAAGGCGTGATATACCAAGCGTCAGGGGAGAGGATATATATGGATTATCGTATCGAACATGATTCTATGGGCGAAGTTAAGGTTCCTGCCGATAAGTACTGGGCTGCCCAGACCGAAAGAAGCCATGAGAATTTTCTTATTGGCGTCGGTATTGAAACTATGCCAAGAGAGATCACTCACGCCTTCGGCATTCTCAAGAAGGCTGCAGCTCTTTCTAATCACGAGCTGAAGCCAGAAAGAATGACCGACAAAAAGCTTGATGCTATATCTCAGGCTTGTGACGAAGTGATCAGCGGGTCTCTCAATGACCATTTTCCACTTGTTGTATGGCAGACAGGCAGCGGCACTCAGTCAAACATGAATGCCAATGAAGTTATTGCCAACAGAGGAAATGAGATCGCAGGCGAAAAGCTTCTCCATCCAAACGATGACATTAATATGAGTCAGTCGTCTAATGACACTTTCCCTACTGCTATGCATATCGCAGCAGTTGTTGCTCTTGAAGATAAGGTCATTCCTGCTGTTGATACATTGATCGATACCTTCAAGAGACTTGAAGCGGAGAATGAGGGTATAGTCAAGAGTGGAAGAACTCATCTTCAGGATGCCACTCCCATTAAATTCTCTCAGGAGATAAGCGGCTGGAGAGCATCTCTTGAAAAAGACAGAAAGATGATACTTTCTGCTTGCAATGAGCTTAAAGAGCTTGCTCTTGGCGGCACAGCTGTCGGAACAGGTCTGAATGCTCCCAAGGGCTTTGCCGAAAAGGCTGCTGAAAATATCAGTAAGCTGACAGGTAAGAAGTTTATCACTTCTCCCAATAAATTCCATTCACTCACCTCAAAGGATGAGATCGTGTTCGCTCATGGAGCTCTCAAGGCTCTTGCTGCTGATATGATGAAGATAGCAAATGATGTAAGATGGCTTGCATCGGGGCCCAGAGACGGTCTTGGCGAGATATTTATTCCCGAGAATGAGCCGG
The DNA here is from genome assembly GCF_900116855.1 of Ruminococcus flavefaciens. GTDB lineage: Bacteria > Bacillota > Clostridia > Oscillospirales > Ruminococcaceae > Ruminococcus > Ruminococcus flavefaciens_R. Next base: position 65,978 of record NZ_UETD01000002.1, read on the forward strand.
GTTCATCTATCATGCCGGGAAAGGTCAACCCTACACAATGTGAGCAGGTAACAATGGTGGCTGTTCAGGTTATGGGCAATGATGTTGCAGTCGGCATGGCGGCTTCGCAGGGCAACTTTGAACTGAACGTGTTCATGCCTGTGTGTGCATATAATTTTCTTCAGTCCGCAAGACTTCTTGCTGAGTCTATTACGTCCTTCAACAAAAACTGTGCGGTAGGAATAAAGGCGAACAAGGAGAAAATGCATCATAACCTTTACAATTCCCTTATGCTTGTTACAGCTCTCAATCCCTATATCGGATATGAGAATGCTGCAAAGACTGCTAAAAAAGCATTCAAGGACAATGTTTCTCTGAAGGAAGCTTGTGTTGAACTTGGTTTTCTCACTGCCGAGAAGTTCGATGAAGTCTTCCACCCCGAAGAAATGGTTTGATAAATACGAAAGGAAGCGTACATATGGAAACTTTTACCTACTACCCTGGCTGTACGCTGAGAACAAAAGCAAAAGACCTTGATACATACGCAAGGTCTTCTGCCGAAGCTCTCGGTATCAATCTTGAGGAGCCTGCTGACTGGCAGTGCTGCGGCGGTGCTTACACAACAGCGAAAGATGAGATCGCGACCAAGCTTTCAGCTGTAAGAACGCTCAATTCAGCCAAGATGAACAGCAGACCTCTTATCACAGTCTGTTCAGCCTGTCATAACGTTATAAAGCAGACCAATTATGATATTCTCCATGACGAGGAGATGGCTTCTAAGGTCAATAATTATTTAAAGCTTGATGAGCCGTATAACGGTGAGACCACTGTTTATCACTATCTTGAGATGCTCCGAGATGTTGTTGGCTTTGATAACCTTGCACAGAAGGTAGTCAATCCGTTCAAGGGCAAAAAGATAGCTGCTTACTACGGATGTCTCCTGCTCCGTCCGTCAAAGGCGCTTGCAATGGACGATCCCGAAAATCCTTCTATCATGGAAGATTTTATAAAGGCTATCGGAGGAACTCCTGTTATATACGCTCAGAGAAACGAGTGCTGCGGCGGATATATCACTCTTGAGGACAAGGATCAGGCAGCTAAAAGAAGCAATGCTGTAATGCGTTCTGCCGCAGATCAGGGAGCTGATATGGTCATCACAGCCTGTCCTCTCTGCTTGTATAATCTGAAAAAGAGCTCGGGCTCCGAGCTTCCTGTTTACTACTTTACCGAGCTTCTTGCAGAAGCTCTTGGCGTGAAGGAGGAAAGCAATGAATAAGAATTTAAAGGAACAGGTGCTTCGCGCCAGCGGAGTAAACGTTCTGAAGTGTATGCGCTGCGGCAAATGCTCAGGCACCTGCCCTTCATATGACGAGATGGAGTATCATCCTCATCAGTTCGTTTACATGGTCGAACGCGGTGACATAGAGACTTTGATGAATTCAAAGTCCATATACAAATGTCTGACTTGCTTTGCCTGTGTTGACAGATGTCCCCGTAATGTTGAGCCTGCGAAGGTCGTTGAGGCTGTAAGGCTTGCGGCTGTACGTCAGCAGGGCAATAACCATATGAATCCCAATCAGATACCTGAAATGCTTGATGACGATCTGCCTCAGCAGGCTATCGTAACAGCTTTCAGAAAGTACATTAAGTAAGGAGGAGATCACACTATGCAGAGAATAGGCGTTTTCGTCTGTCATTGCGGAACGAATATCGCTGCAACAGTAGATGTCAAGACTGTTGCGGAAACTCTTGGTCATGAGCCGGGCGTGGTCATCTCTCAGGATTACCAGTATATGTGCTCTGAATCGGGACAGAATCTTGTAAAGAATGCGATCAAGGAACATAACCTCACAGGTATCGTTATCTGTTCATGTTCTCCGAGAATGCATGAAAATACATTCAGAAAGGCTGCGGCGGCAGCAGGACTTAACCCTTATCTTGTTGAGATCGCCAACATCCGTGAGCAGTGTTCATGGATACACAAGGATATAGCAACTGCAACAGATAAGGCTATAATCCTCGGCAAGGCTGCCATTGCTAAGGTACACCTCAACGCTCCTCTTACAGCTGGTGAGAGCCCTGTTGCGAAGAGAGCTCTCGTTATCGGCGGCGGTATCGCAGGTATACAGACTGCTCTTGATATCGCAGAGGCTGGCTTTGACGTTGACATCGTTGAGAAGCAGCCTACTATCGGCGGTAAGATGGCTCAGATAGATAAGACTTTTCCGACACTTGACTGTGCTGCTTGTATACTTACCCCTAAGATGGTTGAAGCTTCACAGAATGAGCATATAACTATTCATTCTTTCAGTGAAGTTACCGATGTAAAGGGCTTTGTTGGAAACTTTACAGTTACTATCAAGAAAAAGGCACGTTATGTCGATGAGACCAAGTGTACGGGCTGTGGTCTTTGTACCGAAAAATGTCCCATGAAAAAAGTTCCCAACGAATTCAATATGGGACTGGATAACAGAACAGCAGTTTATATCCCGTTTGCTCAGGCAGTTCCAAAGGTAGCGACTATTGACCCCAACTACTGCATGATGCTCAAGAACGGAAAGTGCGGTGTCTGCTCAAAGGTATGCTCTGTGGGAGCTATCGACTACAAGCAGCAGGATCGCTTCATCGAGCAGAAGTATGGTGCTATCGTTGTTGCTACAGGCTTCAATCCTATCAAGCTGGATAAGTATGATGAATTTGCATATAATCAATGTCCTGACGTCGTTACTTCTCTGGAGCTTGAGCGTCTCATGAACGCTGCAGGTCCTAACGGCGGTACACTTCTTCGTCCTTCCGATAAGACACATCCTCACAAGATAGTATTTGTTCAGTGTGTCGGTTCAAGATGCGACGACAGCAAGGGAAAGCCCTACTGCTCAAAGATATGCTGTATGTACACTGCTAAACACGCAATGCTTATCCGTGAGAAATATCCGGATACAGAAGTGTATGTATTCTACATAGATGTTCGTACACCCGGAAAGAACTTCGATGAGTTCTACCGCCGTGCGGTTGAGCAGTACAACGTTCACTACATCAAGGGAATGGTTGGTAAAGTCACACCTCGTTCAGACGGAAAGATAGATGTTCAGGCTTCTGACCTTCTTGCAAATGAACAGCTTCATATCGATGCTGATATGGTAGTTCTTGCAGCAGCTATCGAGCCTGACAAGACAGCTCGTCCTCTTGCAACTATGCTTACAACTCAGATGGATACCAATGACTTCTTTACTGAAGCTCATCCAAAGCTTCGTCCTGTAGAGAGCGCTACGGCAGGTATATTCCTTTCAGGTGCTTGTCAGGGGCCGAAGGATATCCCCGAGACAGTAGCTCAGGCAAGTGCGGCAGCTGCAAAGGCTATCGGTCTTCTTGTGAAGAACAGCATAACCTGCAATCCTTGCGTTGCTCATTCAAATGAGCTTATGTGCAACGGCTGCTCATCCTGTGAAAAGGTTTGTCCCTACGGAGCTATCACATACGAGGATAAGGAGTTCAGAATGCCAGACAGAACAACAGCTATTCGTCGCGTTGCAAGTGTTAACCCTGCGGTATGTCAGGGCTGCGGCGCTTGTACGGTAGCTTGTCCGTCGGGAGCTATGGATCTCAACGGTTTCTCTAACAGTCAGATAATGGCGGAGGTAGACGCAATATGCAAGTAAATGAGAATAAAGAGTTTGAACCGCTGATCGTTGCCTTCTGCTGTAACTGGTGTTCTTACGCAGGAGCCGATCTTTCGGGAACCAACAGACTTAACTATCCTACAAATGTAAAGATAATCAGAGTACCCTGCTCATGCAGAGTAAATCCAATGTTCATTCTGAGAGCCTTCCAGCGCGGTGCTGACGGAGTCATCCTCTGCGGCTGCCATCCGGGAGACTGTCACTATACCTCAGGCAACTACTTCACGAGAAGAAGAATGACTCTTCTGTTCAGTATGCTTGATTTCCTCGGAATAGAGCGCGACAGAACAAGAGTTGAATGGGTATCGGCTGCCGAGGGAGCTAAATTCGCGGCTACTATGAACGAGTTTACAGAAGCAGTAAAGAAGCTCGGACCTAACCGCAGACTGGAGGATCTACGATGCAGGAAGCAATGATAAACAGAGCCAAACAGCTTCTGGCTGACGGCACCGTAAACCGTGTCATCGGCTGGAAGAGGGGAGAGTTCGTATACGATGTTACTCCCGCAATTTTTGAAACAGCTGAAGAGCTTGACGCTGAATTCGTTTATGACGATTTTACAGCAGCAAATGTTTCAAAGTATCTCGTAAAAGAGAGCAGGAAGGAAGGCAAGATACTTGCTTTTCTGAAGCCTTGTGATACATACAGCTTCAATCAGCTTACCAAAGAGCACAGAGTTGTTCGCGATAACGTTTATATCATCGGAATTCCCGGCGGTCCGAAGCTTGATGCTGAAAAGATAAAGGCAAAGGGGATCACAGGAATACTCGGAGCGAAAAACGATAACGGTACACTTGTAATAGATACCCTCTATGGTGAGGAGAAAATGCCCTATTATGAAGCGCTCAGCACAAAGTGTGAGAGCTGTAAGAGCAAAAAACATGTTGTATATGATGAGCTGATCGGCGAAGACGGAGATGTCCTCGAATCAAACCGTTTCGATATGGTAGAGAAGCTTGAGAATATGTCTGCTCAGGAGAGATATGACTTCTGGAGAGAACAGCTTTCAAAGTGTATTCGCTGCAACGCCTGCAGAAATGTCTGTCCTGCCTGCACTTGCGAAAAGTGCGTGTTCGATAATCCTGACTCGGGCGTTGAGAACAAGGCACCTGCTGACAGCTTTGAGGAGAATATGTTCCATATAATCCGTGCATTCCATGTTGCGGGAAGATGTACGGACTGCGGCGAGTGTTCAAGAGTTTGTCCTCAGAATATACCGCTGCATCTGCTCAACAGAAAGTTTATCAAGGATATCAATTCTCTGTACGGCAACTATCAGGCAGGTGAGGATACTACCTCAAGAGCTCCTCTTAATGATTACAAGACCGATGACTGTGAAGCAAGTATCGTTCATGAAAGGGGAGTTGAGTAATGCTGAAAATATCACTTGATAAGTTAGATGAACTCTTTGAGGCTATCTCAGCTTCTCAGACTCTGTATATCCCCACAGACCGTGAGGACGGTTCGGCTGAATACAGAAAGTATGAGAGCGGCATGAAGCTTAGCAGCGCTCTTAATACCGTAAGAAGTGCAAAGGATTTCTTCTTCCCGCAGACAGAGAACCTTGTTGACTTCAAAATGGAAGGCAAGAATATCGAAGTCATTGATATACGCAAGGAATCTGAGGATTTTGTGATCTTCGGCGTCCGTGCCTGTGATGCAAGAAGCTTCACTATTCTTGACAAGGTATTTCTCGCAGAGCCTGTTGACAGCTACTACAAGACACGCCGCGAGCACGGTACTGTAGTAACTATGGCTTGCACACGTCCTTCCGAGACCTGCTTCTGCGGAGTTTTCGGCATAGACGCTACAGCTCCCGAGGGCGACGCTGCCTGCTGGAGCGACGGTGAGAGCATTTTCTTTGAAGCTCACAACGATAAGGGTCAGAAGTTCATCGACTCTGTCTCATCTCTGCTTGAGGAGGGCGATACCGCAAAGCTGGATGAGACTCGCGAAAAGACCAGAGCTATCCTCAAAAAGCTTCCTCTTGCAGGGCTTTCTACCGAGTCTTTCGGCGGAGACCGCATGATGGAGCATTTCAACTCAGAAAAATGGGGAGAGCTTTCCGAGAGCTGTCTTGGCTGCGGAACCTGTACTTTCGTATGCCCCACCTGTCAGTGCTATGATATCAAGGATTTCAACACAGGTCACGGTATAAAGCGTTTCCGCTGCTGGGATTCATGTATGTATTCTGATTTCACTAAGATGGCTCACGGTAATCCAAGACTTACTCAGCTTGAGCGTTTCCGTCAGAGATTTATGCACAAGCTTGTATATTTCCCTGCAAATAATAACGGTGAATTCGGCTGTGTAGGCTGCGGAAGATGCTTGTCCAAGTGTCCGATTTCCATGAACATCGTCAAGGTAATGAAAGCATTGGAGGTAAAGTGATGAATAATGATACATTGATACCTTACATAGGAGTAGTTACCGATATAAGACAGGATACTCCCGACGTAAAGACCTTCAGAGTGGTTTCTCCCGAGGGCGGCAAGGTTTTCGAGCATATGCCCGGGCAGTGTGCTATGCTCTCTATCCCCGGCGTCGGCGAGGGTATGTTTTCAATAACTTCTTCTCCTACAAATAAGGAATTTATGGAGTTCAGCATAAAGAAGTGCGGCTGCCTTACAACATGGCTTCACGCTATGGACGTAGGTCAGCAGATAACTATCCGCGGACCTTACGGAAATCATTTTCCCGTTGAAACAGACCTCAAGGGCAAGGATCTTCTGTTTATCGCAGGCGGTATCGGACTTGCTCCGCTCCGTTCGGTTATCAATTATGTCCGCGATAATCGTTCTGATTACGGCGATGTGCAGATAGTTTACGGTTCACGTTCAAAGGATGACCTTGTTGATTACAAGGAGATCATTGACGAGTGGATGGCTGATGACGGTATTGAGGTGAACCTTACTATCGACAATCCTCAGGAGGGCTGGGACGGTCATGTCGGATTTGTTCCGAATTACGTCAAGGAGCTCAATCCTTCGATCAACAAAACAGTTCTTATATGCGGACCTCCTATAATGATCAAGTTTACTCTGGCAGGGCTTAAAGAGCTCGGCTTTACAGAGACTCAGGTTTATACAACTATGGAGCTTCGCATGAAGTGTGCTGTAGGAAAATGCGGACGCTGCAATATCGGCAGCAAGTACGTCTGCAAGGACGGACCTGTTTTCCGCTTTGATCAGCTCGATGAGCTGCCTGATGAATATTAAGGAGGAGAATTTCGCATGGATAATATGTTGAATGTTTACCTGTTCGGCAAGAGATATCAGGTGCCTGCAGGTCTTACAATAATGACAGCTATGGAATATGCAGGCTATGAGCTTGTAAGAGGCTGCGGCTGCCGTAACGGCTTCTGCGGTGCCTGCGCTACCATTTACAGAATAAAGGGAGAGATAGAGCTTCACGGATGTCTTGCCTGTCAGACTGAGGTACAGGAGGGAATGTATGTTGCTACGCTTCCTTTCTTCCCGCTTGAAAAGAGGGTATACAATATCGAGGAGATAAAGCCCACACAGCAGATAATGATGCAGCTCTATCCCGAGATATACAGCTGTATCGGCTGCAATGCCTGTACAAAGGCTTGTACTCAGGAGCTAAATGTTATGCAGTATATCGCATACGCTCAGAGAGGTGAGTATGACAAGTGTGCAGAGGAGAGCTTTGACTGCGTAATGTGCGGCGTATGTTCATCACGCTGTCCCGCAGGCATCTCCCATCCTCAGGTTGCTATGCTCGCAAGACGCCTTAACGGTAAGTATATCGCTCCCGAGTGCAGACATCTTACAGACAGGGTAAACGAGATAAACGAGGGCATCTTTGATGAAAAGATCGCCGAGCTCATGACAAAGGCTGTAGATAATCTTGATGAGATCAAGGATATGTACAATCACCGTGAGATAGAGAAGTAAGGGGGAGAGAAGATGTACAAGATAGAAAAGCTTAATGAACTTGCAAAGGTAGTTGCAGAAAAAAGAGCCGAGAACGCAGCTCTCGAACCCAGACGTATGACAGCTGAGGAAAAGGATGACCTTCTTGCTCATTTCCACCCCGATTACAAGCAGGACGAATTCACAGTCCTGTCAGCAGGCGTTAACAAGGGCGATAAGGTCCCTACACAGCTGGCTGCACTTCTTCAGGGCAAGAGCAGGATATCTGCTGCTGATGTAGACCTTTCTGCTCCCGATTATGAGACAGATGTACTTATTATCGGCGGCGGCGGTGCAGGTGCTTCCGCAGCTATCGAGGCTGACGAAGCGGGCGTAAAGACAATGATCGTTACAAAGCTCCGTATCGGTGACGCTAATACAATGATGGCTGAGGGCGGTATTCAGGCTGCTGATAAGCCTAACGATTCTCCTGCGATCCACTTCCTTGACGCTTTCGGCGGCGGACATTTCGCGGCAAAGCCAGAGCTTGTAAAGAAGCTTGTCACAAAGGCTCCAGAAGCTATCCAGTGGCTCAACAAGCTTGGCGTTGAGTTCGACAAGGAACCCGACGGCACAATGGTAACGACTCACGGCGGCGGTACTTCAAGAAAGAGAATGCACGCTGCAAAGGACTACTCAGGCGCTGAGATAATGCGTACACTCCGTGATGAGGTAATCAACCGCGGTATACCCGTTATCGACTTCACAGCAGCAATTGAGATCATCCTCGATGGCAACGGCAAGGCAGCAGGTGCAGTTCTTATGAATATGGAGACAAAGGAGCTTCTCGTTGCAAGAGCAAAGACGGTTATAATCGCAACAGGCGGTGCAGGAAGACTTCATTATCAGGGCTTCCCCACATCGAACCACTACGGCGCTACAGCTGATGGACTTATACTCGGCTACCGTGTGGGAGCTAAGCTTCTTTACGCTGATACGCTCCAGTATCACCCCACCGGAACCGGCTATCCCGAGCAGATATTTGGTGCTCTCGTTACCGAGAAGGTTCGTTCACTTGGAGCAAAGCTCGTTAACATAGACGGTGATGTATTTATGCATCCCCTCGAGACCAGAGATGTTACTGCAGCTTCTATTATCCGCGAGTGTACTGCTCGTGATAAGGGTATAGAGACAAATCTCGGCAAGGCTATCTGGCTTGATACTCCTATGATAGAGCTTATCCACGGAGAAGGAACCATTGAAAAGCGTATTCCTGCCATGATGAGAATGTTCGGCAAGTACGGTATCGACATCCGCAAGGAACCGATACTCGTTTATCCTACACTTCACTACCAGAACGGCGGTCTTGATATTACCGACGACTGTGCAACAGGCGTTGAGAACCTTTATGCAGCAGGTGAGGTAGCAGGCGGTATCCACGGACGCAATCGTCTTATGGGCAATTCTCTCCTTGACGTTATTGTTTTCGGCAGAAACGCTGGTATATACGCTTCCGCCAAAGCAAAGGAGACCTCTGAGCCTCAGGGACTCACTCTCGCACATATCGAGAAGTTCAATAAGGAGCTCGAAGCTGCAGGTGTTGCAGGCGATACAGTTTCACCTATGCTTCTCCCTCATTATGCAAGAAAGAAATAATTAAAAAGGGACGCCGAAATGGCGTCCCGAAATATGTATTAATAAAAGAAAGTTAAGTGATAAATAATGGATTTTTTCGACGGAATTCTTTCTATTCACGGCGTTTCATTCCTGATGATATCCGTAATAGCTATTGCTGCTCTCGGATATATTCTCGGAAGAATTACTATTAAAGGTATCTCTCTCGGAACAGCAGGAGTTTTCATAGTCGCTCTGATCTATGGATGTATCTTCTATAAGCAGCTCTCTGACGAGATCAATACCGACTTTGTCGGAAACGCCCTGAAAATAGTTGATAATCTCGGACTTATTCTTTTTGTGACAGCTGTTGGCTTTATTGCAGGACCTAATTTCTTTGGCAACTTCAAGAAAAACTTCAAATCATACGTACTTCTGGCGATAATCATTATCCTCAGCGGAGGACTTGCCTGTGCAGGCTGTATCATGATAGGCAGGAACTTCACCGATCTGTCGACAGAAGAGTTAACCGCAATGCTCACAGGTATCCTTTCGGGAGCTCTTACAAGTACCCCGGGTTTTTCAGCTGCAAAGGATGCGGTACAGACAGATCATCTTCAGGGTATAGTATCTGTCGGATATGCTATCGCTTATATCTTCGGAGTTATCGGTGTAGTTCTTTTTGTACAGATAGTCCCCAAGCTGACAAAGGCTGATATGGCTAAGGAGCGTGAGCTTCTTGCTCCCACATCGAGCAAGAAAGAGAAAGATAAAAGCGAGAACAAGCTTATAGAGATGGATAGCTTTGGCATAATGCCTTTTGCACTGGCAGCAGTTATCGGAATAGTTCTCGGTTCCTTCAAGTTTGGTAATTTCTCACTTTCCACTACGGGCGGATGTCTGCTTGTGTCTCTTATCTTCGGACATTTCGGACACTTCGGAAAGCTGTCTGTAACTCCCAAGGATTCTACCTTAAAGGTATTCCGTGAGCTGGGACTCATGTTCTTCCTTATCGGTGCCGGAGTATCCGGAGGAGCAAAGTTTGTACAGTATTTTGATGCTGTATACTTTGTTTACGGAATGATAATGACAGTAGTCCCCATGGTAATAGGTTATTTGTTTGCAAAGTATGTGCTGAAGCTCAGCCTACTCAATAACCTCGGTTCTATCACAGGCGGTATGACTTCAACACCTGCTCTCGGTACACTTATAAGCACAGCAGGTACAGAAAATGTAGCCTCCGCATACGCCGCAACATATCCCGTAGCACTTATATCAGTTGTACTTGTATCACAGTTCCTTATAATTCTTTTCTAATGACCGAAATATATAATTAAAAGCCTGAGATGAACTCTCAGGCTTTTGTCGATTATTTAACTCCGTATGTCTCTCTGTATTCGAGCATCTTGTCAAGGTATTCCTTGCCGGGAACGATATCATTTCTGATGGCGTCGATGATATCCTCCATAGTTACGATAGGATATACAATAACGCCAAAGTCACGCTTTACTTCCTGAACTGCTGAAAGCTCTCCTGTGCCCTTTTCCATGCGGTCAACAGTGATGACCATGCCTGTGACATTTACATCAGCGGCTGTCATAAGCTTAGGCATTGACTCTCTCAGAGCCTTGCCTGATGTCATTACATCATCGATAATAACTACCTTTTCGCCGTCTTCAAGAGTCTTACCAACAAACATACCGCCTTCACCGTGATCCTTTGCTTCTTTTCTGTCGAAGCAGTAGGAAACATCGATGCCAAACTTATTGCTGAGGGCAACTACTGCTGAAACTGCCAGAGGAATGCCTTTATATGCAGGTCCGAAAAGAGTGTCAACAGGGATATTATTCGCATTAATGCATTCTGCGTAGTATTCACCGAGTTTTGCAAGCTGAGCACCTGTTTTATAATTTCCGCAATTGATAAAGTACGGAGCCTTTCTGCCGCTCTTGAGGGTAAATTCTCCGAATGTCAGCACACCGCAGTCTACCATGAATTTTATAAAACTTTCCTTGTAAGTCATTTTTATAACCTCCGTTATGTATTTATTACCTCCTGCAAAGCAGGTTAATATCATTATATAGCTTCATAGATATGACCGCAGAACGGACATCTGGGATAGTCCACATCTATCTCGGCACCGCATTCGGGGCAGACCTTCTTTGGCAGGATATCAATATTATCGTCTATATCCTGATTGAACTTGCCTGCAAATCCCGTAGGGTGGGTGACAGGGAACACACCTATCAGCATACCGCATTCAGAACAGTAATATCCAAGTGTAGTGTCCACAGGAACCTCACACAGCATTTCGTCGCCGTCATAAAATGTGGAAACGGGATATACAAGCGATGATCCCTTTGACGGTATACCGCGCTTTTCGATCTTGAAGAAGCCTCTGATCATTTGTTTTCCGCAATGCAGCATAATATATCCCTCCTTCTAAGCTATAATAATATTATAGTCTATTTAGGGAAATAATTCAAGACATAATGAAGAAAAAGTTCGCAATCTCTACTATCCATGCATTACCACTTGATTTTTGCAGTGTATTAGTGTATAATATATACATAAAAGGCGTATGCCGGATAGGAGAAAAAACTATGTCTGAAATGAATGAATATACACCCGATCTTTTCGAGCTGATCGATGAGGAAGGAAACAAAAAGCAGTTTGAGCTTTTTGATGCAGCTGAGATAAATGGTGAACAGTATTTTGCAATGCTTCCTGCGGTGGAGGATGATGATTTCCTCAATTCAGACTGTGAGCTTGTTATTCTGAAGTCTGTAGAAGAGGACGGGGAAGAGATACTTGTATCCATAGATGACGAGGACGAATTTGAGACAGTGTCTTCTTTCTTCATGGAACGACTTCAGGACGCATTGGAAGAATGATTTTTACCAATTTTTAATTATTTTACATAGAAATGCTATTGATTTTTTGAAAATCATGTGCTATAATATATATAGAAAAGAAAATTTCTGCCTTGTTCGGGTAATTATAGTTTTTATAATCCAACACATAATTCAAGGGAATTCGACTCCGTATGTGGACTGCAGACCTCCCGCCCTGCGGAAGAAGGGAGCGAGAAGCATAAGGGCGTTTACCCACCTGCTTCGTGCGGGTTTTATGCACTATATGACGGCAAGGCGGATTTTTTTACCCAAAAATCTTTTCTGATAAATAAATATCCCGAAAGTGATGGAATATCGCTTTCGGGATTATTTTTTACGGTTCTGCTTCGGTCACACGACCTTCGGCAAGGCTCTTTCGGCAGTCAATGTAGCGTTGATTTGAGCTTCCGCGGAATTTGATCTCCCAATCCTTCTGTTCAAGGATAAAGGGTCCGTCAATAAGTATATCAGTCACTTCAAGAAGTTCCTGCCAGTGATTTTCAGCGCGGTCATCATAAAGCTTCTCAAACGTATAGCCCGTATATGTTACAATGTTGAGACCGAGCTTTCTGATCTCTTTTCCCAGTACTGATAGAGCCTCAGCCTGACAAAACGGCTCACCGCCGCTGAACGTCACGCCGTCAAGCAGGGGATTGCCCTTTATTTTTTCAAGCAGCTCTTCGGTAGTGGTAAGAGTACCGCCGTTAAAATCGTGAGTCTGTGGATTGTGGCAGCCCTTACAGTTATGAGGGCAGCCCTGAACAAATATCGTAAATCTTATTCCGGGACCGTCAACGATAGAATCGTTGATAGTTCCCGCAATTCTGAGTTCCATTTAATCACCTGATCATACATCATGCTTTACACGGTCGTGCTCCTCAGCACGCTTTCCGTTATTGAAACGGTCAAGAGTACCAACGAGGTAACCTGTGATACGGCGTATCCTGTCAAATGCGACATTGTTGGAATGTTCCTTTCTGCCGCAGCAAGGACAAGTTTCACCGATAATTCCCGTATATCCGCAGCAGGGGTCACGGTCAACAGGGTGGTTTATAGCACCGTAGCCTATGCCTGATTCCTTCATGCAGCGAACTATCTTTTCAAATGCACTGAGGTTTTCAAGAGGATCACCGTCAAGCTCGATGTAGCTGATGTGACCTGCATTTGTAAGCTCGTGGTAAGGAGCTTCTATCTTTATCTTCTCGAATGCGCTGATAGGGTAGTAAACAGGAACGTGGAATGAGTTAGTATAGTATTCGCGGTCTGTAACGCCCTCGATAATGCCATATTTCTTAGCATCCATACGAACAAATCTGCCTGAGAGACCCTCAGCAGGAGTAGCAAGGAGAGAGAAGTTGAGGCCTGTTCTCTTTGACTCCTCGTCAAGACGCTTTCTCATTGCAGTAACGATCTCGAGACCGAGTTCGCGTGCTTCTTCACTTTCGCCGTGATGAGCGCCGATAAGAGCTTTCAGAGTCTCAGCGAGACCGATGAAACCTACGGAAAGAGTTCCGTGCTTTAGTACCTCTTCAACTGTATCGTCGGGACCAAGCTTGTCGGAATCGATCCAGATGCCCTGTCCCATGAGGAACGGGTAGTTTCTTACTCTCTTCTGAGACTGTATCTTGAAACGGTGCATGAGCTGATCAATGACCAGTTCCATTTTTTCTTCCAGCATCTCGAAGAATAGACCTACATTGTGGTCAGCCTTTATGGCGAGTCTGGGAAGATTTATTGAAGTAAAGCTGAGATTTCCTCTGCCTGTAACGATCTCTCTTGAAGGATCGTAGTTATTGCCTATAACTCGTGTACGGCAGCCCATATAAGCGATCTCTGTATCAGGATTGCCCTCCTTGTAATACTGGAGATTATAAGGAGCGTCGATAAACGAGAAGTTAGGGAAGAGTCTCTTTGCGGAGACACGACAGGCAAGCTTGAAAAGATCATAGTTTGGATCGGTGGGGTTGTAATTGATACCGTCCTTGATCTTGAAGATATGTATCGGGAAGATAGGTGTCTCGCCGTTACCGAGACCGGCTTCCTGAGCAAGAAGAACGTTTTTGATGACCATTCTTCCCTCGGGAGTTGTATCTGTACCGTAGTTTATTGAGCTGAAAGGTGTCTGTGCACCTGCACGGCTGTTCATGGTATTGAGGTTGTGGATCAGCGCCTCCATAGCCTGATAAGTAGCTCTGTCTGTTTCTTTCTCAGCATTTCTTGTGGCGAAAGCCTGAATTTTCTCAGCGGTTTCCTTATCGGTGTATTTGAGGAGCAGCTCCATTTCCTTTTCCTGATAGCCGTTATCGTGTGCAAGGACAGGTTTCAGACCGAAGTTTTCGGATATTTCTTTCTTTATACCATCCATTACCTCGAATTCATTCTCGACACCGCCGATGAGCGAAAGGGCTCTTGCTACATTCTGTGTGTATCTTGCAGCATATGTTTTCTTTACGCCATCTGCCATAGCATAGTCGAAGGTAGGTATGCTCTGACCGCCGTGCTGATCGTTCTGATTGGACTGGATAGCGATACAGGCAAGCGCTGAATAGCTTGCGATGTCGTTAGGCTCTCTGAGGAAGCCGTGTCCGGTGGAGAAGCCGTTAGTGAAGAGCTTCTTCAGATCGATCTGAGTGCAGGTAGTTGTCAGAGTATAGAAATCAAGGTCGTGGATGTGAATATCGCCCTCTCGATGAGCTTTTGCGTGTGCAGGCTCAAGGACGTACATCTCATAGTATTCTTTTGCGGATACGGAACCATACTTGAGCATAGTGCCCATGGCTGTATCGCCGTCTATATTTGCGTTTTCGCGCTTTATATCACTGTCTTTAGCGGGGCTGAAGGTAAGCTCGTTGAGTACACACATCAGATTAGTCTTCATCTCGCGTGAGCGTGTACGCTCGTAACGGTAGAGAATGTAAGCCTTAGCTGTTTTTGCGTGTCCTTTTTCGATGAGAACCTTCTCGACAAGATCCTGTATTTCTTCGACAGTGGGAGTTTTGCCCGGATTCTGTTCCTCATAAAGTCTGCATACTTCAACTGCAACATCCATTGCAACATTAAAGTCAGTGCCCCCCCGAGCCTGAGCAGCCTTGAAAATAGCGTTTGCTATCTTCTCTATATTAAAAGGAACCTTTCGTCCGTCTCTCTTGATAATGTGGATTATCATTTCTTTATCATACCTCCAAACACAATATATAGTATCTGTCTTTCAATTGCTCTAATGTATAGTATATAGCATTCGAAGACGCTTGTCAATGTAGAGTATAGACAATGAAAGAGGAGAAAAATACCGAATAATTGTAATAATTGTGCATAAATCTTTTATAAAAATTGATTTTTGCGATATTTCGGCGTTTAAAAGGGGTCTACAAAATGTAAACAGCCGACCACTATATATAGTGGTCGGCTTGAAAATTATACAGTATGACAAAGTATGTAATCAGCAATAGTTTTGTATGCAGATTCTGTAAGTGCTCCTGTTTCATGATCTCTGAATCCCTCTGCAAGCTTTCCGTCAACACCCTTGAGTGCTGTATTGGTATCGATGCAATAAACGTTGTTTGTATTAGCGAGAGTGAGGAGTTTTGTATTGAACTCGTTTACAGTTCCGTTAGTAATGACAGGATCGTCATCACGAACGGGAGGAAGCTGCATTATATATATGTCAGAATCAGGAAGATATCCTCTTGTATTTTTTATGAGCTCGGTATAGCTTGATATCATATCGTCGACGGAAGCCGTACCAATATCACTTCCGAGCATGAAATAAACTGTTTCAGGTTTTTTGGTCTGGATTATCTCGTATGCTGTCTTAACACCATATGATGATTCCATTGTTACAGTATTGCAGCCGACAGCATTAAGCTCAGGACTTGAAATGACATCCTTCAATCCTGAATACTTACCCATATCTTGTAATGTACTATCTGTTACAAGACAGCATCCGCTAAGATAAGAAGCATCTTTAGCTTCGGACTGTGAAATAGGATTAGTCACAGAACTCATATTATTATTCGATGCATCAGGAGCTTCACTGTTGTTGCTGCTGTCAGCTGAAGTCTTACCGTTTTTTTCTTCTACAACGATCTTGTCAAATTCTTCCGAAAAGAAATCATCGTTGTAATTGGCAGCAACCATATATAGTATGAAGCAAGTAGCAAATGATAGGACGAATATAAGCAGCAGTCCCCATATGCTGAACCTGACTTTAGGTCTTCCGCGCTTTTTATTTGATATCCTTCTTATACTTTTGTTTTTAGCCATATTTTCTCCCGACCCCAAATGGAGCCTGCCGAATTACGGTGTACGGCATACCGATATCTGCCGGAGCGGCATACAAATATATTATACCTCTTTTTCGGTTGATTTGCAAGAGTTTTCATATATTTTTCAGCAGATCGCCTTTTTTACCGATATTCATTGTCAAATAGAACAATCAGAGTTACTTCTGTTTGGTATTAACGCTGAAATGTACTAAATAAATGTGAATGTTGCAAGAAATCTATTGACATTGCACATATAATATGCTATTATATAAACAGAGAAAAGGAGAGCTCAACAGAGTCCTCCAAGCTAGATTTACTTGGACTGGGGCATAGCCTCAATGTAAATGATTTTATGCGGAAGGGAGAGTGAGTCCAATGGAAGGAAATTCAATTCAGCATCGTGAAGCCGGCGGGCTTGCTGAGTGATCGGACAAAAGTAAAAGGGAATATAGGCTTCGTGCTTGTTCCATTGAATAAAGCTCAATAAATGCTTGACCATCTGATCATAAAGCTGACGTATTGCTGATCTGAACGGCTTCATGTCAAAGTTAACGGATACAGAGCTATCTGAAATTTCGACAATAAGTCTTTAGATATATTGCGAAAAATCTTAAGTAAAGGTTGAGTCCAATGAGAATTTAGGTTATTACTTTATGAACTTGCATGATATTCGGATATGAAGAATAATACCGAATAAATACATCTTTATAGGTGATTCCAATGGAGAATTTTTACATTGCTTGATTACTTTATTTAAAGGAATGATGTACAATGAAAATGAGGTACACATTTAAAATCTGATCCGAAAGGGTGAGTCCAAAGGGTAATTTAGCCAAGTGATGAAAGTCGCTTAATACAATTGAATAGTTACAGCCCCGACAATAGTCGGGGCTTTTGTTATGTACAGCAAATATATAAATTATTTTTTCCTTGTGTTATCATATAATTATCACAAAAATGCTTATAATATATTATAGTGAGAAATTATGTGAAAGGATGAGCGGTATGTCGGATAATTATAATGATAAGGACACATACAGTTCCGATAAAGGTTCTTATCAGACTGAATATTATTCGGATAAATATAACGATATAAGCAGGAATGAAGATAATATGGGGTCTTATACCTATACTTCGGAAAATTCATCAGATTCTCGTAAGAAAAAGCCACATTTAGCTCTCAAGTGTATTGCTGCCGCTCTTGCATTGGTCATACTCGGAACAGGTATAGTTCAAGTCTATAAATTCCTTAATAATACAAGGGATGAGCTTGCAGAGTTCTCAGGAAGCCCATCAAAGACGGTTCTGAAGCAGCAGGAAGAAGTCAAAGAGGACGAGCCTTTGCCAAGCCTTATTGAGCTCGCCTCCCGTACTGACGCAAAACCGCTTCCAGATATCGTTGATTCCATTATGCCGTCAGTTGTTGGCGTAGCTTCAACATTTGAGTTTGAACAGCAGCAGTCATTCAGTATGTGGGGATGGAACTCGACTCCTCAGACTCAACAGCTCAGGGGAACAGGTACCGGATTCATCATTTCTGATGACGGTTATATCGTTACCAATGCTCATGTTGTGTATGACGTTGATTATAACGCAGGCGAGGCTGTTGAGGTCTCGGTTCTTTTCAGCGACGAAACTGAACATGAAGCGTCAATAGTCGCTTATGATCCCGATACAGATATCGCTGTACTCAAGGTTGATGAGACAGGTTTAAAACCTGCTGTCCTCGGCGACAGCGATGAGCTCAGAGTTGGCGAGCTGGTTATTGCTGTCGGAAATCCACTTGGATTTGATCTTTTTGGAACTGTTACCAGCGGCATAGTTTCTGCGCTTAACAGAAAGATCGACATTAACGAAAAGAAAATGAACCTCATCCAGACTGATGCTGCAATAAACAGCGGTAATTCAGGCGGACCGCTTCTCAATAGCTGCGGTCAGGTGATCGGAATCAACTCCGCAAAAATGTCATCCAGCTACAGCAGCAGTCTTGCAAGTGTTGAAGGACTATGCTTTGCGATCCCTATGAAGGAAGCAAAGGTTATCATCGATGATCTCATTAATTACCGTTATGTAACAGGCAGACCTCAGATCGGCATAAATACAAACGATATAAGTGAGGCTCAATCGCGATATTTTGATATACCTGTTGGTGTTCTTGTTCGTACTGTACAAGCCGGCAGTGCGGCTGATATAGCAGGTATCGAGGTCGGAGATGTTATAATCGACATTGAGGGCGAGCCTGTGACCACTGCTCAGGAACTGAATGAAATTAAGAACCAGCATAAGGCAGGGGATACGATAACGCTTACAGTTTGCAGAAATGATAAGGATATTAAGATCAAGGTCACACTTCAGGAAAAGAAAACTATCAACGGAAAACAAGCTGCTCCGTTTAATGATGATTCAAAGATTTCTGAAAACTAACATAAAGCCACCCATTAGAAGGGTGGCTTTTACTTTTTTAGATTTCTTTATGTTCGTATATCATAGAGGAAATAGTCCATGAGACAGCGAGAAGAACAAGGACAGCAACAACAGATATGATACTGAAAACAGCGAAATGACCTGTAAGCTTCGCGAGTTTTACAGTGAAGTTTTTGTCATCCGAGAGAAACATCGAAGGTAAAACTCCACATATGATACCTGTGAAGATCAGATAGAAAAACCTTCCTTTTGCAGTTCTGAAGCGGATCAAGTCCGCTTGTAGGTTCATCAAGAATAAGGAACTTAGCATTATGAGATAAAGCGATAGCGATAGCCAGCTTCATTTTCATACCTTTTGAAAAGTCGCCGAACTTCTTATTCTCGGGAAGTGAGAATTTATTGATATATCTGTTAAAATCATCATCGTTCCAGTTTGAATAAACATTTCGCATAATAGTGCCGATATTCTTTACGTTAAGCGCCTCAGGCAGACCAACTTCATCAAGTACTACGCCTATGTCGTTTTTCAGTTTAGCATTCATATCCTGACCTAATACTTTAATGCTGCCTTTTTTATACTTCTTCAATCCAAGTATTGAATTGATAGTAGTGCTTTTGCCTGCTCCGTTTTCACCGATAAGTCCCATTATGCAGCCTGATGGAAGCACAAGCGAAATATTATCAAGCTTAAAGCCGTCATATTCTTTTGTAAGGTCTTTGATTTCAATTGCATTCATAAGATCACTCCTGCTCGTAAAGTATTTCAAACATATCTATTATATCTTCCTTTGTTAGCTTGCAGGGGACCGCAAGTTTTTTTATCTCGTTGATATGTTCTTCGATTTTTTTCAGATTTTGTTCTTTTAGTATTTCCGTGTTTTGCGGAGCAACGAAGCATCCCTTTGCAGGAAGCGTATATATCAGCCCCTCACGTTCAAGCTCATCATACGCACGTTTTGTAGTTACTACGCTGATACGCATATCCTTTGCAAGACTTCGTATTGACGGAAGCGGATCATTTTCCTTCAGTTCTCCTCCGATATAGAACAGGTTTGTCAAGTACTTTTTCAAAAAAATTCCGTACAGATGTTTTCTGTACGGAATAATCAGATTATATAAGTTTTCTTTCGTCACAGTATTCACATTCAAGGAGCGTTTCATCTCCGCTTGAACGGAAGCTCTTGGGAAGATATTCCTCGTGATTAGTGATACATCTGGGATTACTGCATCTTACTCCCGTAAAAACTTTACCCTTCAACGTTTCTGAGGGCTTTTTCTCTTTGAGTATAGTCATTATAAGAGCCATACGGACATACATACCGTATTTAGCCTGTTTGAAGTACATTGCTCTCTCATCGTCGTCGACTTCAACAGTTATCTCGTCGACCCTTGGCAGGGGATGCATAACGATCATATCTTTTGCGGCAAGAAGCATCTTCTTCTTGTCAAGAACATAAGTGTTCTTCTGAGCGAGGTATTCTTCCTCGCTTGCAAAGCGCTCCTGCTGTATTCTGGTCATATAGAGCACATCAAGGCTTCCGATAGCTTCTTCAAGGGTGTTGACCTCAGTGAAGCTGCTTCCGTTTGCCTTTATGATATCCTTGATATAAGCAGGCATACCGAGCTGTGAAGTGGATATAAACACGAATTTATTATTCTCAAACATACTCAGTGCCTTGCAGAGTGAATGCACGGTCCTTCCGTTAAGAAGATCGCCGCACATACCGATCGTTAGCCCTGATAATGTTTGCTTCTCGATTTTCAGAGTGAGCAGATCCGTGAGAGTCTGAGTCGGATGGAGGTGACCGCCGTCACCGGCGTTGATAACAGAGCAGTCGGAAGTAAGGGAAGCTGCCTTAGCTGCACCTGCAACAGGGTGACGTATAACAAGTACGTCTGCATAGTTGCTGACTATCTTGGTTGTATCCTTTATTGTCTCGCCCTTGGAAACAGATGAATTGGCAGGATTATCAAAACCGATGATCTGACCGCCAAGTCTTATCATAGCTGTCTGGAATGACATCTGTGTTCTTGTGGACGGCTCATAGAAAAGTGTAGCCATGATCTTTCCGTCGCAAACATGAGCATAATCAGCAGGGGAGCGGTATATCTTCTCACCAAGCTCTACCACGTTCTTCCACCATGAAACCGGATAATCATTCAGATCGATAAGATGCTGATACTTTGAAAACATATTTGAACCTCCGTTATATTATTTACAGTATTTTACTGTCATTTATCATCATTTCAAACTGCACTCCAAGAAACTTAGAAGCTCTTTTGCACAGCAGCATACGCTCCATAAATATCTCAAAATACTCAAGCACGGAGGATATCTCCGTATCTATCTGGAGATCAAGAATAATAGAGGTCCTGCTGTCGTTGAACCTTACGTTTGATTTGACTACGGCGTAATTTACTCGGTCATGGATATCAAAGGTAAGCAGGTCGTGGTTGCGGACACGGCTTCTTCTTACATCGGTCTTGTCGCCGATTATCATAGCAGCAGATATAGCGTCAAGGGGCTGACCTGTGCTTTCGTCGTGATTGCCGATAGCAGAGATTATCGAACATATCTCATCAGCAGGCATACTAAGATTATCCAGCAGTCTGAATGCCATAACAGCACCGCTCTGTGCGTGGTCGACTCTGTTGATAACATTGCCTATATCGTGCATTATGGAAGCTATTTTTGCCAGCTCCACAGTTCTTTCATCATATCCCAGCGTTTCAAGTATCATAGCTGAGGTATGAGCAACCTTTTCCACATGAGGAAATGAGTGCTCTGTATATCCGAGCGCTTCAAGAGCCTTGTCGGCGCGTCGTATATACTCCATAATATCCGGGTTTTGTTTTATATACTTATAAGTAACTATACTTGGCATATTATCTCCTGTAAATCAATATTTTCCGTCATTTTCAAAATAGACCTTGTACCATACAAGGAAGATGAAAACAGTCCATATCTTTCGGCTGTTATCTGCCTTACCTGCACGGTGGTCATCAAGAAGCTTCAGAAGGGGAGCTGTATTGAAGAATTTCTGTGAGCTTTCGCCTTCAAAATAGCTTTTTACCAGCTCATAGTACTTGTCTTCCTTCAGCCACACTCTTATTGGAACAGGGAAGCCCAACTTCTTTTTGGCAGCTGTTTTGGCAGTCTGTTCGGGAGTGTCTTTTTTAGCTGCGAGACGCATAGCATACTTTGTGATGTACTTTGTCTCATCAGTTCCTTTATCGTGTGTAACTCTGTATTTTGTAGGTATTTTCTCGGCAAGAGCCATTACCTCTTTATCGAGGAAAGGGACTCTCAGCTCCAGAGAATTTGCCATACTCATTTTATCAGCCTTTAAAAGAATATCTCCTGCCATCCACATATGAAGATCAAGGTACTGCATTTTTGTAACGTCGTCCTTGCCCTTGACATTCTTATAAAAATGAGATGTTATTTCAGTAGGATCCGGAGCTTCTGTGGTTATCTTCAGAAGTGACTTTCTGTCAGCAGGTGTGAACATATAAGCGTTTCCTATAAATCGCTCCTCAACATCCTTGCCTTTGCGGACGAAGAAGTTAACTCCGCGATGTGCGGGAAGCTTTGATGCTATCTTGCCGATCTCCCTCTTTATAGGACGGGGGAGCTTGTCATAGAGCGTACCGTCAGGATCGCTGTATACATTATATCCGCCGAATATTTCGTCAGCGCCTTCACCCGAAAGAACAACTTTGAGCTTATCCGAGGCAATGTTGCAGACAAAATACAGTGCCACCGCAGACGGGTCTGCAAGAGGTTCGTCCATATGATACTGTATCATGGAAAGACTGTTCCAGTATTCCTCGGGAGTGATGACTTTGCTGGTATTTTCTTTTCCGATAGCAGCAGAAAAATTCTTTGCCCAGCCTATCTCGTTATATTTTTCATCGCTGCCGAAGCCGACCGTAAAGGTCTTGTCAACATCGGCGATTGCAGCTACATAGCTTGAATCAACGCCGCTGGAGAGGAATGAGCCTACTTCCACATCGGCTATTTTATGAGCCTCTACTGAGTTATGGAAAGTATCTGATATTCTGTTTACCCATTCATCGAGCTGCGGCTTTCCGTCTGCGTTGAATTTTACGTCCCAGTAACGCTTAGCCTCGAATTTTCCATCCTTGAAGCGGAAATAATGAGCAGGCGGAAGCTTGTAAACATTTTTAAAGAAAGTTTCGGAAGTAGGGGAGTACTGGAAGGTGAGATAGTTCTCAAGTGCAGCAGTATTCAGTTCCTTTACAAATTCAGGGTGCTCAAGGAAGCTTTTTATTTCCGAACCGAACATGAGAGTGCTGTTCATTTTTGCATAGTACATCGGCTTGATGCCAAAGAAGTCCCTTGCGCCGAAAAGCTCCTTTTTGTTCTTGTCCCAGATAACGAATGAGAACATACCGCGGAGCATATTGAGAAGCTTTTCGCCGTATTCTTCGTATCCGTGGATAAGAACCTCAGTGTCGGTATTGGTTTTAAATCTGTGACCCGCTTCAACAAGTTTTTCGCGTATTTCCTTATAGTTATAGATCTCACCGTTAAAGACTATAACAAGGGAACCGTCTTCATTGAATATAGGTTGATCACCGCTTGAACTTATATCGATTATACTCAGTCTTCTGTGTCCGAGAGCAATGTCATCATCAATATATCTGCCTTCTGCATCAGGACCTCTGTGCCTTATACGGTCCATCATTTTTCCGAGAACTTTGTCAGTATTGTCAATATTATTCGTAAAACCTACGATTCCACACATAAAAGCGTTCCTCCGATTTTATATCTACTAAATCTCCCAAAATATTATACTACAAAACAAAGGATTTTGCAACAGCAAAAGAGTTTATTTTGCATATTATTTATCATCATCATTTTCCGATGTAACTTTCGCAAGCGGATTGCTTTCAATGGCGTTTCGTACATTTTCATCATTAAGATGAGTGTATATTTCGGTTGTGGAAATACTTGCGTGCCCAAGAAGCTCCTTTAAAGTGAGCACATCTGCATCGCCGTACTGATACATAAGAGTTGCTGCTGTATGGCGAAGCTTATGAGTTGTTATTCCTTTGCCGTCAAGATTGGCTTTTTGAAGAGTCTCCTCGACGATCTGCTGAACACGGCGCTTAGAGATGCGCCTGTTCTGATTGCTTATAAATAATGCAGGTTCATCAGCAGCCTTTGGATTGTTCTGCCTTATAACAAGATATTTATTAAGAGCGTCAATGCAAGCAGGATTGAGGTATACCATTCGTTCTTTGCTGCGTTTACCGAGAACTTTAAGACGATTTTCGTAGAAGTCTATATCCTTGATATTAATACCAACAAGCTCGCTCAGACGCATACCACAGTTCAGAAATAACGTAATAATACAGTAGTCACGCTTGGAGTCTGCACTGTCAGCAGTTTCCAGAAGTCTGAGACTTTCGTTGAGAGAAAGAAATTTGGGAAGTGAAGCCTTTGGAACAGGAACATCGAGGTCTTTTGTAGGATTATTTTCGATGATATGAGCTACTTTTTCAAGATACTTGAAGAAACTCCTTAAAGACGATATCTTTCTGTAGCGTGCTCTGTCCTTGTTTTTGCGCTCGTCCGAAGCATAGAAAATGAAATTATATATGTCAGAAACAGTTATTTTTCTGAGATCATCAGTTGTCATACCGCGGATGTCGATCTCTTCTAAAGGCATACCTGTATTATGCTCGTTTTCGTAAATGAATCGAAGAAACAAACGTATATCGGTATAGTATTCCTCAATAGTCCTTTGAGCAAGAAGTTTAACTATTTTCATATGTACAAGATAATCATTGAGAAATTCGGGATTATCGGGGGAGTTCATATTATTCATAAAAGTCCGTCCTTTACGAGAGATTCAAGAACCTTTGATTCACGTTCAATAAGATACTCGTCATAATCAAAGTGATCATGAGTTCTGTTAACTGATATAGCATATTCTGGTGAAACATATTCGAGTACAAAACCTTCATCAGCTTCATACTCGTCAAGAGTCTGCTGATAAGTATCTGATAATACATCGCATAGATAATAGAAGTTTTCTTGCTCGAAAATAACATTTTCTTCAAAACGGCTTTTCTGAATTCTTAGCACTGAGCCATATTCTGTAACAGAAGTCCCGGAAACTGACAGACCGGTTTCTTCGGACAGCTCACGTTTAAGTGTTGTTATGTGATCCTCATTGTTTTCAATTCCGCCGCCCGGAAACTTATAATAGTCAAACTTACGGCTGTAAACCATTGCGACCTTATTGTTCTTTATAATTATACCGCGTACTGACGGACGCTTGTATCTTTTCCAGTTATTATCATAATCTTTTTGATCCATTATAAAAAGTCGTCTCATAATTATCTCCTGTTAAAAAATCATTGAAACTTTCACCAAACTTTGATTTGGTGAAACTTCACGCTTATTTTACACATGAATAGTATATCATATTTTTTTCTTTTTTTCAAGATTAGAACGGTATTTCGTCCCTTGTGTCGGGGGCTCCCCCTCTGGGGAGTCCCCCGAACCCTCAGACAATCTCAGCAGTGTCCTTATATCCTGCGAAACTTCACAAAATAAGTGAAACCGTTCAATAGCACAAACAAGTTCGATACAATCTACTGTATCAATATCTCTATAGCGTATATTAGATTGAAGCACTCGAACAGTATCTTCTAAACGAACATAATTATTATAGAAATAAGCGTAAATTATACTTTTCTCCTTATTAGTCATAATTATTTCTGTAATTTTTACAGAGATCGCAACAATCAGAAGCTATTTGTTCTAATTGCTGGATAACGATATTATCTAAACTTGCAGATACTTCTAAATCCGATACTTCCGACTTACATTCAATAATACAAACAAGTGCTCGAATACAATCTTCTGTACGTGAAATAAAATCATAAGCTTCTAAAATATTAGACATATAAAAACCCCTTTTCAAAAATACTATTGACTTTTGTCCCCTATCGCTATATAATAAAGCTATAAGGGACTGCTAACGGTTACCGTAAAGGATTTACAAACTAAACAACAGTGTATTATTTTTACCCTTTATAAGCACGTTGTGCAGCTTGTATGCTCTTAGCAATCCGCTTTAAGATTAGGGCGATAATGGGTAAGTATGCGTCAACGGTAAGAGAGCGCGGAAAAGTGGGCATTATCGTCCTATTGTCTGTTAAGATGTCGTTTTACTCTCCAAATCCTTTTTTATAAGTTCAGTTACATACTCATTGAACGTTTTATCAATGTCAATGAGATGTTTTTTTATAGATTTGTAAAGTTCATCATCAATGCGGACTGTAGTTTGTTTCATGATACACCCCCTTTCAAAATCATTATAGCACAGTGATGTCATGATGTCAAGACATTTTTACATCAAATTGTAACGAAGTACATTTTGTAACGAAGTGTAACGAAGTTACTTAGTTACAAAATATAGTAATATCATGATGTTGTATTATCGTTTATCATTAAATATAGCCTTATTTTATAACAATCACAATAACCTAAATTTTTGTAACGAAGTTCCTAAAGGTAATACTAAGCCTTTAGGAACTTCGTTTGCTTCGCAGCTGACACGGCAGCCAGATAATGCCACCCCCTCACCCCTCAGAGGGGAGCAACTAAAACAAGTTGTATTATTTCCAAATCACCGCCAGAACGCAACACAGCACCGCACAGACCGCATTATAATTGCAACGGCGGCTAATAATAAGGGTAGTATTTCCCGTGTTCTGATGTACATAGAATATGCACGCATATTCTATGCACATTCGAGAGCTCCTCTCTCGAGCTCTTTGCGTCGCTCCATACTTTCAACACTAAAAGTATTAGAATGCTTAAGCATTCTAACACTTTTATCATTGAAAGTCTTACGTCTCCTTCTTCTTATCTTACCTTGTAAGACAAGTTTTATTTTTTTGGGATTGCAGGGCTTGCAGTGCCTTGCAGGGCTTGCAGTGCCTTGCAGGGCTTGCAGTGCCTTGCAGGGCTTGCAGTGCCTTGCAGGGGCTTGCAGTGCCTTGCAGGGCTTGCAGTGCCTTGCAGGGGCTTGCAAAGAGGTTATAGCGTTATTATTAGCCGCCGTTGCAATTATAATGCGGTCTGAGCGGTGCAGCTTATGCGTTCTTGGCGGTGAGTACTGGAAATATATATTAAAGGGCAAACTTTTAGTTTTCCCTATACCCTTTCCGAATACTGGCAAAAAAAAAGACCTAAAGCCATATATTGACTTTAGGTCTAAATTGTTAAATATCTTTGATTTGGTGAAACTTTGTCTCTTTTTTCGTTAGTTCTATTATATCACTTCTCTTTTACTTTTTCAAGATTTTCGCTTGTACATCTGAATAACTATAATAAAAAGCTCCCTGTGATCAGGGAGCTTAATTGAATTACTTCTTTTTCTTTTTGTTTGAATTGTTCTTTGAAGAAGATGCCTTTGCAGGAGTTACTGTTTTTACAGCAGTTGCTGTTTTTTCTGCAACGGGTTTAACGTTCTTGTTTGAGGATTCAAGGAACTTGTAAACGAGCGCTGCGAGTATTGCACCTACAAAAGGTCCGACAATGAATACCCAAAGATCACCGAGAGCGTCGCCGCCTGCTAACAGTGCGGGACCAAGACTTCTTGCGGGGTTTACGGAAGTTCCTGTAAGACCGATTCCGAAGATGTGTACCAGTGTAAGTGTAAGACCAATGATAAGTCCGCCGAAGGAACCATGGTTGGCCTTCTTTGAGGTAACGCCAAGAATTGTCATTACAAATATAAATGTAAGAAGTATCTCTACAAGGATTCCAGCGCCTGCATTTCCGTCAACACCTGCCAGACCGTTTGAACCATAACCGCCTGTCAGATCTGTAACGTTTCCGAGATCGAAAATTGCCTTGAGCATTCCTGCACCGGCGATAGCTCCTACACACTGTGAAACTACATATCCTACAAAATCCGTGAATGTCATTCCTCCTGTGAGAAGAACTCCGAGAGAAACTGCAGGATTGATGTGGCATCCCGAGATGTTTCCGATACAGTAAGCCATACCAACGATAACAAGGCCGAATGCAAGAGCTGTAAGGATATAACCTCCGCCGGAAGTTGCGTCGCAGCCTACGAGCATCGCTGTACCACAGCCGAGAAGCACGAGTACAAATGTACCAATGACTTCAGCGATGTACTTTTTGATTGATTCCATAATTATTTGCCTCCTTAATTATTTTTCTTCGGTATAAACCGATAAAATAATTATATCATCATTTATGTTCAATTGTCAATAACCAACAATTAAAAAATAAACATACTTTATTAGTTAGTTATAACAAAAACAGCTGCTTAAAGCAGCTGCAAAGTTTATTTAATATCTGTTGGTTTTGTATCGGGATATTTTTTCTTTTCATGCGTTATGCCGTATATAACTACAAGAGTTATTCCAATGACGATAGATGCCATTTGTACAGCCATGAACGCTTCTGTATACTTGTACATCGCACTTGTAAAAGCTGTGAAGACGGCTGCCTGTTTAATTGAAAATGAATCAAAGTACTTTACAGCGATAAGATATATGCTTGGAGCACCGCCGAGTATTCCCGAAATGATCGTCGAAATGCCGCACCAGTAAAGTGTGGTTATCTTCTTTTTGCGGTTTATGAGTACAAGAAGTACAATAAACAACACTGTTGCACCTATGACACCCGCTGTTGCAAGAAGACGGTTAGAGTAAAGCTTAGCAAGTTTGGGAAGGACTCCGTGGTCGCTCATTGCCGAGAACTTGTAAACATCACAGTATGAGCCAATGGTAGTATAAGCGTTTTCTTTGGTAGTTCTTAATTTCAATCCGAAATTATCATCTTTTTCATAATTGTTCTTGTCGGCAAAATCATTGAAGAACTTGTCGATGTTCTCTTCCAGTTCTTTGTTTTCAGGTATTTTTACATTGAGCTTTCCATCACTATTAAGTGCATCAAATGCTGAGTCGATATAAGCTTCTTCGATGCTTTTGAGATAGGAATTACTTATTGCACTCATATAAACATCAGACGGGATACCGGTTGTGTTGTATTTATCATTGTAGTTTTTGTTCAGTTCGGTATATATCTTTGTTTCCAGCTCGTTTTTAGCAGCAAGAGCTTTTAGCTTGGCGGCTGTGATATTTATATCTACAAGCAGCAATGCAGAACTTAATATAAGCAGAAACACAAGTATCACCGAAATTATAAGTGAAGGAAGGTAGGTACTTACTTTTCTCACTGTGATATCCCCTCCCCTTCACTTTTATAGAATTTTTTCTCCGTCAGCTCACATACAGCACCTGTGCGCTCATCCGCACTTCCGAGAATATCCTTTTTACAAGTATAAAGAGTAAGCTTGGTATCATCGGAAGGCGCAACGTACTTGCCGTCTTTTTTATTGAAGCTTATCGACTCCTTTACGGTATATACAAAAGAACCGTAATTTGTCTTCAGAGTGATCTTATCACCTTTCTTCAGCTTGTAAAGCTCTGAAAAGAACGTATCTACATGAGCGCTGATAACTGTATTGCCCTTGTCTCCGATTATGACAGAGCCGGCAGACTGGCAGGCTCCGCGCTCGAACAGCTCTGAATTGCTTCCCCAGTAAACAGGAATAGTGATATCAAATGCCGAGCAGGTCATTTCGGCATACATTTCTCCGAATTTAGGACGGATAAACTCGCCTTCTTCAAAAGTATCGCCATTGTAATCACTTATGATATCATTATCGCGGATCACAAGTCCGGAGCTTGCTGAATCGGGGGTGGATTTAAGATTGTCCATGAAAGCGAGATTAAGATACATTCTGATCTTGTCCGACGGTTTTATCATAGCGATCATAAAAAGCCCTACACAAAGTGCCAGAAGAACAAAAGGAGTTGCAATATGGATAAGAGCGCTGTCTTTATTCTTATTCTTTTCCATTTATTTCTCCGATCCGTTTAATCTGAAACGGCGCATAATGAGTATGACCGCTGAAATGCTGAGACCTATTAAAATGCCTGCCGCCGCAAGAAGACATCTTCTGTCATAGCCTGTGTCCTCAACAGAAGCGCCTGCTGTTGAAACACTGACAAGTTCACCCTTTTCGTTTCTCATTGCCAGTGTGAGTGAATCGTCGGATATTTCATCAACCGTAACATTCAGTCCCATTTCTTCAGCCGCTTCCGAAAGAGTACCTACGATCTGAAGCTTCTGCTGTGAGGGAGTCTGCTTCATAATACTTCTGTATTCCTCGGGACTGAGATTGTCAATTATAGCTTGCTGCTGAGCCGGAGTAAAGCTGCTTACATATGCCATTTTCTGTTCATATGACATCTTAATGAATTCATCCTTGGATATACGGGTAAAGGTGGTCCCGTCACTTGCTGTAAGAGTTATTCCATTGCTCTGCTGAGAGTCGGGAGCAGTATTACCGGATTCTGCTGCCGCAGTAGTTACTGTTGTATTGTTGTTTGGAACCTGTGGGCCTGTTGTGATTATCTGTGCTCCTGCCTCATGGAGCTTGGCTATGGCTTTATCAAGTCTTTCTGAAGGATAATCTTCCGGGTGAGAATAGTATTCATTATAGCCCGCTTGTATATCCTCTTCGGAATAGCCGTATGATCTGGCTACAGCTGCAACATCGTCTGCTGTTGTCGCGTATGCGGAAAGCGAGAATGACAGCATTCCTGCGGCAACTGCTGCTGAACTAAGCAGAGCTGTTAATGATCTTTTTAGCATAAAGTTCCCTCCTATCATTTATACTTATATATTATAACTGTTTTCACGGTTTATGTCAAGGAAAATAAAAAAGCCCTTGCGAAAAATCGCAAAGGCTTTAGTCGTATGGCGTGCCTGGAGGGATTCGAACCCCCGACCTACTGGTTCGTAGCCAGTCACTCTATCCAGCTGAGCTACAAGCACATCATTTGACGACTTAAATATTATATCATGTATATAGCGAAAAGTCAAGGATAAAATCAAAAAACGTCAATTTGCACTAAAAGAGCAGACGAAAGTTGGTATAATAACCAATTATATAAAAAGATCAAAAACGGCTTGACAACAATAGCAAAATTTGATATAATTATTTTTGTTGTGAGACATTAGCTCAGTCGGTAGAGCATACGCCTTTTAAGCGTAGGGTCGAGGGTTCAAATCCCTCATGTCTCACCACTTTTTTTGCCTGTATCCTGATAAATATCAGGATACAGGCGTTTTTAGTTTGCTGGCAAATAAACTCACACATTTATTGATTACTCTATATATAATAAAAAGGCAGCTCATGTAAAGCTGCCTTTAATTATTTCAGAAGGTCTGTGTAGTTGATCTTTATCCATTCTGATATAGTAGAGATGAATACCGAATTGGTCGGAATATCGTTTTGGCTCTGAAGCGTGTTCATGAATATTACTTCAGCGAGTTCTTCGTTGTGACGATACCAGCCCGACTTGATAGCATGTCTGACTGCCCGTTCTATTGAGCATTCCGTAGTGTGGTAATTTTCGGCAAGCTTTGAATAAAGATCCTTACTAAAAACCGTTAGATTGCTCTCGGACGTTACACATATAAGTATACAATCCCTCAGGTAGTGATATCCTTTGGTGTTTGGCGAGATGCCAAGGTTTAATAGTGTTTTTACGATGATTGTTACGACGTTATTCTTCATTTAATGATCCACTCCTTCGATGTTTTCAGACAAATTATACCACATTTTCAGCCGTTTTTACATAGGCGATTTCGTCGTGATTTGACGAGTTTTGTCGAAGAAGGTCGAAGAATATTTGTTTTAGATGTAAAATGTGAAAAGACCGATGGGAAATACCATCGGTCTTTGTTATATGTCAGTTCTTGATCTGCTTTGCTACAAGGCTTTCGCCACAGTAAATGGCGCGAAGCTTCGGCTTTTCGATCTTTCCCGTTGGATTACGAGGAACATCTGCAAATATGATCTTATGGGGCCTCTTATATCTGGGAAGTTTCTGGCAGAATGAAGTGATATCCTCCTCTGTGCAACTGTGATCCTCCTTTATGGAGATGATAGCTGCCGCTATCTCACCCAGTCGTTTGTCAGGCAACCCTATGACCGCAACATCCTTGATGGCAGGGTGACTTCTGAGGAAGTCCTCTATCTGAACGGGATAAAGGTTCTCGCCGCCGCTGATTATGACATCCTTCTTACGGTCAACGAGGTAAATAAATCCGTCCTCATCTTC
Source organism: Ruminococcus flavefaciens (assembly GCF_900116855.1). Taxonomy (GTDB): domain Bacteria; phylum Bacillota; class Clostridia; order Oscillospirales; family Ruminococcaceae; genus Ruminococcus; species Ruminococcus flavefaciens_R. Next base: position 97,927 of record NZ_UETD01000002.1, read on the forward strand.
CTGAGCCATATCTCCTGTATAGAGCCAGCCGTCCTTGAGAGTCTCGGCAGTTGCCTTATCATCTCTGTAATAACACTTCATAACACCCGGACCCTTGACAAGAAGCTCGCCAACCTGTCCGCGTTCAACAGCGTTGCCGTTTTCATCAGCGATCTTTACTTCCCAGCCGAAACCAGCCTTACCGATAGCACCGACCTTGTGGATGTTTTCTACGCCAAGATGTACACAGCCGGGACCGATAGACTCGCTAAGACCGTAGTTTGTATCATACTGGTGCTTGGGAAATACTTTCTTCCAGCGTGCTATAAGCGACGGAGGAACAGGCTGTGCGCCTATGTGCATAAGTCTCCACTGGTCAAGATCATAATTTGCAAGGTCGATATCGCCTCTGTCGATAGCGTCGAGAATATCCTGAGCCCACGGAACCAGAAGCCATACGATAGTGCAGCCCTCTTCCGATACTGTCTCTATGATAGACTTGGGCTTAACACCCTTGAGAAGAACAGCCTTACTGCCTGAGTAAAGGCTTCCGAACCAGTGCATTTTAGCGCCTGTATGATAGAGCGGCGGAATACAAAGGAAGATATCGTCTCTCGTCTGACCGTGGTGATTCTGCTCAACCTTAGCGGAGTGCATAAGGCTTGTATGATCGTGAAGTATCGCCTTCGGGAATCCTGTTGTGCCTGATGAGAAATAGATCGCAGCATCATCGTCATCTGTGAGCTTTACATCGGGGGCAGAGCTTGCGCAGTTTGCCACCAGACTGTCATAATGTTCGGCAAATGAAGGACATCCCTCACCTACATAGAAAAGAAGTCTGTTCTTGCTGATCTCGTCTGCTATCTCTTCTATTCTTCCGATAAACTCGGGACCAAACATGAGAACATCGACCTCTGCAAGGTCAAGGCAGTACTTTATCTCATCAGCTGTATATCTGAAATTGAGCGGAACTGCAAGAGCTCCTGTTTTAAGTATACCGAAGTATATGGGAAGCCATTCGAGACAGTTCATAAGAAGTATACCGACCTTGTCTCCCTTATGTACGCCTCTCTCAATGAGCATATTTGCGAAACGGTTTGCCTTTTCGTCAAATACCTTCCATGTGATCTCACGTCTGTAGTGACACTCGGGATTGGGCTCAATGAGTTCATATTCCTTCCATGTAACACGGCGAACTTCAGTTATCTCGGGATTGACTTCCACAAGTGCAACGTCGCTGCCGTATAATTCGGCGTTTCTTTCAAGTAAATCTGTAATGGGCATTATTAAGTTCCTTTCTGCAAGAGCAGTTTTTAACTTTTGCCTATAAAAGCAAAAAAGCTGCAAAGCGATAAACTATTTATATTTTATCACAAAAAAGCGAAAAAGTAAATACCTATTTTTCGTTTTTAGCAACAAATCGAAGTGCTGTATTTACAGCAAGTTGCATAAATAAAGGCGTATCATTGTGCAGATACGCCTTTATGAGTATTATTCAACCTGGTCTGAGCTGAAAACAGCTTCTGTTGTCGGTTCTTCAACAACCTCGGCAACAGTTTCAGCTGCGGGTCTCTCGACCTTAGTACCGCACTTGTCACAGTATATCTGATCCTTGCGGATGTGTGCGCCGCAGTTTACGCAGGTGATCTTATCTTCAAGAGTCATCAGAAGAGCTTTCAGCTCCTCAAGGTTTGCGCTCTTGTCCTTGATATCTGATACGATCGAAGCATATTCGCTTTCCGGATCATCACATATCTTTTCAAACATTACTTTTCCAAGCTCTATGTAATCTGTATTGATATCAGACTGAACACGAGCTATCTCGCGTTTCATTTTTGTTTTTTCGGCAAATTTCTTTGAGCTGTTGGAAACTGTTTTTGCTCCGCGCTCAACTGACTCGCCGAACTTTCCTGCCAGATCCTTTACTGAATCAACAAATCCCATTTTCAACTACCTCCGTTTTTTTTTCACCCTTATCAGGTGTAGCTTGGCTTTTCCGTTATCTCGAATTTAACTGCATTGAGAGCTCTTACAGCAGCGTCCGAGAAGTCACTGCAAACTGTGGAGTAAAGAGTCATAATAACGTCGTCGGCTGAAAGCTGGTCTCCGATATCGCAGTTCATGACAATGCCTGCACTCATATCAAGCTTGTCTTCCTTTGTAAGTCTTCCTGCGCCGAGGAGCAGAGAAGTCATGCCAAGCTCCTCACAGTTGAAGCCAAGTATCTTCATATCCTTTGTAGCTCTTATTTCATATTTAAGAAGCGGCTGAGGCAGAAGCGATGTATCATCGCATATCTTGTAGTTTCCACCGTGCAGCTTGATAGTATCGCGAAGAACTCCAAGTGCTTTTCCTGACGAAACAGCCTCCTCAGCCATTTTACGGCAGGCTGAATTGTCGCCCTTACCGGAAAGCTCCAACATATCAGCAGCAAGCTCGATACAGATGTCATAAAGCTTGCCCTTTACCTTTCCCTGAAGAACCTCGACTGCTTCCTTGACTTCAAGGGCGTTACCGATATTCTTTCCGAGTGGAGAGTCCATGTCTGTAACAACAGCTTTGCATTTCTTGCCTGCAGATCTGCCTGCCTTTTCCATGAGTACAGCCAGCTTTTCAGCGTCCTCGCGGGACTTCATAAATGCACCTGAGCCATACTTTACGTCCAGCACAAGACAGTCAGCGTTCATGGCGAGCTTCTTGCTCATGATACTTGCACATATAAGCGGAATACTGTCAACGGTTCCCGTAGCATTTCTCAGTGCATACATTTTCTTATCCGCAGGACAAAGCTCTCCTGTCTGAGATATTATTGAGAAATTCGTTTGCCTGAGTATTTTTTCAAATTCTGCCAGAGGAAGATCAGTTCTGTATCCTTCGATGCTTTCAAGCTTGTCGATGGTTCCGCCTGTGTGTCCGAGTCCGCGTCCCGACATCTTGGCGACACATACTCCGCAGGCTGCGACTATTGGTCCGATTATCAGTGAGGTCTTATCCCCTACTCCGCCGGTACTGTGCTTGTCCGCAGTATAAGGTATGCTAAGCTTTAGTATGTCTCCGCTGTCACGCATAGCAGCTGTGAGCGCGAAGGTCTCCTTTTCCGTAAGACCGTTAAGACAAACTGCCATAAGCCATGCAGACATCTGATAATCCGGGACTTCGCCGTCTGTGTAGCTTTTTACGAGCCATGCGATCTCTTCTTCGTTGAGTTCCTGTGATTTTTTAGTTTTATTGATGATATCGATAATGTTCATGATCCACCTCCTATAAGAATATTTTACCATAAAAAAGATAATAATTCAATAGTTTTTGTGAAATAGGACTTTATTTTTACAAAAAATTCATTATTACAAGAAAAACAACAAAAGGTACTCCAAGAACAATGCTGCCAAGTGTGTTAAAAAGGTTAAGATGTATGTCCACCCCAAGAAAACAGCCGTATTTATTTACGATGAACAAAGCCGCACATCCTGTTACAGCTCCTATAAAAAGTGACAATATCTTTTTTTCGCGTCTGAAATAGTATATAGCGACTACTAAAACGACTGCTGCACAGCCAAGTCTGAATATCATTTCCGTATCCATTTTTACCTCTCACATCAGTATATATCCAAGTGCTATAATGAGCTTTATATCAGCACCCTCCTTTATAAGAAGGTATAGCAGAACAGCTACCAGAAGCTTGTCACTGTCTATCCCGCCGTCAAGCATATCATCAATTATGCTTTTCAGTGGGCTGGCAGTATATTGTTCGGTGTATTTATCTTCATTTTCACACCTCTTATCTTCATTGGGAGGGATATCTGCGGCGATATTCCGTGGACAGTTCTGGTATATCCGCATATTCTCACAGCCGCGTTCTTTACTGCCTTTCCTGTTATATACCGCCATCAGATCACCTCCCTAAATCAGATCAGTTCCTGCAACAGGCCACTGTCCTTTGCTATATTCCACATTGCCAGCAGCTTCATGAGCTTTATTGCCTTGTCTACACGCTTTTGCTTATCTGCGCTGAGATGTGGTTTTAGCGCACGGAGCAGGTCGGTATTCTTGCTGTCATTTGAAACCGCTCCCACAAGGCTTGTGAGCTTCAGCACTGCGCCCAGATCAGGCTGGTCATCGGACTGTTTTTCTGCGTTATCGGTGTCAGAGGCGCTTCCGTCCTCCGAGACCAGCATCTGTGCAAGCTCCGACAGCTGTTTTACGCTTTCCTCGTCCGAGAGCAGTTCGCTGATCCTTTCCATTATGTCATCCACTTGTTTCTCCTGTTATTTCTTACCGCCCGAAAGCTTCTCATACAGTGCCTTAGCCTGCGGAGTGCTCATCATTTTTTCTACCAGCTTGGGATTGTTGACGGCCTGCTGGAATTTCGCGGCATCGTTTTTATTCATTGCTGAAAGAGCACTGTCAAACTTTCCCTCCTCAAGCTCGGAACGCAGCTTTTCGGGCGGAACTCCTATCTTTTTGCTGACTGCGTTGAGCAGTCCGGAAATTTTTTTCGGGTCTATGTTATTATTCATAAAAGCCTCCTTTGTGATAATGTACACAACTATTATATTGCTTTTTTCTTAGGAATATGTTATATACCGAGGCAGTTAACTGTTGCTTTACGCGCACATTTTAGTAAAAAATGAAAATATTCCTCCGTAACGGTTGATATTTTTGTAATTTTATGTTATAATACACTTATAATATCAACTGGGAGGGATCATCTTGCGAATTGTTGTTTTATCAGATACACATGGTAATTACTTCAATCTTGAAAGTATAATTCTCCGTAATACCGATGCCGACTGGATAATCCACCTTGGCGACGGCGAGCATGAGCTGGATAATTTCATCCTGTCTCACCAGAAGCTTGCTCCAAAGATAATACACGTTGCAGGCAACTGCGACTTTGATAGTCTCAGCAATGATGTTTTTGTACTTCCTGTCCTTGAGCATAAGATCCTTGCTACACACGGTCACCTTTACGGTGTAAGCGGCTCTCTGGACAGGCTGAAGAACCTTGCGCTCACCAACGGCTGTGATATAGTTCTTTTCGGGCATACTCATGTCCGCTATCAGAGCAATGAGAACGGACTTTACATAATGAATCCCGGAAGTGCTTCCCTGCCACGTGACGGAAAAAAGCCTTCCTTTGGTCACATTGACATCTCTCCTGCTGGAGTCGTTACCAATATAGTTGATGTCTGATCTCTCCCCTGCTTATATTCTATGCAGGAACCCTATTAATGTTACAAAAATCCCCTGAACTTATATGTTCAGGGGATAGTTTTTTATTCATTGCCGTCGGGGTGTTCCTCAGCCCAGATAACGCTGGGACGCTTCAGTGTACCATCATACTCATTGAGTCTTGTTATATCTGCTGATGTCACTTTGACACTATTAAGATCGATATCTGCTGTTACATCTATTGCATCAACACCGTTTACATCATGAAGAACAGCGTGTACCCGCGAAGTTTTGTTTTCTTCATCATACTCCAGCATCTCAAGAGGAGCCATAATGTCACCGCAGTCGATATTTATATCATTATATTCTGCCCTGTCCTCAAGGTAGCACTGGATAGCAATTGATGACAGATACTCGGGCTGCATTCCTGTTCCTATGCTCTGTATCTTCCATTCACCATTTTGGAGCACTAAAGTAAACAGTTTCTGTATGCCATATTGTTCATTTCGCATATTATTATTGCTATAGCGTGAAACTACTATCTTGTCCTCGCTGTTTTCGACTATCACAGGCTCGGAAGTATAATGCTCATCCCAACCGTGTTGTGCAGCACGAGGTGTAACATAGAGCTCTCCGTTATAATCAATATAGACTCCACCGTTGATGCCATGAGCTGTATAATCAACCGTGCTGTCATCTTCGGGATCGGGTATATATAGGTCGACCTTGCTGCCGTTTTCAAATCTGCTTGCATCTCCGCCAAGATAGCTTACTACACCGGCTCCATCTAAAGTGACACCGTCTTTATAATCAGAAGCTGTTATTAAAGGCTCACTATAACCTTCAAATTCAATAGTGTTAGCAATTAGCTCTTTGTAGTAATCGTAGATATCCTGACAGCTGCCGAAGCGCTCATCAGTCACTTTGTAGAATGTACGCTCACCGCCGTATTTTTCTGACCATTCGGCATCAGAACTGTCATAGGTATAGAATGTTATGGTATCATTTACGTCATACTCCACATCGCCGTATACAAGAATATTGGTTCTCTCGAGATATCCGTCTGTGATCTCTCTGGCGATAGCTTCATAATCATAATCTTCGCCTGCCTCAGATTCAGTAGGCTCTTCTGTTACCTCCTCGGTAATCTCTTCGGTAACCGTTTCCTCCTCGCCTGCCTCTGTAAGCTGCGAGACGTTCCTGCTGTTCTTATGAAGCAGTACACCTGTTGTTCCTATACCGCCTGCTATCAGTGCGAAAGCAGCTGCGATACCGACAAATCTGAGAGCGCCGTTTCCGCGGCGGACTTCTACGCCTGATACCTTTTCCTCAAACTCGTTTGTATTCTGCTTTATTCTGTTCTCACGTTTACTCATATCAAGTACCTCTTTTCTGCACCGCTCATCAGGTTCCAAGCGGTCTGTTACCTTTTTATAATCGTTCATATTCATGTCAGGAGCTCCTTTCCGAGAATATCTTTAAGCTTTTTTCTTGCACGGTACAGCTGCGTCTGAACAGCTGATTCCTTTGTTCCCGTGATACTGCTTATCTCCTTTACGGAGTAATCCTCGTAGTAGTATAAGTGAATAACGATCCTGTATTTTGTCGGAAGTGACATTACAGCGTGATAGACTTCGCTTTCTTCGGGGGTCTCATAGGTGAGACAGGCTTCATCAAGGGGTATCGAAGTCAGTGAATATCTATATATCAGTGAGCGGAACATATCCCTGCACTTGTTCACGGTGACCTTCAGAATCCAGCTTCGCTCCTTATCTTCGTTTTCAAACTCGGCGCCGCCTGTGAAAAGCTTGATAAAGACGTCCTGCATTATATCTTCTGCGTCTGCCTTGTTCTTGCAATAAGAAAATGCCATGCGAAAAACTGCATTTTTATTCCTGTCGTATATGTCCGCCATTTTGTCAGGCTCCATTATGTCACTTCCTTTCTTCTGTATCTGTTGAAGTACTTCATATATAAAACGGAAAAGCTACACAAAATATCACAAAAAAATTTACGGCGCCAAAAAAAGCGCCGTATTTTTTAGGATATTCTCTTACCTTTGCCCTTTTTCCTCTTTTCGATAGGCTGTTCCTTTCCGCCCATATCCTCAAAAATGCGCTCCTCATCAGAGGGAGTGTCATCAACGAGCTCGGGATTGATCTCGCCTATGCTTGTATAATAGGGATTGATAACGTATTTCTGTATCACAGGGTAGCTTATAAAGCAGTTAAGCAGGCAAATGAATGCCGCAGGGAAAAACGGTACAAGCAGAAGGAACACCGGAAACAGATAAAACATAAGCAGAATCATCACAGCAAGAACTGCAAGAACTATAATAAATGTCAGAAAGTTCTGTTTCAGTGCGACGAATGCAAGAGCCAGTGAATTTTTCAGCAAATTCTTGAAAGATAAGTTTGTAGCCGTCATCATCAGGAATATATAATGATTCATGATGATTATGACAAGGAACAGGCTGAATGTTATGACCATAGGTATGTACATGAGCTTTGTCTGCGTCTGTATAGCCAGTGCAGGATAAACATTCAGCGATGCGATAGCGGACAGAATCACAAGGCAATCAAGAAAACCAACTATTGCTGCTTTTTTGAAGTTCGTCTTGAATCCATTGAAAAAGTCACGCATAATAAATGAATGCTTGTTTATTACAAATAACCTTATGACCTTTGTCATTCCTGCTGTCGCAGGTCCAATGAGTATCATGAATATGAGCAGCATGACTATCATAGAAGCCACTGATACATGATAATGATTTTTGAATATGGTCATTACGGGAAGCATCATTACAAGGGGCAGAAAGAAAAGCATATATAGCAGGTTCACCTGCATCAGCTTCCAGAATTTTCTGCCTACAATATCAAAAAACAGCGCTATTCCCTTTTTCTTTGGAGCATACTTGGAGATACCGACTCCTGCGCTTTCATAATTCTTGGAAAAAAGACCCAATTTGAAATTCCTCCATTTATTTACCGCCAACAGAAGTAAAAAAGAAGTATATTGTTCCGTCGGCGGACGAAATTATTAAAGATAATACAATAAGCACGATGAATTTTATTGACCAGAGCTTGAGACCGCCTTTTATAGTCTCGTGTTCTCTGTTAAAAAAGCAGTGCGAGAGTATATGACATGAATAATGTATATTCTCTCTGACAGCAAGAGCTGCTATGACGGAAAAGGCAACTGCTTTCGGCAGAACGGTTACAGCCACAGGTATTATAGCTGCCGTTCCCGATGAGATATACATCGATGATGCAGATATTCCGATACCTATCCCACGGTAAAAAAGCAGAAATATACCGAAAGGTTGTCCAAAAGCGGAAGACCCGAAGAAAAAAGCCATGACAATAATAAAAAACGACAAAAGAAATGTTCCCGATATCAAAGATGATATCCTGATCCCTTCATTCGGGAACATAAAATACTGGTTTATAAGCTTATTGCCTGCAAGAGACGGGTACTTTGCGAGAAATGTGCCGATCACAATACCCACAGCAATAAAGAACATATATACAGTCAGGCTTGTCCGTTTTTCCGAGATCGTACTTATCTTTTTCATGCATATCATTCCTTTCACTGAAATGATATGCATGAAAATAATGTTTTAGACTTACTTTGAAAGCTCGTATGCTCTGTTTGTACAGCTCTCACAGCATTTTTTTACAACATCGGTGAGATTGCCTTCATAGAGCTTATCAAGACCTGCAAGAGTGGTTCCGCCGGGAGAAGATACCATCTTTATAAGCTCATCGATAGTATTTCCGGAATCGGTTATCATCTTTGCGGAACCGATAAGGCTCTGAGTGAACAGTTCCTCTGCAGCTGCTCTGTCAATGCCAACAGAAGCGGCATAGTCTATAAAGCCCTTTGCAAACAGATAGATAAATGCAGGACTGCTTCCGTTGATAGCAATTATCTCCTTCATCTTATCCTTGGGGATAACAGCTGCCTTACCGCATATTCTGAAAATATTCAGAACTACGTCAAATTCCTCATCAGTGACCTTGTCGTTTCTTGAGAGAGCTGATGCACCTTCTCCGAGAAGAAGAGGTGTATTTGGCATAACGAGTATTACCTTTGCCTCGGGAATTGTCTTTTTGGCAATAAATTCATCGCCAATTCCGGCTGCTATGGAAATAATAACAGTTTCCTCGGTAGTGTAAGCTGAGATTGCTTCCAGAACGCCTTCGATTATCTGAGGCTTGACTGCAAGGAAAACAAATTTGCACTTTTCCATTATCTCCTGTTCGGAAGAGCAGGCTCCAACACCGTATTCTGAGAGAGCTTCTACCTTTTCTGTACTCGGATCGAAAGCAAAAAGAGCAGTATCCTTACAAAGACTGCTTGAGGAGATACCCTTCATTATAGCAGAGCCCATATTGCCTGCGCCGATAAAACCTATATTAGTCATATTCATAACTCCTTAAAATTTTATGCAATACTAATTATACATCATTTTCCACAAAAAAGCAAGTGAAATTTTTGTGATATTCAATGATAGAAAGCGTTTTTTGCGGCAATTATTGACATTATCCGACAGCAATGTTACAATTATTCTATCAGGGGGGAATGTTATGGACAGGAAAAAGCCTAAAAATAACAAAACTACACGTTATTCAAACAGTGTGATATATTATAAAAGCCTTTCATGCAAAGCGAGTCTTTACGAAGACAGGCTTATTACAGACTATTGTTTAAAGAATAAGCTTTCAAAAAGTCTGTTTCTTACAGCGGCAGCGATGTACTGTATAAAGCATGATATCAATGTACATGAGGTGCTTGACAGCACAGCTACTGCCGAAAACTTCAATTACAGAGATTATATGGATGATGAATATGATTTATAAATGTACACTGTGTCCGCGTAAATGCGGTGCAGACAGGAGCAATTCAACAGGTATATGCGGAGCAGGCAGTTCTGTAATTGTTGCCAGAGCATCGCTGCATAAATGGGAGGAGCCTTGTATTTCCTACAAAAATGGTGCAGGCACTGTTTTTTTCTCGGGGTGTAATCTGCATTGCTGCTTCTGCCAGAACAATAAGATCAGCAATAAACTTTTCGGAAAAGAGATAACCGACAAACAGCTGGCTGATATCTTTCTGAGGCTTCAAGAGGACGGCGCAGATAATATCGATCTTGTGACTCCTACTCACTTTGTCCCGAATATAATCAATGCACTTGACATGGTAAAACACAAGCTGGATATACCTGTTGTTTTCAACTGCGGAGGTTACGAGCTTAAAGAAACGATAGATATGCTGGAGGGCTATATAGATGTCTATCTTCCCGATATGAAGTATTTCTCGTCGGATATATCTTCAAAATATTCAAATGCGCCAGACTATTTTGAGTATGCCTCTGAGGCGATACTTGCAATGATAAAACAGGTCGGTAAGCTTACGTTCAACAGTGAGGGCGGTCTTATGAAGGGTACTGTCATTCGTCATATGGTTCTCCCCTCCCACAGGCATGATTCGATCAAGCTCATTGAATGGATAGCCGACAATACTTCGCGTGATGATGTTCTTGTGAGCATTATGAATCAGTTTACTCCCTTTGATTTTATATCGGAGGAGTTCAGTGAGCTGAAAAGAAAGGTCACTAAAATGGAATATAATTCGGTCATAAATCGTGCAGCTGAGCTTGGTTTAAAAGGTTTCACACAGGAAAGAAGCTCTGCCTCTGAGGATTATGTACCTGATTTCGACCTTTCGGGTATATAAATAAGCCCGAAAGGAATTTTTTTATTTTTGTTGTCACAAATCATGCCTCTCAGGTGTTATATGTTATGAAACGTTTCAAACGAGGTGATAAAATGACGCAGGAGAACTCAGAAAAGCTGAGAGCTCTCTATGAAGTATACGAACAGCCGATGTACAGAATAGTATATGCGGTTCTGCACGATCAGGGACTTGCCGAGGATGCGGTCTCTGAGGCTTTTCTCAGGCTCATAGGGAAACTCCACAAACTCAGCGACTGTAACAGCGACAGGACAAAGAATTATATAATCAAGGTCATCAAAAGTACCTCCATCAATATCTACCGCAGGAACAAAAAGCGGTTCAATTCGGAGGTCGCAATAGATGAAGCAATGCAGGTAGCCGATCCCGCTCAGCAATCAGAGCACGGCGGAAAGATCGATGAATTGCTTCATTCAGTGAAAGAACCTGATAAGAGCATTGTTATAATGCGCTGTGTAAAAGAGATGTCATGGAAGGATGTCGCTGAGAAGCTGTCACTCACCGAATCAAATGTACGAAAGCGTTTTGAACGTACGAAAAAGCGCCTGAAAGGAGAAATTAGCGATGAAAAATAAGGGACTTCCCACTCAAGAGGAATGGGACAATATAATAGATGAAGCTTTTTCATCGGATAAGAAACATGATTTCTCCGCCTTGTATGAGCTGCGCAAAGCAGAGATACAGAAAGGAATTACCATGAAAAAGACAACAAATCATATACAGAGACGTTACAGAGGCATGGTGGCAGCTGCTGCCGCGATAGTTATAGCAGCTCCTGCATCGGTATATGCCCTCTCAAAAGCACGTCCTTCCTCTGCACCTTCTACAGAGGTCGAGGAAGTTGAAAACACAGAGATAGCTCCCGAGAATCTTTCGGTTGAAGACTCGGAAGCAGAATATGATAAGCTGTATTACACAAAAGAAGGCGAAAATGAATATACCCTCAGGTTTACTCCAAAGGACTCTGAAACTGACGAAACAAGAAAATACAATGTTCAGTACACATGGCTGCCCGAAGGATTCAGTGCCGATGTATCTTCTCCCGACTTACTTCACAGATTTGATAAAGATAATGGAGGCGCTTTTGAAGCCTACTATTTCCGGGTGTATGAATCCTGTCCAATGGAACAGGATATATTGAGTATAGAAAATATTATTGATGTTTCAGATGAAGAGAAGAACGCCTTTATCTTCTGCCGACAGATCGGTGATGATGATTCAGCTGAAAGCACATTATCAAAGAATATATGGATACACTTCAAAGGTACCAATTTTATTGTAAGAATGGACGCCGCAGGAGACATCTCCGATACCGATCTCAGCAGCATTATTCAGGGAATGAAGCTTGTTGACGCTGCGGAATTTGAGGATACTCTTAGCTGGACAACATGGAACGAGTTGACTGAATCTGAGTCTGGTGACAGCGATGCCGGTAAGGACAGCGACTCCAATACTGGCGAAGTAGAAGCCTTTGAATCCCTGAATATCGGAGATACGTTCACAGATACCGAGATCATTACAGATACTATCGAAAATAAGGTAGAGATAACCCTTAATGATGCATGGGTGCAGGATAACTTCGACGGTATTTCTTCGGACCCATGCGGTAACCCTGCTGATTACAGCGGCTATCTCAGCGATGACGGCAAAATATACGCAACTTATGAATACGGAACTCTTGGCGACGGTGTAAAAATTGCCGATGAAGTTACTGACACTATAACTGTACAGAAGAAAGTTATCGTTCTTGATCTGACATATAAGAATATCGGCGAGAATGATATATACGAAGATACAGAACTCAGTCACTTCGATTATCTCATCGCTCCCACTCTTATAAACGGTACGGAATGGGACGCAAACTGGCGTGTTCTCTATCATCTTGATGATAAGGTGCAACTCAGCAGTGATAAGATAGCAGTCGAGGACTTCCTTTCTCTGGAAGCCGATAACAAATCCGGCAAAAACCATATCAATATCCCCAAGGGTGAGTCAACTCATGTAAAGGTCGCAATGATCGCTAATGCTGATGACCTTGATGATCTCTATGTTGACGTAACAGGCAAAGCTTTAGCATTCAATTCTATATATGCTAATAAAGACAAGACTCCCCCACCGCTTCTTGCAGTCAAGGATATCAAATAAGTATAAAAGGCAATACACATGTGTGTATTGCCTTTTTTCATACAGTGACAAGTTTGGTAACTGATATTTCGTTATCTTTGATATCGATTTTTATACGGTCTCCCCTGCTGATCTCTGAATTGATCATCATACGGGCAAGTTTGCTTTCCACAAGTTCGGAAACTCGCCGCCTGATTGGTCTGGCTCCATATCTGGCTGCCTCCTTAGTATCTACGACTATTTCAGAAACTTTATCGGTGAAGTCGAGAGTTATACCAACAGTTTGAGCGCGAAGCCTTAGTTTTTCAAGCTCTTTGCGGCTTATTTCAAGAAGCTCATCGTATTCAAGCGGTCCGAAGACGATCACTTCATCTATCCTGTTAAGAAATTCAGGAGAAAAGCTTTTTCTGATAGCGGAAAGTGTCATTTCTTCTCGGTCATTAACGCTATTACTTTCAAAGCCTAAAGAATTCGATGTGAGTATCTCCTCAGCTCCGACATTTGACGTCATTATGATCATACAATTTCGGAAGCTGACCTGTCTCATCACAGAATCCGTAACGATGCCATCTTCGAGGATCTGCAAAAGTATATTCAGAACTTCACGGTCGGCTTTTTCGATCTCATCAAAGAGTACAAGCGAATACGGCTTTCTTCTCACTTTTTCACAAAGGTTGTGATCATTACTGTCGTAGCCTGCATATCCCGGAGGAGCTCCTATGAGCTTGGAAACAGAATGTTTTTCCATATATTCGGACATATCTATCCTGATCAGGTCCCTTTCTCCGTCAAAAATACTATCAGCAAGAGCTTTGGCGAGCTCGGTCTTTCCGACACCTGTTGCTCCGACGAATAGAAATGAAGCCATTGGTCGACTGCTGTCACGAAGTCCTGACCTTGCTCTGAAAACCGCTTCCGTTATCTTTGATATTGCTTTTCTGTGACCGATTATACGATCCGAAAGCTTATCAGACAGACTTGAAAGCCTTTTGGCTTCGGCATAGGTTATTCTGTTAACAGGAACTCCTGAATGCATTGATATAACAGAGTATACGTCATTTTCGGTAAGTTCTGTAACACCAGAAATACTGACAGTACTTTTCAGTTCACTCAGCTTTCTGTCATTCATGGATATATAATCTGTTCCTATATCCGGTGCTGTTTCGCCTGCTCGTATTTTTGCTGCGGCACAGGCTTCATCAAGTATATCGATCGCCTTATCAGGAAGAAATCGGTCGGTTATATATCGCTGTGACATTTTAACTGCAAGAGAGACGATTTTTTCATTGATACTGACTCCGTGATACTTTTCATAGTTGCTTTTCAGACCGTTTATGATGTTTATACAGCTCTCTGTATCGGGCTCTGAAATCTTAACCGGCTGAAAACGTCTTTCAAGGGCATGATCTTTTTCTATAGATTTTCTGTATTCATCGAATGTTGTTGCCCCGATTATCTGCAGCTCTCCTCTTGCAAGCTGCGGCTTCATTATATTAGCTGCGTCAATAGCTCCCTCAGCGGCGCCTGCCCCCACAATGCTGTGTATTTCGTCAATAAAAAGGATTATATTTCGCGCGCTGACTGCTTCATCCACACAAGCCTTGACACGTTCTTCAAAATCTCCTCTATACTTAGCTCCTGACAGCAAAGAAGTCAGGTCAAGACTGAATATATACTTGTTTTTAAGGCTGACGGGAACGGCGTTACGCATAAATAACTCGGCAACGCCTTCAATTACAGCAGTTTTGCCCACACCGGCTTCGCCGATAAGACATGGATTATTTTTGCTCCGTCGAGCAAGTATCTGAAGTATCCTGCTGACTTCATTTTTCCTTCCAATGAGCGGATCGTTTTTTCTGACCTCAGTAATATCAGTCATATTCCGTCCGTATCTGAACAAATTTGGATATTTTGAAGGCCTTGGCTTCAGTGCATCTTTAAGTTCAAAACTTGTTTTTTTGTCAGACATTAAACAGAGCTTATCACATATATAGCCCATATCTCCGCCGTTTTTCCTGATAAGAGTACAAGCTGTACAAGTGCTTTCCTTTATTATTGCTGTGAGAATATGCTCTGCCGATGCTTGTTTACTATCTGATGAAGCGGCATCACTGCAGGCTTTTTCCAGTATTCTCTTTGTCGCGGCGGTAAAAAATCTCTGATTAAGGACTGATGGCGTGCCCTGTCCGACAAGTTCAATAATACTGTTTCTGAACGTCTCAAATGTGATCCCTCCGTTTTTCAGTATATCGGCGGCATCGGATGTATCTTCACCAAGTATAGACAGAAGTAAATGCTCACTCCCGACATAGGTATGCCCCATATCTGATGCATATACGACCGCACCTTCGATTATATCTGCCGACTTTTTTGTGAATTTACTGTTATTGATCATATTTTTCCTCCTTATCTGTCTCTATAATATTATGCCATTTTTTTCATGCGATAACTGTCGAAAACAGAAATCTTTTATGAACTGTAACACTTTTTTTCAGTTGGCATACTATGTACTATGAAGCGCAGATAAAGCGGTTCAAATACATCAATTCAAGGAGTTGTTCAATTATGTGTAATTCATGCTTCGGAGGAAATAACTGCTGGTGCATCATTCTTTTAGTACTTCTGGTGATCATTCTTTTCTCAGGCTGCGGCAATAACGGCTGTGACTGTGGAAATAACAACTGCGGCTGCGGCTGCTGATAACCAAAAAAGGGACTGCTTTTGCAGTCCCTTGATCTTTTTATTCAGCTTTAAGCAGCTTGTTCCTTCTGTTTGTGAGAAGCGGCTGTACACCGTTTACCACACAGTCAGCTGTAACTGTTACCTTTGCGATACTTCCGTCAGACGGAACGGTAAACATGGTATTCATAAGGATAGACTCAAGTATTGAGCGCAGTCCGCGGGCACCTGTTTTCTGAGCTATAGCTTTCTTAGCGATCTCTGTAAGAGCATCATCCTCTATCTCAAGCTCGATATCATCGTAGCTGAAAAGCTTCTTATACTGCTTGATAAGTGCGTTCTTAGGCTCTGTAAGGATTCTGACAAGTGAAGCTTCGTCCAGCTCTTCAAGTACGGATATAACAGGGAGACGGCCAACAAATTCAGGTACCATACCGAACTTAACAAGGTCTTTAGGCACAACCTTCTTGAAAAAATTGTCCATTTCTTCCTTGTGGGGCTTTATCTCGCCGCCAAAACCGATAGGAGCCTTTCCGATACGCTTCTGTATCTGCTTTTCAAGACCATCAAAAGCACCGCCGCAGATAAACAGGATATTCTTTGTGTTTATCTGTATAACTTCCTGATTTGGATGCTTTCTTCCTCCCTGAGGCGGAACATTTGATACTGTTCCTTCTATGATCTTCAGAAGAGCCTGCTGTACTCCCTCACCGCTTACGTCACGGGTAAGAGAGGTGTTTTCGGACTTTCTGGCTATCTTATCTATCTCATCAATATAAATGATGCCTCTTTCAGCAGCCTTGATATCAAAATCGGCAGCCTGAATAAGCCTGAGGAGAACATTTTCAACGTCATCACCGACGTAACCTGCCTCTGTTATAGTCGTAGCGTCAGCGATAGCAAAAGGAACATTGAGAAGCTTTGCCAGTGTCTGTGCAAGGAACGTCTTACCTACACCCGTAGGTCCGAGCAGAAGAACATTGCTCTTCTGAAGCTCAACACCGTCATTTTCGGTAAGCTCCTTCTCGTTTTCCTGGCTCATTATTCTCTTATAATGATTGTAAACAGCAACAGAAAGCGATATCTTTGCATCGTCCTGACCGATGACATACTCGTCCAGGAAAGACTTGATCTCCATAGGCTTCATAAGAGTCAATGAAGATGTATCCTTATCGGATTCTGATTTTGCTGCCTTTCTGTGAGCTTTAGCCACTCCGGGTCCATAGAGCATCTCATAGCAGTAAGTTACGCATTCATCACATATATTGGATGAACCGGCAGAAAACATACTGCGAACCCTGTTTTCCCCCTTGCCGCAGAAGCTGCACGATTTAAACGTTTCAGCCATTTATAACCCCTACCTTTTTGTTATGACCTTATCGATAAGTCCGTATTCAAGTGCTTCGTTAGCAGTCATGTAATTATCGCGCTCACAAGCTGCATGGATCTCCTCTATGCTCTTGCCTGTGTTGTTTGCGAGAATTTCCTCAAGGCGATCTCTTGTGCGCTCAAGGTTTTTAGCATGGATCATGATATCAGTCTGCTGACCGCCGAGTCCGCCGCCTATAAGGGGCTGATGGATCATGATCTCACTGTTCGGAAGAGCGATCCTCTTGCCTTTTGCGCCTGATGAAAGGAGAAATGCTCCCATGGACGCAGCCATACCGATACATATTGTTGATACATCGCACTTGATATAATTCATTGTATCATATATAGCCATACCTGCAGTTACTGAACCGCCCGGGCTGTTGATGTATAAAGAGATGTCCTTTTCGGAATCCTGACTTTCAAGATACAGAAGCTGTGCAACGACAACGCTTGCGGTCGCGTCATTTACCTGATCTGAAAGCATAATAATTCTGTCATTGAGCAGTCTTGAATATATATCATATGATCTTTCGCCTCTGCTTGTCTGTTCAACGACATAAGGTACCAGTACGCTCATAATTTATCGCCCTTTCTTTAAAAACAGTTGTCCCACAATAAGCTGCGGGACAACGATACTTTATATGCTAAATTAGTCGAAAAAGCTATTATTCAGCCTTTTCCTCTGCAACAGTGTTATCAACCACAGCGTTTTCCTTAACAAGCTCTACTGCCTTCTGAACTCTGAGGTCTGTAGTATATTCATCAAGAGGAATGAACTGCTTAACTGTCTCAACATCAATATTATTTGCTGCAGCGATCTCGCCGAGACCGTTGTTGAGCTCTTCATCAGAGATCTCGATATTCTCAAGGTCTGCGATCTTCTCAAGAGCAAGTCTGAGCTTAACTTCACTGACAGCTCTGTCTCTGTATGTCTCTCTGAATGAGTCCATATCCATACCTGTGTACTGGAAGTACAGCTTGATGTCCATGCCCTGCTGTGCGAGCTGCTGCTCGAATGATCTCATAAGAGCGTCTATTCTCTGCTCATACATACAATTCGGGATAGGTGCATCTACCTTCTCGATAAGAGCTGTCATTACAGCATTCTCAAAAGCAGAATCCGCCTGACTTACAGCAGCTTCCTCAAGCTTTGTCTTGATATCATCCTTGTACTCAGCAACTGTGTCGAACTCTGTTGCATCCTTTACAAGGTCATCATTGATCTCGGGAAGTTCCTCATAGCTGATGGACTTGAGCTTACACTTGAATGTAGCTTCCTTGCCTGCGTAATCAGACATCTGATAGTCCTCAGGGAAAGTTACGTTTACATCGAACTCATCGCCGATATTGTGGCCAACGATCTGATCCTCGAAGCCGGGGATGAACTGACCGCTGCCGAGACGAAGAGGATGATCCTCGCCCTTGCCGCCTTCAAATGCTTCGTCACCGAAGAAGCCTTCAAAGTCGATAACAACTTCATCATCCATCTGAGCTGCTCTGTCGTCAACAGAAACGATACGAGCATTCTTCTTTCTGATGATCTCGATCTGCTTTTCGATATCCTCGTCAGTGATCTCCTTAACTTCCTTGGGAGCCTTGATTCCCTTATAGTCAGATATCTCGATCTCAGGCTTTGTAACACATACTGCCTTGAGCTCAACACCTGTTTCCTTATCGATAGATGTAACTTCTACATTAGGTCTGTCAACGAGTACAAGACCTGTCTCCTTAACAGCAGCATCGATCTCGGGACCGAGGAGTGAATTGATAGCACCCTCGTAGAAAGCGCCCTCACCGAACTCTCTCTCAGCAAGCTTTCTTGAAACCTTGCCCTTTCTGAAGCCCTTGATCTGGATGTTCTTCTTCTGTCGCTGGTATTCCTTCTCAACAGCTGCCTCAAAAGCAGCAGCGTCGATTGAAATTACTAACTCTGTAGTATTCACATCTGTTTTGTTTGATGATTTTAAACTCATATTGATACGTCCTCCAATATTTATATAACATACTTGGTATATTATACCACATTTGCAAAAATATTTCTACTGATTTTCAACACTTCTGCATAATGCACAAATCACATGATTTTTTCAGGGATAAACTGTAAATAATCCCCTGCAATAAGATGAAAATTTATGTCATCGTATGTATTTTTTACGCACAGATCATGTGCTGAGCGACCATGTATATGTCCGTAATAGCAATCTTTTATCTTGTAACGGTACAATATCTCAAGAATGTCGTAATTAAAATTTGTGGCAAAGATGGGCGGATAGTGCAGAAAAACTATTGGTTCAAGTTCATCTGCCAGAGCAGACTTTATTGAAGTCTCAAGACGCTGCACTTCCCTTTTCAGAACTTTTTCGTCCTGAGTCTCTCCGGGCATATTCACCCAGCCTCTTGTGCCGCATATTCCGTATTTATCATATTTATAGTGGTTGTTATGCAGTATTTTTATAGAGCTGCAGCCTTCTGAAGCAAGGAACTCCTCCATTTTACGCATAGTTGTCCACCAATAATCGTGATTTCCTTTTATGATGACCTTCTCGCCCGGAAGATCGTCTATAAAATGAAAGTCAGGAGCTGCTTCCGCAAGAGACATACCCCATGATATATCTCCCGGAAGTACTACTGTGTCATCTTCTTTTATAAGTTCGAGCCAGTTTTTCTCGATCCGCTCCTGGTAATCCTGCCACCCCGGAAAGATACTCATGGTCTTTTCAGGATTGCCTTTACACAGGTGCAGATCGGCAAGTACGAACAAGCTCATATTTTATATGCCCAGTGTCCTGAGCACATAATCCTTCTGGTCTGCTTTATCGATTACGTCGCTGAAGCGCTCGGGCTTGTTTCTGAGGTCAGCAAGAGCAGCAGGGACAGGAATATTCGAGAGCTGAGCGATCTTGTCGACCTTGTCATACTCATCTATGTCAGAAGCCTTGCCCTCAAGTGCTTCAAGAACAGCTGCACTGAACTTATAGGGGCTTGCTGTGGAAGCTATAACAGTTTTTGTTGTATCTCCAGAGGTCTCCTTATAATCCTTGTAAACCTTTACAGCTACTGCTGTATGAGTATCACAAGTGTATGAATATGTCTCATATACAGAGTGGATGGTAGCCTTTGTCTGACCATCATCACAGAAGCCTGCAGCGAACTCTTCCTTGAGCTTTTTCTTTACATCATCATTTACTTCATATCTGCCCTCTGAAGCAAGCTTGCCGAACCACTCTCTGATAAGAGCGTCATTGCGGTCAGTCATCAGATAGAGAAGTCTCTCAAGATTGCTGGAGATAAGGATATCCATTGAGGGAGATACTGTTGCATAGAACTGCCTGTTCCTGTCATAGATACCTGTGTTGATGAAGTCAGTGAGAACGTTGTTGATATTTGAAGCACAGATGAGCTTGTTGACCGGGATACCCATGTGCTTTGCATAGTAAGCAGCAAGGATATTACCGAAGTTTCCTGTGGGAACAACAATATTGATCTTATCGCCGAGAGCGATCTCGCCATCCTTCACAAGCTCTGCATAGGCAGATACATAGTAAACGATCTGAGGCACAAGACGTCCCCAGTTGATAGAATTTGCGCTTGAGAAGATCATTCCGTTGTCGTCAAGAGCTTTCTTCACATCATCATTTGTAAAAATTGCCTTTACGCCGTTCTGGCAGTCGTCAAAATTACCCTTGATTGCACAAACGCCGACGTTTGAACCTTCCTGAGTTTTCATCTGACGTTTCTGCATGGGGCTTACTCCGTCCTCGGGATAGAATACGAGGATCGAAGTTCCCTCAACATCTTTGAAGCCTTCGAGAGCAGCCTTGCCTGTATCACCGGAAGTTGCCACAAGAATAACGATCTTCTTGTCAAGCTTTATCTTCTTTGCAGATGTTGTAAGGAAGTATGGAAGGATCTGGAGAGCCATATCCTTAAATGCACAGGTAGGACCGTGCCAGAGCTCCAGCATATATGTACCGTCAAAGAGATGAGCTATCTCAGCAATGCTCTCAGTCTCAAAGTTCTTTGTGCTGTAAGCATTATCTGTACAATAGTGTATCTCCGCATCGGTAAAGTCAGTGAGATATTTTGAAAACACATAGGCAGCTCTGTCAGCGTATTTCATATCACCGATAGCTTTTATCTCATCAAGTGTAAGCTGCGGGATACTCTCGGGAACAAAAAGCCCACCCTCGGCTGAGATACCCTGAGTAATAGCGTCGGCACTGTTGACCTTGACATCACTGTTTCTTGTGCTGTTATAAAACATATTATCACCCTTCAGAATATGAAATTGTAGCCTGTTGTATCATAGGCATTTAAAATATAATCAATGCTGAGCACCTTGCCTGCGTCGATGATGACTTGTGCGACATCAAACCTCGGCTGAAGTATATTCGGGTACTTACAGCAATAATCAGCGGCAGTCTTTATTATCAGACCGCGTTTTCGTTTGTTGACGGCTTCAAATCCTGAGACCATGCTGTCAGGCTTACGGGATTTAACTTCAACAAAAGCGATATAGTCACCATTTTCGGCGATTATATCGATCTCACCGCCTTTGATCCTGTAATTCCGTGCGGTGATCTTATATCCACGCTCGATAAGGTAAGCACATACACTTTCCTCTCCGAGTTTTCCTATTTCACTTTTCGTCATAAAGCTTCTTCAAAAAAGTTCTGCGGTGTACATCTGATATACCGTATTCCGCAAGTTTTTCATAATGCATGGCAGTTCCATAGCCCTTATGCTTGCCGAAGCAATATTGCGGATACTTCTCATCAAGCTCACGCATATACCGGTCTCTTGCAACCTTTGCAAGGATAGAGGCAGCTGCTATGGAAGCTGATACGGCATCTCCATGAATAACATATCTGCATTCGCAATCAATGTCGGGAAGTCTGTTGCCGTCAATAAGTGCAATGTCAGGCTGTACTCCGAGTCCGGCTACCGCTCTCTTCATTGCAAGCATTGTAGCCTGAAGAATATTCAGACGGTCAATCTCCTCGACAGATGCGGTGGCGATACAGTAAGCATCAGCCTTTTCTATGACCTCATCATACAGAAGCTCTCGCCTCTTTTCTGAGATCTTCTTGCTGTCATTTAGATAATTGATCAGCACATCGTCATTAAGAACGACTGCAGCAGCATATACATCACCGGCAAGAGGACCTCTGCCGGCTTCGTCAACTCCGCATATCACAGGATATTCTTTGCGAAGCTGTGAATCATAATCAAAAAGTTCCTTGTGGAGAATGATCCTTGCCATTACTGCTCCTTCTGCGGAGGAGCTTCAAGGGTTATCCTGCCAAGCTTACCGCTTCTGAATTCATCCAGCACAGTGATTGCAGCACGTTCCGTATTGATCTCTCCGCCTGATATCATCATACCACGCTTTTTTCCGACTTTTTCGAGAAGATCGAGACCGGTATCTTCGTCTGAGAGTTCGATCTTATATCTTTCGGTGAGAGAATTCGGATAATTCTCGGCAAGGTATGAGAGCAGCTTCATGGCAAGAGTTTCGATATCAAGTATATCGTCGCTTATAGCGCCTGTAAAAGCAAGCCTTACAGCTACACTCTGATCTTCAAATTTTGGCCAGAGTACTCCCGGCATATCAAGCAGCTCGGTGTTATTATCCAGCTTTACCCATTGTTTGGTTCTTGTTACGCCCGGTCTGTCCTCGACCTTCGCGCGCTTAGACCCTGCTAACTTATTTATAAGCGATGATTTACCGACATTAGGGATGCCGACTATCATAAGTCTTATAGCCGCACCTTTCATGCCGTTCTTTTCACGCTTATCCATAAGCTCTTTCAGCACAGTGTTTTTCAATGCAGGCAGAATGGACTTCAGTCCCTTGCCTGATTTGCAATCTACTGCAAGCGCTTCACAGCCATTGCATCTGAAATAATTTATCCACTGCTGAGTTGATCTCTCGTCAGCAAGATCGCTTTTATTTAGCAGAACCAGTCTTGGTTTATTCTTTGTCATATGATCCATTTCGGGATTTCTGCTGCTGAGAGGCGAACGTGCATCTACTATCTCAACAACTGCATCTACAAGGGAAAGATTTGCTGCGATCAGTCTCCTTGTTTTAGCCATATGTCCGGGAAACCACTGGATCTGTTTCATGTCGGTATTATCCACACTTGCCTCCTGTGGGTCATTAGTCAAGTTTGCCAAATCTCTCGGACGGTGCCATGCGCCAGATAACCTCACCCTCTATATCCTTAACAGATACGAAACCGAGTTCTGACGAGCGGCTGTCAAGAGAATTTCTTCTGTTATCGCCCATTACGAATACATATCCTTCAGGCACCTTTACGGGGTACTTTCCTGTAAAGGCTCCTTCGTCGAGATGCGTCAGACCGCTTGCATACTCCTCGCGGAGCTCATTGCCGTCTACATACACCTTTCCTCTGCCAAAATCAAAATCTATTGTCTGTCCTTCAGCTGCGATTACTCTTTTTACAATAAGCTTTTCCACAACTTTTTTAGACGTTATTTCACCGCTGTCGTCAAGAGTAACCGATTTATCGGTTCTGGCGATAACGATATCGCCTTGCTTTACAGACAGGTGTATCTTACTGACTAATACGGTATCTCCGCGTGACAGCGTGCTTTCCATCGATTCGCCGTCTATGGTGTATGTGGCAAAACAGAAAGTAAACACCATGCTCACCACAAAAAATGTGATGAGCAGTGTTTCACAAAATCCGATTATCTTTTTTATCATGTCGGATCATTGCTTATTTTTGAAGAAAAGGAACTTGAACTCTTTTATAGGAGAATATTTAACAATAGCCTTTCCGTAGATCTGTTCCTTCTTGATAAGTCCGACGTCGCCGTTACGACTGTCAGCGGACTCACGTCTGTTATCTCCCATAACGAAGTAATATCCCTCGGGAACAGTTATGGGGAAATTGAAGTTACCGCCATCACTGATAACTGTCTGTCTGATGTAAGGCTCGTCAAGCACTTTGCCGTCAACGATGACCTGCTCTTTATCGACGTCAAAGTCGATAGTCTGCCCCGGCTCAGCGATAACTCGCTTGATGATGCATTCCTTCAGACCTGAACCTGATATATCTTTTTCAATAACTTTGTTGTTTTCGTCAAGGAAATATGCCATATCATTATTTATAACAATGATATCTCCGTAATGAGGACCTGTGTATACAGTAGTCATGAATACTCTGTTTCCATTGAAGAGTGTATTGTTCATCGAGCTTCCGACTACATTGACAGGGTGAAGGAAATATGTAAATATCATAATGATGACAAATACCGTAAGAAGAGTAGATTCAACTACCTCAATAATGTCGTTGATGATTTTTCCTTCTTTTTTCTCTGCTTCGTCGTCAGCTTTGTCTTTTTCTTCCTCGTCAGCCTCGTCATCATCGGCTTCATCGTCGTCATCTGTATCGTCTACGTCAGCAGCTTCTTCAAGCTCTTCAGCTGCATCCTCGATATCTTCAACAGCTTCGGCAAGCGCCTCTGTTTCTGTGTTTTCTGTAGTGTTCTTTGTTTCGTCAGCCATAATGCTGCCTCCAGACTTTCTTAATTATAAAAATGTAGCAAAAAAGGGACTTTAAGTCCCTCAAGGAAAGAAGATGAGTCAGCCGAGACAAAGTCGGCTGAACTCAGTCTGCAACCTGTTAGCGGAGCTGTTCCTTAACCTTAGCAGCCTTACCAACTCTGTCTCTGAGGTAGTAGAGCTTAGCTCTGCGAACCTTACCGTATCTTACGACCTCTACCTTGTCAACAACAGGAGAGTGAAGAGGGAATACTCTTTCGATACCGCAGCCGTGTGCAACACGTCTTACAGTAAAGGTCTCGCTGATTCCGCCGTGCTTCTTGGCAATTACAGTACCTTCGAAGATCTGGATACGGCTCTTATCGCCTTCCTTGATCTGAACGTGAACCTTAACGGTATCACCTACGTTGAACTGCGGAACATTTTCCTTCATGCTTGATTCGCTGATTAACTTGAGTGCATCCATTTTATTTTCCTCCTAAAATTTCCGAACATTCTTACCTGTCCCGCGATGTGCCGTTCAGCATTCGGCACGCACAGGAATAAATAATGCGGCGCTTTGAGCGCTCGGGCTCAATAAATGAGCAGCAGGCAGCGGACTATCCGATTTAATGTCTTTCGGCATTAACCCTCATTCGGGCATAAAATGTCCGAACGGATTTCAAATGCTTTTATATGATAACATACTTTGCAGAAAAATGCAAGTGTTTTCACGAAAAAATTTCATTATTTTCGCAAAAAATTCCCGTGCGTCGAATTTTTTCGGGTTCAAAGGGCGCTCCGTTACAGTTCCTGAGAGCATCTATGAACAGAGTCGGGTTAAAGTTCGTCTGTGTTCCTGCGGGAAGCCTTATGACCATATCAACGGATCTATCGTTCTTTTCACAGCGCATGACTTTAATAGAGGGCTTTATATCAACAGTTTTGATACCTTTTTTAGTCTTCTTTTCAATAAGTATCTCGGGCATACCGAGGAGAGCCTCGATATCGCCGTAAAGCCTTTCTGTATCATCAGAAACCAGCGAAAAACTGTACTCTGCTTCGGTTATTGCTGTTATTTTCTGCTTTTGTTCTGCTACCTTTATTATCTTCATGCCCTCAGGCATGACTGCATTGAGCTTGTCCCTTATCTCATCATAGGGCATTTCCTCATTAAGATTGAAGTCAAGTATCTCGCAGCTGCTCTCGAAACCGAGTGAAAGAGCGAGGGCAAAGGAATAGTATGGGTGAGGATTAAAGCCCTCGGTGTACCATATAGGAAGTCCCGAGCGTCTGAATGTTCTCAGCATACAGCGGTTCAGATCGAGATGAGAAATATATTTTGCACGGCCGCATTTTTCAAATGTTGCTCTTACACGGATCAAAAGCATTCCCTCCCGACTTTTTTATTTACTCCGCAGCCCGAACACCTCAGGCGGCAGTTAGGTGTTGTAACAGATTTATGAGCTGTCTTGTTTTCGCGTATGAGGAACTCTTTGCTGACATAATAGTCCAGATGATCCCATGGAAGTATCTCATCGTACTCAAATCTGCGGTTTGCGTAGAATGATGTATCGATGCCGCAGTCAGCAAAAGCCTCCATCCATTTCTCAAAGTTGAAGTATTCGTCCCAGCTGTCAAACTTGCAGCCTTTCTTCCATGCGGTATAGATCGCCTTGCACAGTCTTCTGTCGCCCTTTGCAAGTATGACCTCAAGCTGGCTGACATCAGGATTATGATAGCTTACCTTGATCTTCTTGGTCTTGACAGAGTCCAGAAGCAGCTTCTGCTTATGCTCGATCATTTCTCTTGTATCCTGAGGCTCGAACTGGAACGGAGTAAAGGGCTTCGGAACAAATGTAGCACAGCTGATGGATATCTGTACTCCCCTGCCCTTGGGACGGTTCTCTATACTATAATACAGGTCTATGATCCTGTTTGCAAGTTCTGCGATCCCGACGATGTCCTCGTCGGTCTCAGTGGGCAGTCCCATCATGAAATAAAGCTTTACAGAAGAATATCCGCCTTCAAAAGCAATGCGGCAGGTGTTCATTATCTCCTCTTCGGATACATTTTTGTTTATAACGTCACGGAGGCGCTGCGTACCGCCTTCAGCAGCAAAAGTCAGTCCGCTCTTTCTGACCTTTTTGATCTTTTCGAGCAGAGATTCCGAGAAATTATCGACTCTTAGCGAAGGGAGGGAAAGATTTATCCTTTCACTTACCGTATAATCAAGCAATGCTGTCAGCATAGGATCGATCTCGGAATGGTCGCTGGTGCTGAGTGACGCAAGAGAAACTTCATCGTAGCCCGTGTTTTCGCAAAGGCACTTTACCTCTTTACATATAGTCTCGGTATGTTTCTCTCTGAACGGTCTGTATATAAAGCCTGCCTGACAAAAACGGCAGCCGCGAATACATCCGCGAAGAACCTCTACCGATGCCCTGTCCTGAACGATCTCTGTAAAAGGAACAACAAAATTATCGGGATAAAACACCTTGTCAAAGTCCTTGATTATCCTTTTGCTGATCACTTCTGGAGCTCCGTCGGATACCGTGATTTTGTCGATCGTCCCGTCAGCCTTATACGAAAAATGATAGAACTTCGGAACATATACTCCTTCGATATGAGCTGCTCTGCGAAGGAAATCATCTCTTGAAGCTCCCTGCTTCTTCATTTCGGCATAGAGGTCCATAAGTTCGAGGTTGACCTCCTCGCCTTCTCCAAGAATGAATATATCAAAAAAGTCGGCAAGTGGCTCCGGATTACAGACGCAAGGACCGCCTGCAACAACTATCTGTGTGAGCTCCTGTGTCCTGTCAGCTGCAAATATCGGTATTCCAGCCAGGTCGAGCATATTAAGTACATTGGTATATGAGAGCTCATACTGCATAGTAAAGCCGATAAAATCGAATTCTTTTATAGGGTCGAGGCTTTCAAGCGCATATAAAGGGATATTATTCTCGCGCATTACCGCTTCAAAGTCCTCTCCAGGAGCAAAACAGCGCTCGCACCAGTAGTTTTCACGCTCATTAGTCAATGAATAAAGTATTTTCATGCCGAGATGAGACATTCCGATATCATATGTATCCGGAAAGCAAAAAGCAAATCTCACATCGATCTTGGATTTGTCTTTAATTACGCTTCCGACTTCTCCGCCGATATATCTTGAAGGTTTCTGGACTTCAAGAAGATGTTTTTCAATTAAATCTTTAAGCATATTTCCTCCGAGAAAACTCAAAATCGTTTATCCGCAGGTATCATCGCGGAAAAATCACCGTATCTTCCCTGCCATCCCTTAGGAACAAAGCTCTCAAAGTTTTCGGGCTTAGGGAATGCAGAGTACATTATATTATTATCAAAATCAATATACAGCGAGGGCTGATAATCTATCTTTTTATCGTCCCGTGCCATAGTCCTGAGGAGCCTGAGCTCGTCAGCAGAATACCGGCACTTGAAAAGATGTCCGAGAAAATGACTCGCTGTGTTTTCGTCAAGCACCTCTATCCCCCATCTTTTTTCACAAAAGTCTTCAAAGCTTCCTATATTG
Source organism: Ruminococcus flavefaciens (assembly GCF_900116855.1). Lineage (GTDB taxonomy): Bacteria > Bacillota > Clostridia > Oscillospirales > Ruminococcaceae > Ruminococcus > Ruminococcus flavefaciens_R. The sequence goes on from NZ_UETD01000002.1 coordinate 126,072, forward strand.
AGCTCAAAGTCTTCATACGACCTGCCGCTTCGTGAGTAAAGAGCCTTCCAGATGGAGTACAGCTTATTATAGTCCATTTTCCATAGATTTTTCGGAGCAACATACCACTCAAAATGCTTTCTGAAAACTACGGCAACTATTATATTTTCTTTATATTTCGGTAAAACCTTTGCTAACTGTTCCATATCTTTCGGGAAGCTCCTTTTCAAAACATATCATATCACATAACTGAACGCCCGCTTCAATTATCGGGTGATCATAGTTATCAATAAAAAAATTCTTGATAACACCGCTTCTGACAAAACCACAGCTCTCATAAAAAGGCACAGTAAGCGGACTGTCGCCTGTTCCGACAATGAGCCGACGAAAAGAACCTGAGAATCTGTTTTCGATGAAAGAGATCATCTTTCTTCCGTACCCCAAGCGCTGTGACTCCGGTGAAACGGCTATATTCTTTATCTCAAGTGTTCCGTTTCCTTCATCAGTTACAACACATACCGCAACCGCCTTGCCACCGTCATTCATCACAAACAGCCTTCCGCGCGAAAGGTACCTCAATATCATACTTTCCTGCTCATCTCCAAGAAGAAGCAGTTTCATAAAACGCTTCTTGTCTGCTATTTCTTCATGGACCGTAATCACTTCATGCTTTCCTCCGAAAAACGCATTGGCAGAAAATCGGAAAGCTTGTGAGTGCCGTCAGACAAAACCACCGTAAAGTCATCCTCGCAGAATTCACTGAGGACCTGCAGGCAAGCACCGCACGGATAACAAGGCTTGGAAAAGTCGCCGCTGCCGCTTCCTGCTACAGCTATGGCACTGAACTTTGTATATCCGTCTGAGACTGCTTTAAAAACAGCAGTTCTCTCGGCGCAGTTAGTCAGTGAATACGATGAATTTTCAATGTTACATCCTGTGTAGAGCCTGCCGTCGGCGGTTATAAGAGCGGCTCCAACGGAAAATCCAGAATATTTTGAATACGATCTCTCCGAAGCTTTCACAGCTTCTTCAAAAAGCTCATCAAAGCTCATTACTTTCACCTGCCCTTGCTGACTTTACGCTTCTTGCCGTCGGGTGTCATAATATATGTATTTTCCAGCTGCGCAGCAAGATTGCCTGTTACAGCTCTCCTGTATTCATTCCTGAGCTCTGTCTGTTCCGCCTTTTCAGCATCTGTAAGACCTTCAGCTTTTGATTTGTGTGCAAGCTCATTGATCCTGTCGATTTTTTTCTGGTCCAAATGTAACACTCCCTATACAATATTATATTTATTGTACCATGAATCAAGATTAATTTCAAGTATAATACTGGATTTTTGCGACAGGATATGTTATAATTATTAAACACAAACGACCGTAAGGGGGATTATTCATGAAAAAAGCGCTTGTAACAGGCGGCACAGGCGGCATCGGTGAAGCTATTTGTCGGCAACTTGCCAATGAAGGATACAAAGTCTATGTCAATTATGCTCATTCAAAAGATAAAGCCGAAAAAATAGCTTCAGAAACAGGTGGAATTGCAGTATGTTTTGATGTGTCTGATAAAAAGGCGGTACTTTCTTATATTTCCGAAATAGGGTGTATCGATCTTCTGGTTAATAATGCAGGAGTGTCTAAGATCGGAGTGTTCACCGATATAAGCGGCTTCGACTCCGATAATATTCTTGATATCAATCTGCGTGGGGCTATGAACTGCGCGAGAGCAGTCCTTCCCGAAATGATAAGACAAAAAAGCGGAAATATCATCAATATCTCTTCGATGTGGGGACAATGCGGGGCTTCGTGTGAAGTCGATTATTCGGCATCCAAAGCTGGTCTGATAGGTTTCACTAAAGCCCTTGCCAAGGAAGTCGCTCCGTCGGGAATAAGAGTAAACTGCGTAGCACCCGGATTTATAATGACAGAAATGAACAGATGCTTTTCCGAAGAAGACCTTGAGCTCATAAAGGAAGATATCCCGCTCGGTGTATTCGGTGAGCCACATCATATAGCGGATGCAGTATCATTTCTTGCTTCTGAACGTGCTGAGTACATAACAGGTCAGACTCTTGCTGTTAACGGCGGAATGGTGATTTAGAGGTGATAAAATGATCAATGACAGATTAAAGAAGCAGTTGGATTTCTTCCTCGAACTGGACAAAATGAAAAATCTTTACCGTCAGACCTATGTTCTGCATGAAAACAGGAAGGAAAACGACGCTGAACATAGCTGGCATATTGCTATAACCGCCTTTCTCCTCAGCGAGTACGCAAACAAGGACATCGATATCAATAAAGTTGTAAAGATGCTTCTGATACATGATGTTGTTGAAATAGACGCAGGTGATACATATTGCTATGATGCAGACGGCAACTCCACAAAGGCAGAGCGCGAAGAAAAGGCAGCGCAGAGGATATTCGGACTTCTTCCGGAAGATCAGAAAGACGAGTACTACTCTTTATGGCGCGAATTCGAGGACAGCAAGACGAATGAGGCAAGATTTGCTGCGGTCATCGACCGTATTCAGCCCCTTTTGCTGAACTACACCAAAGAAGGGATATCTTGGAGAGAGCATGGAATAGCTAAAAAACAAGTACTGGCTCGTAACGCTGATTACTTCAACGAATCAGATGAACTCGCCAAACTCATAAACAAGGTTCTTGATAACGCTGAAAAGAAAGGATGGCTCAAGTAACTTCTGGGCAATATGCACAATTTTGAGGAAGTTATTCAGTACACTGTTACCAATGCGCCGAATTTCGTGAACAAACAATGATAATTCCGTCGAAATCTTGAACTTTCTTCAGTATTATGCTATATTTATAATAAGTATTCAAGTGAAAACTAACTATTTACATAAATAAAAATTGTGAAGGATGATGACAAATGACAAAAAAGTCCAACGTGAGTGAGAAGGAAGCAGCTTTAAAGACCGCTGATCCGCTCATGAAAGACGTCAGCGACCCTATAGAAGCTGCTCTGGAGCCTTCAGCTCCCAAAAAAGTACGTTTTCCAAGATTAAAGAAATTCAATGAGAAACGTGAGCTTAATACAACAAAGTTCAGCAAATTCAATATGTTTCTTATGATCATATTCCCTGTGTTTATCTGCAGTATGGCTGAAATAACGCAATCGAAATATTTCACTTCTTACTTTAAGTTCTGGACCGAAAGACCCACAGTTCTGATATTCGATATACTGCTCACAGCTGTATTCTTTGTTTTCTTCCTTGGAATCTTCAAAAAAGGCTGGATCGCCATGGCTGTCCACAGCTTTATATTCATGGCACTTAGTACGACCGAACTTTTTAAATACGGAACAAACGGCAACCACCTTATTCTGTCCGATATGAAGCTGGTGAGAAGCGTCAAAAGCCTCACCTCTTTCGCATACATCAAGATAACCCCTCAGTTGATACTGTATTACGCCATAGTTGTTGCGTTCGTACTTGTAGCGATGTACTTTAACCCCAAACTAAAGGCAACTCCGATAAAACGTGTTACAGTTTCATGTGCCTGCGTTTTACCTGTTGCAGCGCTTATCGTGCTCCCTGCTTTTTATAAGCCTGTTTATAAGACGTTCAAGCTCGATACCACAAACGCAACAAACGCTTTTATTCTCAACGAGAAGTTTGACAAAAATCATTTCCTTGCATTTCTTATTCAGACTGCTACCGAAAGCTATTCAAACCGACTTGTTGTTCCCGAGGATTACAGTGAGGAATACATAGATCAGCTCATGAATATACCTGTCGATACACACGAGGACTTCAACGGCGGCAAAAAACCGAATGTAATTGTTATAATGAGTGAGTCCTATGCTGATTTCCGAGTTTTTGACCAGCTCGACATAGACAAGGACTGCTATAAATATTTTGACAGAGCTGCTGCAGAGGGAAAAGGTGGTACAGCTATTACTCCAACATACGCAAGCTGGACTGTCAGATCTGAATTTGAGCTCCTTTTTGGTCTTCCCGTAAGAGGACTCAATACGCCTAATATGCCCCAGCGTGAGCTTGCCGATCGTGAGCAGCCTGCACTCGCACAATACTATAAGAGCTGGGGATACGAGACAGTTTATGTTCACCCGTTTATGAGCGGATTCTACAGCAGAGCTAGAATTTACGGACATTTCGGCTTTGAGAAGATGATCTATCACGATGATCAGGCAGGTTCGACTGATTTTACAGTTCCTGTTAAGCACTTCGGAACATATGTGGATGATTCAACTGTTTTTGATCAGATCGTATATGAGATCAAGAACTCAGACAGACCTGTTTATCTCCACACAACAACAATGCAGAATCATCAGCCATACAATCAGGGAGAGGATCCCGATGACGAATTTGGCAATTACCTGACATGGATACATCATTCTAACGAGGGATTGAAGGAATTTCTCGCTCAGCTCAAGGAGATCGATGAGCCGACACTTGTATTTTTCGTAGGCGACCACTTCCCCTCACTGCGCGGTGAAACAAGCGTATACAATCAGTTGGGGCTCAGCGGAGAAAACTGCACACCGCTCTATCAGCAGAAGTACTTCTTCTGGAGCAATTATGATGCGGATTTCTCATATATCCCCGACCATGAAACATCGTTCTTCTATATGCCGTATATAATTCTTAACATTATAGACGCTCCAAGAGACGCATTCATAGAGAAGATGAACGGCTTCATGGAAACTGTTCCGGTTTATTCATCCGAATACAACAGTGATATACCAAGGAACGAAGAGCTTGATATAATCACAATTGATCGTGTGATAATGGAAGAATTTTCACCTTCACCTATTCCGGAAGATGAATTGTCAACACATAACTAAGGAGAATCGTTCAATGAAAGAAATTACAAAAGGACTCACAGGTACTTCCGAGCTTACAGTCTCGGATAAAGACCTTGCAGTAAACGTAGGAAGCGGCAGTCTTGAAGTACTTGCCACTCCTGTTATGGTAATGCTGATGGAAAAAGCTGCCTGCAGCTGTGTTTCGGAGTATCTTGAAGGTGATGAAACGACCGTAGGCACTGAAATGAATGTGAAGCATGTATCGGCAACTCCAAAGAATATGAAGGTATGTGCTGAAGCTGAACTTGTAGAAGTTAACGGACGTGAGCTTACATTTTCTGTCAAGGCTTATGATGAAGCAGGAGACATTGGAGAAGGTATTCACAAAAGGTTCCTTGTTTACGGTGAGAAGTTTACTGCAAAGACATATTCAAAGTTATAAATCGAAACGGCTTTACTACTTGGTAAAGCCGTTTTTACTTATCGTTATATCAAAGAGTCGCGTAAAGATTTGTTTCCCACGCCGGGATGTAAAGCTGATGCCTGATATACAGCTTATATGATGGATTGAGCTTCTTTATTAATAATGGCAGCTCAAATATATCTTCATTTCTGTGATAGAGTGAGACCATCATCTTAGGAGCATAATGTGAAATTGTCAGAGCAGCTCCCCAGATCGCCTCTCTCTCAAAGCCTTCAACGTCCATTTTTATGATCGTAGCAGGCTTTTTGGCGAGAACACTGTCCACAGATAATGCACTGACCATATTCTCTGATGAAGCGCTTATCGCAGACTGGCGACCTGCCTTGGCTGAAAACGGAAGCTCTGTATCGACACACCATGCCGCAGCATTATACGCATAGACATGAGGCATTCCGTCAACAAATTTCGCCAGCTTCTTAAAGTTCTTCTTATCAGGCTCGAGGGCGTATATAGAAACATATTTCCCGTGAGTGAATTCAAGAACTTCTTTAATAGTATCGCCGTTATAAGCTCCGAGGTCAACGTAAACCTCGTTGAGATTAGGCTTTATGATCTTCTTATATATCTCAGCCTTTGATGTTGTAACAGCTGAGAGGTATTCTATCTTGCCGCTGATTTTGAAGTTGATGATATTTGCATATACCTTGCGTGAATAATCATCAGCAAGGCTGTCATAGACCTGCTGTATCTTATCGGCGTGCTCTACACAGTACTCATATGTAAAGATACCACTGCCGATAACAGGTACATCAGGAACATACAGCGTATGCTTTGATGCAATAGCATGTACCTTATCGACAATTTCCTGATAGCCTGCAGCAAAAGCAAGTACAACAACGAAATCGTCAACTGCTTCTTCTATCTCTGAAAGCTTATGGACTCTGTAACCCTCAAAAGAATGTCCGCGTACAAAATCATCGCTTGCGAAAATACCTGCTACGGTTATTTTTTTGTTACGGAAAACAGACATGATCTTTAGTGCGCCGTCACCCATACCATATATGAATATAGGACGCTTCTCAGCCTTCAGTCTGTCCCAGCTGGATTGTTTTTCTGTTATAAACGAGAGCATTCTCCCAATCACCTCTGAAATCAAAAATCTCCGTCTTGGTCATGCATATCGTCGAAATCGTCGTAATGATCCTGACCTGAATGGAAGCCCATCATATCTCTTCCTCTTATGCCGTATTTGTCTCTCATAACGGTAAGATATTTATCAATAAGCTCGGAGACCTTTCTGACATTTTTAATACAGTGGACCTCTTTTGAAGGAGTATCAGCGTCACGGCTGTAGATTATTATAGTACCACAGTTAAAAAGGCGCTGAAAGAACGGATATTTTACTTTTTTATCTGTGATCTTGTAAAGATCTATCTCATCCTCATCGATACTGAGAAAGCCCGTTCTGGTGATGAATTTTGATTCGGTAAGATAATAGCGTGTGAAAGTAAGAGGCAGACCGAAAAGTGAACGTTTTTTATCTGTCCATACATAGTCGAAAGCATTTTTTTTCATAACCTGATCCTCCAATCTGTTAATAAGCAGACCTCTGTATTTCTATTTTACCACATAACGCCCCAATAGTCAACTATATTCTTTAAGAAAACTGTTAAAACCGCAGATCAAATAACTTATTAAAATCCAGTTTTTTCGTAAAAATCGAAAAAAAGACTTTACAAAAATGTTTTTATATGGTATAATATTATCACCGTGTACTTGGTTCGGGGCATGTCCTCGACTTTCACCCCCCACTGAGTTAGCGGAATATTTTATTAAGAGGTGCTTCAAATGTTATTGAAGGATGAAAAGACAGCCGTTATTGAGGCTAACAGAACACACGAAAATGACACAGGATCTCCTGAGGTTCAGATCGCTATCCTCACAAGAAGGATCAACGACCTTACAAACCACCTCAAGACCCACAAGAATGACCACCACTCAAGAAGAGGTCTTCTCAAGATGGTTGGTCACAGACGTAACCTTCTCGGCTATCTCAAGAAGAAGGATATCAACAGATACCGCGCTATCGTAGAGAAGCTCGGTCTCCGTAAGTAATCATGAGTATAAAGGCAGCGGGGTTATTTATACCCTTCTGCCTTTACGTCTATCAGAGTGCAGGGATTAGAAGTCAGAGGTAAGGGTCGGAAACTGCTGTTTGCAGGCTTTTACCTCTAACTTCTAAAGGCTCTCCTCTGATAAAAAATAATCAAATTGGAGGCAGATTATATGTTTGAAAACTACAGAACTTTTGAAACGACATATGCGGGCAGACCGCTTATCGTCGAGACAGGCAAGACCTGCGGACTTTCCAATGGTTCATGCTGGGTAAGATACGGCGAAACAGTTGTAATGGCTAACGTTACTGCAAGCGCTAAGCCCAGAGAGGGCATCGATTTCTTCCCTCTTTCAGTTGACTACGAAGAGAGACTCTATTCAGTAGGCAGGATCCCCGGTTCATTCACAAAGCGTGAGGGCAAGCCCTCCGAAAAGGCAATTCTTACATCACGCTGCGTTGACAGACCTATCCGTCCTCTGTTCCCAAAGGATATGAGAAATGACGTTTCGGTAGTTATGACAGTTCTCGCAGTAGAGCCTGATAACTCTCCCGAGATCGCAGGTATGATCGCTACTTCAATAGCTATCTCCATTTCCGATATTCCGTGGAATGGTCCTATTGCAGGTATCAATGTTGGTCTTGTTGACGGTGAGATCGTTCTCAATCCTACTCTCGAGCAGAGAGCTAAGACCGACCTTACTCTTACAGTTGCAGGTACTGCCGAGAAGATCGTAATGATAGAAGCAGGTGCAAACGAAGTTCCCGAGGATACAATGCTTGAGGCTATTCTCAAGGGTCACGAGGAAATCAAGAAGATGGTCGCTTTCATCAGCGATATCCGTGCTCAGATCGGTAAACCCAAGTTCACATTCGAGTCAATGGAAGTTGACCACGATATGTTTGATGCTATCGAAGCATTTGCAGCTGACCGCGTAAAGGTAGCTCTTGATACAAACGACAAGAATGTTCGCGACGAGAGACTTGCTCCCATTGTTGACGATATCCACGCAAACTTCGATGAAAAGTATCCCGAGCAGATACCCATGATAGATGAGTGTATATACAAGCTTCAGAAGAAGATCGTTCGTACTTGGCTCTATGAGGGTAAGCGTGTTGACGGACGTGGTATCGACGAGATCCGTCCTCTGGCTGCCGAGGTTGGCGTACTCCCACGTGTACATGGTTCAGGTCTCTTTACAAGAGGTCAGACACAGGTTCTTACTGTCGCTACACTCGGACCTGTCAGCGATTCACAGAAGATCGATGGTCTCGATGAGGAAGATTCAAAGAGATATATGCATCAGTACAACTTCCCGAGCTACTCCGTAGGTGAGACAAAGCCCAGCAGAGGCCCCGGACGTCGTGAGATCGGTCACGGTGCACTTGCAGAAAGAGCTCTTGCTCCTGTTATTCCTCCTGTTGAGGAATTCCCCTATGCACTCAGACTGGTTTCAGAGGTACTTTCTTCAAACGGTTCAACTTCACAGGGTTCTATCTGTGGTTCAACACTCGCTCTTATGGACGCAGGTGTTCCGATCAAGGCTCCAGTTGCAGGTATCTCATGCGGACTTATCACTCTTCCCGACAGCGATGACTTTATGACAATGGTTGATATTCAGGGTCTTGAGGATTTCTTCGGTGATATGGACTTCAAGGTTGGCGGTACTCACAAGGGTATCACAGCTATTCAGGTGGATATCAAGATAGACGGACTCACTCCTGCTATTATAAAGGAAGCATTCGAAAAGACAAGAAAGGCTCGTCTTTACATTCTTGATGAGATCATGCTCAAGGCTATTCCCGAGAGCAGACCTACTGTTAACAAGTATGCTCCCAAGATGCTCCAGACAAAGGTTCCTGTTGACAAGATCCGCGAAGTCATTGGTCAGGGCGGTAAGGTTATCCAGAAGATATCCGCAGACTGTGATGTCAAGATCGATATCAGCGATGACGGAAATGTATTTATCAGCGGTGTTGATGCTGATAACGCAAATAAGGCACTCCAGATAATCCACACTATCGCAAATGATCCTGAGGTAGGTGCTATCTACAAGGGAAAGGTAGTAAGAATAATGGACTTTGGTGCATTCGTTGAGATTGCTCCCGGCAAGGACGGTCTGGTACACATTTCCAAGCTGGACAAGCAGAGAGTAGAGAAGGTGGAAGATGTTGTTTCTATCGGAGACGAGATCGTTGTTAAGGTAACAGAGATCGACCGTCAGGGCAGAATAAACCTCTCCCGTAAAGACGCTCTCGCTGAGATCGAAGCAAAGAAGAAGAACTAAACAAATTACAAATACCGTGTACTTATATGTACACGGTATTATTATAATAATATGGGAAATAAATACAATTACGGAAACATTATTTGTGATGTCTTGATGGACCCGCTTCATAAATACGCTTTCAGCCGAGGTGAAATTATAGCAATTATCTGCTGCTTAAATTTCTTATGGTTAGCTATTGCTGTCATTGTTGTTGCGGCTTATTATCATTCTATACAAATGCGCTTATTTATGGGCGGAGTCATTTACCTTCCTTCAACTGTTTACAATTATTTTGCTATCAGAAAGCTGCACACTATAACTACTGTAATTAAAAACGGCGATAGATTTCCCGCGGAAATACTTAGCTATCAAAGAACGAGCTCATCGAGAAAAGGTATTACTCATTACAAATATTCGCTTGAAGTCTCATATGGTAAGCGAAAAAGAGTTGTTTCTGAGGGATATACTGACGATCCGTGCTACAGTCTTGCAAGTACAAAGTGCATTGTCTACATCTATCGCGGGAAATGCTTTGTCTCAGATTTCAAAGTACGAACCTCAGGTGATCCTTTTACAGATATTCCTGAAAGATAAAAAACACAGGTACAAAAGTACCTGTGTTTTCTTTTTAGTGATAATTATGGCTCTGTTTGAGAACCATGTCCTTTACTTTCATCAGTGAAGTTGTTGTGCTTCTTTCATTTTCCGAAAGCTTCATGGTTATAAATTTTATGGTCTCCTCATAATCGGGTATCATTATATGCTCCAGTGCATTTACTCGTCTGCGGGTCTTTTCGATCTCGTCTGCCATAAGCTGGCAGGCTTTTTCTATTTCAGCAAGTCTTATCATCTTTGGAAAAACCGCACTGAGCGCACTTACCGCACCGTCAAGATCGATAGAGGTAAACGCCATACCGTATGAAAAGATGTCATTAGTGTCATCTGTCCTGAATTTTGTCTTGAATTCGGGGATATACACGCTCATAACATTCTTCTCGCTGACCTCCAGCTCGACTTCCTGCTTAGGCAGCATTAATGCTGTTTCGAGGACTTCCTTCTGCATTACAGAGCCTGCAACAGCCATATATCTGTTTGCCTCATTTATAGCCTGCTCGACTTCAGTTCGCAGTTGACGGTTTTCTTTTATGAGTATCATGAACTGTCTCATAAGCTCATCTCGCTTATCTTTGAGCAGCTTGTGACCTCTCCTCGCTGAAACAAGCTTCTTCTTCAGCTTACTGAGTTCCATTCTGGTGGGATTAACATTCAATCTTGCCAATCAGCTCACCTCATTTCTGAGTATCGTAGTACTTGACCAGATACTCCTCTCTGATTCTGCGAAGCTCGCTTCTTGGAAGCAGCTTCAGAAGCTCCCAGCCTATTGAAAGCGTATCTTCAATGCTTCTGTTGTTCTCGAAGCCCTGAGAAACATATCTTTTCTCAAACTCATCAGCAAATTTTGCATAGAGCAGATCAGTAGGTGTAAGTGCTGCTTCACCAAGAACGACCATAAGCTCCTTGGCATCCTTTCCTCTGGCATATGCCGAGAAAAGCTGATTCATAGTATCGGAGTGGTCAGCTCTTGTCTTGCCTTCGCCTATGCCTTTATCCTTCAGACGTGAAAGAGAAGGAAGAACATCTACGGGAGGATTGATACCTTTTCTGTAAAGCTCACGGGAGAGTATTATCTGTCCCTCTGTGATATAACCCGTAAGATCGGGGATCGGGTGAGTCTTATCGTCTTCGGGCATAGTGAGGATCGGTATCATTGTAATACTTCCCTCTTTGCCGTTCTGACGACCAGCACGCTCATAAATAGTTGCAAGATCGGTATACATATAACCGGGATAGCCTCTTCGTCCGGGTACTTCCTTACGGGCTGCAGATACCTCACGGAGAGCATCTGCATAGTTTGTGATATCCGTAAGAATTACAAGAACGTGCATTCCCTTTTCAAATGCAAGATATTCAGCCGCTGTAAGCGCCATTTTAGGAGTTGCCAGACGCTCGATAGCCGAGTCATTTGCAAGATTGATGAATAAAACTGTTCTGTCAAGGGCTCCGGTGCTTCTGAAACTCTGCACAAAGTACTCGGACTCCTCAAATGTAATACCCATAGCTGCAAATACAACAGCAAACTGTTCATCTTTGCCGCGCACCTTAGCCTGTCGTGCTATCTGAGCTGCAAGCTGAGCATGAGGAAGTCCGCTTGCTGAGAATATAGGCAGCTTCTGTCCTCTTACAAGGGTGTTCAGTCCGTCAATAGCTGAAACACCGGTCTGGATAAACTCCTGAGGATACTGTCTTGCAACAGGATTCATAGGAAGTCCGTTTACATCCAGTCTCATTTCGGGAATTATCTCAGGACCATCGTCTATAGGTCTGCCAAGTCCGTCAAAAACTCGTCCCAGCATATCCTCTGAAACACCAAGCTCCATCTGATGACCCGAAAATACGACGCTGCTGTCCTGAAGATTGATACCTGCTGCATTCTCAAAAAGCTGTACAAGGGCATTTGTGCCGTCTATCTCAAGAACTCGGCAGCGGCGCTTCTCACCGTTTTTAAGTCTTATTTCTGCAAGCTCACCATAGGTTACGTTCTCAACATCCTTTACAAGAAGCAGAGGACCAGCCGCTTCCTCGATCGTTCTGTATTCTCTTGGCATCAGTCTTCCTCCTTGTCAAGCAGGTCGTTGAGCTCAGAGGATATCTCCACTGAAAGCTTATCAAACTCTGCGTCTGTTTTATCTTCTTCTATATACTTGAAACGGCCTATCTTTTCTCTTACTGCAAGATTAGCTACTTCTTCAATATCTGCACCCTTTGCAACTGCATCAGAAGCCTCATCATTAAAGTTGAGTATCAGCTTCATCATGTAGAGCTGCTTTTTAAGACTTGTGTAGGTATCTACCTCGTGGAACGCGAGCTGGTGCAGGAAGTCCTCACGGATGGAACGTGCTGTTTCCATTTTCAGTCTGTCTCTTGGCGAAAGAGCGTCCATACCTACGAGCTTTACTATCTCTTTAAGCTCCGCTTCATCGTGAAGTATCTCCATAAATCTTGCTCTGGACTTCATCCAGTCCTTGGATACGTTATTATCGTACCAGCTTGCAAGTGAGTCAGCATAGAGTGAATAGCTGGTGAGCCAGTTAATAGCAGGAAAATGTCTCTGATATGCCAGATTAGCATCAAGTCCCCAGAAAACCTTTACGATACGGAGAGTTGCCTGAGAAACCGGCTCGGATATATCACCGCCGGGAGGCGATACAGCTCCGATTACCGAAAGTGCTCCTTCCCTGCCCTCGGTACCGTTTGAAATAACCCTGCCTGCGCGCTCATAGAACTGTGCGAGACGGCTTCCGAGGTATGCAGGATAACCTTCATCACCGGGCATTTCCTCGAGACGACCGGACATCTCACGAAGGGCCTCTGCCCATCGTGATGTGGAGTCAGCCATAAGGGCAACTGAATAGCCCATATCACGGTAATACTCTGCTATTGTGATACCGGTATAAACTGAAGCTTCACGGGCTGCAACAGGCATATCTGATGTATTTGCAATAAGCACTGTTCTCTCCATAAGGGATTTACCTGTGTGTGGGTCGATAAGCTCGGGGAATTCGTTAAGAACGTCTGTCATCTCGTTTCCACGCTCTCCGCAACCGATATAAACGATGATATCAGCTTCTGCCCACTTTGCAAGCTGATGCTGAGTTACCGTCTTGCCGCTTCCGAAAGGACCCGGGATAGCTGCAACTCCACCCTTTGCTATTGGGAAAAGGCAGTCAATAACTCGCTGACCTGTTACCAAAGGCATATCGGGTGAAAGCTTTTTCTTGTATGGCCTTCCGCGTCTTACAGGCCACTTCTGGATAAGAGAAAGCTCTTTGTCGCCCTTGGATGTTTCGATAGTGCAGACAATATCATCGGCATGGAATTCGCCCTCAGATATCTTTTTTACTGTACCTTCGATACCGTTTGGTACCATTATCTTATGAAGAACAATGTCTGTTTCGGGAACTGTTCCGATTATATCTCCGCCCGTGACCTTATCTCCTGCCTTGACTGTAGGAGTAAACTTCCAGAGCGGCTCTCTTTTCAGTGAGGGAACTTCAACACCTCTCTGGAGGTTGTTTCCGCAGACCTTTCTTATATCGTCAAGAGGACGCTGTATTCCGTCAAAGATGCTTCCGATAAGACCGGGACCAAGCTCAACACTCATGGGCTCGCCTGTGGATTCAACGCCCTCACCTGTTCCGAGACCTGAGGTCTCCTCGTAAACCTGTATTGAAGCACGGTCACCGTGCATCTCTATTATTTCGCCGATAAGGCGCTTTTCACTTACCCTTACAACGTCAAACATATTGGCGTCGCGCATACCTTCGGCAACGACCAGCGGTCCTGAAATTTTTACTACTGTACCTTTGCTGTTCATTTATGCAAATCCGCCTCTTTCCTAATTCAGTATATCTGAGCCGACAGCTTTCTCTACCGCCTCATGAAGTGCTCTCATTCCGTCACCTGTATTCCCCTCTATGGCAGGGATAAGAACAATTGACGGAAGCTTGCTGCTTCTGTATTTAGCTATTGTGTCGCTCACAAGTGCAGCAGCAGGCTCTGTGATATAGATCACAGCAAAATCATTTGCTGCAAGCCTCGAAATGAGCTTGGTTATTTTATCAGGTTCAGTCTCACGGAATACGGAAAGCCCGAGCGCAGCAAAGCCTGATACGCTGGCACTGTCGCCTATTACTGCTGCTTTATACATATAGCTTTCTCATCCTTTCCGTGATAGTCTCCTTATCTGCACCGAATTCCTTGCATACTGACAAAATCCTGAGGTTTTTTATCTCTGCTTCCTTTGCAATGAAGTATGCAGCAAGAGGCTCAGACCCGAAAGCAAGCATTCTCGCTGACTCAGCAAGCTCCATCAGAACATCATCACACCACTTTTCAAACTTTGCAGCAGATTCTTTCAGAAATGCTGCTCCGTCACTGTAAGCTGTTGTCTCAAGGTGTGAGAAAAGCTGCTCTGTACCGGCAAGCGAAGCTTTTATAAGAGCGTCTTTTTCGAGCTCCGGACTGCCGCACACAGCGTTCTCCATGAACTGCGCCGATTTTCCCAGCAGACAGCATCTGTATGCAGTTTTAATATCCGCACAGGCAGTTATAAGCTGTGCATATTTCTGCATAAACTCGCTGCCGGAGTGAGCAGCGCTTTTCTGCATTGCCTCAAGTGATGCTCTGTCAATGAGAGAGTCTGAGAGCTGTCCGTCAAGAGTCCTCGTCACCAGCTCATACGCTTCAGAAGCAGTCTTTCTCATGTATTCGGGAAGCCCGCTTGCATCCTTTGTGTTTATAGCGTCTGTGAGTTCTTTAAGTCCCACATTTGACGGTGATATATAATAATGCTCCGGGGCTCTGTTGGAGATTATTGCCTTCAGAACTGCTTTAAGATTGTGGAAATCATTTCTGTAGAGAAGAATTTCCAGTTCTTTGCAATCAGGAGCATATTCCATGAGCATTGCCCAGACATCATTAAGATCATCAGGCTTAGATGTACCGCTCTTTGATGCGGAAATCGAGCTTATCTCTGCCTTTGAGCGAGCGTTTATCATCTGCTCAATGTCGCTTTTGCTCAGAAGTGTGTTTTCCATAGCCCTGACAGCACCGACTGCATTTGCGTATTTTGTTCCGTTCATGCTATCACCTACCCGAACAGAATCCTTGCCGCTGTATCTCTGATGTCTTCCTTTTCAGCTTCCATCATTGCACGAAAGCTGCAATTCTCAGAGATAAGTCCATAGCTGAGAATAAATCCGTCCTCAATATCCGCAGGCTGCTTTGAAAGCTGAATGCTACCGCCGATTTTTTCTGTCAGTTCACACAGTTTCTTCTCAAAATCTGCCGGAACACGGTTCAGATCAGCTTCACAAAGCC
The DNA here is from genome assembly GCF_900116855.1 of Ruminococcus flavefaciens. Taxonomy (GTDB): domain Bacteria; phylum Bacillota; class Clostridia; order Oscillospirales; family Ruminococcaceae; genus Ruminococcus; species Ruminococcus flavefaciens_R. The sequence continues at coordinate 141,583 of NZ_UETD01000002.1, forward strand.
CAAGCACACCGCTGCCTTTTTGTAAGTGGCGGCTGATCAGCCTGATAAGAAGATCAAAGTACTCCTTTTCGGGAAGATTTTTGAGCTTTGAGATGGTTTTTTCGATAGTATCGTCTATAATCTCAACCTTGCAGGCGAGTATCTTACGCTTCATGGAAGCGTCCACTGAAGCACATGAGTTTTCAAAGTCCTTCTCAGCCTGAGCTTTTGCATTTTTTAGATACTCCTCATAAGCTTTCTTGGCTTTTTCATTTCCCTCTGCTTTTATTACATCCGCCCTGCTTTCGGCAGCTTTGAGTATGCTGCTTTCAGTTTCTTTCTGCTGTTGTTCTATGAGAGTTAAGATCTCGTCAAGTCCTGACATAATCCTACCTCCGTTATACAGCAATATTCAGTATCATGAGGACTGATATGAGAAGTGCAAGAATAGCGTATGTCTCGACCATTGCTGCCATGATGATAGCTTTACCGTTGTGGTCGGGCTTCTTAGCTGTAATGCTTACGCCTGCGGCAGCTGTTCTGCCCTGCATGATTCCCGAGATAAGTCCGACAACTGCAATAGGAAGTGAAGCAGCGAGGAAACCAAGTCCCTGCTGAAGTGTAAGAGCCTCTGCACCGCTGCCAAGAACTCCTGTGCGAAGAAGAATGAACATAGCTGCGATAAGTCCGTAAAGTCCCTGTGTACCGGGAAGGAGTTCAAGAAGAAGCACCTTGCTGAATTTTGAGGGGTCAACAGATACAACGCCTGCTGCTGCCTCACCAACAAGGCTTACGCCCTTTGCAGAACCGATACCTGCTAAAAGTGCTGCAAGTGCAGCTCCTATTATTGCTAATACTAATCCGTTAGTCATTTGAATTTTCCTCCTTGAATTTTATATACTTTGTATTTACAGTAAGCGGAGCGAACTCGCGGCCGCCTCCTGTGTAGAATTTGCTGAACAGCTCGACAAACTGCAGTCTGTCAGTATGAACATATGCACCGAGGAGATTGATGGCAAGGTTAGCGATATGTCCCACTACAAAGACTATGATAAGCAGTATGAGCTTGACGATCTTGTTCTCAGGCATTGTACCAATAAGGTTGATAACACTTGCGATACTTCCCGTTGCAAGTCCGAGAGCAAGGAGTCGCGAATATGAAAGTATGTCACCGAGATATCCCGTAGCTGTATTGTACAGCGCATACAGACCGCCGAAGAACTTTCCGAAAACTGACTTGGATGTTCTTCCTGCTGTAAGCACAAGCATGATAACGCCTGCGATAAGCATATATGTGCCTGTTTTTGTAAGCGCCGAAGGTACAGAGATAAACATTCCTGCACCGATAGGCGCCACGCCGAGAACTATAAGATATATAGGCAGTGCATCAAAAACAGCGTCCAGTTTCTTTCCGGTATCCCATGTCATCTTGAATGCCACGGCAACACCGAGGAAAAGATGCAGTATACCAAGTCCGAATGAAACAAGAAGCAGTTTCACGGGATCGGTCAATGGTTCAAACCAAAGAGCTATGCTTCCGATCTCTTTGCCAAAGAATTCACGGGAAACGACCTGAACAATATCTCCGAACCAGCTTCCGAAAAGTGCTCCCCAGAAAACAGTAGAAATACCGCAGTTTCGGAACATCGTCAGTGTTTTTTTCATGCTTGATTCAAGCTTGAACTTTTTCAGAGCAATTGTTGTTCCAATGACCATGAGAAGTCCGTATCCTGCGTCTGACAGCATCATTCCGAAGAACAGATAGTAGAAGAATGACATTACAGGTGTCGGGTCAACATCTCCTTTTGCCGGAAGAGCGTACATCTTGGTTATGCCCTCGACAGGAGCTGAGAACCTGCTGTTTTCAAGCAGAACAGGAACGTCTTCATCCTCGTCAGGATCAGTAAATGTTATTGAAGCCGTATATCTGGCTTCAATCTCTTTTTTGAGCGATTCTGTGTATTTCTCCGGGATATATCCCGTAAGCACAAACGTGGAACCGGTGAAACCAAGTCCGCTCAGCGCGTCATACTTCTCCTTACGCATTTGCAGATAATCGATAACAAACTGAAGCTGTTTTCGGTTCTCGGAAAGTTTTTCAATGTTGTCTGCAGCTTCCTCGGAGCGTTCTTCAAGCTTTTTGATCTCCTGCTTGTACTGTTCATGCAATTCCGAAGGAGTCCTGCTGTCGCTCTCAGATATGGAAACGAATGTGAGCTTGCGAAGAATGCTCTCCGCTTCATCATATACGTCCTTACTGCATAGTATAAACAGATTAGTCTGTTCTTTTGAGCCGCTAATAACTTCAACACTGCACCTTTCGGGCAGCTGCCCTTCAAGCTCCTCAGCAGAGGTCTGGTACGGAAGAGTGCCGATAAATGCAGAAGTGGTTGATGTTCCTTTGAAATTCAGCGGAATATCAAGCGGCAGCCAACGATCAAGCATATCACATTTGATCTCAAGCTGTGTCACAGCAGCAGCTGACTCGTTAATCACTTTCTGATTTCGGATTATATCATTAGCCGCTCCCATGACTTTTTCCATCTGCATTGCCTCTCTGCCAAAGTCATGCTTTTCGACCTCGGTCTTGCCACTGAACATATCCGCCAGTCCGACCTTTTCCGGAGCGACCGAATCGATTATCTCCAGAGCCTGAGCAGCGGTACTGCGAAACTTTTCAAATTCGCCGACAACAGCGGTAACATTAGTGTTTTCAAGCTCTTCATCGGTGTTTTTTGATATCTCAACAACTCCCCTGCGCTGCAGAAGCTCGATTATTTTTTTACTATCGGTAAGCATAGCTATAAGCTCTATTTTTTTCATTTTGAGCTTCGCCATATTTTACATCACACTCCTTTCAGGAACGAATATCAGAAAAATCTGCGAATGATCTCATCAACAGCTTTGTCTGTATTTGAACCTGCAAGTTTTTTTATCTCGCTGATCTTGTTTTGACACTCAGCTTCGGCGTTATGTTTGTAACTCTCAAGCTTTGAGCTGTACGTCTGTCTCAGCTTTGACACTTCAGAAGCAGCCTCACTGATTTTTTTTTGGATAGCAAGAGAAGAACTTCCCGAAGCAGAACTTATAATATCCTCGCGCCTGCGTCTTGCTTCGGCATTTTTCTTTTCTGAAAGTGCCTCGGCTTCAAGTATCTTTTTTACGGCTTCTGAAGCCATATTATTACCTCCTTAAAAATGACCAACAGTCATTCAATACACTAAGTATATCACTTTGAAAACCAATAGTCAATAGATAATCTGTTAATAAACTCTAACATTAAACAGAAAGGGAGCCAACCCTACAGACAGCTCCCTTTTTAGATTATTCATCTTATATTTAATATTATACCTGATATTGAATAAAAAGTCAATAATAATCGTATAATTTTTTGTTGTTTTCTTTGTTTTTATACGCCGAATATCTCAAATGTCTCATCTTTAAGAGAAATTGAATTATAACTTCCGCGTTCAAGAGTATTATCCTTTTGATCAATGTATGCGTTCAGAATTGCTCGGCTCATATTTGTTATGTCACTGCGCTTAACAGCTTCTTCAGGCGTCAGCAGCAGGACCTCGCTGTTTTCATAGCCATCAGACCGTGGTTCACCTGAGATATACCTCAATCTGAAAACGATGATCCACTGCTCCTTCCTGAACTGTACAGCAAAAACAGACTCTGCTTCTGCGATAACACCGGTTTCTTCAAGCAACTCGCGTCGAACAGACTCAGATGGAAGCTCACCTTCCTTGACATATCCCCCCGGAATAAGTATTCTTTCCTTTGCAGCGCCATAGGTATGACGAACAAAAAGAATTTTCCCGTCGATATCAAGTATTCCGCATACTGCGTAGAAACGATTACTCATTATCCTCTTTTTTAACTACGCTGATACCAAGGACATCAAGACTCTCGTCGTCAACGGTTGAAGGACACTCTGACATAAGCTCGCTTGCATTCTGGACCTTGGGGAATGCAGTAACATCACGGAGACTGTCTGCCTTACACATGATCATAGCTATACGATCAAGTCCGATACCCATACCACCATGAGGCGGAGCACCGTATCTGTAAGCATCGACAAGGAAGCCGAACTTCGCCTGTATCTCCTCATCGGTCATGCCAAGTGCTTCAAACATCTTCTGCTGAAGCTCGAAATCTGTAATACGCATTGAACCGCTGGAGAGTTCTGTACCGTTGAGAACAAGATCCCAAGCCTTTGCACGAACGTTTGCAGGATCAGTATCAAGATAACCGAGACACTCCTCCATAGGCATTGTAAAGGGATGATGTGCTGCCACCCATTTATCATTATCGTCATCATACTCAAAGAAAGGCATTTCTGTTATCCAGAGGAAATTGTACTGATCCTCGGGAATGATATCAAGCTTCTTTGCACATATAAGTCTTATTGCGCCAAGAGTTGCAAGAACAGTCTTTGTCCTGTCGGCACATATGAGGACGAGATCTCCCTCATGAGCATCAACTGCTGCACATATCTTTTCAAGTACACCGTCTGCAAGGAACTTCTTGAATGAACAGTTAGGCTCATCAGCCCAGCGTATATAAGCAAGACCCTTTGCACCGATACCCTTAGCGTGCTCAACAAGCTTGTCTATCTCCTTGCGGGTATAAGTCGCTGCACCGTTCTTTACGTTTATCGCACGGACAGAGCCGCCATCTTCGATTGCATTCTTGAATACAACGAAATCAATGTCCTTTACTGTTTCAGTGATATCCTGTATCTCAAAGCCAAATCGAGTATCAGGCTTGTCGGAACCGTAACGGTTCATTGCATCAGCAAATGTAAGTCGAGGAAGCGGCGTTGGAATGTCAACACCAAGAACTTCCTTGAAAAGGCGCTTGATATAGCCTTCAACGCACTCCTGGATATCCTCTGCGTCAACAAAAGACATCTCAAGATCGACCTGAGTAAATTCAGGCTGGCGATCAGCTCTCAGGTCTTCATCTCTAAAGCAGCGCGCGAGCTGGATATAACGGTCAAATCCGGAGATCATAAGAAGCTGCTTGTAGATCTGAGGAGACTGAGGCAGAGCGTAGAATTTGCCCTGATGAACTCTCGAAGGGATAAGATAGTCTCTTGCGCCCTCCGGAGTGGACTTCATCATCATAGGAGTCTCTATTTCAAGGAATCCGTTCTCATAAAAATAATCACGGGTCACCTTGGCGATCTGATGGCGTCTGATGATGTTTTTCTGAAGAGGAGCACGCCTGAGGTCAAGATAACGGTACTTCAGACGAAGCTCGTCATTAACTTTTGTCTCGTCAGTTATCTCGAAAGGAGTTGTCTGAGCCTTCGCAAGTATCCTGAGGTCATTTACAAAGATCTCAACATGACCGGTCTTGAGTTTATCATTCTTGCTCTCACGCTCGCGGACTTCTCCCTTTGCCATGAGAACATACTCGCTTCTGCACGAAGCAGCCTTTTCAAAAAGCTCCTTGTCAGTTTCGTCGTTGAAAAGAAGCTGTACAACGCCTGTTCTGTCGCGAAGAACTATAAAGATAACTCCGCCCTTGTTTCTGATTCTATCAACAAATCCGCCGACTACTACTTCCTGTCCTATCTCTGTGACCTCACCGCAGTAATGTGTACGCTTCAGACCTTTCATACTGTCTGCCATTTTACTTATCCTCCCCTGTGAATGCAAACATAGACTGATTTTCCTCGTCTATAACATCAAGTACTTTGTTGAAATACTCGTTTTCAAAGTTTGCTGTAAATTTATCGTTGAGGAGCATTTCCTTCTCCTCGCCGCTCTCCATTTCTTTGAGGCGGGCTTTTCCGTCATTGAGCTCATTATCGCCGATGACCATTGTATAAACTGCGCCTATCTTGTTGGCGTACTTCATCTGAGCCTTGATACCTCTGCCCATAAGGTCGTATTCGGCGAAATATCCGTATTCGCGGAGTGAACGTGTAAGCTCCATCGCCTTTTCAAGAGCTGCGTCGCCCATTGTTGCGAAGTAAATATCGCACTTCTTAGGAGCAAGGTAATCACATCCCTGCTTTTCCATAACAATGAGAAGTCGCTCTATACCCATACCGAAGCCGAGAGCAGGAGTAGGCTGTCCGCCGAGCTGCTCAATGAGTCCGTCGTAGCGTCCGCCGCCGCAGACTGTGCCCTGTGCACCTATCTCGGTCGTAATGAACTCGAAAACAGTCTTGGTGTAGTAATCAAGTCCACGTACGATCTTCGGGTCAACAACATAGGATATCTCTGCGTTATCGAGGTATTTTTTCAGTTTTGTAAAGTGGTCGCTGCACTCCTCACAAAGATAATCGAGAATAACCGGAGCGTCTTTGGCTATTTCGCGGTCCTCAGGGCTCTTGCAGTCGAGAAGTCTCATCGGGTTCTTGACAAGACGCTCCTTGCAGGTGTCACAGAGCTCGTCCTTATGGGGTTCAAAATAAGCTCTCAGTGCCTCATGGTACTTGGCGCGGCAAGCCGGACAGCCGATAGAGTTGATGTGAAGCTCTATCTTCTTGAGTCCCAGCCTGTCGAGAATATTCTTGGCAAGACTTATTACCTCAGCGTCGGCAGCCGGCGAAGAGCTTCCGGCCATTTCAAGTCCGAACTGGTGAAATTCACGGAGTCTGCCTGCCTGTGGTCTTTCATGACGGAAGCATGAGATGATGTAAAATATCCTCTGGGGCATAGCTTCATTGAGAAGTCCGTTCTGGAGCATTGCACGGATAGCACATGCTGTTCCCTCGGGACGAAGCGTGAATTCAGTCTCCTTCGCCTTTACCGTGTACATCTCCTTCTGTACAACGTCGGTCGTTTCGCCGACAGAACGAAGGAATAAGTCTGTATTCTCAAAGGTCGGGAAGCGAAGTTCACCGAAGCCGAAGCTCTCAGCAGTTTCGCGTGCTATCTTCTCGATGGTATACCACTTGTGGATATCCTTAGGAAGAACGTCTTCGGTTCCATTTGGACGTTTGATATTAATAGCCATATATTTCAAGCCTTTCCTTGTATGTTTTAACATGAAAATTGTCCCTTGATGAAGGGACAATTAAATATCAGATGCTCGGATTACCTACCTCACGCCAATCAAGGTCTCCTCTTTCAAGGGCGAGTATCAGCGCTTCAGCGGTAGCGATATTTGTTGCAACAGGAACGTTGTGAACGTCGCAGAGTCTAAGGAGATTCATACCGTGTACATCTGCTGCCTTAGGATTGATCGGATCCCTGAAGAAAAGGAGAACATCGACTTCATTACATGAAAGAAGTGCGAGAATCTGTTCTGCTCCGCCCTGTCCGCTGAGATACCTCTTTATCGGAAGTCCTGTAGCTTCGCTTACCTGCTTACCTGTGGTGTTGGTAGCAATGAGTGTATGCTTAGATAAAATTCCGCAGTAAGCGCTGCAGAACTGGACCATAAGCTCTTTTTTAGCGTCGTGCGCAATAATTGCGATCTTCATATATATGTCCTTTCCCCGCAAAGCGGAATATTTTCATTTATACAGTCTTAACTGTAAGCGGAACGAATTCTCCGCCAAGTCGTTTAGAGATAGCGTCAAATGCTCTGAGTGCTTCGCTGTCAGTAGGGATAGGATTACCCTTTCCGGTAGCAACAGTCATCTTGAAATCATCAGGGATAACACCGATAAGCTGAACGCCGACCTTATCGATTATTTCGTCAAGGTTGGAAATGAGCTCGCTTCCGATTATCTTTTTGCTTATTTTATTGATGATCAGGCGCTGGCTCTTGTTTCCTCTGTTATAAAACTCATCCGACATGAGACTTGCATCTCTGATGCAGACGGGATCGGGTGTAGAGATAACGAGAATAAGATTCGCCTGCTCAACAATGTCGAAAACATGGGAATTAATTCCTGCGCCTGTATCAATAATGATATATTCAAAGTATTTCTTTACTGAACGGCAGATCTCAACTATCTGTTCAGCATTAACTGCGGTCAGAGTCTTGGGAGCACAAAGGATATTCAGATTTGAAGCCATAGGGATCTGGGCAACTGCTTCAAGAGCGGTCTTTTTTCCGCTGAGAACGTCTCCGAGGTCATACTTGATATTATCCTCAACTCCGAAAATGATATCGAGACATCTGAGACCGAAGTCCAGTTCAATAATGAGAGTCCTGTGACCCTGTTTTGCGAGAGTATAACCAAGACCTGCACATACGGTAGATTTTCCAGTACCGCCTTTTCCTGAGGTAATAGCAATAATTTTAGACATTTCGTTTCCTTTCCGATATCCGCAAGCCAAAGCAGTTTTGCTGCATAAACGGCACCGGACTCTGATAATTATTAATAATAATAATCCTACTGTACATTATAACACATAATTACCTAAATGTCAAAGAACTTTTTGAAACAAAAGATAAAATTGTGCAAATATGCTCTTTTTGGAGCTTACAATTGTGGAATACTCACAAAGAATTCTGCAACTCAGCCATAATTTTATTTACGGTCTTTTCAATGTTACAGCCGTTTTCGTCAATGACGATATCGGCATACTTTTCATATAGCGGAACTCTTTCTTTGTACAATGCATTCAGAGACTGTCCTTTGCGGATGACAACTCCCCTGTTTTTAATGTTTCCGAGACGATATCTCAGCTTGTTATAGTCAAGTTTAAGATAAACTACAACACTTTCATCGGAAAGATTAGCCATAGCCTCTTTGCCGTAAACAACGCTTCCGCCCGTGGCAATAACTGAATTATCGGCAGAAAACGAGCTCAGTATCCTGTTTTCGGTCTCTATAAAGCCATCGATCCCTTTTTCGGCAATGATGTCCTTCAGAAGCTTTTTCTCTTTTTTCTGTATGACAAGATCGGTATCAACAAAGCTGTATCCCAACAGCTTGGCAAGGATCACCCCTACTGTGCTTTTTCCGACTCCCGGCATACCGATAAGTATAATATTTTTATGCACTTTATACTCTCCAGATATGATTGATACATTATTATTTTAACTCACATTGTGCAAAATGTCAATAGATAATCAAGCCATATATTGCGATATTATTTTTTTATATACTATTTATTGACAAAAAAGCGGTTATATGATAACATATTTTCACAAGGAGTGGTCATATGAGCAGAAGTCCTTTCGTTTTTTCTTGTGATAACAAGCGCTATCACACTCTGAATTACTACAGCAGAACAAGATTTGGACACAAAATATATAAGGCTGTTATCGACTGTGGTCTGACCTGTCCGAATATTGACGGCAGCAAAGGGACCGGCGGCTGTATATTCTGCGATGGGGGCAGTGGTTATTTTACCCATCCGTATGCGGACATATCGGGTCAGCTCATACTTGAAAGAGAAAGAATATGTAAAAAGTACGGAGATAGTGCTAAATTTGTCGCGTATTTTCAGGCAAATACAAATACATACGCTCCCATTGATACGCTGAGGCAGTACTACAAAGCCGCTCTTACATTTCCAAATGTGTGCGGTATCTCCATAGGCACGCGCGGAGACTGCCTTTCAGATGAAACCATCGATCTTCTGAGCGAGATCAACTCCGAAACAGCCTTGACTGTTGAGCTTGGTATGCAGACTTGTCACGATCCAACAATCAAGCTCATAAACAGATGCTGTACCCATGATGAGTTTCTGGAAGGCTTCTATAAGCTGAAAAGCGCAGGTATACGGACTTGTCTTCACATTATAAACGGTCTCCCTTATGAAACTGAAGAAATGATGATACAAACCGCCTATGAGCTTGCAAGACTTGTTCCTGAAGCCGTAAAAATACAGATGCTCCATGTCATAAAAGGCACAGAGCTGGAAAAATGGTATTCTGAAGGAAGATTTCGACTTCTTGATCGTGACAAATACATCGATATCGTTGTAAATCAGCTTGAACTGCTTCCGCCGCAGACTGTCATAGAACGTATCACAGGTGACGGTGATAAACAAAAGCTGATCGCTCCCGACTGGACAAGGGACAAAATAGCCGTTCTCGGAGGAATCGACAAACGACTTGCCGAGCTTGATACATGGCAGGGAAAGCTATATAAATAGAATATAACGGGCAGAGGTTATCCTCTGCCCGTCGTTTTTATATATCGTTTCTGATTATGTCATCAAGAGTTTCTCTCTTGACTGCAATACGCGATTTACCCTCGTTTACAAAAACTACAGCAGGCTTCTGGAGTCTGTTATAATTTGAAGACATAGAGTAATTATAAGCGCCTGTAGCGCAAACCGCGATTATATCGCCGGACTCAGCGTACTGAAGCGGCATATTCTCGCCGATAAGATCACCGCTCTCACAGCACTTTCCTGCGATAGTTACCTTTTCGGTCTTTTCCTGATCGGCCTTGTTTGCAACAATAGCTGTATACCCCGAGCCGTAAAGAATGTATCTGGGACTGTCAGCCATACCTCCGTCTACGGATATATAAGTCCTGATATTGGGGATCTCCTTGCGAGCACCAACAGTATAGAGTGTTATTCCCGCAGGTGCAGCAATAGAACGTCCCGGTTCAATGAACATCTTGGGGAGCTTTACTCCAAGAGTTTCACACTCGGTTTTTACAGTCTGAGATACTCGCTCAAGGTACGTTTCAAAAGGTGAAGGGTCATCTTTGTCAGTATACTTGATTCCGAATCCTCCGCCAAGATTGAGCCCTTCGATCTCGTATCCGAGCTCATTCTTTATCTTTGCGATAAAACCGAGCATAACCTTTGCAGCCTCTTCAAAAGGTGCAATATCAAATATCTGTGAGCCGATATGGCAGTGCAGACCGTAAAGGCTTACATTCTTACAACTTACAGCTTCTTTAACAGCTTCAAAAGCCTCTCCCGTTTCAAGTGCAAATCCGAATTTACTGTCGATCTGTCCTGTTTTAACAAAATCATGGGTATGAGCATCGATTCCGGGCTTGATCCTGAACATTATATTCTGGCAAACGCCCAGTGACTCGGCGATCTTTTCGAGCCTGTGAAGCTCGCTTATATTATCAACGATTATATGACCGACCTTGTTTTCTACTGCAAAGCGAAGCTCCTCATCAGTCTTATTATTGCCATGGAAGCCGACTTTATCCATAGGAAATCCAGCCTTGAGAGCTGTGTAAAGCTCTCCGATGGAAACTGCATCAAGACCATCACCCTCGTCAGCAACTATCCTGCACATTTCCATGCAGGAAAAAGCCTTGCTTGCGTAGTGAACTTCGCCCTGACCGTTATAATACTTGTTCATGCTGTCATGAAAACGGCGAAGACTTTTTCTTATCATCTGCTCGTCCATGACATAGAGCGGTGTGCCGTATTCTTTTACAAGCTCCACCGTGTCAGCTCCGCCGAAGGTAAGATGCCCCTCGGAATTGACATTGAGATTTTCGGATACAAACATTTTTAACATCCTTTCGGGTATAATTTATTCGTCAGCGACGTCATTGTCGTCTGCGATATCCTCAACTATCTGTCTGAGTTCTTCGACTCCCTCGAATGTCTGCGACGAAAAAGGTATGGTATGTATATCCTCAAAGCACGGTATCTCGTTCTTGAACGCTTCAAGTCTCTTCGTGCGTTCGGTCTTGTTGAGCTTGTCAGCCTTGGTCAGAACGAGAACAAAAGGCATTTCCGTATCAATGAGGTAATTTATCATCTGAACGTCATCCTTGGTCGGAGCGTGCCGCATATCCACAAGCATGAACACAAGACGGATGTCTCTGTCAGAGCTGAGATAGCCTTCAATAAGTCCCGACCAGCGCTCTTTCTCGGACTTTGATACCTTTGCATAGCCATAGCCCGGAAGATCAACAAAGTAAATATTCTCCAGTCCGTAGAAATTAATTGTTGCGGTTTTTCCGGGGACCGAGCTTACTCTGGCAAGATTTTTTCTGTTGAAAAGCTTATTGATAAGCGTAGATTTTCCCACGTTGGAATGTCCCGCAAAGGCTATTTCTATCCTTTCGGGCGCAGGTATCTGTGAAAATTTGCCATATGCGGCGGTAAACTCCGCTTTATTGTAATTCAGTTTCACGGCGTTACCTCCTTACGATGTTTATTTTATAAGAGCTGTATCAAGAACGTCGGTAAGTTCCTCTGCATACACAAAGGTGATCGCGTTCTTTACAACTTCGTCAACTTCTTCGAGATCAGGCTTATTTGCAGCAGGAATAATGACAGTCTTTATTCCTGATTTATACGCAGCCATAGTCTTTTCACGAAGTCCGCCGATAGGAAGCACCTTTCCATGCAGTGTCACTTCGCCTGTCATAGCTACATCCGATCTGACTTTAAGACCCGAAAGTGCAGAGACAAGAGCAGTAGTCATGGTCACACCTGCTGATGGACCATCCTTGGGAACAGCCCCCTCCGGAGCGTGTATGTGCAGATCGATGTTTTTGTAGAAATCGGGATCAATACCGTATTTTTCTGCAATGCTGCGGACATAGCTTACAGCTATCTTGGAGCTTTCCTTCATGACCTCGCCGAGTGAGCCTGTAAGTTCGATCTTGCCTGTTCCCTTCATGGTTATAACTTCGATGGGCATAAGAACTCCGCCTACTGATGTCCATGCAAGTCCGTTTACCACGCCGACCTGATCCTCCTTGGAAGAGAGATCGCCGAGGTACTTTCTAATGCCCAGATATCCGTTGATATCCTTCGCCTTTATTGTCACACGCTTCACCTCATCAGCAGCAATTCGCCTTGCAGTTTTTCTACACAGCGATGCGATGCTCCTTTCAAGCGAACGTACTCCTGCTTCCTTGGTGTAATACTGTATAAGCTCGTCAATAGCGTCATCACTTATCTTCAGCTGTGAAGCTTTAAGTCCGTGTTCCTTGAGCTGCTTGGGGATAAGGTGCTCCTTTGCGATATGGAACTTTTCCTCTGCTGTGTAGCTTGGCAGCTCGATAACTTCCATTCTATCAAGAAGCGGCGCAGGGATAGCGCCAACATTGTTTGCTGTTGTAATAAATACAGCCTTGCTGAGATCGAAAGGCACTTCGATGAAGTGGTCACGGAAAGCATTATTCTGTTCAGCGTCAAGAACCTCGAGCATTGCAGATGACGGATCACCCTTGATATCGCTGCAAAGCTTGTCAATTTCATCAAAAAGAATGAGTGGATTTGCGGAGCCTGCCTGTGAGATCGCAGTTATGATTCGTCCGGGCATTGCTCCCACATATGTTTTTCTGTGACCTCTTATATCAGCCTCATCGCGGACACCGCCGAGAGAGACTCTCGCATACTTTCTGCCCATAGCCTTAGCAATGGACTTGGCAATAGATGTCTTACCGATGCCGGGAGGGCCTGCAAGACAGATTATCTGTCCCTTTATTTCGGGATTTAACATATAAACTGCCAGAAACTCGAGTATACGCTCCTTGACTTTCTTCAGACCGTAATGATCCTTTTCGAGGACAGTTTCAGCCTTCTCCATAGAGAGCTTTGCCTTTGTGTATTTGCCCCACGGAAGATCAAGGACTGTATCAAGATAATTCTTTATTACAAAAGCTTCTTGTGATGACGGAGGCAGCTTTGTAAGCTTATCTGCCTCTTTCAACAGCTTTTCCTTGCTCTTTTCGTCTAATTTAAGCTCCATAATATCATTTATGTAGCCGAAAGCTTCCTCGCCCTCGTCCTCGCCCAACTGCTCCTGAATAACTCTGAGCTGTTCACGAAGATAGAATTCACGCTGTCCTTTATCAATGCTGTTTTTAGTCTGCTCGTTGATAAGGTTTTCCAGCTCGAGAATCTCGACCTCGGATGTTAAGCAGGCAAAAAGCACAGAGAGCTTGTTGATAACATTAGTCTCCTCAAGGAGAGTCTGCTTGTCTCTGTAGTTAAGGTTACAGTTAAACGTTACCGTCTCAAAAAGCTTGATGGGAGAATCCTGCGTCATAATAGACGTTAGTAGCTCCTTAGGCATCCTCGGGAAGAATGACGCATATCTCTCAAATACATCCTTGACCGATCGCATAAGAGCTTCAGCTTCAACCTCGTCCACCTTTGCCCTTGAGTAAGTGGGAGTACGCTTTACCTCTGCTTTCAGCACCTCGCCATCATCTATAAGGCGTACAAGATTTGCCTTATATACACCCTCAACAAGCACTTTCATGATATTGTCAGGCAGTTTCAGCACCTGCTTTATCTCGGCAACGACACCGACCTTGTAAAGATCGGACGCCTTGGGATTTTCGATATATGCTTCATGCTGAGTAACAAGAAACAGTTTGCCTCCCTCTTTGAGAGATCTCTCAACAGCAGCCATAGACTTGCTTCGTGAAACATCAAAATGCATGACCATTTTCGGAAAGGCAACAAGCCCCCTCATCGCAACTGTATAGAGGATATTAGCCTCTTCTATGTTTTTATCGCTTTTTATTGTCTGTTCCATAAAATCACCGCGTTTCTGTATGGTATATCATATTCATCCTAATAACCGATAATATCGGTTCTTTATATTATACAATAAAAATAAAAAAAATTCAACCCCCTAACGCTTCTGTACAGCATGGGATGATATATCATTTTGCTATACGGATTAAATAATTAAAATCATATAGTAATTTAATATATAATTTAAGTATTTTTTCATGACTGACTATGCGAATATTTGCGGAAGTTTGGTTATTATCTCCATTTTTTGCGAACTTTAAGAAATAATCTTTACTTTTTGTTGAGAATGTGGTATGATATACACAAAGGTGTATGTACTATCGGGCTTTTTGGCTTTCAATGTTCCACTTATAAAAAAGGGCTTTACTTTTACGGAATAATGTGTTAAAATGTAAAGTAAGAAATTGTTGCATACGCCTTTAAGGCAGATTGGAGAATTACTATGATCGACAAAATCAAATCCGAAAGCATGGATCTGCTCTTTGAAGCTATACTTACTCTTGATTCCGTTGACGACTGCTATAAGTTTTTTGATGACCTTTGCACAAGCATTGAGCTGAAAGCCTTTGCTCAGCGTCTTCACGTTGCAAAACTCCTCGATGAACACAGAGTATACAACAGCATTGTTACAGAAACAGGCGCAAGTACAGCTACAATAAGCAGAGTAAACCGCTCACTGAAGGACGGTAACGACGGCTATAATATCGTTTTTGACAGATTAAAGAAAAAAAATCTGCTGAAGTAATACGGCTATGTCGTGAAAGCTCCGAGGCGGGAGTTTTTGCGATAGATAGAATTACAACTTGAAAGGAAGATCTAAATGAAAAAGGCGAAGATATTCAAACGATCATTAGCCTGCCTTTCTGCAGCTGCTACCATTTTGTCAAGTAGCATGGTGACAAATGTTAATGCAGCTGTTATCACGGAAGGCAAACCAAACAATTATGACAACTTTGCTGAGGCACTCCAGCTTGCGTTATGTTTCTATGACGCAAACAAGTGCGGTGACGAGGTCGCCGATGACGGCTATTACTCGTGGAGAGGCAATTGCCATGTAAAGGATGCAGAGATACCGCTCCAGCCAATGAATCCTATGCCTGAACTCTACGGCGAGGCAAAGAACGACGGTTCACAGAACGGTAAAGAGCAGGAGAAAAAAGAAGACGAACAGCCTAAGGGCGAAGGTGACGGCGACGGCGGACTCAGTGCTGCAAAGGGACTTTATGAAGGCGTTAATATGTCTTCAAAATTCATTGAGGCGAACCGCAAGTACCTCGATCCCGATGGCGATGGAAAGCTTGACCTCACAGGCGGCTGGCACGATGCCGGTGACCATGTTAAGTTCGGTCTCCCCGGAAGCTTCTCCGCTTCAACAGTCGGCTGGGGTTACTATGAGTTCAGAGATGCATATAAGGAAATGGGCCTCGATGAGCACGTTGAGGACGAAATGCGCTGGATCAATGACTACTTTATGAAGGCTACTTTCCTTGATGATGACGGAAACGCTATCGCATACTGTTATCAGGTCGGAGAGGGTAATAACGACCACAACTACTGGTGTGCTCCTGAGCTTCAGGTCGATGATACAGTTGTTGCTTCATCGAGCTGTGCAGTAAAAAGACCTGCTTACTTCGCAACTGCTGAGATGCCCGCCCCCGATCAGTGTGCAGGCGCTGCAGCTTCACTGGCTATTAATTATCTTAACTTCAAGGATACAGACGCGACCTACGCCGCTAAGAACCTCAAATACGCAAGGGCACTTTATGAGCTTGCTGTTGCTACACACGAAGAATCATGGACTCCCGGTTCAACTCCCAGTTCGCTGGTTCTCGGTTACGACGGCGGATTCTATCACTCAAGCTACGACTATGATGAGCTCTCATGGGCAGCTGTATGGCTTTACTACGCTGCTGTTGCTGAAGATGAGACTCAGAAGGATGCAGCTTACGACAAGTATATCAAGGCTATCATCGACGTTGATGAGTCTACAACCAACGATAAGGGCGCTCATCCCTACACAGGTTATATGAAGCGTATCATCACAGATACAGGCAACTGCTGGCAGAACATCTGGGTACACTGCTGGGATACAGTTTGGGGCGGCGTTTTCGCTAAGCTTGCTCCTGTTACCAACACTGCCCGTGACTGGTACATCTTCCGTTACAACCTCGAGTTCTGGTCAGGCTGTAACGCTGAGGTTGATGCTTCCGAATGGGGCTATGAGCCTGTAAGAGGTCATAAATATTTCGGCATGGACGACTACCTCTGGAATACGCCTATGACCTGTGATCAGATACCTGACCTCCCCAACAGTGACACAAGCAGCGACTTTATCGCTAAGTCTCCTAAGGGTTGGGCAGTTGTTTCTGGTTACGGTTCTGCACGTTACAACACAGCAGCAGGTCTCTGTGCTTGTGTATATGCAAAGACTACAGGTGATGACACATTCCTCCCCTGGGCAAAGGCTCAGATGGAATACATCCTCGGTAAGAATCCCATGGGTTACGCTTACGAGGTAGGCTATGGAAACAATTTCGCTTCACAGCCTCACCACCGCTCATCTCACTGCTCAGGTAAACAGAGCATGGAAGATCCTACCGTACAGGTACACACCCTCTGGGGCGCTCTCGTAGGCGGTCCCGACCTCAAGGATTTCCATAATGATGTCACAAAGGACTATATCTATAACGAAGTTACAGATGACTATAACGCAGGCTTCTGCGGCGATCTTGCAGGTCTGTACCACTTCTATGGTGCAAAGGGCAAGGAGCTTGAAAAAGAAAATCACATCAATCCTGATTTCGATATGTCAGCTAACGCTATCGGCTACGATCAGGTCGACAAGGACGGCAATCCCCTTCCTGTTGGTATCTACGCCGCAGGCGGAAAGAATCAGGAACAGGACAGCAGTGTTCAGCTCAAGGTTGTTATCTACAACAGAACTATCAATCCTCCGAAATTTGAAAGTGATCTCAGAGCAAGATATTACTTCAATATTTCTGAGCTTACAGAAGCTGGCTACGATGTAGATTATATCGTTCCCAGAATCGACTACGACCAGGAAAAGAGCTATTCAAACGGAAAGAACGAAGCTAAGTTCACAGGTCCTTTCAAGTACGACGATGATGGAAACTACTATATCGACATCCAGTGGAAGAATTGCGACTTCTACGGAAGCCGTGTATTCCAGTTCGCTCTTACAACTAAGATGGACGAGGAAAAATGCGTATATCCTCACTGGGATTCAACAAACGACTACAGCTATGCTGATCTCGTTTCTTTCGCAGACGACAATGAAGCAGCAGCTATAACAGATAAGATCACACTTTATGCTGACGGGGAGCTTATCTGGGGTGTTGAGCCCGACGGAACAAAGCCTGATGGCGAAAAGAAGGAAAACACATCGACTGATCCCTCGGTTACAAAGAAAGCCGTTTATGGCGATACAAACTGCGACGGAACTGTTGAGCTGGCTGATGCTATCCTCATCATGCAGACCCTTGCAAGTCCCAACAAATATACTGTTACCGAGCAGGGCAGACTCAACGGAGACGTTGACAGTTCTACAGTAGGTCTTACCTCAAATGACGCTATGTTCATTCAGGAATTCCTGCTGAAGAAGAGAGCAAATCTTGCCCCCTCAGTCAAGTGATATAAGCTGTAAAGTACAACTCACATCTGAATAAAGCGATACCGAGCCTTTAAAAAGGCTCGGTATTTTTGTAATATAAAACCCTCGGCTTAACCGAGGGCTTCTTATTATATAACAAAGTTTAAAGGCATTCCGTTTTTCATGATCGCGTGAAGCTCGCCCTGAATAAGCGGCATAAGATAGTCATAAGCGGGAGGCAGTACATTATTTCCGGCTTCGTTGATCCACTCGCGGGGGAAAAACTTTTCTGAATTTGCTGCCTTTGAAGCATCAACAGTGTCTATCCTATAGCTGTAAGGCATATTGGATTCACGAACAAATGTCATCATACAGCCTGAATTACCCTTTAAAGCTGTCTCGACCGCCGCCATTCCAATTGCTTCAGATGACTGTATGTCCTCAAGTGAAGCGATATGGGAGCTGCAGCGCTGCATAACATTGAGTTCTATTGAACGGACCTTACATCCTATTTCAGCTGCTACAAGCTTTTCAAGGAACTTACCGATACCTGCAAGATATACATGACCGAATACATCCTTCTGTCCCGACTGGAATTCCTCTGCAGCAAATTTCCCCTCAGCTGTCTTGACACCCTCAGAAACAACAACTATAACAGCTCTGTGCTTTGACATCTGATCCTTAACATCTGAGAGAAATCTTTCTATGCTGAATGTTGTCTCGGGTAGATATATAAGGTGAGGAGCACTCTCTCCATTTGCGCGTATACAACAAGCCGCTGCTGCAAGCCATCCTGCGTGACGTCCCATGGTCTCAATAATTGTTACAGAAGGTATACTGTAAACATTACTGTCGCGAGTGATCTCCTGAACAGTAACTGCAACATATTTTGCAGCAGAGCCGAATCCGGGTGAGTGATCGGTTTCACAGAGATCGTTATCGATAGTTTTAGGGATACCGATTATTTTAATGTCTTCTATTCCTTTATCTTTTAGATATGAAGAGTACTTAGCAACGGTATCCATGGAATCATTTCCGCCAATATAGAAGAAAGCTCCGATATCATGGCTGCGGAGCACCTCTGTTATCCGTTCGTATATCTCAGATTTCTCCTTGTAGTTCGGAAGTTTTTTTCGACATGAGCCAAGTACAGCGGAGGGAGTTCTGAGAAGAAGCTGATAGCTTACATCACTGTTGATCTTTTCTTCCAGATCAACCATCTCGTCATTGATAATGCCCTCGATACCGTTGATAACTCCGAAAATCTTGTCTATCTTCTGAGATTTTTGTGCTGCACTGAATACTCCTGCCAAAGAAGCATTGATCGCACAGGTTGGACCGCCTGACTGAGCAACTGCTATATTCATGATACACCAATCAGCTAAAAAGCCGTTCCTCTCATAATATTTGCCATAGGCATCAATATTATTATAACATAGCTATATTTGTATTTCAAGGAGAAGAACCGCCAAAAAAGAAGCACAATAAATCGCAATATTTGATAATAATAGCAATAATTGCATAATAAATGACAAATTTATTAAATCAGTCCATAGTGTTTAAGTGCATTAGCAATACCATCTTCTTCAATTGGAGTAGTTATGTACGAGACATAAGGATAAATGTTCTCTGCTCCGCCCATTGCTATACTGTTAGGGACAGCCTGAAGCATAGGAAGATCATTCATGCTGTCGCCTATAGCATAAGCTCTCTCCATTGGTATATCCAAAAGCTTTAATATCGTTTCTATACCTGTAGCCTTTGAAAATCCAAGAGGAACATTCTCATAGAATCCGCCTCCCCTGTCGATAATAGAATAGCTTTTACCGATCTCACGCCTAAAAAGCTCCATATCACTGTTTTCATTCTGCCAGATAACGAACTTATCAAAACCGAAATCATCATCCTCAACTCTGCCGCTGACATCTATCCCGCTGTCAACAAACACCTCCATGAAATACCTGAGTCCATCGGTCATCGTTGCCTTATCATCAAAGAAATAGCCATCTGAATGTTCATAAACGGGCGTAACTCTGCATTCCCTGAGAAGCTTCGCTATTCTTATACACTCATCCTTAGGTACCGTTCTTTTAAGCAATACTTTTCCGCCATACTCGATATAAGTCCCACACCCACAAATATATCCATCAAAACCAAGTTCCTTTACTTTGGGACTGATATTAAAAGCTGTTCTTCCCGAATTGATAAAAGTAAGGTTTCCTATTTTTCGCGTTTCTTTAATAGCTTCCCGTGTACTCTCGGGAATAACGGCTCTTTCATCTTCGGTTACGATAGTTCCGTCAATATCAAAGAATATTATTGACTTCATTAAAACACTCCTTAAATAATAGTGATCTTTTCTTAAAAAAGCAAAATATGTATTGATTATTTACGCACGATATGTTATAATACAACTATGAGGTGATATAATATGTTACATATTTATTATGGTAATGGCAAAGGAAAAACTACGGCAGCTGTTGGACTTACCGTGCGTGCTGTTGGTTCGGGAATGAAAGTTGCTTTCTTTCAGTTTCTTAAAAACGGATCATCATCAGAGATTTCAGTTCTCGAAGAACTTGAAAATGTTACAGTCATATGCTGTGAAGAATGCCAAAAGTTTACCTTTGCGATGAACGACCTTGAAAAAAACGAAGTAACTCTTTGCCATAACGAAATGCTCAGAAAAGCCGCAGAGCTTCTCAGAAGCAATTCTGTTCAGCTTGTAGTTCTTGATGAATTCATAGATGCATATAATAAAAAGCTCATTGATACTGAGCTTGCAGACGATTTTATTAACAATGATCTGTCAAACGGAGAAATAGTTATGACAGGCAGAAATCCTTTGGATAAGCTAAAAAAACGTGCGGATTATCTGACAGAAATGAATGCTGTAAAGCATCCTTTCGATAATGGTATAACTGCCCGAAAAGGTATAGAATATTAAACTGCCGCAGTAAAAGCTGCGGCAGCTTTTTATTTCAATTCTCTTAGTTCCTCAACGATTGCCATATCCTCATCGTTTATCTTGAGATTAGAGATTATTGTTTTATTATCAGGAGATATCACCTTTATCTCTATAACAGTCCCCTCCTTTACCGATCCTACAGCTGCTTTGAAAAACGGCGGTAGCTTCGGATGGTTTGTAAGAAACCGATCAAGAAGGGATTTAAGCTTGAATGCGTTCATTGGATTCATTTGTTTCACCTCATGAATATTATATCATAGTATTCATCAAAAAGCAAGGAATCCGTAATCACGTTTCGTTTTTGTTATCTTTTACATCAAGATTTCTGTTTATCAGGAACTGTGCACATAGCCCCGTAAACGCACCAGCAATACAACCTGTTATCAGCAGGAATGGATATATGGATAATACAGCAAAGGAACGCATAACGATAACAGCAACTATCATCTGTCCCGTATTATGCAGGATCGCTCCTATGATGCTGCTGAGCCATATGTATTTCAGCGGCACTATACGCTTTACTAAAAGCATTCCTGTCAAGCAGAATACCGCACCTGCCATACTGTACATTATCGCCGAGACATTCCCTCCGAATATGGAACCGAGGAGAACTCTTGCAAATACTATCATTGCTGTCTCTTTCGCACTGTACTTATAAACAGCATAAACAGTAATGATATTGGCGAGTCCGAGCTTTGCTCCGGGGATAGGAATAATATCTATTCTAAGTTCAATTATAAATATTATCAGAGCAAGAGCAGTGAGCAGTGCAAGTCTTGCCAGCTTGTGTGCTTTCATCACTCGCCTGCCCCCTCATCCGAAAACCTTATGACAAGCTTGTGTGGAAGACATACAATAGGAATGTTCTCTGAACGGAGTTCACCTGTTTTAATGCAGGTGTGATCGGGACAATCCGCATCAATTATGCTGATATGTCCGTCTTTAATCTGTACTTCGTTCCAACCTCCATCGGGATAATCGATCTTGAATGTCCTGTCTTTCTCTTCGGAAAGATCAAGATGATAAATGATCTTATTATTCTGTACGATATCTACCCATGTACTGTCAGACGGCTTTGAGCCTATAATAGCAAAAACTACAGCAGCTGCAAATATAACTATAACCGCTCCTATTAGAAGCTTTACTCCTTTAGTCAAGTGATATCACCTCTGCTTCCATACTGCTTATATTTGTAAAGCAGTCGGCTATACCTTCCGTGTAGTATATCCTATGATCATCTGAAACAAGTATAAGATCAAAAGAAGGATCACTTTTCAGCAGTTTCCTTGCGCCGTCATAGCCTGCTACAAACAGGGCGGTAGATAAAGCGTCGCAGTCGAGCCCGCAGTCGCCTATTACAGTGACAGAAACAAGTCCGTTATCGGCAGGATATCCGTCGGCAGGGTCAAGAATATGCCAGTATACACTGCCATCATCAGCGGTAAAATAACGCTCATAATTTCCCGAGGTTATTACTGCCTTGTCGGCAATTTCAATAATACACATATCAGTATCGGGAGCAAACGGGTCACGGACAGCTACCTTCCAGTTGCTTCCATCAGGCTTCGTCCCCAGTGCCTGAACATTTCCGCCGAGACTAACGATAGCTGAGCTGATGCCGTTGCCTGCCATAGACTTCATTATCTCATCTCCTGTATATCCCTTTGCAAGAGCTCCAAGATCAATCTCAACATCTTCAGGCAGGCTAACAGTATCTCCGTCTATATTTACTTTACTATAATCTACGTTTTCGAGAAGGCGTTTAAGAGTTTGCTCGCCAGGAATCTTATGATCCCCTGTTGTAAATCCCCATTCTTTGAGAACAGGGTAAAGGGTAATATCAAGGGCTCCACCTGTTCTGTCCCCCATCTCTATAGCCTTATTAATTATTATTGCTGTGTCATCACTGACTTCAACTAACTTTCCATCGCTGTGATCAATCTTCCATATGTCGCTGGTCTCATTTGTAACGGATAGCTCTTCTTCAAGCTGAAGTATCCGCTTCTCTGCTTCACTGAGAGCAATATCTGCATTTTGACCATAGGCTTTCATGTTCATGAACGTATCCATTGCAAACACATCTCTCGTCTGAGATGTCATATTGATATCGGATGCTTCCTTTTTCTGAGAGCATCCGCTGATTAACAGTATTCCTGATAAAACAGTCGAGAGTGCAAACATCTTTTTTATCATATTATAGCTCCTAATACTAACTTGATAATATTATATCATAAGTTGTTAGTATTTGCAACCATAATTTAATAATGTCAGCAAAAAAGCCACATCAGACTGCTCTGTGTGGCTTTTTTATATAAAGTTTGATTATTTCTTGAGCAGGCTCTTTCCTGTCATTTCAGCAGGCTGAGGAACTCCCATGATATCAAGCATTGTAGGAGCAAGATCAGCAAGAACACCGCCTTCGATGAGTTCGCCCTCAACGCCTACAGCAATAAGAGGAACAGGATTAGTTGTGTGTGCTGTAAAGGGACTTCCGTCAGGCTCCATCATCTTATCAGCATTACCATGATCGGCAGTGATAAGAGCTGCGCCGCCCTTTGCAAGTATCTTCTCAACCATTCGTCCAACACAAGTGTCTGTTGCTTCAACAGCCTTTACAGCAGCATCAAAGATACCTGTATGACCGACCATATCGCAGTTAGCGTAATTGAGAATGATCACATCATATTTGTCAGAATCGATAGCCTCGCAAACAGCATCGCAAACCTCATACGCACTCATCTCAGGCTTGAGGTCAAATGTTGGAACGTCAGGTGACTTGATAAGGATACGGTCCTCGCCCTCGAACTGCTTCTCCTCACCACCGTTAAAGAAAAATGTAACATGGGCATACTTCTGCGTTTCAGCGATACGAAGCTGAGTCTTTCCAAGCTTGGAAAGGTATTCGCCCATAGTCATTGTGAGCTGCTCGGGAGGATATGCAACAGATACATTAGGCATTGTAGCATCATACTGAGCCATGCAAACGAAGTTTACAGGGAAGAAACCATTTTTTCTCTCGAAGCCGTTAAAATCAGGATCAACAAATGAACGTGTGATCTGTCTTGCACGGTCAGGGCGGAAGTTAAAGAATATAACGCTGTCATCAGCCTTGATCTGAGCGCCGCCCTCTATAACTGTGGGAAGCATGAACTCGTCAGTTACTTCGTTGGCATATGAGTTCTTTATTGCCTGAACAGGATCCGCCTCTTGAACGCCTTCGCCGTAAACAAGAGCGGAATATGCCTTTTCTACTCTGTCCCAAGCATTGTCTCTGTCCATTGCATAGAAACGTCCAGAGATAGTAGCGATCTTACCAAGGCCAATCTTATTAAGCTCAGCAACAGTTTCTTCCATGTACTCAGCTGCTGAAGAAGGCGGAACATCTCTTCCGTCAAGGAATGCGTGAATGTAAACCTTGTCAAGACCGTTCTTCTTAGCCATTTCTACAATGCCGAAAAGGTGCTCCATGTGGCTGTGAACTCCGCCCGGTGAGAGAAGTCCCATAAGGTGAAGAGCACTGTTCTTTTCCTTACAGCTGTTCATTGCGTCAAGGATAGCCTTGTTGCTCTCAAATGCGCCGTCCTTGATATCCTTGGATATCTTGACCAGCATCTGGTAAACGATACGGCCTGCGCCGATATTTGTGTGTCCTACCTCGGAGTTGCCCATCTGTCCGTCGGGAAGTCCGACATCAAGACCGCTTGCGCCGATAATAGTGTTCGGGCACTCAGCCATGTATTTGTCAAGATTCGGCTTCTTGGCTGCTGCAATAGCGTTGCCGTATGTATCGGGGTTATAGCCGAAGCCGTCCATGATTATAAGTGCTACGGGTTTTTTTGACATAAAAATTCTCCTTTAAAGATAAGTTAAAATATCTATATGTGCCGACATTAGTCAGTCACGCAATAAACGTACTCCCCTCTTGGAAAATACGATTTCTGCCGTTAGTTATAATGCTCATGCCCAAAACAAGCAAAGTCCTGAGCTTTCATCAAATGCACAGCCAAATCTGCCGCTCTTATATACAACAGCATCTGTGCTTAGTTCAAGTTTCTGTTCATCACTGAGCCAAATGAAAACATGATGCGGAATACTCAAATAGTCTGAATTAACGCTCACACGGTAATTGACATCCTTTTCATAAAGTTCAATGTCAGTTTTATTATCAAAATTGTATTCACTAAAAGTCTTTTCATTATTGATATATTCAAGGCCATTAGCTTTAGCTTCGGAGATATACTCTTTTATTTGCTCCTTATCGCATCGCATGACAAGATAAGCGTAAGGATGATAATCCTGTGCCGGAACTGACATTTCCGTACGAAAGAAGTATTCGTCACAGTTTTCAGGAAGATGCTGCGGAAGAATTCTTTTCCATTCACTGTCTGATCTTATCCCATATCCCCAAATTGCTCTCTTTACGGGATAAAAAAACTTATTATTCTTAAACGATACTCCTATTATCGGAGAAGCAAAAATGATCACAGCAAATAATATAGTGATAATGCGAACGATTATAAGAGGCACTCTGAAAGTACCGTCCTTACGATTCTTACGAAAAAAGATGACAAGAAAGAAATTAGCCGCAAGGAATGGTAATAAAAGTATTCCTGTTATTCCATTAGCAGCAAACACAATGAAACAGCCGCCAAGGAAAAAGAAAAAAAGTACAAATAAAACATTAATATAGAAATATACCGATCTTTTTGCTCTTGCTTTATTATTAGTCATAGAATCACCCTTCTAAAAGATTGGACAAAGGAAAACACTTTGTCCTTCTATGACAATAGTATAGCACGGCAAGCATTATTTGTCAATATAAAATTATCGTTCTTCGATATTTTTTTATTGATTATCAAAAACTATAATATTTATTCTCCCGACTGTCTTGTTCAGTCGGGAGAATAAGAGATATCAGTTTAATCAGCCGTTTACAGCCGCCTGAACGATCACATTGAAGTCTTCAGCCTTCAGTGAAGCACCGCCGATGAGACCGCCGTCGATGTTGGGCTTAGCAAGAAGCTCAGCAGCATTCTTTGCGTTCATAGATCCGCCGTACTGGATCGTTACAGCGTCTGCTGTAGCCTGATCGAAGAGCTTAGCAAGCTGAGTACGGATAAAGCCGCATACTTCCTCAGCCTGATCAGGAGTAGCTGTAAGACCTGTACCGATAGCCCATACAGGCTCATATGCTATAACAACATTTTTTACCTGCTCTGCTGTAAGCGACCAGAGGTCAAGCTTGATCTGACGAGCAATAACTTCCTCAGTAATGTTGCACTCGCGCTCCCACTTGAGCTCACCAACACATACGATAGGCTTGAGACCAGCCTCGAGAGCAGCGATAGTTCTCTTGTTAACTGTCTCATCTGTCTCACCGAAGTACTGTCTTCTTTCGCTGTGACCGATTACAACGTACTCAACACCGAGCTCTGTGAGCATATCAGCTGAGATCTCGCCTGTGAAAGCGCCGCTCTTCTCAAAGTGAACGTTCTCAGCACCGATCTTAACGTTGCTTCCGGCTGTTGTGTTGATAGCTGTCTCAAGGTTTGTGAAAGGAACACAAGCAATAACCTCGATCTTGCCCTCAGCATTAGCTACGAGAGGCTTGATAGCCTCGAGAAGCGCCTTAGCCTCGGGACGAGTCTTGTTCATTTTCCAGTTTCCGGCAATAATTGCCTTTCTGAGATTCTTGTTCATGGTATATAACTCCTTTTATCAGAATTTTAATTCGTCGTCATCATCGTCGCCGTAATACGGAAGCATATCTGCGTCATTGTCGCCGAAATTGTTACCGCTGTTGTTTCCGATAGCAATGCCCTTCTTTATAGGAGAAAGAACAAAACCTAAAACAACTCCGAGAAGAAAACAAACGACGGAAAGAAGAATAAGAGTTGTCTTATCCTCCTGTGCTCTTGTAATGAGTTTCATATTTACACCTCATTTATTACAATAAGGGCGAATATTTCTATCCGCCCTATTGATAATGTAATTACTTTTCAGCGATAGCTGCAACGCCGGGAAGTACCTTACCCTCAAGATACTCGAGTGAAGCACCGCCGCCTGTTGAGATGTGGCTCATCTTATCAGCAAATCCGAGCTGGATAGCAGCTGTAGCAGAATCGCCGCCGCCGATGATCGTTGTAGCGTCAGCCTCAGCAAGTGCCTCGCAAACAGCTACTGTACCCTTTCTGAGTGTGGGGTTCTCGAAAACGCCCATAGGACCATTCCAAACAACAGTCTTTGCAGTCTTTGCAGCCTCTGCAAAGATAGCAGCTGTCTTAGGACCGATATCAAGACCCATCTTGTCAGCAGGGATCTTGTCAGCGTCAACATACTCTACGCTGATCTCTGCATCGATAGGATCAGGGAATGAAGCAGCAATAGCTGTGTCAACGGGAAGAAGAATCTTCTTGCCGAGCTTCTCAGCCTTTGCGAGCATTTCCTTGCAGTAGTCAAGCTTTTCTTCGTCAACAAGTGACATACCGATAGAGCCGCCCTGTGCCTTGATGAATGTATATGCCATACCACCACCGATGATAAGTGTATCGCACTTCTCAAGAAGATTAGAGATAACATTGAGCTTATCAGCCACCTTAGCACCTCCGAGGATAGCAACGAAGGGTCTCTCAGGAACCTCTACTGCATTACCAAGATACTGGATCTCCTTCTGCATAAGGTAACCAACAGCTGTTTCCTTAACGAACTTTGTAACGCCTGCTGTTGAAGCATGAGCTCTGTGTGCAGAACCGAAAGCGTCCATAACGAATACTTCACCGTCAACCAGGTCAGCAAGCTCCTTAGAGAACTCCTCACCGTTCTTTGTCTCCTCGTTTCCGCGGAAACGTGTATTTTCAAGAACAACGATCTCGCCGTCCTTCATAGCAGCAACAGCCTTCTTAGCGTTGTCGCCGACAACTGTATCATCAGCTGCGAATGTAACCTTTGTGTTTACCAGCTCAGCAAGTCTTGCTGCTGCGGGAGCCAGTGAGAACTTAGCCTCGGGACCATTCTTGGGCTTGCCGAGATGTGAGCAAAGAACAACCTTTGCACCGTTCTCAACGAGCTTATTGATAGTGGGAAGAGCAGCCTGGATTCTGTTATCATTTGTGATAACGCCGTCCTTCATAGGAACATTGAAGTCAACTCTTACGAGTACCTTTCTGCCCTTAACGTTAATGTCTTCTACAGTAACCTTGTTTAATCCTGCCATGGGTATGACATCCTTTCGTAATAAGATACATTGGTCGCTGTTGTTATATTATTAACAACGTACATTACTATTTTACACTATTTCAAGTTTTTTTGCAAGTCTTTCCGTAATTTTTTTCATGATAAACATGAAAACTTTTTATGAAGGCTTTATATATATTGAAATTGTCCTGTTCTACGCTAAAAATTCCATGCTGAGCTTATAGAATTCGTCCTGATTTGTCATCATAGCAGGATGATCCCCGCATTCAAAGAGGTGCATACTGCCATTGGTCAGCTTTTCAAGCATATTACCGTATACTTTTTCGTAGTAATCATGTGCAACACTGTACATAAAATTATCGCCTTTACTTCCTGTGAGCAGCACCTTAGCTTTAAGATCACTGATAGGTCTGTGGAAGAAATTCACAACTTCTTTTGAGTGTCTGATTATAGCCGATGTGTCATTATGAACGATCTGCTCCCAGTCATCACCGTGCATATAGGAGTAAAATCCCCTTGCATTTGTATCTTCCAGCGAAGAACTGCGGTCGGAAAGCAGATTTTTTACAAAGGCTTCATCAGCTTTCTCGCCCTCAAAACTGTCAGCAATGACTTTGTCCACACATTCGGACGCCTCAAGTGCTACATTCAGAGCAGCAATTGCTCCCCCGCTGCAACCTATAATGTTAACCTTGTCATAATGTTTAAGCCTGAGGAATGCAATTGCCTGCTGAGCCTCATAAAACCATAAATCGGCAGGAAATTCCGATAACCTTTCCGATCTTCCGTGTCCGAGGAAGTCTATGAGTATAACTTTGTAACTGTCCGTGTATCGTTTGCTGAAATCTGTGAACATTTTAGAAGAAGCTGTGTTGCCATGAAGGAATAACAGTGGTGTTCCGCTGCCATTCTCCTCATAATATATCTTTTTATTATCAAATGTAAAATAGCTCATATCGCACCTCCTTTATATCATAATTATAAAGCATTTGTATACAGCTGTCAATAAAAAAGCCACAGCAAGTAAACGCCGTGGCTTTGGATTTTGTATTAAGTTTCTATCACTTGAATACAGCAAGGAGGAATCCAGCTGCGATAGCAGAACCGATAACACCTGCAACATTCGGTCCCATAGCGTGCATGAGCAGGAAGTTTGAGGGATTAGCCTTCTGACCTTCCATCTGAGATACACGGGCAGCCATAGGAACAGCTGAAACACCTGCGGAACCGATAAGAGGATTTATCTTGCCGCCTGAAAGCTTATACATGATCTTTCCAACGAGGAGTCCGCCGATAGTTGAGAATGCAAATGCTGTAAGACCAAGAACAATGATCTTGATGGTCTCAAGTGAAAGGAATCTGTCGGCAGCTGTTGTAGCACCAACGGAAATTCCAAGGAATACAGTTACGATGTTCATAAGAGCATTCTGAACTGTATCTGAAAGTCTCTCTGTCACTCCGCACTCCCTCCAGAGATTACCAAGCATAAGGCAGCCTACGAGAGGAGCCGTTGAAGGGAGAAGAAGGATTACGAACATAGCAACTATTATAGGGAAGATGATCTTCTCTGTCTTTGTTACGACACGAGTCTGCTCCATTTTTACTTCTCTTTCCTTCTTGGTGGTGAGAAGTCTCATGAGCGGAGGCTGTATCATAGGGATAAGAGCCATGTAGGAGTAAGCTGCGATAGCTATTGGTCCGAGGAGCTCGGGAGCCAGCTTAGTTGTAAGGAAGATAGCTGTAGGACCATCAGCACCGCCGATGATACCGATGGAAGCAGCCTGATTTCCACTGAATCCGAGGCAAACTGCTCCAAAGAATGCAAGGAATACGCCCATCTGAGCAGCAGCGCCGAGAAGAAGGCTCTTAGGATTGGAGATAAGAGGACCAAAGTCTGTCATAGCTCCAACGCCCATGAAAATAAGTGAAGGATAAATTCCTGCCTTGACACCTATGTAAAGTATATCAAGAAGTCCGCCATGAGCCATGATAGCTCCGTAGCTGTGGTAATCCTGATGCTCAGGGTCGAGGAAGTTGTCCCAAAGATTCATATGATAAAGTGCATCGGATGTATCTCCGCCTGTAAAGTAAGAAAGATTTACGAGGAGACAGCCGAACGCGATACCTACGAGAAGAAGCGGTTCAAACTTCTTCTTGATACCAAGATAAAGGAGGACACAGGAAATAAGGATCATTATAAGATTTTTCCAGCCTCCGTCAATGAGAAAGCTATGGAATCCGGAGCTTTCCCAAAGAGTTTTAAGGGTTTCAAGTATATCCATTTCAAGTCCTCCTTATGCGATAACAACCAGAGGAGCGCCTGTATCTACAACAGAACCCTTGCTTGTAACTACCTGAGCAACTGTACCGTCCTTAGGAGCTACTATCTCATTTTCCATCTTCATAGCCTCGAGGATAACGAGGATCTGACCAGCCTTTACAGCGTCGCCCTTAGCAACATCAACTCTGATGATGTTTCCGGGCATAGGAGCTGTCACTGTTTCACCTGCTGCAAGATCAACAGGGGCTGCAGGTGCAGGAGCGGGAGCTGCTGCGGCAGCAGGGGCAGCAGCAACAGGAGCAGCGGCAGCTGCAGGAGCTGGCGCAAGTGCCTCATATTCATCAAGCAGAACAGCTTTACCCTGCTCTACCTCAACCTCATAGGTCTTGCCGTTAAGAGTTACTTTATACTTCATGATTATTTGACCTCCTTAATGGAAATAAAGTGCAGCTCATTGAGCGGCTTCTGCATTTTGTCGGCAACTATTGCCATTATCATAGCAGCTTCCTTATCAGGAACGTCAAAGAGCTTAACATGACCTGCTGAACCGGGAGCAAGAGGAAGCTCCTTTTCTGTATCAGGAGCAGTCTCGGGTGCAGTCTTCTTTGCAGCTTCTGCATTAGCGCTTTCCTTTGCATTCTTTGACTTGAAGTAAGCGCCTGTGCAATAAAGAACTATCATCAGAAAAATAAGTCCGCAGAAGACAACGCAGTAACCGAATACAGCAGTTATAGCCGCATCACCGATAGACATTTCCTTTACATTTTCGGCAGCAGCAGTAAAAAAGTTTGAATCAAACATAACTCTGCCTCCTTACATTTCCTCAATGGTGTAAACAGCTTCGTTTTCTTCCTTAGCCTTGCGGTCCTTGAGGAAATTGAGAGTCTGGTCGGGATAGCAGATGTAGCTCATTACATCTTCCTCACTGCGGCAGAGATCACCGAGAGCTTCTCTTGCTGCTGTAAACTCCTCACCTGTTCTCTTCTGGTCTTCGATACGGCAGTCAACTGCCTCACTGTCACCGAGTACCTTTTCAACGAGCTCCTTAGCGATAGGTGCAGGAGGATTACCGTACTCGCCCTTTATGTAGTTCTTGATCTCCTTGGAGATATTCTTGTATCTTTCGCCAACAAGCACATTTGTTACAGCCTGATTTCCTACCATCTGAGAGAGAGGTGTAACAAGCGGAGGATAGCCCATATCAGCTCTTACCTTCGGTATCTCGGCAAGAGCATCATCGAACTTATCCATTGCGTGCATATCGGTAAGGTTAGCGATCATGTTTGAAAGCATACCGCCGGGAACCTTGTAAACCAACGCCTGAGCGTCTGTACCAAGGCTCTTGGGGTTGAGCTGACCGTTGTCGATATACTTCTGCTTGATGGGCTTGAAGTAATCGTTTACCTTGTTTATGATATCTTCGTCAAGACCGGTCTCGATGCCGTACTGGCTGAGAGCATAGAACATACTCTCGGTAGCGGGCTGAGAAGTACCGCCTGAGAAGCATGAAGTAGCACAGTCGATGACGTCGATGCCGGACTCGATAGCCTTTGTGAGAGTCATGTAAGCCATACCTGTTGTGCAGTGAGTATGGAGAATAAGAGTCATATCGCCGATAGCATCCTTGATGCCCTTGATAAGGTGCTCAGCCTCATAAGGAGACATTGTACCTGCCATATCCTTGAGACAGATAGTATCAAAGCCCATTTTCTGGAGCTCCTTACACATCTCGATATACTTGTCAACTGTATGCACAGGGCTCTGAGTATATGAGATACATCCTGAAGCGATAGTCTTTTCTGTCGCATACTTCTTTGTGGCATTGAGAGCTGTCTCAATGTTTCTGAAGTCATTGAGAGCATCAAAAATTCGGATAACATCGATACCGTTCTTTATTGAAAGTTCAATGAACTTCTCAACTACATCATCGTGATAGTGCTTATATCCCAGAAGGTTCTGACCTCTGAGAAGCATCTGCAGTCTGCTGTTGGGAAGATTTTTCCTCAGATTGCGAAGTCTCTCCCACGGGTCTTCACCGAGATAACGAAGACAGGAGTCAAATGTTGCTCCGCCCCAGCACTCGATAGAGTAGTAGCCCGCCTTGTCCATATCAGAGAGAATGCCCTCATAATCAGAATAAGGCAGACGCGTAGCCATCAGTGACTGATTGGCGTCACGCAATACGGTTTCTGTCAGTTGCACTTTTTTCATGTACAAGCCTCCTCAAAAATAAATCTGCATAGCAGAAAAAATATACTGAAATTTGATCGGTCAGGAAATATTTGTTCAACATTTCTTAAAAAAATCCCAATCAAAATCAATTATAACATATTACAGAATAAAATTCCACTATTTTTTCGGAAAATATAATTATTTTTTTATTTTACTCAAAAACAGCATGTTTTATATAACCAAAAAGCAGACCTTTACAGATCTGCTTTTATTTCACATTGAGTCGATAAACTCTTTTATTGAAACCTCGGCGGCTTCGTATCTTTTTCTGAATTCAGTGGCAGAAATCCTCATAGCACCGTTTCCGAGGATTATCATCTGCTCCAGACCATCTGATGTAGCGACCCTTACTTTATGCTTCTTTGAAAGCTCATGAGAAACCCTCTCGATATAAGAATCCGCAGTTTCAGACTCCTTTGTATATACTATATTAATATTGCAGTATTTCTCAACTTCGCGGTGCTTTCCTTTTACTCTGTAAGCATCAAATACAAGTATCAGCTCGCAGCCTGCGTACCCCTGATAGTTGCACATACGGTTGATAAGCTCTCCCCTTGCCGCATCAAGATTATCCCCTGCTATTTTTTTCAGGTCATCCCATGCGAATATAATATTATATCCGTCCACAAGAAGATAATCGGGGCCTTCATATTTGGGAAGTCTCACTTTTTTATCGTCTATTGAAACAGCTTTTGTCTTCTTGAAGGCTTTATGAGGATCACGGTTAATCTTACCATATGTCCTCTCAAATATCTCCATAAGCTCCTCGTCGCTGACAGCCTTTTCAATAAACCTCTGAGCTTTGTTCTTTCTTGCCTCGGGAGCCTCATCATCTTCGTTCTCATCAAGACTAAGCGGCAGGTGCATATGATCGTACACCTCGTTCCATTTAACAAGATAACCTGCACCGTGTGAGCAGAATACAGAATCTGCACTGTTCTCTGTATCATTATCAGCCGAATATCCGATGGAACTTATTACTTCATCAGCATTGTGACACTCCTTGTATCCGCCGAGAGAAAGCGAAAGCTTACCTTTGCCGTGAGTATAAGCAATGATATCTGCCTGATAGCTGTTCATTTCAGCCACAGGAGCACTTCCTCTTATAACCGAGCTTTCGCCGATAGTCTCCGGAGTGTCAAAGGAGGCACACATACGCTGAAGATCGGAGATTGCTCTGCCAACATTTTCTGTCGGAACTTCCAACTCATAATCATAATACGGTTCAAGAAGAACGGATTCAGCCATTCTGAGTCCCTGTCTGATTGCACGGTAAGTCGCCTGTCGAAAATCGCCTCCCTCGGTATGCTTCAGATGTGCCTTTCCCTTTACAAGAGTCATCTTTATATCCGTAACAGGCGAACCTGTCAGAACCCCAAGATGAGTTTTTTCTTTTACATGAGTAAGAATAAGTCTCTGCCAGTTTCTGTCAAGCTCATCCTCAGGGCACACAGTATCGATAACGATACCGCTCCCCTGCGGCAATGGTTCAAGAAGAATATGCGCCTCGGCGTAATGTCGCAGCGGTTCATAGTGGCCGACGCCCTCTACAGTATCCCGAATGGTTTCTCTGTAGGTGACCGCTCCGTCCATAAATTGAATATCGAAGCCGAACTTATCAGCAATGAGCTTTGTCAGCACCTCAGTCTGAACGGCGCCCATAAGCTGAATATGTATCTCACGATTCTGTTCATTCCACAAAATGTGGAGCTGTGGGTCCTGATCTTCAAGGATACGCAGTTCCTTCAGGGCTTCATATACGTTCTTATCCTCAGGCAGGGATACACGATAGGTCATAACAGGTTCAAGAGCCGCTTCATCCGAGTCATTCTCCGCACCGATGCCCTGACCGGCATATGTCCCCGTAAGTCCGGTAACAGCACATACCATGCCTGCTTCTGCTGATTCCGACGTTCTGAACTTCTCACCGGTATAGAATCTTATGGAGCTTACCTTTGCGTTGACAACATTTCCATCCTGATCACTATAGCTCATGTCATCCCGCATTTTCAGCACTCCGCCTGTGATCTTCATATGTGTCAAACGACTTCCCTTAGCATCATATGATATCTTGTAGACCTTAGCGCCAAACGATTCTCCGTAAGCTTTCCCCGATGTATATCTGCAAAGAACGCTGATAAATTCCTCCACGCCCTGCATTTTCAGCGCAGAGCCAAAGAAGCATGGAAAAATCTGCCTGTTTTCAATTGCAGCAGAAATGCTTTCTTTACTGAGGGAACCTGTCTCGATAAACTGCTCCATAAGCTCCTCACAGCAGGTCGCACAGTCCTCGTCTATATTGTCGAAGTCACCGGTAAAATCGACACACCTGTCCGAAAGCTCTTTCCTGAGTCTATCTATCAGGTGAGCCTTATCGGCTCCTATTAAGTCCATCTTATTGACGAATACAAAAACAGGAATATTGTATTTTCTCAGAAGCTTCCATAGAGTTGTGGTATGGCTCTGTACACCGTCAGTTCCGCTTATAACAAGAACCGCGTAGTCGATGACCTGCATGGTACGTTCTGTTTCCGCAGAAAAATCAACATGTCCGGGAGTATCAAGCAGTGTAAACATAGTATCATCTACAGTAAACTCTGCCTGTGACGAGAAAATAGTGATACCTCGTTCGCGTTCTATTGAATTTGTATCAAGTGTGGAATTTCCGCGGTCAACTCTGCCAAGACTGCGGATAGCACCCGAAGTATAAAGCATGGCTTCCGCAAGAGTTGTCTTTCCAGAGTCAACATGAGCGGTTATGCCTATAATAACGTTTTTCATAATAGCTCTCCGAAATATATTATTGCTTTATTTTAACATAAAATCTCGAATTTGTCCATAGATGCGAACACAAATGGTTCAAAATGAATATAATAAATAAAAAGGAGCTTTATTATGAGAACAATGCGCAGAAAAAGATATCGCAGATATCGTGTGGTTATCCTGTTAAGTATAATATCAATAGTCGTCTTCATTGTCTTTATCGAAACAGAAAAAGCACTGAAGCCTGTCGCAAAACTTCGGGCAGAACAATTCGCTAAGCAAACAGCCGATAACGTTATCGCCGCGGTTGTTTCCGAATATCTCACCGATAACAGATTTACATACGAGGATTTCGCTGTTGTAATGTACAATGATGACAATTCTCCTGTTTCCGTAGAAGCTATACCGTTTACAATCAACAAGATACAATCCGAGCTGACAGCCGAGATCAACAAGAGACTCAACTCATCGGGAGACAGGTCTGCCAAAATACCACTTGGTTCCCTGACAGGTTCACCTGTTTTTACCGGAAAGGGTCCCTCAATAAAGATAAGGGTTTGCCCTGTTGGCAGTGCCGAGGTGAAGCTGAAAAGCTCATTCACTCAGGCAGGACTTAATCAGACCTGCCACAGTATTTCAGCCTGTGTAGATGTAAAAATGACATCATCCGTGCCAATGTACAGCTTTAACGTAAAGGCGGAGTTTGAATTTATTCTTGCAGAAAGCATTATTGTAGGAAAGGTACCTGATATTACTCCATATATGGCGCAAAAATAAATGCCGTATCAAACAATACGGCATTTCTCATCACTTGTTACCTTCAGCGCAGACCCACTTTTCGCCTTCCTTGGTATGAACAGAAACATTCTTGAAGCCTGCATTTTCAAGGAGTTCTCTGAACTGTTCCAGAGTGGGATTAAAAAGGTCATATTTTCTGATACCCTCAATATCCTTTTCATCAAGGTCTGCATCTCCGTTTATATCAGCAACTATAAGGAACTTGCCGCCCTCTTTGAGAATTCTGTATACCTCTTTCAGGTTTTCCTGCGGATCGGGCCAGAAATAGAAGCTCTCAACGGTGATTATTTTATCAAATGTATCACTGTCAAAGGGCAGTTTCTCAACAGACGCCTCCACGACGTTGACTTTGCCGCTTTTAACATTCTCCATGTTACGCTTCAATGAAAGCTCCACTGACAGCGGCGAATAATCTACTCCCCACACTTTTCCGCCGCTGATATGATCAGCAATTCTGCGAATAGTCTCACCGCCGCCGCATCCGATATCAAGTACAGTGTCGCTGCTGTCGAAGTTGAAATAGTCCAGAGCCCATCCTGTTACCGCATAGTGTCTTTGGTTCATACCCTCCAGCATCTCTGCCCCTGCATCACCATGAGGTTTGCGTGGATTTCCCAAATCTGTTACAGATACTTTTTTCTCATTCATTTTCTATTCTCCTTAAAAGCCTTAGTGTTTTCATTTGATTCTGCTTCTCGCGCACTTTATGACTTCATAAAAACACCTATTTTACGGCATATTCAAATGCCGAATTTGATCTCAATGTCCTCGCTGAGGTGTGAGATGTAAACGACCTCGATCATCTCAGCGGCAACATCATGTTTTTCCTGCACTGTCAGGGTATCCCACATGGCAAGCGGTTCCGTCAGCGGTTTCGAGTTGATTGCTTTGCGCTTACGAGACTTGGTCTGCAACTTGCGTTCAAGCTCCGACTTCTTGGAGTGTAACTCCTTGATTCTCTGCTGAATGTATGCGAACACCACATCGTCTGCTTCTGCCATTCTGTCCATGAGGGAACGGATCTCGGTATCCAATTTCAGAATATCGCCCTTGATGCTCTCGACTTCCATATCGGGAGCTTCTTTCTGCTTATGGGCGATCTCGATCTGCTGTAATCTCTCACACATTGCTGCGTAGACGCTCTCCTCAATATCGTCAATTCTGATGCTGTACTTTCTTGCGACACACTTGTTGATCGTAAGCCAGCCGCTGTCAGCGAGGTATCTGTGGATATTGGTCGGTGACTTTTTCTGCATATCAATGATAACAGACAGTCCACATTCTTTGCATTTCAGCAGACCTACAAGCCATGAGTTGAGCGCCTTCCTGTTTGTCTGAAAACGCTTGTTCGTACTTTTCTTGTCCTGAACTCTCAGCCACAGTTCCGAGGAAACCAGTCCCTCATGATAACCGACTTTGACATATTTTCCACCGTCTGCGTTGTCGTGCATGAAAACTCCGTGAACGCCGTCATAGGCTTCGACCTCATCTATGATCTCATAGCCACGGCTCTGGAAGAAAGCATACACATCTTTATCAGCACGGACATATAACGGATTTTTCAAGATTGCTGATAACGAGCCTGCATTCAATTTGCCGCTGTGACTTCCATTCTTACCGCCGTATTCATCGGTGCGGAGATAGCGGATCTCGTCCTCATGCTCCTTAAAATATGTGAGAATATCACGGAGCGAGGTTGACGGTTCAGCGTACATCTGATAGGCGAGCTTCAATGCTTCTGCCTGTTCCGAGGGAACAAGCACTGAGCCTTTTTTACCATTCACGATCATACGCTGTGTAGTGTATCCGAAGCTCATCATACGTCCCTGAAAGAATCCAGTTTCTCTGCTTCTGGTGTTATAAGCATCTGCCACTCTGCCTGCGATCGTTTCTCTCTCAAACTCCGCAAAGTTCAGGAGATTGTTTCGCATCATGCGCCCTTCCTTAGTCTCCGTATTGAACGGCTCAGAGAGCGAGTAAACAGTCACACCGAGCTTGTCCAGTTCCTCAGAAACATTCAGATAGTCACGCAGATTACGGCTAAAGCGGTCATACTTTTTTACAACGATACGACTGATAAGACCTTCACGGGCATCGCTCATCATCTGCTGAAAAGCTGGTCTATGCTCAGTGTCTTTTCCCGAAAATCCGTTATCACAATACAGGCGATACACACAATCTTCGCCTACATATTTGATGCAATCCTCCTTCTGCGATTCGATGGACAGCGAATTGTTATCCCTGTCCGCTACGGAACGGCGGACATAGATCGCAGTCACTCCGCCGTTGTTTGTTACCTTCTTTTTCATGTTTATCGACCTCCGATTATATGCAATCGACAGCCGATCTTGCTATATCTATATCATAGCGCAAATCGGCTGCCATTGCAATAGTTTTTTGCAAATTATTCCGATTTGTGCTGAGTGAGAATGTCATAAATGTGGTTGATCTTTTCCTGCCTTACCACATCAGAGACATCAGTCGGATACGAAATAAAGACCTTCGTATCCTTTGCAGTTGTAATAACCTTATCTGCCTTTTCTCTCTCTGCGACAGATGTGTTCTTGTTCGTTCTACACTATCCTTTCCGACAGCTCGTTCCATTTTCGCACTTCCTGCTGTCTGTATCCATAAAAATCGTCCCGTCGGTTACGGGGAAAATGCCTTGTGACCGTTCAGGCATTTTAGTCATCATCGCTGTCCTGCTTATCGTAGAACGCAATGTCATCGCTGTCCTCAGACGAGCGACCGCTGCCTGCAAGCTCTGCAATATCTGCATCACTCAGACCGCTTGTCTGGAGCATCTCTGCCTGCTGATGTTCTCTGCTGAGAATATCGAGCAAATCCTGCCCCGTGCAGTTGTACTGTTCGCAGATTGCCTGATAGCTCAGTCGGGCATTTTCCTCCATGAGCTTCTTGCGTTTCTCAGTATCACGCTTGATGTTCTTGGAGAGCTGTTCGATCTTGCGATCATTGTCAGCGATCTTTTCAGAATAGAGTGCTATGGGAATCACCTCACCTTCGTTTTTGTTTTTTCCATATTCCATGAGCCGAAGCCCTGAATTCTCCTTTTCATACTCCAATTATAGCGCGCAATTCCATTAAAAATCTACTGGCAGACCAGACAAACTTTTCTCAACATAGCCCGAAATCGGAGCAACCGAATTTTCAGAAACGTGCAGTTATGAGGGGGTTACGATACCCTAAGAGCATAGAAACCCGCAACTGTCATTTTGACGAATACCCATTTTCCGTTTCATTGACTTTTTGATTTTTTTCTTGTATCATATCCATAGGGACGGGCGCAGAGCTTTGAGCCGAAAGCGATACAGAGAAATATAGTCGCTGACGCTCCAATTCCACACATGGAAGTGCGGAAACAAAGCAGAGCCACAGGCTCAAATGCAAAATAGCCCCACTGGGGCTAACACAAATCGCAAGCTCGGCAAATCGTGGGCGCACTAACGGCAATCCACAATTCGCACCGCTTGGCAGAGGGCTGCTGCCCCTACGACCCCGCACAGAAGAATAAAAAGAGAGGTTTACACCAAAATGAATGAGAAAGAAAACAAGAATCGCCGTGATCTCTACCTGAAGATCAGGGTGAGCCGTGAGGAGCTTGACGCCATCGACCGCAAATTCCGCAACAGCGGAATGAAGTCAAGGAGCGAGTTCGTCAGGGCGATGATCTTCGAGGGCTACATCGTTCAGTTTAACGATGAGAAGCTGAGCGAAATCCTCAGACTTGCAAGGAACATCTCAGGCAATATCAATCAGATCGCTGTCCGTGCAAACAGCGGCGGCAGAGTTTATGAAAACGATATTGCTGAGATCAAGGAAGGGGTGAATAAGCTCTGGCAACCACTAAGATATTTTCAATCTCTGCTGATGACCTTGCAGCACTGAACTACATTGCTAATCCTGAAAAAACGGATAACGGCAGACTGATCATCACCGAAGGTTGCAGCTCTGATCCGTTGCAGGCAAGTCATGATTTTGCTGAGATTCGGAAACACGGTACAGGCAAAAGCTCCGTTCTCGCCCAGCACTTTATCGTCAGTTTTAAGCCTGGGGAAATTACTCCCGAACGAGCATTGCAGCTCGGTCAGGAGATATGTGAGCAATTTCTGAAAGGTGAATATCAGTATTTCATGACCTGCCATATCGACAAGGAGCATATCCATCTACACACAGTTTTCAATAACACCAACTGCATCGACGGCAGGACTTTTGAAACCCATGAGAACCGCAGGACTACAAAGCAGGACAGATCATTTCAGAAGCTCATGAACATCACTGATGAGGTATGTAAGCGGCACCACCTCTATGTTATCGAGCGCCCTGAAATGGGCAAGGGTAAGAGCCATTGGGAATGGGATATGAGCCGTCAGGGATTATCGTGGAAAGCAAAGCTGAAATTCACGATAGATCAGGTAATCAAGGTCAGCGAAAATTTTGAGGACTTCCTTGCAAAATGTGCAGATTTCGGAGTGCTTGTCGAGTATAACCCCGACCACAAGATCGACCTGAAATTTATGCTTGCCGAACAGCGTGAACGCAATCCGAGAGCTAAGTTCACTCGGAGCCGAACGCTGGGCTGGTATTATGAAACCGAGCAAATCAAAGGGCGTATCGCACAGTATATGGGCGGTATGATATATGTTCCGAGAATCAAAGTCAGACAAATCACTCCGAAAGCTGAGGAGAACAAGTTTGTTCGTGACGCTATCGACCGTGGCAATATGAAGGTGGCAAGCATCGCCAAGAACATCATCACCGCATACGGTGTTGAGCCGAATCAGGTTCGTGGTGCTGCGATGGCGGCATTTATTGAAAGGGCGCATCTTGTCGGTGAGCTGAATGACCTGAACGCACAGATCAAGGATTTGCAAGAAAAGCTCAAAGTACTGAAAAAATATCGCAAGGTCAAGCATATCGGAGAGGAACTGAAAGCACTCAGCGGTCGGGAGGAAAAGAAGTACCGCAAGGAACACGGCGGCGATATTGCCGAATATCACGAAACCTGCAAACAGGTTTTGGAGCTTTACCCGTCAGGCAATATTCCGAAAGTTGAAAATCTTGAAAAGCATATCGCATCTTTGCAGAAAAAGCTGTCGAAGAAAAATACAGAATACAATCAGGCGGATAAGAAGTCCCGTAAGCTGTCCGAAGCAACGAGAACGATAGAGGAATATCTGCGACAGGAGCAGAGCCGAGATCAGCAGAAGAAAAGAAAGCGGAATGACCTTGAATGATACAGCGCAATGTACCGAGGAAAAATGTGATATTGCTGCGCTCTGCACAAGATTTATTACAATTATTCTGATATGCTGGACTCTAAAATCATTGTAGACTATAATATGGTTACTATGAAACTGGAGGTGCAACGTATGTTAGCAATACCCGAATTGGCGATGCCGAGGTCACGCAAGGTTACGACTGTGTACAACGGTAGGTGTGAGGTCTGGACAGACTACGAAGAAGCTAAGTCACATTTCCTTGAAATAATGATGACCACCGAGGGTGAGGAGCGTGACCGAGCAGAGTGCGTATACATTCAGCTCACACATGGATTGTCGGAGTGTTCAGACGAGGACGAATAAGCAGCACAGAGGCTTTGCAGAAATGCAGAGCCTTTTGCTTTGCCTCAGGCGAACGGAAAAGCCACTCAGTGCTGTGCGTGATGATTATAGTGGAGAACACCCACTGAAAAAGAAAGATGGCACAGAGAGCGTTCTCCGTGCCGTCTAATAGATGTTACCATTCAGTTTTCACAATATTGAGCTGATCCCAATTTGCGTATATCGCATCAATGACTTCCTGTGTAAGCGCAGCTTCATTATCCGCATCTCCAATCAGACTCGGTCTGCGCCATACATAAGAATAGGATGCGTTCTCGTCAAGGTGAAGATAGTAAACTGTTCCGTCAGGTGCAGTCAGCTTATGTGTAGGCAGTCCGTCACAGCTAATTGCCTGATAATTCAGGCTATCAAGCATTTTGAAAACATCGTCAGCCTTTCCGCTATCAGCAACAGCAGGAGCATCGGTTGTCACAGCCTGTGTAGTGGTTGCCTGAGTGGTACTTTCAGTAGCAGCAGACTTTTCCGTTTTTGCCGGGGATTGTTTTTCCTCTGCCTGTGGCTGAGGTGTATCGTTATTCTCCGATATTAAATTCGTAGTGCTATCTTCTGCCTGCGTTTCAGAAATCGAAACGTCACTCGTGGTTTCCATACTCGTTTTCTCTGTTGTCGGCTGGGCGGCAGAGGTTTTCTCCGTTTCTGTTATAGTTTCAGTGGTAACTGAATCAGTATGCACCTCCGTCTGAATTTCGATCTTTGAAGCAGGCTTATCGTTGCTATCAGTAGTTGTCAACGGTTCGTTGATCTGACCACAGCCTGCCAGTACAACAGCCATAAAAGCCGTTATTGCTAATATTCTTTTTTTCATAATAATTCCTCCTGTAATTCGTAGTATTCCGTTGTATTCATATCTACGCTATCCTTGTTGTCTGTAAGCCAAGTGATAATATCATCAGGCAGTACAGCTTCTGCGTCCACACCGTCTTTCCATATCCATTTACTGCTGAGATTCAGCCAGTAGACAGCACCGTTATCATCTGTCAGCTTGTACTCAGGCAGTCCGTCACAGGTGATCGGTATGTATTCCAGCGAATTCAGTCTGTTGAACATCTCTGCTTTATCAGCAACAATAGGTGCGACTGTTGTTGTCTCTGTTGTTATAGGCGTTGCTTCTTCCACAGATGAAGACGGGACGCTTTCTGTAACATTCGGTGCGACGGACAGCTTTACCTCATTAGCCACGC
Source organism: Ruminococcus flavefaciens (assembly GCF_900116855.1). Classification (GTDB taxonomy): domain Bacteria; phylum Bacillota; class Clostridia; order Oscillospirales; family Ruminococcaceae; genus Ruminococcus; species Ruminococcus flavefaciens_R. Next base: position 184,588 of record NZ_UETD01000002.1, read on the forward strand.
CGAATTGCGACAGCATTTTCAGTGTCAGCTCATATCTGTCATTGCCCGTGCTGCAACCTATAACAGCAGAAAGATAGGTCTTTCCATTTCTCTCAAAGGCGGCAATGAGACAGTTTCCTGCACTTGCGGTAGTTCCTGTCTTAATGCCGACAGCATCAGCACAGTAATAGGCGCTGTTTGGATTCAGCAGAGCGTTGGTGTTCGTCCATGTGATATTTTCGCCCGACACAAAGTATACCTTTTTCTGATATGTGCCTGTTATCGTCTTTATCTCAGGTATCGAAAATGCGTGATTCGCCAATACAAGCAGATCGGAAACCGTTGTATACTGGCTTGCATCGTCCCAGCCTTCGGGAGTCGTGAAGTGACTGTCTTTCATACCGATAGAGCTTGCGTAGCTGTTCATCAGCTCTGAGAAGTATGCGACTGCCTGGGCATCCGTCATTGCTGTATCAGGCTTTACAGCTCTTGCTGTTGTTACCGCTACGGTATAAGCTGCATCGTTGCCCGAAGCCATGAGCATACCCTTGAGCAGATCGTATAATTTCAGCTTGTGTCCCGGTCTGATAAGGCATAAACTGGAACCCGATTTCACAAGACTCTGTTCCGAGCCTACGGTAACTACCGTATCAGGACTCAGATAATGCAGAGCGACCGAGGCGGTCAGCAGCTTTGTTAGGCTGGCAGGAGCGATATGCTCATTGATGTTATCGTAATAAAGCAGTTCGCCATCGTCCGCACAGGCAAAAGCCGCTGCTTTGCAAGCAGGAGAAGTGATATGTACGGCTTCGCTTGCATATATCAGCTCCCGTTTCATCAGACACAGGTCAAACACATCGAGCCTGTTGTCCTTGCAAAGATCGGCTGCCTGCCAGTTTTCAAGGTGCGTATCAGGAACGGCAAGAAGCCATTTTTGCAACAGCACCACATCAGCTACATCAAATACTCCATCGGCATTCACATCGCCCTTGATGCTGAATCCCTCAGCGTTTACAGGCAATGCAGAGAGCATCGCAGAACCGACCGACACAGCGAGCAGTGCGGATATTATTTTTCTCTTTATCATTTATCTTCTCCTGTCCTATCTCAGCAATTCTTTCAGTGTGATGTTCTGCTCTGGTGTAAGTTCCTGCATACCAGCGATATAGCCATTACCGATAAACGGTTGATAGACAATATCTTTCAGCACTGTACCGTTCTTGAAAACAATATCAAAAGTAATATCCTCCATTGTATAGGCACTCGGATCAGATTTGCACGCTTCCCAAGCATCTACCACCCATTGCGGCGTTGCAGATGCCGAATCAGAAGTGTTCTCCGCTTTGAGCTGATACAGAATATCCACGATAGAAGCGATTCTGTTTCTGTCGGTGATCGTTCCCGCTTGTGCAACTTCATATACTGCACCGTTTGGTACAGTGATCGTAAAGGAGATACTCTCTATATCATCAGCCGAATATGCACCATAGACCTTGAAAGTTTCTGCAAAAGCGGAGTTTTCATCAGTTGCAGTCGTCATACCGTTAAACATGAAGATACTGCATTGTTCTCCCTTTTTTACAATGATAACAGCGGAACTATCCGCAGGAGCATAGTAAAATACGTCAGCTCCCGAAAGATTCGGCTCTTGTGAAGATACTGTATATTTGGAAGAATCGTCATATTCGCATAATTCAGTAATTCTTCCGACATACTCACCGAAATCGCTGTCGGATACAACTGCGGAGATATTGTGTGCAGGGTGTTCTGAGGTGTCGAGCTGATAATAATATCTGCCAGAAATAATAACGCTTACAAGATGCAGCTCATCCTCGCCATAAGCATCAGAATAGGGATCGACCGTAGCTTTGAAGTTTTGGTAGTAATTATTTGCGGAGGTCGGATCTTCTGGCGGATCAGTATGATCATGTTCCTGTGCAGTTCCTTGTTGTGTATTCGGTGTTGAACTCTCGCCGGGAAGCTGCGTTCGGGAATCCGTCTTGCTTGCAGCATTTTCCGATTCGACTGCATCAGTATCTTTTACTGGCGTAGTAACTGTTCCTTTGGTATCTTCTTGTGGTTTATCTGTTTGTGATGCGATTGCTGAATTGTTTGTTGTATGTTCCTCTGATTTGTCACTGCTTGTAGTGGCATGAATGCCCTGATGATCGGAATTTGCATCATTTTTATGAGAATTATCCTGCTCGATGACTGAATGATCTGCAAGCAAGTCCGAGGGCTTATGAGCATTGTAAAAAGCAACAGAGCCAACCGTGATCACAGCAGCGGCAGCGACAGAACCGAATACACAGATATTTCTCTTAGGTGTTACACGGCTATCCTTCTGCTTAACATCAGACATAGCCCCTCTGATAAGGTCGTCGTCGATCTTTCCCATTATTTCGAGAAATCTTAGCTCATTCATAATCGTACCCTTCTTTCTGTAAAAAGGCTTTTAGTTTTTTTCTTGTCCGAAAAAGATAAGTGGCAACGGTTTTCTCCTTCATACCGTAAAGCTCTGCGATCTGAGATAATGAATCGCCAAACCAATAGCGCCTGATAAACACATTTCGGTGTCTTTCGTCCTGACTACGCAGAAAACGGCTGAACGCATCGGCAAGTGCATCATCGGATACGCTCTTGTCATCGTCCGAGGGGATTATTTCAGCGATCTCATCTATCGGAACGGTGAATTGCGAATTTCTCTTTTCAGCAGAGTTATATTTCAGCCTGTTGATTGCGATGTTACGCACAATACGGCACAGGTATGATCTGAAATCGTTTGGATCGTCAGGCGGTATGTTATTCCAAATCTCATAATAAGCAGAATTTACGCATTCGTCTATATCTTCACGCTGGGAAAGGATATTGCCGGCTACATAACAGCACAGCTTGTCATACTTCCGCTTCATTTCAGCGATCGCCTGTTCATTTCTTTCACGGAACAACTCAATAATTGATGCATCATCCATTGGATATGCCTCCTTCCGTGAGGCGTAGAGGTCCTCTACCCATATAGTCAACTTTCGCTTCACAAATATTTCACTTCTGAAAAATTTTTCTCGGAAATCTTTTATACATTCTTATTATAAGGCTTAAACTCCGCTTTTTCAAGCCCAATTATAGAAATAGAGCTACTCTCCAGATTGAAGAATAGCTCTTACTTTCATTATAGCAAAATCGTCTGTTTATTGCACTATTTGATTGTTCGTAAGGCGTTCGGGTAGGTTCTCCCAATACAAAAAGGCTGACGTATAAGAGTAGTACTTATATAGAAGTTTATATGTAATTATTGGAGGAAAAAACCTTTCTGAGGAAAGGTTCTTTTCCCCCAAGCCCCCTTTTTCCAAAGACTTTATAACTGAATTTAGCCCCAACAGGGCGCTCCACACAAGATGTGAAAAACAGTAATAATACTGAGAGCGCCCTGACGGGGCTAAATTTAATGCTAAAAGTTTTAGGAAAGGAGTTTGAGGAAGAACCCTTTTTCAAAAGGGTTTTCCTCAATATCACTTGTAAAACTTCTATAAGAGTACCGCCCTTAGCGACAGCCTTTTGTGATAAATTATTCAACAGTTACGCTCTTTGCAAGGTTTCTCGGCTTATCCACATCATAGCCCTTGGCTACAGATACATAGTATCCGAGAAGCTGAAGCGGGATAACGGAGAGACTTCCTGCAAAATGTGCGTCAGTCTGGGGGATATATACTGTAAAGTCAGCAAGATCCTCCATGCTGTAATTACCGTAGGTTGTAAGTCCCATAAGTGAAGCGCCGCGGCTCTTTACCTCAACCATATTGCTGACAGTCTTCTCGTAGAGCTCCTGCTGAGTGAGTACGCCGATAACAGGTATACCTTCCTCGATAAGGCTGATAGGACCATGCTTGAGTTCACCGGCAGCATATGCTTCAGAATGGATATAGCTGATCTCCTTCATCTTGAGGCTTCCCTCAAGACCGATAGCATAGTCTATACCGCGTCCGATGAAGAATGCGTCCTTAGCGCCGGCAAGCTTGTTTGCATACCACTGGATGCGCTCCTTGTCCTCAAGAATCTTTTCAATCTTGTCGGGAATAGTATAGAGCTCTTCAAGAAGCTCTCCGCACTTCTCCTCTGACATCTCTCCGCGGGCAACAGCAAACTGCATAGCAAGAAGATATCCGGCGATAAGCTGAGTACTGTATGCCTTGGTTGTAGCAACCGATATCTCGGGGCCTGCCAGTGTATAGAACACATTGTCTGCTTCACGAGCAATGGATGAACCTACAACATTAACTATGCCGAGGGTCTTTATGCCCTTTTCCTTAGCCTCTCTTAGAGCAGCAAGGCTGTCGGCAGTCTCACCCGACTGGCTTATGATTATTACGAGGCTATCCTTGACAAGAGTCATCTTTCTGTATCTGAATTCGGATGCAAGCTCTACTCTTACAGGAATAGATGTGAAGTCCTCGATAACATACTGAACTGCCATACCTACATGATATGCACTTCCGCAGGCAACGATATATATCTGGCTGATCTTCTGCATCTCCTCATCTGTGAGGCCGATGTCTGAGAAATCGATCTTTCCGTCCTTGACTACGGAATGGATAGTATCGCGTACGACCTTGGGCTGCTCATGAATTTCCTTGAGCATAAAGTGCTCATAACCGCCCTTTTCGGCTGCCTCTGCGTCCCATTTGATCTCTGTAAGAGACTTCTCGATCTCCTCACGATCGATATTATAGAAGGTAACGCCGCCCTTTACAAGCTTTGCGATCTCCATATTGCCTATATAGTAAACATTTCTTGTGTACTTGAGAATTGCAGGTACATCTGAAGCAACATATGTCTCACCGTCAGCGATTCCGATGATCATGGGGCTGTCCTTACGGGCAGTATAGATCTCACCGGGATAGTCCTTGAACATTACGCAGAGAGCATATGAACCTCTGATACGGATCATTGCTCTTGCAATAGAGTCAACAGGGCCCAGACCATACTTCTTGAAATAGTAATCGATAAGCTTTACAGCTACTTCTGTATCAGTCTGTGAGTAAAACTCATAACCGCTTTTTGTAAGCTTCTCGCGGAGCTCCTGATAGTTTTCTATGATACCATTGTGAACAGCGATAACATTCTCATCGTCACTGCTGTGTGGGTGAGCATTTACAGCAGAAGGCTCACCATGTGTTGCCCAGCGGGTATGACCGATTCCACAGCTTCCCTTTACAGCACTGCCGTCGTTGGTCATTTCCTTCAGGACTTTGAGCTTGCCCTTTGCTTTGACTACTTCTGTCTCCTTCTCTCCGTCACGGACAGCAATACCTGCCGAGTCATATCCTCTGTATTCGAGCTTAGAAAGGCCATCAAGCAGTATTGGAGCTGCCTGTTTACTTCCTGTAAAGCCGACTATTCCGCACATAATATGTTCCTCCAAATATATTTTCTGTTATTTTGTTCCTACCTATTTATACAGCGGTAATAAAACGCCATATTACACCTATTATACTACAATTAAACGTGTTTGTCAACCGTGTTATTTTCTCACATTGGGATGATTTGGCGGAGCAGTGTTCGTCCTCGCTATCGGGCTCTTTTCTGTCTTGACACCAAGATATGTATCGTCGTTGACTCTGAGCTTCAGACTGTTTTCCTTGCGATAAACGGCAGCGCCTGTCTGTTTGTGTACCGACTTCATGCTTGACTTCATTATCGAAACTGCAATAAAAGCGGCAACAAGTCCGATAATAAGGCTTATTATAAATGACTTTACGGGATTGAATGTTCTTTCCGATGACCTTGAATCATAGGACGAGCTGTAGGATATATCCTCATCATCCAACTCAATATCGTCAATTTCTATTTCATCGATGTCTACATCATCAACGTCAGTATCGTCGCCGATATAGTCAAATTCATAGTCCGCATATGCTGTTGTTCCGACAGAAACGCTGTACTGTCCTGCTGCCGCTATCGGCACCGCAAAGAGGAGAAAAAGTGAGGCTGCTGATGCAGCAATTTTTCTAAAATTCATAATTCCCCTCCTTACAGTCCAAGCAGCAGCGAAATGCCGAAGCATACAGCTGTTACACCTGCTGCTATAGCAAAGAACCACTTTGTCGCTGCACCCGAATCAACAGGCAGATCACCTACGAATTTGCCAGTCTGACCGTTCATTGCAAATGTGTATTTATTGCCGTTCCAGGTAGTATTCAGCAGCCACACGGGATAAAGCGCATATTTAGCCTTTCCGTTATTGAGCTTGATATTACCGCTCTCCCTTGAGAATGAGTCATATCCGTTCACGGTGCTGTCGAATATCTGCTGGGTAGTCCTCTTTATACGCTCATTTGCACGAGCAATGCTGTCCTCTGCTGAAACATCGTACCTGTCAGCAAGATATCCCGACAGATAGGCAGTCTGAAAATCAACAGCATCCTTGAAATCAAAAGGCTCAATAGACTCCATAAGCTCATCCTGCATTTTGGTGGAACCGTCTACGGGAACAAGTTCAAAGGCAACATTTCCCTCACGTTTTACCGAATAATACTTTCTCTCGATATAATTGAAGCTGTTATCGCTCCATCTGCGTATTTTCTCAGCCTTATAGAGCATATTTGCATCAGCATCTGCGTCAAAGAGCCACACCGGAACATAGAGTCCCTTGATCTCGTCGATATGGTTCTGATCCTTGAAGACCTTCGGAAGAAGCTTTCTGCCCTCAAGATGCTTGTTAAGAGCCTTCTTGGCAGCTTCCTTATCGAATTTAAACGGAATTACATAGTCCGGCTTCAGATCACCCGAGAAATTTCCCGACATTACAACAGGGTTGTCACAATATGGACACTTTGAAGCGGCTGTAGTAGAGTCGGTTATTATCTCACCGCCGCAGGACTTACAGGTATAAATACGCATACCCTCGGTCTCGCCGTCTTTCCAGTCGCCGCCTGCTGTTGTATCCCAGTTCATCTCATCAGGCTTGGCGTTTTCAAGGGTGCTGTCATGATCCTTCAGTGACTCTACATCAAATTCAGACTCGCAAAAGGGGCACTTCATCTTCTGTGTGCCGCTGTCAAATTCCAGCTTTCCTGCACAGGCAGGGCATTTATATTCAATAATATCAGACATTTATTTCACCTCTGTTATTACATATATCATTTTTTACATCTTAGTATGCTTTTTCAACTCCTCATCGCAGCTCCGCATGACTGACATGAATAAATGAGGCTTCTTCCGTATCATTCTCCCATAATCTGAAACAGGCGGACGCTAAGGTCCGCCCGTTATGTATTATTTTACTTTACGATATCATCATCCGTAAAAGGATCGCCGCACTCAGCGCAGAACTTAGGAGGATTGAACGGATCCTCAGGCTCCCAGCCGCACTTGTCGCACTTATAGAGAGGTGCGCCCTCGGGCTTCTTCTTTCCGCACTCCGAGCAGAACTTCCCCTTATTTACAGCGCCGCATTCGCAGGTCCATCCATCAGGTGTAAGCTGTACCGGCTTGGGCTTTCCGCATGAGGGGCAGAACTTTCCTGTGTTTGTTGCACCGCAGGCACACTTCCATGAGTCAGCTGCAGGTGCTCCGCCTGTGGGAGGAGTAGGCTGAACAGGCTGCTGAGGCTGGTTCTGCTGAGCCATACCAAAGAGTCCCTGAGCGTTAGCGCCGCCCATCTGCTGAGCCATTCCCATACCGAAAAGACCCATTGCAGCACCGTTGGGGTTGTTAGCCGCATTCTGCATAGCCTGAGCCTGAGCCTCGACCAGAGTAGCAGCAGCATTGCCGGGATCGCGGTTCCAAGCTCTGTCCTCGAATTCCTGAATTCTCTTGGTGTCTTCCTCAGAGATAGTTGCAGAGTTGATATTAACTGTCCAGATCTTGAGACCTCTCTTCTCGTTCCAGATAGGATTTACCTCTGTCTCGATAGCAGCCTTTACCTCGCGCTGTCTGCCGGGAAGTTCGTCATATCTGATACCTGATGCAGAGATAGCTGCAAATGCAGGCTGAAGTGAATCGAGGAACTCACTCTTGAGCTGATTGTCAAGCTCTGAACGCATATAGCGGTCTGTAACGTTTCCGCATACATTTACATAGAAAAGAACGGGATCAGCGATCTTGTATGAATAGATACCGTTGCAGCGAACGCCTACTGTAAAGCTTCTGCCAAGGTCCTGATAAGCCATTCTGAAAGGAACGGGATTCTGTGTGCCGAACTTGTTATCAAGTATCTCCTTCATGTTGAAGAAGTATATTCTCTGATCCTTAGCAGCAGTTCCGCCGTACTTGATACGCTCCCACATTTCCTTGAATGTAGCTTTAAGACCTGCACCGAAAGTGCTTGAGAAAATACTGGGTGCCGTACCTGTCTCGTACTTGTATACGCCGGGCTCAGTTGCGATCTCTGTAACAACGCCCTGATCGACCATGATCATAGCCTGACCTTCGTGTACAACAATGCCGCTTCCGTCAGAGATAACATTATCGTTACCCTTTGTATTGGAAGAATGTTTACCGAGCTGCTTCTTACCTCTTACAACGAGGCAATCTGTAGGAATTGATTCGCAAACGAAGAATTCCAGCCATGTATCAGCCAGTGTCTGACTTGCTCCAACGAGAGCTGCCTTGATAAGTCCCATAATTTTAGCTCCTTTCGGGAAATAATCCCTATAAAAATAATATTTAGCGGAAAACAAGGATTTTCCGTTATTTGTCAGCTGAAAAAACTAACATAATTGAATTATAACATATTTTGAAGTAAAATGCACTACCCTTTTGTCAATTTTTTATGTTTTTGGACATATTTTTATTATTTAACTATTTCATTCCCAGTTTTTCCAGACCTCAGGGCAGTAACCGATAGTTGCTTTTTTACCGTTTCTCACAACGGGAGTTCTGATAAGCTTGGGATTTTCCAGAATTTTCTCCTCCTTATCCTCATCCGAAAGATAATTGATGAGAGCAAGCAGGTCTTTATCCTTGCATGAGGTGTCAATAAGGGCTTCTGTGCCGCCGACAGCCTGCTTCACATTATTGAACTCGCCGCGGCTCATTCCCTTTTCTTTCATATCTATGAACTGATACTTTATACCGCGCTCTTTGAAATAACGCTCTGCCTTTTTGCTGTCAAAGCATTTTTTTGTCCCAAAAATCTGTATATTCATTTGTCGTCCTCCGATACAAAAGCTATATCCATGCTGTCAACAGTTCTCAGAAGCTCAAATTCTATACTTTGAAGATCAAGACCGCTCTGCGCAAAGTAGAGTCTTATCGCGGTAAACTTTGAAAAGAACGGTATTTCCTTTTCAAGCGGTACAGGCTTTCCTTCGGTACCGTTCCATGTGAAAGTACCGCACGGTGTTCCCATGGCGATAAAAGTAAGCGGTATCTGCGCAAGACTGCTCTGTGTAGATGATGCTGTGATAGTCACTTTATAAAATCCCGGATTATTTACCACTACCGCGAATGAGTAATTCTCTCCCTGAACGCTCTTTACTCCTGTGAGATCAAGGGTGAACTTCTCTCCAAGGTCATAAAATTCAACGGGTTCATCGCCGCCTACCTCGCTGTCGGCGCGGTTTATTATCTCAACCGTATCATCCTCGCCCATTATGCGCTTCATAGCATGAGTATCGAGAAGTACACGGAGAACGTTTGCGGCATTGCGCTGAAGCTCTGCTCTTGAAAGTGTGCCGTCAGCCAGAGCTTTTTCAATATCAGGGTCGGCGCATGAGCTGTCCGAGCAAACCATGTACACATCGTTCTGAGCCTTTGCCATAGGGACGTAATTACTCCTGCGGGGTTCTTCCCCGCGGTAATTGACATTAGCCCACCAGTCGGTCATAGAGAAGCCCGTAAATCCCCATTGATCTCTGAGAACAGTAGTATTTAGGTCGAAGTTGCCTGCTGTCCACACGCCATTCAATGAGCCGTAAGTGGTCATTATTGTCTTTGCACCGCCAAGCTTTACAGCCATTTCAAAACCTCTGAGGTATATCTCGCGCAGTGCTCTCTCTGAGACAACAGAATCAACAGTATGTCTGTTTGTCTCCTGATTATTAGCACAGAAATGCTTTATCGTTCCCGTAACACCTGCACTATGGAGTCCTCTGAGCTCAGCAGAAGCCATCTGCCCCGTAAGGAACGGGTCTTCCGAGAAATACTCGAAGTTTCTTCCGTTGAGAGGGTGACGATGAATATTCATCCCGGGACCAAGTAGGCAGTCTACCTTATTGGCTACCATCTCTATGCCGACATACGCAAAAAGCTCCTCAATAAGCTCCTTGTTGAATGTTGAAGCGATCAGAGTGCCGTTGGGGAGACTGAAAGCCTTGGTTCCGCAGTCCAGACGCATTCCCGAAGGTCCGTCATCACAGCAGCCCGCTGGAATGCCAAAAGCATTCAGTTCATCGGAAACTCCACCAAAAGCTGATGCTGTTCCTGCTGTTACACGGGGGCTTCCCATTCCTTCGCCTCTGATGATGCACGAAAGATCATGGTCTGAGAGCTGTGCGATAAACTCACTCATGGAGCATTTGCCGTTCTTAACATCTGCAAGCTTGAGGCCCTTGTCCCCTGTGTATTTGATCTCCTCGGGTATACTTGCAAGAAGTCTCTGTTTTTCATCGATAAGGCTGAGAGGAGCCTTTTCCTTTACAGCATTCAAGCCATTCTCGGTCGGAACTGCCTTTATCCTGTCAAATTCCGTCACAGGAGCAAGTGCCTGTTCGCACTTTTCCAAAACTACATCATTTCCGAGCTCAAATTCAAAGCAGCCTGTGCAGCTTCTCACATCACTGCCGATACAGAGGGTATATTTCCCTTTTTCGAGTATCCAGCAATATGCCGTGTCGGAGCCGTTATGATCATCATATGAAGCGATATTTCTGTGGTCTATAATTATTCTGAGGGACTGAGACTCGCTGGGTGCAAGCTCCTTGGTCTTCTCAAATCCACACAGTACCCTTGCAGGCTTTCCAAGCCTTCCCTGTGGCGCTTCGCAATAGATCTGAACTACTTCCTTGCCCTTGAAGCTTCCTGTATTTGTTACCTTTACTTCAATAATAGTTTCATTTTCTTTATTCTCAGCGTTAGTCATAGAAATATCGAATGTAGTATATGACAGTCCGAAGCCAAAGGGATAAAGAACATTATCCTTTGCAAATGTCTCGAACCAGCGGTATCCCACAAAAATATCCTCGGTGTAGAGCTCTCTTATCTTATTTCCGAAATACGGGTCTGAAGGATAGTCCGATACCTTTTTCGCAGCTGTATCGGGAAGCTTGCCTGAGGGGCAGACCTTTCCGGTAAGCACATCAGCTGTACCTGTTCCGCCTGTCATACCGCCCTGCCATACATAAAGAAGAGCATCGGGAGCACAGTCCTCGATATCGGTAAGGTCCATAAGACCGCCCACATTCAGAAGAACGATGACCTTGTCGAAATGCTTTCTTACCTTTCGCAGCATATCGAGCTCCGTTTCGGTAAGAAGATACGAGCCCTCCTCAATACGAAGGTCCTGTTCTTCGCCTGCTGTTCTGCCGATAATAACAATAGCCCTGTTACTTACAGAAGCGGCGTTCTTTACGATCTCATCGTCAATGGGCATCTCTTTTTGGGACCACGGCTCAGCCCCCCAGCCTGAGCCCTGCTCGAAGGGATTTTCCTCATCCCATTTTCGATAAATGCCGAGCAGTTCTTCGTTGACCTTTACGCCTGCTTCAAGAAGTCCGTCAAGAATTCCGGTCACCTTGGACACATTTACCATTCCGCCCGAGCCTGTGCCGCTTTTATAATAATGAAGCTGAATACGTCCGAATACGGAAACGGTTTCATTCATATCAAGCGGCAAAGTTCCGTTATTGTTTTTCAGCATTACTATGCCTTCGGATACAGCACTTGCTGCCTTTTCAATATATTTATTCCAGTCAAGTATTTTTTTCATAGAATATCCTCCTTCAAAGAATATTATGAATACATTATAACAAATTCAGCATCTCATTTCAAGTCTTTTAGTATTATTTACACAAAAAATTAATAATTATACGTATAAAAAAACTGACGAGGCTTCTGCCCCGCCAGTTACGTTTGTAAAAATTAACCGAAGTATCTCTTGAGGAGTCCCTCAAAAGCCTTGCCGTGACGAGCTTCGTCTCTTGCCATCTCGTGAACTGTGTCGTGGATAGCGTCAAGGTTGAGCTCCTTAGCTCTCTTGGCAAGCTTCAACTTACCCTCGGTAGCACCGTGCTCTGCGGCAACTCTCTTTTCGAGGTTTTCCTTTGTGGATGATGAGAGAACTTCACCTAGAAGCTCAGCAAACTTTGCAGCGTGCTCTGCTTCCTCAAATGCAGCCTTTTCCCAGTAAGCACCGATCTCAGCATAGCCCTCACGGTAAGCAACTCTTGCCATTGCGAGATACATACCTACCTCTGTACATTCACCTGTGAAGTTAGAACGGAGTCCCTCGATGATCTCGGGGTCAGTTACTGCCTTAGCAACGCCAAGCTCATGCTCGCAGGCAAATACAAGCTTCTCGCCTGCTTCCTTCTCTATAAACTTAGATCCGGGTACGCCGCACTGAGGGCACTTCTCAGGGGGAGCATCTCCTTCGTGAACGTAACCGCATACGGGACAGACATATTTCTTCATAATAGTATACCTCCATTGTTTTGATTATAATTGAGTCCTGACGAAAGGGGCTATGCCCTTTCGTGCACAAGGACTATCATACTGAATGCTTTACTCTGTCGTGTTCTTCAGCACGCTTGCCGTTATTGAAGCGGTCAAGAGTACCAACCAGATATCCTGTTATCCTTCTTATCCTGTCAAAAGGGATATCCTTTGCAAAATCGTACCGAAGATCAACGTAGTCGCCGTCAGCCTTTACAGTCATACCGATAATTTCCCTATCGCTGTACTTTTTTCTGCCGTAATCGATGTATGCGTCGATCTCATCCTGAGAAAGCTGTTCGCCTATAACATTTACATTCATTGTAATGACCTCCGTTTAGAATAGTATTGACTTTTGTCTGAATATATTGTATCATAAAGAAAAAGAAAAATCTGTTGCATATGCAACAACGGAGGATATTTTTATGTTACCGGAAGATAACGTATTATTTAAAGGCATAGACCAGAATGACTGCCGCAGGATGATAAGCTGCTTTAACGCTGATATAAGGAAATTCAAATCGGGCAGCAGAATAATGGACTATTCTGATAATCCCGACAAGCTCGGTATCGTTTTAAGCGGTACAGCTGTAATGGTAAGGTACGATGTGAACGGCGTCCGCTCCATAATGGAATCCCTTGATGAACAGAGCGTTTTCGGTGTTTATTTTACATTTACAGCTTCACAGAGAAGCGGCATCGAGATAATGGCTGAGACAGACTGTGATATAATGTTCGTGAGACGTTCTGAAATTACAAAAAGATGTGAAAACGCCTGCCAGTGTCACTCAAAGGTGGTTGAAAACCTGCTCGACCTCATGTCGGAAAAGGCAATATCGCTCAACGAGCGCATAGAAGTGCTCAGTCAACGCTCCATAGAGGATAAGCTCATAAGCTGTCTCAGGATAATCGAGGAAAAGACTCCCGAAGGAAAAAGTCCTCAGATACCGTTCTCGACAACTGCTCTTTCAGACTACCTCTGTGTCAACAGAAGTGCTCTCCAGCGAGAGATCACAAGGTTGAAGAACGCAGGAGTACTTACTATATCAAAAAGGAAATTCAAGCTAATGAGAAATCATGACTCTGACAATTGACATACATTTGTAAATGTGTTATAATTGACTTTGTATTTTAACGGAAAGGAACTATATAATATATGATCTGGGAGATAATCAAAACTATAATACTCGGCATCGTTGAAGGAGTTACAGAATGGCTCCCCATCAGCAGTACGGGACATCTTATCCTTGTGGAGGAATTCCTGAATCTCGACAAGTCGGATGAATTCAAGGAAATGTTCGATGTTGTCATACAGCTCGGCGCCATAATGGCTGTTGTTGTCATTTTCTGGAAAAAGCTCTGGCCATTCGGTAGAAAAGGCAATGCCCATCCTCTCAACAAGACGCCCTTCGGCAAGATGATAAAGACTGATATCTTTGTGATGTGGTTCAAGGTGCTTGTAGCCTGTCTGCCTGCGGCTGTTATCGGACTTCTTCTTGATGACTGGATAGACGAACACCTCTATAATCCATGGACTGTCGCTGTTGCGCTTATCGTTTTCGGAATTGCGTTCATCATCATCGAAAACTGGAACAAAGGCAAGAAGCCCAAGATAACTACCATTGCTGAACTTGGCTTCAACACTGCTTTCATTATCGGAGTATTCCAGCTTATTGCTGCTATCTTCCCCGGAACTTCACGTTCAGGCGCAACTATCGTCGGCGCACTCCTTATAGGTGTATCGAGAACTGTTGCCGCTGAATTCACATTCTACCTGGCTATCCCTGTTATGTTTGGAGCAAGCCTGCTGAAGCTCGTAAAGTTCGGCTTCGACTTCACAGGCAGCGAGCTCGCGGTCCTTATCACAGGAATGGTCGTGGCTTTCCTTGTTTCCGTAGTTGTTATCAAATTCCTCATGGATTACATCAAAAAGCATGACTTCAAGGTGTTCGGCTGGTATCGAATAGTTCTGGGAATACTTGTCCTGATCTACTTCGGAGCTAAAGCTATTATTAAATAAGAAAGAGGCAGCTCATTGAGCTGCCTTGATTTTTTATTCAAATGAGTCAAGATCGATGCCTGCGAGGAGCTCCTTGAGCTCTGCAAGCTCATCTGCTGAAAGGGTAACGCCCTTGCCCATTCTTGAATGATCGGGTGACCACTCTCTGATATCATACTTAGGCTCATGCTCGTTCCAGCTGACCATGTTCAGCTCCTTTGTCCAGCCCTTTGCATTTTCAGACAGTACACCTATTTTCTCGGTTATCTCATATTTTAACTCTGCCATATTCGACCTCTCCTTTCGATTTACGGCTTATCTGCCGTTTCAAGTTAACATTATATCATACTATTTCGGAAAATGCAACCGCTGAATCAAAAATATTTTGTTATCAAATATAAACACGCAAGAAATCAAGTGCTTTGCTGTATAGCTGGCGCGGACGGCTCTTTTCGTTGATAAGAGATTCCGCAAAGCATACTGCATCCTCTATGTTTCGGGAGAAATCAGGAATACACTCCTTTTCTCCGCTCCTGTGATCGAGAACCTCTATTCCGTATGTAATGACTTCGTCCCCGAAGACAGACATCCTGCCGCTTAGCACACGATACGCGACCTTATTATCACCGAATATCTCCATATACAGCGTCCTGTCTATCACCTCATGTTTAATTCTTTTTACAATCCCGAACATTTTTACTCTCCTTTCTGTTCTGCTTTTTGTTCCGTATCATTATTATAGCATCACGGAAGCTGAATGTGAACGGGTATTTTTTTGTAAAACAATAGTGTTAAGGACAGATTTTGACGAAAAAGCTCACCATAACCGTGATACTCGTACAGCAGTTTTATAGGTGATATTGAGGAAAACCCTTTTGAAAAAGGGTTCTTCCTCAAACTCCTTTCCTAAAACTTTCAGCATTAAATTTAGCCCCGACAGAGCGCGCCTCACAAAATGTGAAAATCAGTAATAATACTGAGAGCGCCCTGTCGGGGCTAAATTCAGTTATAAAGTCTTTGGAAAAGGGGCTCGGGGTGACTCCCCGCAGTGCGGGGAGATGTCACGCAGTGACAGAGGGGCGCGCCTCCGTCAGAGGAGAACCTTTCCTCAGAAAGGTTTGTCCCCGATAATTACGCATAACCTGCTATATAAGCACCACGGTTAAGGTGAGCTTTTTATTATTCCATATCATTTATCTGCATATAGATGCGCTGCATCTGCATATCTGTCTCTGCAATACGCTCTGCACACTGCCTCAGCTCCTCAGATATCTCGGGAGTAAGCGCAGCTGAGGTCTTATACTTCAGCTGATGCTCAAGACTTGCCCAGAAGTCCATAGCAATGGTCCTGATCTGTATCTCCACGGGAGCGTACTCCTTGTGGGTGGAGAGATACACAGGAACATTCAGTATCATGTGGTAGCTTCTGTAACCGCTGGGCTTTGGAGTTTTTATGTAGTCCTTGCGCTTTATCACCATGAAATCATCACGCCTGCCAAGCATCTCCACGATAGCGTAGATATCGCTGATATAGTAGCAGGTAACGCGAATCCCTGCAAGATCGAGGAGATTTTTCCTTGCTGCCTCAGTTGAGAGCGGAAGCCCTTTCTTCTGAAGCTTACCTATAATGGACTGCGGTGACTTCAGCCTGCTCTCTATATTGTGTATGGGATTGCGCTGGAATTTTACGCTGAACTCATTATCAAGTATGTTTAAATACGTTTTTACGACTTCTATAGCCGAATCATACAGATGAGACAGCTGCAGAAAATCGTAGAAAACATGAGAAAATGTCTCCTTTACCGATTCGCTGTTGTCTGCAAGGGCAGGCAGATTATCAAATGCCTCCATGTAGAATTCCTTTTCATCCATATGGTTATCCTTCCTTTCTGTCTGTATCTTATTTTCAGTCCTCACCTTCTGTGTATTCAAAGCGTTCCGTGCCGCTCTCGGCTTTGCTGAACTGTGTTTTGTAAAGCTCGGAGTAAACTCCGCCCTTATTCACAAGCTCACTGTGAGTACCGCGCTCGGAAATAACGCCGTCCTTGATGACAAGTATCTCATCAGCTGCAAGTATCGTCGATAAGCGGTGTGCGATAAGTATACTGGTTCGTGAGGATATAAGCGGCTCAATGGCATCCTGTATCTTCTGCTCGGAGATAGAGTCAAGTGCCGATGTTGCTTCGTCAAATATCATAAGGGCAGGATCTTTCAGCAGCACTCTCGCAATGGATATCCTCTGCTTTTCACCGCCGGAAAGCTTCAGACCTCTGTTGCCCACAACAGTGTCAAGTCCTGTTTCCTGCTTTTCTATGAACTCATAGATATTCGCCTGTTTGCAGGCTTCTATAAGCTCCTGCTCCGTAGCGTCAGGCTTTGCATAGAGCAGATTCTCGCGTATTGTGCCGTTGAAAAGATAGGTCTCCTGACTGACGATACCTATATGCTTTCTCAGGTACGCAAGATCAAGCTTTCTTACATCTGTGCCATCGAAAAGAACAGTACCAGCTGTGACATCATAGAGTCTTGGGATAAGGTTTACAAGAGTACTCTTGCCCGAGCCCGATGGACCGACAACAGCGATACACTTTCCGCTGTCCAGTCTGAAGTTTATATCCTTAAGTATCTGTCTATCTTTATCATAGTAAAAGCCTACGTTTCTGAACTCCACCTCGCCCTCGGGAGCCATTTCGGGAGTTATGGCATCGGGAGCATTCTCTATCTCAACAGGCATATCAAAGTACTCAAAGATTCGAGTGAACATCGCCATTGAACGTATCCAGTCCACCTGAATGTTGAGGAGCTGATTTACGGGTCCGTACATCTTGCCGAGAAGTGCAACGAGAACGGTGATATCGCCGACTGTAAGGCTTGAATCGAACTTCATCATAAGTATTCCGCCCGCAAGGTATATGAGCATAGGTCCGATACTGGAAAAGGTGGTAAGCGCAACTCTGAACCAGCGTCCTGCCATGCCCTCGCGGATATTCAGCTTTATCATCTTATGATTGACTTTTTCGTATTTTTCGTATTCGGTCTGCTCCATACCGAAGAGCTTCACGAGAAGCTGACCGCTGACGGACATAGTCTCATTGAGAATGCCGTTTATCTCGTCGCTGCAAGCCTGTGACTCCTTGGTTATGGACCATCTCGTCTTTCCGGCGCTTCTGGTCGGTATCGCAAACAACGGCACCACAAGTATTCCCACAATGGCAAGTATCCAGTTCTGCCTGAACATTACTATCATCGCTACGATAAGGGTTATGGAGTTTGAAAGGATACTTGTGAGAGTATTGGTGATTATCTGCTGAACACCCGAAATGTCACTGGTCATTCTTGTGATGATGTCTCCCTGATTGTTTGAGGTAAAGAACCTCTGGGACATCTTCTGAAGATGTGCGTACATCTTATTACGCATATCATATGTGATATGCTGAGCTATCCATGTGTTCATATAGCTCTCGAGAACTCCTATAAGATTGGCTCCAAGAGTCACACACAAAGAGAGAACAATGAACAAAATGAGTTTTTTAAGGCTGCGTCCGATAAGTCCCTCGTCGATTATCTTACCTGTCAGAACCGACGGCAGCAGGTTAAGAGTAGATGATATGATGATAGCTGTAAGAACTATTATCATCTGCTTCCAGTAGGGCTTCAGATATGAGAATATCCTTTTAAGCAGCTCCTTGGTAACCTTCGGGCGGTTCTTCTTTTCTTCTTCCGTGAGGTAGCCCATTCCTCTTGGTCCACCTATAGGCGGCATAATTATCAACTCCTTGATATGGATTTATTCCGTCTTTTCCACAGAAGCTGTTTTCCCGTCAAGTGATTCAACAATTTTGTTGACTGCACCGAAATAGTCGTTCTTGGCTGTCAACTTATTTGCCTCTATCAAAGCCTGATTGAACTTTGCAGAAGTTTTTTCTTCAGAATATGCTATCATGGTCTTTGTATTAGTATCAGCCATTAGCATTATTCCTTCCCCGTTCTTGTATTTGCGCTTGTAATAGCTCTTCAGCACATCCTCATTTGATATGGACGAGCCGTTGCGCGAAGCAAGAAGAGTTATGTCACTCTTGCAGGATGCAAGCGCTTTATCAAGTGATGTCATAACATCATAGCTGAATACCTGAGTATTATCGACAACATGATCAGTACAAAGCTCACCAAGCTGGAGAAGTCTCATTATACCGCGTCTGTAGCTTCCGCCGACTATCTCCTTGGTCGCCCAGTACACAGCGTTGTCCTCTGAAGTCTGACTTATATCCGACAGACATGAACCCGTCCTCCAGATGCTGTCCTCATTGGTATCGTTATTGATAACAACAAGCAGACCGCTTCCCTTCCCCTCATATATCTTGTTATATTGTTCAAGGGCGAAATCCGACGGAGACTTGCCGCCAAGATCGTTTGTGGTGACAACTGCGGTATTTATCAGCTTGTAGGAATACAGCCAGCCTGCATAGTCGTTGCAGGCTTTCAGATCATCGGCGCTGAGAAGTCCGGCATTATCAAAGATGAACGTACCCTCAGCCGTGTCTACCTGTCTTTCAGTAAAAGGCTGACTTGTTGCCTCGGTCTTACTGCCGTCATCTGAACCGTTCTTTGACGCACATCCGCACAAAAACAGCCCCAAAGAAAGCACAGCTATTGTAAAAGATATGAATTTTTTCAAAAAAATCATTCCTTGCTCTTGTATTTACTATTATATTTTAGTATAATTTAATAGAAAAATCAAGTGCAAACCCTCATTCAGATCAAATATTTTCAGAAAAGGAGTAAGATTATGGATTATCGTGTTCAGGGAAATGATATTATAGTTTTTGAACCCGACCTGGATCTTGACGAGACTCTCGACTGCGGTCAGGCATTCCGCTGGAAAAAGATCCCCTCGGACTACATCTCGACATACGAAGGAGCATTCCTGAATGATAAGCTGAAAGTCTCCCAGACCGACAAGGGAAGCTTTATTTTCCATGACACAGATGAGAACGACTTTATATCCAAATGGATAAATTATTTTGACTTTGAGACCGACTACTCCGAGCTGAAGCGCTGCTTTTCAGAGGATGAGACGCTTGCAAAGGCTGTAAACTTTGCAGGCGGCATACGCCTGCTCCGACAAGACAGCTGGGAGTGCCTTATTTCCTTTATTATTTCCCAGAATAATAATATACCTCGCATAAAGGGCATTATTGACAGGCTCTGCGAGCACTATCATGGTAAATTCCCCAACGCCGAGCAGCTCTCACAGGAAAATGAGGACTCTCTGGCTTACCTCAGAAGCGGATTCCGCGCAAAGTATATCACGGATGCTTCCGATAAGGTGTATAACGGAATTGCAAAGCTTGATGAGATAGCTTCTATGCCCATTGACGAGGCTCGTGCTGCACTGAAACAGATCAAGGGAGTAGGTCCCAAGGTAGCAGAATGCGTGCTTCTTTTCGGTATGTACCGCGTTGAAGCATTTCCCAAGGATGTGTGGATAAAACGTGTTCTTGCCGAATACTATCCCGACGGCTTCCCCGCTTTCGCAGCAGATAAAGGCGGTATCGCCCAGCAGTACCTTTTCCACTACATAAGAAATCTTGACACTCAGAGTGAATAAACACCTTTCTTTCTGCCAATGCTTTCCGTAAACAAGCTTTACGGAGGTACTATGCTAAAAGGCGTGAATAAAAGGATCGTCGAGATAAACGATCCCGAAAGTATATATTTTGAACGAGCGGTTTTCTATCTCAGACCAAATATCACAGTGGTCCCCGATATGGTCTCTCATCTTGAGGCTGAACGGCTGTACACTAAAGCATCGGGCAGCTCCCAAGAAGGGCGCTCTCGCAAAGTAAGCAGAAAAAAGCTTCTTATCATCGGTGCAGCTGCAGCGGCTGTGCTGCTTATGCTTATGAAAATATTCTGATCAAGGAGTATACTATGGATATACACGGTTCCAGCGGATTCAGGAACAAGCTTTCAAGACGTCTTATCTGTACGCCAAGTCCTGCCGCTAAAAATACCTTTTTCTATATACAGGAAACGGGGTGTCTCAAGACTGAGGATGCAGCTGCAACTCAGAGACATAATCTTGACTCTTTCCTTATCGCCGCAGTCATCAGCGGCAGAGGCGAAGTCACCATCGGCAACGAAACCTATCCTCTAGGCAAAGGTGACTGCTTCTTCCTTGACTGCCGTATATCCCACTTCTACAAAAGCTCCGCCAATGACCCTTGGGAGCTTATGTGGGTACACTTCAACGGCAGCACCTCACAGCAGTACTACGACTACTTCATATCACAGTCAAAAAACGTGTTCCGCCCCCCTTTTTTCGATAAGGTCGTTTCTGCCATATCGGATATAATCGACATTAACGACAGAAAGCTTCCCGACGCGGAGATAACTACCTCAAAGCTCATAGTTGACCTGCTTACCCTTTCCCTTACCGTTAACAATACCGCACAGCAGTACGATTCCGCTTTGAAGCAGAAGCTGGCGGCTGTACATAACTACATAGATGACCATTTCAATGAGGACCTTTCTCTCGAAAAGCTGTCCTCGGAGTTTTACATCAGCAAGTACTATCTTACACGCGAATACAAAAGGATATACGGTAAGACCATATTCCAGCATATAATCACAGCCCGTATAAACTACGGAAAAAAGCTGCTGCGTTTTTCGGATAAGTCCGTGGAGGAGATATCCCATCTCTGCGGCTTCAACGACCAGAGCTATTTCGCAAGGCAGTTCAAAAAGACCGAGAACCTCACCTGCTTTTCATACAGAAAAATGTGGAGAGACTGATACATAAAACAAAAAAGAGAGCATAAGCTCTCTTTTTTTATGACCAGACCGATAAGCCGGGTTCTGTCGTGTGCGGTAATTTATCTACGCTTACCGTCGCCGATAAGCTGAAGCCGTCATTACCTGTTATCCGCCGAGCCGACGTTGAGATAACAGGCACCAATAGACGTTGCATCAGATAGGGTTTACATAGCAACACTGTCTCCAGCGCTCTGGTGAGCTCTTACCTCGCCTTTCCACCATCACCGCCGTATAAGCGGCAGTATATCTCTGTTGCACTTGCCCTAAGGTCGCCCTCGGCTGCCGTTAGCAGCTACCCTGCTCTGTGATGCCCGGACTTTCCTCGTAAACTATATCGTTTCCGCTACCGCATAGTCTGCTCACTTGAATATGATACCATTTTTCCGAAAAAAAGTCAAGCTTTGACTTTTTCCGCGAGCTCATAACCGAGTATGTCGGCTATCTTCCGAACATCGGAAGCCTTCATAGCCTTTATCTTGAAGCGTCTGTGCTCCTCGCCCTCAAACCATATACTCATTGCACATCTTCCGCTGAGAGCCTGAAGAAGGTTCTGCTCCAGCTCCATCTTAACTATCTTATCCCTCTCGGAAACAACTTTATGAAATCTTGTCCATGCAGAACAGCGTATCATTATCTTGTCATCGTAAAGTGCAACTCCGCTTGTAAGAAGTGCAACGAACTTGACGATGATAAACCAGACCGCAGGTATCTCCAGCATGACAGCAACGAAGAAGGACAGCTCCGCAAAACGCGGAAACAGTCTCGCTACCCAGTCATGGGACGGGATTATAAGTGCTGCGATTATAAGAGGTATCAGCAGGTATGAACCGATACCCGCAGGCTGGGCACTGTAATCATTCTTGATGCCGCTGTATATTCCTATGACCTGAAGGTTTTTTCCCAGCTTCTTTTCATGCTTAACGGGGAGTAATACGGGAAGTCTGTTCTTTGATGAGCCGTAACCTGCACAGCTTATGTTGACAGCAACAGCTCCGAACAGTTTCATTATAAGATTCTGACGAAGGTCTGTATAATTAATATGTGAATTCTTGATACGATATTCCTTCCGGTCAAGTATACCGTATCTGACCTTCATGCAGCTCTTGTCACACTCAATGGTAAATCTGCCATATCTGAAAAGGTTCACAAGAAATGACAGGAACCACGAAGCAATAAAAAATACACCTATAAAAATCGCAGCAGTAGGTATCTTTAATACCAGCTTTTCCGTTATCTTCGCGGTCTCGATAGTTATGATATTGAGTGAACGGCTTATGATGTTATAGGCAATGTCTCCGCCTTTGAAGAAGAACGTAGCAAGATAAACGGTTCCCGAAAAGCCGCTTGAAAAGAAAATAGAAAACATAAGTATCGACCATACATTAGGCTGCGGTATCCCTTCTATCTTTTCTTTTGCATCAATATCCAGCATATGTTCCATAATGTGCCGACGTGTCTTATCGCTTACAAGGAGCTTCAGATCAACTGTTTTGAATATACCTGCTCTTGTATCGCATCTGAACCTCATGGCTCTGAGCGGAGCCATATATATAGGACGCTCCACCGTCACCGAGCTTATATTCCTAAACGGGATATATGTGTGTATCCTTAAAAAAACACCATCACGATGGACAAGTTCCTCATCGGTGAAATATATCCTTGAGAAGAACCATCTTACAAAGCCAAAAATAATAATGGCTCCAAGTACGGCTATATCGAACCATGCGCCCTTTGCCCAGCTGTAGAACCAGTTCTTGTCAAAGTGGTAGGTATAGATACCGCGCAGCAAAGGAAAAATAAGGAGCCAGATGTTTTTGGCGGAATACTTCAGTATTTTCAGAGGATGTTCAAAATACATCTCAATCCTCCTTTACGCTGATGCTTCCGGAAAGCCTTATTATCTCGTCAGCGTCGGAGCGCTTCAGAAACAGCAGCCTGAGCTGTCCCCCGTATACGAAGAAGATAATAAAGTTGAAGCCCGTATACTGTGAAAGCGGACTGGATATCCTTGTGGTGTACTGGATAGACGAATAGCGGACAGACTGGTGTACTTTTATAAAGACACCGCTGCTTTTCGTTACTTCTGTCTCGGTGGCGGAATAGCTGATGGAATTGAAAAACATCGGAAGGTGTACAAACATCTCGAAACAGGCAATACTGATGACAACAACGATACTGAGCATCACTATTTTCTCGATAGGTATAAAATATCTGACAGCCCACAGTATAATTACGACCGCTGCAGTTATGATCAGTCTCATTGTCGTAAGACAATGCCTGTCAGGATAATATTGCTTCATTTTCCGCCCCCTTTCGCAGTATATTTTTATTATATCACAAATAGTATTTAATGTAAAACATATTTTAAAAACAAATTGTAAACTTTATTGCGATAAAATCGCGGAAAGAGTGTAACTATGGCGGAAAAGATAAACGCTCTTATCTGGGGAACGCCTACTGTATGTCTGCTTTTGATAACAGGTATCGTATATACTTTCAGACTGAAGTTCATACAGTTCAGAATGTTCCCGTACATGATCCGTAAGCTCAGAAGCGGCAAAGATATCCGTCCGCAGCTGAAAACTTCGTGTCTTTCACTCGGTGCTGCTATGGGCACGGGCAATATAACCGGAGTGGCATCCGCACTTTCCATCGGCGGAGCAGGTGCTGTTTTCTGGATGTGGGTATCAGCATTTCTCGGCATGGCAATAGTTTATGCCGAAAACAGTCTCTCGGCATCTTACAGTGACAGTTCCTTGAAAGGACCTATGGCTTATCTTGAAAAGGGTATCGGCAGCAGACTGCTTGCAGCTTTCTTTGCTGTTTTCTGTGTCTTTGCTTCATTCGGCATGGGAGGAATGGTACAGATAAGCAGCATGAGCGACAGTATAAAAAGCTTCTTCACTGTCAGCCCGTTCATTCTCTCAGCAGTACTGTTCACGATGATTTTCATTACAGTAAATGGCGGAGCTTCAAGAGTGGGCAGCGCAGCACAGCTTCTGCTGCCGACAGTATCGGTGATTTATACGACACTATGCGTTATTGTCATCATGCGTAACTTTGAAAGGCTGCCCGAAGCATTGACTGATATATTCCGCAGTGCATTCGGTATCAGACAGGTTGTGGGAGGCACAACAGGATATACTGTTTCCGCTGCCATTTCAGCAGGTCTGCGAAGGGGTATTTTTTCTAACGAGGCAGGGCTCGGCAGCTCCCCTCTGCTGCACAGCTCAGCTGAAAACAGCCGTTCGGCACAGGTGCAGGGCATGAGCAGTATGCTGGAGGTATTCATTGACACAATACTGTGCTGTACCCTGACAGCGTTCACACTGTTATGCAGTGGTGCTGAAAAAAACATATACGCAGCATTTGAAGCTGTCACAGGCAGATACACAGGACCGCTGCTTGCCGTTATACTGTCAGTCTATGCATTTTGTACCGTAATAGGCTGGTACTGCTGCGGTGAAACAGCTTTCAAGTATATTACCAACGGACATTATACGGAGAGTTTTGCATTTATATACGCACTTATCGCTTCTTCGGGCGCTGTTTTTAAAAGCACTTTCCTCTGGACCTTATCGGATATTTTCAACGGTGCTATGCTGATACCGAACATTATAGGACTGCTTTTACTCGTTAAGAAGGTCAAAAATGAATAAATCGCCGCAAATTGCCAATAAATGAAGTAGTTCCATATAGCCGGCAGCCACAATTATTTAAAACAATGATAAAAATTTATTGATAATGCCAAATGTTTATTTCAGCCACTTTTGCTATTGACATTATGCTCCTGTTTTTGTATAATTATAGTGTGAATAATTATGCTCTGATGCGAATAAACAATGAGTATTTTTATATAAAATTATTACGGCTTTTATGACGAGGACGATCGTCATTAAGATATAGGACCGCCGGGCGATAGACGGTCCAAACGGTTTCGGAAACATATATTTTCAGGATCACATATGCTTTATGCAGGTTTTGCTCATCAAAAGAGCTTGTACGTTCACCTGTTTTCTGTGTGGTCAGTCTTTTTATCGCCTTTTTGAAAGTAATGATCATCATGATCTGCCGTTCCGGAACATTTTTACATAACTTTTCAGACTTCTGCGTCGTTCATGCGGAGGTCTTGTGATTTTTGAAAGTGAGGTCATATAGTGAACGAAAAAGAAAAAACTCCAAAGGTGAAGAAGACTGCTTCCGACGCACCTAAAAGAACTTACAGAAAGAGAACAGCCGCTCCGAAGGAGAAAACTGTAAAGGAAAAGGCAGTTAAGGAAACTGCGGCAAAAAGCGAAAAATCAGCTTCAACAAAGCCTAAGACACGCACAAGGCAGCCAAAGGAGATCAAGAAGACTCCCGTAAGGATAATACCTCTGGGCGGTCTTAATGAGATCGGTAAGAATATGACTGTTTTCGAGTGCTCAAACGATATGTTCATACTCGACTGCGGTCTTGCTTTCCCCGATGCGGATATGCCGGGTGTTGACATCGTTATCCCCGATTTCACATATGTTGAACGAAATCAGGACAAGATAAGAGGTATCGTTATCACCCACGGACATGAGGATCATATCGGCGGTCTTGCATACCTACTCAAAAAAATCAATGTTCCTGTTTATGCCACAAGACTCACTATTGGTCTTATCGAAGGCAAGCTGAAGGAGCAGGGACTCTACGGCAAGGTCAACCTTAATATCGTTGAGCCTAAAAAGACCGTAAAAATGGGTTGCATGGCTGTTGAATTCATCAAGGTCAACCACTCCATCCCCGATTCGGTAGGTATGGCTATCCATACTCCCGCAGGTGTTATCGTCCATACGGGAGACTTCAAGGTGGACTTCTCGCCTATCGACGGCAAGATAATCGACCTTGCACGTTTCGGCGAGCTGGGAAGCCGCGGTGTCCTCGCACTTATGGCAGACTCCACCAATGCTGAGCGTCCCGGATATACTCATTCCGAGAGAACCGTAGGCGACTCCTTTGACAAGCTCTTCCAGAAGGGAGAGGGAAAGCGCATCATCATTGCTACCTTCTCCTCAAATATTCACCGTGTTCAGCAGATCATCAACTGTGCCGTAAGATACGGCCGTAAGGTCGCTGTATTCGGAAGAAGCATGATAAATGTTATCAATACTGCCATTGAACTGGGCTATCTCGATGTTCCCGACGGTATTATCATTGATATCGAGATGATGAACCGCTATGAGAGCGAAAGGATAGTTCTCATAACTACGGGAAGTCAGGGGGAGCCTATGTCTGCTCTGACCAGAATGGCTATGAACGACCACAAGAAAGTCAATATTACTCCCATGGACTTCATCATCATCTCCGCTACGCCTATCCCCGGCAATGAGAAGTTCGTTACAAGAGTTGTAAACGAGCTTATGAAGTCGGGAGCAGAGGTCGTATATGAGGCTATGTACGAAGTACACGTTTCGGGTCACGCCTGCCAGGAGGAGCTGAAACTCATGCAGTGTCTGACCAGACCCAAGTTCTTCATTCCCGTCCACGGTGAGTACAAGCATCTGAAAAAGCACGCTGATCTTGCTCTCCAGATGGGCATGCCCAGAGAGAATATCATCATCGCAGAGATAGGCAATGTTATCGAGACAGACGGTAATACCATGAAAGTCGTTTCACAGGTGCCTGCAGGCAGAGTGCTTGTGGACGGCCTTGGCGTCGGTGATGTCGGTTCTATCGTTCTCAGAGACAGAAAGCATCTGGCTCAGGACGGTCTTATCATTATCGTCATCGGCATAGAAAAAAGCACCAACGAGATCGTTGCAGGTCCCGATATCATATCAAGAGGCTTTGTTTATGTAAGAGAATCCGAGGAGCTTATGGTAGAGGCTCGCAGTCTTCTTTCGGATACTCTTGCCAACTGCTCTGCAAGTGAGCTCAGGGAGTGGAATTCCCTCAAGGGTAAGCTCCGCGACGCTCTCTCAGACTATATTTACCAGAAAACAAAGCGCAGCCCTATGATACTTCCTATTATCATGGAGACATGATCTGTCCGAAAGGAGCTTAAAGGTGAAAAAGAAATTCCCGGCAGTTCTGATGATCCTGCACCTGCTTGCGCTTGGTACAATGATCACATCATACCTGCTGATCGGCCGCACCGACCGCACTGTCGACTGGCTGTTTCTGGCATCTGCCGTTATCATTTTTATCTGCATCATTTACACTATCATTTATTCAAGGAACTCAATGCGGCATATCTCGAAAATGAACAAGCATCTTGAAAGCTCTGCCGCAGAATTCATGAATTCTCTCCCCGCTCCTGTTGCCGTTATCGACGAGCACAGGCAGTTTGTCTGGTACAATCAGATATTCGCCGAAAAGATCGGTCTCGGTCAGGACGTCTACGGTCACGACTTTGAAGGCTTTGTCAAAATCGATATAGAGTCGCTGAAGTCCAACGGAAGGGCTATATGTCCCATAAATGGAAGTATCTATGATGTTACAGCTGAACAGTTCGACAAAAATGATATGTCATTCCTCGTTCTCTACTTCCATGACGATACCAATTACTACGCCATAAAGAAGAACATGGACGAATCCCACCCCAACGTTGTGGTGATAACCATCGACAACTACGACGATATAATGCAGAACGCCAAGGAGAGCGAAAAGGCTCAGACCTCGGTGGAGACTGAAAAGCTCATCGAAAACTTCATGAGCAAGACAAACGGCTTCATCAAAAAGACCTCCTCCAATACGTTCTTCGCAATAATCGAAAATCGTCACTTAAACGCTATTATTGACGGCAGGTTCAAGATACTGGACGCCGCAAGAAATATCAAGATCGCAGGGAAATATCCCTTAACCTTTTCAATAGGTGTCGGTCAGGGTGCTTCATCTCTGTCAGAAAGCGAGAATATCGCAAGGCAGTGCCTTGATATGGCTCTCGGACGCGGCGGAGATCAGGCTGTTATCAAGACCGATAACGGTTATCGGTTCTTTGGCGGAGTTTCCAAGGGCGTTGAAAAGCGCTCAAGATCAAAGACAAGGATAATTGCAAACGCCATGCAGGACCTTATAATGAGTTCGGAAAGAGTTTTTCTTATGGGACACCGCTTCGGCGATCTGGACTCTGTAGGAGCTGCCTGCGGACTGGCAGGAGCACTGAAAATACTTGGCAAACAGGCTTATATAGCTGTTGACCGCTCAAAAAACCTGGCGTCAAATCTTATCGATATCGTCGATGAGGAGACAAATTACGGACTGTTTATCAATCCGGCGGAAGCAGAAGAACTTATCGGTCCGAATGATATGCTCATCATTGTTGACACACATAATAAGGACTATGTAGAGAGCCGTGCTCTCTACGAAAAGGCTCATTCTGTTGTCGTTATCGACCACCACAGAAAGACCGTGAACTTCATCGATGACGCTGTCATTTTCCACCATGAACCCTACGCTTCATTGGCTTCGGAAATGGTGACCGAGATAATCCAGTATTTCAATTACAGCTCTGACGAAAAGATCGCAAGCTGTCACGCTGACGCTCTGTTGGCAGGTATAATGCTTGACACCAAGAACTTCGTCATGAGAACCGGTGTAAGGACCTTTGAAGCCGCAGCATATCTGAAGAAAATGGGTGCAGACACAGTTGCAGTAAAGCTTCTTTTCTCAAACTCCATCGACTCTTACAGAAGAAAGACACAGATCGTCGCTTCTGCAAAGATACATAACAACTGCGCTATCGCAGCTGCTGATTTCAAATCAGACGACATAAGGCTTGTGGCACCTCAGGCTGCCGACGAGCTTCTCGGCATAACAGATGTTGATGCTTCCTTTGTCATATACAAGACAGGAAGCACAGTAAATATATCCGCAAGATCTCTCGGCGCTCTCAATGTTCAGGTCATTATGGAACAGCTTGGCGGCGGAGGTCATCAGACTATGGCGGCTACTCAACTCGAAGGAACTACCGTAGAGGACGCAGTAAAGGCTCTGATCTACGCCATCGACGACTGCCGCAAGAACGCTTCGGAACAATAATCAATGAAAGGTCGGAATAAATATGAAGGTAATTTTCTTAAAGGACGTTAAAGGCTCAGGCAAAAAGGGCGAATTAAAGAACGTTGCAGATGGATACGCCCGCAATATGCTCCTCCCCAAGGGACTTGCTGTTGAGGCTACTCCCGAGAATATGAACAAGCTGGAAGGAGCACAGGCTTCCGCACAGCACAAGATCGATGTTGACATCCAGAATGCCAAGGATGCTGCTGCAAAGCTCAAGGGCAAGAAGATCAACATAAAGGCTAAAGCCGGTTCAAACGGCAAGCTTTTCGGCTCTGTTACAGGCGCCAACGTTGCAGATGCCATCGCTGAGCAGGTCGGCGTGACCGTTGACAAGAAGAAGGTCTCTCTCAGCACTGATATCAAGAACTTCGGCTCGTATACTGCTACTATCAAGCTGTACAACGGTATCTCCGAGACAATTGATGTGGAAGTTATCGAAGGCTGATCGGTGAATAATATGGATGAAAATGATATCCTGCTCTCCGCCCGCGAACTGCCGCACAGTATCGAGGCGGAGCAGTCCGTTTTAGGAGCCATAATCGCTGATCCTTCAGTGCTCTCCGACGTACTCGAGCTCATTAAGCCCGAGTATTTCTATAATGATCAGCACAAGGCACTGTACTCCATTATGCTGCAAATGAACTCCATGAGCCTCCCCGTTGATATAGTTACGGTGCTCAACGAAGCTGAAAAGCAGCATATATTTGAAAGCCCTGCCGAGGGAAGACGTTATCTTGCCGAGATAGGCAATATGCTCCCCTCCACTGCGAATATCGAGAGCTACTGCAAGATCGTTGCAGATAAGTACTTCCTGAGGAGTCTCAGCTACGTTGCGAGGACAATTCTCGAAGAAGTGCAGTCCGGCGAGCAGAATGCCCAGCTTCTTCTGGACTCTGCCGAGCAGAAGATTTACGATATCAGACAGGGACGCGATGTACGCGGTCTTGTTCCCCTCTCTGAGGCGATCGCCGAGGCTTATGACAGACTCGGAAAAATATCAGGTCCCGATAAGGACAAGTATGTGGGTGCAAGAACGGGCTTCACTCTTCTCGACTCCATCACATCTGGTCTTAACAAGTCGGATCTGATAATCATAGCTGCCCGACCGGGTATGGGAAAGACCTCCTTTGCCATGAATATCGCTACGAACGTAGCAAGACGCGCTGAAAAAGAAGTCGTAACCTTTAACCTGGAAATGTCAAAGGAGCAGCTGGCTACGAGAATACTCTCCACAGAGGCTCTCGTTGAGTCAAATACCCTCAGAAACGGAAGAATATCAGGAGATGACTGGGTAAAGCTTGCTACAAGTGCCGGATACCTCAGCTCCCTCCCCCTCTATATCGACGATACGGCAAGCATGACAGTTCAGCAGATGAAAGCAAAGCTGAGACGAACAAAAAATCTCGGTCTTGTCATCATTGACTACCTCCAGCTCATGGAGTCTACCTCACGCTCGGATAACCGTGTTACCGTTATCAGTGAGATCACACGTCAGCTGAAAGTCATGGCAAAGGAACTGAATGTCCCCGTTATCCTTCTCTCTCAGCTCTCCCGTGCTGTTGAAAGCAGAACAGATAAGCGTCCCATGCTCTCCGACCTGCGTGAATCAGGTTCTATCGAGCAGGACGCTGATATCGTACTTTTCCTCTACCGAGAGGCTTATTATAATAAGGAAAGCCAAAGGCAGAATATCTCGGAATGTATCGTGGCAAAGAACCGTCACGGTGAAACGGGTACTGTCGAACTCATCTGGGACGGTCAGTATACAAGATTTTCAAATCCTGATTACGAAACTCCTCCCGAAAACGTCTGATCATGTTAACCAAGGTTTACAAGTTTATATGTGAAAATAATATGCTCACCTGCGGTGACACTGTTGTCTGCGGACTGTCGGGAGGCGCTGACAGCGTTGCCCTGCTTCTGTCACTGTATCAGCTGAGAGAAAAGCTTGGCATAAAAGTTGAAGCGCTCCATGTCAACCACTGCATAAGGGGCGACGAGAGCGACAGGGACGAAGAATTCTGCCGCGATTTGTGCAAAAGGCTTGATATAGCTTTTACTGCTGTAAGATGTGATGTTATCCGACAATCCGATATATGGCAGAAGTCCACGGAGGAGACAGCAAGGATAATGCGCTATGATGAGTTTTCAAAGTGCTCCGAGGGCAAAAAGCTTGCCACTGCTCACAATGCCAATGATAATCTTGAAACTGTCATCCTTAATCTTTGCCGTGGAACGGGTATAAAGGGGCTTGCAGGGATCCCATGCATCCGTGGGAATATCATAAGGCCGCTTCTTACCGTCACTCGTGCTGAGATAGAAGAATTTCTCAGAATATCTGGACAGAACTATGTTACGGACAGTACCAATCTCTCCAATGACTACACCCGCAACAAGATCAGACATAAGATAATCCCTATGCTGGAGGAGATCAACAGCTCTGTTATAGCTACCTCTGTTAACAGTATAAATACTGTCAGAGAGGAAAATGCTCTTATCGAAGCCGATACTGACCGTGCAATGGCTGAATGCAGGAAGAAAAATGCACTTATTGGTCTGAACGGCTATCCCGCTGTTATCAGAAAGCGCTGTATCTCCCGTCTGCTTTCCGAAAACAGCCTTCCCTACTCCCATCAGAGACTGGAGGAAGCCGATACCATCCTCGCAGGCGGCGGGAAGCTCAATATTTCAGGAAAAACCTACCTTGTGGGCGAAGGAGGTTCACTAAGTCTTCAGGTCATTGATGCCCCTGCGGAAATAGTTGTGGAACAGGCTCTGGAGCTTGGTGATAACATAATATGTGACAATTGCACTGTCAGATGCGAATTGTTAGAATGTGATAATTTGAAGAAAATTGAAACTGTTCACAAAAAATCCACATTTTATCTTATTGATTATGATAAAATAAGAGGAAGGCTTATTGTGCGTACAAGAAAGTACGGCGACAAAATAAGACTTAAAGGAAGAAGCTTTACTTCTTCCGTGAAAAAGCTTATCAATGAAAATATCCCGTCCGATAAACGTAACGGGCTTCTCTTTATTGAAGATGAAGAAGGGACTATTCTCGCTGAAAGGCTTGGTATAGCTGACAGAACAGCTCCCGATGATAATACAACGGGATTTCTGAAAATTTCATTTATACGATCATAAAGAATGGAGAGGATAATTTGACACCAAAGAAAAGCAAAGGTCTGATCACCTACCTGCTGCTTATCGTGATCGCAGTATTCTGTCTCGTATTTATAAGTTCAAGACTGAATGCTGACGCTGAAAAAACTGAATACACAACAGTTATCAGCTATTTCGACCAAAAAAAGGTCTCTGAGTACACTCTTGATCTGGGTACGGGAGACCTCACCTACAAGCTTCAGGGAGATGATGCGGAAAAGCATTATACCGTTCCTAACGTTAATATCTTCCTCGAAGATACTGAAAACTATCGTCAGGAGTATAACAAGGCAAACCCGGACGCTCCCCTTGTTCAGGATTATATCAAGATCACTGACAGAACATGGCTCTATTCTCTTATCCCTGTTCTGCTGACTATAATCCTCGGAATCGCTATCCTCTACTTTATGATGAAGCAGAGCGGCGGCGGCGGCAAGTATACTACATTCGGCAAAGCAAACCTCAAAAACGGTGCAAGTGCAAGAAAGGCTACCTTCAAGGACGTTGCCGGTGCCGATGAGGAAAAGCAGGAGCTCGTTGAGATAGTTGACTACCTCAAAAATCCTAAAAAATACACTGAGCTGGGTGCTAAGGTGCCAAAGGGTGTTCTCCTTCTCGGCCCTCCCGGAACAGGTAAGACCCTTCTCGCCCGTGCAGTTGCAGGTGAGGCAGGCTGTCCGTTCTTCCCTATCTCGGGTTCAGACTTCGTTGAAATGTTCGTCGGAGTCGGTGCATCGAGAGTAAGAGACCTCTTTGAACAGGCTAAGAAGCACGCCCCTGCCATAATTTTCATCGATGAGATCGATGCTGTCGGACGTCACAGAGGCGCAGGTCTCGGCGGCGGACACGATGAACGTGAACAGACACTTAACCAGCTCCTCGTTGAAATGGACGGTTTTACCGGCAACGAAAGCGTTATCGTTATCGCTGCTACAAACAGACGTGATATCCTCGACCCTGCCCTCCTCAGACCCGGTAGATTTGACAGACAGATCGTTGTCGGCTATCCCGATGTAAAGGGCCGTGAGGAGATTCTGAGAGTCCACGCAAAGAACAAGCCCCTTGGTCCCGATGTTGATATCAAGCGTATCGCAAGAACAACTCAGGGCTTCACAGGTGCTGACCTTGAAAACGTACTCAATGAAGCTGCGCTCCTTGCAGCAAGAAATGAACGCCGCGCTATCACAGAGGCTGATATCGAGGAAGCAACTCTCAAGGTAATCGCAGGTCCCGAAAAGAAATCAAGGATAGTAACAGAGCACGACAGAAAGGTTACTGCTTATCACGAAGCAGGTCACGCCGTTGCTTCCTATAACCTCCCCACACAGGATAAAGTTCATCAGGTTACTATAATCCAGAGAGGTATGGCAGCAGGTCTTACAATTTATCGCCCCGATACTGATGATCAGCACGTTTCGCGCAATCAGATGCGTGAGCGCATAATCTCTCTGTTGGGTGGTCGCTGTGCTGAGGAGATATTCCTCGATGATATCTGCACAGGTGCTTCAAATGATATCGAGAGAGCTACTGCTACTGCAAGAAACATGGTAACAAAATACGGCTTCTCTTCAAAGCTCGGTACAGTTACCTACGGTTCAGACAACGATGAGGTCTTCCTTGGCAAGGACTACGGTCATACCAAGAATTACAGCGAATCTGTTGCTGCTCAGATCGATGAGGAAGTTCGTTCTATCATTGAGAAGGCTTACAGCGACTGTGTCGAGATCCTCAGAGCAAATGCTGACAAGATGCATTTCCTCGCCAAGTATCTTCTCAAATATGAAAAGATCGACGGTGATGACTTCGAGAAGCTCATGAAAGGTGAGATCAGCGAAGACGTCCTGTCAGATGATGAAGTAGGCGCTCCTCTTGGATTCGGAGATACTCCCGAACCCGAACTCAACTGATAATGTAAAATCCCGAAGAGCTTATCTTCGGGATTTTTTTGCAGCTTCTTTTCGTAAATATTCATCAGACATTTTTATATGTGAGCTATCAACGGCTGTTTTGCGGCATAAATTGCTGTTTGATGCCGCGCATCTTGCTATTTTTTTACTTGTATGTTATAATATAAAAAGCATTTTTACACGGAGGTGTTTTTTTGGAATCCCTTGATCTCATATTTTGTGCTGTTGCAGCTGCTGCACTGGATATATGTATCTTTGTGCTCATCATAACAGCTTACCGCGAGAAAAGGTCAACAAAAAAGAACTGGCGTCAGATATCAAACGATATGGAGCTTGCCGAGCAGGACAAGTCCTATGAGCTTGGCTGTGATGAGGTGCTTATCGGCAGACACGCCTCAGCTGATATAAGGCTCCCTGACCTTTCGGTCTCAAGATACCATGCAATGCTCACTGTTGTAAACGGCGTCTGGACTATAAAGGATATAGGTTCTAAATCAGGTATTTTCGTAAACGGTGAGCTTACCCGCGAAGCTGTTCTTCATGAAAACGATATAATAAAGCTTGGCAACCGCCGGCTTCTCTTCAGAAAAAGGAGGGACAGCCGTGTACGCTAATCCGATCGCTTATGTTTTCTCATGTATTTTTGTACTGATCGCACATTCTGCCATGCTCTGCAATATCTGGTTCAACGGTAAATTCGATGAGCCCCGTGATATTGCCGTTCTGGGGGCGGCTGTCATTATTCTCGATATCGCATATTTTGTGGTGATACTTGCTTTCAAGCAGATATCCTACGTTCTTGACTTCCTGCTGATACTTGTGCTGGGGATGAGTATCATATTCCAATCCTGCTTTGGCAAGGTGGGATTTGACGTAAAACACTACATAACCTGCATCGTCTGTCTTGCAGCTTGTAAAGCAGGATATATACTCTGCCGCGACCATAAGCTGCTTCAGGACAAAAAGCCGTACATTTACGGTGCTATCGGAGTCATGGTACTTATAACCCTTGTATTCACCAGCGCCGAGAATATGTGGATAGAGATCGGTTCATTTACATTACAGCCCTCTGAGTTTATCAAACCGCTGTTCGTGCTCGCCTGTGCGACCTCTATCGCAGACCAGCAGAAAAAGCACAAGATACTTATATTCAATGTAGTCTACGAGAATATTGCTCTGTTCTGCATAATGGCTGTTATCTGTCTTGTGCAGGTCAAATCACACGACTACGGAAGCCTTCCCACCTTCCTCAGCATTTATGCAGTAGGTTTTCTGCTCAGGATATGCTACCCAAAGGCTAAATTCTCCAAGAAAAAGCTTTTTGCAGTCATTGCCGTACTTGTTGTATTCGTTCTCATAGGTCTGAAGTATGCTCCCGACTACGTTCAGCACAGACTCCACGTTGATATCTGGAGCGACAAAACAGGTGACGGCTATCAGCAGTCACAGGCACTTATCGGTATCGCTAACGGAGGCTGGTTCGGTGTAGGTCCCGGAAAGGGTTTCCTATGCCATGTATTCGCGTTTGATAATGATATTGTATTTGCCACTATCAGTGAGGAATGGGGACTAATGTTCGCACTCATGATGGTGCTGACCATAATCATAATCACTGCTATCCCCCTTGTTAACCCTGCACGTTCATATTTTCACGGTACAATGTCTGCCTGCGTCTGTGCAGCCTTCATTGTACAGATGGCTCTCAATATTTTTGGTTCGTGCAACCTTATCCCTTTCACCGGTGTAACTATCCCCTTCATATCCACGGGAGGAAGCTCTCTGATGGTAAGCGGTCTTATGATCGGTATGCTCATGGCAGGTCAGTCCCCTGTTTTCAAGGAACATAAACAGAAGAAACAGGAAGACTCCGAGCCGGCATGGAGGTGGAAAGAATGAAAAGTATAAAACGAACACAAAGGATCACAAGCCTTGTAATACTCCTTTTTATCCTCGGAATGGCTGTGCTCGTCTTCAAGCTTGTACATGAATCATCTTTCTATATGATGAACTCGGACAAGCATGAGCTTGGCTTCGTCTATGACAGAACAGGCGATGTACTGTTTGACGGTACGGGTGAAGGCTCTTACCCGGACAATTATTTCCTCGATGTGGGAAATATCATCGGTGACGACTCTGGTCAGATGAACAATACTCTCGTCGCAAATAATATCGAAAAGCTCAATAACTACAGCTTCTCAAACGGACTTATCCAAGACGGCGGAAAGGCTGCCATTTACACTACACTTGACCACGCCGCAAACCGTGCGGTCTACAATGCATTCGGTTATCAGGACGGCTGTGTTTGTGCGTATAACTATAAAACGGGAGAAATGCTTGTTTGCGCAAGTATCCCGTCACTTGACGTCACAAAGGGCTATGACAACATAGGAAGCTTCCGCCCCGGTACACTCTTATCCAAACCAATGTCCGGGACTGTTCCGGGCTCTACTCAGAAGGTCTCAACTGTCATTACCGCTCTGGAGATAATGGGCTCAAGCAACCTATACGCAAAGAGCTACAACTGCTCGGGCAAATATATCAACAGAACAGGCGACAGCATCGACTGTCATAACATTTACGGTCACGGTACCCAGAATATTCAGGAAGCCTTTGAAAACAGCTGTAACCCGTTCTTTGCACAGCTCATTGAGGACGATGAAATGCCTCTCGACAGAGTTATGAAACAGTACGAAAAAATGGGATATGTTCTCAACGGAGGCGAGCCCCAATTCTATGAAATTGACGGTATACAGTGCGCCACTGCATCAACTACTCTCGAGGACAAGTACCAGTTCAAGACTCAGTGGGGCTGTATCGGTCAGGGTGATACCCTTGTAAGCCCTATGCAGCTCATGATGTGGGAGAGCGCTATCGCCAATGAATCAGGCAAAATGACCATGCCCTACTTCATCGACCATGTGACTGATGTAAAGGGACATATCAGAGACAAAGCAAAAACACGATACAGTGACAAGCTCTTCTCAGAGAGCACTGCATCTGCCGCAAAACAGATACTCCTCACTAATGGTGCAGATAAGTACAGCTATTCCATAGTCGGCTACAATGTTGGCGTAAAGAGCGGTACTGCTCAGGTAGATGAAGGAGCTCATGAGAATTCCCTGCTGGTCGGCTTCGTAGATGATCCTTCCTTCCCCATCGCCTTCTGTATTCTCATTGAGAACAAGGACAGCGGATATCTAACCACTGAACAGGTAGCACAGGTGCTTCTTGATAATTTAAAAAACAATAATTGATGTCAGTTTAAACAAATAAAAGATTTCTCTTTGTGCATTTAAACGAATTTAACAAAAATATCTTGTAAAAGCTATTATATTATGGTATAATATAACCATAAACTTATGCTATGTTTGTACATAGCTTAAAGGAGGACTAATATGAAAACTACCATCACAGCAAAAAAAATGCAGATCCCGACTAACTTTACTGAATACGCTGAGAAAAGGATCGATACCCGACTCGGAAAATTCTTTGGCGATGATGCTGACGCTAAGATCGTTATATCCGAGATCAGAAACCAGATCATTCTTGAGCTTACTGTTAAATACAACAGCATTATTTTCCGTGCAGAGCGTACAGCTGAAGATAAGTATGTAGCTCTTGACGATGCTATCGATAAGATCATCAGACAGATCAGAAAGAACAAGACCAAGGTCGAGAAGAAGCTGAAGGATACAGCTTTCAAGGAGGCTTTCGCTTATCCCGTTCCCGAGTCTGTTGATTACGAAGTAATCAAGCACAAGAAGTTCAAGATGAGACCCATGGATATCGATGAGGCTATCCTCCAGATGAATATGCTGGATCACGAGTTCTTCATGTTCACCAATGCAGAGACAGGTCTTATAAATGTTGTTTATAAGCGTGCAGACGGTAATTATGCAGTTCTCGAACCTGATAACGACTAAATCACAGTGACAATATGCGGGGCTTTGCGTCCCGCATATTGATTTTATAAAAGGAGTGCTAAAAATGGACAACAACAAGAAAACTATACTTGAAAAACGTATCAAAGCTGTGGGAGAAAAGCTCCGCAGGAACAACATGGAGTTCTACTATGCAGAGACAAAAGATGACGTCTGTCCCATTGTGGCTTCACTTATCAAAAAAGGCGATGTAATTACAAACGGCGGTACAATGACAATGGCAGAATGCGGACTCGGTGAGCTGCTCTCCTCCCCCGACTATAATTATCTCGACCGCTCAAAGATGACTCCCGAAGAAGTTCAGGAGCTCTATATCAGAGCCTTCTCAGCCGACGTTTATATTTCCAGCTCAAATGCTATCACTGAGGACGGTGTTCTCTATAATGTAGACGGAAACAGCAATCGTATCGCTGCTATTGCTTACGGTCCCAAATCCGTAATAATCATTGCAGGCTATAATAAGATCGTAAGAGATCTGAACGAAGCGGAGATAAGAGTCAAGAGAGAGGCTGCTCCTCCTAACTGTGTGCGTCTGAACTGCGAGACATACTGTAAAGAAAAGGGAGAATGTGTGTCGCTCTCCAAAGCTGACCGTCAGATAAGCGACGGCTGCGGCGGTGACGGCAGAATATGCTGTAATTACCTCATTTCCGCTCAGCAGAGGCATAAGGGCAGGATAAAGGTCATAATCGTCGGCGAGGAACTGGGCTATTGATATATGAATGCGACACTGACGGCAGTATATCAGACTGCCTGCTTCTTTGTAATATACGCCTTCTTCGGATGGTGCCTTGAAGTTGTATATCAGGCGGTGGAGCACGGCAAATTTATCAACCGTGGCTTCCTGAACGGTCCTTATTGTCCAATTTACGGCTTCGGAGTCATAATCGTCTGTGGGGCACTTGAACCTATCAAAGAAAATCTTATTGTTCTATATTTGGGAGCGGTAATTCTTACTTCTACACTCGAATTCATCACCGGCTTTCTGCTTGAGAAAATTTTCCGGCGAAAATGGTGGGACTACACAGGCGAGAGATTTAATCTGAAAGGCTATATATGTCTAAAATTCTCGCTGCTCTGGGGAGTTGCCTGTCTTGTAACAGTCAGGCTGATACAT
Source organism: Ruminococcus flavefaciens (assembly GCF_900116855.1). Lineage (GTDB taxonomy): Bacteria > Bacillota > Clostridia > Oscillospirales > Ruminococcaceae > Ruminococcus > Ruminococcus flavefaciens_R. The sequence continues at coordinate 224,197 of NZ_UETD01000002.1, forward strand.
CCTCTGGTCACAGCCTTTGTTGAGAAACTGCCGCAGACACTGGGAATCATTATCCTGTCTGTCATACTAATCGGCTTCCTCAGCGACGCAGTTATCACTGTCTGCGCTATTATCCACATCAGAAACAGACTCATTCTCACAGAGCGCATTTCCACTGAAATGAGAAAAATATCTGATGCCACAGGTGAAAAACTGTTCAGCGGCGTCGAGTTCGTAATGGATAAGAAGAATGACCTTGATGAAAAGGCAAACGAACACAGGAAAAAGCTGGAAGAGCTTGCAGCTAAATACAGAAAACTTACCGAGAAACGTGAGTTAACTCTGAAACGACTTGCAAAGGCTTTCCCTAAGCTTTCCCTTGAAAGCACAGCTGAACTAAAGGAGCGCTTCGCAAAAATAAAGGATGAATTAAAACTTAAATAGCATATAAAATGGGGACATTGTCTGAAATGTCCCTGTTTTTTTATTAGTTTTGATATAAAACGTAAAACTTCAAAAAATGTTTGACAAACTATAAAAAGTATGCTATACTATTTTCAGTGAGACTTTAAAGCGTTACAGCGTAAAGTGCTACAGTACTCAACGAAAGAGGAATTTTTATGAAAGAGATATCTAAGCTTATGAATTACAGATCAGATGTCAGAGTTATTGACGCAACTCTGCGTGACGGAGGACTCGTAAACGATTTCAGATTCAGCGATGAGTTTGTAAGAGACCTTTATCTCTCAAATATCAAAGCAGGCGTTGACTATATGGAATTCGGTTACAGAGCCGATAAGGAAATGTTCAAGGTCGAGGACTTCGGTCCATGTAAGTTCTGCGATGACGAGTATCTGCGCTCTATCGTAGGAGACAACCACACAGACCTTAAAATCGCTATCATGGCGGATGTAGGACGCTGCAACTATAAGCAGGATATCGTTGAGCGTGAGAACAGTCCTGTTGACCTTATTCGTGTCGCTACTTATATACACCAGATACCCACAGCGGTTGATATGATAGAGGACGCAAAGAAGAAGGGCTATGAGGTAAGCTGCAATATCATGGCTATCTCAAATGCTCAGGAAAGCGATATGAAGGTAGCTCTCGATATTCTCGGTCAGTCCCCTGTTGATGTTTTCTATATTGTTGACAGCTTCGGTTCGCTCTATCCCGAGCAGATCGCAAGAATAGCAGACCTTTATCTCGAAGTTGCTGCAAAGTACGGTAAAAAGGTCGGCATACACGCTCACAACAACCAGCAGCTCGCTTTCGCAAACACCATTGAAGCTGTGGGTGACGGAGTTGACTGGCTGGACGCAACATACTCATCAATGGGCAGAGGCGCAGGAAACTGTGCTATGGAGCTTCTTCTGGGCTTCCTCAAAAATCCTAAGTATAATGTATACCCCGTTTTCCAGTTCATTGAGAAGCATATGGACAAGCTTCGTGAGGAGGGCGCTGTATGGGGCTATGACCTCCAGTACCTGCTGACAGGTCTGTTCAATCAGCATCCGAGAACAGCTATCCAGTTCACTAAGGATAAGCGCAAGGATTTCTCCGAATTCTACAAGGAGATAATCTCTCAGGAATAAATATCGGAAACTGCAGACAGTTTTCATAACATAAAAAGCATCTCAGTAAAGGCGGTACTCTTATAGAAGTTTTACAAGTGATATTGAGGAAAACCCTTTTGAAAAAGGGTTCTTCCTCAAACTCCTTTCCTAAAACTTTCAGCATTAAATTTAGCCCCAACAGGGCGCTCTCAGTTTTATTACTGATTTTCACATCTTGTGTAAAGCGCCCTGTCGGGGCTAAATTCAGTTATAAAGTCTTTGGAAAAAGGGGGCTTGGGGGAAAAGAACCTTTCCTCAGAAAGGTTTTTTCCTCCAATAATTACATATAAACTTCTATATAAGTACTACTCTTAATGAGGTGCTTTTTGTTGTCAGAATGTAAGCTGATTGCTGTCGCCAAGCTCCTTTGCAGGCTTTCCTGCGGCAGGAACGCTCTTTGCTCTGTACTTCTCCAGCTCGGGAAGCTCTTCCTGTGTGATAATAGAAGCTGCTGAAAGTACAGCCTTCTTTCTCAGATTTATTACCTGAACGCCCTGTGAGTCTCTTGTAGACTTTGGCAGTATCATTCCTGTATTGAACACCAGTGCGTGACCGCTTGATGTTCTGAGCAGGATATCAGCGTCCTCACCAACAAAGAGTGCAGCTACAAGCGGCGATTTTGCAGAATATGCATTCGCCAGCTTCTTGCGGTTTGTCTTTGTCTCATAGGACTTCATAGGTACCTTAGCAGCCTTTCCGTTCTCAAAGAAGAACACGATATATCCACTATAATCGGTAGTGGGGACAAGTGTTTTAAGTCCCTCGTTCTCATCAAAGCTGAGCTTTGCAGGGATATAGTCACCCATGACGCTTGCCTTGGTATCGTCAAATGCACTTGCCTTTGACTTGTATGCCTGAGCCTGATCGGAGAAGAACACAAGCTCCGTCTTGTTGGTAGCTTCAAAGCTCTGGCTGATGAAGTCGCCCTCCTTCAGCTTCTGCTCTCCGCTCATTCTAAGGGACTGAGGTGTTATCTTCTTGAAGTAGCCGCTGTCTGATACAAAGAGGTGTACGGGATAATCGGGAGTATCGTCGATTACCTCCTCTTCCTCAACGTCAGACTGATAGTAGAACATTGTCCTTCTGGGCTTAGCGTAGTTCTTTATTACTTCGCGAAGCTCATTCACGATGATCTTTCTTATCTTCTTCTTGTCGCGGAGTATCTCCTCCATCTCCTCGATGTCCTTTTTCAGCTGATCAACTTCCTCAACGCGGCGGAGAATATACTGCTTATTGATGTTGCGGAGCTTTATCTCAGCAACATATTCAGCCTGAACCTCATCTATGCCGAAGCCTATCATCAGGTTTGGGACAACATCCGCTTCATTCTCAGTCTCGCGGATGATCTTTATTGCCTTGTCAATATCAAGAAGTATCTTAGAGAGAGCTTCCAGCAGGTGGAGCTTCTCTTTCTTCTTCTGGAGATCGTGGTAGGTCCTGCGCTGGATACACTCCTCACGGAAAGCAGTCCACTCGGTAAGTATCTCACGGACACCCATGACCTTTGGAGTACCTGCGATCAGGATATTGAAGTTGCATGGGTAGCTGTCCTGCAAAGGAGTCAGACGATAGAGCTTCTGCATGAGCTTATCAGGGTCTGTTCCGCGTTTTAAGTCGATGGCTATTTTCAGGCCGTCGATATCTGTCTCATCACGGATATAGGATATCTCCCTTATCTTGCCCTGTTTTACAAGGTCGATTATCTTCTCGATTATCGCCTCAACAGTGGTAGTATAAGGTATCTCCGTCACCTCTATGCAGTTTGCACTCTTGTCATAGCTGTACTTTGAGCGAACCTTTATGCTTCCGCGTCCTGTCTCGTAGACCTTATTAAGCTCTGCTTCATCATAGAGCATAAGACCGCCGCCGGGGAAATCCGGTCCCTTGAGAGTGCTGAGGATATCGTGGTTTGGATCCTTCATCAGCGCGATAGTTGTCTCGCAGACCTCCTCAAGATTGAAGGGGCACACATTGCTCGCCATTGAAACGGCGATGCCCGTGTTTGAGTTTACGAGGACAGTTGGGAAAGTAGCAGGCAGAAGTGTGGGCTCCTGCATGGTATTATCGTAGTTTGGAACGAAATCGATCGTCTCCTTGTCAATGTCACGGAAAAGCTCGTTGCATATCTTCTCCAGCTTTACCTCGGTGTATCGCGGTGCAGCAAAGTGCATCTTGCTGGAGTACTGCTTACCGAAGTTACCCTTGCTGTCTATATATGGGTGAAGCAGCGCCTCGTTGCCCCTTGTCATACGGACCAGTGTCTCATATATAGCCTGATCGCCGTGGGGGTTGAGCTTCATGGTCTCACCGACCACGTTCGCAGACTTTGAACGCTCCTTGTCGGGATTGAGAAGTCCCCTCTTGTACATCATGTAAAGAAGCTTTCTGTGTGAGGGCTTGAAGCCGTCTATCTCGGGAAGAGCTCGGGAGATGATAACGCTCATAGCATAGGGCATATAGTTCTTTTTCAGCGTGTCTGTGATCTTCTCGTCAACGACGCTTCCTGAACCCTCTATATAAGCCTCGTGCTTGTACACGGGCTGTTTTTTGGGAGTTTCCCTCTTTCTTGGCATTTATGATTCTCCTTCTGTACGTCTTTTGCTTTTCTTCAAAAGTTTTTCGGGATCCTTAACATAAGTTCTTACAACGCTTCCGCAGTCGCGGCAGATTGTATGATACAGTGAAGTTGAATGCAGCAGACTGTCCGCACTGTAAACTGCACCGTAAAAATTCTGATAGCCCGTAATGAACTCAGTTCCGCCGCAAAAACGGCATTTTGTCATTTTGACCCTTTTCATATCAAATCTCCTTAGCTTATATCTGCTAATTCAAGATAGTCGGCACCGTATTCGGATATATAGTCCTTACGCCCCTGAAGATCGTCTCCGAGAAGCATTTCGAATATCTCCGCTGACTCTGTGATATCATCAGCTGTCACCTTGATGAGACGGCGTGTATCGGGATTCATAGTCGTAAGGCTCATCATATCAGGCTCGTTCTCACCGAGACCTTTCGAGCGCTGTATGGTATGCTTCTTGTCGCCTATCATTTCGAGAATACGCTGTTTTTCCTGCTCGGTATAGGCAAAATAGGTCTTTTCCTTGGTATTAATCTCAAACAGAGGAGACTCAGCGATATAAACGTATCCCTGCTCAATGAGAGTAGGAGTAAGCCTGTAAAGCATGGTCAGGATAAGTGTTCTTATCTGAAAGCCGTCTACGTCCGCATCGGTACAGATAACTATCTTGCTCCAGCGGAAATTGTTTATATCAAAGTTTGAAAGCTCCTTGTTGGCTTTGGTGGTGACTTCAACACCGCAGCCCAGTACCTTGATAAGGTCTGTGATTATCTCGCTCTTGAATATCTTTGTGTACTCAGCCTTCAGACAGTTGAGTATCTTACCGCGGACAGGTATTATAGCCTGAAACTCAGCATTTCTCGCAAGCTTTACGGAACCGAGAGCCGAATCGCCCTCCACTATATATATCTCGCGGCGGGAAACGTCCTTGGTACGGCAGTCAACGAACTTCTCGACCATGTTCGCAAGGTCGATAGTTCCCGTCAGCTTCTTTTTGACATTGAGTCGTACCTTTTCTGCGTTCTCACGGCTGCGCTTGTTTATGAGTATCTGCTCGGCTATCTTCTGAGCCTCATCGGGATTTTCTATGAAGTAGACCTCCAGCTGGTGGCGGAGGAACTCCGTCATAGCCTCGCGGATAAACTTGTTTGTGATAGCCTTCTTGGTCTGGTTGGCGTAAGAGGTCTGTGTGGAGAATGACGAGGATACAAGTATAAGACACTCCTCAACATCGGCATAGGTTATCTTGCTCTCGTTTTTCTGATAGCCGTTTATTGACTTTATATAGCTGTCTATCTGGGACTGGAAAGCTCGCTTTACTGCTTCGGCAGGTGAACCTCCGTGCTCAAGATAGCTGGAGTTGTGATAGTATTCCGTAAGCTTTGCCTTATTTGAAAATGTCAGTGCCACATCAAGCTTCACCTTGTACTCGGGCTTGTCCTCACGGTCCTTACCCTTTTTCTCGGCAGTCCAGTGCTGAATAGATGTTAGAGCGCCCTCACCTGCTATCTCCTGAACGTACTCGGTAATTCCCGACTCATAGAAAAACTCCTGCTCGTTAAAGCCGCCTGCTTCATTCTCGGAGCGGAACACAAAGAGGATATTGGGGTTTACTATTGCCTGACGCTTGAGTATATCGCAGAAAAACTCGTCGGAAACATCTATATCGGTAAATACCTCAAGGTCGGGGCGCCAGCGTGTTTTGGTGCCTGTCTGCTTCCTCTTGCAGGGCTCTTTTTTAAGTCCGCCTACGTTGTTGCCCTTTTCAAAGTGCAGGTCGTACTTGAAGCCGTCACGGATGACCTCAACGTCCATGAACTCAGATGAGAACTGTGTGGAGCACAGACCAAGTCCGTTAAGACCAAGAGAGTACTCATAGGACTCCGCAGAGGTATCATATTTGCCGCCTGCATAGAGCTCACAGTAAACAAGCTCCCAGTTATAACGCTTTTCATTGTTATTGTAATCAACAGGACATCCGCGTCCGAAGTCCTCTACCTCGATCACATTATTTCTGAAATGAGTGATGATGATCTTATTACCGTAACCCTCACGGGCTTCGTCTATGGAGTTTGAGATGACTTCAAAGATCGAATGCTCACAACCGTCAAGACCATCCGATCCGAATATAACAGCAGGACGTTTGCGGACTCTGTCCGCGCCCTTCAGCATTGAGATACTGTCATTGCCGTAATCTTGTTTCTTAGCCATAATCCACTGCCTTTCAGTCACGTTTTAATGCATACTTAATAATTATATCACATCAGAAATATTTTTGCAAGTCCGCGGCAAAAAAATCCCCTATATACGGAAAAAGCAGCCGTAAAAGCTGCTTTTTTCTTATTTTGTTCCGATATACTTATAGCCAGCATCGGTTATCGCTTTCTTTACCGCTTTTTCATCAAGTGTTCCTGACAGCGTGAGCTTTGCAGTCCCCTGTTCATGGTTTGTTACAGCCTCATCCACAAATGTCAGCTCCTCAAGCGCTTTCTTTACCCTTGCTTCACAGTGACCGCACATCATGCCTTTTATTTTCAGCGTTGCTTCGCTTGTATCATTGCTTGATTCTGCGAGAACATTTTTCCGCTTCTTGTCGTTGCTGCTGTCATGCACCTTGAAGAAGTTGAGTCTAAGAGCATTCGATACTACAAAGAAGCTTGAAAGACTCATGGCTGCAGCACCGAACATGGGATTCATCTGCCAGCCAAAAAGCTTGTAGTAAACGCCTGCCGCCAGAGGTATTCCTATGATATTGTATATAAATGCCCAGAAAAGGTTCTGATGGATATTCCTCAGAGTTGCCCTGCTGAGACGAACTGCCGCAGGAACATCGCTGAGGCGGCTTTTCATGAGTACTACATCTGCCGCATCTATGGCTACATCAGCTCCTGCACCGATAGCAATACCCATATCGGCAGCTGTAAGCGCAGGTGCGTCGTTAATGCCGTCACCGACCATGGCTACCTTGCCTTTCTTTTTAAGGCGGCGGATAACACTCTCCTTGCCGTCGGGAAGTACACCTGCTATGACCTCATCAACACCTGCCTGTGCTCCGATAGCTTTTGCAGTTCTCTCGTTATCACCTGTCAGCATTACAACATGAATGCCCATGTTCTGAAGCTCTCTGACTGCCTGAGGACTGTCGTCCTTTATTACATCCGCAACAGCTATTATTCCCATAAGACTTCCGTCCTTTGTGAAGAACAGCGGTGTCTTTCCCTGCTCTGACAGCTCCTCGGCAGATGACCTCATTTCCTCGGAGACCGTAGCCTGCTCACTTATAAAGGCAAGATTGCCGCCGGTTAATGTACTGCCGTCAGCTTTAGCTGTTAGACCGTTTCCGGCAACAGCTTTAAACTCACTCACTTCGTCGGCAGAGACGCCTTTTTCATCTCCGTATTTGAGAACAGCCTTTGCAAGAGGGTGCTCACTCTTTTTTTCAAGTGCATACGCCAGTCGGAGCAGCTCATCCTCAGCCACACCCTCGGCTGTAATGATATCTGTGACCTCAGGCTGTCCCCTTGTTATGGTGCCTGTCTTGTCCAGTGCTACTATCTGTACCTTACCTGTCTCCTCAAGAGAAACGGCTGTCTTGAAAAGGAGACCGTTTTTAGCACCGACTCCGCTGCCGACCATTATGGCAACAGGAGTTGCAAGTCCAAGCGCACACGGGCAGCTTATAACAAGTACAGAAATGGCTCTTGCCAGTGAATAGCCCACAGGTCTGCCGACAAGCAGCCACACTATAAGTGTAACAAGAGCAATTCCAATTACAACAGGGACAAACACTCCCGAAACCTTATCCGCTATTTTGGCAATGGGCGCTTTTGTGGCAGCTGCATCACTTACCATCTTTATTATCTGGGAAAGTGTTGTATCCTCGCCTACTCTTGTGGCCTCACAGCGCAGATATCCCGATTGATTAATAGTAGCAGCTGAAACTCCATCCCCTGCCGACTTATCAACAGGAATACTTTCTCCCGTTAGGGCTGCTTCATTAACTGCACTCTCACCGTCTATGACAATTCCGTCTACAGGGATGCTCTCTCCGGGCCGTACTGCGAAAATGTCGCCTTTTTTCACTTGCTCAACAGGTACCTCTGTCTCCTCACCATCACGCACAAGGACAGCTGTCTTTGGAGCAAGCTTCATAAGTCCTTTGAGTGCATCTGTGGTCTTGCCCTTAGAACGTGCTTCCAGCATTTTTCCTACGGTGATCAGCGTAAGTATCATCGCCGCAGACTCAAAGTAGAAGTTGTGCATATAATCCATCACAGCATCGGTATTGCCCTTCAGCTGAGCATCTGTCATGGCAAAGAGGGCAACTGTACTGTAAACAAAAGAAGCTCCTGAGCCAAGTGCTACAAGAGTATCCATATTCGGAGAGCGGTGAATGATACCTTTAATGCCGTTGATGAAGAACTTCTGATTGATGACCATAACAATAGCTGCCAGCAGAAGCTGAGCAAGTCCCATCATGACATGGTTGCCCTCCATAAATGAAGGCAGAGGAAATCCGAACATCATATGTCCCATGGATATATACATAAGGAGCAGAAGAAAGCCCAGCGAAGCAATGAGCCTTTTCTTCATAAGAGGAGTCTCCGTATCTTTAAGTTCATCATCAGCAGGTGCAGCGGAAGGCGCTCCCTTTAAGGAAGCTCCGTAGCCTGCATTTTTTACCGCATTTATAATTTCCGAATCGGAAGCTGTCCCCTCTACGCCCATAGAGTTTGTGAGAAGGCTGACAGAGCATGACGATACACCGTCCAGTGAAGATACAGCCTTTTCTACCCTTGCGCTGCACGCTGCACAGCTCATGCCTGTGACGTTGAATTGTTTCATCAAACCACCTCCGAATTTACTTGTTATTATTATATCAAATTCACTGACAAGTGTCAATTAACCAAAGCTAACAAAAAGCGGACTATGTCAGTCCGCTATAATTATTATTTTACTGCTTCCTCATAGTCGCTTTCCTTAAAGCCAACAACTACTTTGCTGCCGTTTATGAGTATCGGACGCTTTACCAGCATACCGTCTGTGGCAAGAAGTCGGAGCTGCTCCTCCTCACTCATTTCGGGGAGCTTATTTTTCAGCTCCATGGATTTATAGAGCAATCCGCTGGTATTGAAGAATTTCTTCAGAGGGAGTCCGCTCATTCCGTACCAACTTTTCAGCTCCTCATACGAGGGATTCTGCTCCTTGATATCTCTCAGATCATAGGAAACACCATTAGCGTCCAGCCACTTTTTCGCCTTCTGACAGGTAGTACATTTAGGATAGCATATAAAATTCATATTATTCCTCCAACTCAAAAAAATTCTCAGAAATGTGTCACATTTCCTGTTTATGTATCGTTTATATATATGGTGAGCATGAGCGGCAGCAAATAACCGCCTACAACAAATATTATATCATATGATCATATCAATAGCAAGAGCGGCGGGCATAAAAAAACAGTCGGCTGTGCGCCGACCGTAATTTCTTATTTCACATAGAAGTGATTGTTTGTACCGTCACCCCAGAAACCATTGTAACCCTGAGTAAAGGATTCAGGCTCTGTAAAGTAAAGTGTAACAGCGTCCTTGACGCTCTGAGTGACATATGAAGAATATGTGCCCAAATTTACATATCCATTTGCTCCCGAGAACTGATACGGCTGAGTAAGTACGTCGTAGATCGTGTTCGGGAATCTAGGTGAATTTACTCTATTCATAATCACCTCTACAACATATGCCTTGTCATATTCTCCTATCCAATAGCAGCCTGCTTCGTGTGCAACTGCATTACAGAGCATTATATACTCCTCATCGGATATCGGAAGTGACCCGCTATCGGAAACTACTTCAACCTCTGTTACTACTTCCGGCTCCTCCGTTACTTCGACGTATGTGGTGGTCGGTTCGGGAGCAGCTGTAGTAGGCTCAGCTGTCGTTGTGATCTCTGCGGTAGTGGTGGTCGTTGTTGCAGCGGTAGTTGTTATCGTTGTAGTTGTAGCAGGCTTTGCAGCCGTGCTTGTTGCCTTTGGCGCAGTGGCTGTTACCTTAGCGACCTTTGCCGCTGTGGTTGCCGCCTGTGTAGAAGGCTGTGTTAATGCAGCCGGCGCGTGAGCCGGTGCTGGCACCGATCTTGAAATCTGAGAAGCTGCTGTAGCGGCCTCGGTACTGTACTGGGAAGATGTGCCTTCCTGTGCGTACATTGAGTATTTGCTTGCAGCCGTTGTATTTTCGGCTGTATAAGATTTCTTGGTGGTTGTTCTTTTGTATGTAGTTGTTTTCTCGTTGTTAACTGCAAATGATGTACTTGCAGTTGCTGAAGTGTTTGTGCTGCTGACGACAGGATCGTCTGCATTTTCCTCAGTAACGAGATCAGCTGTACTTACGGTCGAAGATGTAAGATATGCAACTCCGAATCCTCCGCCCAGGACTGATGCAACTACTCCGCATGCTAATGCTGCGGCTCTGAGATTACCCATCAACTCATCCTTTCCTGAAAAATCATTTTCAATTTTTTTCGGGCTGATGATATGATAACACATATCCTACGAAATATCAATACTTTCAGGATTTTTTCCATTTTGTGGTTGCTTTTTTCCACAATAATTATATCCCCAAAGTAAATCTGCACAGTTTAAATAGATATTTTATGGATTAAATATGAACTCATAATTAATAATTAATCTTATTTATCATCTATTTGTTACAAATCGGTAACAATATCTTGCTGTCAGAGGGTATATCCTCTCATATTCAATCGCCTATTTAACGTCATTTTTTTCATTTTTCGACAGCTGAAATGCTGCATGAAAAGTAACTGAAATATTACATTGGCATATTGACAAAATATACAGACAGCTATTGCAAATGACTGCCTTTAATGATATAATAAATAGGTATAAACATATTTTACAGGAGAAATATTATGAACAAGACGTATTATACAAACCAGATCAATTCTGTTATTGCCGAGGTCAAGAAAGCTGTCATCGGCAAGGACGCTATCATTATCAAGGCTTTGCTTGCTATGCTGTGTAAAGGTCATATCCTTATCGAGGATATCCCCGGTGTTGGTAAGACCACCCTTGCTCTCGCCTTTTCCAAGGCGCTGTCCCTCGAACACAACCGTATGCAGTTCACTCCCGATGTACTGCCCTCTGATGTAACCGGTTTTTCCGTATACAACAAGAGCAACGGCAAGTTCGAGTTTCGACCCGGTGTTGCTTTCTGTAACCTGTTCCTCGCTGACGAAATAAACCGTACCTCCAGCAAGACACAGTCCGCTCTCCTTGAGCTGATGGAGGAAAAGAGCATCACTGTTGACGGAAATACATATAAGCTGCCTGAGCCCTACACCGTTATTGCCACCCAGAACCCCATCGGTTCTGCAGGTACACATAACCTCCCCGATTCGCAGCTTGACCGTTTCATGATAAAGCTCAGCATGGGCTATCCCGATTTTGACGGTGAAGTTTCCATTCTGAAAGCAAAGCATAAGAACAATCCCCTTGAAAAGGTCCAGCCTGTTGCAGACGCTTCATTTATCACCGAGCTTCAGGAGTACATCTCAAACATCTACGTTGATGACAGAATATATGAGTACATAGTTTCCCTTTCGGCAGCTACCCGTAACCATCCTATGCTCAAGCTGGGAGTCAGCCCCAGAGGTACTCTCGCTCTTATGCAGCTTTCAAAGGGTATCGCTGTTGCTATGGGCAGAGATTACGTTATCCCCGAGGATATATCCTATATTTGCAGCGATGTTTTCGAGCACAGGATAATGCTCAACTCAAAGGCAAAGCTCTCGGAAACAAGTGCTTCCGATATCATCACAGAGATTCTGAAAACAGTTCCCGTTCCCGGGATAAGCGAAAAGTAAGGCGGAATTATGATCCTTACAAAAATACTGTTTATTATACTTATAATAGTATGTATCTGCTTCTATGTTCTCTATGTGTGGGACTTTGCTCTGATACTTCTCATCGTTATCGCTGCTCTGCCTGTTATTATGTTCATCACCACATATATAACCAAGAGGCTCATAACCGTGGAATTTGCAGTAAAGGACAAAAATGTTTCAAAGAACAAGGACTTCCCTGTTCAGCTCGTTGTCACTAACAGAAGCATCTTCCCCATCGGTAAAGCAGAAGCACATATTGAATATTATAATGTGTTCAGCGATCAGACATCTGCTTTTGATCTGTATCTGCCTGTTCAGCCGAGAAATTCCCAGCGTATTACTTTCCAGCTCAGTTCAAAGTTCTGCGGAGTCATCAAGATTCGCTCTGCTCGCCTGAATATTTACGATCCGCTGAGACTTTTCAGGTTCAGAACAGCAAAGAATATCTGTACCGATATCGCTGTTATGCCCGAAGGTCACGAGATCGGCGGTATCGTCCATTATACCGACCGCGTAAACGAGGAAAGCGACGTTTTCTCCGAATACAAGCCCGGCGACGATCCTTCTGAGGTTTTCGACCTCAGAGAATATAATCAGGGAGACAAGCTCAATCGCATACACTGGAAGCTGAGTTCCAAAAAAGACGACTTTATTGTAAAGGATTACAGTCTTCCCATAGATGTTCCCTGCTCCGTTTTTCTTGATATGAAATGCTATCAGAACAGCGAGCTTACACTTCCTGTTTTTGATACGCTTATCGAGACTATGATCTCGCTCTCTCAGTTCCTTCTCGAAAACGAGAGAGGTCATTCCGTTATATTCTTCAATTCATCGCTGAACAGGTTCGTCGAGCACACTGTACTGGACAGCTCCGACCTTAACACTGTTATAAATGAGATAATATCATCTGTAAGAGACGATCTCTTCTGTCAGTCTCCAGATGTTTACTTTATGGAAAATCCAACACTTTCTTATGCCTCATTTACTATCATTACCTCATCGAAGGATCAAAAGGTCCTTGAACATATCGATGAGAACATAGAAGCCGATTTCAAGAATGCGCTTCTGATCGTAAATTCAGCTGATGATCTTTCCGATAAACTGGCAGGCTATCAGGCTCTCAGCATCATCCCCGTTGCAGTCGGCAAGATATCCGCTTCAATAAAGGACATAGATATATAATGAAAAGAAAGAACATACAAAACAAAAACGGCATTTCTATCAGTGACAGCATAGTAATGTCCGTAAAAAGGAAACACGCCAATTACCGCAAGCCGTTTTCCGCTGCGATAGCTATTATCGGTTTCGTTTCCATAATAAAAGCGTTTCTCGGAATGTTCCATTTCCATTATTCCGTCAGCACTGTCTTTATGGCTGCTGCTGTCATAGGTGCATTCTATCTGACACTTTCAATTATCAGCAAAAGAGCTTTATGGGTCTACGCCGCTTCAGTTATAGTATTTGTTGTCTGTGCGTACAGAAAAGCCGCCAAGATAGCACTTGGTTTTAAATTTATATATAATATAGTATATAAGGACGCCTATCACTCTGAAATAGAATACTATAAGGGACTAAAGTCGGCTCTTGAGGTATCTTCGGTCAATACACTGTTTATCTTCTATATCTGGCTTCTTGCAATCATAGTATTCTTCTTCACGATATGCCGCCCCAATCCCGTACTGCCGCTAATGGTAACATTCCCTGTGCTTGAGATAGGTATGTACAACGGTATCAGGGTACCTGTTTTCTGGGGAATACTCTGTATAGCCTTCTGGCTGGCGCTTCTTGCCATGTCCACTATCGATGTGGGAGAGTATTCGGGAGGTCAGAGCGGATTTGTACGAAAGAACGATCTGTTCTTCCCCAAGCGGCACATGAAGCTGAAGGTCACTGAGAAGTGCGGTATGCTCATCATCGCTTCTGTTGTTGCGGTGGCAGCTGTTTCCTCATGCTTCCTGAAGCTGACTCACTATAAGCGCAGCGAAAAGATCGACAATAAGCGCCGGGAGATCACAGAGGCTCTCAACGACTTCTCATTCGATAATCTTGCAGAAAGCCTTTCAAATCTCTCAAACGCAATAGGCCTCGACTTTGAGTATGAAAACCATAAGCTCGGTACAAACGACCATGTAAAGTACAAAAATGTCACCGATCTTACCGTTACTCTTGAGCATCCGACAGACAATGCTATATACCTCAAGGATTATGCAGGTGCCATCTACAAGAACAACGAATGGTTCGGTCTTCCGTCATCAGCATATAAAAACGGTACTATCAAGGACTTTGATTCATACGATATCCATCCGCAGGACTATCCCGGACTGTTTTCAAAGCTGCTTGACCCTTCTCTCGAAGAAACCACAATATGGATCAAGCCCAGCGCAAAAAAGAGCAGGCATCTGTATTCTCCATACGGGACCATAAATGTCGGCTCACTCTCCTATAACAAGGACCTTACAGTATCGGACGGCAAAGCAAAAAAGGGCGAATGCTCTTACAAGTTCATAAATCTTGATACAAACTCCATATACGATCAGCTTATCACTGTATCCGAACAGAACAGCCAGCGTAATTCGAGAGAGGTCTATTCGGCTTCCGATATCAAGCCCGCTGCTTTGCGCGACAGAATACAGAAATACTGTGATGAAAAGGGACTAATCTCATACGATGATTTCTTCCCCGTTGATTTCGGTATACCGGCTGATCCCGAATACCTTCTTTCCAAGGGCGATGTTCTGCTTGCAGAGCTTATGCATAACAGCTATAAAGACTTTGTATATGAGAATTATCTTAAAGTCCCCGACACAGCTGCCATGAAAGAAGTCGAGGATGCCTACTCGGATATAATCACAATGTATGATGGCTCCGTCAGCAGCGAGTTCGAGACGCTGAATGCGATCAGGGACCGTATGTCATCGGAATGTACATATTCTCTTTACCCGAGAAAAACTCCTTCAAACCGCGATTTTGTCAACTATTTCCTGCTTGAGAACAAAAAAGGCTATTGTACTCACTATGCTACCTCAGGTGTAATGCTGGCAAGAATGGCAGGGATCCCCGCACGTTATGCTACGGGATATATCCTTGTTGAAAAGGACATCGAAGGCGGTCATTCAAGCTCAGACGGTTCAGTCACCATTGATGTAAAGGACAACAGAAGTCATGCATGGGCTGAGATATATGTGGATAATATCGGCTGGATACCATACGAATTCACAGCAGGTTATTCCGCGCAGGAGATAAACACACAGCCCGTAACAACTGCCGAGCCTACAACAGCTGAGGATGCCACCACAACTACTAATGATCCGGCTTCAAGGACTACGGGCACTGTGAGCAAAGCAGCAGCTACTACCACATCAACAGCTGTAACAACAAAAACGGCAACCTCTATCGCCAAGGGCGGTGCAGGCTCCGGTTCCGGTCATGGAATACATATCCCTAAGGTGCTAAAAAACATTCTTCTGTTACTTTTGGCACTTATCCTTATAACAGCTTTCATTCTTCTGAGAAGGAAGTTTATTCTGAGTCTGAGAGAAAAGCGCTTCACCACCGGAAAGGCAGAGCGTAAGGTTAGATATATGTATGCATATGCAGAAAAACTGCTCGAAGCTCTTGATATGAAGAGTGAAAACGGCAACTATAACAGCTTTGCAGATGAAGTCGAAAAGGCATACGGCGGCATTTATTTCAATGAGGGAGCATTCAGAAAGCTCACCGATACCGCTCTAAGGGCAAGCTTCAGTAAGGATACACCTACTGATAAAGACATCGAAGAGAGCCGCAGGACTATCGAGGCTATCTCCGATAAGCTCTATAAAAAAGCAAGCCGCTTCGACAAGCTGAGACTGATGTATATCAATGTTCTGAAATAGGGGGATCAACATGAAAATCGATAACTCAGGATATCTCTTTAAAGCAATACTCCTTACTGTATGCGGCGTACTTCTGACATTCTTTCCTGGAGTCCTTGCATGGGTATTCTATATAATCGGCGGAATCGTCATTATCGGAAGCCTTCTGACAGGCTTCAGCGGCGGTGATGGAGGTTCACTGTTCTCCGTCGGTATGGTCGGCGCAGGTATCGGATTATTCATAATGTACCTGCCGAAGCTTATAAGCACTCACATTGCAGGCATAGCAGGTCTGATACTTGTAATAGTTGGTATAGTTCAGATAGTAAGGTCACGAAAAAAAGACTTTACCAATGGCATGAAAACAGTCCAGCTTGTATTCGGCATACTGCTTCTCGTAGCAGGAATATTCTTCATGTTCAATCCATTCCATGCCAGCAAGATCATCCGTATTCTCACAGGAGTTGTACTTCTCCTCTTTGCCGCATTCAACTACTATGTTGTCTATGTTATCAATCAGAGAAACGCAGGCAACATAAGCAGCAGTTCAGGCAGCTCTCCTGATATCATCGATACTTCGGGAGTCGAAAAGCCTGACGAGATAAACAATCGCATCGAATAACACTGATACTGCCGAGATATCGGCAGTATTTTTTTGTACAGCAAACCGAACAAGTGTTTGACAACGATAGGGATATGTGATATAATGTAAGTTGAACATTCAGAAAAGGGTGCGTGAAAAATGTCGGATACAAAAGAGATACTTCAACAGATACTCAATGACGAAAAGCTTCTGAAAAGCCGTGCTTTCCGCGACCGCGTCTACACTGACGAACCCATTATCCGAACAGCATCACAGCTTCCGCGCCCCAAAACTCCCGAAAAGATAAAGGAGATGAGAGGACTCGCCTTCACTCCCGAAGCCTACTGGAAAACATCTGCATGGCTTTTCTACACACAGGGAAAATTCATGGAGGACTTTGAGGACGTTTTCCCGTATAATGAGGACTTTGTCAAATACTATCCGTCATACCGCGATATGACAACAGAACAGCTGAGAGGCTATTTTTCATGGCGCACAAAAGTTCGCAAGGGAAAAGTCGAAAAAGCTCCGGAGCCATTTGTATATGTATATCTGTACGAGTTGATAAACTGCATAGGCTATTCAGAGCCGACAGAATGCTTTAAGCAGTTCAGCGGCTTCTGTCAGCAGTACGCTTCCATAGATGACAGCATTGCAAAATACACGGATACATGGCTCAAGGACTTTATCGTGTATTACGGGCTGGACAGCTCATTTGCCGATGAACTTGAAGATATACGCTATGATAAGCAGCTTCTTACCCTTATACACTGGAATGAACACAGCAATGACGAGCTTTTCGCAGCTATTGATGATCTGTCCTCATATCAGCTGAAAAAGTCACTGTTTTACGTAGCATTTCCCGAGGATATAAAAGAAGTCGTTGTCAGAAGCTTCATAAGCCTATCGGACTTTTTCCGCGATAAAAGGAAGAACTCCCTCTGTGACAAGCTTTTCGGCAATATTGTTGAATGCTCGTATAATATGTTCGCTTCATCTATATTCTACGACAGACAGTCGCTGAGAGACTGCGAGTATGCTCTCAACGAAATACACTCATTTACTTGTAAAAGCGGTAAGTGGAAGTGCCGTAAATACTTCGGAAACCGCGGCAGGAACGGTCATCTCGGCGACCTCGTCAAAGCTATTGACAGTCTTATGCGCGAGAAAAAGGACTTTAAGCACAAGATAAGCTATACGGGCGTCTCAAAAACTGCGGTAAAGCTCATACAAGCAGAGATAGACACTCTGTATGAGGGGCAGCGCCGCGCTGAGGCAACTAAAATAGAGATAGACCTGTCGAAGCTTGCCGGGATAAGGAAGTCTGCCGACAGCACTCGTGAGAAGCTTCTGGTCGATGATGAGGAGCCTGAGATAATTACAGCTCCCCATGAGCCTGTTGTTTCTGAGGCTGTCTCCGAGGTAAATGATGAAAGTCCTCTTGACAGTGACGAAAAGCTGTTCATAAAGGCGCTTCTGTACGGCAGAGATACCAATGCAGCGGCAAAAAGCTGCGGAAAGATGGTCTCTATCCTTGCGGACAGCATAAACGAAAAGCTCTTTGATCTCTTCGGCGATACAGTCATAGACTTCTCTGCCGACAGCCCCGAGCTTATAGAAGATTACACAGACGAACTGAGAGAAATGTTCCCCGATAATAAGGAGTAAAACTATGAAAATACCAAAGAGAATAGCCTCCGCAGTCATCAATTCCCTCAAGGGCGGAGTTGTGCCGCGAACAGGTCTGCCTTATATAACCGTCGGCCGTGAGACCGAGATAGACGCTCTCCTCCACGACGTAGATATAATTGCCGACGGCGGAGCTGCCTTCCGCTTTATCTCAGGCAAGTACGGCAGCGGTAAAAGCTTTCTCCTCCAGACCATTAGAAGCCATGTTATGGACAGGAACTTCGTCGTTGTTGACGCCGACCTTTCCCCCGAAAGAAGACTTCAGGGTACAAAGGGTCAGGGACTTGCTACCTACAAGGAGCTGATCCGCAATATGTCAACAAAGACTCGTCCCGACGGAGGTGCTCTTACACTTATCCTTGACAGATGGATAAGCGGTGTGCAGAGCGAAACTGCCGCTGAAACAGGTATGTCCCCTGATTCTCCCGAGTTCGGCAAGGCTGTGGAGAAGAAGATATACGAGGTGATCAACGCTCTCAGCGAAATGGTACACGGCTTCGATTTCGCAAGGCTGCTCACTATTTATTACCACGCATCAGCTGACGGAAATGATGAGGAAAAGGCTAAGGTGGTAAAGTGGTTCCGCGGTGAATATGTCAACAAGACCGAAGCAAAGTCAGAGCTTGGCGTCAATATCGTCATCAGTGACGATGACTGGTATGAGTATATCAAGCTCTTTGCAATGTTCCTGAAAATGGCAGGCTACAACGGGCTCCTCGTGCTTATTGATGAGCTTGTGAATATATACAAGATCCCCAACAGCATAACAAGGCAATACAATTATGAAAAGATACTGACCATGTACAACGACACCCTGCAGGGAAAGGCAAAGTATATCGGTATCATCATGGGCGGCACTCCTCAGTGTATCGAGGACACGCGCCGCGGAGTATACAGCTATGAGGCTCTCCGCTCACGACTGGCTGAGGGACGCTTCGGCCGCGAGGGTGTCAGGGATATGCTGGCTCCCGTTATACACCTTATCCCCCTCACCTATGAGGAGATGCTGGTGCTAACTGAAAAGCTTGCTGATATCCATGCTCAGCTCTTTGACTATGAACAGAAAATTACTCAGGAGGACATGATCCGCTTTATACAGCTGGAGTTTTCCCGTATCGGCTCTGACAGCCATATCACTCCCCGTGAGGTCATACGCGACTTCATTGAGCTCCTTGACATAGTTTTCCAGAATCCGCAGATAAACATAAGCGAGTTCATCGCTTCCGACTCCATGGCTCATGTAAAGCCTTCTGTGGGTCAGGACGACCAGACAGATGAAGAATTCGCCGAGTTTGAGATATAAGGACTTGCAATATGAGTATTTTTGAAAGATACGCTCCTTTTATACAAGACTTCATTTACCGTAATAACTGGGAGTCTCTCCGCGCAATTCAAGCTGCGGCAGGTGATGCTATTTTCAATACCGACGAGAACGTCCTGCTTACTGCTTCGACTGCCTCGGGAAAGACTGAGGCTGCCTTCTTCCCTATTCTGACACTTTTCAGTGAGGATATGCCGAGTACGGTCGGAGCTATTTATATCGGTCCGCTGAAAGCTCTTATAAACGACCAGTTCATGCGTCTCAACGAGCTTTGCGAGGAAGCACATATCCCTGTCTGGCACTGGCACGGCGACGTTGCACAGTCCCACAAGAGCAGGATGCTGAAAAATCCTTCGGGTATTCTCCAGATAACACCCGAATCCCTTGAAGCTATGCTCCTCCGCAAGCACGCTCTTATACCAAAGCTGTTCGGTGACCTGCGATTCATCGTCATAGACGAGATACACTCTCTTATGCGAGGTGACCGCGGCGGTCAGACTATCTGCCTTATCGAAAGACTGTGCAGAATGGCAGGTGCTGACCCGAGAAGGATAGGTCTTTCAGCCACGATCGGCGATCCTACTGCCGCAGGCGAGTTTCTCTCCTACGGCACAGGCAGAGGAACTGTTATCCCAAAGATCGAAAGCAAGGGAGTAAAGTGGAGACTCTCCATGGAACATTTCTATATCAGTCAGCAAAATCAGCCCGACGAAAAGAACACCACCGAGGGACTGCCTGTTTTAGATGACAAAACCGATACTGCACCCGAACACGCTGATGCAGGTATGGGATATATCTTTGAACATACCAGAGGCAAGAAGTGTCTTGTTTTCGTCAATTCACGGGAGGAGTGCGAGGCGGTGACAACTACACTGCGTTCCTACTGCGAAGCTAACCACGAGCGTGACAGGTTTCTCATACATCACGGAAACCTCTCCGCGGCTTACCGTGAGACCGCAGAACAAGCCATGAAAGACGAAGATACCTTTATGACCACCTGCACCACTGCTACTCTTGAACTTGGTATCGACATCGGCAGGCTTGAACGCGCTTTCCAGATAGATGCGCCGTTTACCGTATCATCCTTTCTGCAAAGAATGGGGCGCACAGGCAGACGAGACCTGCCGCCAGAGATGTGGTTCGTTATCCGTGAGGAGCTTCCCGAGCCGCGGTCTATGCTTCCCGAGACTATACCGTGGAAGCTCATTCAGGGTATAGCTCTTATACAAGTATATCTGGAGGAACGATGGGTGGAACCGCCAAAGCTTGACCGCCTGCCATTCAGTCTGCTCTATCATCAGACTATGAGCACTCTCGCTTCAAGCGGCGAGCTGTCCCCTGCGGCGCTGGCATCAAAGGTACTGTCGCTGAAATACTTTCACAGGATATCGCAGGAGGACTACAAGGTGCTGCTCAGACACCTGCTCGAAAATGACCACATCCAGCGTACAGACGAAGGCGGTCTCATCGTCGGACTCGCAGGAGAACGCATCGTGAACAGCTTCAAGTTCTATGCAGTCTTTCAGGAGAATGAGGAGTATACTGTCCGCTGGGGATCTCAGGAACTTGGTACCATAGTCACGCCGCCGCCAAAGGGCGAAAAGATCGCGATCGCAGGTCATGTGTGGATAGTGGAGGAAGTTGACCATAAAAGGCGCCTTGTCTACTGCGAGCAGATAAAAGGAAAAGTCCCCGCATATTTCGGAGACTGTCCCGGAGATATAAACACTAAAATAATCCTGCGTATGAGAGATGTCCTCAGAGAAGATAAAAAGTACCCGTACCTTATGAAAAATGCTGTTGCAAGACTTGCACAGGCGCGTCTGACCGCTCGGAACTCGGGCGTCATCGATCAGCCGCTCATTTGTCTCGGCGGCAATATGTGGTGTCTGTTCCCTTGGCTTGGTACATACGCTTTCTTCGCCATGGAGCGCTTCCTGAAGCTGAAATGCGGCGACAGGTTAGGGCTCCGAGGCATGGACTCCTCCCGCCCGTATTATATACAGTTCACCATGAAAGTGTCTCCGCAGGAATTCTTTGCAATTCTTATCGAAGAAGCCGAAAAGGAGTTTGATCCCCTCGATCTTGTTTATCAGGGGGAAGTACCCGTATTCGAGAAGTATGATGAGTTCCTTCCGCCTGAACTTGTGCGTAAAGGATTCGCTTACGGAATACTGAATATCAACGAAATGAAGTCACGAATACTTAGTTGGAAAGAATTAATTCATTAATCGCAAAAATTGTCTTGATTTTTCAGCTAAAAAGTGATATAATATTAAGCACAAAAATGACAAAGGATAAAGGTAGGATGTATTATGAAAATTCAGCAGCTTGAATATGTAATTGCTGTAGCAAGAGAAGGAAGTATCACTAAGGCGGCAAAAAAACTGTATCAGGCACAGCCTAATATCAGTATCGCCCTTAAAGAGCTTGAAGCTTCTCTTGGCATACAGATCTTCAACCGCTCTCCCAACGGCATGATCCTTACTCCCGAAGGTGAGGAATTCCTTGCAAGAGCTCAGACAATCGTTGACGAAATGCAGAGCCTTGAAAGAGATTATGCACAGACTCCCGAAAATGAGCTGAAGCTCAAGGTCGCAGCCGCTCGTTCAACTTATGCGACTACTGCAATGGGTAAACTCATCAGCGACTACTCAGAAAAAACCGACAAGATCGAAGTACACGTCATGGAGACAAGTACCGCAAAGGTCATGGAAGATATATGTGCAGGTAAATATGATATCGGTTTTATCAGGATACCCAGCACCTACGCTGACATGATCGAAAGCCGTCTCAAAGCCCGTAATCTTGTTGGACGCACTGTTATGGAGTTCCCGCTCCAGATCGTCATGGGTATGAATCATCCTCTTGCAAAATATGAGGATATCCCCTATGAGCTCCTCTTTGATTATCCCGAGATAATCCACGGTGATGATGAGCCTGAAATGATGAGACGAGCTTCCATCAATCAGGACTATGATGATAAGCGCTCCACAAAGCGTATCTTCATCTACGACAGAGGTACACAGGTAAGTATGCTCAAAACAGTTAAGAACTCATATATGTGGGTTCCTCCCATGTCACAGAAGGTACTGAAGTACAATGACCTCGTAACAAGAAAATGTTCATACGCAAACAATCTCAACAGAGATATGATCATTTACCGTAAGGCAAGTGAAAACAGCACACTCATTGCTGACTGTATCAGAGCAGTTTACGAGTATGCTGATAAGGTCGAAGGACTTGAAATATAATTATACCCCGATCAGACGGCTTTCCGTCTTTGATCGGGGCTTTTTTTGGCGAAAAAAAGAATGAGAGCCATTAGGGGGGAGGTTCTCATTCTTAATAAGGGGATATGAGATTGTCATTTATGAAAGAATGACTTTCCATAAATTATTATAGCATAAGGGGCTATTTAATGCAAATATAAAAATTTAATTCCTTTATATGTATTATTTATTATCGATTATTTAAGTAAGCAATTTACATTTCATTAATATTTACTTCGATTTTTCTTCATAATGTTATCCGAAAGTAATAGTTTCCGTCCTTGTTATAACAAAACCAGCGCTTTCATACAGCTGCACTGCCCTGCGGTTCCATTGAGCCACGGTAAGGGTTATTGGCTCATCCGTATAACTTCGTATATGGTTTATCGCCCAAAGCAGAAGCTTTTTCCCGTATCCCCTGCCCTGATATGCACTGTTTACTATCAGATCGTCGATCTCTGTACCAAAGCAGCCCACACTTCCTATGATCGTATTGCCATCGGTAAGCAGATATATTTTTTCTGCTTTTTCTCTCAGCTGTTCAATATCTGAATAATAATCATACGGCTTTATATCCAGCGCCTTCCTCATATTACGGAAGCACTCATTATATATTTTCTCATACTGTGGATAGTACTCCTCACTGAATCGAAAAAGGCTTATATCAGGCATAGCTGCCGCTTTGCCCCTGTATTCCATTTCATATACCTTGAAGCTGTTCATATTATTCTCCGTAAATATTAGTGTTGTATCAATTATACATTATAAATTATATGAAGTCAACAGAAAAGCCATAGTACTTCCAAACAGAAGCACTATGGCTAATTTTATAAATTTAAAGCTTAGTCAGCCATGAATACCTCAAATGCCTTGAATGCCATGTAGGTATCTACCTTTGAAACTATCTCATAGGGAGCGTGCATTGAGAGCACGGGCACTCCAAGGTCGATAGTGTCAACATTGAGGTTAGCGATGTATGCAGCAACTGTGCCGCCGCCGCCTTCATCTACCTTGCCAAGCTCACCTGTCTGCCAGATAACGTCCTTTGCATCCATAAGACGTCTGATGCGTCCTGTGAACTCTGCGGAAGCATCGGATGTACCTGCCTTGCCTCTGGCGCCTGTGTACTTGGTAACAACTACACCGTGGTTGATATATGCGCTGTTGTTACGCTCATTTACCTCAGGGAATGTGGGGTCATATGCAGCATTTACGTCAGCAGAAAGGCACTCGGAAGCCGAGAGGACAGTTCTTCCATCAGAGCCGAGAGCCTCAGCGATATCAGCTACAAAATACTCAAGATATGCAGAGCGGAGACCTGTGTTTCCGTCGCTGCCTGTCTCTTCCTTATCGGTAAGGACAGTTACTACAGTATGCTTGGGCTTTTTACACTCAGCTGTTGCCATAAGTGCTGTGTACGCGCAAACCTTGTCATCGTGACCGTATGCGCCTATCATGCTCCTGTCAAAGCCGATATCCTTTGCCTTGAATGCAGGAACTGCCTCAAGCTCTGAGGAGATGAAGTCAGCCTCTGTGATGCCGTACTTCTCAAAGAGAATGTTCATGATAGCAAGCTTTACGGAACCGCTCTCCTCGTCATCCTTGAACGGACGGGAGCCGATGACGATATTGAGCTGCTCACCTGTTATACCCTTGCCCATGGGCTTCTGCATCTGAGTTGCTGCAAGATGAGGAAGAAGATCTGTGACTACAAATACGGGATCCTTTTCATCCTCACCGATATTTACGGAAATGCTCGTTCCGTCAGCCTTGATGATTACACCATGAAGCGCAAGAGGGATGGTGGTCCACTGGTACTTCTTGATACCGCCATAGTAATGGGTCTTGAAAAGAGCCATCTCGGTATCCTCGTAAAGAGGGTTCTGCTTCAGATCAAGTCTGGGTGAATCGATATGAGCTGCACAAAGCCTTACTCCCTCGGTAATGGGAGCTGTACCGATTATCGCAGCAAGAACTGCCTTGCCGCGGTTGTTGCGGTAGACCTTGTCTCCTGCCTTCAGCTTCATACCTTCCTTGTATTCTACAAATCCCTTCTTCTTCAGAAGTTCGATAGAATAAATAACTGCTTCACGCTCTATCTTCGCTTTGTTCATGAAGTCCTTGTAGCCTTCACAGAACTTCTCGCAAGCTTTGAGTTCCTTGTCGGAAATGCGGTGATAAGCGTTTTTACGCTGCATAAGGAGCTTTTCTTTGAGCTTCTTTGCTGTGTCCTTTTTTTCTGCCATTAATTGTATTCTCCTTTCGCAGAAAATTAATAGCCAACGTCAGAAAGCTCCGACGTTGACTATACATATTGATTTATAGCACAGCCTTTACGGCTGAGTTACTGCACTGCCACGGGAGTCTCCTTGCTTTTGAAAAGCTCCCTTATCTTTCCCGAAACTTCCCATGAGATACCGTTTACGGTATCGAGGTTTCCGTTATTGTGGATTATGTAATCCGAGTGACTGCGGAAAAACTCCTCATTGAGCTGGGAATTCATTCGTTTTCTTGCCTGATCGGATGTGAGTCCGTCACGGGCAATTATACGCTTCTCACGGATATCTGCATCCGCAAGCACTGATATGATGATCTCACAGAAATCATCGGCTCTGCTCTCAAAGAGTGTGGGAGCGTCAAGCAGTATGAGCTTTTCGCCCTTCATTGAATGCACTCTGATCTGGCGGAGTATCTCTCCGGTGATATAAGGATATGAGATAGTGTTTAGCATCTCAAGCTTTGACTTATCCGAGAAAACTATAGCCGCAAGAGCCTTACGGTTAAGGGTTCCGTCCTCGTTGATGACCTGAGAACCGAAAAAATCAGCGATCTCGTCAAGACATTTTGTGCCTTTTTCAACTATTTTTCTCGCTACCTGATCGGCGTCGATAACTGCAAAGCCATTGGAGGCAAATATCTTTGAGACCGTGCTCTTGCCTGCCCCCGTCTGACCAGTAAGTCCGACGACCATGACTCCGTTGAGACTGTTCATATCCTTATCACCTCGAATCCTGCCGCCCTTATGAGGCGGTTATATACTGCAAGTCCAACTCCCTCGGGACTGGGAGCACGGACGTAGACCTTCTCTGCACCTATGTCATCAAGCTCTCGAAGGCGCTGAAAAAGCAGATGTGCCTGCTCGGAGCTGTCTTTGCCGTAGGTCATATATCTGTAAGGGAAACCTTCCCTGTCAGTGTCAAAAATAAGGGCATACACGCCGTCGCCGTAGTTCTCGCCGACATAGTCTATAAAGCCGATGAGGCTGCCTTCGACCATGATTATATCGGCTCTGGGCGAATAGTGCTTGTACTTCATTCCGGGAGAAGCCGCCTTCTGTCCAGCTTCAAGCTCATGAAGGATAGCATGATCGATAATGACCTCTCCGCATATCTCGGAAAGCATCTCCTTAGTGACGCATCCCGGACGGAGTATCCTGACGGTGTTTTCTCCTTCTATGGAGATTACAGTCGATTCAACGCCGAATTCCGAGCTTCCGCCATCGACAACAGCTGCTATTTTTCCGCTCATGTCACGCATAACGTGAGAAGCAGAGGTAGGGCTGGGATAGCCCGAGGTGTTGGCAGACGGAGCTGCTATGGGACATCCCGAAAGCTCGATTATCCTGTGCATTACGGGATGTGAAGGCACTCTTATTCCGACAGTATCAAGTCCCCCTGAGGTTATCATGGGTATCCTGTCATTCTTAGGGAGCACCATTGTAAGCGGTCCGGGACAAAATCTCTCCGCAAGCTTATATGCCAGTTCGGGGATAGACTTTGTATAATCAACTGCCTGTGAAAAATCAGCAAGATGCACTATGAGCGGATTGTCGGCAGGTCTGCCTTTAGCCTGAAATACCTTCGCCACAGCCTCCTCATTGGAAGCATCGGCACCGAGACCGTAAACAGTCTCAGTAGGTATTCCTACTATTTCGCCGCTTTTTATCAACTCAGCCGCCTTTATAAGATCGGATTCCCTGTCGCTAAGTAAAACTGTATCCATAAAAACTACGCTTCCTGATTTGCGAGCTTGGCAGCCTGATCGGCAGTAGCAAGCGCATCAAATACTTCGTCAAGATTTCCGTTAAGGATATCCTCAAGCCTGTATATAGTCAGACCAATACGGTGATCCGTAAGACGTCCCTGCGGATAGTTGTAAGTCCTGATCCTCTCGGAGCGGTCTCCTGTACCGACCTGCATTTTTCTCTCCGATGCGATCTTAGCGTCGTGCTCCTCCTGCATAGCTTCGTAGATCCTTGAGCGCAGAATCTTCATTGCTTTATCCTTGTTCTTATGCTGGCTTCTTTCGTCCTGACACTCTACCACAACATTGGTGGGCAGATATGTTATTCTTACAGCGGACTCTGTTTTATTTATATGCTGTCCGCCTGCACCGCTTGCGCGGAAATAGTCTATTTTCAGATCCGTGGGATTAATTTCAAGCTCGACCTCGTCTGCTTCGACAAGGACTGCCACGGTAACTGTCGAGGTGTGGATGCGTCCCTGTGACTCTGTCTCGGGAACGCGCTGTACACGGTGGACACCGCTCTCATATTTAAGTCGGGAATATGCACCCTCGCCCTCAATAGAGAAGCTGATCTCCTTGAAGCCGCCCAGCTCGGTAGGATTAGCGCTGAGCACCTCCTGCTTCCAGCCGTTGGCTTCCGCATACATTGTATACATACGGTACAGTGAATTTGCAAAGAGAGATGCCTCCTCGCCGCCTGCGCCGCCTCTTATCTCAATTATAACGTTCTTATCATCGTTAGGGTCCTTGGGAAGGAGCAGCACCTTCAGCTCCTGAGTTGTACTCTCTATGAGCTCTCTTGACTCATCGTACTCAGCCTGTGCCATTTCCTTGAAGTCCTTGTCAAGTCCGCCGCCCTCAAGAAGCTCCCGGGCTTCTTCAAAGGACGCCTGTGCCTTTTTATATTCCCTGTATTTCTCGATGATAGGAGTAAGATTCTTAAACTCCTTCATAAGCTGTGCATACAGCTTATTGTCACTGATGACATCGGGGTCGGCAAGCCTTTCGCTGATCTCGTCGTATTTCTGCTCCATTAATGCAAGCTTTTCAAACATTCAGTATTCTCCTTAATGCTAAAAATATTACAAAAAATGTTGCAATAAGCTAACCCTCATCAGCGTGTTTTACGGTACGGATACTCTTCTCGATCTTGCTGCGTGCCACCATAAATTCTCTCGCACACTTCATACATCTGAGCCTGAAGTCCATTCCCGAGCGAATTACAAACATCTCGTTTCCGCCGCAGGGATGATTTTTTTTCATCGTCAGCACATCGCCGGGTCTGATATCCAAAGCAGTATCCTCCTTCCGCAAAAAAATGAAAAATCGTACATTTTTCATTATACCCCAAATACGCTCTCAAATCAATATTTTAGGAGTATATTTTTTTCATTTTGGTGAAAAATAATAAAAACTCCCAGTCAAACATATTGAACACATACAAAAAACAGAAAGGATATTAAAAATATGTTATCAAGAGTTACCGCCGAATTTGAAACTCCTGAGCTTGCGGAATACGCAATGAAGAGGATAAGAGAGAATGTCGATTATGTCTACTCGGCAAAAATGATCTATAACAGGTTCGCTGAACGCGCCGAACGTCTCGGAAGAAGCTCCGCATTCACTATTATCCCGACCTATTATAATACCCATACTAATTTTCTGACCTCTGTAATGGAATCCCCTGCGTCCAAGGATATAGTCCCAGAGCCAGCAAGGAACAGAAAAGCCACAACCTGCATAATCTGCGGAAGTGCCGCAGTTGACAATGTCATTGCCTTCCTAAACGCTATGGGCGGAATGAATATCAAATTCGCTCAGTAGTATACTCCACGATTCCTCTGCATATAATCAACTACAAAGTTTTTATAATTACGGAGGTATAAATATGGACTACAGACCTGAAGGCTGCTTTTTCAGCACAGAATCAAATCAGAGAATGATATCCTCTTATGAGGGCCTTGCAGAAGCTATGGAGAAAGGTATTATTCTGGAGGCTAAGGCTGTTCTTTGTACAAGCACTCACGACCTCATAGTCGAGCTCCCCTGCGCTAAGGGGATCATTCCGCGTGAGGAGGGAGCCATTGGAGTTAAGGAAGGAAATACCCGTGATATCGCGCTTATATCACGGGTAAACAAGGCAGTCTGCTTCAAAGTCAAGGAGCTGGCTCTCGGCGATAATGACGAGCTTATTGCAAAGCTTTCCAGAAAGGACGCTCAGCTGCAATGCACAGAAGAATACATATCCAAACTTTCCGCAGGTGATATTATCGACGCGAAAGTAACTCATCTTGAGCAGTTCGGAAGCTTTGTGGATATCGGCTGCGGTATACCGTCACTTATACCGATAGATGTCATGTCTGTATCAAGGATATCCCATCCATCAGACCGCTTTAAAACAGGACAAATGATAAAGGCTGTAGTCAAGGGAAATGATAACGGTCGGATCTATCTTTCTCACAAGGAGCTTCTCGGAACATGGGAGGAAAATGCTTGTCAGTTCAGAGCAGGTGAAACTGTACCGGGCATTGTTCGCTCCATAGAGAATTACGGTATTTTCGTGGAGCTTGCCCCAAATCTTGCAGGGCTTGCCGAGCCAAAGGAAGGGGTTCATGCAGGTCAGAGCGTCAGCGTTTATATCAAAGCCATTATCTCCGATAAAATGAAGATAAAGCTCATAATAGTTGACGTCTGCAGCGAAAGCAGCGAGCCAATGCCGCTGCACTATTTCACGGACAACGACAGGATCAGTATTTGGCAGTACTCCACCGAGGGCTCCGATAAGGATATAAGGACCGTCTTTGAATAAAAAAAGCACCCGAAATACGGGTGCTTGACTTTTATCAGTATGCGATCTGCTCTGCGATGTGGTGGAGCTTTTCGTCGTAAGGCTTATGCATTGAAAGAGCCTCCTGAATATCGTAATCAACGATCTTGCTGTCCTTGATACCAACAACTCTGTTGCCGATTCCCTGCTCAAGGAGCTCAACAGCATAGTAGCCCATTCTTGTAGCTTCTACTCTGTCTCTTACTGTAGGTGAGCCGCCGCGCTGAACATGACCAAGGATAGTAGCTCTTGCCTCGATGCCGGTCTTCTCCTGAAGAGCTGTTGCGATCTCCTGTGAGTGACCGATGCTCTCAGCAACGATAACTACGAAGTTCTGCTTGCCCTTAGCCTTCTTAGCCAGCATTGTGTTTGCGATAGCGTTTATATCATAAGGAACTTCCTTTGTGATGATGTCAGTAGCTCCGCAGGCAATACCTGTATTAACAGCAATGTGACCTGCTCCGCGTCCCATTACCTCAACAACTGATATTCTGTCATGAGACTGAGATGTGTCACGAAGCTTGTCAACAAGCTCCATAGCAGTGTTCATAGCTGTATCAAAACCGATGGTATAATCTGTGCAGGCAATATCATTGTCGATAGTACCGGGGATACCGATACAGAGAACGCCCTGTGCAGAAAGGTCAGCAGCTCCTCTGAATGAACCGTCGCCGCCGATAACTACAAGGCCCTCGATACCGAGCTCATCACACTTAGCCTTGCCCTTTGCAACGCCTTCCATTGTTCTGAACTCAGGGCATCTTGCTGTATAAAGAACTGTACCGCCTGTGTGAATTATATCAGAAACGCTTCTCTCGTCCATCTTTACTATGTCACCATTTATAAGTCCAACATAACCTCTGCGGACACCGTAAACCTCCATGCCCTTGCTGAGAGCTGTTCTTACAACTGCTCTGACTGCGGCATTCATTCCCGGAGCGTCTCCTCCGCTTGTTAAGACACCGATTTTCTTGATCATACATATTCTCCATTCTGCACTTGGCATATATTGTTGAACCCGCAGTTCTGCTGCGGCATAATTCCATACTCTTATATTTTACTACTTTGTGGAAAAAATGTCAAGTATATTCCGTATTTTTTCCGCATACATACGGCAACGAACTGAATATCAGCTGATAAGTCCGATATTCGCGGCTCCGCAAAGCTCCTTCAGTTCCTCATATGAGGTCTCGTTCACCGATAGTGACAGCTTCACACGGGGAGAAACGGTCTTTTTGACATCTGAGAGATAAAAGCATACAGCTGTGTCCCCCTTGTTCCTTTCGCAGAGTTGTCTCAGCTCGTCACTGACAGAGGCGGCTGATGATGTGGTCTTGATACAAAGCTTCATGGTAGAGACAAGTCTGGTGAACTCGTTCTCCGAACCGATAAATCCGCATATAACCGTGACTCTGTCGTCCTTTACGGATATTTTTCCGCTGATATAAACTATCGCGTCATTGACAAGCTTTGAACCGCTTACCATGTAAAGGTCGGGGAACACCACTGCTTCGATCTCCCCCGTATCATCGGAAAGCTGCACAAAGCTCATTTTGTCGCCGTTTTTTGTCACATGAAGCTTTGAACTCTCCACGGAGCAGATAAGCTTGACTGTCATACCGTCCTTTAAAGAATTATCCGCAAGGATACTGCCGATCTTCTTAGTGTGCATCAGCTCCATGAGCCAGCTGTACGGCGAAAGCGGATGACCGCTGAGATACATTCCCGTTGCATCCTTTTCAAGGGTGAGCAAAGTCTTGTGGTCAAACTCCTGCTTATATGGTATCCTGACATTCATTTCCGAGGTATCGGCTCCGTCAAGGAAATTGAGCTGCCCCTCAATGACTCCCCTGTTGCCTGAGCCTGCCATATCCAGCAGCATCTCATAGCTCTCGAGCATCTGTCGTCTGTTGTATCCCAGACCGTCAAAGGCGCCTGCTTTAATAAGGTTTTCAAGAGCTTTTTTGTTCAGCTCTCTGCCTTCAACTCTCTCACAGAAATCCTGAAGGCTTCTGAAATCGCCGTTTTCGGTGCGTTCTGCGATTATCTTGTCCGCAAGACCGCTTCCTGCATTCTTTATTGCAAGAAGTCCGAAATACATCCTGCCGTCCACAAAGGTAAATCCTTTGTTGCTCTTGTTTATATCGGGACGGAGTATCTCTATTCCGTAATCCCTGCAAGAGTTTATATATTCCGCCAGCTTTCCGCTGACGCCCATGACACTGGACATGAGAGCTGCCATGTATATTCCGCGATAGTGACATTTCAGATAGGCAGTCTGATAAGCAAGATAGGCATATGCAGCCGCATGGGACTTATTGAATGCATAGGACGCAAAGCTTACCATTTCATCAAAAACAGAATTGGCAATATCCTCGGAAACTCCGTTTTCCGAGGCCCCCTTTACAAAACTTTCACGCTCTTTCAGCATGACATCATGCTTCTTTTTCGCCATTGCCCTGCGGACGATATCCGCGTGACCGTAGGAGTAGCCTGCAAGCTTCCTGCATATCTCCATTACCTGCTCCTGATAGACCATACAGCCATAGGTGTCCTCCAGTATATCCTTCAGCAGCGGATGCTTGTAGGTAACGTTTTCGGGATGATTTTTATTCTCAATATACAGCGGTATGGACTTCATTGGTCCCGGACGGTACAGTGAGATTATAACGATAAGGTCTTCAAGGCGCTCGGGACACAGCTCCATGACACGGGCTGTCATTCCCTCGCTCTCAAACTGGAACACTCCCTCGGTGTCACCTGCCGACATCATCCTGTATACCTCCGCGTCATCCGTCGGTATCTGACTGATATCAAACTCAGGCTCGGTGCGGTGTATCTCGTTTACAGTATCTCTTATAATAGTAAGGTTGCGAAGTCCGAGGAAGTCCATTTTCAGGAGTCCCAGAGACTCCAGTATACCCATTGTGTACTGAGTTACTATTGTATCATCATTGCGCTGCAGCGGCACAAGGTCACTGAGCGGTACAGCCGATATAACTACGCCAGCCGCATGAGTAGATGCGTGGCGCGGCATTCCCTCAAGCTGACGCGCAAGGTCAATGAGTCTTCTCATGTTCCTGTCGGTATGATACAGCGAGTCAAGCTCCTCCGATTCCTTCAGCGCTTCGTCCAGTGTCGCCCGAGGGTCTATCTCCTTGGCAGCCTTGTCACACAGTTGATAGGGCATTCCGAGAACTCGTCCCACATCGCGGACTGCCGCTCGTGCTTTCAGTGTATCAAAGGCGATTATCTCGGACACCCTGTCCGTACCGTAACGCCTTACAACATAGTCCTTTACACTCTGACGCCCCTCAATACAGAAATCTATGTCGAAGTCAGGCATACTTACTCTCTCGGGATTAAGAAATCTCTCAAAGAGCAGGTTGAACTTTATGGGATCGATTCCTGTTATGCCGATACAATAAGCACAAAGGCTTCCTGCTCCCGAACCTCTGCCGGGACCTACGGGGACATTATGCTCCCGTGCATAGCGGATAAAGTCCCAGACTATGAGATAATAGTCAGTGTAGCCCATTTTCGTAATAATGTCAAGCTCATACTCCATGCGTTCCCTGACGTTTTCGGGCGGCTCAGCGCCGTATCGCTCTATCATGCCCTTTCGGCAAAGCTCACGGAAGTAGACGGTATTATCTTCAACGCCCTCAATAGTGAACTTAGGGAGCTTTATGTTGCCAAACTCAAACTCTACGTTGCAGCGCTCAGCAATTTTAGCTGTGTTGCTGACTGCTTCCTCATGCCCCTTGAAAAGCAAAGCCATCTCCTCTGCGGACTTAACATAGAACTCTTCTGTCTCGAAGCGTATGGGATTGGGTTCATCAAGAGTTTTTCCTGTCTGTATGCAGAGAAGCACGTTCTGCATCTCGGCGTCGCTCTTATTTATATAGTGACAGTCATTGGTAGCTGCAAGCTCAATGCCTGTTTCCGCCGATAATCTGTACAGCAGCGGAAGTATCCTCAGCTCGTCATTTATGCCGTGGTTCTGTACCTCAATGAAGTAGTTGCCCTTTCCGAATATCTCCTGATACCTCAGTGCAACTGCTTTCGCTTCATCATAGTGCCCGTCAACCAGCAGACGAGGTATCTCTCCTGCCAGACAGGCTGACATACAGATAAGTCCTCTGTTATACTTTTTCAGAAGCTCCATATCTACTCGCGGACGGTTGTAAAAGCCCTCTATACTCGCTGCAGACACCAGCTTAACAAGATTTCGGTAGCCCTCGTTGTTCTCACATAGAAGTATGAGGTGATAGGGAGAGGAGTCAAGCTTTGGCTCACGGTCATGGCGTGTTCTTCGCGCAACATAAACCTCGCAGCCAATAACAGGCTTTATGCCCTCGGCTCTTGCAGCATTCCAGAACTCCACAGCCCCGTACATATTGCCGTGATCGGTAATTGCAACAGAAGTCTGTCCCAGCTCCTTTACGCGACTGATAAGATTCTTTATGCGGCAAGCTCCGTCCAGCAGGCTGTACTCCGTATGAACATGAAGATTTACAAACTCATCACTTCTCATGGGGATCACCTCCCATGCGAAGCTCCTCCGCCATCTTTGCCAGCTTCTTGAAACGGTGGTTCACTCCCGAGCGGCTTATGGGCTCGCTGAGAGTCTCGCCAATCTCCTGAAGGCTCATGTCGATATTATCAAGGCGGAGCTGCGCCACCTCGCGGAGCTCATCGGAAAGGTTATCCAGTCCAACTGCCCTGTCTATCAGCTTTATATCCTCTATCTGCTTCATGGCAGCCTTTACTACCTTGTCGATGTTGGCAGCATCGCAGTTTGCAATCCTGTTGGCTTTATTGCGGATATCCTTGTATATCTTCATGTTCATGAGCTCCAGCGTACACTGGGGCGCACCGATAAAGGTCAGCGTATCCTCAATGGATTCACTGCCCTTGATGTAAACTATATTCTGTCCCCTGCGGACCATTGTCCGAGCGGTAACGCCGATATCGTGAAGCAGGGTCTCGAGCTGCTGTGCCAGACCTTCTTCAGGGCAGGCAAACTCCAGATGGTACTCCTTGGACGGGTCGTTTACACTTCCGCAGGCAAGAAATACCCCTGCTGTAAAAACTCCGAGACTATTGGTAGCAATAATCTCGGAATTTATGACTCTTTTA
The DNA here is from genome assembly GCF_900116855.1 of Ruminococcus flavefaciens. Classification (GTDB taxonomy): domain Bacteria; phylum Bacillota; class Clostridia; order Oscillospirales; family Ruminococcaceae; genus Ruminococcus; species Ruminococcus flavefaciens_R. The sequence goes on from NZ_UETD01000002.1 coordinate 258,983, forward strand.
TTTTCTGCAAGTCTGTATTTCTGATAGACTGCCTCAGCGGTGCTGCCCCTGACCTCACAGGTATGGAGCGACGTTCCGTTTTTTCTTGTATGCTGCTCAATGGAAGGCTCAACTTTGATCACGGCTCTGAAAAGGCTGCGGAAAAGCTCTGCGGATATACTGCTTTCGCTCTGAAAGCATATGTGTTCCGCGGAAAGAGTCCTGCTGAACAGGATCATACCGTAAAGGCAGGCAAATCGTTTATCTTTATCATTGACAGAGGAACAGATCTCGCTTCTGACATCATTTGAGAAGGACATCTCTACTCACTCCATTACTCAGAATTTTTTGTCCTTGGTTATGTCTCTGTGATACTTCTGTACCTTGTATTCCTTACTGATGAGGTGGTCTGCCATGAGCTCGGCAAAGGTGATAGAGCGGTGTTTTCCGCCCGTGCAGCCGAAGGATATTACAAGCTGGCTCTTGCCCTCATGAACGTAAAGAGGTATCAGATAGTCTATAAGGTCTGTCATTTTGTCAAAGAGCACACGGGACTGCTCAAAGCTCATAACATAGTCCCTGACGCAGCTGTCACAGCCAGTATGGTTGCGAAGCTCCTCAACATAATGAGGATTTGGCAGGCATCTTACGTCAAATACCAGATCAGCCTCCGTGGAAACTCCATACTTGAAGCCGAAAGACATTACCTTTATAATGAGAGAATCGGAGCTCTTTTCAAGGAAGAGCTCCTTGACCTGCTCCTTCAGCTGTGAAGCTGTAAAGTTGGAGGTCTCTATGTAATAATCTGCTATCTCGCGAAGCTGAGAGAGCTGTACCCACTCATAATTGATGGCTTCATGGATATTGCCGTTGAACTTTTCGGAAAGCGGATGCTTTCGGCGGGTCTCCTTGTAGCGCTTCAGCAGAACGTCATGGTTTGCCTCTATGAAAAGCACCTTCACATCAACGTCACTGCGCTGCTTCAGCTCCTGCCATGAGCGGAATATCTCGGTAAACATATCTCCCGAACGAATATCGACCGCAACTGCGATCTTATGTATCTCAGATTCGGACTGTCTGCACAGATCAACGAACTGAGTTATCAGCTTGGGTGGGATATTGTCGATGCAGTAAAAGCCAATGTCCTCCATAACATCCATGACGCTTGACTTTCCCGAACCTGACATACCCGTTACTATCAAAAGCTGCATACAAATCTCCTTATTATCCAGACTATCTTAGGATCACGGGTTCAAGTTCCAGCAGATAGCCGGTTTTTTCCTTGACGATAGCCCTGACCTTATCACAAAGCTCCAGTACATCAGCACAGGTAGCGTAGCCCTTGTTAATAACAAAGCCGCTGTGCTTTTCGCTGACCATAGCCCCTCCGCAGGTAAGCCCCTTGAGACCGCACTGATCGATGAGAAGCGAAGCATAGCTTCCCTCGGGACGCTTGAAAGTGCTTCCCGCACTGGGGTAATCGAGAGGCTGTTTAGCGCTTCTCTTTGCCATACACTCTGACATAGCGTTCTTTATCTCCTCGGGATCACCTTTTTTCAGTTCCATAGTTACAGAAGTAATGACTCTTTCGGAATCGGAGAAGAAGCTTCTGCGGTATGAAAGCTCCATATCCTCAGCATTGATCGTCCTGATATTGCAGTCCTCGTCAATATATTCCGCCGAAACCACTATATCCTTCATTTCGCTGCCATAGGCGCCTGCGTTCATATAAAGGGCACCGCCCACAGTGCCTGGAATACCGAAAAGGTTCTCCATTCCTGTTAGTCCCGACTGCTGCGCTCTAACACAGGCTGCTGCAAGATGGGCACCTGCATCACAGCGGATGGTATTGCCGTTGACCTCGATACGGGCAAAATCACTGCCGAAAAGCAGTATCACGCCGTCAAAGCCCTCATCGGATACCAGTACATTGCTTCCGCGTCCGAGAACTCCGTATCTTATATTCTTTTCCTTCATTAACTTTATGAGCTCAACTGCTGATTTTGCGGAATTAACGCTGATAAGCGCTCTGCATGGTCCGCCGAAGCGGAAGGTTATATATTCGCTCAATGAGCATTCGGGTGTTATCTTGCAGCCCAGCTTATCGCAGAGCTGTGATAATTCACTTATGTCTATCATAGTTTCCCCCTGAATTATTCAAGAATATTGGAGGCTGTCAGAATGCCTCATAATCACGGACTACTTCCTTGGCATCGGACTCCATGCCAAGGCGGTTGAGAAGCTCACGGGCAGCATTATAGCCCATCTTCTTCTGTCTGTTGTTCATAGCCGCTACTTCAAGTATGACCGCAAGATTACGTCCGGGCTTTACGGGGATCGTAAGGGACGGTACCTTTACCCCGAGAAGGCTTACATATTCGGTATCTACGCCCATTCTGTCGTAGATCTTCTCGGAATTCCACTGCTCCAGCTCCACCACGAGGTCAAGCTTCTCTGTCATCTTTACAGCACCGATACCGAAAAGACGTCTTGCGTTGATAATTCCGATACCGCGGAGCTCAAGGAAGTGGCGGATATTGTCGGGAGAGCTTCCCACAAGGCTTATATTCGACACCTTTCTGATCTCAACAGCATCGTCCGCAACAAGGCGGTGTCCGCGCTTTACAAGCTCTATGGCAGTCTCGCTCTTACCTACGCCGCTCTCGCCTGTAATGAAAACGCCTTCGCCGTAGATCTCGATAAGTACGCCATGGCGTGTTATTCTGGGCGCAAGTGTAAGGTTGAGATAAGCGATAAGACCTGCGATGAAGTTTGAGGTGCTCTCCTTGCTTCTGAGCAGAGGCACCTCATACTCCTTGGCAAGCTCCAGCATCTCAGCAAAATATGGCAGCTCTCTTGTGATTATGAGAGCAGGTATACGCTGGGCAAAGAGAAGCTGAAGGCGCTCGCGTCTTGTCTTCTCGTCGATAGTTGAAAGATACGCAAATTCCATCTTTCCGATGATCTGTATACGCTCGGGATTGAAGTACTCATAAAACCCCATGAGCTGGAGTCCCGGACGGTTTACGTCGTTCTCGTCGATCATCAGTTCATTGGCGTCCTTGTGAACGTATATCGCCTCAAGCTTGAATTCGTCTATGACGCTCTGAAGCGAAACTTTAAAATTCTCTGCCATAATAAGCTCCGTTCTCCGATCTTAGATCGGGAATTATTTTTTAGCCGAGTACATATGAATCGAAACCGTACCCGACGATCTCTTCCTTTGCTTCAAGCATTTCCTGTGTGCTGAGTGTGGTACCCGAAACGCGGACAGCCACATTAAAGTCGGAAACGTCCTCGCTTACAAGATCAAGCATCTTTCTGACGTTTTCGGCAGGAGTTCCCGTGAACTCGTAGACAGTGTCCCCTGTGTATACTCCGTAGCTCATAAGGTCAAGGTCAATGTTGAGTATGATAGTATTGACCTTCAGGAGCATGGGCTGAAGAACATCATTCTTACCCTTCAGCAGGTCGGAGGCATTGACCTCCAGCATCATTTTCGAGCCCTCTGTCATGATCTTGTCATACATCATATTCGCTGCCGATGTGAGCGCCATGTACCTGTCGGGGCTCACCACCTTTTCACCGAGGAATTCAACATCACTGGGACGGAAATCGGGAAAAACGAAATCGTAGCAGACTACTCTTTCAAAGCCTGCCTGAGCTACCTCCTCGGCAATATCGGTGTTGTATTCAACAGCCGATTCGGAAAAGGGAGTCATCCAAGGCTTACCGCCTGCGTTGATGTCATTGTCTATCCACTGCGAGCCGTCATCTACGGTCAGATAGCTCATATCGCGGAAATAATTTGGGATAATATTATCGTTGAAGGTGCTGATGAGAGCAACAGGCTTATACCCCTCGGAAGAAATAGCCGAAACTATTTCGCTGAGCTTGGTGTAGGACTGTATCACGCCCGATGAAGTTGCGTAGTAATTATTGGTGGCATAATAGATATTGCCGCCGCTGACCTTCAGAGGGACCTCGATGTACTCGATCTTTTCCTCCGAGGGAACACGCTTCAGAGCAGCCTTTATGGACTGTGCGTCCGCGATGTCAAGAGGGTCCAGTGCATAGGCTCTGTACACTTCCGCACTGACAGGCACCTGCGGCGCTGCCCCCTCTTCTGTGACAGGCTCTCCGTTTTCGTCTGTAGGTGTAGTGTCGGAAGCGATCATCTCAGATTCGGCAGTGCTGTCGCCTTTTTTCTTTGTGTAGTTTATAAGCGGCTCGGCAACACTGTAGCCAATAAACACTATTCCGCCGATGAGAAGGACCGTAAGACCTACGGAGAAAGCCTTGCCAACAGGGCTCTTTCCGTAATAATTCTTTTCCTTTGTCTTATAGATCTTCCTACCTTTATTCTTGAACTTCATTAAACTAACTCTCCTATATCAGTATATTACAGTTACTTCAGCGAATATACTGCCATTGATATAATTCCAAGATATACAAGCATTGCAGGAAATCCCCTGAATGAAGCCGGTACCTTTGATGAATTGAGCTTTCTGTATGCGGCTGTAAGTATGAGAGCCGCAATGATAAAGCCTATACCCGCTTCAAATCCCGCAGTAACATATCCCCCGAGGTTGAAAACCGTACCGTCCATTGATGCTCTTTTGTTGATGGTAAAGAGCGTTCCCATAACAGCACAGTTGAAAGCAGACAAATGGATGTATCTGCGAAGCTCCTCGAACCACCTGCTGCCGAACTTGTAAACTGCCACAAGAAGTGCAGCATAAAGCACTCCTATGACCATTGTGTAGAAAAGCAGTCTCAGATCGGATATCGACGGCTGAAGGACCAGATCTATCAGATAAGCCGCAGCCGATCCGACAGTGGTAAAAATAGTTATTACTCCTGCGGTGGCGACCAGATTTTTCCTGCTGCCAGCCGCAATGAAAATTGTACTTGTTCCCAGCGCCTGTGATAATATCAGGTTGGCTGCAAGGAGGGCAATGAGGTCATTTATCAGAAACATCCGCGTCACTCCTTACATTATTATTGTTGGAGACAAGTCCCCTGATAAAGCGGTAAACACCGCACATGAGCCCGAGGAAAATAAATCCTCCGAAGGGCTGTGAGAGTCCGCCGATAAGTGTATTCACATCGACTATCCTGCTGTTGATGGTACCGTAAGCGAACAGCTCGCGGAGAAATCCCGTTATCAGCATAACGATGTCAAAGCCGGCTATACAGCTTATGAGTGAGATTATCATATCCGTTTTCTTCATGCGGAAGAACTTCGCCTCAGTCTGGAAAACTATGAGGGAGTTGACCGCAAGAAGAGGATAGTATATCCCGATACGCTCTATGGACTCGGGATAGAATTCCTGCGCCGCAAGCTTTACGGGGATATAGACAAGAGCCGATATCAGCGCATATATAATGACCTTTACCGTGTAGGGCAGCTTCTTGGGCACAAATGACGATATGAGCACCGAGAGAAATGTTATTGCCGAAAAAGCATAGATAAGTGCGACCGCATTCTTCAATGTGTCACCGCAGATTATCACAGGTGATATCACCATGAGTCCCGACAGGACGATGTTATCGCCAAGGACTCCGCCAAACATTGCTTTTTTACGATCATTCATGAGAAGCAGCCTCCTCTCCCGCCGCAGTCACAGCAGCTTCCCCGGCGTTAACCTCGGAGTGTTCCTGTTCGGCTGTATCTATCTTCTTCTCAAGATGTCTGAAGCCGAGAGCAATAGGCGTAAACAGTACGGATACAATGACTATAGCGTTCTCCTTGGCTCCCGTAAGAACAAGTACATAGGAGATGACACCGATGAAGAGCCCGTAGAAAAAGGCGTAATAATCACGCTTGGGAGCAATTCTCAGGTCCGAAACAATGTATATCGCCGAGAACAGCACCATATTGGTAACAAGCGAATATTTCAGCGAGTCTGCTCTGGAGCTTACCATTGGTGTGACTACGGCAAAAAGCCCCGTACCGAAAATAGTACCGAGGAATGCTCCGGCAGAGATGCTTCTTCTCATCATGAGAACGATTGCAGCGACCACAAGCAGCAGTATGCTGACAGCACCCGCAGGTCCGCTGAAATTGCCGAGAAGAACCTCAAAATCCGAGTGGTCAAATGTTCCCGTATGATCAAAAACATAGGAAGCGGACCTTACCAGATTTGTCGGGGTCTCAAACAGCCCCGTCTTGACATGAGGTTCGGTGTACTGCAAAAGCTGCCCGTCCCATGAGGTCAGGACAAATACAAATGCCGCAGCCGCAGGCGAGAATATCATGTTCAGACGTCCGCCGAACAGGTTCTTTGCAACTAATATAGCGAAAAGTACTGCAATAACGGAGATATGGTAGTCCATTACCGCAGGGAACATCAGTGCAAGTATGAGCGCATCGGATGTACAGGTAAGGTCATCTGCCGTAAAACTACGCTTCATAAAGCGCAGAGAAACAAGCTCCGCCACAAAACCTGTGACAACGCATATACCTGCAAGGAAAACCGATCGGATACCATAGTAGAAGTAGGACATTAGTTCCAGAGTGAGGAGTGTTATCATGATATCCAGCCAGATAAGGCGCTCTTTTCTTGTTTTTTTCTGCATTATCTGTCTTCCCTCAGAGAATCAGCTGCGGCTGCCATATCCGCCGCCGCAAACAGATAGCTTCCCGATACGAGGACATTTGCTCCTGCCGCCCTCACTGCGGCAGCCGTATCGGCGTTTATGCCTCCATCAACCTGAACATTCACATCAAGTCCAAGTTCTGTTATCTTATTCCTTACAGCTCTTACCTTGTCAAGAGTTTCGGGAATAAAGCTCTGACCGCCGAAGCCCGGCTCCACGGTCATAACGAGTATCATATCCACATCGGAAAGATACTTGAACACGCTCTCAACAGGGGTAGCAGGTCTCAGAGCAACAGCAGCCTTCAGACCGCGCTCGTGTATCCTATCGATGACAGCAGCTGTATCACTCTCGCTCTCGATATGAAATGATATGATGTCCGCGCCGAAATCTGCAAAGCTGTCTATGTACTTCATTGGGTCGGTGATCATAAGATGGACGTCAAGGGTCATATCCGTAGCTGCCCTCACCTGTTTCAGAACAGGGAGACCGAATGTGATATTATCCACGAAAATGCCGTCCATAACATCGAAATGTAGCATATCTATCCTGCTTTTTTCAAGCTTTTTTATCTCATTTTTCAGCTCAAGCATATCCGCGCTAAGCACGGAAGCTGAAACATAATTCTTCAATTTATCACTTCTTCCGAATTCATTCGCCCGTAAACACAAGGCAAGAGTAGATCTTTCAAAAACCATACACTATTATTATATAATATTTATCGCTCTCAGTCAATAGTTAGCTTGGCTTTTTTCCGTAATTTTTAACAGCAAATAATACGCGAAAGTCAGTAAATTGATTTTATTTGAATATATTGTCCATGCCTTTATGCATAAAATATCACATGATAATTCGGGAGGTATCCTTATATGTTAATGGAATTGCTGCGAAATCTATTCTTCTTCGCCCTTCATGTCGAAAACTCATCCGTATTTCCAAAGCCGTTGTCAAAAAAAGAAGAACTGGAATGCTTTGAAGCCATGTTCTGCGGTGACAGCAAGGCGCGGAGCCGACTTATCGAGCATAATCTCAGGCTTGTAGCCCATATCGTAAAAAAGTACGCTTTCTCTGCCGATGAACAGGATGAACTGATCTCTGTGGGAACCGTCGGGCTTATCAAGGCTGTGTCGACCTTTGACTATACAAAAGGCTCAAAATTTGCCACCTACGCAAGCAGGTGTATCGAAAATGAGATACTTATGCAGTTCCGCGCCGCAAAAAAATCAGCAGGAGATGTGTATATAAACGAGCCCGTTGAGACAGACAAGGACGGAAACACCCTCACTCTTATGGACCTTATCGACGATGGAGTGGATATCCATGAACAGGTGGATATCCTTATCCGCTCCCGTCAGCTGTACAGCTTCATACAGACCTGCCTTGACAAGCGCGAGCTTGAGATAATCACCTACCGCTACGGTCTCTACGGCAGCTCTCCCCACACTCAGAATGAGACCGCAAAGAAGCTGGGGATATCACGATCATACGTTTCAAGGATCGAGAAAAAAGCCATAGGGAAGCTGAAAAAGCAGTTCGACTGTACTTCTTTATGAGCTTTAACATATTACCTCAGTTTTATTGCTATTGTCCGCGATCTATGTTATAATGATCATATCAATTATAATTAGGAGGAAGCTATGGTTATTCTCGTAACAGGCGGAACTGTATTTGCAAGCCGCTATACTGCCGGATACTTCGCATCTATGGGACACGAGGTATTCGTTCTCAACAGAGGTACAAAACCGCAGCCCAAAAATGTCACACCAATTATTGCCGACCGTCACTCTCTCGGTGACACACTCAGAAACCGACACTTTGATGCGGTTATTGACGTAACTGCCTACAACGCCGACGATGTCAACTGCCTACTGGACGGTCTCGGAACCTTCGGATGCTACATCCTCGTAAGCTCCAGTGCGGTCTATCCCGAAACCCTGCCTCAGCCGTTCAAAGAGGACGGAAGTATCGGTGTCAACTCCATATGGGGAAAATACGGCACGGATAAAATCGCCGCCGAGCAGGCACTGAGAAGCAGAGTCCCTGATGCCTATATCCTGCGTCCGCCTTATTTATGCGGTCCCATGAACAATCTTCACCGCGAAGCCTTTGTATTTGAATGTGCAGAGCAGGGACGGTCATTTTATCTCCCTAAGGACGGCAGTATGAAGCTCCAGTTCTTCCATATCGGTGATATGTGCCGATTTGTGGAGCTTCTTATTGAAAAGAAGCCGAAAAAACACATTTTCAACGTGGGCTATCCCGAAGCTGTCACGATAAAAGAGTGGGTAAATCTTTGTTACGAGACTGTTGGCGAAATTCCCGTATTCAATGAAGTATACGATGATATCCCTCAGAGGAGCTATTTCCCCTTTTATGACTACGAATACGCTCTTGATGTTGCCGAAATGCTGGAACTTATGCCCGTGCTGACGCCTTTGTCACGCTCCTTGACGGAGTCCTATGAATGGTTCGCAGAAAATCGCGGACTTATCATTCGCAAGCCGCTCATGGAGTTCATTGATGCCAACAAGGAGACTCTGAAATGATTTATACCGACCTTACCTGCAAAGCAATGAAGCTGGCATATGACGCGCACCACGGTCAGACCGACAAAAGCGGTCTCCCTTACATCTTCCACCCTTTCCATCTCGCAGAGCAGATGACCGACGAGATAACGGTCTGTATCGCACTTCTCCACGATGTTGCCGAGGACACCGACATTACCATCGCAGAGCTTGAAAAGGAGTTCCCGGTTGAGGTCACGGAGGCGCTGAAGCTTCTGACACATGACAAGAATCCGGATTACTTTGACTATATCAGAAAAATAAAGGAGTCCCCTGCCGCTTCTGTCGTCAAGCTTGCGGACCTCAGACATAACTCCGATATCTCACGTCTCAGGAATAATCAGGTGCGAAGCTCCGAAAAGACCGCAGAGCGCACAGAAAAGTACAGAAAAGCTATTGAAATTCTCACGGATAACTGCTGAAAAAAATCAATGTAACATTTGTAAATATTATCGCTCCGAGCATCTTGATATTTTCGTCCTTTTATGTTATAATAGCTTTTGCAGTATTTTTTCGGAGGTGTCTTTATTGGAATTCAAGGTAAACTGCGGTATATGGGGAGCAATGTTTGGTGTCCCTTCAATAGTTGCCGATAACTTTCTCAAGCTTGCTTCGGGCAATCAGATAAAGGTGCTTCTGTATCTGCTCAGATGCTCGGGGAAGCTGTGCTCCACCGAGGAGATATCTTCAAACACGGGGGTATCTGCCGATGAGACTGAGGAGGCTGTCATCTTCTGGCAGCAGGCAAACGTTCTCAGTCCGCAGGCAAACACGGGCTCGGCAGGCATACAGTCCATAATGCCTCAGCAGACCGAGGTAAAGGCGGTCCAGCCGCAGCCCCTTGCAAAAAGCGCCCCGGAGCCCATGCCCGACCATAAGACTAATCTCAGCGGCTCGGAGATCGCGGCTATCATGGACGGTTCTCAGGATATAAGAGAGCTTTTCAAGATCGCGGAAAGCATTCTCGGCGCACTCAAAAACAGCCAGATGAACTCTATGATATGGATGTACGACCACCTCGGACTGAAAAAAGAGGTCATAATCACCCTTATCTCCTACTGCGCTTCCATCGAGAAGATCAATACAGCTTATATGGAAAAGATCGCTTCCGTGTGGGCTGAAAATGATATCAACACCATCAATGCAGCTCAGGACGAGATACAGCGCATGAACGCCTCCAAGGAGTACTCCGCAAAGATAGCGAAGCTTTTTCAGATGCAGAGCCGTCCCACTACAAAACAGAACGAGTTCATTCAGCAGTGGAAAAACGCAGGCATCAGCCTCGATCTCATAAGACTGGCATATGAAAAGACCATCGAGCAGATAAACAAACTCAATTTCAACTACATAAACAAGATACTCATCTCATGGCAGGACAGCGGGTTCAAGACCGTTCAGGACGTTGAGGCTGCCGAGAGCGAATACAAAAAGAAACGAACAGGCGTCAAAAAGAACGCCAATGACCCGGATATCGAACAATACGAGTCGGTAATAAACAAATTCCTGTATTGAGGAGGTCATAATGGACAGCGAAATATTCGATAAAGCACAGGCTATCCTCACTCTGCGCCGCAAAAAGGCTGAGACCGAAAATGAGGAGCGTATCCGCGAGATAAACGAAAAGATCCCCCAGATACGGGAGATCAACGAGGTCATTTTCAATACGGGAAAAGAACTTATCTCCATTATTTCCAATGGCAAAGGCAAGGATATTTCCGATAAGGTGGAGCAGCTGAAACAGTACAATCTCGGCGCTCAGGCTATGTCAAGAAAGATCCTCGCCGAGTACGGCTATCCTGAGGACTACCTCGATATGCACTACACCTGCCCCAAGTGCTGCGACAGAGGCTACAACGGCAGCAAATTCTGTGACTGCTTCAAGACGATATGCGGAAAACTGGCTGCGGACGAGCTCAACAAAAACTCTCAGCTGAGCCTTTCAAGCTTTGACAGCTTCTCCCTTACATATTATTCGGGAGAGAACTACTCGGCAATGAAGAAGATACTGGAGTACACCATGCAGTATGCAGCGACCTTCACTCCAGACTCAAAGAGCATACTGATGTTCGGTCAGACCGGACTGGGCAAGACTCACCTATCCCTTGCCATAGCAAATAAGGTGCTCGAAAAGGGCTACGGCGTCATTTATGATTCAGCAATAAACATTCTGCGCAGTATAGAAAAGGAGCACTTCAGTCACGATCATTCCTCGGAGATGATAGACCTTGTCATGGACACAGACCTGCTTATCCTCGACGATCTGGGCACTGAGTACGAAACTCCGTTCTACAACGCAACTATTTACAACATCATCAATACCAGACTTAACCGCCGCAAGCCGTCCATAATCAGTACAAATCTTGATTTTTCCGGTATTTCCCGCAGATACGACAAGCGCGTGATGTCAAGGATAATCTCAGAGTACTCCTGCCTTGAATTCAAAGGCGAGGATGTAAGACTCCAGAAAAGAAAAAACGCATAAAAAAGGCTGCCATTTTCGGCAGCCTTTAATTAATCACTTATTTTTTGTCGGTCTCAAGCTTCAGCTTGAAAGGCGAATACTTTCTGAAAGCAGAAGTATTTCTGTTGGAGTCATAGCCCTCAGCAATGCTCTTCATCATGTCTGTGAAATCGCTGTAATAGCGCTCACTGAGAAGTGCCTCAACATTCTCCTCGCTCCAGAGGTCGTCTTCTGTCATACGCTCCTTGATATCAGCCTTGATAATGATATAGATAGTGTTCTCGTCGTATTGATACTTCTCAGCCTTGTAATAATCAAGTCCGTCGAAGACATATGTGTTATAATCACGGAAAGCCTTCATAGAAGCCTCCGCCTCAGCTGATGCGGTAGTTGTAACAGGATTGCTCTCGTCGGCTGTTGTGGTTGTGTACTTTGTCATCGTGATCTCTTTTTCGTAGGGATCGGTCGTTGTAGTAGTTGTTGTCGCATCCTTTGCGGCAGTAGTCGTTGTTGTGGTGGTAGTAGTATAAGTCTCGCCCGCTTCCTCGGCAGCCTTCTTTGCAGCTTCCTCGGCACGCTTTGCAGCGTATTCGTTATACTCCTCCTCACACTCGTCGATCTTTGCCAGCTTAGCCTTGTCGGTCTTCTCTGCGTTGATCTCCTTTACATATTGATCTGCCATCTTATTGAGTGTACGGATCTCTTCGTCGCTGTACTTCTCGCCGTTCTCGTCAAGAAGATTGATGGTGAAGTACTTTAGTCTTGTGGTCTTGTCTTGGAAGTACTCCTTCAGCTCGTCCTCTGTGCAGCCCTTTTCGCAGCCAAGTCCGTAATAATGCTTGAAGATAGCCTCCTGCTTGTAGGAATTCTCGATTATCTTCCTGAGAGACTCCTCACCGATACCGTTCTCGCTGAACATCTCGCTGCCCGAGTTTGAAGAAACAAGTTTCTTTATGTTGTCAAGCTCCTCAGCGGAGAGTGACTCACCGATCTTCTCGAACTCTTTCTCATTCGCAACAAAATCCTTACAAGCCTCAACAGCCTTGTTCTGTATCCACTCAGTTGCCGACATATCCTCGATAGTTGCATTCTTAACATCCTCGAGAGAGGGCTCTGTTTTGTTTTTTGCATAGAGCTCATTTGCTGCATTGTTATATGCTGTTATTTCATTATAAATAAACACGCCCGCAGGTACTTCATAACCGTCGATAGTAAGAGCTGTCTGAGTTCCCTTACCTATAGTTATTGCTTCAGGCGCACCGCAGCCTGCTGATGTTACAGCAAGAGCAAATGCTGCAGCTGCAGCAGCGAACTTATTAAACTTATTCATCTGTAATATTCCTCCGATATAATTGTAGATTCCAGATACTGTTTTATTATACAACATTTTTTTCGGTTTGTCCATAGCAAAACGAAAATTTTTTCCTTTTTGTCACCTGTTCAACTTATTAAATAAATTACTTTAATTATTTTTATGTTATTTCCTTGACTTAATGACTGAGAAATGATACAATAAATGTATATGCATTATTATAAATAAGGAAGGTGTCTCAATGAAAGTCAAACTTCTGTCATACACCCCCGAGCCTGAAAAGCTTGTTGCAACAGCTGCCAAGCTCTGCTACTCCAGCAGCGACATCGAGTCACTGAGAGACGGCCTCACCGAGGACAAGATATCGGGCTTTATCGATATGCTCGCTTCCATCGGTCATGAGAGTGTTATGGAACACGTCTGTTTCACATTCGGTGTTGAGGGCATCTCAAGAGCCTGCTCACATCAGCTGGTAAGGCATCGTATCGCTTCCTACTCACAAAAGAGCCAGCGATATGTTAATGAAAACGGCTTTGAATTCATCACTCCCCCCGCTATCGAGGAGGTCCCCGAGGCTAAGGAGGAATACGACAGGGTCATTTCTGAGATAACCGAAAGCTATGAAAAGCTGGTAAAGCTTCTCACTGATAAGCATATAGAGGAATTCACGGCACAGGGACTTGATGAGAAGTCTGCCCGTTCCAAGGCTTCAAAGCTTGCCAACGAGGACGCAAGGTTCATCCTCCCCAATGCTTGTGAGACAAAGATAGTCGTAACTATGAATGTGCGCTCCCTCTTCAATTTCTTCCGTCACCGCTGCTGCAACCGCGCACAGTGGGAAATACGCGCTGTGGCTAATGAAATGCTGAGGCTGTGCCTTGAAGTCGCTCCCCACATCTTCTCCCATGCAGGTCCGTCCTGCGTAGCAGAGGGCAAATGTCCCGAGGGAAAGATGTCATGCGGCAAAATGAAGGAAGTAAAAGAGTATTTTTCAGCCATGAAAGCAAAATGACCCCACGGAGGAACAATGCTTGGATTCAGAGACATCGATATAACCGACAAGGACAGGATAACTGCCGCTCTTGAACATTCACAATTCATGGGCTGCGAGTACAGCTTTGCCAATAATATGGCGTGGAAACGTCTGGGCGATTCGCAGATAGCCTTTCACAAGGGCTTCTACATCTGCTGTTCGTTCCGCTCCGAAGACGGTATACCGAGATTTTTCTTTCCCTCAGGTGAGGGAGACTATAAAGAAGTTATCAATGAGATGAAACAATATGCCGACTCTCTCGGCAAGCCGCTAAAAATCGCAGGCATCACCGAGCCGACGCTGGCAATGCTGAATGAACTTTTTCCCGACAGCTTCACTGTGGATACAGACGAGGGCGACTGGGATTACATCTATAATTCCACAGACCTCATTGAGCTGGCAGGAAGAAAATTCCACGGCAAAAGGAACCACCTTGCCCGTTTCAATGAAATAGGCGCCGAATTCTCGCTGATGACAGAAAAGGATTTCGACGACTGTATCACATTCAGCGCTGTTGAATACAACAGCAAGCCCGAGGATATGGACCACTCCTTTATCGCCGAGCAGTACGCCATCAATACCTATTTCAGCTATTTTGATGAGCTCGGCCTGAAAGGCAGTGTCATAAGGGTAAACGGCAAGGTCGCCGCCTTTACCATCGGTGAAAGGCTCAATAATGAGACCTTCTGCGTCCACATCGAAAAGGCGGATACGTCTTACAGCGGCATTTATGCAGGCATAAACAACCTTTTTGCAAAAGCCTGTGCCGCAGACTATAAATATATCAATCGCGAGGAGGATCTGGGACTTGAGGGACTGAGAAAAGCCAAGCAGTCCTATCACCCTGTTTTTCTCCTGAAAAAATACATTGCTACATTTAAATGAAAGGAACAGATCATGATCTACGTTTTTCTTGCAGACGGTTTTGAAGAGACCGAAGCCATCGCTCCCATCGACCTGCTCAGGCGTGCAGGCAAGGATGTGGTGACTGTCGGTGTCGGCGACAATATCATAAGAGGCTCACACGGTATCCCCGTTGTGACAGATACCATCGCTCAGGAGGCTCCTCTCACTGACGAGCTCGAGATGATAGTTCTCCCCGGAGGTATGCCCGGAACTCTAAATCTCGAAAAGTCCGATTACGTTCAGAGAGCTATAGATCACTGCGTATCAAACAACAAGTACATCGGCGCTATCTGTGCTGCGCCATCTATCCTTGGTCACAAGGGGCTTCTAAACGGAAGGACCGCTGTATGCTATGAGGGCTTTGAAACTCAGCTCACAGGCGCAAACATCGGAAACAGCGGTGTTGCCGAGGACGGTATCTTCATAACTGCAAGAGGCGCAGGTGTTGCCGTTGACTTCGGTCTGAAGCTTGTTGAAAAGGTACATTCAAAGGAAGAAAGCCTCCGACAGCGTAACGCTATACTTTGCGACTGATATGGATAATAAAAAAGAACTGCGAAAACAATACTCCCACACCCGTGCCGAGATAAGAGACAAGGTCTCAAAGGATATGGACATCATCGAAAGGCTCCTTGAAGAAGAAAAGATCGCCAATGCGGACCATATCCTCCTCTATGCCTCATTCGGTTCGGAGGTGGATACATATCTGCTCATTGACAAGCTCATTGAGATGGGCAAGAGCGTTGCACTCCCAAGATGCGGTCAGGAACGCTCCATGACATTCCATCTTATAAAGTCTGTGGCAGACCTCCATGAGGGTATGTACCGTATCCCCGAGCCTGACAGCTCACTCCCCCAGCCTGTTATCACATCCGACAGCGTATGTATAGTCCCCGGACTTGCATTCACGGAGGAGGGCGGCAGGATAGGCTACGGCGGCGGATACTACGACGAATTTATCCTTGATAATCCCGATATATACACTATCGGTCTCATCTATGAGGAGCTTATCGTCGGCGAGCTCCCCCTCATGCAGCACGACCTGAGAGTCGATATGATAGTAACTGAAGAAAGGACGGTGCTCTGCAATGCCTGATAATAAGAATAATGACGTTATCAACGATATTCTTAATCAGCTCGATAATGAAAAGAAAAAAACAGAAGCAGAGTCTGAAAAAATAATTGAAAAGGCGGAGGAAGCTGTTCAGAAGCCTGCTGCTCCGAGACCTGTTGTCTCTCATATGGCTTCACCTCTCCAGCGTGAAGCTGCCGCTCCTCGTCCGAGGAC
Organism: Ruminococcus flavefaciens; assembly: GCF_900116855.1. GTDB lineage: Bacteria > Bacillota > Clostridia > Oscillospirales > Ruminococcaceae > Ruminococcus > Ruminococcus flavefaciens_R. Next base: position 275,129 of record NZ_UETD01000002.1, read on the forward strand.
TGCTCAGAACGAGGAAAAGCCTGCGGCTGATGCCCCCAAGCGCCCTGCACAGAGACCTCCCGTGAGTGATCCCGTTCCCATGAGAAACAACGCTGCTGTCAAGAGGAACAGCGTTCACCATAAGAAAAAGAAGAAAAAGAGAAGAAGCAGGCTCCCGGGAGTCCTTATTCTCACTGTTTCAATATTCGCCGTTTCCATCTGTCTCTCCATGGTGATTATCGCTTTCGGCAGAGATATGCTCGGTATCGGCAAGAGCGACAGTACAAAGCTCATAATAGTTCCCGAGGGAGCTACTACCGAACAGATATCCGAGCTTCTCCACGAGGAGGGCATAATCAATTCACCGAAATGCTTCCAGATGTTCACTAAGCTCAGAAAGCAAAACGATATCTATCTCCCGGGTGAGCACTTCGTAAGTCCGAATATGGCTTATGAGACCATTATTGATACCCTCACCAATGAAGAGCAAGAAGAAGCCAAGGAAGCTGTCACAATAACTTTCCGCGAAGGAATAAACATATTTGATGCTGCACAGATACTCGAGGAGGAAGGAGTCTGCAAGTCCGATGATTTCCTGTTCCAGTTCAACTCAGGCGGTTTCGGATACAGATTTGAGAACGAGCTTCCTCAGACTCCCAATGCTTCAAAGTTTGCCGATGCCCGTATGGAGGGATATCTCTTCCCCGATACCTACACCTTTACCAAAGAGATGGAACCTGAACAGGTCTGCCAGAAGATATACTTCAACTTCGACCAGAAGATGACCGACGAGCGTCTTGCAAGAATGAAGGAACTCAATCTTTCACTCAACGATCTTATCATTCTCGCTTCCATCGTTCAGAAGGAGGCTCCCAACAGAGAGGATATGGAGCACGTTGCAGGCGTTTTCTGGAACAGACTTGAAAAGCCTGAAGAAACAGCCGGAAAGCTTCAGTCTGACCCTACAAAGAATTATGCTTATGACGTTATAAAGCCAAGACTTGCCGTATCAAATCAGGAAATGCTCGATGCATACGACACCTATGTTTGTGTTGGACTCCCGCCCGGAGCTATATGCAGCCCCGGTCTTGACGCCATCGATGCAGTTCTTGCCAAGATGCAGACCGATGACTTCTACTTTGTTGCTAATATCTATACTCAGGAGACATTCTTCTCCAAGACCAACGATGAGCACGAAATGAAGAAGGCTCAGGTTAAGGCTGACGAACAGCAGTATGAGCTCGAAGAGGAACAGCGCAAGGAAGAAGAAGAGCTCGCTGCCCGTGCGGAGGAATATTGATGAATAAACTTGAAGTCCTTGCACCCGCAGGTGATGAGGAGCGTTTCACCGCCGCCGTTGATTACGGTGCGGACGCTGTGTATCTCGGACGCAAACAGTTTGGAATGCGCTCCTCACCGATGAATTTTGATTTTCAGCAGCTTTGCAGAGCCGTGGAAACGGCTCATGCAAAGGGTGTAAAGGTATACCTCACCTGCAACACACTACCGAGAAACAATGAGATCCCTCAGTTTGAACAGTTCGTAAAGGAAGCCGTTGAGGCTAAGGTGGACGCTCTTATCGTCGCCGATATCGGACTTCTCATGCTCATAAAAAAATATGCCCCCGATATGGAGATACACATCTCTACTCAGACAGGCATAGTAAACTATGTTACTGCCCGTGAGCTCTATAACATGGGCGCAAAAAGAGTTGTTCTCGCAAGAGAGCTGTCGCTTGATGAGATCGCGGAAATCAGAGCGAAAACAAGTCCCGATCTTGATATCGAGACTTTTGTACACGGTGCGATGTGTGTTTCATTCTCGGGAAGATGTCTCCTTTCACAGTACCTCGTGAACCGTGACGCAAACCGCGGCGAATGCGCTCAGCCCTGTCGCTGGGGCTATCATCTTGTAGAGGAAAAGCGCCCCAACGAGTTCTTCCCAATATTTGAAGACGAAAAAGGCACATACATCCTTAATTCAAAGGATATGTGCATGATAGAGCATATCGACAAGCTTGCAAAGGCAGGCGTAACAAGCCTGAAAATCGAGGGCAGAGCTAAGTCTGCTTATTATGTAACTGTTGTTACCAATGCATACCGCATGGCTGTTGACCACTATTACAAAGATCCGGACAACTTCGTTCTCCCCGACTGGATCAGAGACGAGGTATATAAGGTAAGCCACAGAAAGTACTGCAACGGATTTTTCTTCGGTACTCCCGAGGAGTCACAGTACTATGAGAACAGTGGCTATATCCGCAACTATGATGTTGTTGCAGTTGTGGAAAGCTGTGAGGACGGCATGGTTTACTGTACTCAGAGGAACCGCTTCTTCGCAGGTGATACCGTGGAGCTTCTCGCTCCCTCGCAGAAGCCCGTGGAGCTTATCCTTGACAAGCTCTATGACGAAAACGGCGAGGAGATCGAGACTGCCAACCACGCAATGATGAAGTTCTCATTCAAGTCTGAATTGACTTTCCCCAAGGGCACTGTCATCAGAAAAGAGACCAAATAAAAATAAGGCTGATACATAAGGACGGTACTCTTATAGAAGTTTTACAAGTGATATTGAGGAAAACCCTTTTGAAAAAGGGTTCTTCCTCAAACTCCTTTCCTAAA
>NZ_UETD01000002.1:277743-522927 GCF_900116855.1 Ruminococcus flavefaciens
GGGGCTAAATTCAGTTATAAAGTCTTTGGAAAAAGGGGGCTTGGGGGAAAAGAACCTTTCCTCAGAAAGGTTTTTTCCTCCAATAAATTACATATAAACTTCTATATAAGTACTACTCTTAATGTATCAGCCTTTTCTTTTGCTTATTTATCAGCCTTTTTGTAGTTCTTGTAGCCAAGCTCGTCAAGCTTGTCCGTAAGTTCATCAACTGTATTCTTGGCAGCAGTGTCATCGGAAGTAATAGTGATCTCAGTCTCCTTATCGAGCTTGCCGATCTCGACAGCAAGTGCATCAAGAGTCAGTTTTTCATTGTTGAAAAGATAGTCATGACCGGAAACCGTTATCTCGGCAGCGTTCTCATCCTTGCCCGCCTCGGTTGTCGGCTCTGCCTTGTCAACTGTCTCGGAAGCAGATGTGTCATTCTTCTTGCCTTCTCCCGAATCCTTGCCAAATCCGCCGAATCCCTTGAAGTAGATAAGCGCAAATATCAGTGCTGCTATGATAAGTATAAGCAGTATTCCAAGTATTTTTTTCATTTTGATTACCTCACTTTGATATGTTTATTGTAGTAAAATAGAGATCTTTGTATTCTCTCTGAATACTCATTATCGCCCTTTCGACCGTGGGCACGGCAGCCTCCGTTCCGAAGTCGTTGCCGTTGAAGGTCAGGGTGCTTATGATAACATCTTCGGGACTGTACCCTGCTTTTTTAAGCATTTCCTTCAGCTTGTCCTTCAGTTCCCTTGACTCATCGGAACTTATCTCTCCTATTCTCTTGTTTCCGGAGAGAACACTGAGAGTCCACACATCGCCCTTTTCCACCTCATGAAGGTTGAAAGTGATGCCCTTTCCGTCGTTGTATGCTGAAAGTGCCTGCTGATTCTTTCCTGCGTTGGCGTCAGCTGTGAGGATACATTCCCACTCCTCGTCAGCCTTTTGCCTCCATTCCATCTGTTCCTTTTCATTCTGCTCCTGCATCTCGGTATAGGAAGTCTCGGCAGCTTTTGCCTTCTCTGTGGCATTTTCCGCATCAATACCGCTGTAAAGCACAAAGAAGAACAGGATTATCATTGTAACATCAAGGAGAGATGTAAAATCCAGAATTATTTCTCTCAGCTTCATCCTTACAACCTCGACTGCTTCTGCGACTCATCAATACCGCTCTTTCGGAGTTTCTTTATGAGAGCCAGATGGCGCTGTATAAGGTCTTCCACATCGGCAAACATCCTCGCATTGATTATCTTGAACACAACTGCGAAGATAATTCCCCATGCTGTGGATGTAAGTGCACCGAAGAAATTGTTTTTTGCATTGCTTATCGCCTCAGCCGTGGACATATCAAGCCCGAGGAGAGCGATGACAGTTCCAAGCATTCCCAGCAGAGGAAATATAGATATAAGTGTAATGAACAAGGTGTAGTTTGAATTGATCTTTCTATAGCTGTCGAATATCTTGTCTACCCTGTCTACATTGTAAAGATCATCGCTTGACGCTTCCCAATCATATATCTCATTGTCAACAGCCTGCCTGTTCTGATGTAGCATTACAGCTACAAGGGCTGTTGCAATGGCAAATACAAAGATTATAATATTGTAATATGGAGAAACGGCGTGTCCGAATTTTGACCAGAAGCCCATTTTTACCACCTCTTTTTCTATTATACAGCATTAATATACAAATTGCAAGGTCTTTAGCGAATATTTGACAATAAAAAACTCCGCTGTTATGCGGAGCGGATATCATATTCAGTTTTGTCTCTTTTCTCTTTTTATATTTATTATGTGGGCGCCGAATGTGACTACTGCTCCTATAAGGAGTATCAGATAGAAGGTCAGTCCGCGATTTATGAGCAGTGCAGGCTTTACAAGTTCTTCGCCGAATATTTCCGTGAACGTCAGCAGGAAACAGCCCTCGGATATGCCTGCCGCACCGGGAAGCGGAAGCATTTCCACAGCAACAGCTATGATGATCTGCAATGTGAGGATATCGATGAAGCGTGTTCCGCTGAGCCCGTATGCCTTATATACTATCCATGTAACGGAAAACAGGCATATCCTCTGCAATGCCGTAAGCACGAATATCTTGAACACGACAGCGATATTCTTCTTGATGTAGTCGGCTCCCATTGCGTATGTATCGCATATCCTGATGACCTTTTCGGTGTATTTGTCCTTGTTTTTACGCTTTATAACTCTCAGCTTTGACAGCAGTCCTACGGTCTTGATACCGAGTGCTCTCGCCCAGATAGGCTTCAGAAAAACAAGAAGCAGCAGTGCTATAAAGGAAAGGTTCAGCACAAAGCCAAGAACTATCAGCCACTTCATATCACCTGCATACTGCTCCACCGTTCCGAAATTGAATATCAGAAATCCCAATGCCAGCAATATTAGCACTGATTTATAGGCTATGGTTATCAGCAGCATTATCAGTGTGGAGTAGCCTATCTTTATCTTATCCTTCTTCATATGGTACATCTGCATAGGCTGACCGCCTGTTGAAGACGGTGTGATATAGCTGAAGAAAAAGCCGATAAAGGAGTATTTAAGGCACCTGAAGAAGCTGGTCTTCTGTTCAAGTACCCTTAGCATATAATGTATTATCACCGATTCTCCTGCAACAAAGGCAACGGCAGCTGCCGCACCTCCTGCTATCCAGCGCATATCAGCGCTTTTAAGGTCGCGGATGATCTCAGGAAGCTCCTGTTCTTTGAATATCAGGTGCAGGGTAAGGAGAGTTATTACAAGAATAAGTGCGATATTCAACGCGTACTTCAGTATTTTCTTGATTTGCGTCACCCCCGCGTTATAGTTGAAATAGGTATAGTTACTTAACTTAAATTATAACATATCATTTATCCATTGTCAACATTATTCCCCTTTTTACCACATTATTCCGCATAGACGTAAAGTATTCACAGAGAATTGACAAAAGCTGCTTTATAGTTTATAATATAAGAAAAAACGAGGAGGGAGTTATGAAAGACAATAATTCATTCAGTATTCTATCACCTTTGGATCGTGATAACGTATACAGACAGCTGTCAGCTACGGCGTGCCATGACCTCGGACTCGAGACTTTATGCCGTGAGCTGACAAATGACCCGAAAGAACGGAACATAATCACAGCCATTCTCTCAAATATGACCGCTGATCAGAAAACCGCTCGTTACAGACAGGAGGTCTTTCGCGATGTACTGGCTCTTCCCGAGCTCAGAACTAAGATGACAGAGCTTTTTGACAAAATCGAATTCATCAGGAACTTCGGCTCTACCCGAATAGACAATGATGAGAAGATCGGTCTCTGGCATCTTCTTCACCGACTCGACGAGCTGAAAGACTACATACTCTGCGTGGAATCAATGAGAGAATGCCTGTCCGATGAACGTATCACCTCCGAGGGACTTACCGGATTCAAAAAGTATCTTGACTCTCTCTATGATGACGCCTGTTTTGCGGAGATGAAGAAGGATATCTTTGAGCTGAAACAGAAAACATCAGATATTCGGAGCGTTACTATCGGTATAAATGTGAACGAGAGGTTTGAGGCTGTCAGCATGGGCCTTATTTCAATAAATGACACCACCTTCAAGAAATCAAATATCATCAGCAACTTCGCCGACGCTATTTCCTCTAAGGACAAAATACAAAAAGGCTGCGACTGGAACGGCAATATGCATTATCAGCTGATAGAAAAAGAAAAGACTGAGAGTGTTATGAAATTCATGGAGAACCTTTCAGGATTTATGACTATCAGAGACAAGCCGTTCATGGACGCAGGAATAAGGTCCACTATCGTCAACGCTGCAAATGGTGACGGGGTGCAGAACTCCACATTCTATCTCGACAAGATACTGAACAAAATTCTTGATTCCCTCGTTAAAAAGCTCCGGAACACTTTGTCAAAATACGCTGATATCGCCATAATCAACATAACCCAGCTCATTCCCGAATTCATGTATTATATCCGATTTGCTGAGTTTGTGTCAAAATACAGAGAAAAGGGATATAGCTTCTGCGAGCCTCAGGTCCTTGACAGTGACAGAAATGATATGGACGCACAGGGACTATATAACCTCAAGCTTGCACTTAATTCCATGCCTATGGAAGATATCGTCTGCAATGACCTCATATTTGACAAGGCACATACTATCTATATCCTGACAGGTGCAAACCGCGGCGGAAAAACCACTCTCACTCAGGCTGTGGGACTCATGTATGTACTGGCACAGGGCGGTATATCTGTACCTGCCTCATCATTCAGCTACAAGCCTGTGGACTGCATATACACCCACTTCCCTGCCGATGAAGACAAAACAATGGATCTGGGCAGACTCGGCGAGGAATGTGTAAGATTCAAGGAAATATATACAGAATGCACCTCTGACAGTCTTTTGCTCCTTAACGAGACCTTCTCGACTACTTCCTTTGAGGAGGGCTACTATATCGCACGAGACTCCGTAAGGGCGCTTATGAAGAAAGATGTACGCACCATCTTCAATACCCATATGCACAAGCTCGCTTCCGATGCAGATGAGATGAACAAGGATGGAAATTCATCTATGGTATCCTCACTTATAATGCGAAGCGACGAGGGAAAGCGCTCATTCAAGGTGGAGATCGCTTTGCCCGAGGGCTCCTCATACGCAAGAGATATTGCTGAAAAATACGGTGTTACATACAAAATGCTCACAAATGAACAATAAAGAAAAAAGCTCCCGAAATGGAGCTTTTTCCTTTGCACTATATTCTTACTCGGGAAGCTTGTTGATAAGCTTGAGGAGGAACTTCTGGATAGTGAGTGCATCATCAGCTGTAAGACCGTTGGCATTTCCGGTAACATCGCCGTTTATACGTCCCTGTGCAGTGAGATGTATCTCGTTGTCGCCGTCGATACCGTACTTATTGGGATTAGCAAGTGCCTGCATTATGAGTATAGCATCTGCAAGCTCAACTGTACCGTCGCAGTTTGTATCACCGGGAGTTACTACCTCATATTTCTGGGAGGTAGTTGATGAAGTAGTAGTGAATGTTGTTGTTGATGTTGTAGTTGTAGTCGTAGTTGTTGTGGTGGTAGTGCTTGTTGTTGTAGTTGTTATAGGCTCGGGCTTTGCAGAACCGTCTGTAAGTGAAAGCAGATATGTCAGAGGTGAATTCCAGTAGATGGTTATCTCGTTTGTGGAATAGCTCTCGGAGTTGTCAACATAACGCTTTGCAGCAGGAAGGTCCTGACAGTATGCCTTTGCAGCACTGTCCTCAAGGTTCTGGTTTACACCGCCTGCCAGCATACCCTTCATTGCATGACCAACAGCCATTGAAGGACGGTGGTGAGGATTTTCGGGAGATACTGTACCATAGCCCGATACGAAGCATACAGAAACAGGGTTTACACCGAGGAGGTAGTCCAGTTCTGCATTTGCAGAGTCAAGATACTTGTCCTGACCTGTGAGCTGATCGGCAAGTCCGAGGATAACACCTGCGTTTGCTATCGTCATGTTGCTGCCCCAGTTATACTTTGTGATAGCTGAGCCGTAGCTTGAACTCTCGATGGTCTTCACCATAGAATCAGCCTGAGTCATAACTGCTGTATAAGCGTTCTGATATGCAGAGGAGTTCTTGTCTGCATTCTTCATTGTGAGAATTGCGATATTACCGTAATCGCCCACTGTGGACCAGTCAAGTCCTGTGTAAGCTCTGCTTGCTGAGGAAAGATACTTCTGGTCTCCTGTTGCACGGTACATCTGAACAGCCGCCCAGTAGCGCTCGTCCTTGTCTGTCTTGTCTCCGTACTCACCTGTAACGATCTCAGTAGGATTTCTGAACAGGAAGTTGGGGTTAGCCTCAAGCCATGACCATGACTTTTCAGCTGCTGCCATACACTTATCAGCAAAGGTTTTGTCGTACTTCTCGTAGAACTCTGCTGCAAGTGCCATGGAAGCACAGAAATCAGCTGTTGCTGTGGAGCTTACGGGAGTAACGATAAGAGGAGCCTTTTCCTCGGTAGGCATTACATATCCGGGGAAGTTCTCACATGATACCTTGTGGTATACTCCGCCGTCAGATGCCTGCATCTTCATCATCCACTCAAGCTCAAAACGTGCCTCATCGAGAACATCGGGAACACCGTTTCCGCTCTCGGGAATATTGATGTTGTCGCTGTAAAGGTCAGGAGCAGCCTGATATGCATAAAGCAGGTCTGCAACAGCCTTTGCAGCGGGAACTACATATCTTCCGTAGTCACCTGCATCGTGCCAGCCGCCCGAAACGTCGATCTGCTGGTTTGTGCCGTATACAGTTGCCATGCTTGTGTGACAGGCTGCATGACCGAACTCGCTGTCATTTACCTGAACACCGCAGCGCTGGAGATAGAGCATCCTTACGCTGTCGTCAATAAGCTTTGAATAAACCTTGTCGCCTATCTCAAACGTGTAGGACTTGTCAAGTCCGTCGCAGGTGATGTAGTACTTGCCTGCTGTCTTGACAGATGAGAAGTCACCTGTGTAATTAGTCTCATTTGCTGAGGAGTTATCTCTCCTGTTCTCAAGCTTGCCTGTGTAAACAGTCTCGTTTGTGTCAGCGTTAACGACCTTGAACTCGGACTGATTTGTGATATCGCGGAATACAGCAGTCTTCTTTGCATCTGTTCTGTATCCGACCTGATTTATGTTTATAGAAGGTGCATAGGGGCGGTCGGCACTGTAATCTACCTTGCTGTCGTCAACAAGCTCCAGTGATACGTTGTCGATGTAGATAGTGTGCTCGGGCAGTGCTCCCTCATACTTCTCCTGTATGCCGCAGTTGAAAACAAGCTTTGCCATGATGTCTGTATCTTCTTTCATGGTGAACTCATAATCAATGGTCTGGGGAGCGGTAGTAAGATTGAGGCCCTTCCATGTATAAGCCTGATATGTGCCGCCGTTCTGCTGTATCATTCCTTCCACGAAGCGGTCCTGTGTTGACCAGATATCGTATTTCAGACGATATACGCCGTTCTTGTAAAGAGGAACGATGTCATAGAATACCTGTACAGAATAGTTCAGCTTGCCCACATCTGATATTTTCAGTGCAAGCTTTCCGTCTTCGCCTTTGAGTGTGCAGACGCCGCCGCTCTCCTTGTAGGTGCCCCAGTCAGAGACTCCGTTATCGAATGTGGAGTTTGAAATGAGGTTTGAACCTGCGGATGCGGGTATCACCGAAATAGGCGTTGCGGTGGCCATCAGCGCACAGGCTGCAAGAGATGCAGCGCATTTTTTTAAAACCTGTTTTTTCATAATTTTTCCCTCTCGTTCTGTGGTTATACCACGTATTGATACTTATATTTTAGCAAATAAGTTCCACATAATCAATAACATATCGAACTTGTTGTATAACATTTTGCGCATAACTTTTTGTGCACCGCATTTCAGGATGTATAATGTGCATATCCCGTAAAATAAAGTGTTATCACCTGCAAAGTTATTCATGTCATATAACCTATTATCCTTTATAGTACCTCTGCATTAGTTTAACTGTCCATCCCATAATAATACATTGCCGTCAGCTTTTTATCGAATAATAACGATGTTGAGCCGCAATGCTTTACATAATACATCTTTATCTCTGCGCATCTTGCTATTTTAGCACTGATATGTTATAATATATATCAGTGGAGCAAGCTCCCCGTCATCCTATTATTTAAAAGGAGTGATCTTATGTTAGCAGATAAGGAAAAATTCTCGCATATCGAAAAAGAGCTTACAAAAGAAGGCGTCATCAATAAGTTTGAAAAGGAAACAGGCGTCATTAAGGGCAGAATGATGATCACACTCGGAGATGTCCCCAAAAGTCTCGGCAATGAGATAAAGAGAGAAGAAGGCGATGTAGCTTTTATCGGAACCTTCGATTTCTGCGACTCGGCTGTGGGAATACTCTTTGATCCAAAGAAAATGGATTTCACATCGCCTCTATGGGTATCGCTCCAGACAGATTACGCAATGAAACCTCAGCAGGAGTGGTGTGATTTCTTCGTACATACCATAATCAAGAACGTCAAGGGCAACGGAACATTCAGTATTCCCATGTATACTTTCATCGCTGATAACGGAAGCTTTACCGTTGCTCCCGAAAAATCGGAATAAAAAAAGCACGAAGATCATTTCCTCGTGCTTTTGCTTTCATTGTTATATTACAGATGATCTGGTGTAATCTGTAACATCACTTCCCAGCTTACCGTAAAGCTCAGCAACAGTAAGCTCTTTGTTTCTCAGAGCAAAAAGCTCTGCGTCTGTGCAGCCAATGAACTCAACAAAATCGACCTTGCCGTTTGGTGTATCAATGGAGCCTGCGTCAGTATCGGTTATCATGATAAAACCTGTAAGAGCACTTTTCTGATGAAGATCAATACCCGAGGTCTGTCCCGTATAAAGATATTCATTAGCTCTGAAACACTCGCCATGCTCAAAGGTTATGCGGGCTATCTTCTGGAAGATGCCGCATATGCAGCGAAGCTCTCCCTCCTCATCAGCAGGGTCTATGCCTGCTTTTCTGAGCTTGAGCGTGAATTCCATACCGTAACCGCTGATCTCGGGATCATCTGTCTCTTTCTCGAATATCTCGCTGAGACCATATGTGACAAAGTGATAGTACTCCCCTGTCTCATAAATACTTATGCCCGTAAGCGGATCATCGCCGCCAAGCTCCCACGGGATAAGGACTCCGTAATGCTTCGGGTCCTTCTGATCGGGATAGAGCTTCTCAAAAGCAGCTGTAATTGCGTCCCAGCCCTTTGTGTCTGTCTTCTCGATCTCAACGGTATCGTCGTCCTTTTTACCAAATTTGTCAAATAGACTCATTGTTATTCCCCCTAAAATAAAAATATACTTATATTATACATTATAAGCAATATCAAGTCAACAAAAAACGTCCGTATCTTTAAGATACAGACGTCATTGAATTAATAATATCCTTATTATATTGTCAGCTTGCAGTGCTTTCTGTTTTCAGCTTCAATCTTATCCTGTCCGTCACAAGAGCGATGAACTCGGAATTTGTAGGTCTTCCTCTGTAACTGTCAACAGTATAGCCGAAAAAGTCATTTATCATCTCGGCATTACCTCTGTTCCACGCGATCTCAATTGCGTGTCTTATTGCTCTTTCAACCCTTGATGAAGTCGTTTCATACTTCTGCGCCACACTTGGGTATAACTGCTTCGTGACACATTCCATAAGCCTGCTGTTTTCAACTGCACTCAATATCGCTGTCCTCAGATAATGATATCCCTTTATGTGCGCAGGAACTCCAAGCTTCTGTATCACATCTGTCACCAGTATCTCTGTGTCAGTACAGTTCGGCAGAACTGTCTTTCGGCAAACCGACTTTACGATCGATGGGATAGAATCGATATCAAACGGCTTTGCAAGAAAATATGATGCGCCGTTCTCAATTACCTGTCTCTCAATAAAGCTGTTGTCGATATCCGATACAACTATGAAGGACGGTACGCTCACAAGTGATTCCCTGACCTGTTTTATCAGAAGCAATGCATCTGTATCAGGCAGTGTAAGACCTGCCATCACAACGTCAGGTTTATCATTGAGAATGGAATCAAGTATCGCTCTGCCATTGTTTCTTCGGGTATAGGCTGTCATGCCGCTATCCCTTAGCTTTGCTGCTACTCTTACTCCGTTTGATGCTGAATCGTCTCCGATCAATACTTTGATTCTTTCATTTTCCATGATAGGACTCCTTTTCTTGTTACTACGATAACCATTGTACACCCATTGGAATGAAAAAACAAGGGGTATTTTTAACGCAAAATGTCGAAAATCAAGATTTTTTGTCCAGTTCTTACTCATAACCTTTCATTTCGTTTCTAATTCTTATATTTTGTTATTATAAAATTCTTTTATAGTTATAAAATAAATATATATCAAAATTGCTTGACATATGCCTCCTATTGTAGTATAATATTAAAGTACTTTGCGAGTGTGCTGGAATAGGCAGACAGGCACGTTTGAGGGGCGTGTGTCGAGAGACGTATGGGTTCAAGTCCCATTACTCGCACCAAAGTACGGACAGATGGCTGAGCTGGTCTAAGGCGCACGACTGGAACTCGTGTATACGTTAATAGCGTATCGAGGGTTCGAATCCCTCTCTGTCCGCCAGAATTAAAAAGCCTGTATTTCGAGGAAAACACTGAAATACAGGCTTTTCTGTTACCTATATAAAGTTAAACCTCTTTTTGGACAGCTTGAAAAAACGGCACTTCTTTTTGAAGTGCCGTTAATCATATCAGTTGATACAAATAAGCGAAAAATCCGAGATACGGTATGTTCCTGTTCCCTTGTCAAGTCCGATAAGGAACTTGACATTGTCATCTGACTGCGTCATAGTTACTGTATCGGTAATGGTCTGAACGTTTGGAGTAAACACATGGTCCTGATAAGAGTAGCTCTTATACTCTCCGTAACCCTGCTGGAACATCGAATAAGTATTGACGTTCTGTGAAGTACTAATCTTATAGGTCATGCGGTATGTCTTTCCCGCCTGAAGCGAAACCGTACTGCTGCTTACCTGTGCATACTGACCTGTTCTTACGACATTGACAGTTATACTGCCGTCATCATTATAATCGATAGAGCCCTCACCGTCATTCATCCAGACACTCCATCCGAACTGATCGATCATATTCGGATCATCCCGCCAGTTATCATTAATGCCATAGAGGAGATTCAGATGATGCTCCGCATATTTTGCTCTGTTCTTGTAGAAATTGCGGATCATCTTTATACAGCTGTCATATTTTGCACTTACGCCGAATCTGCGGAAGGTATCATTAACGGCATCCGTAGTTGAGGAAGCGTAAGAGTCTATCTTTGCCGATACCTTTGAATTATCAAAGTTATCATTCATTATCTCCTTATAGCGGCTATAAAACTGCTGTTTGAATTCTGCATTGCTCATCAGCTTATTGAACAGAGAAGATATACTGGTGATCTTGCCGGATCTGTCCATATCCTTGAAACAGTCACGACGGAATGAACACTGTCCGTCATAGCCGGAAGAATACTCCGTATCAAAGAGCAGGAAACGCCATTTCCCGTCTGCATATGGATTAGAAGCGTCATTCTCATCCGAACGCCATATCATCCAGTTATTGCTGTTGATCATGCAGTCCCAGTTTACGATATAGCTTTCAAAAGCGATGAAATCCATAAGTCCGTTAATATCCAGAGTGTCGCAGACTCTTTTATAATTGGACTGATCTGACATATCTGCGGACATTGCCCAGTTCCAGAACTGTCGGAAATCCTGATATACCGACTCAAGTCCGGAATATTCGTATCCGTTCTTTATTGTAGTAACACGGTCTGAATCAACATGATAATGTGATTCAAGGTAGTTCTCGTCCAATTTTTCCTGCATCGAATAGGTTCCCCAGAATTCACCGTCAAGGAAGACAATATAATCCTGCTTTGCCTGCGTACCAAGTGAAAGTCCTTCTGCAAGAGACTGGTTCAGATCATCACGGAATCGGCAGTTATCATAAGCGTTACCGCCATTGCGTATAGTTACCTTTTTGTATTCCTTTATCTTTGCACCGTCTGTGTCCGTAGCGCCGCCCTCAAAGAAATCATACTGCATTTTATTGGCACCGTAATCACGACGCGCATAGAATGTCATACTCTTCTGAGGGAATGCTGCCGTCCAGTTTCCTGCTATGCGAACTCCCACATCCTCTGTGAATTTCAGCTTACCCTGTTCAAATACCTGTATGTTGCAGGGGCGCTCCCATTCCTTGCCTTCCGAATTATAATTAGTCGGATTTTCACTGCTTCCCACATCAAGATTCGGGTCAAAACTACCGCTGTTCTTCCAGCGGTAGTACTGATCGCCGATCATATATATGCCTTTTTCCTTATCAAAGAAATTACTGCTGTCAGTGGAGATCGACAATACCTTCATATCCTTATAATATGAAGCGGTTTTTCCGATGAAATAGCTGTTTGTTGCTACTTCGCTGTATATTCCGCCGCTGTCCCTGCAAACTGCTCTGACGATCATTCCCTTATCAACATTGTAATTCGGAGGATTATACCCTCTCAGAGAAATATCCCGAATTGCTGCAAGCTGATTTGTATCATTGGTATTGTTGCGTATGTTGATACTGCCCTGATACTGTTTTGCGGAACCCGATGTCCGCGGATCAGAGCCATCAAGCGTATAGAGGATCTATGAGCAGAAGCCGGAGGAATGCGGTGAGGTCATAAAGTCATTTATTGATGGATTGGACAGCTGAATTATGATTTTTATCAGCCGCCGAAAAAACACAATGCCCCATAGTGTTATGAAACACTATGGGGCAAAACTTCTATATGGGTATCTGCTTAACGTTTCGGGGATATGTTTTTTATATACTTTTCAGCGATGAGACTTATTTATATCTTTCACAGTTTTTAGCAATACGGTGCTGTACTGTCAGAGATGCCATAGCAGACAAAACGCCTATGATCGCTCCTGCGGAAACATCGCTGAGGTAATGTGCTCCGAGTATCATTCTTGAGCTCATTACAGTGACAGTAAATACAAAGCCGAAAGCAAACAGATACGGCTGTTTGTCTCTCAGCTTCGGGAAAAGCCATGAAAGAGACGGGAATATGCACATGGTAAGACTGCTGAATATGCTGTGACCGCTGGGAAACGAGCGGAACTCATCGGCTTTCAGACCATACTCCGCTGCATATTCCTCTGCTCCCGAAAACGGCTTGTACCACGGCACAAAGGTTATCCCCTCATAGCCGAGAATTGCTGTACGGTAACGCGGACGGTCAAATGTGTTCTTCAATGCTTCCATGACTATATACGCTGCAAGCAGTATCATAAGAAGTCCGAACACTCTCCTTGCAAGCAGCTCGTCACTGCTCCTTTCCGCCGTCAGATATCCTACAAAAAACAATGGATATATGAGAATAGCACTAAATATTAGAATAACAGGAACATTTCCGACGAAAGACGGGAATATGCTTCCCAGATTATTGCCTGACACCAGTGACCTGCCGCCGATATATCCGAGAAAAACTGCCGCAACAACACAGAATGTGCAGAGCGCCCCCCTTACCTGCCCGCTTTTCTTCGAGCTATGAACTCTCTGAAAGATAACTCCCCAGCCAAGCACCTGCACCGCATGAAAAGGATAAACGCCTGTTGTCGTTATGAGCTTCACAATAGTGTGGTCTGGCGAGAATAAAGCTTCCGCTGCATATTTATCGAAAAAAGTCCCGGTCAGAAACAGTCCAATGAAAAAGACCAGTATCCCGATACACAGTCTTATCTGTAATGAATAATTCTTTTCAATTCTTCTCATAGTCATTTATCAGTAACCCAGTAAGTCCTTTATCACATATTTCTTCAGGTCGCCGGAGTTTTTGATGACGTATTCTTCAAGTTCCTTCTTGTATGGATCCTTATATTCGGTGGCATTCTCTGATCTGACCTCATTCAGACTTCCCCATTCGCCTACCCAAAGAACCTCGCCTGTGATGATGACATTGTCCTCGCGGCATACTATCAATGTTATGCTCGCATCACAGACACCGGGTTCTTTTCCCACATACCAGTTGTCACCCTCCTTAATGATAGAGCCGCTGCTGTTATACAGTTCCTTGTACCGCTCCTTCGCTATATCTTCAGAATCGTACACCCTAAACTCGAGCTGCTCTTTTTCGTCCTTTTCTGATTCCTTCTTTTCGTTCCATAAAAAGAGAGCCGCTTCACCCTTCCGCACTCTCCAGCCTTCTGATAGCTCTACGTCTTTTTGGAGTTCGATAGTATAGTCTGTGGCATACTTTATCTGTGATTTTTTACCGGCACAGCCTATCATCGACAGCGATGAAAACATCAGCAGTGCAGCTGCGGCTGATACTGCCAAGCGTGAAAATGATCCGTTTTTCATAAAGCTTTCTCCTTTAAGAGTGTTTCTGATATGATAACATATCCTCTTTATAAAGTCAATTGATATATCATAACAATAATATTAAAATTCGTTAACATAACGTAATACAGCTGTTCTTCCTTGACTCAATATGGCAGAGAGAGTATAATAAATATAGTTGTACGGCGAATTATCACTGTGCAAAATTTTTTTGAAAAAACTGCGACATCTGCCGCTTTGCTTTCGTATAAATAACAAATGGAAATATTTCCTGCCGAAAGGAGGAAAAATGGAAAACGGTATCAGTAGCTACAGCCGTTTCCTCTCAGGAGATAAAGATGCAATAGACGAGATAATCCGCAATTATAAGGACGGTCTTGTTTATTTCCTGTATAGTATTATCGGAGATATGGGGCAGGCTGAGGAAGCTGCCATAGATACTTTCGTAAAGCTCTATGTCGATAAGCCCACTTTCAAGGGCAAGTGCAGCTTCAAGACATGGCTCTACACTATCGGGAGAAACAAGGCGTTCGATATCAGGCGAAAGGTCTCTAAATTCAGCTCAGTTTCCCTTGATGATGCGTTTGACATCTCCGACGAGGAAAATATTGAACAGAAGGTCATAGATGATGAGCGGCGTTCTGACCTGCGCAGACTCATCTCAAAACTCAAACCCGAATATAGTCAGGTTCTGTACCTCATCTTCTTTGAGGATTTCAAAAATGACGAAGCGGCTGAAATAATGAAAAAAAGCAGAAAACAGATCACTGATCTGCTGTACAGAGCAAAGAACGCTCTGAAAAAAGAAATTGAAAAGGAAGGAGCAGTGTTCTATGGACTATAAGACCATGGCGGAGATAGTCAAGTCCCGCGGCGAGCGTATTCTCGAAGAAAGACGTATCCGAAGAAAGCGCATTATCAGGATCACATCAGGCGCAGCCGCTATTTGTGCTGCCGCTGTAACAGGCTTTGGCATCTGGCACAGCAATACTGCAAAATTCCCCTCATCCATCAATTTCAACAGGGATACAGCAGTCACAACTACATATGACACTATATATACTACCACTTCCGCTTCAGAGAATAATAATACGGTCACTTCAATGACAGTCACCCACGCTTCAAAGGATGTTAAAAGCACTGTTACATCCGCAGAGGCTGTGAAGAACGCAGGCAAAGCTTCTCAAGTGACAGCAACGACTGAAAAAAGAGCTGCTCAGAATGTACCTGCTCCGACCACAGTCAATGCTGCTCCGCAGGAAAGTAATATTGACGCTCCGACTGTCACTGTACCCGGCACAACTGAAATAATTACAAGCACACACAGGAGGATATACTATATGAATAAACTATCAGCAGGATTTGCTGCAATGCTCGTCGGCGCAGCAGCTGTACCTAAGCCCGTGAGCGCCGTCAATGACACAGGAATGAGACCTGTTCCCTTTGAAGTTATGAGCTCGGCATACGATATAAATGACTTTGAGTTCGACAATTGGCGCAAGGACGAAAGCATAATTGACATCGACCAAAACGGTAAATTCGATACACATGATATATATGTTCTTTACCTCCGCTCTATCGAAGAAGAAACACACGAGCCCGACGATAAGTATGTGGATGTCAACAAGGATAACTCCTTCGATGAGTTGGATGTATACAGTCTTATAAGCTACTATACCTGCTACAATAAAGTAGAAAGAGAGATACTCGATCCAATCTACTATACAACAGATATAAATGAATTAAAGTACGCTGAGAGCTTCGTAAAATACTTCACCGAGAAAACAGAGGAGTTCCACGGTCTCTATGATATCTTTATCGAAGCCATGGAGGAAAAGTCACCCGATCTCGATATTGACGGCAGCGGCAAAACAGATTTCGGCGACATTATGGATATTTACTTCTTCGATCATATATTCAACGACCCCGATGTCACATACGATTATATGAACAGAGATTACCTCTCCTTTGACGATAAGCTATTGGTATACAACGAGCTTACAAAGAGGAAATTCCCGTCAGAGCATGAAGAAAAATGCATGGAGCTGTACAGGACATTTGACGGTGACAGAATAGTCACTCCCATTCTCTCGGAATACCTCATAAGATATTATCTTGAGACATCACCGGTTCTTGCAGAATACTCCGACCACCGCTACTATGAAGCTTTATGGGAGAATAAATATACCTCCGAATACCTGCTTCCGAATTACAGCAGTATACTGTCATCGTTCATTAACGATGTGGAAAGCACGGAACGAGAAATGGGCCTCCCGACTTCAGATGTAAGATCGTCAGTGGATATGACGAATATCGAAAATGAATATAAGATATACAAGGAAAAGGCAGAAAAAGGACTTCTCCCCGAACCTGATGTTGATCTTGACGGAGACGTCGACTTCGACGACCATCAGGCCTGTGACGATATTTTTAACTACTATATGTATTACGAAAGCGATATCTATTCCGATGAAGTGAGATACCATTTCATGAACGATTTCGACATAAATGGAAACGGTATAAGCGGTGACGCCGCTGATTGCAGTATCGCACAGATCTATATATGTGAAAAGACAGGTATAAAGACCAAGCAGGAAAAAGCATATGAGGAATTCAGGGACGCTTGGATAAACGGTGAAGTTTCCAATTACCCATGGTCGGGAACCAACTGCCTCGACGGCACAAGATATCCTCTTACAGACCCTGATGACCTTTTCACTCTCTGCTATAACTACTGGTTCGCATTCACCTATCCTACATGGCGGGCACGACAGGCTGTATGCGATAAATTCTATGAAGATGTCACGGCAGGCATCAAGCCCGAGCCAGATGTGGACATGAACGGTATCATCGACAAAAACGATTACATTTTCGCTGACAATACGCTGTACTCTCAGACACATACATCCGAAAACCTTGATGTTGTTCCCGTTGAGATAATGGACAACTATATCACAAATTTCGACCTTAACGGAAACGGTATAAGCGGCGATGCAATGGATACCACTATTCTTCTTGATTATATTTCAAGAAAGTGTGATATCGACTCCTCGGAGCTTGAAAGAATGGCTGATGAAGCCCATGGTCACTATCATACGACATATGAAACATCCACAGGTACCACGGTTTTTCCTTCGCCTATAAGCACTAACACTACAACAGCTGTGGGTGACCTTTCCGAAAAAGTCGGCGACGCAAACTGTGACACAGACCTTGACCTCTCAGACGCCATACTCGTTATGCAGGCACTTGCTAACCCTGATAAATACGAAGTAAAGGGCTATTCAAGGAACCATATCACCGAGCAGGGTAAAATAAACGCCGATGTTGACAAGTCAACAAGAGGTCTTACTTCAAATGATGCACTTTGCATACAGCAGTATCTCCTAAGGAACAAAAAGGCTCTTGTATGACCCATAAAATCCGATCTCAATACCATTCTCACAAGTGCCCCGAGACGAAAGTTTCGGGGCTTTTTTATAATTATAAAAAAGCAATAAATGCATTGCAATAAGTGCACAAATATTGTATAATATATAAAAGTACGCTGGATAAGTGTTTTATTCGGCTTTTACGTCCATAAACAATATCATTGACCGCAAAAAATGACATAGGGAGGAATCAAAATGAAACTAAAAAAGATGTTATCCACACTCTCAGCAGCAGCAATGGCTCTGTCATGCGCTTGTATTCCGCCTGCTTCCACCCTCGTTCCGTCTGCTTTTGCAGAGGAAGGAAACGAGGAGATGCCGATCTTCATTCCTGATTTTCCGCAGGATGTACTTGATGAGTTCGGTATCAACTGGACAGGTCTCGGAGCTAATCAGTTCATTGAAAACACAGAACTTGATTACGGCAGCTGCCATCACAGCTTCTCATATGACGGCGGATATGCAATGTACAGCGATCAGAACTACAAATATCATTTGTGCTATTCCGGTCAGTGGCACGACTGTGACAGCTTCAATATGTGCCAGTCAAAGGAATTCGCTTACCCCGATCTCACCGATGACAGTGATGTTTACGAGGTAAAGCCCGAGCTCACATTTGATATCTTCGCTTTTTACGAGGTACGCACAGAGGGAGAACTCAAGTTCGGTGCTCAGCTGGAGCTCAACGGCGGCAGCGACAAGCTTTTCGTAATTGAGCGCTACACACCGTCGACCGACTTCTCAGACTATGAGAAGATAGGCTCATACACCTCAAAGGGCAATGAGTATGACCTCTGCAAGTCAAAGACAGAAAGCAGTTATTACGCAATCAACAAGAATGGAAAGATCACTGCTGCCTCTTCTAATGAAAATGAAGACTTCAACATTTCAACTTCCATCAGCGATCACCTTGCTAACCTCCACGAGCTTGCAGGTATAAGCACTAAGCTCACCCGCTACGGCACTGTTACCGAGGGTAACGGTGGCAGCGGAACAATGTACAATGACTCGAAGCTTATAAGCACATACTTCACTCTCCCCGAAAAGGAGTCACCCGAAGACGTTTACGGTGAAGATGCGGTTTATGACTACAACCTCGTAAAGAAAATGGACGGATACAGATTCTCATTCCAGAGCTCCGACAGCGGTCTGCCTGTCGATCAGCTGGATGACGGACGCTATGTATACTCCCAAAACAAAAATGACTCCTACATAATCCCCTTTGCGGACGGAAGCCTTATAGCAAATAATTCTGAGGGAATAACTTCCGCTGCTTCGGCAGGTAAGGAATTTGACGGCAAGACATCAGTCCTTGACCATAATTACCAGTACAACTATTCATATTATATAGACAACAACAGAGCAAAGGTCTCGGCGGTTGTCTGGATGCTCGATCCTTATGTCAAGGTCGAGTTTACAGAGTGGTCTCCTAACTTAGGTCTTTCAGGCTCGGCATATAAGGGCTCTGTGGATATGGGCGAAGAGAGATACGATATTTACGCTGATTACACTTATGATAACGATATCGCTCCCCTTATCAATAAGGATTTCCAGAGCTATTTGTTCGTACACTATTCCGGCAATGACGATCAGTCTGATACAATTACACGCTCGCTCCCGATAACAGCTGTTCTCAGCAGAGCTCAGACATTCGGCGTAGAGGTAGGAAACCTCGCCCGTATAAGCCTAAATGTCAACTCTGTTATGGACAAATACTACTTCAACATATTGCAGAATGAGATCATTGAGGACTCGCCTGTCCAGCCCGGTGATGTCTATGTTGACGCTAACGGAAACAGCGTTGAATTGGGCGGTCATACATTCTCAGGCTCGACTGACGGCTATATGTACGGCTTTGAGAACGGAGGATTCGCAGCTTCCTGTGAAGGCGGCAACAACGGATATTTCGATTCAATGCTCAAGCTTGATGAGGGAATAGTTTACGATCCCGAGTCGGATAAGCATACTGTCATGAATTACAATATCGAGCATACTCTTGATGACAAATATCAGGCTGCTCTCAGAGTAAGCGGTTCGTATGACAATACCGGACGAGTTCTCTATGTTATCGAAAACGATCATAATTTCTCCATCGACGATAATATCTTCGCTCCCAGCTCTTTCGATTATTATGCTGATCCAAGAGATCCCAAATTTGAGTATGTAAAGTCCTATACATCAGACGGACATGATTACGACCTGTACAAGGTAGCTTATCGTATCAATTCTTTCAGCGGTTCACAAAAATACGAGGCATTCGCCGCAGTAAGAAAGGATCAGGCTGAGGACGGTAAACTCTCAGGAAATGTTGATATCACAGACCACATCATCAATATCGCCGATGAGGGACTAAGCAAAACTCCGCTGACTGAGTTCTCACTTGCTATGGATACAAGGCAGTCAACAGGTACTATCAAAGCTGATTACTGCGTTGACTTCAATATAGACGCCGGTTCCATAGACTTGCCAGATCAATACGTTGAAGTAGAAAGCGATCCTGTGACTCTGGGAGATCATACATTCTCGGGAGCTACAGACGGTTATATGCGTGGTTACAGCAATGGTGCTTTCTCAGCAACTTGTGAAGGCAAGAATAACGGATATTTCGATTCCATGCTCAAGCTGGATGAGGGCGTTGTTTTAGACCTCGACTCAGACAAGCATACTGTCATCGACTACAAGATAGAGCATTCTCTTGATGACAAGTATCAGGCTGCTATCAGATTAAGCGGCACAAAGGACAATATCTCCAGATTCTTCTTTATCATCGAGAATAACACGAATTTCTCTGTGGATGATAATATCTTCGCTCCCAACTCCTTCGATTATTATACTTTACCCAAGGAGCCTAAGTTTGAATATGTAAAGACATACACATCAGGCGGACACACTTACGATCTTTACAAGGTCAATTACACTATCAGTTCTTTCGGCGGCGCCACTAAATACGAGGCATTTGCAGCTGTAAGAAAGGATCAGCAGGCAGGCGGACGACTCAGAGGTGCTGTTGATGTTACAGACCACCTCATCAATATCAATGACGAAGAACTAAGCACAACTCCTCTGACCGAGTTTACACTTGCTATCGATACAAAGCTCTCAACAGGCAGCATTGAAGCAGCTCATGCGATAAGCTTTGATACCGAAGTTGCTTCCGAGGAGATCATCGGCGACTTCAACGGCGACAATACCATCGATTCACTTGACCTTATCGTTGCAAGAAAGGCTCTTATCGCGCAGTTCTCTGACGATGCAAAGCCCGCTCCAAACAAGCCTGCTTCCAAAAAGATGGACGTTAACAAGAATGGTTCATTTGAGATAGCAGATATCGTTATGCTCCAGTCATTTGTAATGGGCAAGATAAACACATTCCCCGAGGCTTGATAAGCAGCGGCATAAAAACTTAATAAACAGCAAAAGCCGCCTGTGAGTTTTCTCACAGGCGGTTGTTTTAATTAATATCATCTTTCCCTGAAAAGCCTTCTGAGTACAAATCCAGACACAACAAGCACAACCGACAGGATACAAAGCCATTTCTTCTCCTCAAAGCTTCCGGTTGTCATTGAAAACAGAAAAAACACACCAAGCTTATCCTTCAGTCCGAAGTTGCAGATGTAGTAGATAACAGCGGTCATATAGCCAACGATCACGTTATCGCTTACGGCTGATGCAAAAAAGCCTGCCGCACCGAGTGCAAATGTGCTTGCAAGCGAGCCTGCAAACAGTCTCATGGTAACAACAGAGTCCATTGACTTCATGTACAGTACAAATGCCCCCGTAAGAGCCGTTATGACAATTGCTCCGCACAGCAGACGCATGAAGCATACTCCAAGATATGGCGTTTTCTTCGAGCGTACAACCTCGCGGATGCTCTCGTTCTGCTCAGGCATAAAAACAGCAGGCATCAGTATTGCTCCCATAAGCGGAAGAAAGAACTCCAGCGGCTGGGCGGCAAGCAGCTCATCAAGCCGTGACACACCGAAAATAACAGGAGTAAGCAGCACTACGCCCAGAGCTGCAAGATAGTGAAGCACATAATTATGCCTTGTGTCTGAAGATACTATCTTTACCAAACAGCCTGATACCATGGAACCTGCCTCCCCTCTTCAGTTCGTATACATATGCGGTGATCGCTGTGATGACTATTGCTGTGATGAAGAAGAATATTCTGTTGAAGATGAAATCATTTCTGCTAAGCATGAATTCATCTCTGCCAAAGACCGTGTTATGGCGGCATACAAGGTCAAATTTACTTATGCTTCCCGAAAGTTTTGCACCAGACGCCATGATCGAACTGAACCACCATGCAAACTGAAGCAATATTGCTATTCCCGATGAAAAGACCTCTGTAACTATCATAGCAACAGCAGTAACTATCATCAGCTGAGGCAGGAGCCAGAATGTGGGCAGTGTAAACATCTTATACAGTGCAAGATCATTAAAGTCAAAGTACTTAATAAGTTGGATAGCCGCTGCTATCATACATAAGATAACAGGTATGAACATCATTGTGACAAGTGCGGCATATCTGGTGAATATGAGCTTTAATGAAGATATCTTCCTTGTGTATATAAGGTCGCTGACTCTCTTGCGTCTGTCTGCGGAAACAAGTGCCGCTGCAACGAACACAGGCATAATGCCAAGATCTATACCCACATAATCGCTGAATAGCCTTGCGTATCCGCCTGCAACTCCGTCCTTTTCATAAAGGTCGGATATCACGGCTTCTCTATCCTCCTGTGTCATGGGTACATAGGAGTAAGTGACAACAAGATCTTCAACTTTGTAGCTTGAACCTCCGCCGAGTATATCATCGACCTGCCCCATAAGTTCACAGAAGCGCTCGTATGTAATGGCATCGGAAACAGGCAGCTCACCTATATCATAATACATCGTTTCTTGTAAACCGTGCTCAACATAATAATGCTCACCGCTGTCCCTTATATCCATAAGCTCATCATGAGTAAGACCCGTGACCTCAAGCAGGCATTCCTCAACCTTTTGGCTGTCATCCTCATTAAGACGAACAGATTTATAGAAACCATAGGGATAACAGATGTAATTGTTTGCAAGATATTCGGTAGCAAGATTATCGACAGCACCATTCATTATTACATCATGATCCTCGGATATCTTTTCGTCAGGGATATAGGGATCACCCTTGTTCTCCTCAATGTACTGTGACACAAAGAACAATCCCACAACAAAACAGTAAATTATAAATGTAAGTGAAGTGAGTATCCTTCTGCATTCCTTACCAAACAGCATTATTCCTCACCTCCCTTTACATCACAGCCGCTGCTGTGAAGGCAGTACATATATGCGCCTTCAAGGTCGGGCTCGGTTAGAACTGTGTTGGGAAGATCGGGCTCGCTGTCGGAAACTATCCTTACAGTGGTATAGTCGTTCTGGGAGAGCATACCCGTTACTATGTATTCCTTCTTTATCTGTGGCATGAAGCGTTTCTCCACATTAGAGGTGAAGATATGTCCCCTTGCATTTTCGATAAGCTGTTCAACTGTACCCTTCCAGAGTATCTTTCCTTCGTCCATGATAGCTATATTCTCACAGGTAGCCTCTATATCGCCTACGATGTGAGTTGAAAGTATAACTATCCTCTCCTCAGCCACCTCGCAGAGCAGGTTGCGGAAGCGTATACGCTCCTCGGGGTCAAGTCCCGCAGTGGGCTCGTCAACTATGAGCACCGTGGGATCGTGTATGAGAGCCTGCGCTATACCCAGTCTGCGCTTCATACCGCCTGACAGCTCTTTTACCTTTTTATGCCTGTGTTCGATGAGGTTTACCTTTCTCAGAAGGGCTGTGACTCTCTTTTTTCTCTCTGCCTTGGGTATGCCAGAAAGCGCTCCCAGATAGTCCAGAGCCTCATCTGTCTTCATTGACGGATACATTGAAAAGTCCTGCGGCAGATAGCCTGTCATTGCCCTTATTTCCTTTGCCTTTTCTATGGGAACTCCGCAGACTGTGATCTCACCGCCCTTTTTTCTGTGAAGAGCTGCAAGTGTTTTCATAAGTGTGGTCTTTCCCGCACCGTTTCTGCCGAGAAGTCCGAACATTCCCTGCCCGATCGTCAGGTCAATATCGAACAGAGCCTGTTTCCTGCCGTAAAACTTGCTGACATTTTTTATCTCGATCTTTTTCTCCATTTTATCGCCTCCAAAAAGAATGACATGGAAGATTTCTCTTACCATGTCATTATAATAATCTATGAATTTCAACTTTTTATCTACTTTCTGATTTTTTTATATCAAATGAAGCCGTTACCGCTCCGCCGCCTTTTTCATTGTTGGCAAGAGCTATATCTCCGCCGCATTTTCTGCACAGCAGTCGGCAGATATAAAGCCCGAGTCCGAAGTGCTCCTTCTCGTTCTCGTCACCGCCGCGGTAAAAAGGCTGCCACGCCTTACGCAGGGCTTCCTCCGAGAAGCCCTCGCCGTCATCGGAAAAGGTGATGTACAGCTTGCCGCTGTCAGTATATATTCGGCAGTTTACTCTGCTGTCTGCATATCTCGAAGCATTTGCAACAAGATTCTCGCAGACCTGCATGACCAGTTCTCTGTCCGTAAAGAGCTCCTTTGACTTGTCTCCATCATTATTCTGAAAATAGCTCTTGACTGCGCAGACAAGACTGCCTGTTTCGTATACCTCCTTGCAGAGCTGACCGAATGTAAAGCAGCTCTCCTCGGGGATGATATCCTCCAGCTTATGGATACCGCTCATCTTCTCGGTATAGCGCTCCAGCCTTTCGATCTGCCCTGTCATCTTCCTGAGCATAGCCTGCTGCTTTTCGGGGGAGAGCTGCCCGTCAAACTGCTCAGCCAGCTCAGTATAGCCTTTGAGGACGGTAATTGGAGTTCTAAGGTCGTGTGAAAATGCGGAGTTGAGCCGCTTTCTCTCCTCAAGAGACTTCCAGAGCTGATAATTGCTGTCATAGAGGTTTTTCCTCATTGTCTCAAAAGAGTAGCAGAGCGCTCCAAGCTCATTATCGGAACGGCTCTCTACAGTAAAGTCAAGATCATCACCAAGTATTCGCTCGGAAGCCTTTGACAGCACATCAACAGGTTCTTCCAGCTCCCTTCGGTAAAACAGCCTGAATGTGAACCAGAGACACACCACCGACCAGAGCGGTATCAGCATTGCCTTTGAATAACGTATGACCTTGTATTTCCAGAGCCACTCGGGTACTTTACCCGAGATCTCCAGATCGTCCGTGTATATATAGGTAGCAATTACGATATTTCCAGCTCTGTTAAGATACCACCGCTGAAAATATTCCGACAGCCACATTATTACAAATCCTCCTGCCATACATACTATAAAACAGGGTATCAGATATTTTATCAGCGAGGTATAAAGTCTTTTTTTCTTCATTTTATCCATTTGTAACCCATTCCCCAGACAGTAGCCAGATGCCTGTCCTCGTCATAGCGTCCCAGCTTTGCTCTGATACGGCGTATATGCTCCGCAATGACGGAGCTGTCTCCCTCGGCATCATATCCCCATATCTTCTCGTAGATACGCTCCTTATCGAATACCTGCCCAGTATTCATTGACAGCAGTTCTATGATGCGGTATTCCTTATTGGCAAGGTCAAGAGCTTCTTCTCTGACAGAAACGGTCTTGTTGCTGTAATCCACCACAACATCACCGAAAAGCCGCACATTATTCGCAGTATTGACCCTATGGTCACGCCTTATATGAGCAGCTATCCTTGCACCGATCTCCTCGAGTGAAAAAGGCTTGATTATGTAGTCGTCTCCTCCTGCCGCAAATCCCTGTATCTTATCCTCGTCCTCTATCCTCGCAGTGAGGAACAAGATCGGACAGCTTACATGGTCGCGTATGCGCCTGCACACCTCAAAGCCGTCAGCCTCAGGCATATTCACATCAAGGAGTATCAGGTCGGGAGTTCTGGAAGCCTGTTCTATTGCTTCTTTTCCGTTATTTGCTGTATATACGCAGTAGCCCTTTAATTCAAGATAGTCCTTGAGAAGACTCACAACGTCCTTTTCATCATCTGCAACAAGTATACTGTACATATGGTCACTTCCCTTCCACTATATCATAAAAGCGCAGCGTTATGATATAATCGCCCGATATGCAGGGAGTAAATCTCTGATTTACGTATCTGCAAGGGCTTTTAGATAATTTATAATGAATGCTTTTGCATTCATTATATCATACAGTGTAAATATCAACTATTTTTCAACTATAATATTATACTCCCTTAGCCTTTTATTGTCAATCTGCTGCCTTGCTTTATCTGATGATTTATGCTATACTTATTTATATCAATCATTCAGGAGTTTTATATGTCAAGACTTATTTCCGATAAATACAATGAGTGGGAGGAGCTTTGCAGACAGCGCTTCGACAAGCTGAAAGCCAATGAGGAACAGCTCAACCGCTATTACATTGACCTATACAATATGGGCAGCGAGATAACTCCCGAGGTGGACGACAGCGACGTCACTGTACGCCTTGCAGACCTGCAGCGGGAGATACGCAGTCTTATCAGTTATGCGGTAGGCTGCGTATTCGGCCGTTATTCCCTTGACCATGAAGGCTTATGCTTTGCAGGCGGCAAGTGGGACAGCTCACTTTACTCGACTATTATTCCGTGCAGTGACAACATCATGACCTTAAATTCACCTGACAGCGGTCTCACAAAGGCAGTTACCGACTTTGTTGAAAAGGTCTACGGAAGCGATACTCTCGCGGAAAATCTCCGCTTTATTGCCGATGCCCTTGGCGGAAGCAGCGAGCCTGCAACAGTGATACACAACTACCTCAGAAAGGACTTCTTTGCCGACCACTTCAAGGTATACAAGAAGCGTCCCATATACTGGCAGTTCACATCCGGCAGGAAAAGCGGCTTTACCGCAATTATGTACTTTCACCGCTACACTCCCGAACTGCTCTCCATGCTCGAAAATGATCACGCTGTTCCGTATTCTGAGGAGCTGAAAGCACAGCTTCGCTCCGCAGCAGCAGCCCACAAGTCATCAACGGGTGCGGAAAAGTCCGCTTACCGCAGAGATATCAGCCGTTTGCAGTCTCAGATAACCGAAATGGAAGGCTTTATTGCCAGACTACATCTGCTTGCCGAAGAGAATATCATTCTCGATCCCGATGACGGGATAAAGGTAAATTATGAAAAACTAAAGGAAATACTTGTATAATGCCTGTCCCTCGCCCTTATGCGAGGGACTTTTTTCACCATACTTTCACTTGACTTTTTTATACTATTAATGTATAATATACGCTGATATACTATAAAAGGAGGATATGATGAAAAGAATAATTCTGAATCTGGCACCGTACAAATTCATCGTGCTTGTCATTCTTCTGCTGCTGGGAGTTCAGGCTTACTGTGACCTGTCCCTCCCCCAGTACACCTCGGATATGATAGACACGGGAATACAGAACCACGGTGTGGAATATGCCCTCCCCGAGAAAATGACCTCGGAGGACATGATGTACTCGACGCTGTTCATGACAGATGACGAGAAAAATGAATGGACGGG
Source organism: Ruminococcus flavefaciens (assembly GCF_900116855.1). Taxonomy (GTDB): domain Bacteria; phylum Bacillota; class Clostridia; order Oscillospirales; family Ruminococcaceae; genus Ruminococcus; species Ruminococcus flavefaciens_R. Next base: position 304,626 of record NZ_UETD01000002.1, read on the forward strand.
ATATTATGATGCTCAGGACGGCGATATACTGAAAAGAACTGCCGACGAAGACAGTCTCGGGGAGCTCACTGATAAGTTCCTTATCCCGCTTACGCTTTCACATCAGACTGGTAATATGAGCGAGGACCGTTTCCGTGAGACCATAAAGCAGTCCATGCAGGCTTCCCCCGAACAGGCTCCCGAGGGCTTTGACATCGACAGTCTCAGTCTCGATGAGATCGGACAGTTCATGGGCATGGAGCTGAAGACTCACGAAGCCGAGAATGAAAATGGTGTAATGACCACATATGTGGATATGCGTCCTGTTATGATGGGACTTATTCAGAGCGGTCAGATGAACCCCGAACAGCTCGGCACCATACGCGATCAGATGGAAAAAACTGTTTCCACTGTTGGAAAGAACACCATGAACTCTATGGGTATTGCCTTTGCTATCGACGCTGACAAGGCGGCAGGAGTTGATGTTGACGCCATACAGAAGAGCTATCTATGGAAGCAGGGCTTCAAAATGCTCTGTATGGCGATACTCATGCTGGCAGCTTCCATATGTGCAGGCTTCTTTGCTGCCCGTACAGGCGCAGGTATAGGCAGAGACCTCCGCGAGAAGATATTCAAAAAGGTCATAGGCTACTCAAATACAGAGATCGATAAATTCTCCACCGCTTCACTTATCACACGAAGCACCAACGATGTCCAGCAGATACAGCTTGTAACGGCTCTGCTGCTGAGAGTCCTCATGTACGCTCCTATCCTCGGTATAGGCAGCGTTTTCAAGGTGCTGAACACTGGCGCTCACATGAGCTGGATAATCATTGCTGCAGTTGCCGTAATCCTCATGCTTGTGCTCGTCCTTATGCTCATCGCTATGCCTAAATTCAAGGCTATGCAGAAGCTTGTAGACGGGCTGAACCTTATCTCCCGTGAGATACTGACAGGTCTCAGCGTTATCCGTGCCTTTGGCAGAGAAAAGGAAGAGGAGGAGCGCTTCGACAAGGCAAACACCTCTCTCATGCGTACTCAGCTCTTTACAAACAGAGTAATGACATTCATGCTGCCATGTATGATGCTGGTAATGTATGGCATTACCCTCACCATCGTATGGGTGTCCGCTCACAGGATAGATGCAGGCGAGCTTCAGGTAGGTGCAATGACAGCTTTCATAAGCTACGCTATCCAGATAGTAATGTCATTCCTTATGCTGACTGTAATGTCGGTAATGCTGCCCCGTGCGGGAGTTGCTGCCGACCGTATAGACGAGGTGCTCAAGACAGATACAACAGTGCTGGATCCCGAAAAGTGTGAAAACATCTCCGCTTCAACAGGTACGGTTGTGTTCGACAACGTATCGTTCAAGTATCCCAACGCAGATGATAATGCCCTCGAAAACATCAGCTTTACTGCTGAATCGGGCAAGACTACTGCCATCATCGGAAGCACTGGCTGCGGAAAGACCACTCTCATAAACCTTATACCAAGATTTTACGATGTTACCGAGGGCAGCATCACTGTTGACGGCGTAGATGTCAGAAAGCTCACCAAAAACGACCTCCGCAGCAGGATCGGACTTGTGCCGCAGAAGGGAGTGCTTTTCTCGGGAACCATCGCTTCAAACCTTAAATTCGGACGTACAGAGGCTACCGACGAGGAGCTTGAAAAGGCTGCGGAGATAGCTCAGGCTATGGAATTCATCGGCTCGGACGAAAAGGGCTTTGAGAGAGCTATCTCACAGGGGGGAAGCAATGTCTCGGGCGGTCAGAAGCAGCGTCTTGCCATTGCAAGAGCCATTGTCAAGAAGCCTGAGATATATATCTTCGACGACAGCTTCTCGGCTCTCGACATGAAGACAGATGCGGCTCTGAGAAAAGCTCTGGAAGCCTATGTTAAAAACTCAGCTGTCATCATTGTTGCACAGCGTATAAGCACTATCATGAACGCCGACCAGATACTTGTCCTTGATGATGGTAAGATCGTAGGTAAGGGTACTCACAAAGAGCTCATGCAAAACTGCGAGACATACAAGCAGATCGCAGGTTCACAGCTCTCAGAGGAAGAGATCAAAAAGAGCATGGGAGGTGAAGATAATGAGTGAAAATAACAGCAGCATGAATAATCAGCGCCGCGGCAGACCTATGGGCGGCGGAAGATTTGCTCCCGGTGAAAAGCCCAAGAACTTCAAGGGCACACTTAAAAAGCTCATTTCTTACCTCGGCGTATATAAAATAGCTATTCTCATCGTTATGATACTTGCTGCCGTTGCTACTGTATTCTCTGTGGCAGGACCAAAGATAATGGCAAAGGCTACCAATGCCCTCTTTGACGGGCTCATGAGCAAGATCGCAGGCACAGGCGGTATCGACTTCGGATATATCGGCAGGATACTCCTGTTCACACTTGGACTTTATATCTTCAGCTCCGTTGTCAGCTTTGTTCAGGGCTGGATTATGACAGGTATCTCCCAGAAGATATCCTACCGCATGAGAAAGGATATCTCCGAAAAGATCGGACGTATGCCAATGGGCTATTTCGAGAGCAGGACCTACGGTGAAGTCCTCTCCCGTATCACAAACGACGTTGACACCCTCGGTATGACTCTCAACCAGAGCATTACACAGATCATTACATCTGTTGCCACACTTATCGGTACTCTGGTCATGATGCTGTCCATCTCTCCACTGATGACTCTGATCTCACTGGTCATTCTTCCTGTTTCGGCATTCCTGCTCTCATTCGTAATAAAGAAGTCACAGAAGCACTTCCGCACACAGCAGGAATATCTCGGTCATATCAACGGCATAGTTGAGGAAACATACAGCGGTCACACTGTCGTTCAGGCTTACAACAAGGAACAGGAAACTATTGACGAGTTCTGTTCAGTTAACAATGTGCTGTACAAGTCAGCATGGAAATCGCAGTTCCTTTCAGGTATCATGATGCCAGTTATGCAGTTCGTCGGCAATATGGGCTATGCAGGAGTTGCTATCTCAGGCGGTCTCCTTGCAATAAAGGGAGTCATCGGCATTGGTGATATACAGGCTTTTATCCAGTATGTAAAGCAGTTCACACAGCCTATTCAGCAGATAGCTCAGGTGATAAATCAGGTGCAGTCCATGGCTGCGGCTGCCGAAAGAGTATTTGAGTTTCTCGATGAAAAAGAGGAGGAACAGTCCCCCGAGGATCCTGTTATCCCCGAGAATGTTACCGGAGCTGTAAGATTTGACCATGTTTCCTTCGGCTACGATCCGGAAAAGATCATTATCGGTGACTTCAGTGCGGATGTGAAGGCAGGTCAGAAGATAGCCATAGTAGGTCCGACGGGTGCAGGAAAAACCACAATTGTAAAGCTGCTCATGAGGTTCTACGATGTCAACAGCGGGACCATCACCCTTGACGGGATCGATATCCGCAGGATACCAAGGAAAAAGCTCCGTGAGAGCTTCGGCATGGTATTGCAGGACACATGGCTGTTCAACGGCACTATCATGGAAAATATCCGCTACGGACGTCTTGACGCCACTGACGAGGAAGTCATTGCAGCTGCAAAAGCAGCTCACGCCCACCACTTCATCAAGTCTCTGCCAAACGGCTATGACATGGTGCTCAACGAGGACGCAAGCAATGTTTCTCAGGGACAAAAGCAGCTCATCACCATCGCAAGAGCTATTCTCTCCGATTCAAAGGTAATGATTCTGGATGAGGCAACTTCCTCCGTTGATACCAGAACTGAGGTGCTCATTCAGGATGCTATGGACAGACTTATGAGCGGCAGGACCAGCTTTGTTATCGCCCACCGTCTCTCAACTATAAGAAATGCCGACCTCATACTTGTTATGAAGGACGGTGATATCGTCGAGCAGGGTGACCATCAGGAGCTTCTTGCCAAGAACGGCTTCTATGCCCAGCTCTATAACTCTCAGTTTGAAAGCGCATAATAAAAAGGTCTGCATCAAGCAGACCTTTTTATTGATATTACAATGATTTCATGTTATAATGATAACGGAGGTAATAATTATGGATTTCAAAAGACTTGAAAAAAATCTCTGTGACAATATTTATGAAGCTCAGCTCAAGCTTGGCTACGATAAGCGCGAAATGAGCTTTAACTATATGAGTGCTTCACTGAAGCACCTCATAGGAAGCGATGTTAACGAGGAAGTGCTCCTCGCATTTGCTGACGAGACAGAAAAAAGGCTGGGAAGGCTGACCTTCCGTCCCATAAAGAACGGCTTCTGCATTACTATCCCAGCTGAGGGCACGGAATACGTTCACAACAGCAGCGACGACCGAAGCTTCATGGAAAATCTCGTTTCCGCAGTTAAAGGTCATTGCAGCACAGAGCCCCTTCTGGAGCTGTTCCGCAGCGCTTCTCCCGATGTGGTCATAAAGGAGATCAATAACGAGGAATTCCGCTATCTCGCCTATTTTCCCGACTCTGTTCCCGATGAGTATTATTACTGCATTTCCGAAGAAGAAGAAATAGACGGCAGCATCCACGGGTCCTATCACCGCTTTATCCGTGAGGACTACGAGGAATTCGGCTTCTGAAAAGGACAAAAGCTGTATTCGCCTAAGAATACAGCTTTTCTGACTTGTCCGTTACAAAAGAATTACCTCAGTGCGGTTATTGTGCAGATACCGAACCTTGGCACACGCTCAAATAATCAACCCAATTATTCTCGCAAATACATTATATCATTTCTATCCAGTCTTGTCAATAAGCGGCAGTATTATTTGTCTAAATCAAACAAATAATGCTGTTTTTTTTATATTTATGTAACTTTTTATTCCTTAACTAACTTTTCGCTCTTGACAATAAGGATATCATTCTGACGCATTTTAAGCTCATCCATGGGGACTACGGTCAGGTCTCCCCTGAGTATGACAAGTATACGCATATTATACTTCTCGGAAGCCTCGCTGACTCTCATTCCTTTGAATTCGCTGTTTTTATCAATGAGTATCTCTCCTACTTCATTGATATCACTGAATCTGACATCTGAATGCTGATTTTTCGTATACTGTTCAACAAATCCAGCACTTATGATACCGGTGGGAATGGCAACTACTCCCACACCGAGGAAAGCGATACATATCGCCATGAGCTTTCCTATTACGGTTATAGGGTAGATATCGCCGTAACCCACGGTAAGAAGCGTGGAAACGCTCCACCATATACCCGAAAAAGCGTTGCTGAATGCTTCGGGCTGAGCCTCGTGCTCAACACTGTATATTCCCAGTGACGAAGCAAGCATAAGGACTATGATGATGAATACAGATGAGATTATCTGGTTCTTTTTTTCAATGAGTACAGTCGTTATGACGTGGAACGAATCATAGTGTGCATTAACTCTGAACAGGTGGAATATCCTGACTACTCTCAGCATCCTGAATACGATAAAGCCTTCTAAGAAGAAAAATGGCAATATGGTCAGCAGGTCAACTATTCCGTCAAATGACCACAGAAACTTCAGTTTTGCAGACAGACCGCGCTTGCTCGGATAGAGATAGTCCGCAGTCCATATGCGGAGTATGTATTCAATGCAGAATATGAATATGGTAACTATCTCGATAACTCTGAATAAAGTCGTAAAGCTTTCCAGCTCGTCGAATGTCTCCAGAAAAACTGTCAGTATATTCAGTATTATAACTATTACTATGAACCAGTCAAAGAAACGGCTTATGAGATCGTCCTTGTTGCCTATCTGGATAATGTCGAATATCCGCCGTTTAAGCGGCTTTTTGGTCTTTTCACTCAATTCCGCTCAGCTCCCTGTATAGTTTTCGGGCATAACCGTCGGTCATGCCGCAGATATAGTCTGTCACAAGCATAAGCCTGAAATAAAGTCTCTCCGCTTCGGACTTTCCTTCCGCGCTGACTTTATAGGCGCGGATGTAGTTCTCGGAAACCAGCCGCATTATCCTCTGCTCAATGGCAGAGCTTTCGTATTCGGTATCATACAGCACAGCCGCACGGGTAAGCTTGTTCAGCAGAAACTCATATATCTCTCCTGCGGCTATCTCAAGCTTGTATATCTCCTTGGAGCAGAAAACATATCGGTAAGCCATGTCTCCCAATGCATAGGCGATGGTGCTTCCGTGAGATACCGCAAGCAGCTCCTTGGGGAAGCTGCCCTCCATTATAGCGTCATAGTTGTTGGTGAAGCCGTAAGAGGCACATCTCAGCAGAACGCCCTGCACATAGATTATCCAGCGCTGGACCGCATTCTGCTCGGGAGAGGATATCCCTCTCTTTATTGCCTGTGAATAATAGTCCTCCAGCTTTTCTACGGCTCTGATGTATTCTTCCCTCTCGCCCTCATCGGCACATTTCTCCATGTAGCGCTCCTTCAGATCGCTGACCAGCTGTGAATAGGTCATGAAGCCTTTTTTGACTGCGTCCTCGATATCTGCTGTCTTATAGGCGATATCATCGGCAGCTTCCAGTATAAATGCAAGAGGATGACGGCAGTCCACAGCTCCGGTACTTTTTACTATGTCCTCGAATATCTCCCTGTCCGCATAGTAATAGCCCATCTTCTTATCCTTGATGTTTCCGCTTTTCTTGTTGATACCCGTAGACGGAACGGGATACTTTATTATAGTATTGAGGAGAGTATATGTAAGGTTCATTCCGTTCTCATCCACGAGGAAATGAAGCTTTGTAAGCAGTCGAAGTGCCTGTGCATTACCCTCAAAGTGGTAGAAGTCCCCTGCCATCTGCGGTGTCAGTATACTGTCAAGGCTCTTGCCTCCCAGCTCCAGCTTAGGAAGATTTCTCCTGAACCAGTCGCGGACGTAATCCTCGCCGAAGTGACCGAATGGCGGATTGCCGATATCATGGATAAGTCCCGCACATTCAAGGACACTGCATATCTTCCCGATATCAGCCTCGGAAATATCATCATCCCTGCGGTGGTCAAGTATATAGCGGAATATCATCTGTCCGAGGGATTTTGCAAAGGACGACACTTCAAGAGAATGGGTGAGGCGTGTACGGACAAAGTCACCTCTGTCAAGGGGAAATACCTGCGTCTTGTCCTGAAGCCTCCTGAATGAAGCGCTTCCGATAATGCGGTGATAATCCTTTTGGAACTCGTTCCTCTGATCAGAGCTTACTGCGGAAGTGGTATAGCTCCTTCTTCTCTTTTCACATAACAATTTTTTCCAGTTCATATCATTTGCTCCGTTCTTATGGTGACAGGTCGGTCGATGGTCATGCTGTCGGGAGTCACAATGCAGTCATATGCCAGAAGCTTTACTCCCGCCTTTTCGGCTTCTCTCAGGGCATCTCCGAACTCTCTGTGCATTGCGTCATTCGGTCTGAACTCAGTGACCTCCTTCATCTGTATCACAAAGAGTATATATGCTCCGAAGCCCTCGTTTTTTGCGCGAATGAGCTCGTGTATATGCTTTACTCCTCTTTCGGTAGGAGCATCGGGAAAAAGCACTACGCCGTCATTTTCAAGAGTGACTCCCTTGACCTCGAGAAATGAGACCTTCCCCCCGTCCTCAATACGGAAATCGAACCTTGAATCTCCGTATGTATACTCACGCCTGATAACAGCCTGCTCTGAGAAAAGCTCTCCCTTTTTCAGCCATTCCTCGGCGGCTGCATTGGGCATTTGCGAATCCATATTGACCAGCAGAGGCAGAGCGCCCTGCCGCAGCTTTTCAACTGTCACAAGGTCAAAGCGCGTCTTTCTCGCAGGATTGTCAGACTCTTCAAGGTAGACGGTACAGCCCTCGGTGAGAAGCTCCCTGCACCGTCCCGTATTCTTCACATGGACAGTCTCCTCTTTTCCGTCGATGAGCACCCTTGCGATAAACCTGTTGGGACGGCTAAGGAATTCAGCCTTTCTTATATGATGATACTTCATAGTCTTTTCCGTAAAGCTCCTTGTATTTGTCCTTTGTACAGATAATATAAAGTCTTTTTTCATCAAGCTTATCCTTGAAAGGACGGTATGCTGTTCCGCTGAATGCCTCTGCAATATATCCTCCCTCAAAGCCAAGTGACTCAATTATGGGAGAAACTGCCACAGGTGATGAACAGATGACATAATCCGGAGCACCAAATGTTCTTGCATATGCTCTGTCCGCCTCCATCTCCTCCTCATCAGCGATGATGTGAGTAACATATGTCACATCCCCCTCCATATTGTAGTAGAGGTTCTTATCGAAATAGGCGTTCAGTGTTACGGGAGCATCGGGATAGATATTAGTATCGTCGGGCATCCATGCTATCATTATCCTGCTGCCTTCGATATTCATGTCCTTTATCCACTCTGCCGCCGCAGGTGCATTGTCATAGGGCTTTATAATGTCATTGGCATAGCTGTAAATGTCCCAGTAGATATTTACTGCCACTGAAACTGCTGCTCCGCCCACAATGCAGGTCTTGGCAAACTTCTCGGAAATGCCGATCTTTTTTATTACGTGTGTAAACTCAGCCAGCTTAATGGGCTCCTTGGCAGAGGCGGTCCACATAATGAAAATGACATAGAGCAGGAACATTCCGTAATGATGGGGATAGGCATAAATGCTCATTATAACTGCTGCACAGAGATATGGTATTATCATTTCGGCTATCATCCGGCGCTTTTTGCAGACTATGAAGATGACAGCCCAGATAATAAGGGAAACTGCTCCTGCTCCCACCATCTCTCCTATGGTATTTGCCTCGTCCTGTATGCTTGATGCATCTGAGGAGAATGAGGTCACGAATACCTCGCTGGGTATAAATATAAAGCAAAGCAGAAGTACCACGGGATAGCTGTATGTCTTATCGAGATGTACAGCCATGGTATCCTGCTTGGGAGCTATATCCAGAATAATTGCTATCGCCGCTGCAAGCAGTGCTGCATAGCCGATGAAAAGCTTCTTATTTGCAAACAGCTCCGAAAAAGTCCTGCGGAAGCTCCTTTCGCGTATCATACCTCCTGCTATGTCCGCAAGAGCAATTCCACCTGCAAAGGCAATTCCGTAGGAGTGGCAAAGGCAGAGGAAAACCATCGATAGTATGTACGGCAAAGGCTTCTCACGCCTGTCGTTATAGAATGAAGCGCAGAGCATTCCTGCAAACATCAGCATTGCATACGGACGCGAAAGCACGCAGTAATGGTAAATAACAAAGAAGCTGGTTGGCAGCAGCGCCTTTGTGACGCGGCTGAACGGTGAACGCAGTTCCAGCATGATAATCATGGCTTCAAAGAATATGAACTGCACTCCCTTTATAGTAAGCTCATATGACAGTCCGAGACATGATGCAAGCTTTATGAGCATATGCCACAGCGGCGGATGTCCCTCATAGTGTGGGATAGTGAATATCACCTCATACCATGAAGCGTCCCGTCCCACAAGATATGGCTGAGCCTCCTCATACCACGGCTCGTGACAGATAAGTCCGACTATGCCTATTACTGTTGCCACAGCAGTTATGATAAGCCCGAACAATACATCGGACCTATTTCCGTTTTTAGTTTTATTATTCATTGCCGTGTTTATTCCCTTCGATAACGTCTTTATAGTGCAGCTCCCTGAACCTTTTTGGAGTCATGCCGTTGATCTTTCTGAAAACGCTGATAAATGCGCTCTGTGATGAGAAGCCAAGTGCAAGAGATATATCGAGGCATGAAAAATCAGAGCTTCTCAGAAGATTTTCCGCCGTGGATATCTTCGCCTTTGTGATGAACGCCTTGATACTCATCCCCTTTTCCTTTGAGAAAAGCTTGGACAGATATGAGGGATTGAGCCCGACGTGCTCCGCAAGAACACCAAGTGTCAGGTCCTCGTGCAGGTGCTCGTAGATGTAGTCGATACATCTACGTACATGGAGGGATATGACATTATCCTTCTTGAGCGTCCTCATACGCTCGGCAAAGTCCAGCTCCATCTCGCCGAAAAGGTCGATGAGCTCCTCGATATTCTTCATCTTGTCAGCGCGCTGTATATAAATATCGCTGAGAGTGTATGCTGTATCGTGCCCCAGACCGCCCTCCACGCAGTATCTCGCCACAAGTGCAACAGCTGTCACAAAATGGTACATCAGATTGCGGACGGGATCCTGTGAAAGAGTTCCCTTGCCCTTCATAAAATCGGGACGAATACTCTCGAACCTCTTTTTTACCTGCTCCGTATCTCCTGACTGAACAGCTCTGTAAAAGCTCAGCTCATACTCGAACGGGCTCCTTGTAAAGCCGTCATTTCGCTGTATATATAGTCTGTAATTAAGGTCCTTGTCGGTTTTCACAAGCTCACCTCCTGTTGCGATTCCGGTCATATTTTGTGATATTTCTATTATATCCTATTTTTGATACAAATGCAATATTTCTGATATAATTTGTTGGTGCCTTGGACTATAATAATCACAAAGAAAGAAAGAATAAACATGAAAATACTGCTTCATAAGGAGGCATCACTATGGCAAAGGCAAATGATCTCACAAACGGTAAGGTTTCAAGCCTTATCCTCAAATTCTACTTTCCCATGCTGCTGACCAATATGCTCCAGCAGATGTACAACATCGCAGACACTGCCATCGTCGGCAAGGGCCTCGGTGACAACGCTCTCGCAGCTGTAGGAAATATGTCGTCCCTTACATTCCTTATATTCGGCTTCTCTATGGGACTTGCAAACGGCTTCTCCGTTATAGTAGCACAGAGCTTCGGCGCTAAGGATTATGCAAAGCTTCGCCGCTCCGTGGCTTCGTCGGCAATGCTCTGCTTCATCATTGCTCTGGTGCTCAGTGCAGTCAGCATAATATTCCTGCGTCCCGTGCTTGGACTTCTCAGGACTGATGCCGCTATCATGCATGACGGACTGGTCTACGGCTACTTTATCTTCGGCGGACTCATCGCAACTATCGCCTACAATCTCTGCTCCTGCATACTCCGCGCACTGGGCGACAGCAAGACACCTTTCATTGCAATAATCATCTCCACCATCGTCAATATCTGCCTTGATATGCTCTGCATATTCGTGCTAAAAACCGGCGTTGAGGGAGCAGCGATCGCTACAATATTCTCGCAGATCGTATCTGCATTCATCTGCTGGCTGAGGATACGCAGGATCGATGTCCTCAACATCACCAAGGAAGACTTCAAGGGCAACGGCAGTCTCTACGCCGAGCTTTTCAAGAACGGTCTTCCCATGGCGCTCATGAACTCCATCACAGCTGTCGGCTGCATGGTCATCCAGTACTTTGTTAACGGTCTGGGTGTTGCATATACTACTGCTTATTCAGCCTGCAGCAAGTTCATAAACCTGTTCATGCAGCCTGCCTGCACAGCAGGATTTGCAATGTCCGCTTTCACAAGCCAGAATTACGGCGCAAGAAAGTTCAGCCGCATCCGCGAAGGGCTCCATGTATGTCTGGCGATAGCTACGATATCCTATGTTATCCTCGGCTCGGTAATGATATTCTTCCCCACTTATCTCGCAAGGATCATGGTATGCGGCTCAGAACCTGTAAAGATCGCAGGAACATACCTTCCCATATGCGGTATATTCCTCTTTGCAGTTGACTTCCTCTTTGTATTCAGAAACGGCTGTCAGGGCTTCGGAAAGCCACTTGTGCCCATGATCTCGGGCATAGCAGAAATGGCTCTCAGAATAGGTGTTATCGCCCTTTTCATAAACGTTATCGGATTCAGAGCCACAGCCTATGCAGAAGCCTCTGCATGGATAGGAGCACTTATCCTCAATATGGCTTCATTTGAGCATACATTAAATAAGAGTCTCGTAACTTCTGTGATACACCACAAAAAGCTTCGGACTGCTGCCTGATCCCGGACTGGTTTTCAGTCGTTAATATACACCCCAATTCCATTCCTCACTCCGCTGTCTGTGTTCCACCACAGGCAGCACTTTTTTTGCAAAAAAACAGCCCTTCGATCTCTCGAAGGGCTGTATCTGAACTTTCTTTTGCAATTCAAATTATATCTTGAGCGAACTTCCGTAAGCTGCTTAATTGGGTGATGTTAACGTAAATGCAGGTTTCTTTGAAGGGTCAATCACAAATTCCTCGGGGACTGTTACAGCTTCAATGTTATGAGCTTCTGCCTTCATTCTGTTCTGCTCCTGCTCATATACTTCCTGCGCTTTCTGCGACTGTTCTGATATTTCTGCTTCTATCTTCTCATTCTTGGCGGCAAGCTTCTCCATTTCTTCCGATGAGGTGTCTATTTCTCCGATATGATCGATAACATCTGATTGATGTATCCGTATTTCTTCATCAGTACCGCTTACCTTAATAAGTATCTTGGCATTGCTGTCTGACGAATACTGGAAGAAGTTAAACGGCGAAATATAGACCTGCATCAAGATTTTTGACGCATATGCCGCAGGAGCGGCGATAACAGTTTTTTCTTGCATATCGGGAACTATTTCAAGCAAATCAGGATGACCGTCACTCAGTATACTGTCAGCTGCATCTTCAAATGGTAAGTAGTACGCCATGGACTCTGATGTAACTGCATCATTTATATCGCTGAAATAATCCTTTCTGGCAAAACCGCTCTCATTATCCTCGGGCATCGCTGAGGTCCCGTCGAAGTTTATGGAGCACTTCCACATATCCTTTGACTCGGGCAGTTCAACGGCTGTATAGGCATCAGTTTTTTCATTATAAGCCGCAATGAACATATCATAATAGCTGCCGCATTCTTCTCCCATTGAATATAGCACCTGTGCAGTAACTGAATTGATCTCATTACCGTCTTTCATAAAGCACTTATACTCGTAGGAAGCTGCTGCAACGAAATTACCGTCCTCATCAGTCATGTTTCCGTATTTATCGCCATTAAAATGAGTATCCACTGCATACTGCGCTTCGGAACGAGACATGAAAGTGTAATCACTGTTCAGCTCATCAAACTCCTTATCGCTGTATTTGGCCTTAGACTCAGCAGCTGCAATTATATTTGATCTGCTGAATTCGCCTGTGTACTCAACTGCATAGACCTGATCGGTAAATATGTCAGGTGCAGCAGTCCTCACAAAAAAGCGTACTCTTATATCTTCATTGTCACTGTCTTCAAAAGGACTTCTGTAAAGCGGATCCACAAGGATATCATAAGCGATGTATTCCTTCAGCGTCATATCATATATATCATAGGTGTGTTCTTCTGTCTCTGAAAGTATCTCGGATACGATCTGTCTGTACTTGTCATCGCCATCCTTGCGAAAATTTGAAAGGAAATCCTGAACAAATGCTGTTTTGGGAAGAACTCCCACGCAGATAACTACTGCCGCAGCAGCTGCAACCCATTTGAGGATAGGTGCAGCCCTGTGTCTGCCCGTAACGTTCTCAAGGTCGCTTACGGTAAACTCGCTGTCGGAAAAATCCGAATCATTTTCAGGAAAAGCTCTTGCGGAGATCTTGTCGAAACAGTCTACATTTGATGAAAGCTCCTTCATCTTGTCTCTGAGTTTCTTCTCAAACTCGGGATCTCCTTTGATATTTTTATCTTTCACTGATCTTCACCTGCCTTTTCCTGTAATATGGATATTGCTTTTTTGTACCTTGATTTGACCGTTGTTTCGGGGCATCTCATGACCTTTGCGATCTGCTTGAATGTCAGCTCTGCACAGCATCTGAGGATAACGGTCTGCCTCTGTACATCATTAAGATGCTTCAGAAGCTGATTTATGTAAATACTGTCCTCCACAGTCTTTTCAGCCTCGCCGTAGCTCTGTATAATTAAGTTTGATATCTCCTTTTTGTACCTTCGGCGAAACTCTAATGCAACGTTGCGCGCTATTGTAAGTATGAAGCCTTTGCCGTCCCCTTTCTTAGCGGAGAATTTCTTCACCTGAGTTAGTCTGACAAAGGTCTCGGTCACACAGTCCTGTGACAAATGATAATCAGATGTTATTCCGAAAGCAACTGCGAATACGCTGTCCTTGAACATCAGGTACAGCTTGCTGAGGCTCTCCTTGGAGGTCGCACAGTCTGAAATAAGCTCGTTCACGGTATTATCAGGCTGAGAAACCTTGCCACTTTCTGTAAATACTGTAAAAATCGCTGTGTCACCTCCGCTGATAGATTTAGTTGCGGCATCCATATTATCACTCCTTTTGCGGCTGAAAGAGAACCGGGTATGCTCCGTAAACGGAAGCTTCTCCTCAGCCATAATGAAAGCTTTCATATATAAGTGATTTCAGGAGCCAAAAAAGACGAAAAGTTTTCAAAAAAATATAAAATTATGTTAGTTGAATAAAACAATGGACATAAACAGCTTAATAAAGCCATCTGCAAGAGAGAGCTTTTTTACATAGAAATAGAAAACTGCTTGAAAACAATAATATTAGTTAACCAAAGCTAACAATAATAAGCCTTTATATAGCTATTATAACATCATAGCAGCTGATTTGCAAGAAATCTCCTGCATACTATTGACAAATACTTCATGATATGATATATTAAACATATGAACAACCGTTTATATGAGAAAGGATAGTGACCTTATGGAAAAATACTTTTCTATATCTAATCTGGACTGCGCTCACTGCGGCGCTAAAATAGAGGAAGCTATCGGCAAGCTCGAGGGAATTGAGTCTGCTGTGCTGAACTTCCCCATGAAAAAATTCAAAATAAAAGGCGATCTTACAGATGAACTTATCGCGAAGATCAACGAGGTCGCCAACTCCATCGAAGCAGGAGTAGTTATCGCTGCTATGGAGGAGGCTCATCATCACTCCCGCCGCCACGAGCATGAACACGAACATCACCACCATGATGAGGAATGCGGCTGCGGTCACGACCATGAGCACGAGCACGAACATCATCACCACCACCACGAGGAGTGCGGCTGCGGTCACGACCACGAGCACGAGCACGAACATCATCACCGCGACATAAGCGGAGATGAGTTTACGATTGAGAACCTTGACTGTGCTAATTGCGGTGCAAAGATCGAGGCGGCTATCAGCAAGCTTGACGGCGTTGAGTCGGCGGTACTGAACTTTCCCATGAAGAAGTTCAGAATAAAGGGCAATATAACCGATGAACTGCTTGAAAAAATCAATCAGGTTGCAAACAGTATCGAAGCAGGTGTGGTCATTGCTCCCGTTAGCAAGCTCCACAGTCACGCGGAGCATGAGGAACACGAGACCGAGCATACTCACTCTCATTCGGAAAAGCGTGAAAGCCTAAAAAAAGATATCATTCCTCTTATAATAGGTATAGTTATCTTTGCAGCAGCTGTTATCAGCGGAAAGCTCCTTGATATAAAGCCGCTTACAATAGCGCTATACGTTGCAGCTTATCTTATTCTCGGATACAATGTACTGATCGCAACCTTCAAAAACCTTAAGAACAAAAAATTCTTCGACGAGAATTTCCTTATGACAGTTGCAACTATCGGAGCTTTCGCCCTTGGTGAATACGCCGAGGCTGTGGGAGTCGTTCTGTTCTTCCGTATCGGTGAACTGTTTGAGAATTACGCTGTTTCCAGAAGCCGCAAGGCTATCACAGATGTTGCAGGGCTTAAAGTTGAGGAAGCCGATGTACTCATTGACGGTGAGTTCAAAAGGATACACTCCGACGAGATAGAGGTTGGCGATATTCTCCGCATAAAAGCCGGCGAGAGGATCGCTGCCGACGGTATTGTAGAGTCAGGTGAGTCAAGGATCGACACCTCCGCTGTCAACGGCGAACCTGTTCCCCTCACTGTAAGAAAGGGCGATGAGGTACTGTCAGGCTGCATAAACCTGTCAGACACATTTACACTGAAGGCTACAGCGGCAGCTTCAGACTCAATGATATCCAAGATTGCACAGGCAGTTGAGGACGCTTCGGCAACAAAGCCCAAGATAGACCGCTTCATCACACGATTTGCAAAGATATACACTCCTATAGTTATAGCAATTGCAGTTCTTACCGCTGTTGTCCCCTCTCTTATCACAGGAAACTGGAGCAAGTGGATATACTCTGCACTTACCTTCCTTGTAATCAGCTGTCCCTGCGCGCTGGTACTCAGCGTGCCCCTTGCGTACTTCTCGGGTATCGGCGCAGCTTCAAAGCTGGGAATACTTTTCAAGGGCGGTAATGCAATCGAAGCTCTTGGCAAGATCAAGGCTGTTGCCTTCGACAAGGCAGGTACGCTCACCAACGGAAGCTTCTCCGTTACGGAAGTAAAGTCCTACGGAAAACTTGGAGAAAAAGAGCTTCTCTCCATATGCGGAAGCTGCGAACAGAGCTCTACTCACCCTGTTGCCGAGAGTATTGTGGACTATTGCAGACAGAATGACAGCAGGCTGTTTACTGCTGAAAAGACCACGGAGATAGCAGGCCGCGGTGTTTCAGCTGTTATGGACGGCAGGAACATACTCTGCGGAAACGAAAGACTAATGTCAGAGAACAATATATCAGTGCCCAAGGAGGAAACACCTCTCGGAAGCATAGTTTACATCGCTGTTAACGGCGAGATACAAGGCAGGATAGTTGTATCCGACACCGTGAAGAAGACCTCCGCCGACGCTGTTTCACAGCTTAGACAAATGGGTATCGCTACTGCAATGCTCACAGGCGACAAGAACGACAATGCACAGGCTATGGCTAAACAGCTCGGAGTTGACTCCGCTAAGGGAGACCTTCTCCCCGACGGAAAGCTCGCCGAAATAGAGCGTATCCGCAAGGAAAACGGATCAGTCATGTTCGTAGGCGACGGCTTCAATGACGGCCCCGTACTTGCAGGGGCTGATGTGGGCGGTGCAATGCACAGCGGCTCCGACCTTGCACTTGAGGCTGCGGACGCAGTATTTATGAACTCCGAGCCTGATTCGGTCGTAAAGGCTAAGAAAATTGCCGATAAGACACTGCGAATCTCCTACGAGAACATCATCTTTGCATTGGCAGTCAAAGCGGCTGTGCTTGTGCTGGGTCTCATAGGTCACCCCAATATGTGGCTGGCTGTTTTTGCTGACTCGGGCACGGCAATGCTCCTCATACTTAACTCCATCAGAGTGCTGAACATAAGAAAGTACAAATAATAACATAAGGGAGACTTTTTCGAAAGTCTCCCTTTGTTGATATTCAACTGTTTATTATCAACATCAAATATTTTTTTCAACACACTGTTGAACACAATGTTAAAAGCTCCCGCAAAACGGGAGCTTTATTATTAATAGAATGTAGCTACAGGCTGCTCGGGGGCTTCGGCTTTTTCAACCTTCTGCACCATAAGCACAGGTCCCTTGCCCTTGTAGAGCTTATGCTTCTGAACGCTTATCTTTCCCGTAATGGTTATCCATTCCTTGTTGGGCGGCTCGTTTCCGCTCTCGTCCTGAGCTACCATCCAGCAGTACTGGATATCCTCAACACAGCAGGTCATGATATGACGTCCCACAGCGTAGGTGTTTTCGGGGAACTTGCTGTTCTTGGCGGTAAGCCCCTTGAAAGTCATGATCTTGCCGTCATACTTGAAGGGCTCCTCCATAATATCTCTGTACCAAAGAGCGAAGTCCTTGTCCTCAATGGTTATCTCGTCAGCCTCTACATCGAAGGGCAGCGGATCCTCTATATCATCATAGGCGATCTGTCCGTCGGAATACTCATAAACTATCTCAGCGCGTCTTGAAACTCCCCTGACGATCTTATGGAACTCGTTGGGGTCAAAGCTCTTCTCGAAACGGTTGAAGACCACCATTTCCGTTGTGTTGAACTTATCAACAACAAGGCTGCGCATATTGGAATTATAGTTCATGAATGTAGTGGAGTCCACAAAGCACATTACCTGTGCGATAGTGGTCTCATCGGGCATTGCCTTGAAGAACTCGTCCATGGTCCACATACCGTTGTACTCAACAACGATACGCTCTGCACCGCTGTCCTTGAGTATCTTTGTGAAGTTCTCCATGGTGAAGTCTTCCTTGTCCTCAATGACATGGGTAACGATGTTCTTCTTGGGCATACGGGAGATATCGTACTCCTCAATACCCTCCTCACAAATGAGGAGAAGTGTTTTCTCACCCTTGTTGAAGCGTCTGTCCTCTAAGGTCTCTTGTATGAACTTAGTCTTTCCCGACTCAAGAAAGCCGAGAAAGAGGTATATCGGTATTACATCATTCTGATCAGGCATTATAAAAGCTCCTTTCGATCAGGCATTGAAAAGCTCGGCAATAGCCTCTTCGTTTATCTTTGAGCCGATAACGCAAAGTCTGCCGATGGTACCTGCGCTTCCGTTACGGACATCAGGCACACCGGGAACATAATCGTAGTGTATCCACTTTCCGTCAGCTCCTGCAACTATTCCCTTTGCACGGAGTATCATACCGTACTTTTCTTCATCGCCGAGAGCGTTGAGAGCAGCGGTGATCTCCTCAACAGTGTAGGTCCTTGTAGTCTCTCTGCCCCAGCTTGTGAATACATCGTCAGCATGATGGTGATGATGATGCTCATGATCGTGGTCATGATCGTGGTCATGACAGCCGCAGGTGCAGTCGGGACCATGGTCATGGTGATGGTGCTTATGCTCGTCATCATCATCGTCATGGTGGTGGTGATGGTGCTCATGCTCGTCATCATCGTCGTCATGGTGGTGATGATGCTCATCATCATCGTCGTCGTGATGGTGATGGTGGTGCTCATGCTCGTCATCATCATCGTCGTGATGGTGATGATGGTCGTGCTTTGCAGCCTCCTCAAGAAGCTCCTTCAGCTCATCATCGAGAGTGTTCTTCTGTGTCATTGCATCAACAAGCTGTGCGCCTGTGAGCTGATCCCACTCTGTTGTAACGATGGGAGCTGCTGGATTTTTCTCGCGCAGGCTCTTTACACACTCATCAAGCTTCTCCTGTGAAAGTCCGCTTGTATGGCTGAGAATGAGGCAGCTTGCGTATGTTATCTGATTATCGAAGAACTCGCCGAAGTTCTTCATATACATCTTGTACTTCTTTGCGTCCACAACTGTTGTAAAGCCGTCAAGCTCCACATCGTGAGCATTGATATTCTGAACTGCGCGGATAACGTCACTGAGCTTGCCGACGCCCGAGGGCTCGATAAGGATACGGTCGGGAGCATAGTCTGCAAGGACCTTCTCCAGAGCCTTTCCGAAGTCACCGACAAGGCTGCAGCAGATACAGCCCGAATTCATTTCGGTTATCTCCACGCCTGCGTCCTGTAAAAATCCTCCGTCAATGCCTATCTGACCGAATTCGTTCTCAATAAGCACCAGCTTTTCGCCTTTATAGCCCTCCTGAATGAGCTTCTTTATAAGAGTGGTCTTTCCTGCACCGAGAAAACCCGAGAAAATAGTTATCTTTGTCATGTGAACAACACTTCTTTCATTTAATTTCAAATTATATTATACCACACTGACAAAAATAAATCAAGCCCCGTACAGACACAAAAAGGCTGCCGCAGCTGCGGCAGCCTCTGATATGCTTATTCAACATTTCCTACTGCGGAAATTACCTCTGTCAGGAGATTTGCAGGGAGCTGCTCATATCTTACGAAATCGAATGTGAAGCTTCCCATTCCTCTTGTGGTCTGACGGAGATACATTGCGAAGTCGTGCATCTCACGCATGGGCACCTCAGCCTGAATAACGGTATTGCCGCTGCCGACAGGCTCCATGCCGAGAACTCTGCCTCTGCGCTTGTTGAGCTCTCCCATGATATCGCCTGTGTTCTCGTCCGGAGCTGTTACCTTCAGCTCGCCGATAGGCTCAAGCATTACGGGGTCAGCCTGACGGAGTCCCTCCTTGTATGCGATAGAAGCGGCAGTCTTGAATGCCATTTCCGAGGAGTCAACAGGGTGATATGAACCGTCTACCAGTATAGCCTTCAGTCCGACTACGGGGCAGCCTGCAAGAACGCCCTTCTTGACAGACTCCTCAAGTCCCTTCTGAACTGCGGGGAAGAAGTTCTTGGGAACAGCTCCGCCGAATATCTTCTCCTCGAATACGAGAGTATCGCTTACGCAGGGCTCGAACTCTATCCATACATCACCGAACTGTCCATGACCGCCCGACTGCTTCTTGTGTCTTCCCTGAACCTTTACCTTCTTGCGGATAGTCTCCTTATAAGCTATCTTGGGAACTGTCAGGTTGACCTCAACACCGAACTTTGTCTTGAGCTTTGCAGCTGCTACCTCGATGTGCTGCTCGCCGAGACCGCTGAGTATCTGCTCCTTGGTAGTCTCGTCCTGAACATATGTGAGAGTGGGATCCTCCTCAATAAGTCTCTGGATACTTGCCGAGATCTTAGCCTCATCGCCCTGAGCCTTAGCCTTTACAGCCATTGAATAGCAGGGTCTGGGGAACTCCATGCCTGCAAACTCAACAACTCTTGCCGAGTCTGAAAGCGTATCTCCTGTATTTGCGGATATCTTGGAAGCAACAACGATATCGCCTGCATATGCTGCGGATACCTCGGTCTGCTTCTTGCCGCAGAGATTATAGAGCTTGCCTATCTTCTCTGAGGTACCTGTTGTAGAGTTGACAACGTCACAGTTTGATGTGAGCTTGCCTGACATAACTCTTATGAAAGACATCTTGCCAACGAAAGGATCGGCAACTGTCTTGAATACAAATGCTGAAAGAGGGTCCTCTGTATTGCAGGCTACCTCAATAACGTCCTTTGTGGGAGTGTAAGCCTCAGCTGAATAAACCTCGTTAGGTGACGGGAGCAGAAGCTCTATCTCCTTCAGAAGCATATCAATACCTGCAAGATCAGCAGCAGATGTGCATACAACAGGAGTGATGATACCACGGTTCATACCGTCGTGGATACCATCAATGAGCTCCTTCTGAGTGAAAGCCTCGCCCTCGAAGAACTTCTCCATAAGCTCCTCGGAGGTCTCTGCAACAGCCTCTGAAACAGCAGCTACCAGACCGTCAACACGATACTCGAACTTCTCGGATATCTCAGCTGTGGGCATATCTGTCTCGATAGCGTTGCCCTTATCATCGTATTTGTAGCACTTCATCTCAATGAGGTTAACGTACTCAACGATCTTTCCGTTGCTGACAACGGGAACTACAACAGGGCATACGGTAGGACCGAAAACGGTCTTGAGCTCTGTGAGAACGTTGAAGAAATTAGCGTCCTTGTCGTCGATCTTTGTAACCACGAACATCTTGGACTTGCCCTGCTTTACTGCTTCGTCATAAGCCTTTCTTGCGCCGACCTTGACACCTGACTTGGCGGAAACAGTGATCATTACAGTATCGGAAGCTCTGATGCCCTCGATCATTTCGGCTGCAAAGTCGAACAGACCGGGGGTGTCGAGCAGATTTACCTTTAATCCGTTATATTCAAATGAAGCCAGAGACGTACCGATCGAAATCTGTCTCTTGATCTCCTCGGGATCGTAATCGCAAACAGTTGTGCCGTCAGCAGTCTTGCCGAGTCGGTCGGAAGCTCCTGCCTTGTAAAGGATCGCCTCTGCAAGAGAAGTTTTTCCCGAGCCGTTATGGCCTGCAAATGCTATGTTTTTGACTTTGTTTACATCATATTCTTTCATGGTAAAGTTTCTCCTCTTAAATGGTTTATCCGTTTTTTATGCACGGCATACAAATATTATAATTCATTAATAAAAAAATTGCAATACTAACATAAAATTTTCTACATTTCATAGTACACGGCTAACTGTTTGTTGTGCATTATCACCAAATAAAACTGCTTCTGATTTACTAAATAGCTTTACTTTTCCCAAAGCGGAGAAGATAAGGCAGTAGAACGCCCCCCAAACAACAATGAACAGGGCTGAATATAGCAGTTTTTCTTCTGTAAGCCCCATGAAACGGAATATCAGCTCCGACAGGGACATTGTTGAAAAAGCAAGCGTCACAGGCAAAGCAACGGTCCGCAAAAGTGAAGCTTTTGCGCCTGATGCTCTTATTATCCTTATGAAACGTGAACTGTTTCCAATGATATTGCTGGCATAATAGGATATCACGATGCCATAGAAGCCTATACGCGGCACTAGTATCAGCACTGCGGTTATCCGTATAATGTACTCGGCAAGATAATTCACGGACGAAAAGCTTTGAAGCCCCAGCCCTTTTATCATTGACTCCAGAACTATCTCCATGTAGATAAACGGCACAACGGGAGCAATGATTGTTATCATTCTTCCCGCGAGTGCCCCCCCTCCGAGAAGCTCACCTATTACGCTTCCGAAGCGCATGAGCACAGCTGCTGCAAAAACCGAAAACATAAGCGTACACGCCTTTAACCGCTCTGTCATACGGCGAATCCTTTCACTGTTTCCCGAAGCCCTTGCACGGGCTGCTTCACTGACTATTATTCCCGATACCGAGCATAATACCACCGACGGGAAGAACAGTGTTGGAATGACTATCCCCTCAAAAACCCCGAACTCTCCCAATGCCCGTCCTGCGGAGTCCCCGTACTGCCGCAGACATATGGGTATCAGGGCGTCATTTGTACTGCTCAGGACGGCAGTAAGAATGCTCCCACCCATTATGGGAAAGGAAAAGGCTGCATAGCGCCTGAATGAAAGAGAGCACATCCCCTGCGACCTATGATAGTTCTTTATGTAGACCGTTCCGAGAAATATCAGTGAAACTGCATTGCCTGCGATGACTCCGCCTATCATTATGCCGCATACTGCGTCCTCGGTCACATTTCCTGTCATAAGCGTCATGACAACTATGTAGACGCATTTTGCGGCAAACTCAGTTATATCGCCTGCTGCTGAGACCGCAGCCCTCCGCGTCGCATTAAAGTAGCCTTTCAGACAGGCTGTAACTGCTCCCGTAACAAGTGCAAAGGGCATCTTTCTCAGGGCTGCGGTCATGTGGGCGCCGCTGAAGAACCGCAGACTGACAGGCTCGGCAAGTATGACAACTGCCGCAGACACAGCGGCGCTCAGCAGCAGGCACAACTTTATGCCGTGGACAAGAATTCCGTTTGGGTCACCCTCGGGCTTTCCCAGCTCCTCGGAGATAAGACGGCTGGTACACAGAAAAGCATTACCGTTTGACAGTATGCCTGCAAGTCCCAGAAATGAACCCATGAGCGAAAGTATACCTATGGCAGATGTGCCGAGATTTTTCGTTATGAACACATTGAGCAGCAGTGCAGCAGAGTCAAGAATGAGCTGCATGACCGTGAGAATAACGGTATCCCTTATTATTTTGCTTCTGATTATCATAGCTTCCTCCCTATCGTACTTATACATAATATGGAGGTTTTGACGTAAAAATGACAAGGCGGACACATCTGTGTCCGCCTTAAAGTCATCTTTTTTTGTAGAGAATCAGCTCGGGATCGGTTATGTCCTTGCCATAGGAAACTACCATAAGAATATCCGAATTTGCTATGACTCCGAAGAAGCGTCCGTCACCAAGCTCGCTTTCAAGCTGATCGCCGAGGTATGTTGCATTGTCATCGAGAAGCTTTACCGTCTTGCCGTTGGGAAGCGGATATTCGATATTCACATAGGCTCCCACAAGAGCATTGAGCTTTTCGACATTCGGCATTCCCTCGATATTAAGAGAGTTGAACTCCTCAACGAGATTCTGCTTAAAGTCCTCAACGCCGTCATCCTCAAGCTCCTTACCCTGCTTCCAGTAGTCCAGCTTTGGAAGCATCTCCTTCATATATGAGCGAGCCTGCTCCTCGGAGAAGCCCTGTTCTGCCATGTGCTTAACGCAGACATCTATAAGATCGTCCATGTTATGGTACATGAACTTCCCGTCTGCATAGCACCATCTGCAATAGTCCTCGTTGAAGCTTCCGTCAGGTTCCTTACTGATAGAGCCGTCCTCAAGAGGCATTCCGCAGCACTGGCATTTCAGCTGTCTCGGTGAGCCGAGAAGTGTGTTGATGGAAACATCAAAAAGCTTTGACAGCAGCTTCAGCGTTTCCGTGTTCGGGACAGTGTCCCCTGTCTCCCAGCGTGATACAGCCTGTCTGGTAACAAATACCTTTTCTGCAAGCTCATCCTGTGAAAGACCGTGTTTGTTTCTGAGTTCAAGTATTACGTTTTTTGTTTTCATAGTTTATCACCTCAAGGCTATTATACCACAGCTGTATCAAAAAGCAAGCAACTATCTGTTGCGCGGTATCACTTCTTCAGCAGCCTGTCCAGCATTACCTGACGGCAATCTTTTTCCAGCGTATCGTCAAGAGGCTCGAGAGCGATATGCTCAGACTCTCCCCTGTTGATGCAGTACTCTATCATGTAGTCCGATATCTCGGGATTTTTTGACAGGCAGGGGCCGTGGAGATATGTTGCGATGACGTTCTTCTCGCAGTAGCCCTCAGCTTCGCTCTTTGAGCAGTTTCCGTTGCCGTAAAGCACCTTGCCGAATGGCGTCTTTATACCCTGAGTCTGTCCGCCGTGATTCTCAAATCCCACAACCTTAACAGGCTTGCCCGTTATCTTTGTCTCAATTACGATATTGCCGATACAGCGCTTTCTGCGGCTGTTGGGTGCAACTGTGAAGTAGTCAAAGAGACCGAGTCCCTTTATATCGTTGCCGTCTGCGTCACGATAATACTTGCCCATGAGCTGATAACCGCCGCAGATAAGGAACAGAAATGTTCCGTTCTTGTATGCCTTAATAATGCCGTCTTTACATTTCAGCAGGTCCTCGGAAATGTGCTGCTGTTCAAGGTCAGCACCGCCGCCTATGTAAACAAGGTCATAGGAGCTGAAGTCGGGCATCTCGGAATCAATGGAATACTTGTCGATCTGACAGTTTATGCCTCTCTTTTTGCAGCGGAACTGAAGAACCTCCATGTTGCCGCTGTCGCCGTAGAGGTCAAGCATATCGGCGTACATATGAAGTATCTTTATAGTTTTCATTTGTTACCTCCATGCTTTGCGATATAGCGCTTCAATGCGCTTCTTGTGGGCTGAACAGCCGTATAGTTGGCAATAATGAACTTTCGCCCCTCAGTGCTGGCAAGCTCCTCAACAGCCTCATCAAGGTCGGGACGCACTACTATATTTGCAGGGTCATAGCCTGCGGTCTTGATACGGACTGCGATATCATACGCTCTTGTACCAGATGTAACTACTCTTGTAACACGCTCAAAGATACTGAAGTTTATATCGTATATCCATGATACGTCCAGACCGTCCGCAACATTGTCATTGAGCACGAAAAGGAGCTCCTTTTCGCCCTGCATCTCGTTCATAACACGGAGAGTCATATTGGCTCCCACGGGGTTTTTCGCAAGGTTGAGAGTTGCCTTTCTGTCACCCAGCATGAAGTTCTCCATACGTCCGTTCTTGACTGTGTAGCTGTTGATAACTCCATCGGTTATCTTCTGGTCTATGCCATAGAGCTTTGCCGCAGCTGCAACAGCTGTCATATTATAGACGTTGTATATGCTGTTGAGCTTTGGCGAATATGTATGACCGTCAGCTGTGAACACAGGCTTTTCAAGGTCGATATCCTTTGCGGTGATATAGGGCTCGTAGTTTCCGAAGCCGCACTTTTTACATATGAATTTGCCGATGTGCGAATACTGGTAGTAATCGTACTCCAGCGCCTCACCGCAGAATGGACAGAAGCGTCCCTCAGAAGCTTCAAATATCTTCTGTGTCGCAAAGGCATAGGGCTCTGCGTGGAAGTACTTCACGTTGTTGTTTTTGGGATTAGCTCTGCCAAGACGGGCAGTATTCGGGTCATCACCGTTGAGTATGAGATTGCCCTCAAAGGTCTTGCAGAAGCCGTTTATCTTCTGTATAAGGGTCTCCATCTCTCCGTTTCTGTCAAGCTGGTCACGGAAGAAATTCAGCACCACCAGTGTGTCAAGCTTCAGCTGCGAATACACAACGGGAACATGAGACTCATCGGTCTCCAATATGAGGTAGTCCGCCTTGACCTTGCCAGACATATCGCAGTGTCTCAGCAGCAGGGAGCATATTCCCGTATCAAGGTTGTTGCCCTCTTTGTTTATGATTATCTTCTTTCCGCTCCTCTCAAAGAGCTGAGCGATACAGTTGGTAACAGAGGTCTTTCCGTTGGTTCCCGTTACCGCGATTATGGGGCAGTCCACCTTGAACATGGATACTGCCTTATGCCTTGAAAGGTGCCACAGGATTATTCCCGGAAGGTTTCCTGCGTTTCGGTGCATAAGTCTCAGCACCTTTACTATTATCTTGCCGATTATTATCAGAAGTCGTTTCAATTTCGTCCTCCGTGTTATTAGTTTCCAGTATATGATACTCTTCCGTCCTCGGAAAAGCCTATCCAACCGCGCTGCTTTGCAGCCTTTATGCCCAGAGCAACAGAGGTCTCAAGAGTGGGAGTTATCCTTGTGAAGCCGAAGAGATGTGCCACCTCGCGAAGAAGGTCCGGACGCTCCATAGCTACCTGACGGGACATTATTTCCTTTATGCCCACAGCTATCTCCTCGGGAGCCACATCGTCTATGTCACGTTTTTCGTCGTCCTTGTAGACTGTGCGGCACTTGTCGTACTCCTCGGGAGACTGAGTTCCCAGCCATACATACTCATTCTCGCCTGCTGTTGTGACCTTTGCGTCAGCTTTTTCAAATGCAGACTCGAACAGTGCCTTCATATTAGCTCCCGGACGTGATATGCCCCAGCATGAGAAGGTCTTTTTTGCAAGTGTCTTTTTATTCATAGGAGCTTCCGTCGTCAGTATATCGCTTATGCACTTGCTAATCTTTGCAAGGCTCACCTCGCTGAAGTTTTCCGAGCTTCCCAGTGCCTTTATCTTAAAGGGCTTGAACTCGTCAAAGCTCTCGGAGAAACTGCTTACCTCCTCGGTCTCGAATACCAGCTCCTGCTTCTTCTTTTCCTCAGTCTTGGGAGCTGCCTCGGGATGGCGGTAACGCTCAACAGCTGAATCTATCTCGTTCTTTATCTTGCTGAGCACCTTTTCCTTATTGTCCAGCCAGTCGATGATATAAACGCTCATGACGTTCCAGCCAAGTCCTCTCAGCACGCTTGGCTGAGACAGACTTCTGTCGCTGGCGGTGCCGTTGTGGAAGTAGGACTCGTTTCCGCAGTTGATACCCATGATGTAGGTATCGGGTTTGTCGGGATTTACCACTGCCACATCTACCTTATAGTCTGAACAGCCAACACTGCACTTGCACTCGTATCCAAGCTTTCTTATCTCCTCGGCAACTACTGTCTCGAAGCCCTCCGAGCTGCTCTTGGAACCTGCTCTTACGGGGAGAGCACTTCTGCCCCTTGCAGCAAATTCGAGGAAGCCCTTGAGTCCCTCAACACCGTCGGAGCGTGTGCGCGAAAGGTCTATCATATCGGGTGTGATGACAGAGAATACTATCATCTTGCACTTTGAACGGGAGATAGCAACATTAAGACGCCTCCAGCCGCCGTCACGGTTAAGTGGTCCGAAGTTCATGGACACCTTGCCGTCCTTGTCAGGACCGTAGCCGATAGAGAACATGATAACATCTCTCTCGTCGCCCTGAACGTTTTCGAGGTTCTTGATGAGTATGGGCTCATACATCTCATTGGCGTACTCCTCAAGCTTGGGATCCTCGCGGTAAGCATCTATGAGAAGGTCATCGATAAGGTTCTGCTGGGGAAGACTGAATGTAACGACACCGATACTGAACTTTCTCAGCTCGGGGTCTCTCAATCTGCGGCAGATCTCCTCCACGACAGCTTGTGCCTCAGCCTTGTTGGTACGGGTAGAGCTCTTGTCATAGTAGCCCTCAACGTGTACCCAGCTTACCTCAGATACCTGATCGTCAGGCGACGGGAAGGTGTAGAGCTTGTTATCATAATACTTGGAATTGCTGTATGCGATAAGGCTCTCATGACGCGAACGGTAATGCCAGAGCAGATGCTTCTGCGGCATGGACAGTGCCAGACAGTCATCCAGAACGCTTTCAAGGTCTTCTTTTTCGTAGTTCTCCTCGTCCACCTGATTTGAAGCAAAGAAGCTTGTAGGCGGAAGCTGCTTCGGGTCGCCGACTACGATGACATTTTCGCCTCTTGCAATAGCTCCCACAGCCTCACAGGTGGGAAGCTGAGAAGCCTCGTCGAAGATAACAAGGTCGAACTTGGGATAGGATGGGTCGATGTACTGTGCCACGGATATAGGGCTCATAAGCATTACGGGACACATCCTGCGCAGCAGGTTGGGTATGCTGTCGAAAAGCTTTCTGATAGACATCATTCTTCCGCCCGACTTGATAGCCTTCTGGAGTATGCCTATCTCAGAGCTGTTTGCAGAACTTCCGGGAGTGGGTATCTTTGCTGACAGTTCTGCTGCCAGCTCCTTGATTGAGAGTGTGGAGAAGCTGTCCAGTACCTCACCAAAACGTCTTATGGTGTCCTCGAAAAGTGTTCCTTGGAACCTTGAAAGCACGGGATTGCGTGATATAGTGCTTGTCACCATAGCCTTGCTGATATCGCAGTCAAATGCGCCTATAAGCTGTTCTGTCGGCACCTCGCCGTTCATGTAGGCGTCTGCCACATTGCCGATACCAAGCTCTCTGAGCCTGTTGCAGATAGTGACGATACCTGTCCATTCCTTCAGCTGAGGAAGTGCATCTATAACGGCGTCTGCCTTCTGCTGAGCGTCGCTGCACCAGCTGTCACCGGTGATGAGCTTGTCGGTATTTATGCCGAAGCTGCTGCGGAGCTGTGAAGCCACATTCTCAAGAGCGGCAAAGTCTGAGGTTATCTTTGAAGTATCACCGTTTACGCCCTGTGTGAGACTGGTGCAGAGCTTCTGCTTTATCTCGGGACTGAATGTTGAAGCTGAGACTCTTTCGCCGAGTTGTGAGGAGCGCTCAACGCATTTCTCAATAGCTGCCCAGTCCGCATTCTCGTCAAGTCTGAGACTGCCGAAATACTTCATCAGCTCGGGCTGTGCGGAAGCTACATTCTGCTTCAGCTGCTTGAACTGGTTTATTTTGTCATAGAACTGCGTGATGTTCTCTTTTGTTACTGTCGAGGAGGTCTTGGCGTGGGCGGCAAGCTCCTTTACAAGCTTGCTGCTGCCCATGCTCTTTGCAAGGAACCACTTGCCCTGTGCTGTCTTCCACCTTACAAGGGCATCAGATGCGTTATAGTCAAGCACTGAAGGCTCGAATTTGGCGAGGAGCTCCTCCTTTACCTGTGAAAGAGTCTTACCCGTGCCTATAAGAGCCTGCGCAGGCTCCTTGAAGCCGTTCCAGCGGCTGTCGGAGATAATGTCGGGAAGTAACTGCTCGCCGCTTGCAGAGGCTGTGATTATCTCCGCCGCCAGCTTGCACTCCTCGAATGTCATCTCGCTGCTGCCCGTGAACTGCGCCAGCTGCTGAGTATCTCCCTGAGCTGAGGTGAGCGCGTTCTTGAGCTCCCTGAGCTTTGCTTCCATTGCTCCCCTTGTTTCGGGAGTGCATGAGGTAAGCTCGCAGACGCCCAGTGCAGTTGTGGTAACGTCACCGAACTCTCTGCCTGCTGCGGCAAGGCTCTCCAGAGTCTCACGCCATGTTGAGTATGAGGTCTCGCTCATTGCATCCAGCTGGTCATTGGTAAAACTGAACTTGCCGCCAAAAGAGCTGTTTTTCTCGTATCTTACAGCTGCATCGTACATTGAGCAGCCGAAATTGCGCTTCTTGTGTATCTCCTCCATTGTACCGTTGAGCTCACGGCGCATTTCGGATATTTTCTCAGCCTGAGCCTTGTACTCCGCGGGCTTCTTTATCCTGCCCACGTTGAGGGTCTCCTCAAGCTGTTTCAGAACTGCGCGTTTCTGCGCCTTGTTGGAATGGAGCTCAATACAGAAGGGACCCAGTCCCACCTTGTTGAGACGCTTTTCAACTACGGAAAGTGCAGCCATCTTCTCCGCAACGAAAAGCACGGATTTTCCCTGATACAGCGCACTTGCTATCATGTTGGTGATGGTCTGGGACTTACCGCTTCCGGGAGGTCCGTGGAGCACGAAGCTTTTGCCCTGCGAAGCCGCATACACAGCCGCAAGCTGTGAGGAATCCGCACTGAGGGGAACTACCAGATCTGTGGGTGCTACCTTGTTGTCAAGGTCAAGTGGAGATATGTACAGATCGTCCCCTGCCCACTCGGTCTTGCCTGAGATAAGACTTGCAACCACCTTGTTCTTTGCAAGCTCGTCAGCACGGTTGCGTATATCGTTCCACATGATGAAGCGGTTGAATGAGAATTGTCCGATAAAGGCGTAGTCAACTATATCCCATCTGGGCTGGGACATGATGCCCTGACGGACGGTGTTGAAAATAAGCTGCAGATTCACGCCGTTCTCGTCCTCGGGAACAGGATCAAGCCCGTTTATGTCGATGCCGAAGAACTGGCGGAGCATTTCAAGCATGGTTATGTTGACCTGTGTATCCTCATCACGCATACGGATGAGGTAGGTCTTTTCCTGCACCTTTCTGATGATATCAACAGGCACCAGTACAAGCGGTGCATAACGAGCCTTATCGCTCTTTTCTGTCTCATACCAGCGCAGGAAGCCCAACGCCAGATATATGGTATTCACGCCGTTTTCCTCAATGCTCACCTTAGCCTGTCTGTGAAGCTTCTTCA
Source organism: Ruminococcus flavefaciens (assembly GCF_900116855.1). Classification (GTDB taxonomy): domain Bacteria; phylum Bacillota; class Clostridia; order Oscillospirales; family Ruminococcaceae; genus Ruminococcus; species Ruminococcus flavefaciens_R. The sequence continues at coordinate 335,104 of NZ_UETD01000002.1, forward strand.
TTATCTTTTCAAGGTCGCTGTCCTTGATGAAGGTACGGAGCCTGTGACTCTTGAACTCCGCCTCGGATATGGTGGATATAAGGTCGCGGTCATTTTCTATCTCGAATATCTTGCTGTCTGTGAGTGCAAGTGTAGTATCATTGGGAACAGGCATCACCTTGAAGTCCTCGCCCTTGGATATCTCGTCCTCCAGAACGCCAAGATCACTTATCATGAGCTGTACGCTCATTGCCGAGGGACGGAAGTTGAGCAGGCTGTTTCTGAGGCTGAGGTCAAGGAGCTTTCTCTCCCACATTACCTGCTTGGTGACCTCCCTGCCCTCACCTGCGGCAATAGCCTGCTGAGCTATCTCATTGGGAGCAGAGGTTATCTCCGACTTCTTTCGGCTGCCGTAGTCCACAGCCTTGAATGTGCCGTTTTCGGATATTCTCGACGGTACGGGGCGTATTCCGCTTGAACGTGTACGGGTTATATCTATGGCAAAACAGAACTTTGCCGCATCATCAAGATGTGCCGCAGCGTGCTTCTCGGCACTGTCAAAGTCTGTATTCTTTCCTGCAACAAAATCCGTACACTCAACTATGCTGATTGCGTCTATACCGTGAGCGATACGCTTTGTAACTGCGGACATATCGTATTGCAGGCAGTCGGAAAAGGTCTCCTCCTCCAGCCAGCAGCCTGCAAAGGCGTGTCCCTGTATCATAATAAGCAGTGGATTGAGTCCCACAGCCTCAAGGCATGAGCAGTACAGCACAGCCAGATCGAGGCAGGTTCCCTGTTTGCCGTCAAGGACCGCATCGGGCATACGGATACGCTGTGCCTCCTCAAAGCTTGCGGGGGGCATGGTGTAGGCTATATTCTGCTCCTGAAGAGCCGCATAGATCGCTCCCATCTGCTGCTTGACGATGTTAGGGTTTCTGGTCTGATAGCCTGTGAATGCAGGATCGCCGCACCATTTCTTCATATAAACTCCCGCCGCAGAAATGATCTCCTGCACCTTGGGATGATTGGGCGTGACAAAGGCTGCTGCGGTCTCGGGCATAAAGTTTATTCCCGACCACTGATCGTAGGCAAGAAGCTCAATAGTCCTGCTCTCCTGTCCTATGACCTCATCGCCCTGAAGGGCTTCGATGGTGACGCTGCCCACAAGCTTCTCCGTAAGGTTGAAAAGCTCATCGGCAAGCATGATTATATTTACGGGAGCTATCTCAACGGGCTGAGATGGCGCAAGATCCACGGGTACTGACTCGAAGGTCTTTGCAAATTCAGGCTCAAAGCTGATCCTGAGACGAACGCTTTTCAACTCCTCATCGGTATTATTTGTCATTACCATATTTCTGAACACGGGAACGTAGTTCTGCTGCATCGCAAAATTGATCTGTGCGGTCATACTGCCGCTGAAAACAACTTTATTCTCCATACAGTCCTCCAATCTGCCAAAGGCTATGCGAATACTATTTCTATGATACCACATTTCGGCAGATTTTACAATATTTACTTTAAAAAATATATAAAAAAGCTGCCGCGGAAAAGCTCCGCGGCAGCAATTCTGTGTCAGCTGACGTAAAGATTTATATGATGTCCGTCTGTCTCGTTGAAGTTTCTTCCGTCGGCAGTGAATACGCCCTCAAAGTCGATGAACTTCTGATCCTCGGTCTTTTCCATCCACTCAGAGCCTGTGAAGCTTGCGGTTATCCTGCCGTCGGGAGCGATATTCGTTATCTGTCCCACGCTGATAAAGCTTGCTTTTTTGCCTGCTTCGGGCTCGAACTCGAATACAGCCTGAAGCTCGCCGTGAACGTCGGCAGTCTCTATATTGAACTTTATACGGTTATCGCCCTTGTCGGGAGTATATTTTCCGTCATAGCTGTTGAGAAGAATGCTCAGGTCTGCACCTGCGGACTTCTTCAGGTTAATCTCGTAATCGTCTGAGGTGAGAGTGCCGTTCTTCAGGTCAAATTCACCCGTAAAATCAAGGATATGGTATGTATCGGGGTGCTTCTCCCACTCCGAGCCTGTGAACTCCACCTTGATGATGTCATCATCGTCAGAGTCCTTTACAGTTCCCTGCATGAGATAGCTTCCCGTTGGAACGCCCTTATTGGCAGGGTCCTCATGGAATGAGAAAAGTGCCTGTATAACGCCCTCATCATCGGTACCGAATACGGAAAAATCGAGAGCGGTAAGTCCCTGTGTAGCTACATATGTACCCGAATATGTATTCACCAGCTCGGGATACTCTTTCTTTGCTGCTGTGGTTGCTTCTGTTGTAGCTTCTGTCGTTGTGACTGTAGTAGTTGTCTCTGTCTCGGTTGCGGTCGTAACTATCTCCGAGAGGTAGTCATCAGTATTATTGTCCGAGCAGGCAGCTGTAGCCGCAAGCCCCATAGCGCAGGCAAGAACTGCCGCAGATATTATCTTCCTTTTCAATTTTCCGCCTCCGTTCAGGACTTATGAACTACTACTCCGCCTGTCTTGTATATGCTGTCCGCAGGGATAACTCCTCTTACGCAGCTTGTGGGGTAGATATTGGAATTTCTGCCGATAACTGTACCGGGATTGAGAACGCTGTTACAGCCCACTTCTACACAGTCGCCCAGCATTGCGCCTATTTTCTTTATGCCTGTTTCAAGCTGCTCGTTCCCGTCCTTGATAACGACATTGGTCTTGTCGGACTTGACATTGGAGGTTATGGAGCCTGCTCCCATGTGGGACTTGTAGCCGAGAATGCTGTCACCCACATAATTGTAGTGTGGAGTCTGTACGTTGTCAAAGAGTATTACGTTCTTCAGTTCAACGGAGTTGCCCACAACACAGTTCTCGCCGACGAGAGCGCTCCCTCTTACGAAAGCACCGTGGCGCACCTCTGTACCTGCTCCGATGATGCAGGGAGCCCCCAGATAAGCTGTGGGGAAAACCTTTGCGGTCTTATGTACCCATACGTTCTCGGAGGGATTATCATACTCATCGGGACTGAGAGTCTTTCCCAGCTCGATTATAAAGCTGCTGATGCCCTTGAGAGCTTCCCACGGATATGTGAACCTGCTGAGATAATCCTTTGCAGCTGTATGAGAGAGATCGTAAAGATCTGATATTTTAACATTGTTCATGCTATTCAACTCCTGATCAAAATATATGCAACTATAATTATACCCTTACTTCGCCACATTGTCAAGAAAATATGTGCAAAATCTGTCATATCTGTCATATCTCTTTACTTTTATGGTAATATGTGGTAAAATATAATGCGGCAGTAATGAAGCTCGTCTGTGAGCCTCGGAAGCTGCCGCTAAAAAACAGGAAGTGTTTATATGAAAAGCTTATTATACAGTCTCAGGAGCAAAAGTCACATCTTCTGCCTCATACTGTTCATGTCGATCATATCACTGTTCTCCCTTACATCTGCCGATATCCCGGCACCTCCGCCAAGAAGTGCTGACAGTGTTCTTGTAAGCGCAATGAACAAGGCTGCCGAGGCAATATCAGAGGAGATGACACAGTATACCTTCACCACTTCGACTACCGTAACAACTACCACCACTACAACAGTCTCGGTATCGCCCTACGCTGTATGCGCTCCGACCACTTACACAGGAAGCTCCCCTAACAGTCAGTTCTATCAGGACAGGCTCGCCGTTGCAGGCGACTCCCTTGCACTGGGACTTGACGTATACGGCTTTGTACCCGATATACATAACATCGCTGGCGAATCCGTGTCCATGTGGAATCTGGACTACTTTACCTTTGATGTGGGCGGCGGTGAGATGGGACTTATCGACGCGGTGGAGTACATACATCCCCAGCTGCTGTATATCTCCATTGGTATGAACGATGTCAACATGAACTATCCCGACCCCTATGTGACACGCTACCGCGAGGTCATTGACGAACTCATACGGCGTATGCCGGATATAAATATTGTTGTCGCTTCAATTACGCCTGTCTGCTCCTACTGCGAGGTGGTTCGCAACGACATCATAAGGGAGTACAACGCCGAACTCAAAAAAATGGTTGATGATATGAACTCGCCGCAGGTGGTCTTTTTCGACGTTTATTCCGTAGTCTGCGACGAGAATCTTGACCTCCGCGAGGACTATACCTCGGGAGACGGTCTGCACCTTTATATCCCCTGCTACAGTGATATACTGTCTGCCCTGTTCGATTTTCTCGATACAACTGATTTTAAAGCCCGAATGGGCGGATAATAAAAGCTGCCTATTAATCGTGGTGCCTATATACCAGTTTATGTGTAATTATCGGGGACAAACCTTTCTGAGGAAAGGTTCTCCTCTGACGGAGGCGCGCCCCTCTGTCACTGCGTGACATCTCCCCGCACTGCGGGGAGTCACCCCGAGCCCCTTTTCCAAAGACTTTATAACTGAATTTAGCCCCGACAGGGCGCTCCACACAAGATGTGAAAATCAGTAATAATACTGAGAGCGCCCTGACTGGGCTAAATTTAATGCTGAAAGATTTAGGAAAGGAGTTTGAGGAAGAACCCTTTTTCAAAAGGGTTTTCCTCAATATCACTTGTAAAACTTCTATAAGAGTACCGCCCTTAAACGGCAGCTTTTTTCATCATGTATTCTTATCTACCTCATGGAACTTCTTGAGGTTTCCGATCTTCTCATTGCGCTCGTCAAGTACCTTCTCCACCTCGGACCAGTCAAGTCCCTGATTTGCACAGAGAACCATAACATGATAGAGCAGATCATTGATCTCGTTCTTCAGCTCGTCGTTGTCACCGTTCTTTGCAGCGATAACAGTTTCGGTAGCTTCCTCGCCGACCTTCTTGCATATCTTGTCGACACCCTTGTCAAAAAGATAGCAGGTATATGAATTCTCAGCAGCAGTTCCGTTCTCGAACTGCTTTTTTCTTTCCTTGATGACCTCAAAAATTTCCTGATAAACTGTCATTATTCATTCTCCTCATTATTATATATTTCGTTGAAAAAGCAGCTGTAGCTTCCTGTATGACAGGCAACTCCCGTCTGCTCAACATTTACCAGCAGTGTGTCATTGTCACAGTCTCCGTATATAGAGACAACCTTCTGAAGATGTCCCGAAGTAGCGCCCTTGTTCCAGTACTCCTGACGGGAGCGGCTCCAGAACCATGTATAGCCTGTCTCGAGAGTCTTTTTCAGGCTCTCCTTGTTCATATACGCAAGCATAAGAACAGTTTTTGTATTGACCTCATAGCATATCGCAGGGATAAGCTCTCCCTTAACGAAGAACTTGTCAAGGTCATTAAGATCGATCTTGATCATTTTTTACTCCTTTTTTCGATAGGTTTACCGTTTTCATCAAATTTATCACTGATGCTCCTTGAAACATTAATAACCGATACACACTGTATTATAGTGAAAAACTCCAGATAAACAAACAGGAGAGCTATTGCGATACTCTCGCCTTTCCACCAATACATCATCATTGCTATGGGCATTCCAAGGCATATCTCGATCACTCCGACTGCCATCCAGCTTCTTCCGCAGCTGATATTCGCAAATTCCCATGCTTCCCTGCTCTTCAGGGAACCTGAGATGCGGAGACCGTGCTTCATAGCCTCGTCCTTCGGCGCCCTGTATCTCATGTAGTATCCGCCGAGTATTGCCGCTGCAGCCATAATTATATCAATTATCAGAAACAGCCCGAACATATCCTACCTCACGATGACGCCCTTGCCGCGGCAGTAATCCTTGACCTCGCCCACAGTGAGCTCCTTGAAGTGGAAAAGTGAAGCCGCGAGTGCAGCTGTTGCGCCTGTCTTCTCGAATACCTCGTAGAAGTCGTTTATCCTGCCTGCTCCGCCGCTGGCGATAACAGGTATTGAGCAGTTATCACAGACAGCCTTCAGCATGGGGATATCAAAGCCCTCCTTGGTGCCGTCGGCGTCAATGGAATTGAGGCATATCTCGCCTGCTCCCAGCTTTTCGATGGTGTGTACCCAGTCTATAAGGTCGATTCCCATATCCTTGCGTCCGCCGTTGATATAGACGGTCCATTTGTTGTCGGCTATCTTCTTTGCATCGATACCGACGCATATACACTGGCTGCCGAAAATATCAGCTCCGTCCTTTATGAGCTGCGGATTCTGCACAGCCTGAGAGTTGACAGAGACCTTGTCCGCACCTGCTCTCAGCGCCTCGCGAATGTCGTCAACGGTCTTTATTCCGCCGCCGACGGTAAGTGGCACAAAGACCTTCTTGGCAGTATCGCGGACCACATCGAGGAAAACTCCGCGTCCCTCGAATGATGCGGTTATATCATAGAATACGATCTCGTCTGCGCCCTGCTTGTTGTACTCCTCCGCACACTCAACAGGATCGCCTACGTCGCGTACTCCTTCAAAATTTACACCCTTGACTACCTTGCCGTTTCTGACATCAAGGCATGGGATTATTCTCTTTGCAAGCATTTTTACACCTCCGCGTACTTTACAGCCTCTCTCAGGTCAAGAGTGCCCTTGTATATGGACTTTCCGCAGATAGTGCCGTAAAGTCCCATTTCCTTGCAGGCGATGATGTCATCCATGGTGTGGACTCCGCCGCTTGCAACTATATTTGCTCTGCCCTCGGTTGCATCGGCAAGCTTTTTGAGCTGCTCACGGTTGACGCCCGAGAGAGTTCCGTCCTTTGAGATGTCGGTAAAGATGAAGTACTTGACACCTGACTCAATCATTTTGTTTGCAAGGTCGATGTAGTGAACATCGGAGCTCTCCAGCCAACCCTCTGTTGCCACCATCTCATTCATGGCATCTATCCCAACGACTATCTTCTCGCTGCCGAACTTCTCAACAGCATCGCGGACAAGCTTTGGATCTTTCAGAGCGACCGAGCCGAGAATAACTCTTGTGATACCCATTTCAAGGTACTCCCTTATGGTCTCAAGGCTGCGGATACCGCCGCCCAGCTCAACTTTAAGTCCTGTTTTTTCGGCAACATCGTTGTATATCTTTGTGTTGACAGGTCTGCCCTCCTTGGCGCCGTCAAGGTCCACCATGTGTATCCACTGAGCACCTGCCGCCTCAAAGCTCCTTGCAGTCTCGAGGTAGTCGGAAGCCACCTTTTCAACTGTGGAAAAGTCACCCTTGAACAGGCGGACGCAGTTGCCGTCCTTGATATCTATTGCAGGAAAAATTATCATAAACTATCTCCTCTGTAAGTGTTGTTATACTCCGAATATTTACGGAAACTGTATTTTCTTGCAGGAATGTCAAAGCTTTCGATGCAGGGCACTCCGTCACTGTACACCCAGCGCTGGATGTAAGCCGGACGCAGCACAAAGAGCCTTTCGTTTTCAAGCCCGGAATATGCGTCATAGGAGCCCTTGAAGCAGCTGCGGAATACCTCGCAGAAATCAGGGCTGTTAACAGGCCTTCCTGTTTCCTCGCATACGCCCTCTATCTGAATATTGTCAATGCAGAGTGCTGCATTTTTATTGGCGGAAAGCTGACGATACTTCCTCAGCTCTGTATCCGTTTGAAAGTAAAAGCCATCGTCTATCCTTACTACGCTCATCATCCTTGACGAGACCCTGTCATTTTCGGAGGTTGAGAGCACCATAGTCCTGCCGCTTCCGAAATCGCTGAGAAAAGCGCTCAGCTTTTCCGTGAACTCGTCTGTACCTATGAGCCTTTGCCTTATCATATCCGCATGAGCGGCTGTCAGCCCCAGAAACTCAAAGTAGTTCTCAACAGTGCCGAAGCGCTCTCTGAAAAGCTTCATAAAGCCCCTCATACTCTTTTCGTTGGCAAAAACTGTCTCCCTGTTGACCTCAGGATGTGCAGCCAGAAAGGCAGCAAGTCTCTCCTTGTTGTATTCACGGCTGACCACATAGTCGCTGACTATGCTCTCCTCCTCGGCTCCGCAAGCCATAAGGATTATAGCTGAAACTACGCCAGTCCTGTCCTTGCCTGCGGTGCAGTGGAAAATGACTCCGCCCTCGGCTTCCGCCATGGTCTTCATTACCTTCGGCATATTCTCGGCGGTTGCAATGGTCATGTAAGACCGCGGAACAGCTTCAAGGCTTTCGGGAACTCCGCTTCCCTCGGTTATGGGAAAATGCTCATAGTCAAAGCCCTCCAGTTCAGCAGTTCCGTCGGGAGCCTTCTTAACCTCGGCTTCAGTACGCATATCTATGATAGTGGTCATGCCGCTGCTGAGCAGCTTCTCCATGTCCTCTGCTGAGAGAGTTCCGAGTGTATCGCTGCGCCAGAATACGCCATTTCTTGTGAAACCGCAGTTAACTGTCTTTATTCCGCCAAGCTCTCTTGTATTGCGTGAGCATGAAAGCAAACTGACATATTCGCTCATTTTATAAGCCCTCCGAAGCTTCTGAGAATCTTCAGACCTGTCTCACCGCTCTTTTCGGGGTGAAACTGTGCTCCGTAGACGTACTTTCCGTCGTATACAAGTGCAGGAACTCTGCCGCCGTATTCAACATACGCAGCTATATCCCTGTCCTCGCAGTGTGCCTTGTATGAGTGAACGAAGTAAACATACTCGTTGTCCCCAACGTTCTCCAGAAGCGGACATTCATTGAGCTTCTCAAGCTTGTTCCAGCCCATGTGGGGAATTATCAGCTCGGGCTCCTCCATCTTGCGGACAGTTCCGCCGATAAGTCCCAGACCATCGCACTCCTCGAACTCATAGCCCTTGTCAAAAATGAGCTGCATACCGAGACAGATGCCGAGAAAGGGCTTTCTTGCAGCCTCCTCCTTGATGGTGTCAACAAGTCCCGTAGCCTCAAGTTTTCTCATTGCCGCAGTGAATGCTCCTACTCCCGGAAGAATAACAGCATCGGATGCCTTTACGGACTCCTTGTCGCTTATCAGTCTGCTTTCAAGTCCAAGGTAGTCAAGAGCGTTCTTTACGCTGAAAATATTGCCTGCGCCGTAGTCGATTATCGCTATCATCAGAGAACTCCTTTCGTGGAGAGTGTTGAACCGTCGGCATTCTCGGTCACAGCAGTTTTCAGTGCGTGTGCCACAGCCTTGTATATCGCCTCTGCCTTGTGGTGGTCATTGCTTCCGTAGAGGAGGTTTATATGGAGTGTCATTCCCGAATTGAATGCAAATGCGCGGAAGAACTCCTCTGTCATGCAGAGGTCGTAGCCGCCGCAGCTCTGATTTGTAAACTCACAGTTGAATACCAGAAATGGACGGTTGCTCAGGTCAAGGCTTGCCATGGCAAGAGACTCGTCCATGGGGATATATGCTGTTCCGTAGCGGACTATGCCCGATTTTGTACCGAGAGCCTGTCCCAGAGCCTGTCCGAGAGCTATTCCCGTGTCCTCAATAGTGTGGTGGCAGTCAACGTGCAGGTCGCCCCTGACCTTGATATCCATGCTGATACCGCTGTGAACGGAGAGAGCTGTGAGCATATGGTCGAAAAATCCCACGCCCGTATCTATATCAGCCTTTCCCTTGCCGTCAAGGCTGACGGATATCTTTATCTGAGTTTCCTTGGTATTGCGCTCGATAGTTCCTGTACGCATAATTACCTCCCTTATTTACTGAAATATTTTTCAAGCACTTCGATAAATCTTGCATTTTCCGCTTCTGTGCCTGCGGTTATCCTGATAGCTCCCCTGAACTTTCTGATAGCTATAGAGTTTTCCAGCATAAACTTGTATATATCCTCATACTTGTCCGTAATGATGAATACGAAGTTTGTGCAGGGCTCCATTATCTTGTCAAAGCAGCTGTACTTCTCGTTTATGGCAAGAATATCGCTGTAAAGCTTTTTTGTATTGGCAACTATGATGTCACGGCACTCCTTCAGATATTCCTTTTCGCTGAGGATATCGGAAACTATTGTCTGTGCCACGGTATCGTTATTGTAAGGCGACTTAGCCGCCCTGATAGCGTTGGTTATGGTCTTGTTTGAAACTGCAAAGCCGAATCTCACCGCCGCAAGTCCTATTGCCTTTGAGCAGGTCTTGAGGATAATGAGGTTGTCGTAGTTGTTGACCTCGTCAAGGAGAGACTGATCCCAGAAGTCCATGTAAGCCTCGTCAAGAATGACCAGACAGCCGTCCAGCGACTCAATTATCTTTCTTACGGAAGCCCTGTCAAGTCCCAGAGATGTGGGATTGCAGGGGTTGGAAAAGATAAGTCCCTTTGCGCCATTTTCCTTGCAGAAGGCGATGAGCTTGTCGGGGTCTATGGTCAGGTCGGCTTCCTTCTGGTAGGTGGCAACTTTTACCTCATAGAGCTGAGCATAGAACTCATACATCGAAAAGTCGTAGGAAACATTTACAATGGTGTCCCCTGCCTCAAAGAAGCAGCTGGAGATGATGCTGATGAGCTCGTCGGAGCCGTTTCCTGCACTTATAAGCTCCTCGGGAACGTTGTAAAGCTCCGAAAAAGCTTTTGTGGGAGCCTTTGCAAGGCAGTCGGGATAGCGGTTGAAGTCTATCTGCGAAATACTCCTGCCTATCTTTTCCTTTAAGCTGTCATTAAGGTTGAAGCAGCTCTCGTTTGCGTCCAGTCTTATGTCATAGTGTCCTGTGATTGGATCATAGGGCACCAGATTTATCAGCTTTTTGTTCAGTTTGTAACTCATATTCTATCCTTTCCGAAAAACACCTAAAGGGCAGCTGTTTTTCAAGCCGCCCCATTGCGTGATTCAGTCTTCAAATCTTACCTTGATAGCATTGGCGTGAGCGGTAAGTCCCTCGCGCTCTGCAATGAGAACGATGTCGTCCTTTGCCTGTCTCAGTGCGTCCTCTGTGTAGTAGGTATAAGCTGTACGCTTTGTGAAGCTTGCAACACCCAGAGGCGAGAAGAAACGAGCAGTACCGCTTGTGGGAAGAACGTGGTTTGGACCTGCATAGTAGTCGCCCAGAGGCTCGGAAGCATAGTGTCCGAGGAATATTGAGCCCGCATTGTCAAGGCTTCCCAGAAGCTCAAAGGGGTTCTCCATAAGCACCTCAAGGTGCTCGGGAGCTATCTCGTTTGCCAGCTCTACGCACTTTTCGCGGCTGTCAGCGATGATGATTGCACCGTAGTCCTCAAGAGACTTCTCAATGATAGCCTTTCTCTCAAGGTACTCCTTCTGGCGGTCGATCTCCTTCATGGTAGCGTCAGCCAGCTTTTCGCTGGTGGTCACCATGATAGCGGAAGCCAGAACATCGTGCTCTGCCTGTGACATAAGATCTGCAGCAGCGAACTTGGGATTTGCTGTATCATCGGCTATAACAAGTATCTCGCTGGGACCTGCGATCATATCTATGTCAACAACTCCGTAGAGCAGCTTCTTGGCTGTGGCAACATAGATGTTTCCGGGACCTACGATCTTGTCGCACTTTGGTATCTCCTCTGTACCGTATGCAAGGGCTGCAATAGCCTGTGCTCCGCCTGAAAGGAACACTCGGTCAACTCCGCAGATAGCTGCTGCAACAAGTATGTCCTTGTTGGGTGTGCCGTCCTTCAGAGGAGGAGTTACCATGATTATCTCCTTGACGCCTGCGATCTTTGCAGGTACAGCATTCATGAGAACGCTTGAAGGATAGGCAGCTGTGCCGCCGGGAACGTATAGTCCTACTCTGTGGAGTCCGCGGACACGCTGTCCCATGATAACGCCGTTCTCCTTGGGAGAGATGAAGCTCTGCTCCACCTGTCTCTTGTGGAAGTCGGCAATGTTCTCCTGAGCATTCAGGAGAGCGTCAACAAAGTCCTGATCTGCCTCTGTGAGGGCATCGTTTATGACATCACGGGGAACCTCATAGTACTGAGGAAGATTTCCGTCAAATTTGAGAGTGTAGTTCTTTACAGCCTCGTCACCGTTCTCCTTAACATTCTCGATGATCTCGGAAACTACCTCTGTGACCTTCTTATTTGTCTCGCCGCTTCTCTTTTTGAGGTCATTGAGGAAAGCGACCTCATCGGTTCCGTTTGCAAATATTTTTTTCATCAAAGATTCTCCTCTATAAGTGTGATAAGTCTGTCTATTTCAGCGTGTCTCATTTTGAGACTAACGGTGTTTGCGATAAGTCTTGCAGAGATTGGTGCAACGTCCTCAATGACCTCGAGACCGTTCTCCTTGAGAGTTGTACCTGTCTCAACAATATCAACGATACCGTCAGCCAGCTCCAGAAGGGGTGCCAGCTCAACCGATCCCTCGATCTTGATTATCTCTGTATCCATGCCCTTCTTCTCAAAGAAACTTCTTGCAACATTCGGGTACTTTGTGGCGATGGTCTTAATACCGTAGCCGCTGTAAAAATCGTAGCCCTTCTTGGTTGCAAGAGCGAATTTGCATTTTCCGAAGCCAAGGTCAACAAGCTCGTAGAACTTGCCCTTCATCTCCATGATAGTATCCTTGCCCACAACACCCATATCGCACACACCATGCTCAACATAGGTGATAACATCGTTTGCCTTTGCGAGAACTACCTCGAGATTTGCATCGGGAACAGGAAGAATAAGCTTTCTTCCCTTTTCGCGTACTGCTGTGCAGTCAAATCCCAGCTTTTCAAGGAGCCCTACTGTGTCCTTTTCCAGTCTGCCCTTTGTAAGAGCCATTCTGATAGGCTTGTTCATATATTGACCTCCTTGCTTTCTCCGTCGATAACAACGACCTTGGCTATCTTCTTCTCCATAGCGTACTCGCGGACGCTCTCAAGGTCGTCAAAGAGAGCATTCTCAACGATAAGTCCCTGCTCACGCAGCTCTCTTGCCGCCTTCAGTGCTGCGACCTCACAGCCCTCCTCGGCGTAGACGATAACATCTGCCTTGGGCTCTGCGGGAAGAACATCGCTTTTTTCCATAAGCTTTGCAACTGCGTTGATATTTACAGCAAAACCAATGGCAGGAACGTCATAGCCGAACTCTGAAATGAGTCTGTCGTATCTTCCGCCGGAGAGGACTTCCTCTCCGTGCCCCTGTAAATAGCCCTTTATTATAAGACCTGTGTAATAATCGGTCTTGTTAACAAGTCCGAGGTCAACAGTTATTGAACCGTCACCGCCGCAGAGCTCGGAAGCATCTGCGTAGACCTCTCTGAGCTCGTCAAGTATATGCTTGATATTCTCATCGGGCATGAGCTCCTCAGCCTTCTCGAATACCTCCTCACCGCCGAAAAGTGCGGGAAGCTTCTTCAATGCTGTAATAACGGGAGAACTGCCGAAGCTGTCAAGCAGGTCGTTGAGAGCAGGGAAATTCTTGTTCTCGATGAGCTTTCTGATAGCTTCCTTGTCCTTGTCGGAGGCTTCAAGCTTGCCAACAAGCTCCTTGAAAATGCCAATATGGCCAAGTTCCAGAGAGAACTCCATGCCGAATGAGCTGAGGGAGTCTACTGCTGTGGAGATGACCTCAAGGTCAGCCATTTTCAGCTGTGAACCGATAAGCTCAATACCTGTCTGTACAACTTCATCGCTTCTGCCCTTCAGTGAAGGCTCGGTAGTGTAAACCGCCTGAGCATAGCAAAGCTTCAAAGGCAGATCAGCGTCTCTGAGACGAGTAGCCACAATTCTTGCGATAGGCATCGTATTGTCGGGACGCATAACAAGGAGCCTTCCCTTGCTGTCGGTGAGCTTATAAAGGTTCTCCTGCGGGAAATAGCGTGAATTAAGGTTGAATACATCGTAAAACTCCAGACCGGGAGTAATTGTCTCGCTGTATCCCCTGCTTCTGAAAAGTCCCATAAGGGAACTCTCTATATTTCGTCTGACTATGCACTCGCCGAAGAGCAAATCCTTTGTGCCCTCGGGAGTGATAAGATCGTAATTCTTCATAATTACCTCCTTGGGTATTATCACTTTAGTCTGCTAACATGATAATATGATAACATATTACTAAAAGAAAGTCAAGTTAAAAGAAGGACATCTGAGTTGATTCGGGTAAATCACCAAAGGCTCCTATGTTTTTCAACATATCAATTGTTGTTTTTGACGCTCCGCTCTCGCTCTGGAACTCCTCTATGGACATGAAGCCGCCCTTCTGGGCTGCCTCGTAAATGCCCTTTGCAGCGTTGTCGCCGACACCGCTCATAGCCGAGAAAGGTATCCTCAGCTTGCCATCCTCCACAAGGTAATCCGTAGCGTGGGACTTGAACAGGTCAATGGGCAGGAACTCGTATCCGCGCGCCATCATCTCGTTGGTGATGAGCAGGATATCATACAGAGCACTCTCCTTATTGGACTTATCGTTGCCCAGTGCCTTTATCTCCTCTATTCTTGCTCGGACTGCAGCCCTGCCCTTTACGGCAAGCTCTGCGTCAAAGTCCTCGCCTCTTACAGAGAAGTATGTGGCGTAGTATTCCAGCGGCATATGCAGCTTGAACCATCCCAACTTTATGGCGGCGATAACGTAAGCTGCCGCGTGAGCCTTGGGGAACATATACTTTATCTTCAGACAGCTCTCGATGTACCACTCAGGCACATTATGGTCACGGAGCATCTGGATTATCTCGGGTGTGAACTGCTTTGGAGCCTTTCCCTTACGGGTCCACTCCATTATCTGAAACGCCATCTTCGGCTCTACGCCCTTATATAAAAGGTAGGTCATGATAGAGTCACGGGTTCCGATAACGTCGGAAATAGTACAAACACCGTTATCGATGAGGTCCTTTGCGTTTCCCAGCCAAACATCGGTACCGTGGGACAGTCCCGATATCTGGAGGAAGTCGCTGAACTTGGTGGGCTTGGCATCCAGAAGCATCTGTATAGTGAAACCCGTACCCATCTCGGGGATACCTAGACTTCCCGTCTTGCAGTAGATGTCCTCGGGAGTTACTCCAAGCACATCGCAGTTGGTACACATACGGATAACATCGGGGTCAGACGTCGGAACGTCCTTTATCTTTATGCCCGTCAGGTCCTCAAGATGCTTGTAGAGAGTCGGAACAACGTGTCCCAGCTCGTCAAGCTTCAGGATAGTATCGTGGAGTGAGTTGAAAGTGAAGTGCGTGGTGATTATCTCAGAGTCCGCAGTATCCGCAGGGTGCTGAACGGGAGTGAAGTCGTAAACATCATAATCAGACGGAACAACGACCATTCCTCCCGGGTGCTGACCTGTGGTCCTCTTGATACCTGTACAGCCGATAGCAAGTCTGCTCAGCTCTGCGTTGTTGAGAGTTATTTCGTTCTCCTCGCAGTACTTCTTGACGTAGCCGTATGCGGTCTTTTCCGCAACTACGGATATAGTTCCTGCCTTGAAAACGTTTGACTTTCCGAACAGCTCCTCCGTATATCTGTGAGCCCAGAACTGATACTCATCGGAGAAGTTAAGGTCTATATCAGGAGCCTTGTCACCGTCAAATCCAAGGAATGTCTCGAAGGGGATGTCATGTCCGTCGCGGTTCATATCCTTGCCGCAGTCGGGACACTTTTTCGGCGGCAGGTCAAAGCCTGAACCGTAAACACCGTCCAGCAGGAACTCACTGTGCTTGCAGTTGGGGCATACATAGTGAGGCGGCAGCGGATTTACTTCCGAGATACCTGCCATAGAAGCTACGAATGATGAACCGACGGAGCCTCTTGAGCCTACCAGATAGCCATTTTCAACGGAGTTCCAAACAAGCTTCTGTGCGATGATATAAAGAACGGAAAATCCGTGCTTGATGATAGACGAAAGCTCTCTGTCAAGGCGCTTTTCTACAAGCTCGGGAAGCGGATCGCCGTATATCTCATGAGCCTTGTCGTGTGTTATCTTGACAAGCTCCTCCTCCGCACCATCGATAGTGGGAGTAAATGTGCCCTTGGGGATAGGTCTCACCATCTCTATCTGGTCGGCAATGGCATTGGTGTTGGTGATAACTACCTCCTTTGCCTTTTCCTCGCCCAGATACTCAAACTCAGCCATCATCTCCTCGGTAGTACGCAGATAGAGCGGAGCCTGCTGCTCGGCGTCCTTGAAGCCCATGCTGGCAAGGATTATCTTACGATATATAGCGTCCTTAGGGTCAAGGAAGTGGACATCGCAGGTAGCGCAGGTGGGTATGCCGAGTCGGTCGCCCATGTCAACGATGTAGCGGTTGAAGTCCTTCAGCTCCTCATCGTCCTTTGCAACACCGTCACGGACCATGAACTCATTGTTGCCTATGGGCTGTATCTCCAGATAATCATAGAACTTTGCCAGATCATCGATGTAGTCCTGATCACGCATATCCAGCATAGCCTGAAAAAGCTCTCCTGCCTCACAGGCGCTGCCGTAGATAAGTCCCTCACGGTGCTCTATGAGCTTGGACTTGGGGATAAGCGGCTTTTTATAGAAGTATTCAAGGTTGCTGAGTGATACCAGTCTGTAGAGGTTTTTCAGTCCTGCCTGATTGCGGACAAGTATGATGTGGTGGTAGCTTTTAAGCTTCTTGGTCTCTATCTCGCCCACCAGCACATTGAGCTGCTGGAGCGTGGAAAAGCTTCTCTCGCTCTTTAGTCTGCCAACGAGCTCTATGTATATCTTTGCGAGCATGAGAGCGTCGTCGGAAGCGCGGTGGTGGTCGAACTTGCCCAGCTTCAGTTGCTTTGCCACCATATTCAGCCTGTGTCGTCCCATTTCGGGAAGCATGGACTGACACATAACAAGGGTGTCTATCCATGTGTAATCAAAGTCGATGCCCTGACGCTTTTTCACCTGATTTATCATGTTGGTATCATAACGGGCATTGTGGGCAACAAGCACGGGCTTGTCTCCGCAGAACTCCATGAACATACGGAGCGCTTCTGCTTCGTCGGGTGCGTTTGCCACATCGGCATCGCTGATACCCGTGAGCTCGGTTATCTTTTCGGGGATATGGAAGCCCGGGTTCACCTTGGTATTGAAGCTGTCCACCACCTGAAGGTTTTTCAGCTTTACAGCACCTATCTCGGTGAGCCTGTCATTTCGGAAGCTGAGACCTGTGGTCTCAACGTCAAAAACTATTATCTCGTCGTCAAAGCTTCTGTCATCATCGCCGTAAATGACCATATCACGCTCAATATCATTTACGACGTAAGCCTCCATGCCGTAGATGACCTTGAAGTTCTTGGGCATATTGTACATACAGTCGGGGAAAGCCTGCACGCAGCCGTGATCGGTTATCGCCATGGCAGGATGTCCCCACTCTGCCGCCCTGTTTATGAGCTTGACGGGGTCAGTGACAGCGTCCATTGCTGACATATTGCTATGGCAGTGGAGCTCAACGCGCTTCTCGGGATAGCTGTCGGTCTTTGGAATGCGCTTTACCTTGATGAGGGAGTTTACTGTAATAACGATATCACGGGCGTAGGAGTCATAGTCCAGCTTGCCAGATACAAGAAGTGTAGCACCGCTCTTGATGGAGCCCAGTTTCAGTTCCTCCACTTCCTCGTTTTTGGCAAATATTTTCAGCTTCAGCGAACCGCTGTAATCGGTGACATCAAAGGTGACAACGGTCTTTTCGCCCCTTATCTCCTTGAATTCCGAGGCAAAAACATCGCCGACCACTACTACCTTCTCCCCAAGGCGCTGTACCGCCTCACAAATGGGAGTTGGCTTTTCGCGGATAGCTCTGCCCTTGACGATCTCAGCAGACTCTGCGTCAAAGTCCTTGTTAAGAGCAGTAACATCTATGGTGGCAGTTGGAATTACAGACTTCATCTCCTCCGCCCTTATCTCCTCGGCAGTCTTGTCGGGAACGAGCTGTGCGCTGTAATCAGGCATATCCGCCTCGATGCGCTCTATCATCTCGTCAAACTGCTCCTCGCTTACGGAGCTCTCTCCGTCAAGCACTACCTTGATGCGGACTCCGAACTGATTATATATCATCCGTGAAAAATTCTGGCAGAAATAGAACCTGTCCAGTATATCCCTGCCGCCGTGAACTATCTTTATTCGGAGCTCCCCGTTGCTGAGCTGTACCTCAGCATCATCGAGAAAGCCATTTACCACGGGGATATCGCGTTTCAGAAGCTTTACCAGCTCGCCGTAGCAGTCCATTCCGAACTTCTCAGAGGGATATCGGCAGGCAAGTCTCACCTGCTCTACTTTTATAGCTGCTTCAACAGCCTTCTCAAATGCGAATATATCATCGCTGGGAACTATCTCGGGAAAAAGCGCATGAAAGCGTATGCTTTCAAGGTTTTCCGTATAGGTGAGCTTGAATATCTCACCGCCTGTGACAGTCTCGGGCAATTCCGAGGTATACTCCTTGAGAAAATCGGATATTTTTACCTGCATCTTAAAACTCCCGTCCATAAAATTGAGAATGAATATGTCCATACGCGGACATATTGCAATTCTGCATCCTTAAAGCTTGTCAACCTCCGCAAGAAGCTCGGGAACGATCTCCTCCTCCCTTATCTTGCGCTGAGTGCCGTCCTTGCGGAAAATGATAGCGCAGCCGTCGCCGCCTGCAATTCCCACATCGGCTTCGCGGGCTTCTCCCGGACCGTTGACGATACAGCCCATGACAGCCACGGTAATGTCCTTGTCCATGTCCTTGACTGCTTCCTCAACCATTTTCGCAGCCTTAACAAGGTCAATACGGGTCCTTCCGCAGGTGGGACATGAAACTATCCTTACTCCGCCTCTCTTGCCGATACTTTTCAGTATATCCTTTGCGGCAGCTATCTCCCTGATGGGATCGTCTGTAAGGGAAACTCTTATAGTCTCGCCAATGCCGTCACATAGCAGCGAGCCTATACCGATAGCGGACTTGATAAGTCCCATGCGCTCAGTGCCTGCCTCGGTAACGCCAAGGTGCAGAGGATAACTGCACTTCTCGGCAGCAAGACGGTATGAAGCAATCATTCTGCCTACGTCCGAGGACTTGATAGAGATAACGATGTCATTGAAGTCAAAATGCTCCAGCATAGCCGCATGGTTGAGAGCGCTCTCCACCAGCGCTTCGGGAGTGGGCGAACCGTACTTGGCAAGAAGCTCCTTTTCCAGCGAGCCCGAGTTGACACCGATACGGATGGGAAGCTGTCTTGCGCGGCAGGCATCAACAACAGCCTTTACCCTGTCCATTCCGCCGATATTTCCGGGGTTGATCCTTATCTTGTCAACACCTGCGGCTGCGGACTCTATTGCCAGCTTGTAGTCGAAGTGTATATCCGCTACCAGAGGTATCTTCACAGCCTCCTTGATGGCAGGGATAAGTTTTACGGCTTCCATGTTGGGTATGGCTGCACGGATGATCTCGCAGCCTGCCTTTTCAAGCTCAACCGCCTGTCTGACACTGCCTTCGATATCGTCCGAGCGCATATTCAGCATTGACTGTATGTATATATGTTTTCCGTCGAGGACACAGTCCCCTACCTTTACAGGTCTGACATTTCTCATAATATCCTCCATTT
Organism: Ruminococcus flavefaciens; assembly: GCF_900116855.1. Lineage (GTDB taxonomy): Bacteria > Bacillota > Clostridia > Oscillospirales > Ruminococcaceae > Ruminococcus > Ruminococcus flavefaciens_R. Next base: position 354,364 of record NZ_UETD01000002.1, read on the forward strand.
AAAGAGTTATTTTTTCCCCGTCCGCAGAGATAACAGCTTCGGGAAATATCCTGTGAAGCTCCTCGGCATAAACGGCAGGTTCCTTTTCCGCAGGGCTGTAATGTGTCAGCCACAGCCGCTTTGCCTTTGCCTCTGACGCTAAGCTGCAGGCGTCCTGCATGAGCATATGGCGCTTCTCGTTCATGGAAGCCTTTTTCTCGGGCTGTCCGTACATACCCTCGCAGATGAACAGGTCTGCTCCCTGTGCAAACTCGGCAATATCCTCATCGGGCAGTGTATCGGTGGTGTAGGTTATCTTCATGGGTGCTGGTTTCGGTCCCGTAACTGCCTCGGGAGGAACTCTCGTACCGTCCTCAAGAACTACAGTCTCGCCGCTGTGGAGCTGCTTCCAGAACTCCACGGGAACTCCTATCGCCTTTGCATTGTTGGGCAGGAACGGCGGCTTCTTTTTCAGCAGCAGTGTATATCCCAGACAGCTTACCCTGTGTGAAAGGGGCAGCGTCCTCACCGAAAGCATGGGATCGACCATGTCAGCTGTAAAGCCGAATGGTCTGTCCTCGGGAAGTCCGCGTATCTCCAGCTCATAGGGCAGTCCGCCGCAAATGCTCACAAGATTTTTAATAACAGGCACACAGCTCTCGGGAGCCGCTATGATAAGAGGCTCTGTCCTTGAACTGTTGCCTATGGAGAGCAGAAGTCCCGGAAGTCCCGCCACATGGTCGGCGTGGCAGTGAGTGATGAGTATAAGCTCTATCCTGCTCATTTTAAGTCCATGCTTTGCGATGGCGACCTGTGTACCCTCTCCGCAATCTATAAGGACAGCCTTTCCGTTATACTCCGCATAAAGAGATGTGAGAAACCTGTCCTTCAGCGGCATCATGCCGCCTGTTCCAAGCAGACATATCTCAGCCATTCTTAACTCCCGTAATTAATCTTACTATATCGTTGTATGTTGCGAATATCATTACTCCGAAGAGGAGCACCATTCCTGCAAGGTGAACATATCCCTCATGCTCCGGCTTTACAGGCTTGCGGCGTACAAGCTCTATGAAGCAGAAAAGCAGTCTGCCGCCGTCAAGTCCGGGAATGGGAAGAAGATTGAATATACCGACATTTATAGTTATAAGCGCTGTCATGTAGATGACCTGGAAAAGCGCATCAAGGAAGCTCTCCGACTCCTCGGTGGACTCGCTTATGGCGGAAACTACGCCAACAGGTCCCGAAACGTCCTCTTTGTGAAGCTGTCCCGAGAACATCTGCTTTATGGACAGTCCGACGATATGGGTCATGGACATGAACAGGTCTCCCGAGCCCTTTATGACGGTCAGCGGATTTTTGTTCTTGTATATGACCGCAAAATCGACTACACCGCCGTCGCCGTAGGTATTCTTGAAGAATACACCGTCCAGCTTCACGCGCTCTCCGTCGCGCTTTATAACTACCTTGTGTCCCACATTCGGGTCGCAGGTATCAAAAACATAGTTGAGATCAAGTGTGCTGTATATCCTTGTTCCGTCAATTGAGATTATCTTGTCATTCTGTCTGAGTCCTGTTTCGTAGCTCTGTGCGTAGTATGTAACAGCACCGTCAGCTGCGATCGTCCTCTTGAAGTCATCCACGGTTGTGGTGGGAACTCCGTCCATCATGCTGACCAGTATGATGAGCATTACAAAGCCGAGAACGAAGTTCATGCCTGCTCCCGCAAAGAGAACAATGATGCGCTTCCAGAGCTTTGCGTTGCGGAAGCTTCTGGGGTCGCTGTTTGTGGAATCCTCGCCCTCCATAGCGCAGTATCCGCCTACGGGGAGAAGTCTCAGGGAGTATTTGGTCTCCCCCTTTGCCTTCTGTAAGAGCTTGGGACCCATGCCCACTGAAAACTCCAGCACTTTTATTCCGCTGAGTTTTGCACAGATAAAATGACCGAACTCATGTACTGTTACGATAAGTCCGAAAATAAGTATTGCGATAACTATGCCCATTTGTTTTTCCTTTCTCTATACGGGAGCTTACTTTGCGGCTATGCGCTCCCTTACATATGCTCTTGCCGCTTTGTCTGCTTTCATTACGTCCTCGTAGCTGTTTATCTCCGATGGAGCAAAATGCTCAAGGACAGATGATACCGTCTCGCCGATGTCAATGAATCCAGTCTCATCATGGAGGAACGCCTTTACGGCTTCCTCATTGGCTGAATTTACAAGACATGGATATGCTCCGCCGCGCTTTATAGCTTCGATAGCCGCCGAAAGACACTTGAATGTGTCGTAGTCGGGCTTCTCAAAGGTCAGCTTTCCGTAGTCCGTCAGTGAGAGACGTCCCGTAGGACAGCTCATGCGGTCCGGATAAAGCAGAGCGTACTGTATTGGTATCTTCATGTCCGGAACTCCCAGCTGAGCGATCACCGAGTAATCGTTATACTCAACAGCTGAATGCACCACGCTCTGACGGTGTACCACTATCTCGATCTGGTCGGGAGCAAGGTCAAAGAGCCACTTTGCCTCGATGAACTCCAGTCCCTTGTTCATAAGTGTAGCAGAGTCGATGGTTATTTTATTCCCCATGTCCCAGTTGGGGTGGTGGAGAGCCTGTGCCTTGGTGACAGTTTTCAACTCCTCATAGCTTCTTCCGAAGAAGGGACCGCCCGAGGCTGTCAGGATAATCTTGCTGAGCTGCGAGCGCTTGTTGCCCTGCAAGCACTGGAATATAGCCGAATGCTCGCTGTCCACGGGATATATCCTCACGCCCTTGTCGGCAGCAGCCTTCATTACCAGTTCGCCGCCTGCCACAAGAGTCTCCTTGTTGGCAAGAGCTATGTCCTTGCCTGCGTCGATGGCAGTAAGTGTGGGGAGAAGTCCCACCATTCCCACAACGGAATTGAGTATTATATCAGCCTCATCCAGTGAAGCGAGGGTGCATAGTCCCTCCATGCCCGTGAGGAGCTTGACGTCCATATCCTTTATCCTGCATTTAAGGTCGCTGTATTTGTCCTCGTTGAAAATACAAGCGTATGCAGGGCGGAACTTCCTTATCTGCTGCTCAAGAGCCTCAACGCTGCTGTGAGCAGCAAGTGCAGCCACCTTCAGTCCGTGCTTCTCACAGACCTCAAGGGACTGAGTACCGATAGAGCCTGTGGAGCCGAGTATCGACACCGTTTTATTCATTATATTTTCCCCTTTTCGCGGAAATAACTTCCCGATATATTTTCAGAACAAAGTTCATTATAAAATGCGAAAGGGACTATCCGTAAATAGTCCGTTTCAACAATATCACTGTACGCCGAATAAGGCGATGAATGCATAAAATGTGGGCAGCACGAAAAGAACGCTGTCGAAGCGATCCATGAGTCCGCCGTGTCCCGGCATTATCTTGCCGTAGTCCTTGAAGCCTATCTGGCGCTTTACCATAGAAGCGGAAAGGTCTCCCACAGTACCGATGACTGCGCAGACTGCTCCCGTAACGAAAGCAATGACTGCTCTCTTTGCGGTAAAGCCGTAGTAAACTGAAAATGCCACGGTATATACGATAGCAGTTGTAAGGATACCGCCCACAAGTCCCTCGATAGTCTTCTTGGGGCTTATTTCGGGGCAGAGCTTGTGCTTGCCGATAGCTACTCCCGTAAAGTAAGCTCCCGTATCAGCTATCCACGCGCCGCAGAGTCCCATAATGAGCAGGAAAAGTCCGCTGCTCAACATATCATCGGTCATCTGCCAGCTGCGCTCAATGCGGATCATAGTAGTCATAGCCTGGGGTACAAGTATCATTACCGCAAGTACGAAGAATACCTGCTCGTAGCGTATCTCCTTGTGCTTTCTCAGCCATGTTACAAATATGACAAAAGCCGCTGCAAGCACTATACAGAAAAGTATGATATGATAATGATCATCAGGCGGATCTATTGTCTTGAAAGATCTGATAAAGTAGTGAAAATCCTTTACCTCATGCGAAATATGGTAAAGTATTGGCACGGCTATTCCGCAAGCCTCTGCCGCTATGAGTATGGGCAGACACTTGTGGAGCTTTACTGCGCGGAGAAGCTCAAAGAGCATTACTGCGATTATGGCTGCCACCGCTATGGGCAGAACAATGGTGTCGTGGAAGAAAAGCACAGCGCCCAGCAGTACAACTCCCACAGCTCCCGAAATGATTCGTGTAAGCATCAGACACCTCCGAAGCGGCGGTGTCTTCCGTCGAAGTCGATGAGAGCCTTGTCAAGCTCGGCAGGAGTAAAATCAGGCCAGAGAATGTCCGTAAAGTAGTACTCCGCATAGGCGCACTGCCAGATAAGATAGTTGGAGAGTCTCAGCTCGCCGCTGGGACGTATAACAAGGTCCACATCGGGGATACCCTTGGTGTAGAGCTCATTTGCGATAGACTGCTCGTTGATGTCCTCGGGACGTATCTCGCCGTTCACAGCCTTCTGCGCAAGTATCCTTGCAGCATGGGCTATCTCGTCACGGCCGCCGTAGTTGACCGCCATCATGAGAGTCATCTCGTCATACTTGGCGGTGTCCTCTTCAAGTTTTATCATTTTTTCCTGCAAGTCCTCGTCAAAGGCGCTCTTGTCCCCGAGGAATATCATACGGGTGTTCTCGCTGAGGAAGTTTCTTACGTCCACGATATAATCACGGAAAAGCTCCATGATAGTGTTTACCTCATCAGAGGGGCGCTGCCAGTTCTCTGTGGAAAAGGCATAGAAGCTGATGTTCTTCAGTCCGATGTCCTTGCAGTAGCGGACGATCTTCTTGAAGTTCTTTGCACCCTCACGGTGTCCGAAGGAACGGGGCAGACCGCGCTTCTTAGCCCATCTGCCGTTTCCGTCCATTATGAAGCCGACGTGCTCGGGAAGCTTCTCGGGCAGCGTCAGCTCAGTTTTTTCCTTTTTTCCGAATAATGCCATATTTCACCAATCAGACTGTCATGATCTCTTTTTCTTTGTCTGCAACCATCTTGTCAACGTCAGCACACATCTTGTCTGTAAGGTCCTGGACCTTCTTCTCGCAGTCCTTCAGATCGTCCTCTGTGATCTCGGAGTTCTTCTTCATAGCCTTGTACTTTTCCATAGTATCGCGTCTGATAGAGCGGACTGTTACCTTACACTCCTCGCCGTACTTCTTGATGCTCTTGCAGAGCTCCTTACGGCGGTCCTCAGTGAGCTGAGGGAAAGCAAGACGGATAACGTTTCCGTCGTTTACGGGCTGGATACCGATATCCGAAGCCTGAATAGCCTTCTCGATGAGCTTGAGTGTTGACTTGTCCCAAGGCTGGATAACGAGTATTCTTGCCTCTGATACGGAAACTGCTGCCATCTGATTAACAGGTGTGGGAGCTCCGTAGTAATCTACCATTACCTTGTCAAGCACGCCGGGATTTGCTCTGCCAGCACGGATAGATGCGAATTCGTTGCCGAGAGCGTTAAGGCTCTTGGTCATTTTTTCCTTAGCAATATTAAGCTGTTCTTTCATAGGTGTAACATTCCTTTCGGTTGAGTTTTTGGTTTATCAGTCCTCGGATACAACTGTACCGATGTTTTCGCCCATAACGGCGTCATAGATATTGTCGGGACGGCTGAGATCGAATACCAGCATCTTCATGTGGTTATCACGGCACATTGCAGCAGCCGTGCTGTCCATAACACCAAGGTCCTCGCCGATGACCTGTGAGAAGGTAAGGGTATCGTACTTCTTGGCGTCGTCAAATTTGTGGGGGTCCTTATCATATACACCATCAACGAGGGTAGCCTTGAGAAGGATATCAGCCTCGATCTCTACAGAACGGAGAGCAGCAGCTGTATCTGTGGAGAAGAAGGGGTTACCTGTTCCGCAGCCGAATATAACTATCCTGCCCTTGTCAAGGTGTCTTACAGCTCTGTTGCGGATATAGGGCTCCGCTACCTGAGACATCGCAATAGCAGTCTGTACTCTTACAGTACAGCCCAGTGATTCAAGAACGTCTGCGAGAGCCAGAGCATTCATGGTAGTTGCAAGCATACCGATGTGATCTGCGCGTGTTCTGTCCATAGCGCCGCTGGAGCGTCCTCTCCAGAAGTTGCCGCCGCCTACAACAACAGCTACCTGAACGCCTGCGTCAGCACACTTCTTTATGCTTTTGCAGATCTCTGTTACAACATCATAGTTGAGTCCAGTCTTATTGTCGCCTGCAAGAGCCTCGCCGCTGACTTTTAATAAGATTCTTTTATACTTTGGTTCCATATAAGCACCTCACAAAAAATATATCTATAGTTTATTTTACACTAATTTCAATGATATGTAAAGTATATTTTCCGAAAAAGCCGAAAAAAATTCTCGGATATTTTTACTTCTTGCCGAAAAACCGAGATCAGAAATATCTTCGCGAAGAATACCGTCATTATGCACAAAAATGTTGATAAATTATTGTTGCTGTTCATTTTGTTTTTTTCTTGACAACTCCTGCCCGTCGTGGTATAATATAAAAGCTGATTAATTCGGCAGTAAAAATGGAGAGGTATCGAAGCGGTCATAACGAGGCGGTCTTGAAAACCGTTTGACTTAACGGTCACGTGGGTTCGAATCCCACCCTCTCCGCCATTATTTTTTTATCGGTGGGCTTCTCGCTCGTCGGTTTGCGGATTTACCCAAGTGGTGAAGGGGCTCCCCTGCTAAGGGAGTAGGTCGGGAAACCGGCGCGAGAGTTCAAATCTCTCAATCCGCGCCATGAACCTGTATCGTCTGATACAGGTTTTTTATTTTATACTATGCTATATTATAAAGAAAAGCCCCTCCGAACGGAAGGGCTTTTCTCGTAGTAGAAGTTCTGTGATCTCTCACAGCTATATTATATACCCGCTTTCACAGTTTGTCAAGTACATTTTTGATATATCATAAATTTACTATTTTTTACATTATTCATGTATATTTTTCTTACTCAGTCTGCTATACTGTATACAGGAGGCGATATGAGATGAAAAAAATAAACGGTTTCAATAAAGGGGTTAATTTAGGCGGCTGGCTCTCACAGTGCAGCTACGAAAAGGAGCACCTGGACACCTTCGTCTGCGAAAAAGACTTTGAAATAATCGCGTCGTGGGGAGCTGATCATGTGCGTGTTCCCTTCGATTACAATATAATCGAGAACTCCGACGGCACTTTCAGTAATGAGGGCTTTGCCTATCTCGACAAGGCTGTTGCCTGTGCAAAAAAGAACGGTCTGAACATCATTCTCGACCTGCATAAGACTGCCGGCTTTTCCTTTGATTACTACGGCGAGAGCGAGAGCGGCTTCTTTGACAGTGCCGAGTATCAGGAGCGTTTCTACCGCCTGTGGGAGGAAGTTGCAAGGCGATACGGCTCACTTGCTCCCAATGCAGCGTTCGAGCTGCTCAATGAAGTAACCGATGCCGAGTTCATAGACAAGTGGAACATGATCGCCAAAGAGTGCATAAAGCGCATCAGAAAGATAGCTCCCGATATCCTTATACTTGTGGGAAGCTACCACAACAACAGCGCCGATACAGTTCAGTTCCTTGACGAGCCTTTCGACAGCAACGTCATCTATAATATGCACTGCTATGAGCCCCTGAAGTTCACTCATCAGGGCGCATACTGGACTACCGCTATCGACCCCAAGGAGCGAATCCCCTTTGAGAACAGCGTTACCTCTCCGGAGTACTTTGAGGAGCTTTTCTCCACCGCCATTGCCAAGGCTGAGGAAAACGGAAGCGGTCTCTACTGCGGCGAGTATGGCTGCATAGACGTGGTAAGTCCCGAGGATACCGTAAAATGGTTCAGAACTATTAACTCCGTATTCAAAAAGCACGGCATCGGCAGAGCCGCATGGAACTACAAGGCTATGGACTTCGGTCTTTCCGACCGTCGCCTTGACGGCGTCCGCAGCCAGCTTATCGAATTACTTTAAAAAAGTGATCCCCTTTGCACTCCGCAAAGGGGATCTTTGTTTTAGCCGTCTGATCTGGCGTAGCCGGTAAGGTCAATATCTATATGTTCAACAGGCATATTGAGTTCGATGCTGCTCACGCTCATCATATGAACCTCGGTGGAATTGTCAAGGTCCTCAGTATATCGCATAATGATACCTGTTCTCAGATCCATGAGCATCTCCTTAAAGTAGCCGTTTTCCTCTGTTCTGACAGCTACACACTGTCTTCCGAGTATTTCCTCAACGCCTTCGATATACCAGTTTTCAAAAATGTACCAGTTTCCGGGATATGTATAAAGGCAATCATATTCGATGCTTCCAAGGATGGACGGGAAGCATATCACTGCCCAGCCCGGGTCTGAGCCCATATACTCAAATGTACGGTAATTATCAGGGACGTAGTTAAACTCATAATCAAGATTGGATGAGTCAGAGGTCGTGAATGTTCTCTCGAAATTATCTGCTTTAGTCAGAATCCCCTGATTATAGCACGCGCTGTCGGAAACAGGCTGAGTACCTGTATCTACGGTGGTGTCTACGCGGAAGTAATTGGCTCTGTTGTCAACTATCTCGTGTCTGTTAGTGATCCATGTCTTTTCCGTAGATTGACCGTTGATAGTATAGCTCACCTCTGCCGTGTCAAAATAACGGTATGAATTCATAAGCACATGATATACATAGCTCTTGTTCTCAAGAGTATTAAGCTCATCGAACGAAGCAGCGTTCCAGATCTGTTGTGTATACTTCTCTGTATCCACCTTTTTGAACTGATATGTGCCATTCATCCAGCCATAGTTTATTTCATCAAGAAGCGCATTCGCTTCATCGTCATTTGCAAATACAGGGACCTGATGGAGCTGAAGCTCGCCGAACTCTCCGTTGTTAGCATTTACAGATGAAGTGGTAACGGGAACTGTGGTAACGGCAGCTGTGGTAACGACCTGATCCTCAATATTCTCTCCAACGTTATACGAACCAATCTTCCATGCGTTATCCTCGTTGACAAGAATGAGCTCTGCTCTTACTCTTGTGCCGTCCTTACGCTGATATATCCTCTTGCAGGTCATGGTCTCAAGACCGTCATCAAGGAGACCGTCTTCAATGAGTCCCTTTATGCGGTGCTCATCATTGGGCAGGAACTCCGAGGAAATAAGCTCATAATTGCTGAAGTTGAATGTATTTGCAAAATTTGATGAATAGCTTGCGTTTGGCATTACCGATGCTTCGGAATACACGTTGCCGTTATAGATTATGAACGCCCGCAGGTTCTGCTTTATAAAGCTTGCGTCATTGAATCCTACACCGTTCTCGTGTTCGCTCATATCTCCGCCCATATACTTCTCACGGGTATTGCTGCTGTAAGTGGACTCCATTATCTTCTCATATTCATCAAAAGTATCAAGCTTTTCATCGGTAACACGGTAATAGTTTATATTGGAAGGAGCATTTGCATCAATAGTGCTGATGAATGTCAGGCTGTCATCAATATCAACACCTTCCTGAGACATTGCTTTGTGGATATGCTCCAGACCATCCGTAAGCTTATCCACGACCTTATCCATGTCCACCCTGACGATCTCGCCGTCATCGGTGATGGTAGTCACCTCAACAGCCGTGACTGTCTCCGCAGGATTACTGGACTCGATATCTATCCTGTCGACCTTCTTCGACCTTGTAAGGAACACACCGCCGCATACTCCCGTCAGGAGCACTACTGCCGCAGCCGCCGCACTTACAAAGCGTATCCACTTTGGACGTGAATATCTCTCTACGCCCTCGGCTTCCTTTATAAATCCGTCCTCTGAGGTGTTTGCTTCCTCCTCTCTGAGTATATTGTATTTCTTTCTTGTGATTTCATATATCTTTTCTTTCTCTTTGTTCCCTGCCGCAGTATATTTCTCTGCGACTCTATCTATGTCACTGTCCTTATTGCTGAACAGGTAATCAAGTTTATCCTTCATCATCTATCCTCCTATCTTGTGAAACCTGCCGAAAGCAGTATATCCTTCAGGCGCTTGACTGCCCTGCTGCATCTTGCTCTAACATTATCTGACGACAACTGTACTATATCCGCGATCTCCTTGGAGCTTCGCCCGAAAAAGTACTTCTGTATGATTATGGTCGAGTCGGGTTCGCCAAGCTCCTCCACCTTATCGTAGAGCAGCTTTCTCATTTCCGACTCCTCGGCAGACTGTGCGATATTCTCTCCTGATTCTATCTCGCCTGCGTCGTCTATTGGGATATTGCTGCTGTGTCTTATGACTCTTCTGTATGTATCTATCGCCTTTCTTCTTGCCACAGAAGCCGTAAAAGCTTTCAGATTGCCCTGAACGACCTCCTGCTTATCAAAGAAGATGAAGCACTGTGCGAAAACATCTCCCACGCACTCGTCCACATCCTCTATTGATGCAATCGTCTTCAGTTTTGCAAACACGATGGTATACACATAATTGAAGTATTTGTCATAAAACGCACGCTGACCCTTTTCGGGCTCAGCTTTCAGCAGATGCTGAAGCTCATTATCTGTCATTTTCATCTCTCCTGATCATGCGCATGATTTTTTCCCCTTCATATACTCTAATCGCAGATAACTGCCGATACGAAACAGGGAACAATTATTTTTTTATTTTAACCTTTTATTTTTAAAAAAAATCAAAAATGGTACTTTACTTTTAAACGCAAATATGCTATTATATTATGTATGTAAGGTCAGTTCGACATATATTTAACGATCCGTCCTTTTGTTTTTATTTCATGGGGGGGTTTTTATGCAGATCGCACTCTGCGCTCTTATAGGTTACTTTTTCGGAAACATCAACCCTGCATTCATCATCGCCAAGATCAAGGGCTTCGACATAAGACAGAGAGGCTCGGGAAATGCAGGTGCATCAAACACTGTTATCACTATCGGAAAAAAAGCAGGGCTTTTTGTGGCGCTCTTTGACATTGCAAAGGCAGTCGCAGCTTCTCTTATAGCCGCTTACTTTTTTCCACAGATCAAATTCGCAAAGATACTTTCGGGATCATGCTGTATACTGGGACACATCTTCCCCGTACTTATGCGTTTTCACGGAGGAAAGGGTCTCGCCTCTCTCGGCGGCACCATACTCGCCTTCAATCCCTGTGTATTCATCCTTCTTCTCGGCTTCGAGATAATCCTCGGTTTTTCCATGGATTACGTCTGCATCGTACCTGTTACGGGCTCGGTAATATTCACTCTGATATATGCCCTGCTCACAGGCGACTGCATCGGAACCGCCATACTCTCAGCAGTCTCACTTATCATACTTTTCAAGCATATAGAAAACTTCAAGCGTATCCAGAACGGCACGGAAGCCCATATAAGCTTCCTGTGGAAAAAGGATCAGGAGATCGCAAGGATCAGAAAAAACGGAAGTACATGATAAAAAGTCCCTTCGGGGGCTTTTTTGCGCCCTTACGCGCAGCCGCAGCGCCATAATATGCGGCAGAACGGAGTCTTTTTTATGCCAAGAAAAGCAGCGGATATGTGTGAGGGTCCTCTTATAAGCAGGATCATACTCTACACCATACCGATCATACTCACGGGAGTTCTTCAGCTCCTGTTCAACGCCGCCGATCTCGTAGTCGTTGGTCGGTGCTGCGGAAGCAATTCCGTGGGAGCTGTGGGCTCCACCGGAGCTATCATCAACCTCATGGTAAACCTTTTCATAGGTCTTTCCGTGGGCGCAGGCGTTACTGTTGCACACGGTCTCGGCTCGGGAAGGGTCGAGGACGTCCGCAGGACAGTCCATACTGCTATCCCCACGGCTATCGTCAGCGGAGCAGTTCTCACGCTGGTGGGGGTGCTGTTTTCCGGAAAATTTCTCAGCCTCATGGACACGCCGAAAGAGCAGCTCCACCTCGCCACATCCTATATGCGCATCTATTTCTGCGGAACTATCGCCAGCATGATATACAACTTCGGCTCGGCAATTCTCCGCGCCGCAGGTGATACACAGAGTCCCCTCTACTATCTGACAGCCGCAGGAGTTCTCAATGTTCTCCTCAATCTGTTTTTTGTAATCGTTTTCAGAATGGACGTTGCAGGGGTAGCACTTGCGACAACTATATCACAGATACTGTCGGCACTACTTATACTCCGCGCTCTCATGAAGCGCGAGGACGCCTGTAAGCTTGACCTAAGGAAGATGCATATCTACGGCAGACAGCTGAAAAGGATAATCCAGATAGGCTTTCCCGCAGGTATACAAGGCTCGCTGTTCTCAGCTTCAAATGTTATCATACAGTCATCTATAAACTCGTTCGGTCCCATCGTCAACTCGGGAAACGCCGCCGCTCAGAACATTGAAGGCTTCGTATACACATCCATGAACTCCTACAGCCAGACCGCTCTCAACTTCACAGGTCAGAACTTCGGTGCAGGCAAATTCGACCGTATCCGAAAGATAATGTGGATATGCCTTATCGCTGTCTTCTGCACGGGTGCAGCACTCGGTGTGACTGCACTTTTCTTCGGAAAGCCTCTCCTCGGCATCTATATTACCGATTCCGAGGAAGCCATAAAGTACGGACTTGTGAGAATGACCTACATTATGCTCCCATACTTTCTCTGCGGACTCATGGATGTTACTACGGGACTTATCCGCGGTCTGGGAAGCTCCGTGACCCCCATGCTCATAACCATAGCCGGAGTGGTCGGAATACGTCTGGGCTGGATATATGTTGTTTTCAGGATACCGCAGTATCACTCCATCAAGAGTCTTTACCTTTCATATGCCATTTCATGGGCAATCACCTTCCTTGCTGAGCTGATCGTTTTTATAGTGCTGATGAACAAGCTGAAGAAACGGCAGAACAAACAAGAATAGTTCGGACTTCATACAGAAGTTCAGCCCCGAGTTTTACCTCGGGGCTTGTTTATTTTAATAAAGCATATGCATAAGACTTACGCTGATACGGTGTCGCAGGAAGTGAATGCCGCTTCCTCACGGCGGATAAAATATCCCTGTTCAGCCCTGCACACGGGGCACTCCTGAGGTGGTTCGCTGCCCTTGTGGATGTGTCCGCAGTTAAGGCAGATCCAGCACTGCTCTGTGTCATTGCTTCGGAAAAGCATACCGCTGCGGTAAAGCTCTCCGTAGTATCTGAACCGCGCTCTGTGGCTGTTTTCTATATCGGCGATCATCCTGAACTTGGACGCTGCCTCGGTAAAGCCCTCATCGGCAGCAATTCGTGCAAAATCAGGATACACCACCGAGAACTCCTTCTTCTCCTCCCTCTCGGAAGCGTCAAGGAGCTTCTGTATCTCCTCGGTGACCTCGGCAGGAAAGCCTGCTGAGATGTCTATATCTTGTCCCGTCCCCTCCTTCAGCAGCTTCCAGAACACAATGGCATGGCGCTCCTCCTGTTCGGCGGTAAAACGGAACATCCGCTCAAGTCCCACAAGCTTCTGCTGCTGGGCGGTCAGGGCAGCCTGATAATACCTCTGCCGAGACTGACACTCACCTGCAAAGGCTCGCATAAGATTGATACGGGTCTGACTTTCTGAAAAACTTGTCTGCATGATAATACCTCCTTTTGGAAGTAGTATGTGCAGATATTTTTTTATTATACACTTTCCCCCGGGATAGTATAGCGGTATTTCATTATATTCTCGGGATTTTTGAGGCGAAGGTTCTGGATATGACCGCAGCGCGGACAGGCATCACAGATGACCTGACTCCTCTTCGGCTTCAGTTTTTGCTCCTCACCTTCCGGATAAAACTGGACAGCGTAGGGTGTAACGAGAGTACCTGATACTACCTTTGCTGCGCAGAATTCACATACGTTATCCATATTGTTTCCCCCTAATTTAAGATATTACAATTATAGCACTTTGCGCTGTTCATGTCAATAAAGAAGGGCGGACAAATTTGTCCGCCCTCAATGAATTCAGCTTTTGATTATATCTCGTTAACTTTTCTCTTAACGTAGGATGTGTGGAGAACCTCGTGAGCCTTGTGGCTGCCGGGCTTCTCAAAGAACTCCTCGTAAACCTTCTTGATAGCAGGGTTCTCGTGAGACTGTCTGAGAGGCATTGACTTGTCGAGGTTGTAGAGAACCTTAGCTCTCTCCTCTCTGATGTCAACGAAGTTTCTTACGCCCATAGGAACCTGAGGCTGACCGCCGCCGTTTACACAGCCGCCGGGACAAGCCATAACTTCTACGAACTGAGCATCGCACTTGCCTGCTCTTATATCGTCAAGAACCTTTCTTGCATTTGCAAGACCGCTTGTTACGATGACCTTGACATCGTTGCCTGCAACGTTGTATGTAGCTTCCTTGATAGCCTTTGTACCACGAACCTCGGGGAGATCTGTTACGTTCTCGCCTGTGAGTGTGTATACAGCTGTTCTGAGAGCAGCCTCCATAACACCGCCTGTTGCACCGAAGATAACGCCTGCACCTGTAGAGATTCCAAGCGGATCATCGAACTTCTCATCGGGAAGTGAGTTGAACAGGATACCTGCGCGCTCGATCATTCTGCCGAGCTCACGGGTTGTAAGAGCGTAATCAACATCGGGTACGCCTGCAGCGCTCTGATCGGGTCTGCCGATCTCGAACTTCTTAGCTGTACAAGGCATGATAGATACCATAACAATGTTCTTGGGATCAAGACCCATCTTCTGAGCGTAGTATGTCTTAGCAGTTGCACCGAACATCTGCTGAGGAGACTTACATGAAGAAAGGTGATCGAGAAGATCGGGATAATAGTGCTCACAGAACTTGACCCATCCGGGTGAGCATGATGTGATGAGAGGAAGTGTTCCGCCGTTTGTGAAACGATCGAGGAACTCGTTAGCCTCTTCCATGATAGTGAGGTCAGCAGCAAAGTCTGTATCGAATACCTTGTCGAAGCCCAGTCTGCGGAGAGCAGCTGCCATTTTGCCTTCAACATTTGTACCTATAGGATTGCCAAAGCACTCGCCGAGACCGGCACGAACAGCAGGAGCTGTCTGAACGAGAACAGTCTTCTCGGGATCAGCGATAGCTGCCAGAACTTCCTTGGTGTAATCCTTCTCTGAGAGTGCGCCTACAGGACAAACAGCGATACACTGACCGCAGGATACACAGCTTGTCTCGCCGAGACCCATGTCAAATGAAGAGCCGATATATGTCTTGAAGCCTCTCTCGTTAGCACCGATAACACCGATACCCTGTGTCTTTGCACACACTGCTACGCAGCGGCGGCAAAGGATACACTTGTTGTTGTCACGGTACAT
Organism: Ruminococcus flavefaciens; assembly: GCF_900116855.1. Classification (GTDB taxonomy): domain Bacteria; phylum Bacillota; class Clostridia; order Oscillospirales; family Ruminococcaceae; genus Ruminococcus; species Ruminococcus flavefaciens_R. Next base: position 369,519 of record NZ_UETD01000002.1, read on the forward strand.
ATGTGCAGCAGTGTTGTCTACCTCATACTCATTCTTGATGCCGTCGTATACAGTAGCGTCCTCAACACCGTAATCCTTAGCAAGCTTCTGGAGCTCACAGTTGCCGCTTCTTACGCAGGAGAGACACTTTCTGTCATGAGTTGAAAGAATGAGCTCGAGAGTTCTCTTTCTTGACTCGATGACCTTGGGTGAGCTTGTGAGTATCTCCATGTTGTTGGAACAGGGATATACGCAGCCTGCTACGAGACGGAAGCCTCTGCCCTCGTTTACCTCTGTAACGCAGATACGGCAGGCACCGATCTCGTTGATCTCTTTCATATAGCAAAGTGTAGGAATTTCAAAGCCGGCCATGTGAGCAGCTTCAAGAACAGTAGTGCCCTTGGGGACTTCTAATTCTACACCGTTGATTTTAACAGTTATATTTTCCATTACTATTCCTCCGCTTACTTCTTGATGATTGCCTTGAACTTACATGTTGCGATACAAGCGCCGCACTTTACGCACTTGCTCTTATCGATCTCCATAGCGGCAAGCTTCTTGCCGGGAGCGATATAGTCAGTTCTTGTGATAGCGGATGCAGGACACTGCTTAGCACACATACCGCAGCCGATACACTTGTCCTTTTCGATCTCGAAGCTGAGGAGGTCCTTACATACGCCTGCGGGACACTTCTTGTCAACAACGTGAGCGATGTACTCGTCACGGAAGCATCTGAGTGTGGAGAGAACAGGGTTAGGAGCTGTCTGTCCAAGACCGCAGAGTGAGTTAGCCTTGATGTGATATGCCAGTTCTTCCAGCTTGTCAAGATCCTCGAGAGTACCCTTGCCCTTTGTGATCTTGTCAAGGATCTCCCACATTCTCTTTGTACCGATACGGCAGGGTGTACACTTACCGCAGGACTCATCAACAGTGAACTCGAGGAAGAACTTAGCGATGTCGACCATACAGTTGTCCTCGTCCATAACGATAAGTCCGCCAGAACCCATCATTGAGCCGATACCGATGAGGTTATCGTAATCGATGGGGATATCGAAGTTGGATGCATCGATACATCCGCCTGAAGGACCACCTGTCTGAGCAGCCTTGAACTTCTTTCCGTTGGGGATACCGCCGCCGATCTCTTCGATAACTTCGCGGAGAGTTGTACCCATAGGAACTTCAACGAGACCTGTGTTCTTGATCTTGCCGCCGAGGGCGAATACCTTGGTACCCTTTGACTTCTCGGTACCCATAGATGCGAACCAGTCAGCACCGTTGAGGATGATCTGGGGGATGTTTGCATATGTCTCAACATTGTTGAGGATAGTAGGCTTCTGGAAGAGACCCTTTTCAGCAGGGAAAGGAGGTCTCGGACGGGGCTCACCACGGTTGCCCTCGATAGATGTCATAAGAGCTGTCTCCTCACCGCAGACGAAAGCGCCTGCACCGAGACGAAGGTCGATATCGAAGCAGAAATCTGTTCCGAAGATGTTCTTACCGAGCATACCGTTCTCACGAGCCTGCTTGATAGCGATATTAAGACGCTCAACAGCGATAGGATACTCAGCACGAACGTAGATGTAACCCTGTGTTGCGCCGATAGCGTAACCTGCGATGGACATAGCCTCAAGTACAACGTGGGGATCGCCCTCGAGTACAGAACGGTCCATGAATGCACCCGGGTCGCCCTCGTCGGCGTTACAGCATACATACTTCTGGTCAGCGTTGGGAACGATGTTTCTTGCAAGCTTCCACTTCATACCTGTGGGGAAGCCGCCGCCTCCGCGTCCGCGGAGACCGGAGTCGAGGATAGTCTGGATAACGTCCTCGGGAGTCATAGTTGTGAGGACCTTGCCGAGAGCCTGATAGCCGTCACGGCCTATGTACTCATTGATGTCCTCGGGGTTGATAACACCGCAGTTTCTGAGAGCAACACGGTGCTGCTTTTTGTAGAATGATGTATCGTCAAGTGCCTTGATCTCGTCGCCTGCAACAGTCTCCTCATAGAGGAACTCCTTGACAGGATTGCCGCCGATAAGGTGCTCATCAACGATGCGGGGGATCTCATCTACCTTAACACGTGAGTAGAATGAGCCCTCTGGATATACGATCATGATAGGACCGCGCTCGCAAAGTCCGAAGCAGCCTGTCTTAACGATCTTTACCTTATCTGTAAGTCCCTTTTCTGCGAATTCCTTCTCAAGCTCCGCAATGATCTTGGGTGAGCCCGAAGAGGTACATCCTGTACCGCCGCAGACAAGGACGTGTCTTTCATATTTTGAAGAAGCATTGCCATGTGTTCTGAGAGCGACCTCGCCCACCATGCTGTCTCTGACAACCTTGAGTTCTTCAAGAGTCTTCATAAGTTAACCTCCTAAATGGTAATGTTTGGAATTAAGCGTATTTTGCAATGATCTTGTCAACGTCGTCAACAGTGAGACGGCCGTAAACATCTTCATTAACTGTAAGAACGGGTGCAAGTCCGCAAGCGCCTATGCAGCGGCAAGCATCAAGAGAGAACTTACCGTCGGGAGTGCATTCGCCACCGCCGATTCCAAGCTTTTCCTGGAGCTTATTGTAGATATCTCCGGAACCCTTTACATAGCAAGCTGTACCGAGACAGACTGAGATCGTGTACTCTCCCTTGGGATAGAGTGAGAACTGAGCGTAGAAGGTAACAACGCCGTAGATCTTTTCAAGCGGGATGCCTGTGTTGTCGGAAATAAGAGCCTGGACCTCAATTGGAAGGTAGCCGTAGATCTCCTGAGCCTTCTGGAGTATCGGCATAAGAGAACCCTTATCGTTCTTCTTTTCTTCGATAACCTTGAGAAGCTCAGCTTCCTGCTCGGGAGTACCCTTGAAGGGAACAGTTGATTTAGCTGAATTCATTTAATGGACCTCCTTGTTTTAGCTGTGAAAAATGTAACAATGTCACGCATAAAAAAGATAATGAGACAACATATCACATCTCACATATCTTAATGTATTATACCATATATAAAAGAAAATTTCTATCTCCAATTTAGCCTAATTCGGCTTTAGATTACTGTGCATTTTATACAATAATGTCGAATAATCGATTGTTAGTATCATATAACATTTACAAGTGTCAATGTTCTTTAGTTTCCCCTATTATCTTTATCGTCAAGCTTCAGGTTTATGTCATGTCAGAGTTTGAACTAATTGTAAATAAAGCATATGTAATTCTAATTAAAAATTGTTCTGCTCACTGGCATTTTCGCCATAAAACCATAGCTGATTATGCATTTTTTGTTATCCCTTCGCCTGAAGATAAAAATATTAAAACAGATTACATATTTACCAAAAGTTCTATTTTTCGTTTTTTCAAAATTTATTGACAAAACCTCGTTCTTATTGTATATTAATTTTAGAACATATAAATAAGCGCAGAATTTCGCGTTTTCTGCTCAGCTGTGGTAATGTCCTGCACTGCATTCCACCGCTGTTTTACCGTCTGAATGGCAAAGGAGTTATTATGAATTTACCAAACGATCCCGTTATTTTATTAAGCTATGTAAATACTCTCCTCCGTGATGAGTATCCGTCCTTCGAGGAGCTCTGCAAAAGCCTGTGCGTCCCCGAGGAGGATATCAGCAGCAAACTGAGCAGCATCGGATATGTTTATGATCCAAATTCTAATTCATTCAGATAGTGACCCGTCATGACGGTCACTGACGATGCTGCCGCATCGGATGGGAGGGCTTATGAAATCAATCGCTAAAACTATCACGTCTCTCACAGCAGCCGCTGTGATGACGTTCTGCTCCGCAAATATCGGTATGTCTTTCGGAGCAGATACAGAGACAAAAGACAAATGTATCGTACACTATGACATCAGCGGAGAGGGTATCTTTATCCCCGATGATGAGGATGGAAATCCACAGAGCATCGAGGACGAGGAAACTTCCCCCAACAGCTCTATCTTTATAACAGATATCGAGCCCGAGCGCGAAGGCTATTATTTCAGCTGCTGGACCTACGATGATGTTTACGCTTATACTGCCGGCTCAGTTATGCAGGTATTCGACGATGATATCACTCTGCACCCTGTATGGGTCGAAAAGGGAGACACCACCGTCCATAAGATCACATTCAGAGTTGAATATGACGGAGTTATAGATACCGCAGCCGAAAAGGCCGTGCCTCCGCAAAAACAAGTGGCGGGAAGATATGTAACCATCCCTCATACTTCATTTGCACCCGACGGCTACAAGCAGAGAGGCTGGACCGATGGTATACATGAGTTCCCCGGCGATTCAAAAATGCTCGTAGGCAATGAGGATATTATTCTCCGCCCTAATCTCAAAAAGATATATATGCTCAGATATTCTGTTGGTGATGTCGACGGTATCATCGGTACCACCTCGCAGGAATACGAAAACGCAGAGACAGTCGCAACAAATCTTCAGGCTGCCGATCGTTTCTCAAGAATTGGATACGAGATCAAGAGCTGGCACTGTGTTACAGACGGCAAGGACTATGAACCCAACGCATATTATGTAATGCCCTCAAGTGATGTTCTCATGGTCCCCAACTGGGAGCCTATCAGATACGTCGTAGTTTTCAGACCCGGCACAGGCACAAAGGACAACATCAAGGTCCCGGGTTACACAGGTTCAGAGATAACGGTTCCTGAGTGTACAGTCACTAAGGACGGCTTCACATTCGGAGGTTGGCAGATAGAAGATACTATCGTTCAGCCCGGTGAGCAGTACACCATCAAGGGAGCAGCTCCGGGTCTCGGAATTTCCTTTAACGCTGTATGGAACGCTGCGGGTTCAGAGGTAACAACTTCCACAACTACCACTGTTACCACAACTACGACCACTTCTTCTGAAACAACTACTACCACATCGACCACATCAGGTCCCGTGTCGGAGATCGTTTACGGCGACTCAAACTGTGACGGCACAGTCGAGCTTGCTGACGCTATCCTTCTTATGCAGTCAATGGCTAACCCCAACAAGTACGGCACAAAGGGCAGCGATGAAAAGCACCTGACTGATCAGGGCGTTCTCAACGGTGACGTTGATAGTTCTGTTGTAGGTATCACAGCAAATGATGCTCTTATGATACAGGAATTCCTGCTTCATAAGATCAATACACTGACTCCAGCTGCAAAGGCATAAAAAAAGACTGCACAAAGCAGTCTCATAAAGTAAGTTTACCGAGGGTCCTTCAAAAAGCCCTCGGTTTTCTGTTATATAACACCGAGCCCGTCAAGGAGCAGCTTTACGCCTATAAGTATAAGAATAACACCTCCTGCGATCTCTGCTTTCTTTTCGTACTTATTGCCAAACCGGTGTCCGATAAATACTCCTGCAAATGAGAGCAGGAATGTAACGACTCCGATGACCGTAACGGAGAATACGAGAGGAGTTCCTTCGGCGGCAAATACAATACCTACTGCCAGAGCATCTATACTTGTAGCAACTGCAAGCACAAAAAGTTCCTTTATGTCAAGACTGTATTCCTTACAGTCCCCGTCATTATTCTCCCTTACAGCCTCTATCACCATTTTTCCTCCTATAACGGCAAGGAGTCCGAAGGATAACCAGTGGCTGAATGAGCTTATGACATCTGCAAAACGGCTTCCGAGGAAAAATCCTATCATTGGCATGAGTGCCTGAAAGACTCCGAAGAACAGTGCGGTTATAACTCCGCCCTTCAGATCAAGCTTTTTCATGCTCAGCCCCTTACAGACAGACACCGAAAAAGCGTCCATAGCCAGCCCCACAGAAATGAGCAGTAACTCTGTTATTCCCATACAAACGTCCTCTCAAAAAAAATTCGGATACCTGCGTACCCGAAAGATCGCTCAGGTACAGCAAAAAACTATACATGAGTCTCATTATTCAAGGCAAAACCGGACGCATGATGCGTCAGTATGTCGGCTTGCCGCACACATCAGTGTGTTAACTACTCCCTCATATAACATAGCTTATTATACATTATATAAAAGAGCAAGTCAATATATTACTGTTTGTATCTTAAAACCTTATCAAAGCTCATAGGTCATTATGTAATCGTCCATCACATAACCGCCGCCGATATCGGTGACCACCTCATCGGTAACTGTAAAACCCTTTTTCTTGTATACATCTATTGCATGGTCGTTGTGCTTGTTTACTGTGAGATATACCTCAGACTTGCCGTTGTCTCTTGCCTCCTCAAACACCTTTTCAAGCATCTGTGAGGCAATACCGCTTCCGCGCTTATCCTTGCGAAGATAAAGCTTACTGAGGAAGAAGCGGCTGTCTTTCTCGGGTCTGACTCCGATATAGCCGCAAAGCTCTCCATCGTCACGAACTGCAAAATAACTGTAATCCTGATCGATGAGCTGCTTTGTCATAGCCTTGTATGACTGGAATTTATCGACCATATAGTCGATCTGTCCTTCACTTATTATGCCCGTGAAGCACTCGTGCCAGATAATGTCCGCCAGCTGCGCTGTCTCCTTGAGTTCGGTATCGCTGCCGATCTTCTTTATGGTAATAGCCATATACAAGCTCCTGTTCGCTGTAATAGTGGGGGCAGCGGAGCTGCCCGCGGTGGTTATTCTTCCTCGGGCATCTCCCAGTTATGATATACGTTCTGAACGTCGTCGTTCTCCTCAAGGTGCTCAAGAAGCAGATTCATTTTCTTGATGTGATCCTCATCGGTGAGAGTTGTATAGTTTGCGGGGATCATTTCAGCCTCTGCTGAAAGTACGTTGTAGCCCTTTGCTGTAAGAGCCTCACGAACCTCGCCTACACTCTCGGGAGCACACTCGATCTCAACAGTCTCCTCATTGATATCGAAGTCATCTCCGCCGCACTCGAATACATCGTCCATTACCTTGTCCTCATCGAGACCTGTGTTCTCAAGGATAACGATACCCTTGTTTGTGAACATGAAAGACACGCATCCGATAGTACCGAGGTTACCGCCGAACTTGTCGAAATAGTGACGAATCTCGCCTGCTGTTCTGTTTCTGTTGTCGGTAAGGCACTCTACGATAACAGCAACACCGTTAGGGCCATATCCTTCGTATGTTATGTTCTCGTAGTTGTTCTTGTCGCCGTCGCCGGCTGCCTTCTTGATGATACGCTCGATATTGTCGTTAGGCACGTTGTTTGACTTTGCCTTGGCGATAAGGTCACGAAGCTTTGCGTTGTTGTTGGGGTCGGGACCGCCTTCCTTTACAACGACTGTGATCTCACGGCCGATCTTGGTGAAGATCTTGCCCTTTGCAGCATCGGTCGCTTCCTTCTTGCGCTTGATATTATTCCATTTTGAATGACCTGACATAGTTTTACACTCCTATCTGTTCATTTACGTTTAGATCTGAATTTATGATAAGTTCAAACAGCTCGCTGATACGCTCGTTTCCGCCTGTCAGATAAAGGTATCCGAAAAGGCACTCAAGAGCAGTGGCGCGGCGGTACTCCGCAGCGTCTGCGTGCTTCGGAACAGTATTGCCCGTAGCATTGCGTCCCCTTTTTAAGACCGCAAGCTCATGCTCCGAAAGCTGCTCTGCAACGAGATCGTATGCTTTTGACTGGAACTCCGCACAGACCAGTCTGATCTTGGCTGAGTGGAGCTTCGCCACAGGCATATTCGCCTTGCGGAGAAGATACTCCCTCACCAGTGTATCGTACACGCTGTCACCCAGAAAAGCAAGAGTCAGCGGACTGTATGAATTAGCTTCACGCTCTGTAAGTTTTTCTCTGCTCATATCAGTTTACAAAGTCGAACTCGAAGCCCTCAAGGCTTACGGTATCGCCCTCCTGAATGCCCATTTCCTCAAGCTTTGCAATGATACCGCTGTTGATGAGAACGCGCTGGAAATACTGGAGCGACGAATAGTCGTCGGGGTCAACAGTACGCATGATAGGCTGTATCCACGGAGCGTCCACGAAGTAAATGCCGTCCTCAACGGTTATCTCGAACTTCTTGTCAACGCCCAGCATCTCATCCAGCTCCTCCTGCGGGATAGGCTCTGCCTCAAATTCCCTGATGGGAGGAAGGGTATCCAGCACCTCCGAGACCTTGTTAATAAGCTCGGCAGTACCCTGTGTGGTGGCTGCTGATATGCAGAAAAATGGTATATTCTTGTCCTCAATATATTTACGGAACTTCTCGATCTGTTCCTCTGTCGCCATGTCGGACTTGTTTGCCGCTACGATCTGCGGACGGACCGCAAGCTCCTCGTTGAACTTTGCAAGCTCAGCATTGATGACCTCGAAATCCTCGCAGGGATCACGTCCCTCAATGCCTGAAACGTCTACAACATGGACTATAAGGCGGCATCTTTCAACGTGTCTCAGGAACTCATGTCCCAGACCGACACCGTCGCCTGCACCTTCGATAAGTCCGGGGATATCCGCCATAACGAAGGACTTTTCCTCATCCACCCTGACAACTCCGAGAACGGGAGTAAGGGTAGTAAAATGGTAATTTGCTATCTTAGGCTTTGCGGCGCTCACAACAGATATAAGTGTTGACTTTCCCACATTGGGATAGCCCACAAGTCCCACATCCGCAAGGAGTTTCAGCTCCAGAGTGACCTCGAACTCCTCGCCGGGGAAACCGGGCTTTGCGAACTTGGGTATCTGGCGTGTTGAGGTGGCAAAATGGACATTGCCCTTGCCGCCCTGACCGCCTCTCGCAAGCACCTTTGGCTCGTCCGTGGACATATCAGCCATTATCCTTCCGCTTTTGGCGTCGCGTATAACGGTACCTCTCGGCACCTTGATTATAAGCGGCTGAGCGCTTTTGCCCGTACAGTTTCTGCTGCTGCCGTTCTCACCGCGGTCCGCCACATATTTTCTCTTGTATCTGAAGTCTATAAGGGTCGAAAAATTATCATCGACCTGAAAAACTACATCTCCGCCGCGTCCGCCGTCGCCACCGTCGGGACCTCCCGCCGCAACATATTTTTCACGGTGAAAGGACACTGCTCCGTCGCCGCCGTCACCTGCTTTGATCTTTATCTTCGCCTGATCAACGAACATTTCCGACCTCCGTTTCTAAAGAAAAAACCCAAGCAAATGCTCGGGTTTTATTGTCACGTTATGGCTGTTACTGCTCAATCTCGTAAACAGAAACCTTCTTACGGTCGCGGCCGTAACGCTCAAACTTAACCTTACCGCTTACTGTAGCGAATAATGTATCATCTGAACCGATACCAACGCCGTTACCGGGATGGATATGTGTACCTCTCTGACGAACGAGAATGTTGCCTGCCTTAACGAACTGACCGTCTGCTCTCTTGACACCGAGTCTCTTAGCCTCAGAGTCACGTCCGTTCTTAGTAGAACCAACACCCTTCTTATGAGCGAAGAACTGCATACTGATCTTTAACATACTTACACCTCCGAAATAATGATTTTGATCGTGTTAGGGAACTCTTCCAGTATAGCCTCAAAATGCTGTTTCAAAACATTCAGCAGTCGCGGCGGTATCTCTCCGCCGTCCTCGCAGATACATTCGATGACGTTATCGCCGACAGTGATCTTCGGCTGCAGCCCGAACTCTCCGAGGATATTTGCGGTAAGCTGTACAGCTGAGGAAACAGCCGCACAGGCCACATCCTCGCCTGCCTCGGCATAACCCGAATGGCCGCTGAACCTAAAGCCTGTCAGAAGTCCCTGCTTTTCATAAAATTCTGCGCGGATCATGATCAAGCCTTGATAGCTTCGATCTTCACCTGAGTGTAAGGCTGTCTGTGACCCTGCTTCTTCTTCTCACCCTTCTTAGGCTTGTAAGTGAAAACAGTGATCTTCTTAGCCTTGCCGTTCTTCAGAACCTTAGCGCTTACTGCTGCACCGTCAACATAGGGTGTACCGATCTTGAGTCCATCGTCTGCTCCGAGAGCAACTACCTTATCAAAAGTAACTGTCTCATCAGCCTCTGCTGCGAGCTTCTCGATGAAGATGATATCTCCCTCATTAACCTGATACTGCTTTCCGCCGGTTTCAATAACTGCGTACATATTGTGGCACCTGCCTTTTCAATAAACTCGCTGTTACAGGCGTGTGATGGCACAACTTTAGAGCCTGTTTACAAGCGGCAATAATATTTTATCACAAACAAAGGGCTTTGTCAAGCTTTTTTTACTATATTTCGTGAAAAAAACTTCCCCTGCACAGTACAGGGGAAGTGTAGATGGTCTTACCAGACTCTGTAGCCCTCATGGCCGATCTTATAGGAAGTTCCGGGAACATAAAGATCCTCCGGCTTCAGTTCCTTACCGTCAGCCTTTGCAGCGTCAAGAGCCTTCTTCAGCTCTCTGAACGCAACGCTGTTGGTAACGATACGGGAAACGTCCTCCTGAGAAGGCCTTGTGCTGAGATACTCAAGGATAGCCTGCTGGAGGTAGAAGTATGAGCGGAGCTGAGTCTTCTTGAACTCGATGCTCTGCTGCTCATCGCCTTCACCCTCAAGGAGGAAGAGGCTGTCGCCCTCGCGGTAGCCCAGAGTGAGCTTAGCTAATATCTCGGGAATGAATACTCTGATCTCGGCAGCAAGGTCCTTGTTGCCCTCTGTGAGTTCCTCGAGCTTTTTGGACATTTCCATGTACTCCTCTCTCGAGGTGATCTTTGTCATAGCTTCGATCGTCTCCTTAGCGGCAGACATTACGAGGTCCTTCTTGAAAGGACACTGATCGTCCTCAGTCTGAACGAAGATAGCATACTGCTTCTCGGAAACAAAAGTATCCTCGCCGTTCATCTCTTTCTCAACATACTCCTTGAAGTACTGAGGAAGCTCCATGAGCACAGAGCCGTTGAGTCTTACCTCGATGATCTGCTTTTCCTTGTACTTGGCAAGGTATATCCTGAGCCAGTAATATTTCTTTGAGCCGATGTACTTGGGTATCTCGTTCCTGATGAAGTTTACCAGCATTGTAGGCTCCTTGTCCTTAACGCCTATTCTCACAACAGACTGGCAGTACATATCGAATTCATAGTGCTGTCTGAGGTAGTTGATGGAAAGGTGCTGAGGATTTTTCTTGGCACAGCTCTGGTCGATAGGATGCCAAACCGCGCCGTAGAATATCTCAACAGCCATATTGGAAGCTTCCTCATCAGTGGTGCCCTGTGAGTCAACAGGCTCGATGAGGGGCTCGTCGAAATCGTCATGTTTTACGATGAAAATTGTCTGGAGCACCTTAATGCCATCAGTCTCCTCAAGTCTTCCGATCTGAACGTCGATCGTAAAGCCCTTGGGCATGATAACGCAGTCATCATAGAGTGTACCGTTGAGCTTAGCGTTCAGCCCGTCAAGTACCATCTTCTTGATGCTTTCTCTGGGGTCTGCTGCAGAAGCAGCAGCGGCAGCTGCTTCTTCCTTCTGATTATTCTTCTTCTTAAAAAGTCCCATTTTCTATTCTCCTTATATGATGATGATATCAATATATGCTTTGCATAATATTAAACTGTAAATTTGACGGCTGCCCAGCCCTCGCGGACTTCGGGCTCGGGGTCCTTGAAGCCCACTGACTTCAGCGCGTCGATGACCTCGTCCATGCGCTCCTCAATGATGCCCGATACAATAAGGATACCGCCTTTTTTCAGATATCGGAGGAAGCTTTCCTTCATTGCGATGAGCACATCGGCAACGATATTTGCGGCGATGATATCATACTTATCATCTATTTCGTCCGCCAGCTTCTCATCTGTGAGGATATTGCCGAAGTAGGTCTTGTACTTCTCCTTTGGAATGTGATTCTTGACAGCGTTCTCAAGAGCTGTTACCGCTGCGTTTTCTTCGATATCAACTGCAACTGCACTGTCTGCTCCGAGGAGCATGGCTCCTATGGAGAGTATACCGCTTCCGCAGCCCATATCCAGCAATCTGTCGCCCTTATTGAGATACTTCTCAAGCACCTCCAGACAGAGTCTTGTGGTGTGGTGTTTGCCTGTTCCGAAGCTTGACGCAGGGTCTATCTCGAGGATCAACCTGCCGTCACTGTTATCGTAGTCCTCCCATGAGGGCTTTATGACCAGCTTCTCGCCGACCTTGAAGGGTTTGAAGTACTGTTTCCAGTTGTTTGCCCAGTCCTCCTCGCGGATACTTGACATCTCAGCTTCAAGACGTCCGTAAACGCCCTCGGTGTCAGCAGCCTTCATCTCGGCAAGCATCGACTTTATGGCAAGAAGCATTTCTGCTCCCTGTCCGTTTGAGGGTATGTATACCGTGATACAGGTCTCACACTCGGAAAGGCCCATAAGATCGTCGTCAATGTAATCCCACTGACCGTTCTTGTTTTCAAGGAACTCCTTGAAGTCCTCGGGATCCTTGATAGAAAATCCCTTGATGCCTATATCCGTTAGCTTAGAGCAAAGAAGCTCTATACCCTCTGTTGTGGTGTAAATATTGACTTCTGTCCATTCCATCAGTAAAAGTTCTCCTTAATTACAGATGCGCATGAGATACATGATAACATCCGTATCGTCTATCAGACCGTCGCCGCTTATATCCGCAGCAGCAATCTCCGACTTTGTCAGCACGGAAACGCCCTCGGGAAGCCTTGAACGGCTGATGATATATTCATTTATAAGTGCTAGATCATATGTGTTGAAGGCACCGTCGTTATTGATGTCTCCCAGCACCAGATCAAGCTCCTTGCCTGCAAAGACAAGCTCCGAAAGCTTTACTCTGCATTTCTTTCCGTCTATGATAACTTCGCCCATATTGCCGTTTACAGCAGTTACATCTACGATATTGCCTTCCTCCAGAACAGCAGCAGTATCCTTGCCGTTTTCTGACCATACCGTAACCGTTCTGCTGCCTGCACAGTAATACTCGCCCTTGCAGTATGTAACTGTTGTGGAAACAGGCTTTGCAGTAGTCGCCGACGTTTTTGTTGTTGACACCTTGGCAGTAGTTGTCGCCTTAGTCGTGGTAGTAGTTGTAGTAGTTGTCGTGGTGGTGGTTGTAGTAGTGGTGGTAGATGTTGAGGTCGAAGAAGTGGTCACAGGTGCTTTTCCCGCGGGTGTATACAGAGGAGTAAATCCGCTGTACGGCTTTTTGCCCTTGAGAAGCTGATATACTGTGATGTTTGCATTGCTGTAAGCGTCAAACATGAGTATGTCGTCCTTTGCAGGATCAGCCATATACACATCGTCGCCGATGACACCGTCGATATAGACCCAGTGTCCGCCAACATTGCATATCACATAGCTGCCCTTGTCAAGAGCTGCTTTGATCTCGGCAGCCTTTCCCTTCCGGTCTGATGACTTGAAGCTGAGGTTAGCCGAATCGATGCTTATCTCGTTTACTACCTTGTTTACGGAAGCCCATGAGCTGAGTCCGCCCGAGTAGTTGAATGCGCCTATGTTATTGAGCTGCTGAGCAAACACTCCCGGATTGAAGCTCGATGTGTCTCTGGCGCCCGAAGCGACTGCGACCATAGCGATCGAGGTGATATAGCAACCCGATCTGCGTACATTTGAGCCGCCAATGGCTGTGTTTCCCCAGCGGCTGTCCATCTGGCGCCACAGTCGGAAATCCTCTGCAGCCTTAGCCGTCTGAGATGGTCTGTACACTCCTGCCATCACTCCCACTATTATCAGGAAAGTGAGCAGGAGCCGCATTATTCCGTTGTCTTTTACCGTTCGCATAATTAACCTCCATTCACGAGATTTGTCGGTTTGTTATGCCCCTTCTTTTTTTAGATTGCCTGAGCGCTGTATATGCAGCGATATATTCGCCCAGAGCTGTATATTTCTCGCTCTCGCTGAGAGCTTCCCCACCGTATGCTGCTCTGTCGAAAAGCAGTGCGGTCTCGCAGATATCTGCGCCTGATCTCTCGCGGACCAGTCCCGCCGCCTCCGCAGATGTATTGACGTCCTCTATATCATACAGTCTGCATATCCTGAGCATGATGCTCTTGACAACATCCGCAGGAGCCTTCTTCTGAGCACTTCTGACAAAGAGCTTGTGAGAAAGACGCGGATACAGGAACAGAGCAAACAGCACAAGAAGTGCGCCTGCAAGAATGATCAGACCTGCTCTTGCGAGCATATTAGTAGCCGATACATCATTATTTTTGGTCAGAACGGGATCTGTAACTGTCGGCTCAAAGTCCATCCAGCCGTAGCCTCTTATGTACAGCTGAGGGAAGCCGTGAGCATCCTTTGTTGTAACGACATGGTCAGCAGAAGGATTCCAGTAGCCGCGTTCTCTTTGTGTCATACTGTAGCCTTCACAGTATCTTGCAGGGATGCCTGCGGCTCTTGCAAGAAGTACCATTGATGTTGCGTACTCATAGCATACGCCTGTTTTCGTCTCAAAAATGAAGTCCTCGGCGTTCTCGCCTTTAGCCTTTACATATTCAAGATCGTAGTTATAATCATTATTATAGAAATAGCTCTCAAGTATACGAGCCTTGTCATAATCCGACTCGGCGTCCTTGGTAAGCTCATCTGCAAGCTGCTTTATTCGCTCATTGTCACCGTAGTCAAGGAGATCGCTCAGATAATCGTCATAGTATCTGTAGTCAGTGGCGAAACTATCATACGCCAGCTTGATATCCTCTTCATCGCTGTATTTTTCAAACATTAAGGCATTTTCTGTATCCTCAAGGAGCTCCTTGTAATCATACTTCTCGAGATGCTCCACAAACTCCTTATTTACGGGAGTATTGAAGAAATCATCGGGAACATACTCAAACGTGAAGCTATCGGAATTGCTGAACTCAGACTTGACAGCAACGACAGTTCCTCCTGTCAGTGTAGCAAGCTCGCCCTTCTTTGAGCAGCGTGTCAGCCTGACAGCATTCTGCGGTACAGGAGCCGTATCGTTATTGTAGCCGAGACCGCCGGCACCTATTACAGTGTAAAAAGTTGCTTTTTTTACTTCCGGAGCTTTGAGCCCGCTGTCAAGATATTTTTTCAGGTCATACTTTTCAGCGTAAGTCTCGTCCACCTCTGCGGCGTGCAGGAAAGCGTCAGCCAGTCCCATGGGAGAGCCGATATCAAGAGGAAGCTCCTCTGTTCTCTGATCGTAATACAGATCGAGATCGCCTACGTTCCATGTGTCCTCATCATAATCATATGTTGAGAACGTAGCCATCTTCAAGTGGAAATCGTCATCAGACCTGACCTCAAAGACGACCACATCTCTAACCTTTGTCCTGAAGCGCTGACCTCCCGTAGAGCTTCGGAACATATTCAGCATATTTACCAGCTTATCAGTAAGGGCATCCGCACTGATAAGGGTCTCAAGAGTAGTTCTGTCCGCCTCGATATAAGGCTTCGGGAACAGTGCAGCCACAGCTGCAAATATGACAGCATAGGCAGATATGGTCTTCCATGATCTTCGCCTTTCAACGAAAATCGTATCATCTGAATTTTTCAGCTGCCTGTAATACACCATCAGCAGGATATATCCTACTGCAAGGAGTATTATCATAAGAGTAGGCATTTTCTCATATTCCTTACCGTAGATCACGAAGGGAATGATGAAGATCAGGAAATTCATGAATATCCTGTATCTTACCCTCGTAAAGTAATATATGACAGACGTCATGAATATAAGGAACAGCAGAAAAAAGGTTATCGCAAACCAGAAATTGTAGTCAACAGAATCCTGCGGAGTCAGGAACCAGAGCATCCATGTGATGGGATAGTCTTTCTGTCCCAGCAAAAGGGTCACCTTTACCGCTATGGCAAAGGCTCCCACAGCCGCCAGATAGGCAGCCGAGCCGATGATATGGTGCTTCTGGATAAAATCGAATAACCTGAAAAGCAGCCAGCCGACGACAAGTGTCACCGCTCCGCATCCGAGAGCAAGAATATATCCCAGATTGTCGTCCTTGTCCCTGTTGCGGAAATGATACATGAGAGATGTCATTATCAGAACAGTATACCAAAGAACAGGATCGGTGAGAGTCCTCAGCATGAATGACTTCAGGCTGAATGGTTTTTTGTTGGTTTCTTTCATTATTTATACCGATTTGAAGTTATTTTCCTCATCAAGATACCACATTGGCAATGAAGTACCATTGGGAGTTGTGGGTGACAGACCGATAATGCTGATATTATCGGGGCTGTCCACATGACGTGTGATGACACCGAAATCTCCGGCAGCATCCGTAGTCGCTATGACGCAGGCACAAACTGAACCTCCGACGTGTGACAGATCAACTCGTTTGTCGGGGATCACCTTGGCAGCAAGAACTTTCAGCAATAGCTGATCCGGATAATCGGGATTATCCACACACTCACTGACAGTCTCTCCCGAGCTTGTGCGATAGATGAAATTGCAGGCTATCCCCTGCTTTACAAGAAGTGAAAGGAGCCCGAAAACAGACCTTATGAGCTTTTCCTCGCCGATCACCACATTTTCAACAGGGAAAACGCTGTGACGGTAAAGGTCAAGCACTACAACAGGCTGTACAGAGGCAACCGCCTCATCAAGACGCACCATCATCTTGCCCTTTTTCGATGAAAGCTTCCAGTTGATACGCTTCAGGGGATCGCCCAGCTCATACTCGCGGTGTTCATATCCCGGTGAGGTATTTGCCGAGAACAGCATAGCCGTATCATTCTCCTCCTCTTCATCACTGGTCAGCACCACATCCGCAATAGAGCGAAAAAGCTGTGATGAAGCCTTTATCTCGGGGACAGGCGGTATAACGCCGATAGAGATCGGCTGCGGGAGCGGAGTTCTCAGCGGTAGCTTGAAAAAGCCCATAAATCCGCATGAATACATCTCTTTTATGCCAACTTCACCGTTTCCGCCGATAAGAGCATCAAGCTCAATGGTGAAGGTCCTTCTGGTCTCATTAAACATGGTAAGCTTTCGCTTTTTTATATCCTGCCCGAATATCTCGGATGCATAGGGAACTATCTCCACGATAGCAAGCGGGAATATTCCCGTCTTTGTCACAGTGACCTTAACGGGAAGCTTTCCTCCCTTGGGCACATACGCATCGCAGTTGAAGCTGACCTTCACTCTTTTTCTTGCATAGAGCAGGAATCCCAGCGAAACAAGAGGGGCAAACAGGACAAACGCCAGCAGTATTATGCCCATTTCGCCGTCAATATAAAAAGTGAAGATGTAGACAAGAAATGCGACAGCAATAACGCTTACTATGCTTTTGATATGCTTGATCATCTGATCATTGCAGGGACCTGACAGGTCCTCAGGAGGTTTTCGATATAAGCCTCGCCTGTGCCGAATGCAGTCTTGCCCTGCGGCGAAAGGATTATCCTGTGAGCCAGTACAGAAACAGCAACGTGCTTAACATCGTCGGGAGTAACATACTGTCTGTCATAAATGTACGCGAAGGCTCTTGAAGCCTTGAAAAGTGCAATGCTTCCACGGGGACTTATGCCGAGAACGACATTTCTGTCCTGACGGGTCGATGCCACAAGGTTTACGATATAAGCCTTGACATCGTCAGTTACCATTATGCGCTTGACCTCCTCCTGCATTGCAGCGACGTCATTAACATTCATAACGGGTTCTGATATATTAGCGATAGGGTTATATCTTTCTGTTCTGCCAAGGATCATGATCTCCTCCTGAACAGTGGGATACCCCATAGAAAGCTTCATAAAGAATCTGTCCATCTGAGCCTCTGGCAGATGGAAGGTACCATAGGTCTCAACAGGGTTCTGCGTAGCCATTACAAGAAATGGTCTGGGAAGTTTATGTGTAACGCCGTCAAGACTTATCTGGCGTTCCTCCATAGCCTCCAGCAGCGCTGACTGGACCTTCGGCGAGGCACGATTTATCTCATCTGCAAGGAGAAAATTACACATTACAGCACCGTCGCGGTAAACAAACTCGCCCTTAGCAGAATCAAGCATTGTAAAGCCTGCGATGTCAGAGGGCATGATGTCGGGAGTAAGCTGTATTCTGTTGAATTTTCCGCCGATAGAACGAGAAAGAGCGGTTATGAGCTGGGTTTTGCCTACACCGGGGACATCCTCTAGAAGAACGTGACCCTCACACAACAGAGCTGCGATGAGCTTCACGATAGTATCCTGCTTTCCGACGATGACTCTGCTGACGGATTCGGCAAGTCTGCTTATATTTGCATTCATATTTGTACCTCATCATTCTGAATATATTATCCAATTAAAACTATTATATCATATTTTGACAATAACTGCAAGGGAAATCCATACGAAAAAAAGCCTGTATTATTGTAACATCTCACAATAATACAGGCACTATAATGTGGAAAATTTGTCCAATTAGTTTTTCAATCAGGTGATTTCGCTCAGAAGAAGCACTTCTGTACCTAACTGCGAAAACAGTGTTTTTCTGATCAATACCGTGGTCCCGACGCCATTTTTTTCTTTTTCATTATAGGAATGATTATTCCTCCGGCTCCGTATAACAATCCCACGACTCCAATTATGATCAGTACAAAGGAGGTTTTGTCGGGTCTTGAGTCCATGGCCTTGAGCTCGGCAAGCTCCCAGTCCTCAATGCCCATATCCTTTAAGGCGTCGCTTCTGAAGTTTTTATAGTCATCATCAGTCGGCTGCTCCCAGAGTCTGCCTTCAAAGTGAACAGGCTCAGGAATAGTCTCTGTTTCTTCGTCAAAAAAGTCGTTCCAGCCATCGATATTCTCATCGAATTGCTTTCTCAGTTCCTCCGAACTTACAGATACAACATAAACAAAAGCGCCATTTGGATAGTCACCTGTCTCGAGATACTTATTGATCTGGTCTGATGTAAGGCTCTCAACCATATAATAGTATGTCTGTTTCGTGCTTGTTGTTATAAAACCCAGAGCTTTGCTCTTTTCCTCAATTACAGCAAATTGAGTATCAACACAGGCAATGTCGCCTTCAACTACGTTTTTCTCAGAAAAGTCCTCCATTGTTGCAGTGCTGAGGTCCATTGATTCACCGCTTAGGTATATCCTCGTCTCATTTATACCGATAACCAGCAAACCTATTCCTACGATTAATGCTACCAATTTATATGCTATACTCATAATAAATCACCTTAATAAAAAAGCGGCAGCGCAAAAACGCCGCCGCTGTATATACCATTGATCACTTGATCATCTTAGCGATCTCGTCAGCAAGGTTGTCTTCCTTCTTCTCAACGCCTTCGCCGCGCTCGTAACGAACAACGTCAACGACCTTGATAGAACCACCGAGCTTCTTAGCCTCAGCATCAACATAACCCTGAACACTCATCTTGTCGTCCTTAACGAAAGCCTGCTCGAGGAGGCAGTTCTCACTGTAGTACTTGCCTATCTTACCCTCAACGATCTTCGCACGAACCTGCTCGGGCTTGGAAGCCATCTTGGGATCCTCAGCCATCTGTGCCATCATGATCTCCTTCTCCTTCTCAAGTACCTCAGCAGGAACCTGCTCACGGCAGAGGTATGCAGCGTTAAGAGCAGCAGACTGCATAGCTACGTCCTTACCGATAGAAGCTACCTGATCAGCAGCAAGGTCTGTGTCCATCTTTACGAGAACGCCGATGCTGCCGCCATTGTGGATGTAAGAAGCAAGCTTGCCCTCGAGTCTTACGAAACGACGGATAACGATGTTCTCACGGATCTTCATGCCTGCGAGCTCTGTGAGGACCTCGCCTACTGTATTGCTGCCGCCGCTGATCTGCATCTCCTTGAGAGCTTCAACGTCAGCAGGATTCTTCTCAATGATAGTGTTAGCTACATTAGCAACGAAGTTTCTGATATCGTCTGTGTTAGCAGCGAAGTCAGTCTCTGTGTTTACTTCGAGGAGAACGCCTACCTCGCCTTTTACAACAGCAGTTACAACGCCCTCAGCAGCAGCTCTGCCGCTCTTCTTAGCCTGTGTAGCAAGTCCTTTTTCTCTGAGGAACTCGATAGCCTTGTCCATATCGCCATCGTTCTCTTCGAGAGCCTTCTTACAGTCCATCATACCAACGCCTGTGGACTTCATGAGTTCTTTAATTTCAGCAACGGAAACCTTTCCCATTGTAATTACCTCCTGTTATTTTAATATTAAATCCGCAAAAACCCGAAGGGTTAGTTCGGGTTTTTGATTGTATTCTATGATTATTCAGCGTCAGCCTCAGCTGTTTCAGCAGCAGCTTCCTCTGCGGGAGCCTCCTGAGCTTCCTCAGCAGCAGCTGTGTCATCGCCCTGTCTGCCTTCGATAACAGCGTTAGCGATCGTGCCTGCGATAAGCTTTACAGCTCTGATAGCGTCGTCGTTACCGGGGATAACGTAGTCAACTTCATCAGGATCGCAGTTTGTATCAACGATAGCAACGATCGGGATGTTGAGCTTCTTAGCCTCAGCTACAGCGATCTTTTCCTTGCGGGGGTCTACGATGAAGAGTGCTGCGGGGAGCTTCTTCATTGTCTTGATACCGCCGAGGAACTTCTCGAGCTTCTCTATTTCAAGGTTGAGCTTAACAACTTCCTTCTTGGGGAGGAGTGCGAATGTGCCGTCCTCTTCCATAGCGTGGAGCTGCTCAAGTCTCTTGATTCTTGTCTGGATCGTCTTGAAGTTGGTGAGCATACCGCCCAGCCATCTTGCATTTACATAATGAGCACCTGCTCTTGTAGCCTCTTCCTTAACGGAATCGCCGGCCTGCTTCTTTGTACCTACGAAAAGAACCTCGCCGCCCTGTGAAGCGATGTCGCGAACGAACATATAAGCTTCCTCAAGCTTCTTTACGGTCTTCTGAAGGTCGATGATGTAGATGCCGTTTCTCTCTGTGAAAATGTAGGGTGCCATTTTCGGGTTCCATCTTCTTGTCTGGTGTCCGAAATGAACGCCTGCCTCAAGAAGCTGCTTCATTGATACTACTCCCATGGTGTAGTCCTCCTTAAAATTGGTTATTATTAATCCTCCGCCCGACTTAGCTCAGCAGCAACACAGACATCTGTGCACCAACCGCCGAAAGTACAAGCGTGCGAATTGCCTTAATATTATATCATTTTCCGCGATATTTTTCAAGCTTTTTCGCAATATCTATTTCAACAAACTTGAAAGTGAGTTTCTGCGCTTTTTTGTCGATTTCAGCTCATGAGGCTTTGCAGAGCGCTCCACAAGGATGATATCCTCCCCTACTACCCGTATCTCATCGCAGCTCAGTATCGTATCATCGTCCCTGCCAAGAAGACCGAAAAGTCTGCTGCTGCCGAATATGATGAGAGAGGTTATCCTCCCGCCGGAAATATCCAGCTCCACATCGTCTATGAAGCCGAGTCGCTCTCCCGATATCATATCTATGACTTCTTTCCTGCATATCTCATCGAAGCACACCTGCAAGTCATCGCCCCCTCATACATTATATATGTATATCAGCGCTGGAAAAAGAACTCCTCGGGAGTGTAATTCTTGCCGCTTGAGATAAACGCATAATAGGAAAGAACAAGTGAAGCGTCGATGGCATCCACAACAAAATCATCGTTCAGATCTGCTTTGAGTGCCTCAGAGTGTGAAAATGCGGAAACATTATCTTTAACGGAGCTGTTTGCGTAGTCCGCAAGTATCAGCGAAGCATCGTTTGCGTCCACTTTGCCGTCATTGTTCATATCTCCGTACTTAAAGTCGAATTCCACAAAATCAAAGCCATGATTCTTCGCATACTGCTCAGCCGCAGTTCCCTTGACTCCGAATATCTCGATATCCAAGGGCTGATCATAATCTCCTTCAAAATATGTATAGCCTATACTGTACGGTGCTATATCGGTCACAGTTGGTGGGATTATAACGCGCTTCTGATACATATTGTTAAGCGCAGCATCCTTCTCTACGATCTTTACGCCCGTGCAGAGTCTGAGTGTGTAAAGACTGCTCATGAACTGACAGGTGTGGTCTGTGAAAACCTCCATTCTGCCGGGGATAGAAAGGCTCTTTGCACCTGTGCATGCCTGAAATACTGCTATTTCCATTTTTTCAAGGCCTCTGTTTAATTTTATGGGCCACAGGTCATAGCAGTTGCTGAAAGCAAGGGCGTCTATCTGTTCAAGGCAGTTAGGGAAATTGAACTCATGAAGATTTTCACACTTAAAAAACGCATAAGTACCGATGGTCCTTATAGACTCTGGAAGCTTTACGGAGTAGAGTTCCTTCCTCTCTTTAAAGGCATATTTTCCTATCCTGTCAACTATGAGATTGTCCACGACCTCGGGCACCTCTATTTCCCTGTCATCAGTAAGGCAGGACTTCACTTCCAGCCTTGTGGGACCAAGCTGATAAACAGAGAACTTCAGTCCGTCCTTGATTATTTCATCGCCGATATCATAGTCCCAGTCGGATTTTATCGGCGTTTCAGTAGTTTCTTCCGTTGTTTCTACAATAGTTTCACCGTCGTCCGCAAATGCTGTAAAAGGCACAGCTGATGTAAGCACGAATGCTGCGAGCAAGGCTGCAAATGGTCTGTTTTTCATACCGATCACTCCGTTCTTAATTATAATGTATTGCTGACTATCACAACAGCTCCACGTTCATGAAAAGCTGTTCATCATCCTGCACAGCTAAAAAAACCGCGGCAGCCGCTATTGCAGCCGCCGCAGCTATCAGACTATGACATTATTCCTCGTCGTCGTCATCATCGTCCTTGCTCTTTTTCTTGGCAAAGACAGCTGTTCCTACAGCAAGGAGCAAAGCTCCGATAATGATACCGATGAGTAATCCCTTGGGGAAAGTATCTCCTGTCTGCGGAATTGCCGCAGCTAATACAGCTAACATTTCTGCCATTTTATTGTCCTCCTGTTATATGTATATTGCTTCACTGATTATTGTAACACATTGAACCTGATTTGTCAAATATCAAAAAGCCATGCTTAACCGTTGGATTTGTACAGCAGTTTTACGGGCAATATTGATTTGATCAGAATCTGAAATCACGCTTGCCGCCGTTCTTTATTTCGTCAAGATAATCCATAGCACGCTGTCTGCGCTTCTCGTCGGGAACGTTGAGTATCTCCTTTGCGATGAGAGCCTCGCCTACCGCCTTCGTCTCGGGCGAAGCATAATCGGTAAGGTACTCCTGAAGGGTCATTAGCGCATTGGGGTGACAGCAGTTCTGTATCTGCCCCACCTTACAAAGAGCCATGAAGCGGTCGCCTGTTCTGCCCTCGCGGTAGCAGGCTGTGCAGAATGACGGGATATGTCCCATGTCCATGAGCCATTTTACTACCTCATCGAGAGAACGCTGGTCGGAAACGTCAAACTGCTCTGTATCGTGAGGTCTCTCCTCGGGAGTATATCCTGCATAGCCGCCGACAGATGTTCTCGAACCGCCTGAGATCTGTGATACGCCAAGCTCAAGCACCTTTTCACGACATGACTCATTCTCACGGGTAGAAATGATCATGCCGGTGTAAGGAACTGCTATTCTGATACAAGCGATTATCTTTGCAAAGGTATCGTCATCGATTCCGTTGTCGAAAACAGTGGGGTCGATATCGGAAGCTCTCTTTACTCGTGGAACGCTTATGGTGTGGGGACCTACACCGTGAACTGCTTCGAGGTGCTCAGCGTGCATGAGAAGTCCAGCGAACTCATACTTGTACATATCAAGTCCGAAGAGAACGCCCAGACCAACATCGTCGATACCGCCCTCCATAGCGCGGTCCATAGCTTCGGTATGGTAAGCATAGTTGTGCTTGGGTCCTGCAGGGTGGAGCCTCTCATAGCTCTCCTTGTGGTAGGTCTCCTGAAAAAGGATATATGTACCGATGCCGGCATCATGGAGCTTCTTGTAGTTCTCAACAGTTGTAGCCGCAATGTTTACATTAACACGGCGGATAGCTCCGTTCTTGTGTTTGATGGAGTAGATAGTATTGATACATTCGAGAATGTACTCGATAGGATTGTTTACAGGGTCCTCGCCCGACTCGATGGCAAGACGCTTGTGACCCATATCCTGAAGAGCAATGACCTCCTGACGAATCTCATCCTGAGTAAGCTTCTTTCGGGGAATCTCCTTGTTCTGCATATGATAGGGACAGTATACACACTGATTAACGCAGTAATTGGAGAGGTAAAGAGGAGCAAACATAACTATTCTGTTGCCGTAGAAGGCTTCCTTTATCTCACGTGCAAGGTCGTACATCTTCTCTGTCATCTCGGGGATATCACAGGCGAGAAGCACACTTGCCTCACGGTGTGAAAGACCAGCACATTCAACACCTCTGCCTGTCTTTCTGGGTCTTGCCTTTTCCAGTATCTGCTCGATGAGAGCGCGGTTATGCTTGTTCTGCTCTGCATACTCCAGAGTAGCCTTTATTTCTTCATCGTTTATAAACTCCTCAGCCTTGAGGGACTTCATATCGTACATAATTATTCCTCCTGTTTGAAATTTAAACCTATTACTTTTTGGATATTGCAGCCTTTACAGATACTCCCTGTATCTGCCCGAGCCTGCCTGTGAGACTGCTGATAACATCAGGCTCTGCGTCAAGAGCAACGGATATCAGCGATATTCCGCGCTCTTTGTACGGTATTCCCATACGTCCGATGATGATGTCGCTGTAATCGTGAAGAACATTGTTCACCTCTACAGCTGCAGACTGCTCATCGATTACGATAGCAGCTACCGCGATACGTTTATTTTCCATTTCTCCTCCTTTGAAGGCAGAAAAGCGGCAGTCAACAAAAAACTCCGCCCATAGTACGGGCGGAGATAGTCTGCTATATGATACTCATATGGATCAACTGCCATCCGATAACAGAGTATACACCCTGCTGCCCGAAAACAATATTTTTTCACAGCCAAACAAAGAATAAATCCCCAGTTCCGCTGTATACATTCTAACACATTGTTATAACATTGTCAATCTCAATTTGTTAGTATCCACTAAGTTGTACAGCTGTAAAGCTTGTATAATTAATATTACGGTTTATATAACCAGTAAGCAGTAGTATCCTTTGTGCAAATCAGACAATGCGGCACCTTATTTTTCAAATAAATATATAATTTTTCAAAAATCACTGGACAAAAGAATTTATTTGTGATATACTTATTTTAGATTTATTTTTGAGGTGATTATTAATGGGTTTATTCTCATTTTTCCAGGGCGGAGCTAAATATTTCGATAAAAAGATCGATCCTAAGTGCGATTACTGTTCATTCGGTAAAAGGACTAAGGACGGAAACAGAGTCCTCTGTGAAAAAAGAGGTCTTGTTGAACAGAATTATTCATGTAAGGCATTCATCTATTCTCCCCTCAAGAGAATACCTGTAAAGCAGCTCAGATTTGTCGGCAGTATCGCTGACGACGATCTCTACATAGAGTCAAAGGGCGACCGTTCAGAGAAGGAAGCAGCTGAAAAGCTGGCAAACGAGGAGAACGCTGCAAAGGACAGCAAGGATGCAAAGGCACCTGCTCAGGCAGCAGCTCCTGCTCCTGCACAGCCTGTCGCTCCCGCACCTGCTCCTGTTCAGGAAGCTCCTGCAGAAGCTGCTCCCGTACAGCAGGCTGTAAACGAAGCTGCTCAAGGAGCTTCATCACTCGCAGAGGCTGCTAAAGCGGCTGAGGAAGCGCTCAACGGCGCAAATAACGAATAAGATACTATCACAAAAGAGGAACGTTATGCTCCTCTTTTTGTTTTTCGGAGGTCAAATGATAATTCAGAGCATTAACGGTATAAGCTACAGACTAAGGACCGCACATGATCTGTCGTGGCTCAGTAATTACGGCAGGGTCTTTTCAGTTGTCGATGAAACAGGCTCGGGATGTATCTGCTTCGGAGTTGAAAAAAACGACGGCAGATTCTTCTTCAAGATCGCAGGTGCCGATACCATAGAGGGTGAGGTCTCGCCTGCTGAGTCTGTGACAGCGCTGAAAAATGCGGTGCAGATATATCGCGATCTTGCTCACCCGTCCCTCATATCTCTCAGGGACAGCTTCCGGCATGGTGAGCTGTATGCTGCGGTTTTCGACTGGGCTGACGGTGAGGGACTGTTCGATCACTGGAACTTTGATAAATATTCAGCCGAGAATATAACTCCTCCATATCAGCGATTCAAAAAGCTTCCCATAGATAAGCGTCTGAATGCAGTATCGGATATTATCTCATTCCTCGAGAATACTGCCGCCAAGGGATACGTTGCCTGCGACTTCTATGACGGCAGTCTTATCTACGATTTTGACCGTGATAAGCTCACCATCTGCGATATCGACTTATTCCGCAAGGCACCTGTGGTTAATTCTGTCGGTGAGGACTACTGGGGCACTAAACGCCTGAAGGCTCCCGAGGAGTACATAAAGGGAGCTGTTATAGATGAGGCCACTAACGTTTTTACTCTCGGAGCTATTATATTCGATATCTTCGGAAGCTTCTCCGACACAGATATAGCCAAAAGATACGAAAAATGTGCATTCGTCCCCTGCTCCCGCGACAAATGGGAGCTTTCCGACGCGGCTTACAAAGTGGTCCTCAGAGCTGTGTCCCACGAAAGAGAGCAGCGATATATGTCCATTAGCGCCTTTGCGGAACATTTCCGCAATGCTCTCAACAAGTGATATATTTTCCCCTTGACAAATTCCTTACAAAACTGTATAATTAATATTGTGTTGTTCACAAGTAATGTCACACACCTACATCGTTTTTCCTTTCCATGTCATTGGAGTATTCTATGTTTGGTAAAAAGCAATCTTGTACATTCAGAGTATGCGGTCCTTTCGATATTATTTTATATGGCTATGATTACGCTGAATCTAAAACGCTTCTCCCCGATATCATGGAGCTTCTTGATGTTACTGTAGATGTCGGAGAAGTAGAAAAGACCTTTTTGAACACTCCTTCCGGTCAGGGAGATATATGGGTCTATGGAGATCACACAAGTAACTGTCTTGTTTTTGACTTATTCCGCGATCCCACAGATCAGATGGATACCATTGAATTCGGTGTAGTTTGCAGCAATAAAATGTATGACAGAATGTATGAACTTTTTTGGGCAATGTACAAGGAGATCGATAAGAAAATAAAATACAGCGCGTATGACATTAATACAACAACTTGGGGACAATCAGTTATCAATGGTGATGATGTTTTAGAATACTATAACTATAGGGATAAAACTCTTGCTACACAGAAAATCAGATATATAAAGTAAATATGCGGGTATGGCGAAATTGGCATACGCACCAGATTTCGTTCGCGCTACGTCATTGGTTTTATAATACTGCTCCTGTCGGCAGTCCAAATCGACAGTAAAAATTTAATATGCGGGTGTGGTGAAATTGGCAGACACGTCAGATTTAGGTTCTGATGCCGTAAGGTGTGCAGGTTCAAGTCCTGTCACCCGCACCATTCAAAAAGTCCGATTATTCGGGCTTTTTTAATAGGGTGATAATATGAGAGAAAAGCTTTTTAAGATAATCGACGTAAGTACCGAGGACAATTCCCTGAGTCACGGTTATGACAGCTTTATGATGATCGTTATCATAGTCAGCCTCGTTCCATTAGCCTTTAAAACAACAAATACTGTTTTTCTGATAATTGAATATGTTTCAACTTTTGTTTTTATTATTGACTATCTACTCAGACTGATAACCGCTGATTTTAAGACAGGGCTAAAGCATCCTGCTGCTGCCATTGTTTATCCATTCACGCCTATGGCAGCTATTGATTTGCTTGTTATACTCTCATCTTTCTCTTTTTTAAGCAGTGGATTTCGTGTTCTTAAAGTTCTGCGTTTATTACGCACGTTAAGAGTGCTTAGAGCCGCAAAAATGTTAAGATATTCCAAGAGCCTCCTTATTATCATTAATGTGTTCAAAAAAGAAAAACACGCTCTATCAGCAGTTGCAACAATGGCGATTGCATACATTGTAGTTTCTGCTCTTGTGATTTTTAATGTCGAACCCGATTCGTTTGAAACATTTTTTGATGCTATATACTGGGCAACTGTTTCTCTAACAACGGTAGGCTATGGCGATATTTACCCAGTTTCAACGATAGGAAGAATCGTCACAATGATTTCTTCGGTATTTGGCATTGCTATTATTGCACTTCCATCAGGTATTATAACCGGTGGTTATCTTAATGAAATTAATAAAAAAGATGATTAATAAATTGATAGCCGCAGGTCTCCCTGCGGCTTTTTCTGCTTTAATCGTTAATCTCAAAGCACCCAGTGCTTGTATCCTTGAAGTCACCGTTGAATTCAAGGTTTACATCAAGGCTGCCGTCCTCGTTTTCGTGGACGTTTATCTTCCGAACGAGCAGGCGCATATTCGCATCCGAGATGTACGGCTCCAGTAGCACCTTGTCAATCAGCTCTGCTGTGGACATCAGCTCGTCACGGCGCTTCTTGCTGAATTCGTCGAACTTCCTGCATCCCTCTATTTTCTTTGTCAGCTCAGCTATCTCAGCTTCACGCTTTTCGATCATGGAATTGTAGACCTTGGCGTTTTCGCGCCAGCGATAAGCATAGATAAGGTAATAGTCGCCGTAATAGCTTCCGTCCTCATGCTGACGTCTGTACAGCCACGGAGCTTCGGTATACATATTCAGTCCTCTGCCACGGTAGAAAACATCTCCGTTCGTACCTTCGCCGCCGAATGTTATCTTACCGTCTCCGTTAAGGTCCTGGATACTTATCATATCATCATTAAGCTCACAGATATAGTATCTGCTGTTGCCCCATGCAAGATATTGATGTTCCACACCATTCTTATCATTCTCGATCCATACTGTAGGATCAATATCATCCCAATTGCTGGACTGATCATTAGTATGCGTTCCCCTTACAAGTGGATATCCGATGTCCCTGAACGGTCCTTTCGGAGAATCGGAAACTGCGACTCCTATTGACTGTTTTCCTTCGGACGTTCTGTCCCAAGAGCAAAAGTAAAGATAGTATCTGCCATTGTGCTTCGTTACCTGTCCTGCCCATGCACTTTTGGGGTCTCCCCATGAAACATCCGACATCTTCATCACTACGCCCTCATAATTCCAATTGATGAGGTCTTTAGTAGAATAACAGAGGTACTCGGGTATATTATAGATCGCTCTGTCCACTTCCGCGTTAGTAGAGACATCATGTCCTGTATATGCATAGACCGTGTCACCCTCAACAAAGGCAGCAGGGTCTCCACCGTAATTGTAATGCTCATTCTGCTTTGTGATATTGCCCGCAAACGGATTTGTATTCCTGCTCACAGCCAGCCCCACAGGCAGACATACATCAGTAGTATCATTCTCCGCCTCGGATACAGCCTCCAGAACAAAGTGCTGTCCGTCACCGCCCCAGTACTCCCACTGGCAGATGTTCACACCGTCATCAAGGCTTATCTCATAAACGTCCGCACACCTTGTACCGCCAGATGAAACTGTGAGCAGAGAATATGTGCCGTCCTTACTGCACTGAATGATGAATTTCTGAGAGCTGTCGCCCCTGAATTCAGCAAGCTTTATGTCAGCACCGTCCTCAGCAGAGTTATTCTCAACTGTAAGAGCCTTGCTATCAGCAGTCTGAATGGTGTATGTGCCGTCATTCTGCTTGGTAATGTTCCAGTTCTGTGCATCGCTCTGTACTGCACTTCCTTTATTGTCAGCAATGTATCTTCCGCTGTTGAGATTCTTTATGGTGTATGCACCGCTTGGAACTGTTGGACATACTGCCTCGATCTTCCAGAGCTGGCAATCATATTCGTTATATGCGTACTGATTTACATTGCCGCCGTTCTCAGTGGACCACTCAAATACGTCAAGAGCCCCCTTGCCTGCCGAGCACTTGGAAACGATTCCGTAATAGCTGCCGCTTTTAACAAGTCTGAAAAGCTGATTATCAGCGCCTGTATATGTCTGTAATTCCACATTGATACCGTCCTTTGCGGAATTCTCCGAAACTGCAACACATTTGCTCTCATCACCGATAGAAACGATGCGGAAATAGCTGTCATCCACAGAAACAAGTCTCCACTGCTGTGCCCAGCTCTTGTTGAAGTCCCACTGCTGGATATTTCTACCTGCGTCAAGTGCTCCCTCGGGCAGATCAAGTGAAAGGCCGCTGTTTTTGTTGGTTATATAATATGTTGCACCGCTGATAAGATCGGTACCGCTGAGCTTCACTGACTTGCTCTTTTCGCCGACTGTTTCGGGAGCCATTACCAGTTCCGCCTCCGGATTGGTATAATCAGAAAGAGAAGCTCTTTCACTGCCTGTGTATTTCTTGTTCTGAGCGCCCCATATGCTTTGATTATTGCTGCCAACTGCCGTAAATGACATTACCTTGGTGCCTTTTTCATTCTCGGCAGCTATGAAGTATCCGCTGTAACGCTGATTACCGATAGTGAGCGTTGCAGCAGCACTGTCCGCAGCCTGCTCCCACTTACCCGAAACTGCGCCAGAAATGGTATGGTCTGCGTTGAGCTTGATATTCTGATAGTTTATAAGATTTGCATTTGTACCGTTTCCGTGATTGATATACTCATAATCGCCTGCAATATCGGCTTCTTCGTAGCCGCCGTCGGAGATGTGATCTCCGACGTATTCAAATGGTGTGGCAACAGGCCAGCCGTCCTCGCTGAAGAACATTTCGTGTACCCTTACCTGATGCATATTATTGTTCTGGAAACGTGTATGGTATATAAGATACCAGCGGCCATCGTCATCTCTGAGGACTGAGTTGTGACCGGGAGCAAAATATGCCGCGTCCAGCGTGCTGAACTTGTAATTGCCCATTACCTTGACACCAACGCTGTCAAGATTTGTAGCAGGGTCAAGAACAGCTTTCCTTCCCGCCGCATCTGTAAACGGACCCAACGGGCTCTTTGAGCGTGATACACGCATATTGTATCCGCCATCCCAAGCAAGTCCTCCGTAGGTCGTCCAGAGGTAATAGTAGTCTGTATCGGGATTATATTCAATAAAGGGACCCTCGCCTGACTTTCCGTAGCCTCCTGCTATCTTGGTACCAAAATAGCTGTCCACCATTCTGCCGTCCGATGTAGTTCCGGTCTTCGGGTGGATAACACGGCCTGTTTGCGGATTGATCTCAAGGGTAAAAATACCTCCCGACCACGAACCATAGGTCATGTACATCTTTCCGTCCGTACCATAGTAGATCGTAGGATCGATGGCGTTGGGGAAAAGCTGGTTGTTGAAATTATTTCCGCTGAACCAGCTGTTATTCATTGTTACCTCACCCTTTTCGATAAGGTCGTCAACATTTGTTGTTGTGTACTTCTTGTTTACATTCTTTGTGGCGCTTGATACATACTGGTCATTCTTTGTAAATCCGGAATATATGAGTGTATCACCAAATGTATAGGGTCCCTGTATGTTCTTGGATGTGGTAAAGCATATGACTGATCTTATATAAGTCGATGAGGTACAGAAATACATGACATATGCACCTGTTGTACCGTCAGCGTTACGAAAATCAGGGTTCCAGATCACATCAGGCGCCCATACAGCAAATCCGCCTGCACAGTCCTCCAAGTCTTCACCGCTTCATGCAAACGCCTTTTTCAGATTTTCCGAAAGTTTGCCGAACTCCACATTATTCGTTCTGGCATAGCCGTTTGAAAAGCGTGTCCAGTTCTGAAGGTCATTGCTTTTTGCAGCATCAATATGCGAACCGAAGATGTAAGAAGAATTCCCGTCCTTGATAACAGAGGGATCATGAACAGAAACGCGGGCTTTGTTTGCAGCTGCATCTGATGTAATAACTTGAGGCGAAATATGCGGCGACACTATAAGCATAGCACCTGAGAGGGCAAGTGCTGCCGCTTTGTGCAGTATCATTATAAAACCTCACTCTGAACATACAACTCTTATTTCGCTTAAAGTAGAACTTCTGAATTGAATTTTTCTGACCATATATTATAAACTCTTGTTCTGATATCCCACCTGATATATTACGAACAATTTCGATCTAATTATTCAATTCGGAGGTTCTATCTTTATGTTTAAGAAAAAAATCGGCATTTATGCCTTAACATTCGCTATGGCTGCAATCGGAATGACAGACTGCTCATCGGGCAGTTCTTCAAGCAGCAAGACAGAAGTGACCACACAAGCTGCTAATAAAGCAAGCTCTGAGCCCTTCAGTGTAGTTTGCACTATTTTTCCGAAATATGACTGGGTAAGAGAGATACTCGGTGATCACGCGGACAATGTGGATATATCCTATCTTCTTGACAGCGGCGTTGACCTGCATAACTATCAGCCTAAGTGCAGGTATGGTATACGCACAGGTATATGATATGGTCAATAACGGCGACAACTATCTTGGTAAAACAGTAAAGGCTAAAGGTCCGTTTTCATATTTTCAGGAATCAGACGGCAGAGAATTTTTTGCAGTTATTATCAGTGACGCCACTGCTTGCTGTTCCCAAGGTATAGAATTCGTTCTCGATGGAGACTATTCATATCCTGATGATTATCCTGCCATTGGTACAGAGATTACCGTTGTCGGTAAATTCAACTATTATAAGGAGGGTTTTTATACCTACTGTCAGCTTACGGATGCGACTATGGCGGCTGATGAGACTTAAAACTGTCAGCAGCCGTGTAATAAGTCGAAAAGCTTTATACATATATATATGCCCCAAAAAACAAGCCGCAGGGAGACCTGCGGCTTTGACTTTACGGTTCATCATAGAAATGACATTATTCTATTTTTATCATCATTATCGGTCTTATATTTCCATATAAATCCTCCTATAGTCTCTCCTTCACCTCTGCATACCTTATGTATTGATTTTATTCCTGTTTGTCTTTCAGCTTCCATTGCACTTGAATATTCAGCAATGATTGTTACATCTAATGAATATGTATTACTGACTTCGCCTTTTGATCATTTGCGGGTGCTTTACGACATTTTTGGACAGCCTCCCCCCATTGCTCTGCTATTTACATATGCTTCCCATTCATATCCATTTTGACATATCCACCGGACTTTTTCTGATCCGAGAAGTATCATATTTGGAAGCAAACCTCCATTTTTTATAGGATGCCACTGCTTTGCAAGTTCGGAATTCAGCGTTTTTAGGTCATAAATACCTGCTAACTCCCTATGACCTGAACATATAGGGCATCATCTACGAGACAAACCAAATAGCGTCTCGTTCAGAGATTTTTATATTGATAAGAATAACTTATCTTTATTAGCTGAATTCCAGATTGATTTATCTAAAAAACTATGTTAAACTATAATTACCAAATCAATCATGGAGGTAATCACTATGGCTAATATACTTATGGTTTACTATTCCCGCAAGGGCGAAAACTACTGGAACGGCGGTCTTAAAACTATCACAAAGGGCAATACCGAGCGGGTTGCCGAATTCATTCAGAACGCAGTGGGCGGCGAGCTCTTTGAGGTCGATACGGTAAAACCCTACTCCGAGAGCTACATGACCTGCATCGAGGAGGCAAAACAGGAGCTTCGCAGCAAGGCACGCCCCGAGATCAAGGAATATCCCGACAATTTTGAGGACTACGACACTATCTTTGTGGGCTATCCCAACTGGTGGGGAACGATGCCCATGTGTATGTTCACGCTGCTTGAAAAGTACGACCTGACAGGCAAGACTATCATTCCCTTCTGTACCAATGAGGGCAGTGGTATGGGTTCCAGCGAGCGTGATCTGAAAGCTCTCTGCAAGGGTGCAACTGTCAAGGCTGGGCTTTCGGTTCACGGTGCAGAAGCCGCCGAGAGTGAGAGCAAAGTCGCAGCATGGGCGAAAAAAAACGTATGACCGACAAGAAACAGATCATTCAGCTCTACAATGAGATGTACTCCGCAATGGTGAACAAGGACAAGGCAGAGCTTGAACGTGTCCACGATGACAGCTTTGTGCTTGTTCACATGACGGGTATGCGGCAGAGCAAGCAGGAATATATAAATGCGATCATGAACGGAACGCTTAATTATTATTCTGCCGAACATGAAGATATGCAGGCGGAAATCAAAGGTGACTCCGCTGTGCTGGTAGGCAGAAGCCGTGTTACTGCGGCGGTGTTCGGCGGCGGAAAGCACACATGGCAGTTACAGCTTCGGTTTCAGCTTGTGAAGAAAAACGGCGAATGGCGCTTTGCACTTGCAAGCGCCTCGACCTATTGAGGTGAGATCATGCTGAAACAGATACGCTATTTTCAGTCGGTGGTGCGGCTCGGCAGCTTCACCGCCGCCGCAGAGGAACATTATATCTCCCAGTCGGCAATTTCGCAGCAGATCAAGGCACTGGAGGAAGAACTTGGCGTGACGCTTCTTGAACGCAAAAAGCGCAGCTTCACATTGACACCCGCTGGCGAGTTTTTCTACAAGAAAAGCCTTGTGCTGGTGGCGGATTATGATAACATCGTCCGTGAGCTGCAAAAGGTTTCGGGCAATAGCGGCGAGCTTCTGAAGGTCGGACTGCTCAAGGGCTACAGCGGCAAGGAGTTTAACAGCGCCGTGTCTGAGTTTACAGTGCAGTATCCCGATGTAACGGTGGAGGTCACTCACGGAAATCACGACGCACTTTATGCCCTCCTGCGAAACGGAGAGATCGATATTGTTCTGAATGACCAGCGCAGAGCGTTCTCGGACGAATATGTGAACATCGTTCTCGATATTCGGGAATATTATGTGGAAATATCGGCTAATTCTCCCCTTGCACAGCTTGACGAGGTCGAAATATCAGACCTGAAAAACACGCCTCTGATACTTCTCTCCTCCCCCGACCAGCAGGAAACAGAGCGCAGCTTTTACGCGAATGACTTGGGCTTTCAGAGCGAGATATATTTCACGGAATATATCGACGATGCACTTATGCAGGTCATTCAGGGCAATGGCTTTATGCCCATAGAGGGCAGCGGTGAAGCGGTGCAGACCACTACAAAAGCCTTGCGGCTCCTGCGGAACGGCAAGCCCATCATCAGGCGGTACTGTGCTTTTATGAAAGCTGATAATCCGAAAAAACATACGAATGAGTTTATCGAAATTCTGAAGAAACAATTCTGAGGATCGACACGGATAAGGAGCAAAATAAGGAATACGAAAGCGGCTATGTATATGAGCTTATGGATAAAGGCGGTCCGACAAAAGTGACCGAGCCTTACTTCAAAGAAGCAGTTGATGAAATGATGAGGGCGAGAACGCTGTGTGCAAAGGCAAATGCATTCCTTCCCGATGATACGTCCTATATCGACTATCTGGAGGAACTTTTCGGGCGCAAGCTCAATGATGTCAGGATACTCACACCGTTTACCTGTGATTTCGGAAACCGTGTGAAATTCGGAAAGGGCGTATTTATCAATCACTCTGCTATCCTTTCTGCATCGGGCGGTATCGAGTTCGAGGACGGCGTAATGGCTGCACCGGGACTGAGAATTGCTACGATCAATCACGATATGTACGACCGCCACACCACCTACACCTACGGCAAAGTCACGGTCAGGAAAAATGCTTGGCTCGGTATGGGCTGTACGATCTGTCCGGGCGTGACCATCGGCAAATATGCTGTAGTTGCGGCAGGGGCAGTTGTCACAAAGGACGTTCCCGATTATGCGGTAGTCGGCGGTGTTCCTGCCAAGGTGATCAAAATGCTTGACCCTGAGCAACAGCACAGGAGTTCAGCTCCGATACACAGCAGTCCGTTCGTGACTGGCTTGACGGTTTAGGATTTTAGTGATAATATAAACGGCGGTTCAATAATGAATCGCCGTTTTGTTCTGCTATTTTTTATACTGTTTTAAAATCCTCCAAGCCCACGGTGTCCGTAAACCTTGTGCTTGTTCAGCTTGCTGTCAAGCGCCTTGAATTCCTCGTCTGTAAGCTCCACATCGGCAGCGTTCAGGTTTTCGATGATACGCTCCTTGTTTTTCGAGCCGGGTATCGGCACTACATTCGGGTATTTGTGCAGCATCCACGCAAGGGAGATTTGTGCAGGCGTGGCGTTCTTCTTGTTTGCAAAATCCTTCAGCATTTCCACGATCGGCATATTGCCCTCGATATTCCGACGAGATAACTGCGGCACCCAATTCCGCACATCGTCATTGCGTTCAAACTGCGTTTCGGCGGTTATCTTTCCCGAGAGCAAACCGCTTGCGATGGGTGAAAACGGCACAAAACCGATGTTATGCTCCATGCAGTATGGGATAATTCGGCGCTCGCAGTCACGTTCCACCATTGAGTAGATGTTCTGTATTGCCGTCAGCGGAGTGACGTTTTGTGCTGCGTCTATCACATCAACATCGACCTGAGAAAGTCCCCAGCCACGGATCAGACCGTCATCAATTAGCCTACCCATAGCTTCTGCGATCTTTTCCACAGGCACACCGCCCATTCGGTGCAGATAATAAATATCCACATAGTCGGTTCTGAGTCGGTCAAGTGAGCCTTCAAGGTGTCGGAGAACTTCATCATAAACGCTCTTACGGAAACCCACAGAATGGAGCATCAGCTTTGTGGCAATAACTACATCATCGCGCACATCTTCCAGCGCCTTGCCTACTATCAGTTCATTGTGACCTATCCCTGACAAATTCGGGCTGTATACCTCCGCCGTGTCAAAGAAATTGCAGCCGTGCTGATAAGCGTTCCGTATCGCGTCGATGCTGTACTCCTCGGACGGTATCTTGCCGTAGCCGTGGGAAAACGCCATGCAGCCCATGCCGACTGCGGAAACTTCTATATCTTTCAGTTTTCTTGTTTTCATTATGACTCCTCCTTATCGGTCAGGAGAATTTACGGCGATCCATTCACCGTCACGCTTTTCGTAATAATGCGTGCCTTTCATGCGATATGTTCCTCTTGCACCGTAGGCATTGGCATTCAGCACCGAGGTATAAGTCACACTTGCGGTATCGCCGCTGACCTCGATTTTCGGGCTGTCCATACCGATCGTGAAGTACCGCAGGCTGCCGTCGGCGATGTCTGCAAAGTATTCCTCACGGGTCTGTGTCATACCGCTCATGTGGGTATAGGTCATATCCTCGGAGACAAGCTCACGCATTGTATCAATATCCTCATCGGTCATAGCCTGACAGTATCTCGCCTGTGCGTACAGAACAGAAAGCTGTTCATCGTTCATCGAACCGAGGTCTGCATTTATCAGCTCAACATTTGTCAGTGCTGAAAAGTTGTAATTCTTCATATCATCACCGCTTTCGATCGTGGAAATTTCGGAGTTCATACTTATAGCTGATCGCTCGTCATTTTTTTGCAAGAGGTCAGGCAAAACATTGCTGCGACTAATAGAATAGCTGACTTCATCGTGAAATTCTCATCTGCCGAGGTTAAATTTTTTGTTTTTCAGCGCAGCTATCGTTCCGCCGTCCACCAGCAGGTCTGTGCCAGTCACATAGCTTGCGTCATCGCTGAGCAGGAACGCACCTGCCGCACCTATCTCGTCGGGCGAACCCACACGGCGCATCGGTGTTGCGTCGATCATTCGCTGATAGCCTGCACCATTTGCATTGAACTCGTCATAGGCAAGGGGTGTGACAATAACTCCAGGGCTAATGGTGTTTATCCTTGCACCTCGCTCGCCCCATTCGTGAGCTGCTGAATACTGCACCTGCAAGTGATTTGCCTTTTTTGAAACGATGTAAGCCGTTCCCGAATTGGTGATACGCTCGGGTGACAGGCAGGGCAGGTCTTTCAGCTTATCCGCAGGAGTGGTCATGATCTGATACTCCTCCTCGGCGGAAAGCGGCGGGAACATATAGCCTGTCTGACTGGAGATCAGCAGCCCTGCACCGCCCTTTGCGATGACCTTTCCGAAAGCATCGAGTGCATACTTTGAGCCGATGAGATCAAGGTCGATGATCTTCTCAGGGCTTGCCTGATTGGGCGAATGTCCTGCTGTGTGAATGTAGTATTTCACCTCACCAAGCTCAGCTGCTTTTGCGGCAAAGGCTTCGATGCTCTCTTTACTGTTGGCATCCACCACCATTGTTTCCACCGCATAGCCGTAACCCTGATACTCACGCTTTACTTCATCAAGGCGCTTCTCGCTGATATCACCGAAAAGCAGCGTCATTCCTGCACACACACGGCGCAGGATCGCTGTTCCCATGCTGCCTGCACCAAGCAGAACAGCAACCTTTCTGTTCTCGTTTCTGTCAAATACCATAGCCATAAAAATACCTCCTTAATAGTCCGCAAAGCGTTCGTTTTTATCAATTGCAGTGAGCTGTGCCATTTCGTCAGCACTTAGCTCAAAGTCGAATATCTCGCAGTTTTCCTGAATGTGGTCGGGATTGCTGCTGCCGGGAATTGAGATATTCCCAGCCTGCAAGTGCCACCGCAGAATGATCTGTGCAGAGGTCTTTCCGTGAGCCGCTGCGATTGACGAGATAGTCAGGTCATTGAATAGTGTCTGCATTTTTTCCCGACAGCTTCCTCCGTCGGACCATTGTTCGGTACCATAAATACACCGAAGCCTGTTACGGGAATTGTTGTATTATCGTTGAGTGTAAAATTCGTCATACAGATCACCTCATAAAGATTTCTTTAATACCATTTTATCACATTAATAGTGGTAAGTCTAATAGAAAACTTTAATAACCGATAGAAAAATTAAATTACTCAGTATACCTTTACAAAACAAAATGACTATGCTATAATTGATCCGAGGTGATACCATGACCACAAAGCAGCTTACATATGCCGCCGAGCTTGCACGCACGCAGAATTTCAACCGAGCAGCCGAAAATTTATTTATCTCCCAGCCCACACTGACCTACCAGATACGCCTTTTAGAGGACGAGATCGGCTTTGAGATATTCGCGCGTTCTGGCAAGGGCGCGACCCTCACTCCCGCAGGCGAGCAGTTTATCGTGACGATCAGAAACGTGCTGACAGAGCTGAACAAGGCGATCGAAAACGGACAGAATTTCAGCTCAAAGTACAAGGGCAATATCAATATCTGTATGCCCGTGCGGTCTGCACTTTATTATCTGCCGCAGATCATCATGGAGTTTGCAAAGGTCTATCCCGATATTTCCGTCACGCCGTACTTTATTTATTCGGGCTACTTAGAGCGATTTTTCGCAGGAGAAATGGACGTGACTTTCTCTCTCGAACATCAGATGAAGCGTATCCATGATGTGAAAAAACACCACCTTTTCGACAGCGGCATTTACCTTATCTGCAAGAAGAATGATATGCTATCACGCAAGCGGATTATCCGTGAAAGCGACCTCTCGGGGCGGACACTTATGGTGGGCAATACCTCGCCGCCCGAACTGAAAGCTGTGCAGCAGCGTCTCATCGCAGGGGGCAATATCAGCTATTTCAACAGTCCCGACCACAACACCACGCTGACAAATGTAGCGTCCGAGCGTGGCATCTGCCTGTCACCGGGTTTCCTCAACGACCATACGGGAGAGTTTGTGTGGATACCTTTTGACTGTCAGGAGAAAATGCCCTGTGCCCTTTATACCCACAAATCCGAGAGCCGAAAGTTCGTGCTGGATTTTGTAAAAATGGTTCAAGATAAATATAAAGACGATCCGCTTGATGTATGACGATTTATTTTTTCTATCTGCTATTAAATATTTCAATTAGACTTACCTCTGCTCTGTATGCTACAATAGAAGTAGCAAATTAGAACGGAGGTATTTTTATGAAACACTTTATTTCTTTGGTACTTGCAGGTGTGATGACCGCTGAATTCAAGCGTTACGTCAAGGACCGCTTTTCTACCTGCGCAACCGTAAACAGTCTCGACGAACTTTTTGAGTGTGATACACACATTCTATTAGCATTTTACTGAAAGTCGGCATTGTTTTTTCATGATCTGTATGGTATAATAAAAACTGAGGGAACTTTGTCTATTACTCTTAATACATTTTCAAGGAGAAATCTATTATGTTTACGGAAGAAATTGAAATCATGAAATTACTATCTGAAAAATACTCTGATGATATTCGTATCTTCTTTAAATCGCCAAAAAGCATTGATGAAATAATAAGCTTTGAAAAGGAAACCGGTATCAGACTCCCTGATGAACTCAGAGAATTATACAAGCTGACAAATGGATTTGACAGCAATATAGCATACATGAATCTATGGAGCCTTGAAACTATCAAAAAACATTTCAATGAGGGATATAATGATTGGATCGAGGAGGGTGACAGTGATAAATACATCGTGTTAGGGTCTGATGGCTCATGTGGGTATTTACTGATGGAAATTGCCACAGGTAATTATCTCAGCTATGGTGATGAAGGTGAAGTTATGCCTATTGATTCCATAAAGGATCTGTTGTGTTGGAATATAGATCATATATACGATAGTGTACGCGATTTTGAAGGAGATGATAAAGTGAATAATTACCTTGAACGAAATGCAGATAGATTATAATGATATTTACAAGCAGTGGAACGATTCGTCGCTCCGCTCTATAAGCATACAATTGAGTTTATTGAAATACAGAAAAGCCTGAAAGCAATTAGTTTGCTTTCAGGCTTTTTTCAGCTTTTATCATCAAAGGGCGTCCTTTCGGAACTCCCTTATTATCACATTCCGCTCTCTCCGTAGTTCGAGAGTACACGGGCTGACGGGTCGTTTACGTTGCAGCCTTCCCACTCCTTGTTCGGCATCCAGAAGTCCGCGATCATTTCGCTGTTATCCTTATAGTATTTCTCGAATATCTCGCGGTACAGCAGTGACTCCTTTGTAAACGGTCTTGCATGATCGTATTTCGTACACAGAAGCTCATATTCCTCATCTGAGTAATAATCCTCTGCATATTCTTTAAGATGATCCACCATTGAATGTCCCACGGCATCGGAAAATGCAGCCTTTTCACGGTAAAGGATATCATGCGGCAGATAGTCTCCCTCAAAGGCATGGCGCAGCAGATACTTGCCCTTGTTATACTTGTTCAGCTTCATTTCGGGGTCAACTGCCATGACATATTTCACGAAGTCAAGGTCACCGAAAGGAACTCTTGCTTCAAGGGAATTTACGGAGATACACCTGTCCGCACGGAGAACATCGTACATATGGAGCTCGCGGACACGCTTCACTGACTCTGCCTGAAAAGCCTCTGCTGAGGGAGCAAAATCAGTGTACTTATAGCCGAAAAGCTCGTCGGATATCTCGCCTGTGAGAAGAACACGGATATCGGTCTGTTCGTGTATAGCCTTACAGAGCAGATACATTCCCATACTTGCACGGATAGTGGTGATGTCATAGGTCCCGAGGAGGTGGATAACGTCCTCAAGGGCAGCTATCACATCGTCCTTGGTGATGATCACCTCTGTATGCTCACTTCCTATGTAGTCAGCCACCTGCTTTGCGTATTTCAGGTCGATAGCGTCGGTATTCATTCCTATAGCAAAGGTGCGTATCGGCTTATCCATTTCGCGCTGAGCAATAGCGCAGACCAGTGAGGAGTCCAGTCCGCCAGACAGCAGAAAGCCCACCTTTGCGTCTGCGTCAAGGCGTTTCCTGACGCCTGACACAAGCTTATCATGGATATTTTTGCAGACAGTCTCAATATCATCGTGAATTACACTGTCAACGGCAGTTATATCACAGTAACAGCAGAACTGACCGTCCTTGTAGTAATGACCCGGCGGAAAGGGCTTTATTTTATTGCACACCTTCACGAGGTTCTTAGCTTCACTGGCAAATACAATGGTTTCGCCGTCATAGCCGTAATACAGGGGACGAATACCTATGGGGTCACGGGCAGCTATAAACGTGCGCTGCTCGCTGTCATATATGATGCAGGCAAATTCAGCGTCCAGCATCGCAAACATATCCATGCCGTATTCTCTGTACATGGGCAGCAGTATCTCGCAGTCGCTGTCACTGCGGAAGCTGCAGCCCTTTGCGATAAGCTCCTCCCGTATTTTTTTGAAGCCGTATATCTCGCCGTTGCATACAGCGTAATTACCGTCAAGCTCAAAGGGCTGCATCCCCTCGGGAGTCAGTCCCATTATGGAAAGGCGCTGAAAGCCCAGAACGCCGTCTTTCAGGTCAATTATCCTCTCGTCGTCGGGACCTCTTGACACAGTAGCCGTAAGTCCCTCCGAAACCTTCTGCATACCGCAGTCCTTGCCGCAGTATCCCATTATCGTACACATTTTCTATTCCTCCGAATTATTGTAATATTAAGAGCCTGTATCCCCATTGATACAAGCCCTTTGAAAATGTCACCCATGTATTTTTTCGTCAAATTTGTTCTTGCTGCCTGCTCCCGTCGTATCAACGGGGTAATCACCTGTGAAGCAGCCGCAGCAATAGCCGCACTTCTTATCTATGAGCTCGCCAAGGGCGTTAATTGGCAGATACGCCAGTGAATCCGCGCCAATGTACTCCGCTATCTCCTCAGTCGAATGGCACCTGCCTGCAATGAGATTTTCCTCGGAGTCTATATCCGTACCGAAATAGCAGGAGTGCAGAAAGGGCGGAGATGATATGCGGACGTGTACCTCTTTCGCACCTGCATCTCGAAGAAGCTTCACTATTCTCGCACTTGTGGTGCCTCTCACAATAGAGTCATCTATCATTATGACACGCTTTCCCGCAACGCTCTCACGGACCGCATTGAGCTTAATCTTAACGGCATTTTCGCGCTGAGCCTGCTGGGGCTGTATAAAGCTCCTGCCGATGTATTTGTTCTTGATGAAGCCGATACCGTAAGGGATACCGCTTTCATTTGCATAGCCCAGAGCCGCATCAAGTCCCGAATCCGGAACGCCGATGACTATGTCCGCATCCACGGGACTGTGCTTAGCGAGGAGCTCCCCTGCTTTGAGCCTTGCGTGGTGAACGGATACGCCCTCAATTACAGAATCGGGACGGGCAAAATAGATATACTCGAATATGCAGATATTCTGCTTTTTACCGCAGTTGGTATCTATTGAGCGCAGACCGTCCTTTCCGATGACCACTATCTCCCCTGCCCTGACATCGCGGACGAACTCCGCTCCCACAGTCTCAAGGGCGCAGGACTCGGAAGCAACAACATAGGCTCCGTCGTGAGCTCTGCCGATACACAGCGGACGGAATCCGTCGGGGTCACGGAAGGCAATGAGCTTGGTGGCAGTCATAAGTATGCAGGAATATGCTCCCCTGAGACGGGGCATCGCACGCTCCACTGCCTCCTCAGTAGAGTGGCAGTTAAGGCGCTCACGCACTATCTCATAGGCTATCGCCTCAGTGTCGGATGTGCCGTGGAATATCGCACCCGACATCTCGAATGAACGTCTAAGCTCCGCCGCATTGACCAGATTGCCGTTATGGACAAGAGCCATATTTCCCTTGATATGGCGGATAACAAGGGGCTGGATATTGTTGGGATTATGCCCTCCCGTAGTGGAATAGCGGACGTGTCCCACAGCTATATTGCCCTTTCCCAGCTTGTCGAGCTCCTCACGGCTGAACACCTCCGATACAAGACCGTCAGCCCTTTTGTGCCTGAAAACTCCGTCGTCGCAGACCGCAATGCCGCAGCTCTCCTGACCGCGGTGCTGGAGCGCGTACAGTCCGAAATATGCCGAGGAAGCGGTATCACCGCGGCTGTCTTCATATATGCCGAAAACTCCGCATTCCTCATGTATGGAATCAAACATTTTTACACCTCTTACAGATACTGCTCGTTTATCCTGTCAATCAGTTCAAGAGCCGCAATGCTTTTCTTCTTGCGCTTGTTCATGGCGTACTGCTCCAGATATGCGTGAGCCTCAGCCTCCGTCATTTCCTTGTACTCCATGAGCAGGAACTTTGCCTTGTCGATAGTCTGTATCTCTCTTATCTTCTCCTCGAGACGGAGGTTCTCGCTGTACAGCTTCAGAGAGCGTGTCACAGCAATATCCAGCGTCTTTAACAGCTGATAAAGGAGAGTCCTGCTGAAGGGCTTGCCCACGATGATTATACCGCATTTTTCGGCGCGGTCATTAATCTTTTCGATGTGCTCTTCCTTTATCATAAAGATACAGTTTGCGGCTGTTTTTTCGATTATGTACTCCGCAAGCTCAAAGCCAGATTCGTCCATCAGGGGTGAGTTTATGACAGCCAGCTCCACAGAGGGCTCACTGTCGAGATAAGTCTTTGCCTGATAAGCCGATTCCACCAGCTTTGGCGTACATCGGAACGAGTCACGGATAAATTTTACGAGAGCTTCAGAGGCGCTTTTATTGCTTGATATTACAAGTACCTTTTCCAAAGCCGACCTCCGTTATAAACTGTAAAAATACTTCTGATCTTCAAAAGCTTCCTTGTCATAGGCGGTGGAATACTCCTTCCACTCAGTCCTGCTGTATGATATGAGAGTTTCAAGGATATTCTCAGGAATGTATTTTCTGATGAAGTCCGAGCCCTCAGCACAGTCCGCCGCATCTTCAAGCGATACGGGCAGCCTGCCCCTGCTTTCTTTTTCCGCAGGGAGCTGCGCCTTTCCGGATATGCCCTCCAGAGCAGCATATATCATAAGTCCAAGCACAAAGTAGGGGTTGCACACACAGTCAGCCGCTCTCAGCTCCACAGCAGTCTCATCGCTGTCAGGATTCATTCTTATGAGCTGCGAGCCCTCATCGGAAGCCCAGAGTATATCTCGCGGAGCTGTGAACTCTCCCAGTCTTTCATAGGAATTAACAGTAGAATTGGTAAACAGCG
This sequence comes from Ruminococcus flavefaciens, assembly GCF_900116855.1. Classification (GTDB taxonomy): domain Bacteria; phylum Bacillota; class Clostridia; order Oscillospirales; family Ruminococcaceae; genus Ruminococcus; species Ruminococcus flavefaciens_R. Next base: position 414,008 of record NZ_UETD01000002.1, read on the forward strand.
TAAAGTCACGGATATGCTCCATTATGCCTGCTGCTGCGCTTTTCAGCTCATCGCCTGTTCCTGTGCTGCGCTCCTCGAGAAAGTCGCTGTCGGGGAAGATATTGAAGCTGATGTGCATACCGTTTCCGCAGTCTGTTCGCAGCGGCTTTGGCATGAAGCTTGCATGGACACCGTGAGTCTCTGCCACGGATTTCACCGCAGACTTGAAGCTGAGAAATGTATCCGCGGCTTTAAGTGCCGATGAAGCGTTGAAATCTATCTCATGCTGACCGCAGCCGCTCTCGTGACGGGATGATACAGGGTGTATGCCCATCTGCTCCAGCGTCAGACAAACATCGCGGCGGATATTCTCTCCCTTGTCATCGGGAGCTGTATCGCAGTAGCCTGCGTTATCGTGAGGTATCTTTGTAGGGATTCCATTCTCGTCATTTCTGAAAAGTGTGAACTCGCAGGACGTTCCGAAGCGGAAGCAGTAGCCTGCGGAAACTGCGGCTTTCATGGCTTTTTTCAGGAAATATCTTCCGTCACCCTCAAAAGGAGTGCCGTCCTTATAGCGGATATAGCAGAACATTCTGATAACTCTGCCCTGCTGAGGTCTCCACGGCAAGACCATCATTGTTTTTGCATCGGGGAAAAGATAAAGGTCCTTTCCGTCAGCGACTTCAAAGCCTGATATCTTCTTTGCGGTTATCCTTGCTCCGTTTTCAAAAGTAACAGCGAGCTCGGAAGAAAGTATTGAGATGTTTTTAAGTCTGCCGTGCAGGTCACAGAAGGTCAGCTTCACGAACTTGACATCGTTTTCCTCAATATACTGTAGTATTTCATTTTCCGAATATATCATTTCGTCCTCCGTTAAAGATTTGTATAGCCCATAAGGTATCTGTCCGTCTCTGCGGCAGCGTCCCTGCCTTCACGGATAGCTCTTACCACAAGAGACTGTCCGATATGCATATCGCCTGCGGTAAATACCTTGGGAATGTTTGTGGCATGACTGCCTGTTTCGGTCTTTATGTTTGTACGCCGGTCAAGCTCTGCCCCGAAAGCCTCGGCAACATAGCTCTGACATCCGAGGAAGCCTGCGGCAATAAGACAAAGCTCACAGGGAAGTATCTCCTCGCTGCCCTCTATCTCCTTTAGCACCTTTCTTCCGCTTTTCTCATCTGTGACAAATTCAAGCTTTACCGTCTTAACTGCGGTAAGAGCGCCCTTGTCGTCCTTGATGAACTCCTTTACAGTGGTAGTATAAATTCTCGGGTCGTGACCGAACACAGCTATGGCTTCCTCCTGACCGTAGTCCGTCTTGCAAACTCTCGGCCACTGAGGCCACGGATTGCTTTCCGCTCTCTCATCGGGGAGCTTAGGCATCATTTCCAGCTGTGTCACTGACTTACAGCCGTGACGGACAGCTGTTCCCACGCAGTCATTTCCCGTATCACCGCCGCCGATTATTACAACATTTTTATCCTTTGCGGAAATGGCTTTGCCGTCTGTAAGGTTGGAATCCAGCAGGCTCTTTGTGGTTGCCTTCAGGAAGTCCACAGCAAAGTAAATGCCCTCTGCCTCCCTGCCATCAGCCTTTATATCACGGGGATTTGATGAGCCGCAGGCAAGTATCACAGCGTCAAAGTTCTTCATTATCTCATCGGCGGACACATCTGCTCCCACATTGGCATTGGTGATGAAATTCACGCCCTCAGCTGCCATAAGTTCTGTGCGGCGCTCAATGATATGCTTTTCAAGCTTCATGTTCGGTATACCGTACATGAGAAGTCCGCCTGCACGGTCGGAGCGCTCGTAAACCGTTACACTGTGACCGCGCTTGTTGAGAGTATCTGCGGCGGCAAGTCCCGAGGGACCCGAACCGATAACAGCTACCCTTTTTCCGCTGCGGACCTTTGGTATCTGCGGCTCCATAAGTCCGTTTTCAAAGCCGTATTCAATGATGGAGCGCTCATTCTCCCTGACAGTCACGGGAGAGCTGTCAAGTCCGCAGGTGCAGGCTTTTTCACAGAGCGCAGGGCAGACCCTTGATGTGAACTCGGGAAAGTTATTGGTCATCAGCAGTCGGCTGAGAGCCTGTTCCCTCTGCCCGTGATAAAGCAGGTCGTTCCACTCGGGAATGAGGTTATTAAGCGGACAGCCCGAGATCATTCCGCAGAGCATTTTTCCGTTCTGACAGAAGGGCACACCGCAGTCCATACATCTTGCCGCCTGTTCGCATCTCTGCTCCTCACTGAGAGGGATATGGAACTCGTTAAAGTCCTTTATGCGTTCAAGAGGCTCTTTTGCAGTTGTTTCAACTCTTGTATATTCAAGAAATCCTGTTGCCTTTCCCATGGCTCACGCCTCCTTTCTCAGAAGCTCAAAGGCTTCTATCTCAGCTTGTTCATAGGGAACTCCCGACTTTTCAAGTGCCTTGACAGTAGTTTGTATCTTCGCATAATCGTGTGGGATTATTTTCTTGAACTTTGAAATATAGCTTTCAAAGTCAGCAAGGATAGTCTTTGCCTTTTCCGAGCCGGTTGCCTCGGCATGTTCTTCGATGATGGTTTTCAGCTCAGCGATATCCTCCTCAGCTGTAACAGCTTCGAGAGAGACAAGAGCCTTGTTGAGACGGGTATACAGATCGTGCTCCTCATCGAGAACATAAGCGATACCGCCCGACATTCCCGCAGCGAAATTCTTGCCCGTTCTGCCGAGGATAACAGCACGTCCGCCTGTCATGTATTCGCAGCCGTGATCGCCTGTGCCCTCGCATACAGCGATAGCACCCGAGTTTCTCACGCAGAAGCGCTCACCTGCGACGCCGTTTATAAAGGCTTTTCCCGAGGTCGCACCGTAGAGTGCCACATTGCCGACGATTATATTTTCATCGGGTCTGAACGCGGAATTTTTCGGTGGATAAAGCACAAGCTTTCCGCCCGAGAGTCCCTTGCCGAAATAGTCATTGCTGTCGCCGCAGAGCTCCAGAGTAAGTCCCTTTGGAATAAATGCGCCGAAGGACTGTCCGCCGCTGCCGCTGCATTTTACTGTGAATGTATCGTCAGAGAGAGCATTCTCGCCGTGGATACGGGTGATCTCAGCGCCTGTTAGAGTTCCCACGGAGCGGTCTGTGTTCACCACATCTATGGAGATAGTTTTAGCGTAGCCGCTTTTCAGCGAGCTTCCCAGCTTCTTCATTATAACACGGCGGTCTATGGTGCTGTCAAGAGCAAAATCGTAAATATCATCAGCGTCGAAGTGCTGCTTGCTTTCCGAAGCAGAAACGCCCAGTACAGCCGAGAAGTCGATACCGTGAGTATCCTTTTTCGGCACGAGCAGATCAGTGCGTCCCACAAGCTCGTCCACAGTGCGTATGCCCAGCTTTGCCATATACTCGCGGAGCTCCTGTGCAATGAAGTGCATGAAGTTCACGATATATTCGGGCTTGCCGCGGAAGCGCTTTCTGAGCTCGGGGTTCTGTGTGGCGATACCCATAGGACAGGTATCAAGATTGCACACTCTCATCATTACACAGCCCATTGTAACAAGCGGAGCAGTTGCGAATCCGAACTCCTCAGCTCCGAGGAGTGCCGCAACGAGAACGTCTCTTCCTGTCATGAGCTTTCCGTCGGTCTCTATGCGGACTCTCGAGCGCAGACCGTTGAGCATAAGTGTCTGGTGAGCCTCAGCAAGTCCCAGCTCCCACGGAAGTCCTGCATTGTAAATTGAGCTTCTGGGAGCAGCGCCTGTTCCGCCGTCATAACCCGAAATGAGTATTACCTGTGCTCCTGCCTTGGCAACACCTGCCGCGACAGTTCCAACGCCTGCCTCGGAGACAAGCTTTACGGAGATACGCGCCTTGTCGTTGGCATTTTTCAGGTCATAGATGAGCTGTGCCAGATCCTCAATGGAGTAGATATCATGATGTGGAGGAGGAGATATAAGTCCGACTCCTGCGGTGGAATGACGAGTCTTGGCGATCCACGGATAGACCTTTCCCGAAGGCAGATGTCCACCCTCACCGGGTTTAGCGCCCTGCGCCATTTTTATCTGTATCTCCTGAGCCGAAACAAGGTATTCGCTTGTTACGCCAAATCGTCCCGAAGCTACCTGCTTGATGGCTGAGCAACGGTCGGATTTCAGCCTTTCGGGGCTTTCACCGCCCTCGCCGCTGTTGGACTTTCCTCCGATACGGTTCATAGCCACAGCCATGCATTCATGAGCTTCCTGCGAAATAGAGCCGTAGGACATTGCTCCCGTCTTGAAACGAGTGCAGATACTTTCCACAGACTCGACCTCGTCAATAGGAATGCCGCCCTTTTCATCAAATCTGATGTCGAGGAGACTTCTCAGCGTCAGCTCGTTGTCCTCAAGGGTGAGACACTCGCTGTACTTCTTGAATGTGTCATAGCTGCCTGTCATTGCAGCCTGCTGAAGCAGATGTATAGTCTCGGGCGTGTAAAGATGCTCAGACTTGCCGCTGCGGAGCTTATGGCTGCCTGCGCTGCCGATACTGTCGTTGACGGTAAGTCCCAGCGGATCAAATGCTGCTGTGTGGAGCTTTTCTGTGCGGCGGCTTATATCTGCAAGACCTATGCCGCCGATACGGCTGACAGTTCCTGAAAAATACCTGTCGATCAGCTCCTTTGAAACACCTACGGCTTCAAAGAGTTTGCTGCCCTGATAGGACTGGATAGTGGAAATGCCCATTTTAGACGCTATCTTAACGATACCGTGGAGAATAGCTGAATTATAGTCGTCCTCGGCTGCATAGAAGTCCTTGTCAAGAGTTCCCTCATCAATGAGCGAGCGGATAGTTTCATGAGCGAGATAGGGATTTACCGCACAGGCTCCGTAGCCCAGAAGCGCCGCAAAATGGTGTACCTCTCTCGGCTCTGCGGACTCCAGTATCATTGCCACAGCAGTGCGCTTTTTAGTGGAGACAAGGTGCTGCTGGAGAGCTGAAACTGCAAGGAGCGAGGGAATAGGACAGTGGAACTCGTCCACACCGCGGTCGGAGAGAATGAGTATGGTCGCACCGTCGCGGTAAGCTTTGTCTGCCTCGATGAAAAGCCTTTCTATTGCCTTTTCAAAAGGTGTACCGATATAATAGGTTATAGGTATAACAGCGCTTTTCAGCCCATCTGAGCTGAGAGCCTTTATCTTCAGCATATCAGTTTCCGTGAGAATGGGGTTCTCGATCTTGAGAACATGGCAGTTCTCGGGACGCTCCTCAAGGAGGTTTCCGTCCTTGCCGATGTATACGCTCGTATCTGTAACGATCTCCTCACGGATAGCGTCAAAGGGAGGATTTGTTACCTGTGCAAAGAGCTGGCGGAAATAGTTGAAAAGCGGCGGAGACTGCTTGTCCAGCGGCGGCAGAGGGATATCGCTTCCCATGGAAGCAATGGGCTCTGCGCCTTTTTCAGCCATTGGCAGTATAGATGTGCGGATATCCTCATATGCATAGCCGAAAGCCTTCTGAAGCTTTGCAAGCTCCTCTCCCGAATAGGTCTGCACGCCCTTGTTCGGGATATGCAGATCGTGAAGACGTACCAGATTTGCATCCAGCCACTCGCCGTAGGGCTGTCTGAGTGCATAAGCAGACTTTATCTCGTCGTCCTCGATGATGCGTCCCTGAGTTGTGTCTGCAAGGAGCATCTTTCCGGGGCGGAGTCGGTCTTTCTTAACTATCTTGTCCGCAGGGATATCGATACATCCTGTCTCTGAGGAGAGAATGAGATATCCGTCACTTGTTACGCAGTAACGAGACGGACGCAGACCATTTCTGTCGAGGACAGCTCCCATGACCTCGCCGTCCGAGAAGATTATAGACGCAGGACCGTCCCAAGGCTCCATCATAGTTGCGTAATACTGATAAAGATCGTATTTGGAGCGAGAGATGGTCTTGTCGTTCTTCCACGGCTCGGGAATTGTTATCATTACTGCCAGCGGCAGGGGCATTCCCGACATCACCATGAATTCGAGAGCGTTGTCCAGCCTTGCGGAGTCTGAGCCGTTCACATTTATGGCTGGAAGTATCTTGTACATATCATTTTTCAGAGCCTCGCAGGTCATGCTCTCCTCACGGGCAAGCATCTTATCCGCATTGCCTGTTATGGTGTTTATCTCGCCGTTGTGGACAATGAAACGGTTCGGGTGAGCTTTCTGCCAGCTGGGGTTTGTATTTGTGGAAAAACGGGAATGCACCATAGCGATTGCGGAGGTAAAATCCTCACTCTGGAGATCTGTGTAGAAGCGTCTCAGCTCATCAACCAGAAACATTCCCTTATATACTATAGTACGCGAGGAAAGTGAGCAGACGTATGTATTCTCATCGGACTGCTCAAACTCCCGTCTTGCTATAAAAAGCTTACGGTCGAAATCAAGCCCCTTGGGACATCCCTCGGGACGCTTCACAAAAGCCTGCATGATATAAGGCATACTTTCAAGTGCCTTATGTCCGAGGATATCAGCCGATACAGGTACAGTACGCCAGCATATGAGCTTCAAGCCGTTCTTCTTTGCTATAAGCTCGAAAAGCTTCATAGCCTGTCCGCGCTTCATCTCGCTCTGCGGGAAGAAGAACATTCCCACACCGAAATCACCTTTGCCGCCGATATCGTATCCCAGCTCTGAAGTCTTACTTATAAAGAAGTTATAGGGCATCTGCACCAGTATACCGACACCGTCGCCTGTTTTGCCCTCGGCATCCTTGCCAGCACGGTGCTCAAGCTTTTCGACGATGGTGAGAGCACTGTCCACAACGTATCTGGACTGCTCTCCCCTGATATTCACTACCGCACCTATGCCGCAGTTATCATGTTCAAATCGCGGGTCATAGAGTCCCTGCTGCTCATACGGAGCTTCCTCTCTGAATAAATCCATATCCTTCACTTGCCTTTCCGATGCAGAGCGCCTTTGATCTGCACCGATAAAATAAAAAAGACGCCCGGGCAGACAGATAGTCTGCTCAAACGTCTTTGTTCCTGCATCTATATTAGCACGTCAAAGTGCAAATGTCAATAGGCGACGGAGGCTTTTTTGCAGTTTCGTTGATTTTTACAGTTATTTTCTGCTAACGCAAAAATAAAAATGTGCGATACGTCAAATTTCAAAAAAGCTCTTGACAAATCTCCTCGCAGGGGCTATAATGGCATTGTAAACAGCAAGGGAGCTGCGGATAAGATATCCGTAGCTCTCTTTTTTTGGTTTATAGCGCTAATTCCATACACAAAGGGGTGTATGAAGTCTCAGGACTTCTGCACCCCTTTGATATTTTTGCTGTAATACGATCTTAGGAGGAATTATTATGGACGCACAGGCGATCATTCAGGAATTGACTGAGCATACAGATAAAACAGTATTCGGCGTATGGTTTATGATAGCGGTAGCTCTCGTATTCTTTATGCAGGCAGGCTTCGCAATGGTAGAGACAGGTTTCACCCGCGCAAAGAACGCAGGCAATATAATCATGAAAAACCTTATGGATTTCTGTATCGGCACAGTAATGTTCATAATTATAGGCTTCGGACTCATGTTCGGAGAAGATATGGTAGGTCTTATCGGACAGCCGGGATTTGACATATTCACAAGCTACAGTAATTTTGAATGGGATCAGTTCGTATTCAACCTTGTATTCTGTGCCACAACTTCCACTATAGTCTCGGGAGCAATGGCTGAAAGAACAAAGTTCCTTTCTTACTGCATATACTCGGGTATTATCAGCGCTCTGATATATCCTGTTGAAGCACACTGGATCTGGGGCGGCGGCTGGCTTGCACAGATGGGCTTCCACGATCTCTCGGGCTCATGTGCGATACACATGGTAGGCGGTATATGTGCTCTCATCGGTGCAAAGATCGTCGGCGCCCGTATCGGCAAATTCCAGAAAAACAAGAAGGGCGAGGTCAAGGTAAACGCTATCCCCGGTCATAACCTCACTATCGGCGCACTGGGCGTGTTCATTCTCTGGTTCGGCTGGTACGGTTTCAACCCTGCGGCAGCATCAAGCGTAGGACAGCTTGACTCCATATTCCTTACAACCACAGTTGCTCCCGCAGTTGCAACAGTTACCTGCATGATCTTCACTTGGATAAAGTACGGCAAGCCGGATGTTTCCATGTGCCTCAACGCTTCACTGGCAGGACTTGTCGGCATTACAGCAGGCTGTGACGTCATGGACTGCTTCGGCTCCATAGCCGTAGGTGTAGTATCGGGACTTCTGGTCTGCTTCGGAGTATGGCTCCTTGACTACAAGCTCCACATCGACGACCCCGTCGGCGCAGTTGCAGTACACATGATGAACGGTATCTGGGGCACTATCGCAGTGGGACTTTTCGCAACATCATCAGCTCCCGGATATGCTATACAGCTTGAAAGCGGCGGAATCAAGGCAGAAGGACTTTTCTACGGCGGCGGCTTTGAACAGCTCGGCTTACAGCTCCTCGGATTTGTTTCCGTAGCAGCATGGGCAGCTGTTGCTATAACAGTTACATTCCTCATTATAAAGAAGACCATAGGTCTCCGCGCTTCAGAGCAGGAGGAAGTTCTCGGTCTTGACATCACAGAGCACGGACTCATCTCCTCTTATGCAGACTTTGCACCCTCTATGGGTGACATCTCCATGAAGGGCTACACAAAAGACGACGCAAAGAGCGTTGTCAAGGTACCTGTTGACGAGGCTGTAAAGGTGGAGAACTACTCCGCACCTGCTCCCGACGGCAGACCCAAGATGACAAATATAGTCGTTGTGTTCAAGCAGCAGAAGCTCCAGCAGTTCATTGAAGCTATGGAAGCCATTGACGTAAAGGGCATCACAGTCACCAACGTAATGGGCTGCGGTATGCAAAACGGACAGAGGAACTACTACCGCGGTACTACAGTTGAGATGAACCTGCTTCCCAAGGTAAAGGCAGAGATCGCAGTATGTGCGGTTCCCGTTGATAAGGTCGTAAGCGCCGCAAAGGCAGCTCTCTATACAGGCAACTACGGCGACGGCAAGATGTTCATTTACGACATCGAGAACGTCATCAAGATAAGAACAGGCGAGGAGGGCTACAACGCGCTCCATGATTCCGAGGAATGGGAGCGTTCATAAGCTGACAAGGGCATCTGCGGATAATAAAATAATATCTGAAAAATCTCCCGCTATCCGCAGATAGCCTTTATCATAAATGTATTTCAAGGAGCATATGCAAATGTCAAAGTTCATTTTTGTAACAGGCGGAGTCGTTTCGGGTCTTGGCAAGGGTATCACAGCGGCTTCACTTGGAAGACTTCTCAAGCAGCGCGGATATAAGGTGACGATACAGAAATTTGACCCCTATATCAATGTAGACCCGGGTACGATGTCTCCCTTCCAGCACGGCGAGGTATTCGTGACCGATGACGGTGCGGAGACCGACCTTGACCTCGGTCACTACGAGCGATTTGTTGACGAAAATCTGTCGGTACACTCCAACGTGACCACAGGAAAGATATACTGGAACGTCATCACCAAGGAGCGCCGCGGCGATTATCTCGGCGGTACAGTACAGGTCATACCACACATCACCAACGAGATAAAGGACAGAGTTTACAGTGCTGCCAATGAAGCCAATGCAGATGTGGTCATCACAGAGATAGGCGGAACCGTAGGCGATATCGAGTCCACACCTTTTCTCGAGGCGATACGTCAGGTGGGTACAGAACAGGGGCGCGAGAATGTATGCTATATCCACGTTACTCTGGTGCCCTATATCGCAGGCTCTGAGGAGCTTAAATCCAAACCCACCCAGCACTCCACAAAGGAGCTTCTCTCCATCGGCATACAGCCCGATATAATCGTCTGCCGCACGGAAAAACGGATCCCCGACGATATGGCTGAGAAGATAGCTCTGTTCTGCAATATCCGCAAGGATGACGTTATCCAGAATCTTACAGCACCGTCGCTGTATGAGGTGCCACTGTGGCTTGAAGATGAAGGACTGGCACATTCCGTATGCCGTCATCTTGGACTTGCGGACAGCGCTCCCGACCTGACAGAGTGGACGGAAATGGTGCGCCGCGCAGAGAATGCACACAAAAATGTAACTATCGGACTTGTTGGAAAGTATGTGGAGCTTCACGACGCATATCTTTCCGTAGCAGAAGCTCTCCGTCACGGCGGTATAGTCAATGATGCCGCAGTTGATATAAAGTGGATAGACTCCGAGACGATAACCCATGACAACGCCGCAGAGGTCTTTGCGGAATGCGACGGTATCATCGTTCCGGGAGGCTTTGGTCACAGAGGCGTAGAGGGCATGATAGAGTCCATACGCTATGCTCGTGAGAATAAAGTGCCGTTTTTTGGTATCTGCCTCGGTATGCAGATGTCGGTCATCGAATACGCGAGAAACGTCTGCGGACTTGAGGGCGCCAACTCAGCGGAATTCGGCGATACACCCTATCCCGTCATAGACATCATGGATGAGCAGAGAAATATCGACCAGAAAGGCGGCACAATGCGGCTGGGACTTTACCCATGCAAGCTCTCTGACAGCTCCAGATGCCGCAGTATATACGGTGAGGAGCTTATCTATGAGCGTCACCGCCACCGCTATGAGTTCAATAACGCCTACCGCAAAGTCCTCACAACAGGCGGACTCCACATCGCAGGTCTTTCACCCGATGAGAAGCTGGTAGAAATAGTGGAGCTTCCCGACCACCCGTGGTTCGTGGGAGTACAGTTCCACCCCGAATTCAAATCCCGTCCCAACAAGTCCCACAGGCTGTTTGCGGACTTTATAAAAGCATCACTTGATAAAAAAGGAGAATGATTATGGAAAAGGTAACAGAGTATTTCGGTTCAATGGTATTTGACGACAGAATAATGAAGGCAACTCTTTCTGAAAAGGTGTACAAGTCACTGAAAAGGACTATCGACAGAGGTACCCCCCTTGATATCTCGGTAGCTAATGCAGTTGCAGCTGCCATGAAGGATTGGGCGATCGAGCTTGGAGCCACACACTACACCCACTGGTTCCAGCCCATGACAGGCGTTACTGCCGAGAAGCACGACAGCTTCATCTCCCCTGCTCCCGACGGCAGAGTCATCATGGAGTTCTCGGGCAAGGAGCTTGTAAAGGGCGAGCCTGACGCTTCGTCCTTCCCTTCGGGCGGACTCCGCGCCACATTCGAGGCAAGAGGCTACACCGCATGGGACCCCACCTCATATGCATTCGTCAAGGACGGTACACTCTACATCCCCACAGCCTTCTGCTCCTACACAGGTGAGGCACTGGACAAGAAAGTCCCCCTCCTCCGCTCCATGGAAGCCATCAACAAGCAGGCGCTGCGTATACTGAAGCTCTTCGGCAATACCAAAGTAAAGAGCGTCAAGACCTCGGTTGGTCCCGAGCAGGAATACTTCCTTGTTGACCGTGATATGTGGAAGCAGAGAAAGGACCTCATCATGACGGGAAGAACTCTTTTCGGTGCAATGCCTCCCAAGGGACAGGAAATGGACGACCACTACTTTGGCTCAATCAAGCCCAGAGTTGCCGAGTACATGGCTGATCTCGACCGCGAGCTGTGGAAGCTGGGCATCCTCGCCAAGACCAAGCACAACGAGGTAGCTCCCGCTCAGCACGAGCTGGCTCCCATCTATGATACCACAAATATCGCCGCCGACCACAACCAGCTTACCATGGAGGTAATGCAGAAGGTGGCACAGCGTCACAACCTTGTTTGTCTGCTCCACGAAAAGCCCTTTGCAGGCGTAAACGGCTCAGGCAAGCACAACAACTGGTCTATCTCCACAGATCAGGGCGAAAACCTGCTCTCTCCAGGTGAAACACCTGCCGAGAACGCACAGTTTCTGCTGTTCCTCGCAGCAGTTATCAAGGCAGTTGACGACTATCAGGATCTGCTGAGACTTTCCGTAGCCACAGCAGGCAACGACCACCGTCTCGGTGCAAACGAAGCTCCTCCTGCTGTGATCTCCATATTCCTCGGTGACGAGCTTACCTCAGTTCTTGACGCCATCGAAAAGGACAAGCCCTACGGCGGCACAGCAAAGGAAAAGATGAAACTGGGCGTTGATGTACTGCCCCAGTTCAGCAAGGACTCCACCGACCGCAACCGTACCTCACCCTTTGCTTTCACAGGCAACAAGTTCGAGTTCCGTATGCTTGGCTCATCAAACAGCATATCCTGTGCAAATATCCACCTCAATGCAGCAGTTGCCGAGGTGCTCAGACAGTTTGCCGACAAGCTGGAAAAGTCAAAGGACTTCAACAAGGCGCTCCACGATCTTATCAAGAAGACCATCAAGGATCACAAGCGTATAATCTTCAACGGCAACGGCTATGACGACGCATGGATTGCAGAGGCTGAGAAGCGCGGACTCATGAACCTGAAGACAACTGCCGATGCAATGCCCCATATCTGCGACAAGAAGAACGTTGATATGCTCACATCACACGGCATTTTTACCGAAGCCGAGATATTCTCACGCCGCGACATCATGCTCGAGAACTACATCAAGACAGTCAACATCGAAGCTGTTACCATGATCGATATGGCTCGCAAGGAGATAATCCCTGCGGTAGCTAAATTCGCAGCAGATACCGCAAACGCTGTCGCTGTCAAGAAGTCAGTATCCAAGGCAGCCTGCAAGTACGAGACAAAGCTTGTGACAGAGCTTTCCGAGCTCATTGATGAGATGGACTCCGCAACAGCTGCGCTGGAAAAGGCAGTTGCAAAGTTCAGAACAATCGATGTCATCGTAAAGGCTTCCGAGTTTATCAGGGACACTGTACTGCCTGCAATGGATAAGCTCCGCAGCGCAGCAGACAAGGCTGAGACCGTTACAGCCGAGACCTACTGGCCCTTCCCTGCATACGACAAGCTGCTTTTCGGAGTGTGATATAAATGAGATTTACAAAAATGCAGGGCTGCGGCAATGATTACATCTACGTCAACTGCTTTGAGGAGAGTCTTACCTCTCCTCAGCAGCTTGCAAAAACAATAAGTGACAGACATTTCGGCATCGGCTCAGACGGTCTGGTGCTGATAATGCCAAGCGAGACCGCGGACTGCCGTATGCGTATGTTCAATTCCGACGGCAGCGAGTCCGAAATGTGCGGCAATGCAATTCGCTGTGTTGCCAAATACGTCTACGACCGCGATATCATCCACAAGCGTCAGCTGTCCGTTGAGACTCTCGCAGGCATAAAGTACATCAGTATCAACGCTGACGATAACGATATTGCGCGGACTATGACCGTGGATATGGGCGCTCCCGTAACCGAAGCCGCAAATATTCCTGTTTTTGCAGACCGCTCTCCTGTCACAGACCTGAAGCTCACCGCTTTCGGTCGTGAGTTCACATTCACCTGTGTATCAATGGGTAATCCCCATGCAGTTACATTTATTGAAGAACCTGTCAGCAGCTTCGATGTGGAGAAGTTCGGCAAGGTGTTCGAGGTGTACGGCCATTTTCCGCGCAGGTCCAACATAGAATTCGCAGAGGTGATATCCCCCACTCATCTGAAAATGAGAGTGTGGGAGCGCGGTGCAGGCGAGACACTTGCCTGCGGAACAGGTACCTGTGCAACTGTTGCGGCGGCTTGTCTTAACGGCATATGTCCCCGCGAGCCCGTGACAGTAGACCTGCTTGGCGGTCAGCTTATCATAGAATGGAAGGAGACCGATGGTCATATCTATATGACGGGTCCCGCAGAATTTGTATTTGACGGCGAGATTTAACGGAGGAAGCTATGGCAAGATTTAACGAAAATTTTCTTGAGCTGAAGGAAAGCTATCTGTTCAGCGAGGTCGCAAAGCGCGTCAGCACATTTAAAGAGAAACACCCCGAAAGATCGGTCATACGCCTCGGCATAGGTGATGTAACACTTCCTCTCGGGAAAGCTGTCGTAGAGGCTATGCACAGAGCCGCCGATGAAATGGGCAAGGCTGAGACTTTCCGCGGCTACGGTCCCGAGCAGGGCTATGATTTTCTGAGAAAGGCTATCGCCGGACATTACCGCAGCTTCGGCGTTGAGCTTGACATCGACGAGATATTCGTTTCCGACGGAGCTAAGTCCGACACAGGAAACATCACCGACCTTTTCGGCAGGGATAACACCGTACTTATCCCCGACCCCGTTTACCCCGTCTATGTGGACACCAATACCATGAACAGCAGAAATATCGTCTATATCAACGGCACTGCCGAGAATGATTTTCTGCCTATGCCTGACAGGAGTATCCATGCGGATATCATCTATATCTGCTCGCCGAATAATCCCACGGGAGCCTGCTACAACAGGGCTCAGCTGCGGGAATGGGTGGACTATGCTCTTGAAAACGATGCAGTTATCCTCTTTGATTCCGCCTATGAGAGCTTTGTATCCGACAGCAGTCTCCCCCACTCCATCTATGAGATAGAGGGAGCAGAAAGCTGTGCAGTTGAGTTCTGCTCACTTTCCAAAACAGCAGGCTTCACAGGTACAAGATGCGGATATACCATAGTTCCCAAGGCGATAACATCTGTCTCTGCCGACGGCAGAGAGATGAGTCTCAACAAGATGTGGAACCGCCGCCAGTGTACGAAGTTCAACGGCGTTCCCTATGTGATACAGCGTGCCGCCGAAGCAGTTTTCTCCGAGGAGGGCAAGGAAGAAGCAAAGGCTATGACCGATGCTTATATGCAGAACGCCCGTATCATATCCGACACCATGGAGAGGCTCGGGATACGCTATACAGGCGGCATAAACTCACCGTACATATGGTTTGAGTGTCCATTCGGCATGAACAGCTGGGACTTCTTCGACTTTCTGCTTGAAAAAGCCGGAGTTGTCGGAACTCCCGGTGCAGGCTTCGGCAGCAACGGAGATAACTGGTTCCGTCTTACAGCCTTTAACAGCAAGGAAAACACTGTCGAAGCCATGGAAAGATTTCGCTCACTGCTAAAAAAGGATTGATTCAGCAGCATTGACTGCTGTTTATAAAGCGATAAAAGACCTCCTATGGTACATTATAAACCATAGGAGGTCTTTACAAAGTGGGTAGGTACTATCGTGCGTTTATTTCTGCTGTGACTCCGTCAAGCAATTCCTGAAGGTCAATCTTATCGGGATTGCCTGCTGCAAGAGTACTTCCCAGCAGAGATGAAGGTGTCCAGTATGCATCCGTTACGTTCTGTCGTACAGAAAAAGCAGACTGCTCACCAAGTGCCACAACAGCAGGTGACGACTGAACTTCCTCAGCCTGCATAGCCTCAACATTTGAGGGACATTCACCTGTTACCCTGAAGCGTTCTACCTGATTATCGTAATTTGATACCCATTCAGCAAACTTTACAGCCCAGTCGGGATTTTTTGTACCCGAGTATACGCCGACATACTTATAGCCCATAAATCCTGACATCTGGACCTGATCGCCGTTGACTGTAAATGTGGGCAGCTTTGTGGCTCTGAGATCGTCGCCCCATATACCGCGAAGATTCTCATAATCCCACTGTCCGCTGACAAATGCTATAACACTGTCATCCGAAGCTCCGTCAATGGGGCTCTCCGTGCTTCTGAAGCCCTTGCTGCTGCTTATATCCAGCATTGCCTGAGCCACATCTACACCCTTATACTTATTCTCGGTAGAGTTCCAGTCACATACGTTATAGGTGCCGCCGGGATTTGCCTCGGCACTAAGTCCTGCTCCGCCGAAGAAGGAATATGTATACCAGCCCGAAGACCAGTCCATAGCGAAGAACTTGTTCTTCTTACCTGCAATTTCGAGTATACTATCAAGTGACTGAACGTCTGATTCGTTCAGATACTTTGCGTTATAGTAGAGGAAATAACCGTTTCCTGCTGTAATGGGACAGGCATAGAGTTTAAGATCTCTTACTACACATGAGATGACATCGGTATATCTTCCGCCGTTGTCAGCGATGATCTGATCCTTATTCTCTGTTATGGGGAGAAGATATCCCGCATTATAGAGCTGATCCAGCTGATCGTCGGCGAAGTACAGTATATCAGCAGAATCATCGGGATTTTCCTGAATATACTCCGTCATAGAGTGCTCGGGCTTGTTTCCAAGTATTATCTCGATATCTGCCTCATCTTTATAGTGCTCGACGAAGTTGTCAGCCATCTGCTGAAGCAGAGCCTCGTCCTCCATTTTCCACACATTAAGCGTTACCTTTTCACGCTTCTTGCTTGATTTATTGCCGCATGATGCCATAGTCAAAAGGCATACAGCTGAACATGTAACAGCCATTATCTTCTTGATATTCATTTCCAGTCCTCCTTATTTACTTACCGTTCAATCTTTGTAATAGCGCCAGTTGCCCGATGTGAAGCTGCTTCCGTGAGTGAAAGCCTGTTTGAGCTGATTATGTATATTCATATCAACTGTATCGGGACTTTCTTTTCTTACAAGAGAAATATCGTAATCCACTGAAATACGGGTGTTATTGACCTCATAATCCGATGTAAGCGATCTGTATGTCCTTTCAACAAGATTTGCCACCTTGGTGAAGCTGTCCTGTGAATCATCGGTCTTGATCACTGCAACGAACTCATCTGATCCTGTACGATAGATGGTACCGTCTTCAAATACATCGCCGATTCGCTCAACAGTCATCGCGAGTATCTTATCACCTGCATAGGTGCCGTATTTGAGATTGATATCGCTGAAATCCTTTATGTCATACATCACAAAGTACATTGCCTCACCCTCGGAAATCTCCACGGGCTCTCCGCCGTATTCAAGAACAAAGGATATTCTGTTATTTGAAGATGTGACATTATCTGTGAACATGGCTTTGTTAAGGGACTGCTGGGTCTTTTCGTTTGCATCAACGGCTGTTTCGAGGTTCTTGGCGATCCTCTTTCTGCGTGATTCGAGCATATTAAGGAGAACAAGAACGATGATCCCGAAGCCGATGAAGAATACACGAAGCACCTTTGCATTGAATTCAGCCTTGTCATAGCGCTTGTCAATAGTTTCGTTCGTAACAGTCAGAAGCTGGTTCAGACTGTCATCAAGACTGTTTCTTTTATTGATGAAACGTTCAAAGTAAATGGAGTTTGCTGTTTCAAAATATCCGGCGTCTATCTGAGCAAGGAGCTCGTTTGAAACTATCTCGTTATACTGGTTCATAGCAGTTTTAACAAGCTGATACTGCTTTTCTTCATCACCATTTCTCTTTATAGCCTCATACTTTTTCATAAGCTCCTTGCATTCGCTCATGGAAGAATTGATCTTTTCAACATAGCTCTCGATAGCCTCTGCATTATCGGTCGAATCTGCATTGCGCCCCAGATTTATGGTAATACACAGATCTGTTTCAAGCTCATGGAGTTTTATCGAGCTCTGCTGAAGATAATTCCGTGAAGCGATATCGTTATCCACAACGTCGGAATACTCGGTTATAACAAGAGTGAAGCCTATTGCACCGAGTACAATAAAAAGGATAACGACAATGTTTGTAATGACATTACTCTTATTTTTCATAATACTTACCCACTTTCATAAATTTATAAGCACGAACAGGATTATCAGGAAAAGAGTCCTCCCTCCTCTTTTCAATAGATTTGATACTGTCTCTTGCGAGCCTTTGCCTGTTTCATACATTACTAAACTTATCACCTCTGCGCCTATACGCAGCACTGAAGAATAAAATGTCAGGTTCAAATAATTGCGCTCATCAATGCGTTCCCGAAGGAATGCTCCTTTTTACATAATAAAAAAGGCACCTATAAAAATACAGCATATTATCACACAAATTCAAAAACTGAAACAAAATGTAATGATAATTGCTGCATCTGAGGCGCCTTATAGTAGAATTTTGTTTTACAACTATAGATTATCATAATATAGCCACTAATACAATAACATTTTACACAATGATTCTTACATTTCACATAATATTATCCTTCCCTGAACATTTCAGAAACAAAGAACTCCCATGGAGCCCCCCACAGGAGTTCTTTGCTTGTCATAAAGCTATTATCAGTCAGGAATTATCATCCTATCGTAACGGTGTATTTTCCGTCATTGAGCTCGCCAACTGTTATTGTAAGCCCCGTCTCAACAGTTTGTCCGCCGTTGGAGTCGTACCAGTGGAATCCCGAAATACTGCCGTTTATCACATCGCCCGAGTGGTAAAGATTGTCCTTTTCCGTATCATCGATCACACGGATAAGGCGTCTGCCCTTGTCCTTATTCGTGAATTCGCTTCCGCTTGCATATCGGAAATATGTATTCCAGCCGTACTCAGTGGTCGCATCTATATGATAGATACGGACGCCCTCTCCCGTCTTTACCCACCAGCCTGTCTTTGAGCCGACAGCACTGTTGTTGCCGTCCTTTGTTATGTACTCGATAATGAAGTATTCAGAGAAATAGTCATCAGCAAGCTTGCCCTTGGGGATAATAATGCAGTTGCCGCTGTTGGTCTGGGCATTGCTCAGAGTAAATGTCTGTGTTCCCTTTGATGGATCAAAAACCTGAACCTGTCCGTCATGATACCAGCCCTCCATAAGCTTGGAGAATGCACCGAAATCAGAGCCTGCATCGGTATCCATGAGCTCGATGCCTGCCGTACCGTGCATACCCTCGCTGTCAGCGGGATTTGTAAACAGATAATAATCGGGCAGTCCCGTACAGTGACCCAGCTCGTGACAGTACGAACTTATGTAATTTATATAGTCCTTGGTGGAGCCTATCTGTGCATTGCCTGTTATGATATGTCCGACGCCGACGCCGTCAACACGGTACTGAGGGTCGCCGAAAGCTCCTGCACAGGGCCACCAGTGGTCTGTTCCTGCTTTTTCGGGAACTGTGAACAGAGTCGCATCGATCCTGCCGTCACCATTGCCGTCAAACTGAGAGAAGTCCACCTGATCCTTGAAAGCCTCATAGCACTCCTCGGCGATCTTTACCTTGTTATCGTCATATACAGCCTGTTTTTCCTTTGTAGTATAGCGGAACACCTGACCGTCAAGCTCCATGGCGCCTTTAGAGGCTCTGCCGTAAAAGGCAGAAAAGCTCTCAAAAGGATAGCACTGAGATGACTCATCTGCCGCTCCGAAGGAAATACTGTTGAGCTCCTCTGTGCTTGGAGAATAGTCGTATTTACAGTCAGGGAAGTCCACATAGAAAATGACCATTTTTGCTCTTCCCTGAGTCGGCAGAGAAGCACCATGCTTAGCCATATTCGCGGTAATGAAGCTGCCCTGCGGTTCTTCATACGGGCTTTCTCCCTCAAGAAGCAGTTTTCTCATGCGGCACAGGTCAAATACATCAAGACCATCGTCCTCGCAGAGATCGGCTGCCTTCCAGTCGGCAAGAACTGCATCATCTCGTCCCAGCAGCCAGTGCTGTAACAATACAAGGTCTGCTACATTGAAGCTTCCGTCTGCATTGACATCGCCCTTTAAGCTTGCAGCAGGCGCAGGTGCCGAAAGATCGAACCTGCCCTCATCATTCTTTATCTCAGACCAGATATATCTCAGCATCCAGCCGTCAAAATCAGTTATCTTTGCAGCCGAACCTGCCATCATTATTGAGTTTTCGCCGCCGGGGAAGCCTCCGGGCGGAAAACCGTCCATTTCACCTTCACCGCCGTAAAAATCGGTCATACCGAAGCCGTGACCTATCTCGTGTTCAAGAACATGGCTGCCGAAGCCGCCAAGCATACTGAGGTATGCGGTATCGGAGAGACGCTGTCCCCAGTCGCCTCCGCAGCCGCCGATATCGGGAAATCCCTGAGTTGCCCACATATACATATCGAAGCGCTTGTCAAGTCCGCCGGGATAAGCATAGTTTTTGTCCTGAAAATGCTCAAATCTGGAAAGCTCCAACGGCGCATAAGGCTCCTTATCGGGGATAGTATCCCGTCCGTTTGAGGTATCATATTGAGCGTCATAATACTTTGTATCGGTGTAAACAGTCTCATCGTCGTGAAGGTCCAGCAGGCAGTTCTTATCTATGACAGCCCATCCGACTACCTTAACATCGATATGGTCGTATTTCCAGCCGTCGTAACCTGCAAGGCGGTCATTCCACGCATTGATACTGTCCGAGAGCAATTTCTCGAACTGCTGTCTCTGCTCATATGTAACAGTACGGTATGACTGCCATTTCACAACATAATTGATAGTTCCCTTGCCTGCTTCTATCTGGTCAAAGATAGTATTGCGGCGCTCTGTGGACTTTTCGCGTTCGATGCGGTTGGTCCATATCCAGTCCGCAGCGTATTTGTATTCCTCGGGAAACTCAGACACGGTGACAGCCGATGCACTGAGCTTCACAGGCATACCGCTGCTTTGCGGCACTGCCATTATCGACATACACATTGCCGCTGATAACAATCCTGCAAGTAATCTGATGCGCTTCATAATAATCCTCCAAAAACAATTATCTCCCCATTACTGTCCCGAATATTCCCCGTACAGCAGCCTTTTTCACCAAAATCGGCTTGCCGTTATCGCAGATAACATCTGCTTTACTGTATACTTTTTCACTATCACCCATTATTTAGATAATAGCATAATAAATATGCCAATTCAATAACATTTTACACAATTGCACTTACACAATACATAATTTTTATTGACATCTCTCCTCATTTTGATGTATAATACTGTAAAGGACGGTGATACGATGAAAAGGATAGGCGTGATAATACCATCAATAACCGACGATCTGCAAGTTGAGGTTCTCGACGGGATATATAAGACCGCCTCTGCTGCGGACTGCGATATCATAGTCCTGACGACCGCAACAAATGGAATGGAATTCCATATCCAGAACGAAATAATGACCGGCGAGGAAAGTATCTACCTCCTGCTTGAACGTGCCGAGCTTGATGGTATACTGCTCGTCTCGCAGTATTTTGTCAAGGCAACCGTCCGTAAAACTCTCTCCGAGCTGATCAGGAGAGCCGCCATTCCCTGTGTGGACCTCGGAGGAACAGAACTCGGCTTTGAAACGGTATCTATACCTCAGGCAGAAGCAGTATGTGAACTTACAGACCACATCATCGAAAAACACAACTGCCGCGACCTGATATTTCTTGCAGGTCCCGAAGGGATCCCCGATTCCGAGCAGCGTATCTCGGGATTTCTGCGTTCTGCCAATAAACACGGCTGCTCGTATGAGATTATTTACGGAGACTTCTGGAAATTCCGCGCGACCGAACTCGGAAACGAATTCATCGAGCATAAGCGCAGACTTCCCGATGCTGTCTTATGTGCAAGCGATACTATGGCAGTTGCCCTTTGTGACGCTCTGCACAGCGGTGGTATCTCCGTTCCCGACGATGTGATAGTTACGGGCTATGACGGGCATATAGCTGCCATATCAAACTTTCCTTCCTTAACGACCGTAAGCGGAAATATGTTTGAGCTTGGCAAAGCAGGCGTTAATAAGCTTTTAGGGATAGCTGCTGATGCACAGAAGTCTGATATGCACATTATTTACGGCGCAAGCTGCGGATGCGTAGAGCGTATGACCGATTATCAGACTGCTGCCCTGAAAGTGCGTGAACAGATACAGCGCGATGCCGAAATCGGCGCTATGCTTGAAATGCGCGTAAATGCCAATGTCATCACAAGAACATCAAGTGTAGACTCTCTTGATGAGCTGACCGATATAGTCGATCAGACAGCTCATATAATTAAAAGCTATAAATCCCTGTATATATGCATTCTGCCCAATTGGGACAGCGATCCCGAACATCCCGACGTCTGTCCGACACAGCCATTTCCCGAACAGATGCTTTGCGCGCTGTCAAAAGACGCATGGACCACAGGCGTTAAAGGCAGCATATTTCCGACAAAGGATATAGTTCCCGTTCTCATGGGTCCGCATAGACCGACGCTGGTATTTGTCCTTCCGCTTCATGCCTCATCGCAGGTATTCGGCTATTTCGGATTTACCTATGAGAGTGCCCTTGATTTTACTGTATCGCTGATGCTGTTCAACTATATGAGCTCGCTTGCAAACGGTCTGCGTATCCTGCGGCATAAGCTCTATGCCGAATATCTGCAAAAGAAGATCGAGGAGTCCTCCCTCTATGATAAAATGACTGATATGCTCAGTAAAAAGGGACTTCTCCTATATCTTGAAAAGCAAAAAGAGTTAAGCGGCAGAAACTTTATAATGCTGGTCACTGTCTCGCAGTTAGCTGCTGTTCCGAACAGACGGACAAAAAACGATCTTTCAGATATTTTTTTGCAGTCCGATCTCCTGCTTGCAAACGCAATACGCCTGATATCGGGACGTAATAAGGTGACGGCACATCTTGATAAGATGACATTTGCTATCGTATTTCAACCACCTGAAAATGGAGCTCCCGAAACGCTGGCGGAAGAACTGATCATACAACTCGAAATGCTTATACGAAAAATGCAGGAAGGAACAGCAGCGGCTTTTCTTCCCGAACCGTACTATGTCTGCGGAGAAGCATCCTATCCTGCAGAAAAATGCGTTTCCGAGCTGTGGGACCTGCTGAACGCCCGCAAACCAAAAGAAAAAGGCTTTACAGGTATAAGCGAGCTGAAGAAGTTAAGGCGAGAAATACATAAAGCTCCCGAGCTGAACTGGACCCTCAATGAGCTTGCAAAGCGCCTGAATATCAGTAAAAGCTATGTTCAGAAGCTGTACAAGGATCATTTCGGCATAAGCTACATCGACGATCTACTTGAAGCCCGCATAGAAATGGCAAGACAGCTCCTGCAGACAACAGACCTGCGTATCAGCGAAGTTGCTGCTTCCTGCGGCTATCAGAATGCCACTCATTTTATGCGACAGTTCAAGGATAAAGTCGGTATGTCACCGTCAGAGTTCAGAAAAAGCAAATAACCGGTCAACTGTTATTTAAAGGTCAAAAAAGGCGGACTCACAAGAGTCCGCTTGATTATTCAGATCTATTCGGTTATCCTGTTCAGGAAAGTCATTGAATTCAGTTTATCATTTTTGCGGTCATTATAATATCAATAAAATTATTCCTTGGAGCCCTGTGCTCGTTAACTATTGGACTCGATCCGCGGCAAAAATCTTGCAAAAACAAAAATGCTGTGTTATAATATTGTTAGCAGCTTCTAACGAATAATAAATTATAAATTTGCTTCTGACTTTCAGAGCGTTAAATATAAGCGAACTGTTGTAAGCTTTACATTGCTGATACCATTCAGCAGCAAAAAAAGGAGGAACTGTTTTGAACGCAAAGGAATACAAAGATCTATCTGTAAAGGAATTTACCAAGGCCGCGGAGGTCTATGAATCTGACGAGGCAGGGATTTACAAGCTGTGTAAGCAGGACTATCCCGACGTATTGGCAGAGCTTGAAAAAGAGCCTTTCACCGACCTTCTGGACTGCGGCTGCGGAACGGGTCCAATGCTTACTCTGCTGAATAAAAAATACCCCGACAAACACTACACGGGCATTGACCTTACTCCGAAGATGATAGAGGTCGCAAAGCGCAAGAACATGAAAAATGTGGAACTCGTAGTCGGAGACTGCGAAAAACTGCCATTTGCCGACAACTCTTTCGATGTGGTGATATGCTGTGAAAGCTTTCACCACTACCCCGACCCTCAGAGCTTTTTTAACAGTGTGAGCCGTGTTCTTCGTCCGAACGGGAGACTCGTTCTGCGCGATATGACTATGGATTCTGCGGCAATACGCTGGTTGTGCAATAATGTGGAGATACCGCTTGCACATCTCATAGGCAAGGGCGATTTCCGCATTTACGGCAGAGAGGATATCAGAAAGCTTTGCAATAATGCAGGACTTCATATGGAATCCTTTGAAAAGCGCGGATTCTGCCGCCTGCACTGCGTTGTAAGGAAATCCGCAGAGTCTGCGGAACAATATACAAATATAACAAGCTCATACAGACAGTCACGGGATATATACGACGATGTTCTCACGCAGGATAAGTGGTGGAGCAAGCTCTACATACGCCTGTTCTGGAGCGGTGTTGATGACAATATGATAGCCGAAAAGGTTCTTTCGTTTATTCCGGATGATCTTTCGGGCAAGCTCCTTGATGTTCCCGCAGGCACAGCTGTTTTCACGCATAAAAAGTATTCCGCAATGCAAAGCGCGGATATAACCTGTCTTGATTACAGCGAGGATATGCTCTCACAGGCTCGTGAGAGGCTTGGCTCCCTTGAAAATGTGAAGCTTTCACAAGGCGATGTCGGGAAGCTTCCATATGAAAACGGAACATTTGACATTGTTCTGAGCATGAACGGCTTTCACGCATTTCCCGATAAGAAAGCTGCATTCCGCGAGACCTTCCGTGTTCTGAAAAAGGGCGGAAAATTCATAGCCTGCTTTTACATAAGAGGAGAGTCGAAGGTCACCGACAGCCTTGTACGGAACATACTTGCAAAAAAGGGCTGGTTCACACCGCCATTTGATACAGCTAAGATGTTGAAAAAGCGTCTGGAAAAGGCATATGACCTCACTGATTTTATCGTTGAGGGCTCTATGGTGTATTTCTGTGCGGTAAAGAGATAGTGTAATATAGCATAAAGGAGCAAAAATGACAACACTTGTTTTAACTTTCATCATGATGGCAGGACTTCTTCTCCTGCTCTGGGGAGCTGTGGGATTTATTCAGGATAAACGCTTCTTCTCATCAGCTCCGAAGGAAATTCAGGAAGCCGCTCAGCCAAAGCCCGAACGCTTCAAAGGACAGCATATACTTGGCTGGTGTATGCTGATAATTGCACTTCTGTTGATGGCGGGAGCTGTACTGCTGGGCGCATGGGACGGTATAAGGAATTATTTCGCAATAGGGCAGTTTTTTCTGAGGTTCATTATAATGTTTCTGGGAATGAAAGCCTTTGATATTGCTTTTTTTGACTGGTTCCTGCTGTGCCACAGCAACTTCTTCCCCCATTATTACCCCGAAGTGAAAAACATCGTGGGACCGCATCTGTTTGGCTACAACACAAAAGCACATCTGAAAGAGATCATCGCCTATATCGCCGCAAGCGGCGTCCTTGCACTGATATGCACCGCATTATCCAGATAATGGTGTATTGACTCATAATAATAAAAAACGGATAGCCGTCACGCTTGGACGAGCTATCCGTTTTAATTATCTCATATTGGGATCAGGCAAATATTTCATCGTATATTGCTTTTCTGTTGCTTATAGCTTCATTGAATGAATCCATGATAGCCTTTGTGCCTGCCTTGAACTCATCTCTCCTTGCATAAGCACTGTCAACTGCATTCTTGATCACATCAGCAGTTATATTGATCTCATGCTTGTTGAGAGCTATGCCTGCGTTCAGCTTCTGAACAACTTTGGCAACGTCAAACTGGTCAACTGCCTGAGGAACCAGTACCATAGCAGCTCCGCTTGCCAGACCTTCAGAGGTTGAATTGAAGCCTGCATGAGTGATGAAAACATCAACATCAGGCAGAAGCTGAGTCTGGGGAACGTAATTGTAGATGCTGAAGTTCTTGGGTATCTCCTTGAAAGTCTGTTCGATATCGACAAATTTGCCCACAGACATGATGACCTGATATTCGTCAGAGTCTCTGAAAGCCTCGATACACTGGTGATAGAAATCAAGGTCTTTTCCGAAGATAGTTCCAAGTGAGATGAACAGCAGTTTCTTGTTCACATCCTTCTTGAAGTCGAAGTTCTTGTCAACAACTCTCTTTTCTATATGAGGACCTATGAAGTAGCAGGTCTCATCGGTATCCTCGGGTCTGAGATGGAAGAATTTGGAAGTAAGTATCAGCTTCTTGAACTTATTGGGAGTAAATATAAGACCAACAAAATCATGAAGATTGATATTATAATGCTGACTTGTCCACTGAAGTCCTACTAATCTGATGTTGTCAAACTGGTTTTCGTCTGTAAGTATGAAAGAGGGATAGATAATAGTAAATTTGGAAGGATCGATCTTTAGTATTTTGTTCATTTCTTCTATATCGAAGAAGCAGTCCCAGATATAATAATCATAGTCTGTCTCATCTTTCTGCAATAACTCGATGAGCGTGTATGTAGCTCTGCCCACCATAAATGAGTTGATCGCAAAAGGCGGAGCATATGGGGGAAGTCTTTTTGCGACTTCGCTGACATCTGCGGAATAAACTATTTTCTTTACGGGAATATCATTAAGCCTGTCTGCAAATTCTTCCGTAACATAGCAGGTAACATCATAGCCTAATGAATAAAGCTCTCTTACCACTTCAACGCTTCCCGTAAAATGGCCGTGAAGGATTCCGTTTAAAACGGCGATCTTTTTGGGCTTGTGCTCTCCTGGAGTATTATTCATTTTCCTCTCCCTCTCTGAATCCGATGTGTTTTATGCAGCAAGACAGATACGGCTCGCATCATGGTTTGCTGCGGTGTATGACGAGTATACTCACACAGCGTACTCTCAAACAAGATACGATAATGCTATTGCAAAGCAACGTATACACTGCATTTTCACTCAAACCATGTTATTATAGCACAAATATTATACTCAGTCAAGAGTTAACGCAAAAAAAATGAGCTGCACAGATTTAAATAAATAAAATAACACTTGACAAATGCCGGTGAATATGATAAAATATTAATTCGATATGACCTGTTATGTAAAACACTATTGAACGCTTAAATCGACAATTTAAATCAATCACCCATACAACAGGCAAAACAGAAAGGTGAGAAAAGAATGAACATGAAGGATAAGCGTATTTTTATAACAGGTGCTACAGGTTTTGTGGGCGCTCACATCACAAAGCATCTTATCGAGCAGGGGGCAAATGTGACCGTGCTCATAGAAAGATGCGACAGCACAAGTTATTTCAGTATATGCGGTCTTGATAAGAAAGTCAACATATACTACGGCGATATCAGCAACGGAGCTCTCATAGAGCAGATAATCGTAGAGCAGAAGATCGAGGTAATATTCCACCTTGCCGCAGTTGCTCTTCAGGACCTTGCATACAAGATGCCTAAGGTTACTTTTCAGGTAAACATTGTCGGTACATATAATATCCTCGATGCAGCAAGACTGCACATGGATACTGTAAAAAGCGTTCTTGTTGCATCCAGTGACAAGGTCTACGGAGACAGCGATGTTCTGCCCTATAATGAGACAATGATACTTCAGGGAAGCAATCCCTATGACGTTTCCAAGGTGTGTCAGGATATGCTTGCAAGAAGCTTCTATCACAGCTACGGTCTTCCTGTTGTAGTAGGCAGATTCGGAAACATCTACGGCCCCGGAGACAATAACTTCAACAGACTTATCCCCGGAACTATCCAGAAACTCGAAAACGGCGAATCTCCGGTGATCAGACACCCTGCAAACGGAGTCTTCAAAAGGGATTTCCTCTATATCAATGATATCGTCAACGCATATATGTATATGCTCTATAACATTGAAAAAGAGGACGTTGTCGGAAACGCATTCAATTTCGGAACAGGTATCGCAACTGATATAGAGACAGTTGTCAACAAGCTCAAGTCAATAATGAACTGCGAGGATATCCCCTCTGTTGTACAGCAGAGCGAGGTCTCCGAGATACTTATACAGCAGCTTGATGCTACCAAGGCATTTGAGCGTCTCGGCTGGAAGGCTGAGTATTCTGTTGACAGAGGACTTGCCGAGACAGTAGACTGGTACAGAAACGTATATTTCAAACAGAACTGAACTGCATGATATACGCGGTGAGCCGCCGTCCTATGTATATCAATGCTTTTATGAAATAGCAAAAAGACAGATACTTCACAAGAGGTATCTGTCTTTTTTGTTTGATATAAACTGTATTATACTGAGGTTTCCTTCCTGTCAAGGAGGTGATCGCCCGCTATCAGCAATATTATGAGCATTACTACCGCCACTATCCCATAGGGACTTCTGAGAAATCTGACAGCATTTCCTATCATTGGTATGTTGAATACGCATTTGCCGATAAAGCTTTCTTGCGTTACTGCTTCTTCATCCTCTGCATTGTTTGCATCGCCCTTTGTGTAAACACAGCCGTCCTCTATCCTGACAGCCCTGTGAGTGACAGCGGTTTCCTCCGACACACTGAACGTAATGACATCACCCTGCTTTATGTCTGCGAACTCTGCTCTGCTATCCACAAAGCATATGCTGCCTGTTTTGATCTCGGGCTCCATTGAACCTGTCCTGACGACGTAAGCTCGTATCCCGAAGATCAGCAGCAAAACAATAGCTGCCGCAATTACCGCAAACAGGGCTATTACACCGTTTACAGCGAAACGCAGTATCTTTCTCAGTGAACTACCTCCACGCTTCTTCATATGTCATTCGTTCACCGTCTTCATCGTCGGCAGGAACTGCCTCGGAATATACATAAATGTCGTACTCGTCGGTATCAACGCTGTCATCATCAGGGAAAACAGTCTTTACCCATTTTATCAGGGACGCTGTTCTGTCCGAAGGAGCCACGGCTTCGGTATAGTAGTAGAAGCCGTCCTCCTCTCTGTACTCCCAGCCATCAGGCAGCGAGGAATACCGATATTCGGACGCATTGATATAGGCATCTTCATTATCCTTTTCATCATCATTTGACAGCCACGATATATCTCTGACCTCCGATGATGAAAACTCAAGCCTTACTCTGATATAGCAGTCGATATTGCCGTTATTTTCGATCTGTACACTTTTCTGAAAGGGCTCGTCACTTTTCTCGGTGGGCGGCTCGAAAATCTCCGTAACAGTTATATCAGCTACCGGTTTCTCCTCAGGAGGATATACACCCATGAATCTGTTGGTGACCTCGTCCGAGCTTGTGAAATATGCGAGGGTAAATGCTGTGACAGCGATCAGCACAGCTGACAGTACCAGAACTATATACTTCTTTTTTATTTTCTTGATCCTGAGCTTCATAGCTGACACCTCAATTCTCGCTGCCCTGTGAGGCAGGATAGGTTATCTTGTTATCAGCAAACGCTGTATCGCTTACGGGAACTACTCCTTCAAAGCGGTTATCGAAAGCCACTGTCACCGTATCTTGTGAAGAAATGGTCACAGAAGCCTTGGTATTGCTGCTTATAACGGAATGTCTGTCCCCTTCCACAGTCAGCCCCGAAGCTGTATAATTCAGTGAATCCAGCTCCTCAACAAGGTATGTACCCATCGGAAGGTCGCTGAGCAATGTCTCCTTGGTGTAATCGCTGTCAGAACTGTCATAGGATATGGTGCCGACATACTCGGGACCCGACCTTATACTGTTGCCGTGTTCATCCTTTATTCGGGTCACCTTGAACATAAATGCGGGGAAACCTCTTGAATAAACTATGCGGTCTATGGTCTTTCTGATCTTTATACTGCCTTTAGCCTTTTCATTGGGTATACTGATCCTTACGCTGTCATCATTCGTCTGGAGCCATTCACTCAGAACATCGTCCACTGTAACATATTTCCCCGACTCACTGTCATACCTTACGGTATAAAGCTGGTCTATGGCGCCGTTCTCCGGTCTTATGTGAAAAACTGTGCTGAGATCCGACTTGAAATAGCCGTTAGGAGCGTTGACCTCCTCGACAAGATAATAACCGCTGGTAAGTACATCACCGAAGAATATGCCGTTTTCGTCCGATACTAAATTCTGACGGTCGGTAAGCGGATACGTCCTGTTCTGTGCCTTGTCAAACTGATACAGATTGAACACACCGTCCTTCAGCGGAACTCCGTCTGTATCCGTCTTTCTGAGCAGTATACCGTTCTGCTCATTCTTTATTGTCAGTGTGCCGCTCTTTCTGTCCGCAGAAAGTGCAGCAGTGATATTATCGGAATCCGCAGGCTGATACTGTATATCGATCTGCTCGTTTTCGTCAACATAGATCATCACGGAACCATGCAGTGATCTGAAGCCGTTTGGAGCCATTGTTTCGTCCAGTCTGTATGTGTGTCCCGCGGTAAAGAAAGCATCTGTCACCCATCCGTTCTTATCGGAAGTAAAAGTGTTTATGAGATATTCACCGTTTGTTACATCATAAACAGCAAATACAGCGCCTCTCAGCGGCTCACCGTCTTCGGTCTGTTTCAGTATCTGCAGGTGATCTCTTGAATTGGTGATAGTATCTGTTCTGATGTTGTGTCCCGTACCGCCGACCTCTCCCTGCTCATATCCTACTTTATAGGAAAAGTCATATGTTTCTCCGCCTAAAGTCTCAGCGCTGAGCTCTGTCAGGGAATCGGCTGCATATGGCTGACAGCTTGTGACTTTTGAAGCATCTCCGTCCCAGTCAGCAGGCTGTATGGAATTCGTAACGACCTCCATAGCGATATACTCGCTTGCCTCCTGCTCGTCGTTGAAGTAGTATATGGTAGTATTGGGCGAGATGAGTTCTCTAAGGGTATTCTCCACATATTCGCCATCTCTGCTGAAAAGGGCTATATATATGGACTCATGGCTATCCGTGTACTTTTCATCTGCCCATTTCTTATTGACTGTGATACCGAAGCCCTTCTGGTTGGTAACGATCATATGAGCATTTGTATTCTCACGGATCTCTCCGATGTTATACACACCGCTCTCTGTAAGGTTATATGTAGCTCCCTCGCTGTCGGTGACTCTCTCGTAGCTCCTCCACTGATAACCCAGCGGCATTTTTTCCTCCAGCTCCTCGACTGCAAAAACGGTGCGGGGCAGAAGATTTTCAACGACAACAGACAATCCGTCGGGTATACCTGCAATAGAACCGTTGTTTCCCGAAACGCTGCAAACAACTTTTTCTCTGCCGTGCTTTGACAGCTTTCCGTTTACATAAACGTAATAGTTGTCATCGTCATCCATAACATAGTATTCGCTTTTCTGATACGGAACAACTTCACCTGCTTCATTGACAAATCCCAGCTGGAACTCGAAGCCCGTCTTATCGTTCTCAACATGATTGCCGTCCTTGTCAACAACGTTTTTGGTGATTATAAGCTTTTTCAGATAATCCGAATCTATGTGATTATCATAGACCACTCGCTTACGATTTGCAATAGTCTCCACAGATGACTCAACATCGGAGAATTTCCTCTCCCGTGTTGCGGCATAGTCACTGCTGTATGCCCTTTCGCCGTTTATATCCACATAGTCATACTCCTGATTTAATACGGCAAGCTCGGAAAAATAGTATTCCGTATCCTTGTTCGGCATGGTAAACCCTGCTTTTTCACCTGCGCGGAGATAAAACACATTATTGTAGACGGTACCGTTTATCTCAGCGGACTCATCATAACCAACAAAGGCATTCTGCCCCTCATAGTGAGCCTTCATGCTGTCCTCACCGGGAGTTTGAGTAAAGGACAAACTCATCGCTTCCCTCTGGCTTATAGTAAAGCTGGTAAGCATATTTTGTATTGGAATAGTCGGTAGTCTGAGTTCCGGTCAGCTTCTTTTCAAGGAAAACGCTTTTTTCGTCTACTGTGGCAAGATTAAAGCGCAGTCTGAGGTTTGAAGCGCCTGCACCTCGCTCCATGTAGAATATTTTCATGGTGTGAGAGCTGTAATCCTTGAATACGCCCTCGCTGCTCTGGAAGCTGCCGTCATTTTTAAAGTATGTACTGATCCTGCTGTCATCCCATGGAGAACCATCAGGAAAAACTCCTGCATTGCGGAAGCAGTCCATAAGTGTGCTGTAAGTGTAAGTATTCTTTGTAGAGCCGTCATATGTTGCGACCTCACCGGTACTGAAATTGACCGAGCCCGATAATGAATCATGTACTCCTCCGATATCCAGCACAAGTATATCATCAATATAAAGCCAGAAATCATCATCACCCGTAAACTCAAAGATAAGAGGATTTCCGTTGGCGTCGCAGCCCTTTTCGGGGATCATAAAGGTAGCTTCCAGTGACATTCCGAAATAGTAATCCGGATCATTCTGAACATAAATGTTTTCCTTATATCTCGGGTCATCAGTGGGTATAGAGTTAGAGCCGCTGTCATAGAGGTTCTGGGTCTTGACGTCCTGACTGTCGACATGATCGAAGGGAAGGAAGTTGCCTCGGCAGTAGGATTTTTTATTAAGATCCCTGCCGGGTGAGACAAGCTCCTGATAAACGCTGAAATCGTATACATCAGTGTAGCCCTCGGCAGAGGCAACAGCGCCTTCGCCGTCCTCATTCATGAGAAAGGCAGAATTCTCGAAACAGCTGTATTCAAAGTATCCCGTTTCGTCATAGGTACTTTTTATGAACAGATGATTTGCTTCTCGTTCAGGAAATGTGTTATTTGAGGTAAAAAGCGGTTCAAGGGAGGTACCGTTTTTTAATACCGGGAACCCTTCAGGACTAAGAGCATTGGTAACAAGGCTTGTAGCTCCTCCGCCTGCCGTATAGTTGTACCCACCCATAATGTTCTTCTGATAATTTGCATCATAGTCATACATTTTTATGGTAATGCCTGCTGCCTTGCTGTCAACTGTCTCTACCGGCTGGAATTTATCTTCATTTCTTTCAACGGCAAAGCACATCTCCGTCGACTCTGTATCAATGACAGGTATCAGAGTTCCCTTATCGGAATACTTGTATCCGTACCAGCTCCATACATTCTCATCCCAAGCCGCAACGGTAGAAGTATACTCTCCGTTCTCTCTGCCTGTCAGTGTCACGCCTATAGTGCTGTTGGAAAGATTTTGTCCGTTCTGTGGAGCAAGGTACATTCCCGTTACAGGATTGTAAAAATCGTAGTAGCCGGAGTCTCCATACTGTATGAACTGCCAGTAAATGCTTGAAGCAGCGGTATTGTTCTCACGCCATTGTATCACATCTCCGCTTTCCCATACCTTTACCAGATCTCCTTCACCGTTTATTGCATAATTCACATATTCGCCGTTCTCATACTTTTTGGCATAGATAACGACATTTACGCCGTCATGCAGCTTTTCTGTATCAGAAACGCTGACTTTTTCCGCAGTGATCACATCTGATTTGAGAACCGTATCCTCAGAAAGCGCAGCAAGGATAAACCATTCGTTCGGGTCCTGATTTCCGTTCCACGAGCCGAAGCCGACAGTATAACTATTATTATAACGATTGAGTGCATAATTGTTTGAATTTCGGAAACGAAGCTTATTCTCACGATTTGTCCCTTTATTACCGTTATTATCAATATATATCCGTGAATACTGATCCGGGGTATCAAGAAGCTGAACAGCTGAATTGGTGATCGTCATATATTTTGTAACGCCGTCAACTTCAGTGGTGATGTAATAGTATCCTCCGTTCTGATATGAAAAATGCCATATTGGTACATTATCAGAAAAGAAGTACTGTGTGTACAGATCAGCATCTTCCCCTTCTACCGGATAATAATTACCCGCCCGACTGTCCTCATGATAGAAAACCGCTTTTTCTATTCCAAGTCTGTCAGTCCTTCCGGAAACATATTTATTCATTACAACAGCCAATGTATCTGCGGAACCTGTTGTGCTCTCATTTCCGTCAAACCAAGCTATCGCGAGATCCTTACCATCAAGAATGTCTCCGATATTATTATCCGCAACATTGTAGAACAGAATACCATACGCCGAGAACGACTGAGTTTCAAACTTCATCATATCCTGAACAGAAACTGCCTTTTCAGACTCCTCCGCAGGCTCATCGGAGGACATGATATCCTGTTCGCTTGAAGCCTCCATAAGCTCAGCCTGCTCCCCGGAGAAATGAATGACATCCGAAGCGATATCAAATGTATTATAGTCAAGCTCGGGTCTGTTGTATGCTATCTCAACGGAAACAGCTGCCTCGGGTTCGATCTCCGTCCCGTTATGTATAAACTTTATATCAAAGAATCGTGCGTGCTGAATTTCGACCACAGCACCGCCGTTTTCATTGAGAGAATCATTCAGAATCGTGTTGGATTCTTCAAAATAATCCGCATACTGCAATGAATCCGAAACTATCTCCTTCATGGAGAGCACTGCTCCCTCGGGGATATTTGCATCTTCCGTAAATGATGCATTTATTCTTATATCATCTGAACCTATCGTCGCTGTAAACAAGCCATTCTCGCTTTTTCTCACAACAGCATCGCCGTCATTATCCTGAACAATATCCTCTGTACTGCGTTCAGGCGCTCCATGAGAATATGTGGTAAGTCTGTAAATATCGGCAGACGAAAGGAATAATGAAAGGCACATAAAAATGACAATGAATCTTCTCAAAAATCTAAGATCATTTTTCTTCATTCTCTCACCTCTTTTAACACATACTGCTTTACATTATTATATAGTAATCAAAAAAATATAGATATTATATCATGTTTTTAACAAAAAAGCAAGAAATGCCGAGAAAAAAATGTGGTTTATCCATCCTTCCTGCAAAGTTTTCAAAAAAAGCCGCAGGCATTAAGAGCAACACTCTTATAGAAGTTTTACAAGTGATATTGAGGGAAACCCTTTTGAAAAAGGGTTCTTCCTCAAACTCCTTTCCTAAAACTTTCAGCATTAAATTTAGCCCCGTCAGGGCACTCTCAGTATTATTACTGATTTTCACATCTTGTGTGGAGCGCCCTGTCGGGGCTAAATTCAGTTATAAAGTCTTTGAAAAAAGGGGGCTTGGGGGAAAAGAACCTTTCCTCAGAAAGGTTTTTTCCTCCAATAATTACATATAAACTTCTATATAAGTACCGCCCTTATATCCTGCGGTTTTAGTTTTATTCCGTATAGATAACCGGTATTATATCCTATCGGCAATATCGAGTATCATTTTCTCGGTCTTTTCCCATCCGAGACAGGGGTCGGTTATGGACTTTCCGTAAATATGCTCATCGACCTTCTGATTGCCGTCCTCTATGTAGCTTTCTATCATGAAGCCTTTTACAAGCTTGCGAATTTTTTCGTCATATCTGCGGCTGCTGAGCACCTCCTTGACGATACGGGGCTGTTCAAGATGACGCTTGCCCGAGTTGCAGTGGTTTGTATCAATTATTGCAGCAGGGTTGCTGAAGCCCTTTGCCTCATAGAACTGGTTGAGCAGCTGAAGGTCCTCATAATGGTAATTGGGCATACTCTGGCTATGATGATTTTCATATCCTCTGAGTATAGCATGAGCGAGAGGATTTCCCTCAGTAACGACCTCCCAGCCTCTGTAAAGGAAAGTGTGCCCCGACTGGGCAGCCTCTATGGAGTTCATGAGCACAGGCATACTTCCGCTTACGGGATTCTTCATACCGACAGGGATATTAAGACCGCTGGCAGTAAGACGGTGCTGCTGGTTCTCAACGGAACGGGCGCCGACTGCTACATAGCCCAGAAGGTCATTGACGTAACGGTGGTTCTCGGGATAGAGCATCTCGTCAGCACAGGTAAAACCTGTTTCCTGAATAGCTCTGAGGTGCATTTTTCTTATGGCAACGATACCCTTGTACATATCGGGCTTCTGGCTGGGGTCAGGCTGATGAAGCATACCCTTGTAGCCCTTGCCTGTGGTACGGGGCTTGTTTGTGTAGATACGGGGAACAATAAGTATCTTGTCATTGACCTTTTCCTGCACCTCTCTGAGGCGGCAGATATAATCAATAACGCTGTCCTCATTGTCAGCGGAACAGGGACCGATGATAAGAAGCAGCCTGTCATTGTCTCCTCTGATTATCTCGGCTATCTTTTCGTTTCTCTCTGCGATGACCTTGCCGAGCTCCTCGGAAACGGGGTATTCGCTCTTTACTTCGGCAGGTATTGGCAGTTTGCACTTGAAGTTCATATTCATGATTACATTATCCTTTCTGTCTCAATTCAGAATTTCTATTCTATTATAGCACATTATTTTATTAATAGCAAGAAACGCGGCGAAAAAACTGCCCTGCATAAGAACTCTGCCGCGAAAAGGGCAGCGGGGGCTCCCCGCTTATAGCACACTATTTAGCAAATAGCAAGAACTGCGGCATAAGAGCTCCAAGCATAAAACCTCCGACATCCGAACTTTTTATCCCATAGCCTTGCATTATAACGGCAAAGGTGTTATAATAGGTTAACAAAGGGGAGATTTTTATGACAGTGGGAACTGTATTATTACTTACGGGAATTTTTATTATAATTATAGGAGCCATAACCACCGCCCTCATGGTGTGGTTCGGGTTCAAGCGTCCGAAATACAGAAAGGAACACTTCACAGCAAGGACAACGGGCACTGTCGAGAGAATGTCCAACTTCTACAGCAATGATATCCGCGTTCCTCTTGTCAGTTACACAGTTGAGGGACAGACCTATAAGGTGGCAGGTCCGAGATTTGCAGGCAGCACTATTGTCACCTTCAATGTCGGTCACAGTCAGCTCCTCACCGGCAGTTCCAACATCACCACAGAGGGAGAGCTTCCGACGGTGGTAAAGATGAGGGGCAGCAAAGACGCAGCACAAAGTGCAATGACTGCAAGATACCCCGTGGGAAAGACCGTTGACGTATTCTACGAC
The DNA here is from genome assembly GCF_900116855.1 of Ruminococcus flavefaciens. GTDB lineage: Bacteria > Bacillota > Clostridia > Oscillospirales > Ruminococcaceae > Ruminococcus > Ruminococcus flavefaciens_R. The sequence goes on from NZ_UETD01000002.1 coordinate 450,370, forward strand.
CCTGATGCTCCCAAGCACGCATTTGTAGAACGTGACGCACCGATGTCAAAGACCGTTGCAGCGCTTCTTACCGCTGTCGGCGGAGCACTCACTGCTACGGGAGTGGTCATGGCGGCAATAGGCATTCTTATCCTTACGCACTAATACACGAATACGATCAGCCGCAGAGGTCTATCCCCTGCGGCTTTTTTAATATAGGAAAAACCTATAACGCTGCCACTTGAAAAGGCTGCCTGCCTGTGGTATACTTATTAAATAAGTAGGAATTGTAGTTACAGCTCTGTTCCTGCAAGAAATGCCACATATGCAGCATATCCGCCATCGATATTACAGACCTCGTATCCGCGGTCCTCAAGTATCTCGGCAATCTCCTCACTGAGGTCCCCCGTCCTGCACAGGACATAAACAGGTTTGTCCTTCGGGAGCTTTGACAGTCCTGTGGATATCTCGTCAAAGGGCACGTTGACAGAGCCCTCAAGCCCTTTTAGTTCAAACTCCTCTCTGCTCCTAATATCAAGCAATAGTACCTTTTTGGTATCGAGGCTACATAATTCCGCTGCATTTATTCTTTTCATAGTGATTTCCTTTCAGGAGGTAAAAATGATCTTATCAGATGAACAGCTCGCGCGCTATTCGCGGCATATAACATTAAAGGAGATAGGCGTAAAAGGACAGAAAAAACTCCTCGCCGCAAAAGTCCTCATAATCGGTGCAGGAGGTCTGGGCGCACCTGCCGCCATGTACCTCGCCGCCGCAGGTGTAGGGACGATCGGCATAGCCGACTGTGATGACGTTGAGCTGTCCAACCTGCAAAGGCAGATAATCCACACCACCGAAGATGTTGGCAAGTCCAAGGCAGAGTCCGCCGCGGAGACCATAAAAGCGCTGAACCCCGATGTCACAGTAAAGGCTTTTCACGGATATGTCAACAGCAGCAATATCGCCGAGCTCATAGCCGATTACGACTTCATCATCGACGGTGCCGACAATTTCCCCACAAAATTTCTCATAAACGACGCCTGTGTACTCGGGGACAAGCCCTTCTGCCACGCAGGTATACTCCGCTTTGAGGGACAGCTCATGACCTATGTCCCCGATGAAGGTCCCTGCTATCGCTGCATATTCGAGGCGCCTCCCCCGAAGGACGCGGTCCCGAGCTGCCGTGAGGCAGGTGTTATCGGCGCAATGGCAGGTATCATAGGTTCTATGCAGGCTCTCGAAGCCGTAAAATATATCACAGATCAGGGGGAACTTCTGACAGGAGCTATGCTCATATTTGACGGACTGAAGATGGAATGGCGCAAGGTTAAGCTGCCGAAAAGTGTTCCCTCCTGCCCCATATGCGGCGAAAGTCCGACTATAACAAAGCTTTACGACGAGGAACAGCCCTCGTGCAGCCTGCTATAAACTGATTATATAGCAGGCAAAAGCATTTGTCAATGGTTTATTCACAGAATTCCTATTGACAAAGTATGCAAAATGTAGTATAATATTATCATAGTGTTTCAGTATGTATTTACGGAGGTGTTTGTTATGCAAGTCTGTATTATCGGATCAGAAAATGATATGTATATAGCAAGCCGCTCCCTGTCAGCTGAAAAATAGGCTAAAACTGCCTGTAAATAATGTCTGACAGGGAGACAGGTATGTCTCTTTTTTATTTGCAGGAGGTATATATGAAAAGGATAGAAGTCATCTCCATCGACAGAATAGGTCTTGTGCAGGAGATATCCAAGGTAATAAGACGGCTTAACGGTAACATAGTCTCTCATACATCAAATGTTCTGACAGACAGCCATAGCGTTCCTGTTTCGCATTTTACAGCCGATATCCTCTTTGATACGGCGGCGGAAAACGAGTCTGTTCTTCGCAGGCTCCGAAAGATCAGAAACGTGCAAGAGGTAAAAATCACAGATCTGTGAGGCGATGAATATGAACACAAGCAAATATTTTTTCTCGGGCAGCTTTGGGCTTGAACGCGAGACTCTCCGTGTGGACGATCAAGGCAGACTTGCTCAGACTCCGCATCCGTTCGGCAATGACGAGCACATTACCCGTGATTTCTGCGAAAACCAGATCGAGCTGGTCACACCTGTCTGCCGCAGTATTGACGAGGCATTGGAGTCCCTGTCCGAGCTTGACAAGAAAGCGCGGGAGGTACTTGCCGGGAACGGCGAGAACATCTGGCTGTACAGCAATCCTCCGCATTTTGACACCGAGAACGATATCCCCATAGCAGATTTCACCGGAGACCACTCCTCAAAGCGAAGCTATCGCGAGGTACTGCAAAGGAAATACGGCAAAAAGCTCATGCTTTTCTCGGGCATACACTTTAATTTCTCATTCGCAGAGGAATTCCTCCGTGAGCTCAATACAGAAAAAGAGGACTTCCATTCATTCCGCGACAGACTGTATCTCAGGCTGTATAAGCAGCTAATGTGCCACAGCTGGCTGCTGGTGCTGCTGACAGCGGCAAGTCCATACTATGATGCTTCACTTGACAAGGACGGAAAGAGCAGCATAATCATGAGCCGATACTCCTCAATGAGAAACAGCGAACGCGGCTACTGGAACAAGTTCCTGCCCATACTCGACCACCGCGATCTGCGGACGTTCACGGGCAGCATCAAGAAGCATATCGTAACAGGCTCGCTGTATTCCGCAAGCGAGCTGTATCTGCCCATAAGGCTGAAGCCAAAGGGAGTGAACAGCCTTGAGAACCTTGCCGTCGGCGGAGTAGATCACATCGAGCTGAGAATGTTCGACCTCAATCCGTCCGCACCTCTGGGAATAGACAGCAGAGACCTTGAATTCGCCCATCTGCTCATTCTGTATCTTCTCTCGCAGGAGGACTTTGACTTTACTCCGCAGCTTCAGGAAAAGGCAGTTTCCGACCATAAGAACGCGGCACTGCTTGAGCCTGATAGCAAGCTGCTTGAGCGCGGCGAGCTGATAATAAATGAAATGTCGGAGTATTTCTCCGCTAACGAGAAAGCTCTTGAAATAATAGAATTTGAAAAGAATAAGATAAGCGGCAATGTCTGTTTAAGCAGAACTATGATGAACCATGCATGATCAATTTTGAAGGCGGTGAAAAAAATGTGCGAGCTTCTGGGCTTCACTTCCGAAAAGAATACCGACATCTCGGACTACCTGCGGACGTTCTTTTCCCACAGCAGCAGTAACCCCCACGGCTGGGGAATGATGTACGAAAACGGCAGCAGGATAATACTGAAAGAAGCTGTAAGTGCAGAGGAAAGCAGCTTTCTCAGCGACATCATAGACAGTCTTTCGCCCCAGAAAAACCTTCTCGCTCATATCAGATTTGCTACAGTAGGCTCCATAAACGAAAACAACTGTCACCCTTTCACGGGCACAGATAACTCAGGCAGGGAGTGGACTCTGATACACAACGGAACCATCTTCAACGGAAAGCATAATCACAGATATTCCGCCGTTCAGACAGGCGATACTGACTCGGAGAGATTTTTCCTTTCGCTTATTGACCGCATGAACGAGCACATTTCCCGAGCTGTCCCCAATGAACGGGAGCGGTTTGAGATAATAAACACCTTCATAGCGGAAAACGCACCGCGCAACAAGCTGAACCTGATGATATACGACGGTGACCTGCTTTATGTTCACAAGAACCTGAAGAACACCCTCTGCTTCAAACGGCTTGAAAACGGCATCGTATTCGCCACCAAGCCTCTTGACACCGGCATATGGATACCTTTTCCCATGGCGCAGGTCATAGCATACAAGCACGGTCGCGAGGTCTACCGCGGAGACCGCCATAAGGACACATTTGTCCCGACTCTCGAATACATCACCGCAATGGACGCGATGTATATATGAACATTTAAATTCCAATAAATATAAAAGAAAATGCAGGAGCGTTATACTCCTGCATTTTCTCATATTGTAAGGCCGCTCTCAAGCATTCCGAAGATGTCTGCACTTTAATATGATAATGGTTATCATTTTCATATTTATTATATCACTTTTTTTCCGTTTGTCAATACTGTTGTTATTATTTTCACACAACTTTCACATTTGATAATCATTCTCATATTCACACTTATTTATAGCAAAACCATGATAATTATGGTACAAAAATGTTATTTTATGGCATGAAAGACTATTTTTTCGGCGAAAAATATGGGGTATAATATGAGCAGAAGCAAACGGTACGGAATGATCCGTAAATAAATGAGAGGGTGATATAAATGAGAAAGATCATATCGGCAATACTTTCATCGGCACTTGCCGTGAGCGCAGTCGGCATAGCTCCCCTGCACTCGGAAGCAGCGGGCAGCCAGTACGAATTTGAAGACGGGACCATAACAAGTACGGGCGAGAACAGTGCTGAGATCGGCACACTCAAAGGTGCCAGCGGCGGCAGAGCCGTTGACCTGAAGGACGGCGGCAACACAGTAACGGTCAAAGTAAACGCCTCCGAACAGGGAATGTACAGGATAACTCTTCGCTACTGCCAGCCCTATGACGAGGACGGCAAGTATCAGAACATACTTGTAAACGGCAGGAACGCAGGCGAGATATTCTGCGAATACACAGGTGATAACGAATTCTCCACAGTCAGCATAAGCTCAGAGCTGAAAGCAGGAAGCAATGACATAACCGTTGAGGCATCATGGGGCTGGACTTATTTTGACGCACTGCTCATCGAAAAGGGCAATTTCACCGCATACACAGGCGGCGGAAAGCTTTCCAATCCCAAGGCGTCGGCTCAGGCACAGTCACTTTACAACTTCCTCTGTGACACCTATGGCAAAAATGTCATATCGGGACAGCAGGAGTCTACTTGGATGGGCAGTGAGGACTACGAATTCGATATCATAAAGAATGCCAGCGGAAAGTATCCTGCACTCCGCGGACTGGATTACATGGGCGACGACTTCGCAGGCTGCAACAGACGTGCAAAAAAATGGTACGATAAAGGCGGTATAGTCACTATCTGCTGGCACTGCGGAAGCGACTTCCGAGGCAGTCATACCGAAGCTATGAACAGCGACCTCAACTGGAACGCCGCCCTGACTGAGGGTACTGCGGAGTACAATACCCTCATTGCAGGCATGGACAAGGGCGCAAAGGCACTGAAGGAATTGCAGGAGGCAGGCATTCCCGTAGTGTGGCGTCCCTTCCATGAATTTGACGGAAAGTGGTTCTGGTGGGGCAAGGGCGGAGCCGAAAACTTCAAAAAGCTCTGGCGGATAATGTACGACAGATATACGAATTACTGGGGACTTGATAATCTTATATGGAGCCTTGGCTACTGCGGCGACGTTAACGCAGGCTGGTATCCCGGGGACGAATACGTTGATATAATAGGCTCTGACACCTATGTGAACCACACAGGCTCGCTGGCACCTATGTACAACAAGACTGCTCAGGTCGCCAACAAGCCTGTATGTCTCCACGAGAACGGACCTATCCCCGATCCCGAGAAGATGAAGTCCGAGGGAGCAAAGTGGCTCTGGTTCATGACATGGCACACCTCTTTCATCGACAGCAACGAATTCAACACTGCATCATATCTCCGACAGGTCTACAACAGCGACTATATGCTCACCCTTGATGAGCTTCCCGACATCTATCACTACGGAAGCACAGCCTCCTACGAGAGCACGGACCCTGTTTTCAAGATAGAGCCTGCCAAGGGCATAAAGGGAGACCTTAACAGCGACGGCGAGGTAAATGTTGCCGATGCAGTTCTTCTCCAGAAATTCATTCTCGGAGCAAAGGACGCAAGCATAACCGACTGGAAAGCAGGCGACCTCTGTGAGGACGAGGTACTGGACGTATTTGACATGATAGAGATGAGAAAGCTTCTCACAGCGCCTATTGTAACTCCTCCTCCCGTGGAGCCGGAGACTCCTAAGACCACATACAAATTCGATCCCGCAAAGAAATACGCCGAATACGGTCAGAACTACCGGAATAACGCCTCACAGGGCGGAACCATCGTGAAAGAGACCTACAACGGCATAAACGGCACCAATTCACTTAATGTCTATCTGCCCTACGGCTATGACAAGAACAAGAAGTACAATATATTCTACTTCATGCACGGCATGGGCGATAGTGAGAATTCGCTTTTCTACAATGACAACGGCGAGTCAGTCCGTCTCATAGACAACATGATACAGAACGGCGATATCGAGCCGATGATAATAGTTACCCCCACCTTCAACAAGGTAAGCTCCGACACATTCTACAATGCCGAGAACTTCTACAAGGAGTTCCGCGAGAGCGTCGTTCCATTCGTTGAGGGCAAGTATTCCACATATGCGGCTTCCAATTCCAAGGAAGATATCAAAGCATCCAGAATGCACAGAGCCTACGGCGGCTTCTCAATGGGAAGCGTTTCCACATGGGCAGTTTTCGAGAACTGCGTTGACATAGTGGGATACTTCATGCCCATGAGCGGAGCTCATCACTGGGGCACAGGCACAGCCGACGCAGGCGCACTGGCAAGAGCCGTTGATCGTGCAGGGCTGAAGAAGAACGAATACTTCATCATGTCAGCAACAGGCACCTCAGACTTTGCAAATCCCGTTCTGAGCCCTCAGATAGAGTCAATGAAGAATCTGAGCCAGTTTGAGTACACATCGGACTTCTCCAAGGGCAACCTCTGGTTCATACTGGCAAACGGCGGAGAGCACAGCTGGTACTATGTAAGGCAGTACATCTACAACTGTCTGCCGTTCTTCTTCCGCAATTGACAAGAGATCTACAGACATCCTCACTCCCATTATCGTGCCAATAAATATTCAAGGCATCAGCCGACCCGTTCCCCACGGGCGGCTTGCAGGAACTCCGCACCACCATGCGGAGTTTTTGCGTATTGACGTATTCCGGGGATGAGTGTATAATAAAAGCGGAGGTGATATCATGGACAGTATCGGACGCATAGCCGTTATAGTTCCCCATATCAGCAGCAACACCGAGACATCGTTTATCGACGTCATACATAGAATGGCAGAAGGATACGGCTATGATACCATAGTCATTTCGGGAGTTATAAACTACGTTGACCAGCAGCTTGACGAGGTATACTCAAAGGGTCAGACAAACATCTACGATCTTATCCTCCACGGTGGCTTTGACGGCTTTATATTTGAAGCGAATATATTTTGCAGTGAAAGACAGCGCAGGGCGATACTTGACCTTCTTCACAGGCGGGACGTTCCATGCGTGGTGGTCAATTATGACCAGCCGTACTTCCCTGTTGTTTCGGCAGATGAGACTATTCTCCTCTATCTCTCAGCAAATCACCTGATAAACGAACACGGCTGCCGAAAGCTTTACTGCATAGGCGGCACCAAGGGACACACTCCCTCAGAGGAGCGCATAAACGGCTTCCGCAGAGCCATGGACGAGGCAGGGCTCCCTTACGATGAGAGCTGTATCCTTTACGGAAACTACTGGAGAGATATCCCTCACAGGGCAGCTCTTGATATTGCCGGGGGCAGGCTCGAAAAGCCCGACGGCATAGTCTGCGGCAGCGATATCATGGCAGTGGAGCTGTGCAGGACACTTGCGGATAACGGCATAAAGGTGCCCGAGGACATAAAGGTCACAGGCTGTGACGGAAGCATCATCTCCCAGACCGAAAGGGTCTCGCTGACCACAGTTGCGGGACAGGAAAGGATAAACGGCTTCCTTGCATTCAGGAAGCTGATGAAGATACTGGGCAGGGACATAAGCGGCGGGACAGTCTCCCCCGAGCTCATCATAGGAGAGAGCTGCGGCTGCGGAGACAAGGGCGCCATATCACGCAGCAGCAGTCTTTCCGACACAAGGGAATATGCAGGAGTGATACTCAGCATACTCGAGCAGCGCAGGACCAGCAGTCAGGGCGAGATAATCAGGCGAATGTCCGAATGCAAGGACCTCTATGACGTTACGGGCACATTTCTCGGCTGCTGTTATATGATACCCACAGGCATAAGGGCGGAGCTTTGTCTTTGCGAGGACTGGCAGAGGGATATGAAGGACCCGTCCGTCTACCGCCGCGGCGGTCTCCCCGACAGGATGCTCCTTGCCATGGAAGCCTGCTATGAGGGAGGAGAGCAGATGAAGGAGTTCATGACAAAAGATATCTTCCCCTCACTTACAAAGCCACACAGTCCGCGTCTGACAGTGATATCCTCACTTCACTACAAGGGGCAGATACTGGGCTATGTTGGATTTACATACAGAAAGGCAGTCCACATAATCCTTGACGAATTCTACATGAGCTGGTGTGACGCGGTCAGCAGCGGACTCAATACCGTATGGAACAGGATGTACAAGGACTACGTCAACAAGCGTATCGAGTCACTTTCGGAGTTTGCTCCCGTACTCGGCATATACAATAAGCGCGGACTCATCAGCAAGCTCATGGGAATGATGTCCGAAAACAGCAGTGCAGAACTGACCCTCACTCTCCTTTCCTACATAAAGGAGGACAAGGTAAGATACAGCGTACCGCCGATAAATTCCATAGTCAACGCCATACGTCTCAGCGACGGCAAGGCTGTTCTTGCCAGCATAGGCGACGACATTATCGCCATAGCCCGTTCTGCGGAGAACGAATGCTCTGAGCAGTCACTTGCCGCCGAGATAGCACAGAACGTAACGGACTCCTACAAGGGAGCAGTTGACATAAGGCAGGAGCGCATAGCAGTTCTTTCCTGCTCTGTAGCGCCGTCGGATATATTCGGCATCGATGAGATAATATGCGGCATGGAGGACAGACTGAAAGGCAAGATGATAAGCATGAGCTCGGGCACATTCAGCTACAAGGATCAGTTCATCGCCATGAGGGACAATATTTTCAGGCATCCCGAAAAAGAGTGGAACATTGAAGCCCTTACGCGCAGCATGGGACTCAGCAAGAGCCATTTCCACAGGATATACAAGGAGCTTTTCGGCACAAGCTGCAAGGAGGACATAATCTCATCAAGGCTTGAAAAGGTGAAATGGCTCCTTGACAACACCTCGCTGACGGTCGCCAAGATAGCTGAGGAGAGCGGATATTCCAACACCAGCCACTTCATAAGGCAGTTCAGCAGCAGAACAGGTCTGACTCCATCAGCATACCGCAGAAAAAAGGGGCAGAAAGGCAAATAAAATGGGATAAAACCGCATTTACTGCCGCCTGTTTTTGATGTATCATAATTACAGGGGAGACAAAAGGAAGCCTTCTTCAGCCGCATTTCTGCACTTCTTTGCGGCTGATGAAAAGCATTCCGCAAAACACAATTCCTTTTATAATATCCTCCTGAGGTGGGACAGATCAGAGACCGTATCGGCAGATGCGGTCTTTTTTCTTGAAAAATCCGCAATAAACAGCTTGACATCAACATTTCTGTATGCTATACTTTAGGGGAAGTGCAGGATGTACTTCATATATCTTATTTTAAGGAGAAGTTGTTTGAAAAATAATAACAGAACAGAGATAGCAGCGTAAACGGAGGTTTGCGAATACTATCTCACACAAGCCTCCGTATGTCCCGTCAACATTTTCAGGAGGAAAAAAACAATGAATAAAAATGACTATATCATACGTAAGGAAACAGAAAAGGACTACCGCGAAGTTGAAAATCTTGCAAGAGAAGCTTTCTGGAATCTCAGCAAGCCCGGCTGCTTTGAGCATTACTTCATCCACATCATGAGGGAGCACAAGGACTTTGTTCCCGAGCTGGACTATGTCATCGAAACAGACGGAAAGATCGCAGGCTGTGTAATGTACTGCCGCGCGAAGCTCAGGGACGAGCAGGGCAATGAGAAGGACATTCTGACAATGGGACCTCTCTGCGTGCTTCCCGAATATCAGCGCAAGGGACTGGGCAAGGCACTGCTGGAGCACACCTTTGCTATCGCCGCAGAAATGGGATACGATGTGGTTATCAATTTCGGCAATCCCGATAACTATGTGGCAAGAGGCTACAAGAGCTGCAAAAAGTACAACGTGTGCTTTGAGGGAGACTTCTTCCCTGCCGCACTTCTTGTGAAGGTGCTGAAGGAGGACGCTCTTGACGGCAGAAAGTGGTTCTACCATCCCAGCGATGTTGACGCCCCCTGCGATGACGAAAAAGCAGTCGAGGAGTTCGACAAGCTCTTCCCTCCAAAGGAAAAGGGCTGGCAGCCAAGTCAGGAGGAGTTTTACATCCACAGTCATTCTTCCATAAACGGATAAACAAAAAGCTCGTATCGGATATCGCTCCGATACGAGCATTTTTTATTTGTCAAGTCCGAGGAGATGCTGCTGAATGACGAGGGCATCATTTGCAGTAACACCGTCACCGTTGGTATCGGCATTATCCCTGCCCTTTGATGTAAGAGAATACTTATCGGGATTGGCAAGAGCCTGCATAATGAAAATAGCGTCCGAGAGATCGAGGATGCCGTCGCAGTTGGCATCGCCGTATCTGACGATATCATCTCTGAGGCCGTAACCATGTGAAGATGTATTGCATAGCAGTACATCACTGCTTTTTTTGTTTATGATCCCTGAGACCAGAACGTTGCCTAAAATACCAGCTTTAAGTTTACGAATTTCGCTGAAGTCTTTGCAGTACTCACTAATATACTCAATATAAAAAGCGCCGCTGCTTGTGGCATCAAGGAACATTTCAGGTGTTCGTAATATACCGCATATGGTGCAGTTATCCTTCAGCACCATCAGGGCTTCCTTTTCACTGTAAAAACATATGGGAAAGCTGTCATCATATGACAGGATCACACCATCATCCATGCCCTCATAGAGTATTCCCCTGCTGTTGCCTCCGCAGGTGAAAGTGCCTCTTATAAAGAACCTCACCGTACCCTTGCCTGTGCTGACGGTGATGGTGTTGCCGAGGGTCAGATCGTCAAGCAGCACGATTATGTCATTATCTCCTGCATCAATAGTGAGATCATGATCCAGCGCTTTAATGGTACAGCTTCTGTTGACTGACTCATCGGTAAAGCTCTCATCAATGACACATTCAGCCACTTCCGCCTCTGCATTATCCCTTATCATTCCAATTTCAGTATAATACAGAGTATAGCTGTCCGGATCAAAGTCCGTATCTGCATCGGGAGGAAAGCTGTTTCCGCCGTCAAAAGCTCCGCCTATCTCCTGAATTCCTTTGATACCGCCTTTTCTTTCATCTTCTGCAAAAGAATTAAGACATAAAGCCGATACAGCTGTAAGCGCCGCAGCTGAAGCTGCAATTATTCTTTTGGTAAATCCGTGTAATGATCTGTGTTTCATATAGTGCCGTCCTTTCGTCAAATAGGTGTTCATGCCGCAGCAGTTCTGTCTACCATTCATTATACCATTCTTTACGCGATAAAGCAAGATGCGCGGAGAAAAAACTGCCTTTTTTGAAGCTTTGCCGCGAAACAGCCTGTGCAGCTCACCGCTTATGTTTTTTGCAGTTACTTCAGGACTCTCTTTCGATCTTCTCCAGCGTATCAGCGAGAATAGCTTTTCTGAGCTCAGTGAGCCATTCCGAGAAGGCAACAGTATCAAAGGCGTAGGTCTTGTTCAGCTCATACTCATTCTCCGACCATGTATCTATGGGAGACTCATTGTGCTGTATCAGCGCCTCCAGCTTGTCGAGAGCCTTGAAAATCTTCGCCTCGACAGTCTGCTGAGCATTCATCTCCGCATACAGCTCAGAAAACTCGCTTCCTATCCCGTCAGGCAGGGACGACACCCATCTTTCGAGGAGACTGTCCTCGGTCACGCGGTCTGCATCTGTTTTTACAAAAGTGGGGATATCTCCCGTAAAGCACTCCCCGAGATCATGGATAAGGCACATCCTGACCACCCTGTCCATATCGGCGTCGGGAAACTCATTTTTCAGCAGCATAGCCATCAGCGACACACGCCAGCTGTGCTCGGCAACGCTCTCCGTACGCCGCTGTGAGGTAGTACAGTGCCGGGGCGTATCCTTTAGTTTTTCCGCTGTATGAAGTATATCAAGAAACTCTTTTGCGTTCATTTCTCTGCCCTCCGTTAATATAATGAAAACAATTATACAGCAAAAGCCGCATGAAGTCAATGATTTTGCGTTTTTTCACTTGACACGGTGAAAAAACTGTGCTATAATGCATTCAGAAATTACTGAAAGAGGTGTGAGGATGAAAAAATAATTCACTTTTGAACACATGAATATTTTTACTGACAGTGTGAAATTTTACGGGCATACTGTCTTATCATGTTGCCAAAAGTGGATTATGTTCTCATAACCTCTTTTTTGTGCTATATATTTATCCGCGCACATTTTTGCAGGCTGATACTGCAAGTGCGCCCTGAGGTCATGGAATGTAACGGGAACTGTTTGGCAGCAAACGGTCCCCGTTTTTTTGTGGGACCGAAAGGAGGAATAAATATGTCACAGATACTTGTAACAAACCTTTCATTCGGCTATGAAGGAAGCTACGACAACGTCTTTGAAAACGTGTCATTCTCAATAGATACCAACTGGAAGCTGGGATTTATCGGCAGGAACGGCAAGGGAAAGACCACATTTCTGAGCCTGCTCATGGGCAGATACAGCTATAAGGGAACTATTTCATCTTCCGTCAGGTTCAGCTGTTTTCCCTGCACCGTCACCGATGAACAGGCACAGAGGACCGCCTCTGAATTTCTGCCCGAGCTCTCTGCGGAATGCGAGGAATGGCGCATGATATGTGAGCTTTCAGAGCTTGGCGAAACCGCCGATATACTTTACCGCCCGTTCAATACACTGAGCCACGGCGAGCGCACAAAGATACTTCTTGCGCTGCTGTTCTCCTGCGGAGAGCAGTTCAGACTCATCGACGAGCCCACCAATCACCTCGACGAGAGCTCAAGGGAAAAGGTAAAGGAGTACCTCTCGGGCAAGAGCGGCTTCATCCTTGTCTCCCACGACAGAGACCTGCTTGATGCCTGCACCGACCATGTGCTTGTGCTGAACCGCAAGACCATAGATGTCCAGAGCGGCAATTTCTCCGTATGGTGGGAGAACAAGCAGCGCCGTGACAGCTTTGCCGAGGCTGAGAACGAGAAGCACCGCAAGGAGATACGGAAGCTTCGTCAGGCAGCAAAACAGACAGCGGAATGGGCAGATAAAAGCGAGCGCACAAAAATAGGCTTTGACCCCATAAAGGAAAACGACCGCTGTATCAGCACCCGCTCATATATCGGAGCAAAGACAAAGAAGATGCAGAGCCGCGTCAAGCAGATGGAGAAGCGCATTGACCGCAGTATTGCCGAGCAGGAGGGACTTCTCAGCGACATAGAGCGAGTGCCCGAGCTGAAGCTCACTCCCCTTACTCATCACAAAAAGACCATCGTTAACTTCAGAGACTTCACCGTCAGCTACAACGCCGCCTGTCCCGTGTTCTCCCCTCTTACATTCAGCATTCAGCTGGGAGAGCGTGTGGCGCTCCACGGCACAAACGGCTGCGGAAAGTCCACTCTTATCAAGGCAGTCCTGAGTCATGCAGGCTGCATCGTTCAGCCAAACCGCTTTAGTGAGCACGGCATATGCGAGACCGCCTCGGGACTTATAATATCCTATATAGATCAGGACACCTCTTGGCTTCGCGGCAGCATATCTGCTCTGTGCGAGAAACGGGGACTTGACCTGAGTATGCTCTGTACTATCCTTAGGCAGCTCGGTGCGGAGCGCTCACAGCTTGTCAAAAACACCGAGGACTTTTCCGAGGGACAGAAGAAAAAACTGCTCATAGCGGCAAGCCTGCTGACACCTGCACACCTGTACATCTGGGACGAGCCGCTGAACTATATCGACGTTTTTTCCCGTATGCAGATAGAGTCGCTGCTGAAAAAATACGCACCTACCATGCTGTTTGTGGAGCATGACACAAGGTTCCGTGAAGCCATAGCAACAAAGACCATTGAGTTTTCCGAATACGAATAAATATTACGGCAGTCAAAAGGGGCTGCCGATTTTTTTATTCTGCCCCTTGCATTTTTCTCTGCAATGTGGTAAAATAGAAATATGCAGATATAGTATAGCGGTTATTACTTCAGTTTCCCAAACTGAGGAGGCGGGTTCGACCCCCGTTATCTGCTCCAGCGCAGAGCCTGCGCTCCCGACCACGTTGCCGCTCGCAAGCTCGCTCACTTTTACCGGAAGACACTGCTGTATATCGCTTACAGCACTGTCATCTGAATCGCACAAATAGCAGCGGTGAGCCTCGCTGCCTTGTTCGCGTTTCACTTAATGTGGAACGCGGATTTTTTTCCGCACATGATATTATTTCTAAACCTGATCATAACACAGTGGAGCCTGCGCCTCGGTTTTACGGGGCGCTTTTTTGTATCCCAAGCTGTTCACAAAATGTTTACATTTTCAGCCGCACATTTCACCGCACTCATCCGTTAATGTTTATGAAAACGCACAGAAGTGCTTTCGCTCGGCTTAATTTTATCTTACTTTTCAAGGAGGTATATTTATGAAATTCAGGAAAATACTTGCAGCAGCCGCTGCACTCTGTATCGCAGTACCCACAGCTATCGCAGGACAGGTAGCAGCCCTTGACCCTGCCCCCGTAAAGGGAGATGTGAATTCAGACTTTATATTCAATCTTGCCGACGTAGTTATGTACCAGCGCTGGCTCAGAGGTGCAGGCAAGCTCATGGCAGATACAAACGGCGACGTGAACGGTGACGGAGTATGTGACGTCCTTGACCTCAGCGCCATGAGAAAGCTTCTCATAGACTGCATGACAACAGCTCCCACACCGAACTTTGCACCAAAGGCACAGAATCTCTGTGCAGGCATAGCTTCCTCAAAGGTCACCGAATCAAGAGCAGATGAGAAGTTCATCAACAGCCAGACCGCTTTCACTGTTGAGCTGTTCAAGCAGGCATATGCCGAGAACGAGGACCACGAAAACGCTCTTATTTCGCCCTATTCGGTAATGCAGGCACTTTCCATGACAGCCAACGGCGCAGCAGGAGACACACGCACCGAGATGGAGAATGTCCTCGGCGGCGGAATGCCTATGGAGGAGCTCAATCAGTATCTCCTCTCACAGCGCAAGCGCTCCATTAATCCCGAGTACAACGACTACAACAAGTGGCAGATGAGCACCGCCAACTCTATATGGGCAATAGACGACAAAAGCCGTATCGACGTCCGTCCCGAGTTCATCCAGAACTGCGTTGACTACTACGACAGCGAGTTCTACATTGCTCCATTTGATAAAACCACGCTTGACGACGTAAACGGCTGGGTAAACGACAAGACCCACGAGATGATACCAAGTATACTTGACCATATAGGCGATAATGATGTTATGTATCTTGTGAACGCCGTAGCTTTCGCGGCTGAATGGATGGAGCCCTTTATGGATTACCAGATAAATAAGGGTGAGTTCACAAGCTATAACGGAGAGATCCAGAAAGCTGATATGCTCTGCAGCTGGGAGCACTACATCGGTGACGAGAATACCAACGGCATGGTGAAGGCATACAGCGGCGGAAGATACGAATTTGCAGCACTTCTTCCCGACGAGAGCATGACGATCGACCAGTATATCGAGGAGCTGACTCCCGAGAAGCTGAACGGGCTCCTCACTCAGAAAAACTACGATATCAAAGCCGATATAAAGCTTCCCAAGTTCAGCTACGATTACGAGAACGAGCTTTCAGGTGAGCTTGAATCCATGGGAATGCCCACAGCCTTCTCAGACGATGCTGATTTCACAAATATGTCATCGATCGCGGACAGACATCCGTTACACATAGACCGTGTTATACACAAGACATTCATTGACCTTGATGAAAACGGCACAAAGGCAGCTGCCGCAACACTGGTAGCAATGGTAGACGGAGAAGCTATGGCACGAGAGATCAAGGAAGTAAACTTTGACCGTCCCTTCGTATACTGCATTTTTGACGCACAGACCTATGTTCCCGTATTTATCGGAGCAGTAAATTCACTTTCTTAAACGCAACTTTTCTAAAAATCATTCAATAAAACATATCCTGTAAGGGGGATATTTCGGGGGACCTGCACTGTGTCCCCCTTTTTTTGCAGCTGAAGACCTTATTAAAACATCAGATTTCTCTGCGCATCTTGCTATTTAATAAATAATATGTTATAAGCGGGGTGCCCCCGCCGCCTGTTTCGCGGCATAATCACCTGAACCGGCAGTTTTCTCCGCGCATCTTGCTATTTAATAAATAATATGTTATAATAATTTCTATAAGACTTCGGAGGAGGTGGCTCTGTGTCCCTTGATATAAACGAGCAGTACGACAAGATATATCGCTATTGCTTTCTGCGCGTCCGTCACAAGGAGACCGCAGAGGACCTGACACAGGAGACCTTTCTCCGTTACCTCGAACACCCACAGTACCACAGTGAAGACAAAACGCTCCAGCTTCTCTACACTATCGCAGGCAATCTGTGTACCGACGAATTCCGCAAGATAAAGCCCTCGGAGATATCCGAGACTGCGTCCGACGGAAAGGACATAGAGGACAATATACTATCCGATGTGCAGCTGAAACAGGTACTTGACAGCCTCAGTGATGAGGACAGGGAGATAGTTCTGCTGAGATTTGTCAATGAAGTTCCCGTGAACGTCATTGCGAAGCTTTACAATATCTCGCGTTTTGCACTGAACCGCAGGCTGAACCGTATACTCGGCTCCCTGAGGGAACATCTGGGAAAGGAGGAGCTTATATGACCGAAAAGGATAAAAAGAAGATCACGGAAGCGCTTGGCATCCCCGAGCCCGACAGAAAGAAGGAGTTCGCTGAAGAATTTGCAAAGCGCTCCGAGGGAGTGCAGAAGAAGCCCATCAAGCCCATAATAATGCGTATCACAGCGGCAGCAGCAATGCTGGCGGTCTGCATAGGAGCTCTGACGCTTTTCCCGAAGCATAAGACCGATTTCGGCGGCGATGACAATATAGAGGTCATAGAGACCACTACCTATCAGTCGGTGGACGGAGCGATACACTCAGTTCCGCACACCACATCTCCCACGAATACGGAGGGCGGCGTGATAGTTACCACCGCAGCAAAGACCTCCGGCAAAACGGTAACTGCTGTTACCACGATGCAAAACGGCACAACAAAGGGTCCCGCATCTCAGCGCACAACAGCCGCAAAGACTACCGAGGGCAGGGATGAGTCCCGCACCACCACTGCTGACCACCATGAGACCGATGTCACCACAGCCGAGCCCATAGTGCAGGACCCTCCAGTTACAGCTGCTCCCCCCAGAGACCTTACAGTCTCACCCGATGTGACATACACCGTCAGGGACAACACCATAACCGAGGAGGAGCTCCTCACAGGAGAAGGCAGCGACGGCATCGGTATACCGCCGCGGGGCGAGGGAGATCCCCCTATTTCGCCAAATGACCAAAAAATTCAACATATGTTTGATATTTCCTACGCGGTAATACTTGCAAAAGTTGACAAAATAGTGTATACTTCTATTGATAGGCAAGCTGTAACCGCCGAAGACATTACTGTTGAAGCGGCATACGGCGGCAGTCTCAACACAGGAGACAGACTGACGGTGTTCCTCAGAGGCGGCTATATGCCTGCCGAGGAGTACATGAAGTACAACCGCCGCGCTCATATTGACAATGCGGAGGATTACTCCGTATATATCAGCGCAGGATGCAGAATGGCTCAGGAAGAAGGCGAAAGCTACATCTTCTTTGTTTCCGACGATGACAGCGGACTTCCCGACGGAGCATTCTCCCCTGCAGAAGACGGTTACTGCTCGGTATTCATAAAGAGAAACGGCAAATACATCTCCCTCGCAGGCGAGGAGCTCAGCTTCACCGAGGAACAGCTCTCAAGGCTGCAAAGACAGTAAAAACGCCTTTATACAGGCATAATCTATATGAAGGGGCAACTTTCGGGATCACGGAATCGGTGTCATATATTACGAAGTATTTAAAAAAATTTTCATTTTCATGTCACATTTTCTTCTGTCGCTTCGTTATGTTATTATAGATGACGTCAGATAAAACTTGAAAGGAAGATAGATATATGAAACATCCAAAGATACTTAGCCTGATGATGGCAAGTGTTATAGCAGCGACAGGAGTGCTGCCCGCAGGTGCATATGCTGCGGTAAACGGTGATTTTGACGGAAACGGAGTATTGACCTCCGATGATCTCGCTCTTTTGCAGGATCACATTCTCGCAAAGAAGACCCTTACATCCGAACAGGCAAAGCTTGCCGATATAAACGGAGACGGAACAGTTGACGTTCACGATGTTGCCGAGCTGAGAAAGCTCATTCTCAAAACTGACAGAGACCTTCAGTTCAAGAAGGATATAAACAGGGTCGACAGTTCTCTGATAAAGGACGAAATCAAGAAGCTCGCCATTGACAAGGGCGATGTGGTAGTTACTTCAAGTGCAGAGCTCAAGACCGAGCTTACAAAGTACTTTGCAGACAGCATCGTAAACAATCTGCTCACAAAGTACGATGATAAATTCTTTGCGGACTCAGTTCTTCTGCTGAAGCCCGTATATTATGACGCAGCAAAATACGGCGGCGGCACAGCCGCTGTTGAAAAGCTCTCATGCGGCTGTGACTCGTCCTATGCAGGCGTGTACACAACAGGTCCTACCGTAGATATCGGTCTTAACATCCGCAAGGAGCACGATTATAATTCACAGTCACTCGGAGTTATCCCCGCAGGAGCAAAGTTCAACGTCACACACGGAAGCGCAAACTGGGGACACGTTACATACAACGGCATTTCGGGCTATGTAAATATGAACTTCGTCACAAAGGTATCATCGGCGGCATCCGTTGTCCAGACACCCAAGTCAGGTCAGACCATCGCCATCGACTCCGTAAAGTATTCGGGCGGAACAGTAACAGTTACTGCCAAGGAAGTAGTTTCCGCAAATGACAAGTTCGTACCTGCCGAGGTAGCACAGGTAGTCGTTCCCAAGAAGGACTACTATGCAAATGAGGCAAAGTGGAAAGTAGTAACATCTACAACCACTACCACCACAACGACCACTACCACCACAACGACTACATCCTGCCCCTATCCCCTTGCACAGGCAAGACTCAATGTTATCGGCAAGGACCTGAAGAAGGCATTCAACGATGCTGCAAGCATCCCATATTACGGACGCCAGCAGGATCCCAATTTTCCGCAGGATGACAAGACCACCATGCAGTGGTATGCAGACTACGGCTTCAAGAACAGAAAGGGCAACTGCTATGTAATGGCAGCTATGTTCTGCGAGATGGCTAAACTTCTCGGCTATGACGCACATATGATATCCGGTCAGGTACCTCTTGCTGCAGGCGGCTATGGTCCTCACTCATGGGTAGAGGTCACAATAAACGGAACGCTTTATGTGTGCGACCCCGACTTCCAGAATGAAACAAAGAAAAACGGTTATATGATACAGTACCGCCAGTCAGGTACTTGGAGATATGAACCGAAATCCGTTATGAGCTAATACAAGGAGGAAAACAAAATGAAAAAATTTATCGGAACCCTTACATTTACAGCTGCACTTGCACTGGTAAGCTGCGGAAATGTAACACCTGCTGCTGAGGTATCCCAGACTGCAACAGAGGCAACTACCACTGTACAGGTATCTACTGAGCCCACGACCTCAACAGACATGATGAAACTCATCGGCGACAGAGCCGCAGGCAACTCGGTATATATCCTTACTCTTGACAACAAGACAGGCAAGGATATCAAGAGCGTAACCATCAAGGCTGATACCGAGGAGGAATATCCTGCAAACATGATCGACGAGAAGGACCCTTATATCAAGAATGAAAGACGTCTTCTTTACTACGTTCCCAACAAGGTAAGCGATGTTACCTACGGTGACAGCGATGAGATCGCAACTGTTGGCTATACAGTAAAGATCGAATTTACAGACAACAAGTCCGCAGAGCTCCACAGCTTCCCCTTCGGAGATCTTGATGAGGGTGAGATCAAGCTCGAAAAGGACATTGCATATCTCGAATATACATCAAAGGAAACAGGCGACAAGGTAAGCACTAAGGAAGCTGAGAAGGCTGCTGCAGAGCTTGCCGCAGAAAGCGCTACAGAGGCAGTATCCGAGGTAAACCCCGATGCTAACAACAATATCGACGCTCAGTATTATGAAGAGCCCGTATATACTCAGCCTGCATATGATGAGCCCGTATACACACCTCCTGTAAATCAGGAGCCGGTTACTCAGGCACCTGTTGCAACTCCTGAGCCTACTCAGGCACAGGCTGCAGCACCGATTAATCCTAATAGTGGATGTAATCCTGATCCAGAAAAAAATCCCTATATGGAATGGTAATGATTGTGAATAACAGGATATTATATCTAAGCAGATTAAAAGCTTTAGCATGTATTGGCGTTATCATACTTCATGTATTTAGTTCTTCGGGAAAATTTGCAGTATCGCAAAATCAAATGACATTGCTGCTTTCTGTTAAAAACTGTATGTCTTGGGCGGTACCCTGCTTTGTAATGGCATCGGGAGCGCTGCTCCTCGACAGAAAGAGAACGCTGACGCCAAAGAAGCTCTTCGGAAAATACATTTTCCGAATGGTCATAACTCTTGTGGTATTCTCGCTGCTGTTCTCGGTATTCGATACTTTTACCACAGCCAAGCGTTCTGCGGGCGAGACTGTAAAGGATACTCTCAGTGATATCTTCCTCGGAACAGGCTGGCCGCATATGTGGTATCTGTACCTGATGATCGCTGTTTATCTCATGCTGCCCATATACAAGATCATAAGCACAAATGCAGAGCCAAAGGACCTGAAGTACCTCCTCGCAGTATACGGTATCGGACTTTCGGTCCTCCCCTTCATAGAGACAATAACAGGTAAAAAGCTGCCATTCTATATTTGTGTGTTCACCATATATCCCCTTTACCTGTTCCTTGGTCACGTTCTGCATACGGGAGCAATAAGGCTTCCCAAGAACGCTTCGGGACTCATGTTCCTCATAAGTCTCGGAATAGTTGCAATGCTTACGGTATACAGCTGCAATGCAGTATCGGAGTCTCCCGAGACCGCAGGCAAGATAAATGCACTCCTTACAGTTTATTCCTTCCCCGTGTATATCGCGGCAGCTGTGGGTGCATACGGTTACTTCCGCAAGACAAAGAACAAGCCTGTTCCTGTTCTTGACAGCATAGCGGCAGAGCTTGACAGCTGCTCATTCGGCATCTACCTCATACATATGGCGGTGCTGAAGTTCATCTATGCAGTCCTCAATTTCAACCCCTTCAATAACGGCGGCACCATAGCAGTTATCGGCGTATGTATAGTTACACTGGCAGTATCCTATGTGATCACAAAGCTGCTTAAATTTGTTCCGTATGTAAAGACAATAATATGACACAAAGCTCCCCTCGGGGAGCTTTTCCGTTACACACTTATGCTGAGGTGATGATATGAAAGAGATACCCGCAGAAGAATACCGCTCATATATAGCAGAGGCGCAGAGCATAGCCTTCTGCGCAGTCTTTCCCACGGCTGTTGCAGAGGGGATTCAGAGCGGACGCATACACAAAGGCGGCAGCTGCACAGTTTTCCGCTGCCGTAACGGATTCACATTTGTGAGCGGCGTCCCTGACAGCGAGGATACCGCGGAGCTTCACAGGCTCATAACAAACGATGGTGCGAAGCTTCTTACAGACGACGATTCTCTCTGCAAAGCTCTTTCCACAATGGGGGGAGTGACCCTGTTTCCGCGGAATAATTACTCCTTTCCCCATGAAACGGTTCCGGCAATGAACCTCCCCGACGGCTATACACTGCGAAGTATAGACGCTGAGCTTTTTGACAGGCTCACGGGCTCTGTTGTCCCCTCCATGTTCTGGGCTGACTATGAGCAGTTCAGCGTAAACGGCAAGGGTATCTGTATAATGCATGGAGCAGAGCCTGCTTCATGGGCGTTCACCTCCGCGGTCAGCACCACGGAAGCTGATATCGGCATAGAGACCGCCGAAGCCCACCGTCACCGCGGACTTGCCTATGCGGCAGCTGCCGCCGTTATCAGAGAAGTCCTGCCGCAAAGGCGTCCTGTGTGGGGCTGCCATCAGTCCAACAAGGGCTCAGCCCATACCGCGGAGAAGCTCGGCTTTGTAAGGGCTCTCCCCTGCACTCTTATTAGAAAAGCGGACTGAGTTCACGCTTTTTGCTTTCGCCGCATAATATAACGGGAAAGGAGTGGTAATATGGAACCTGCCGAGATAACCGCGCTTACCGTTGTATTTTTCATTGCTGCTGTGGAGATATGCTGTTTTTTTGTGATCTCAAAGCTCCGCGGAAAGAGCTATCCCCTGTACACTGTGATACCCGTTTTTGCTGAGGATAGCGAGCTTTCCCAACGTCTGAGCTACATAGGCTCCCTGATTGAGGACGGGAGCAGCCTTACCGAACACATTATACTCATAGACTGCGGCGGAACCGCCGAACAGCTTGAGCTATGCAGGACTTTCTGCACCTCACATCATGCCGCGGAGCTGATACTTCCCGAGGAAATCGAAGAAACCCTGAGGAACTATCAGCATTTTCACTGATAAAACAGGCTGTTTCGCGGCGCAGCTTCACAGATCAAAACTTTTTCTCCGCGCCACTTGCTTTATTACTAAAAATAATGTATAATATAAGTTGAATGTTTATGTGCAGAGGTGAAAACGTTGGAGCATGAGGTCCTTCACATTGAGGGCACCGTTGAGAATGTCCTATACAAAAACGAAAATAACGGATATATAGTGCTGGACCTTGATGCAGGCGGTGAGCTCATAACAGTTGTTGGCGAGCTTGGCGATATCGAGGAAGGCGAAGGTCTTATCCTCGAGGGAAGCTACATCAGCCATCCCCGCTTCGGTACTCAGTTCAGTGCGGTATACTGCGAGAGAAAGCTGCCCGAGACCGTGGTCAACATCGAGAAGTATCTGGCTTCCGGAGCAGTCAAGGGAATAGGTCCGGGACTGGCGAAGAAGATAGTTGACGTATTCGGTGACCGCACCCTTGATATCATGGAGAATGCGCCTTTCCGTCTGGCGGAGATAAAGGGCATATCCCCGAAAAAGTGCGAGGAGATAGCCGCGGAAGCGCAGAAGCTGTTCTGCCTTAGAAACCTCATGTCATTTCTCTCCCAGTACGAGGTGAAGTCGCGCTTCGCCATGAATACATACAGAAAATTCGGCTCCGATGCCATGACTCTGCTGAAGCTAAATCCCTATCTGCTCTGCGGCGACGCCATCGAGCTTGATTTCGGCAAGGCTGATACCATAGCTCACGATATGCACATCGCCCGCAATGACAGCAAGCGCATAATCGCAGGAGTTCAGTACATACTCCGCGCCAATGCCGGAATAGGTCACACCTGCCTGCCTCTTGAAGTGCTTGCAAAGAAAACTCAGGACACTCTGGGAGTTTCCGAGAGTGATTTTTACAGCGCATACAACGCCGCACTTGAAGACAACGAGCTGTTCGAGTACATAAAGGGCGAGATAGAATTCGTCTACCTGCCCGACTACTTCTATGCAGAGAGCTTCATCGCCGACAGGATACACATTCTGAAGAACTTCTCCTCCCCCGAGGACTTCAATTACGATCTCCTCATAAACATCGAGGAGGAAGAGCATAACATAAAATACGAAAAACTCCAGCGGCAGGCTATCACCACCGCTGTTTCAAGGGGACTAATGGTGCTGACGGGCGGTCCGGGTACAGGTAAGACCACCACCCTCAACGCTATAATCTCCATATTTGAGAAAAAGGGCATGAGGGTACTCCTTGCCGCTCCCACAGGTCGTGCGGCAAAGCGAATGTCCGACCTTGCAGGCTGTGAAGCCAAGACCATACACCGACTGCTGGAGGTGGTCTACGATTCGGGAGACAGGCTGACATTTGCCCACAATGAGAACAATCCTCTGGACTGCGACGTGCTCATCATCGACGAGATGTCCATGGTGGACGTAGTGCTTTTTGAGAAGCTTCTCCGTGCAGTGCGGCTGGGATGCAGGCTCATAATGGTGGGCGACAGCGACCAGCTCCCCTCGGTAGGTGCTGGCAACCTGCTTGGCGATATCATCGACAGCGGCATAGTCCCCGTCACCGAGCTGAAAGAGATTTTCCGACAGGCACAGCAGAGCTGCATAGTCACCAATGCCCACAGGATAGTGGCAGGAGAATATCCCGACCTTACCCGAAAGGACAGCGATTTCTTCTTTTTCAAGCGCACGGACTATCAACAGGCGCTGAAGCTCATAGTGGACCTCGCCAAGACGAGGCTCCCGAAGGCATACAACTATTCCCCCACTGAGGATATACAAGTGCTGACTCCCTCGAGAAAGGGCGTCACGGGAACTGTTGAGCTTAACAAGCTCCTGCAGGACGAGCTCAATCCGCCTGCAAAGAACAAGCAGGAGAAGAAGGGCTACGTCTATACCTACCGTGAGGGTGACAAGGTCATGCAGACCCGCAACAACTATGACATTACATGGTCAAAGGACGGCGAGCAGGGCGCAGGCATCTTCAACGGAGACATAGGACGCATAATCAGCATCGACAACAGGAGCTCCCTTGCGGTCATAGACTTTGACGGACGCAAGGCAACATATACCTTTGACCTGCTGTCACAGGTGGATCTTGCCTATGCAGTAACGGTACACAAGAGTCAGGGCTGCGAATTTGAAGCGGTCATACTTCCCATTATGGGCGGCTTTGACAAGCTGTGCTACAGAAACCTGCTGTATACAGCGGTAACAAGAGCAAAAAAGCTCCTCATACTCATCGGCAGTGAGGAGAATATAAATAAAATGGTAGACAACAACAAGCGCACAAGGCGGTACACCTGTCTGCGCCATATGCTCGCAGGAGCGGCAAAGCAGAAAAGCTCCTCTCCCTTTGAGCAGTAAGAAAGGAACGTAAAAATGGCAAATACTGATATCGGAATAGACCTCGGTACATCAAATATCGTAATGACCATGGGCAACAAGGGAGTAGTGCTCAGCGAGCCCTCGGTCATCGCATACAACACAAGAACTGAGCGAGTGCTTGCTGTCGGCAAGGAAGCCTATGAGATGATAGGAAGAAATCCCGACTATATCGCTGTTAAGCGGCCTATCAGTGAGGGAGTCATCTCCGACGATGACCTTACCCACAGCATGATAAGAGAGTTCATACTCAAAGTAACGGGCAGACAGCTCATGAAGCCCCGCATCGTTATCTGCATTCCATCATTCATCACCGACATCGAGAGCCGTGCGGTAGTTGACGCTGCAAAGAGCGCGGGCTCAAGGCAGGTCTACCTCATTCAGGAGCCCATTGCCGCCATGATAGGCGCAGGAGTCAACATCACCAAGGCAAAGGGACACATGATAGTAGATATCGGCGGCGGTACCACAGATGTAGCCATCGTTTCCATGAACGGCGTGGTGACCTCCCACACGGTCAAGGTGGCAGGAAACTCCATAGACCGCTCCATCATCAAGTATATGCAGAACAAGTACAAGCTCCTCATCGGCGAGAGAACAGCGGAAAAGGTCAAGATAGAGCTCTGCAACCTCTACGACCCCAGCGAGGAGATGACATATCTGGTAAAGGGCAGGAGCCTGCTGAAGGGTCTTCCCGCGCAGGTGCTTCTCAGCGAGACAGAACTCTTTGAAGCCATCGAGGACGACACCTTTGCCATTATGGAAGCTATCCGCAAGGTGCTGGAGGATGCACCTCCCGAGCTTGTGGGAGACATCTACGACAACGGACTTCTTCTTACGGGCGGCGGAGCGCTTCTCGGCGGACTCACCCAGCTCATCAAGCGTACACTGGGAATAAGCTGCAATATCGCCAAGGACTCCATAAACTGCGTAGCTAAGGGCACAGGCATGGCATTCGGAAGAATGACTACTCTGCTTGACGGATTTGAGGCAGCAACGGTATATAAGTACAGATAAAGCGAGATATTCTCTTGTAGGGAACGCCGCCCTCGGCGTTCCGCAATTCAAAATTAATGCGTTTGGGCGGATAATATCCGCCCTTTTCTTATACACGTTAAACAGACAAAAAAAGAACGGCGCGGACGCCGTTCCCTTAAAAAATCACTTTTCCAGTGAAGCTATCTTCTCAGCAGCCTCTGTGAGCCACTCGCCCTCGAACAGCTCGATAGTACCCTGATCGCAGAGCTTAGCAAGCTGGGGATCGATAGGGAGCTTAGCCAGCACGGGGATATCGTACTGAGCAGCGATCTCCTCTATATGGCTCTCGCCGTAGATGCTGTGGCGCTTGCCGCAGTCGGGACATTCAAAATAGCTCATATTCTCGATGATACCGAGGATAGGTATATTCATGAGCTTAGCCATCTTGACAGCCTTCTCAACGATCATTGAGACAAGCTCCTGAGGAGAAGTAACTATAACGATACCGTCAACGGGAAGCGACTGGAAAACAGTCAGCGGAACATCGCCTGTTCCGGGGGGCATATCAACGACCAGACAGTCAATATCCTTCCAGATAACGTCTGTCCAGAACTGCTTTACAACTCCTGCGATAACGGGACCTCTCCATACAACGGGGTCGGACTCATTTTCCAGAAGAAGATTGATAGACATGATATCAAGACCCATCTTGCTCTTAGCGGGGATAATGCCGAATTCGCAGGCATCAGCCTTCTGATGGATACCGAAAGCCTTGGGTATAGAGGGACCTGTTATATCAGCGTCCATGATACCGACATTCTTGCCCAGTCTCTGGAGAGAAACGGCGAGCAGAGAAGAAACGAGGGTCTTACCGACGCCGCCCTTACCGCTGACAACGCCGATGACCTTGCCGATATTGCTCATGGCATTGGGCTTTTCGAGAAGGCTCTGGGGCTCTGTTCTGCTGCCGCAATCGCTGCCGCAGCTTGAGCAGTCGTGTGTACATTCGCTCATAGAAAAACACTCCTTATGATGTAATGATAATATTATACCCCTTTTTGAAGATTTAGTCAATAGCGTATTGACAAATGTATAACACAGTGATATAATAACAGTTGAGAGTTAAGAGTTGAAAATTGAGAGTTAATGTGTCTGCTTCGCAGACTTATTTAAATAACATCGCCGTCAGGTGATACAATAACTGTCAACTCTAAACTATAACGATTATCTTCGGGGCAGGGTGTAATTCCCTACCGGCAGTATAGCCTGCGAACCATTTGGTTGATTCGGTGTGATTCCGAAGCCGACGGTAAAGTCCGGATGAAAGAAGATAAACCGCACAAAAAGTGCAGTATAAGCAGCTACGCCCCGATAAACGGGGCTTTTTTCTATTTCCGCACACGGGAGGGCAGAATGAAGGATCAATTACGGAACGTATTCCTCACAGTAGGACTGGGGACACTCATATTCGTCCCCATGCTTATAATAGACAACGGGCTCAACGATTCCATGAAGTCGGTGCTTATATGGCTTGGCGCGTCAATTCTTTACGGAATGAGCTTCTCCATTCTTGAGCTGAAGACTATCTTCCGCATACCGCTGCATTTTGCAGCCTGCTTCGCCATAACATTTGCAGTAAGGATAGGCTATGCCTATTTCACAAACGGCGAGGTACATCTGAAAAAGCTCTTCATCGTGACGCTGCCCGTATTCATAATAATATATGTACTGCTGTATTTTTACATAAAGAATTTCGGCAGTATTGGCAGCGGAAACAGCAAAGAGGAGGAAACATGACTCACGAAGACTATATGCGAAAGGCTCTTGAACTTGCAAGGAAAGGCATGGGATTCACCTCGCCCAATCCGATGGTTGGAGCAGTCATCGTCCGTGACGGTGAGATAATAGGCACAGGCTATCACAAAAAATACGGTGACCTCCACGCAGAACGCACCGCATTTGCATACTGCGACGAACGCGGCATAGACTGTAAAGGCGCGGATATGTACGTCACGCTGGAGCCCTGCTGTCATCACGGCAAGCAGCCCCCCTGCACGGAAGCTGTCATAGCCCACGGCATAAAGCGTGTATTTGTAGGCTCCTCGGACCCCAATCCCCTTGTAGCAGGAAAGGGCACGCAGATACTCCGCAGCCACGGCATAGAGGTAACGGAAGGAGTGCTGAGAGAGGAGTGTGACGCTCTCAACGAGATATTCTTCCACTTTATAACGACGGGACTCCCCTTTGTTACCATGAAATACGCAATGACACTTGACGGCAAGATAGCCTGCTATACGGGCGAGTCAAAGTGGATAACGGGAGAAGCTGCCCGTGCTCATGTCCAGCAGGAAAGGCTGCGTCACAGCGCCATAATGGCAGGAGTCGGAACAGTTCTTGCGGATGACCCAATGCTCACCTGCCGTCTTGAAAACGGCAGAGACCCCATACGCATAATATGCGACAGCTCTCTGCGGACTCCTCTTGACAGCAATATAGTCAGGACAGCAAAGCAGGTCCCCACCATAATAGCCACCGTATCCGAGGACAGCGCAAGGGCGGCGGAGTACGAAGCCGCAGGCTGCCGGATTATAAAGACAGTCCCAAAAGACGGACACGTTGACCTGTCGGCGCTCATGAAGCTCCTCGGCAGCGAAAAGATCGACAGCATACTCCTTGAAGGCGGCGGCGAGCTTAACTGGTCGGCGCTGAGGGAGGGCATTGTAAGTAAGGTGCAGGCATACATAGCGCCAAAGCTCTTCGGCGGCAGCGGAAAAACTCCGGTAGGCGGAACGGGTGTCCCTTTCCCATCGGAAGCCTTCATGCTTGAAACGTGCAGCGTTACCTCTGTCGGCGACGATATTCTCATAGAAAGCAGGGTGAAAAATGTTCACGGGAATAATTGAGGAGGTTGGCACAGTCAGCCGCGTGCAGCGGTCGGGCAGCTCCTCATTCATTGAGATACAAGCAAAAAAAGTGCTTGAGGACGTCCACTTGGGCGACAGTATCGCCGTCAACGGCGTGTGCCTTACGGTGACCCACTTCGGCAGCGGAACATTCAGGGCAGACGTCATGAACGAGACTCTCAGCCGCTCGTCACTGGGCTCCCTCACCTCGGGAAGCCCCGTCAACTTAGAACGTGCCATGGCAGCAGGCGGACGCTTCGGCGGACACATAGTCTCGGGGCACATCGACGGCACAGGCACGGTCTCGGACATCAGCAATGACGGTATCGCCGTATGGTACACCATAAGCGCCTCCCCTGCACTTCTGCGGTATATCGTGGAAAAGGGCTCCATCGCCATTGACGGCATAAGCCTTACGGTAGCAAAGGTCACCGATACAGCATTCAGCGTCTCCATAATCCCCCACACCGCCGCACAGACCATTCTGGGCAGCAAAAAAGTCGGAGACATCGTTAACCTTGAAAACGACATTATCGGCAAGTATGTGGAAAAGCTCATGAAGCCTGCTGATGATACTCCCAAGCAAAGCAATATAACAATGGATTTTTTGATGAAGAACGGATTTTAACAGGGAGAACGCCATGAAAACAGCAATTATAAAACTCACTTCAGCATTTCTTTCAGCCGCCCTGCTCACTGGATGCAGCAGTGACCTGATAGTAAAAGTTGAAAATGCCAAATACAGAAACTACTTCAGTGACAGCAGAACTGTCAGCATAGACCTTTCGGACGATATATCCTCAGCGGATATAAGCCTCGGCACAGGCGGCATAACCGTAGTCCACACCGATGAGGCTGAGGCTTCGGTATACCTTGATTATACAGTCCGCAGCAATGACAAGGAGCTCTGCAAGGAAGTTGCTGACCACATCGACGCTCTCAGCGAAGAAAAGAACGGCAGTCTCATCATTAATATCGCCGAAAAGAAAACAGGCGATGACATTCAGAAGTGGACACATGACAAGGGATACAAGTGTCAGGTCGAGTTAAATGCCGAGGTAAGACTGCCTAAAACAATAGATACCGTCACCGCAGAAACAAATGTAGGCTCTCTCGATTTCAGAGACATAAAAGGCTGCTTCAGCGGTGAAGTCGACACAGGCAGCATCACCTGCGTAAACACGGAGTTTACTGACAGCTCGTCCATGAAATGCGGCACAGGCAACATCACCATGAGGAACTGCACTTATTCGGAGGATATGACCATTTCAGTTGACACAGGACAATTGCTGTTCAGGCTCCCCACAAAAGGCTCAGCAGCAGACATCGACCTGTCAGTAGATACTGGAAATATGGAAATATGGGACGCTAAGTCCTATGAAATAACAGACGGCTCCGCAAAAGACGGAGAAGTCACACTGGAGTACAAGGATACCAAGGTGTCCGCTTCGGTAAAAACAGGCAATATCAGTATAGATAAGGAGTAATCAAATGTTCCGTTACAACACTGTAGAGGAAGCCGCAGAGGCTCTCCGCAACGGCGAGATAATACTCGTCACCGACGATGAAGACCGCGAAAATGAAGGCGATATGATATGCGCCGCTCAGTTCGCCACCACGGAGAATGTCAACTTCATGGCAGCTCACGCAAAGGGACTCATATGTATGCCCATGAGCATTGAGCTCTGCCGCAAGCTCCATCTTCATCAGATGGTGGACTTCAACACCGATAACCACTCCACGGCGTTCACAGTCTCCATCGACCACATTGACACCACCACGGGAATATCCGCCGCAGAGCGCGGCTACACCGCAAGGATGGCAGTCTCTCCCGGTGCAAAGCCCGATGATTTCCGCAAGCCTGGGCATATGTTCCCGCTTATGGCTAAGAAAAACGGCGTCCTTGAGCGCGAGGGACACACCGAAGCCACAGTGGACCTTATGCGTATAGCAGGTCTTGAGGAGTGCGGACTGTGCTGTGAGATAATGCGCGATGACGGTACAATGATGAGGTCTGCGGAATTGCAGGAAAAGGCACAGGAATGGGGCATGAAGTTCATAACCATACAGGCGCTGAAGGAGTACAGAAAGGTACATGACAAGCTGGTGGAGTGCGTAGCCAACACCAAGCTCCCCACAAAATACGGTGAATTCAGAGCGCTTGGCTATGTCAACAAGCTCAACGGCGAGCACCATGTGGCACTTGTAAAGGGCGACATCGGCGACGGACAGGACATACTCTGCCGCGTACATTCCGAGTGCCTCACAGGCGATGCATTCGGCTCACTTAAATGCGACTGCGGACAGCAGTTTGCGGCAGCAATGACCGAGATCGAAAAGGAAGGCAGAGGAATACTCCTCTATATGAGGCAGGAGGGACGAGGCATAGGACTCATCAACAAGCTCCGCGCCTATGAGCTTCAGGACAAGGGCATGGACACCCTTGAAGCAAACCTTGCACTGGGCTTCCCCGGAGATATGCGCGAGTACTACATCGGCGCACAGATACTCCGTGATCTTGGCTGCAAGACTCTGCGACTGCTGACCAACAACCCCGACAAGGTCTACGGTCTCAGCGGCTTCGGACTGGAAATAAAGGAGCGCGTACCCATACAGGTAAACGCTACCGCCTACGACCTGTTCTATCTCAAGACAAAGCGCGATAAAATGGGTCACATTCTTGATTATTGAGGTGATTTATAATGAGTATCTGGTGGTATTTTGCGACCATTGTACTTTCCGTGGGAGTTCTTCTTATGGTGCTCAACACCATAAACCTGCTCCGCGGTATGCTTAAATTCAAGGACAAGGTCATTGTCATGAATCTTCCCGCGCTGCTGCTCTACATAATCGCTATTGCAGTAGGTATCGCACTTGTCATATTCAACAAGGGCTTCCGCGTTCCTTGGATACTTATGGAAGTCATACTCCTCCTTTCAATATTCAGTCTTTGCGTCCCAATCACTTCTCAGGGAGTTGTCAATGAGGGACCTTTCGGCTGCAAGCTGCTTCCCCGTGAGGAGTACAGCTATGAATTCGGCAAGGACAAAATGGGCGAATGTATGAAGCTCTACCGCAAGGGCGTGGAAAAGCCTGCGGTATTCCATCTGGGCATAAAGAAAATGAAGACCGTAAAGATGCTGGCGGACTGGTACGGCAAGCACGGCTACGAAAACCCGCTGACAAAGTAAGGAGAGACTTCAATGTTTAAAATAATCACGATATGTATTCTCTGCTTAATGATATTGATATTGATCCTCGATATCGTGGGCTTCTTCATCTTCCGCAGAAGGGTCGCAAATAAAAAGACAGCAGTAAAGCTTAAAAGGGAACGCAAGAAGGACCTGCTCTGGTGGGGATGCTGCTGGGCAGCATGGATGGTGTCGGGGCTTCTCAACTGGAACGGTGCAAGGCGGATGAACGATACCTACCATATGCAGTGCTACGGATTTCTTTTCCTCGCAGGCATTATACTTACGATAATACTGGTGCTTGACTTCACTGTCGGCAAGTACGCATATGTGACCTCACAGAGAGTATACTTCCCCGACAATTTCGGACTTGCAAGACAGAAGAAAAACGTCAGCTATCAGCTTTCGGGCTCAACACTGAGCCTGTGGTTCAACAACGGCATCATGCCGAAAAAATTCACAGTCATCGAAAAAAAGGAAGAGCTTGCAAAGCTCCTGAAGGACAATTACAAGCTCAACAGAACTATATAAAAAGGAGTAATCATCATGAAGACTTATGAAGGAAAACTTGTATCAAAGGACATCAGAGTAGGAATAGTAGTAGCCCGTTTCAACGAGTTCATCACATCCAAGCTTCTTGGCGGAGCCATCGACACTCTCAAACGTCATGACGTAAGTGACGGAGCCATCGACGTAGCATGGGTACCCGGCGCATTTGAGATACCGCTTATCGCCTCAAAGATGGCGAAGTCCGGCAAGTACGACGCCGTTATCTGTCTCGGTGCCATCATCAGAGGAAGCACCTCTCACTATGACCTTGTCTGCAACGAAGCTGCAAAGGGCATCGCACAGGTATCTCTCCAGAGCGATATCCCCGTAATGTTCGGCGTTATCACCACCGAGAACATCGAGCAGGCTATCGAGCGTGCAGGCTCCAAGGCAGGCAACAAGGGCAGCGAGTGTGCTGAGGGCGCTATCGAGATGATAAACCTCATCAGAGAGATCGAGGCATAATGACCAACCTGATCTTTGATTACGACGGCACTATCCACAACTCCATGCTGACCTACGCCCCTGCATTCCGCGGCACCATGAAATGGCTGTCCGACAGGGGCTATATCGCAGACAGAGAATACACCGACAAGGAGATAAGCTACTGGCTGGGCTTCAATTCCACGGATATGTGGGGACAGTTCCACCCTGAGCTTGATCCTGAGATACGGGAGAAAGCCCGTGTCATGCTGGGCGAGGACATGGCTCGCCGTGTTGAAGGCGGTGAGGGAGCATTATATGACGGAGCCGAGGAGGTCCTTGCAGACCTGAGAGAAAAGGGCTTCATCCTTATCTTCCTCAGCAACTGCCGCTTCCACTACCTTGAGCGCCACAAGCGCGTATTCGGTCTCGACCGTTTCTTCCACTATTTCTACTGCTGCGAGGCTTTCGACTTTATACCCAAATATGAGATATTCCGCAAGATAGCTCCACTGCATGAGGGAAACTTCATCGTTATAGGAGACCGCTTCCACGATATAGAGACCGCCGCTGTGAACGGGCTCCCGTCAATAGGCTGCGGCTACGGCTTCGGCAGCAGAGAGGAACTTGCCAAGGCTGACATCATCGTGGACAACATACGTCAGATACCATCGGCTGTGGAAAAACTCCTCAGCTGACGCGAAAGGAGTATGTATGAAACTCTCACGCATATCCGCGCTCCTCACCGCAGGAGCGCTGACCTTTTCACTTTTATCATGCACTGACAATAATGTTCCGCGTCAGTCCAGAGTAAGGAACAGCGAACGCGAGTTTGCCATAGGGCATCCTACAGATGAGGAGCCGATCTTTGACACCGACATAGACTGTCCCGACCTTGACGAGGTGCAGGCGTCGGTCCAGCAGCTCCTTGACGATCTTGACTCAAAGGACAGTAAAGCTGTAAATGATGATATCGATCAGCTGCTCGGTCTCTACGACGAGATATACGAGGCATTCGCCTACAAGGAAATGAGTTTCTACGCCAACTATTCCGACAACGATATGGAGGAGGAATACAACGAATACTACCGTGATCTCTATGTTGCAGGCGACATGATAAGGTTCGGCTTTATCAGGGGCTTTTACAGCAGCTTCAGGAGCCGCTTCGAGGAACTTGTAAGCAAGGAGGACATTAAGTTATACAGTGATATCACAGACCTGTTCAGCCTTGATACAGCCCGTTCCGACTCCGAAGCCAGCTTCGATGAGATGTCGGAATACCTTGGTGAATACTACGACATCATTGCAGATGACAGTCTCAGCGATGACGAAAAGGACCTTGAGTGTGCAGAGATACTCATAGACATTCTTCGGGACTATGACGAAAAAACTCTCTATTCCCAGTATGACAGGGATTATACGGGAAGCGAGATACTGGCGCTGGGTGACTCCATAACCGACGAACTCATTCCCGTCATGGACGACCTTATTGACCTGTATGTGGACAACTATGCGTGGGACGATGACTCCGCGGGACGCTCATACGCTGATGTGCCCTTTGAGACGATAAGAGAATACGCGCCAATGCTCTCCGAAGATATTGCCGCGAGTGCCGACCTTATCTGCGACGAAAAGCTTTACAGGATATGCGATAAAAACGATGCTTTTGAGGGAGCCTTCACAGAGGAGCTTCCAGTTGATAATAAAGCGATGATCTTCATAGGAAACGTGGGCGAAGACGAGATACTTCCCACAGCCATACATGAGTTCGGCCACTTCCATGCTTCCTTCTATGACCGCACTCCCACATTTCTTTCACGCAACAATCTTGATATCGCCGAGGTGCAGTCTCAGGGACTGGAGCTTATCTTCACCCGCTTCTACGATGATATCTATGGTGATACAAGTGACACAGAGAAGCTTATGCAGGTCATTGACCTGCTCGACTCGGTGATAAGCGGCTATCTTATCGGTGAATTTGAGTACAGAGCAGTTCAGGACATAGACAATATGACTCCCGAGAAGCTTGTGGAGCTTTTCAACGATAAGCTCAGCTACTATGACGGAGCCTGCTCTCTCTATATGATATCCCATCTCTTTGAGAGCCCGGGGTACTATATAAGCTATTCCACCTCAGCACTTGCCGCCTTTGACCTGTTCGATGATGTGAACAATGACCCTGACAAGGCGCTTGAACGCTATGAGAAGATAGCCAAGATATCCTGCAACTCAGGTGAATACAAGTTCCGCAGGGCACTCAGCGAGTGCGGATTCAGCAATGTACTGACCAAGGATTACATTTCTAAGCTTGCAGACGATATAAACGACTTTATCGCACAGTACAAGTAATAAAAAAGGACTGCAAACGGTTTCTCCGTGCAGTCCTTTTATTATATCCGGTTTTATTCTGTCCTGAGAGCCTCCACAGGGTCCTTTCTTGCGGCAACACCCGCAGGGATAAGACCTGCTATAAGCGTGAGTATCATGCTTATGAGCACCAGCACCACAGCTCCCACAACAGGAACGTGAGCGCGGAGTTCATCCAGACTTGTAACACTGTGAATGATAGCATTTATCGGAATTGTAAGCAGTACCGAAACGCCGATACCTATAAGACCTGCCGCAAGTCCCACAAGCAGGGTCTCTGCATTGAACACAGTCTTTACATTGTGCTTTGAAGCACCGATAGCTCTGAGTATACCGATCTCTCGTGTACGCTCAAGAACCGAGATATAAGTGATGATACCGATCATGATGGAGGAAACCACCAGAGAGATACCAACGAAAGCGATAAGCAGATAGGAAATACCGCTTATGATGCCCGTGATAGAGGACATGAGCAGAGCCACCATATCGGTATAGTGGATTTCATCAGCCTCCTTGACGCCCTTGTTATAGCGC
This sequence comes from Ruminococcus flavefaciens, assembly GCF_900116855.1. Taxonomy (GTDB): domain Bacteria; phylum Bacillota; class Clostridia; order Oscillospirales; family Ruminococcaceae; genus Ruminococcus; species Ruminococcus flavefaciens_R. Next base: position 486,249 of record NZ_UETD01000002.1, read on the forward strand.
TTGATAGCGTCTGCGATATCGTCCTTGTCCTCGAAACTCTTTACATAGATACGGATGCGTGAGGGATCAGACTCATCGGCAACGCCGAAGAGCTTCAGATTATCCTCATAAGTAGACTTTGATATCTCCTCGGGAGTATACTTTTCAAATACAACGCCATAGTTCTCAGTGCTTATAGGAGTTGAATCCAGCATCTTAGCAAGCTCGGCATTGGTGAGTGAACCAAGCTGTTCCTGAGCCATCTGAGCGTACTGCTCTGTGACCTGCTGACGGATAGCCTCCTCAGCGTAGGACTTTATATCCTCATCGCTCATCTGATCGACGAAGGCGGTTATCTGAGAGGTATCAACGCCCAGCTCATCGGAGTACATAGAAGTGATCTGCTCCACGAACTGCTTTCTGTCGAAGTCCTTCATGGCAGCCTCAACCTGAGCATCGAGCTGCTCGGGATCGGGCTGTGATACCACCAGTCTGTATATATCAGCCTTTGTATCGGTATCAGCCTTTTCTATGAACGCCTTTGCAGTCTCAGCCTTCTCCTCGGGAGTAGGCTCAACATAGTCATCGGTCATGAACTTTGTGCCTGTGATGAGGTCGTTCTCCTTGTCGGCGATCTGATCCTTTACGAGAGCGCTGTCATTTGTCTTGTTGATAACGTACTCTGTAAGCTTGCTGGTATAGCACATATATCCCTGAAGCATGGGAGCCTTTACGCCGTCCTTGGGGTGGATAAGACCCACGATCCTGATATCCGTGCCCATATCCGCAGAATTATAGAGATATTCGATACCTGTCTTGTTGGCAGTGAGGTCAACGCAGCCCTTGCCTGCCTCGTTCTTCTGATAGTACTCACAAGGGAGGATCATCTTGAACTTCTTGTTCATGATATCGTCCATGGTCCATTCCATCTGACCGTAGTCCTTGATCTCCTCGTTGCTCATGGCAGCCTTGAGCTTTTCGTTGAAGCCCTCCTGATCCTTCAGACCCATAGCATAGGTGATGATATCAGGAAGCTCGTTATTCTGTCTGAGTACCAGAACTACCTCGTTGTAATCCTTGGGCCAGTCGCCCTTGACAAGCTCATACTGCTCCTTGATGAGGTCGCTGACGTACTCGCCGTTCTCACCGGGGAGAAGCTCCTCCATAACGTTGAGACCGAAAGCTGACATTTCCATGCCTGCCATAGGATTATTCATAGTGGCAGTCATAACATCCGACTCGCCCATACCCAAAGCCTTGCTGTACATATCCATGAAGTCCACCTTTACGATCTCGCCCGAGGGAGACTCGGTGAACACAGGCATTTTCACATCGTATGAATAGCCGATGGAAGTAGCCTTATCGGCAACAACGCTGTCGTTTTCGAGGAATTTACGGAAGTCCTTCATATTGTTGATCTGCTTTGCAGAGGAATTGAAGGAGTTGAACATATCGTACACCTGAGTATTTGAATAGATCTTATCGTCCTCGAATGTACGGGAATTATATTCCTCCTGACTCTTCATAAGAGCCTCGATCATACCCTGAGTATCAGTATTTTCCCTCATGATCTCCAGCGGGTAGGACGAAAGAGTTTCCTCCTGAATATTATCGATATACTCATTTATACCCGTTGCAAGTGAGAGGATAAGAGCGATACCGATGATACCGATAGAGCCTGCAAAAGCGGTGAGAAGTGTCCTTCCCTTTTTGGTCATAAGGTTGTTGAGTGACAGTGATACCGCGGTACCGAAGGACATTGAGACCTTCTTTTTCTTGCCGTCGGTGCTCTTCTCTGTCTTTTCAGCCTTGTCCGACTTGGACTTCTTGGACTTTTTCTTCTTGTCCTTGCTCTCCGCCTTTGAAGGATCGAATGGATCGCTGTCGGCAGTGAGCTCGCCGTCCTTTATCCTGACGATACGGGTAGCGTACTGCTCAGCCAGCTCAGGGTTATGAGTTACCATGATAACCAGTTTATCCTTGGCGATCTCCTTGAGGAGCTCCATTACCTGAATGGAGGTCTCCGAGTCGAGAGCGCCCGTAGGCTCGTCGGCGAGGAGTATCTCGGGGTCATTGATGAGAGCACGGGCGATAGCCACACGCTGCATCTGTCCGCCCGACATCTGGTTGGGCTTTTTGTGGATCTGATCTCCCAGCCCTACCTTTTCAAGGGCTTCCTTGGCGCGTTTGCGTCTTTCCGACTTTGAAACGCCCGAGATAGTCAGAGCCAGTTCAACATTTGAGAGAACAGTCTGATGAGGAATAAGGTTGTAGCTCTGGAAAATGAAACCGATAGAGTGGTTTCTGTACGCATCCCAGTCTCTGTCCTTATACTGTTTAGTAGACGTACCGTTGATGATGAGGTCTCCCGAGGTATAGTGATCGAGACCTCCTATGATGTTTAGCAATGTGGTCTTTCCACAGCCTGAATGTCCGAGAATAGCGACAAATTCGTTCTCACGGAACGTAATGCTCACCCCGTTCAGAGCTGTTACGACGTTATCCCCTACGCCGTATTTTTTGACGATGTCTTTCAGCTGAAGCATTTAATCTCCCCTTCATAAATCATTTGACAGTAGATAACTGCCGCAAATTAAAATTTGCAAGTATAATTATAGCACTTTGACGAATATTTGTCAATATTATTGTGAGCTTTAAACAAAGGTTTCACACAAATTTTACAAAAGAAAAAGGCACTGTTTGTTTACAGTGCCTTAACATTTATATTACTTCATGCCGTACTTCTTGAGCAGGTTCTCGATCTTGATGTGAGGATCGATGATCTTGCTGATAGAAACGTCGTGGTTGATAGCTTCAATGAAGTAAGCGATGTACTTGGAAACATCTACCTCGTGGAACCAAGGCCTGCTGAGGAGCTCAGGAGTCCTGTATGTGAGGTTTGTACCGAATACGCCGTCGAGAGTGCCTTCCTCGTAAGCCTTGTCAAACTTCTCAAGGCCGTTTGTGAAGATGGTATAGGTAGCATAAGCGAATATTCTGCCTGCCTTCTTCTCCTTGAGGGCATAAGCGAGGTCGAGCATGGACTCACCTGACGAGATGATATCGTCGGAAACGAAGATGTCCTTGCCCTCAACAGGGTTGCCGAGGTATTCGTGAGCAACGATGGGGTTGCGGCCGTTAACGATAGTGGAGTAATCTCTTCTCTTGTAGAACATACCCATCTCAACGCCGAGAACAGAAGCGTAGTACATATTTCTGTTGAGAGCGCCTTCATCGGGGCTGACTACCATGAACTTGTCCTTGTTGAAGTCAAGGTCCTTTATATCCTTAAGCATTGCCTTGAGTACCTGATATGTAGGCATTACATTGTCAAAGCCCATGAGCGGGATAGCGTTCTGGACTCTGGGGTCGTGAGCATCGAAGCATACGATATTTGATACGCCCATTGCCTCAAGCTCCTGAAGAGCGCAGGCACAGTCAAGTGACTCGCGGTAGCTTCTTCTGTGCTGGCGTCCGCCGTAAAGAGTAGGCATTATAACAGTTATGCGGTGAGCCTTACCGCTTGCAGCCTGAATGATCCTCTTGAGGTCCTGGAAGTGATCGTCGGGAGACATTGCGTTCTGCATTCCGAAATAGTCATACTTGATGCTGTAGTTGCCGACATCAACGATGATAAAGAGATCCTTGCCGCGGATAGTGGACTTGATGAGTCCCTTGCCGTCACCCGAAGAAAAACGGGGGCATTCGCTCTCAACGAGGAAGGTATCGACATTGATGCCGCCCTTTCCTGCCCAGTCAACGAGGTAATCGTCGATCTTCTTACCAAGCTCGGTAACGCTGTTCATAGCGATGATACCGATAGGTGCAACATTTGAATCGCTGCCGAATAAAATTTCACTTGAAGCTGTCATAAAACTGTTTTCGCGCATATTTACGCGCGATACTCCTTTCGCTTTTTAGTCATTTTCGGTACGAGCAGTGCTTACTTGCAGAAGCTGTCGATATAGCGTTCGATATCTCCGCTTATTATCTCCTTTGCAATGTCTGCATGATCGACCTCGTTAACGGCTGTTGTTTTGTTTTCAAGTTCCTTGTAGACTGTGAAGAAATGAGTCATCTCATCGAAAACGTGCTTCGGAAGCTCCTCGATATCCTTGTACATATTGTAGTTCGGATCGTCAAAGGGTATCGCAATGATCTTGTCGTCACGGTGACCGTTGTCAAGCATTCTGATAACGCCGATGGGGTAGCATCTTACCAGTGTAAGCGGCATGAGCTGCTCCGAGCAGAGCACCAGAACGTCGAGGGGGTCGTTATCGTCTGAATAGGTCCTCGGGATAAATCCGTAGTTCGCGGGATAGTGAGTGGAGGTATAGAGGATACGGTCCATAATGATAAGACCTGTTTCCTTGTCAAGCTCATACTTGATCTTGCTACCCTTGCCGATCTCTATGACCGCGATAAAATCTTCGGGATTTATTCTTTTGGGACTGATCTTGTGCCAGATATTCATAAATTCCCTCCGCAGCATATCCGCCCGTGCATCGGGCACAGGAACGGAATGATTTTGATAAAGCCATTAAGAATGACGTTATCCCCTACTAATTATTATACAGTTTTTTGGGGATTTGTCAATATACCCCATGATTTTCGGCATTTATTATAAATTATCCAAAAATCCGAGAAATTTTTCGGCTTATCGTCATTACGGGACTTTTGTTGATAACTGCAGGCATATTACTCTCGGGATAATTATATTAATAAAACGTAAATATATCCAATGAATATTATAATAAAAATCTATTGATTTTCCTCAAAAAATATAGTAAAATATATATAGAGTTTTCTCAGATAAATACAAAAAGGGAGAAAGGGGGATGTGAAATGGGTGTAAAGAGAATCGCCGTCATCATCGAGGAGATAGGACAGAGCTACCAGAGTGCTATACTCAGCGGAATAGCTGCGGGAGCTGCCGAATTTGATCTCAATATAGCTGCATTCGTATCATTCAGCGGCGAGATGAACAATCCACGTCACGAGATAGGCGAGCTCAACATATTCAGTCTCACCGATTTCACTTGCTTTGACGGAGCTATACTTCTGACCAATACCCTCTCCTGCCAGAAAGCTGTAAATGACATAATCGAAAAAATAAAGCTTGCAGGCATACCCACAGTCAGCATAGACAAGTATATCCCCTGCTTTTATCATATCGGCATAGATAACAAGACAGCCATGCGCAGCATAACCGAGCACATGATAAACACCCACGGCTACAGGGATTTCGCCTATATCTCGGGACCTCCCGAGAATTCCGAGAGCTCTGACAGGCTTGCTGCTTTCTGCAGCGTTCTTGGTGAGAACGGACTGGATATAAGCGAGGAAGCCATTTACTACGGCGACTTCCGTGCTCCCTCGGGAAAGGCAGCGGTGGAACACTTCATCGAGTATCTTCCAAATATGCCCCGTGCCATAATATGTGCCAACGATGTAATGGCTGCCGCAGCCATTACCGCTCTCCGTGCCCACGGACTGAGAGTCCCCGACGACGTAGCGGTGACAGGCTTTGACAACACCTACAACAGTCACAATTATCAGGTGGAGCTCACCTCTGTCGAGCGCCCCCTTACCATGTCGGGCAGACTTGCCTGCAAGCTACTCAACGAGCATTTCAAGGGCATTCCCCAGCAGCGCAATGTCATACTGAATATGTCCGCCAGATTTACAGAGAGCTGCGGCTGCTGCCATAATGTGCTCTCGGACGTTACCACGCTAAAGGAGCTCAACTTCCGCAACTATTCAAACTTTGAAAGTGTGCAGTCCTACATGGCTGTGCTGAACAGGATGTCCACCCAGCTCGAAGCCTGCAACAACTTCAACGATTATATCGCCACATTGAAGCGCAACGCCGTTGAGATACATCCCGACGAGTTCTACTTCTGTCTCTGTGACAACTGGGACTCCGAGCTTGCATTAGACCGTTCAACAGCCAGAAACGGCGCTGAACCCGGGATACCCACCACCTACACCGAGGAGGTAACAGTTCCCATCGCCTATGTAAACGGCGAGTTCATGGACTGCGGCAGGATAAAGTCAAAGGATATATTCCCGTCAGCGGCGAAAACAGGCGAAACAGGCAAATTCTACTTCGTCACTCCCCTGCACTTCGGCGAGCGCTGTCTCGGATACATGGCAATACGGAGCTCACGGATACCGCTCCAGAACATCATGTTCGAGACCTTCTGCATAAACATCTGCAACTCACTGGAAAACCTCCGCAAGCTCATGTGCCTCGAATATGCAGTGGACCGCCTTGTGAACCTTTATACCAAGGACACATTTTCGGGCATCTACAACCGAAACGGCTTCGTTCAGGCGACCGAGGACATATACCGCGAGTGTACGGAAAAACAGCGTGATATCATGCTCATGTTCATCGACCTTGACGGGCTGAAGATAATAAACGACACCTACGGACACGACATCGGCGACCGCGCAATATGCAACATAGCCGATGTTCTCCGCGACTCCTGCACAGGCGGCGAGATATTCTGCCGTTTCGGCGGCGATGAGTTTATAGTATTCGGAGCGGATTACACCGAGCAGATGGCACAGCAGCTCACCGAGCGCATTGAAGCAAATATCGCAAAGATCAACTCAAGCGGCGAGAATCCCTTCGTACTCAGTGCAAGTCTCGGTTGCACCATAGCCAAGCCGAAAAAGGGCGAGGACATCTTCTACTTCGTCACCGAAGCGGACAACGTGATGTACGCGGAAAAGCGCAAGAAAAAGCAGTCCCGCCACCTTAAAAAGCTCTGATATAAGTAAAACAAGCCTGACAGCAGACCATTCTGCTTTCAGGCTTTTCTTATGTATTCACTTTTTCCACCGCAGCAGATAGTTCTGAAGCTTGTTGAAAAGGAAGGTAACTGCAATAACTACGAAGCCGATGACCAGCAGTCCCGTGATAGTCCTTGTGTAGTCGCCGAAGTCCGAATAGTACTTGACATAGTAGCCCATGCCGTCCCTTGCGCCGATCATCTCCGCGGAAGTGAGGAGGATGAATGACACGCTGAGACCCTGATTGCAGCCGAGGAAGATCTGCTGCAGCGACGCAGGAAGTATGACCGAGAACAGCATCTCGGGCTTGCTGACATTGAGCACCTTCGCGGAGTCGATGATCTTCTTGTCAACGCCGAGGACACCGCTCATGGTACCTGCAAACACAGGCCAGAATGTAGCGAGGAAGATAACGAAAACCGATACCGATCTGAATGTGGGGAGCAGCGCTATACCGTAAGGGATATACACGATAGGCGGTATGGAGCTGAAAAACTTGGTGATATATGTGGCAGCACCGCCGACTCTTGCGCTCCAGCCGATAAAAAGTCCGAGGGGAACGGCTGTGACTACCGCAATGAGAAATCCCTGAATGGTTATTCCGACGGAGCTCTTTATGTTAATGAGTATCTTCTGCCTGTCCTCAACGAACTGGGCGATGACCTTGCCGGGAGCCGGGAAAAGCATATCGTTGAGCACATTGTACTTTGCGGTGGCGAGGCTCCATACTATGAGCAGGAAGTAAACAAATCCCACTATATCCAGCAGCAGCGACAATGACTGGGGCTTCTTTATGATGAAGCTTGCCAGCAGGGTCACAACTTCAACGCCTATTGCAAAAACCACCAGCTTTCCCGTAAAGACCTCCTTTGTGGACCTGTCAGGAAGCAGCTGTACCAGAAGAAGTATGACGAAAAGGATGTGAGTTACTCTCAGGAAGCGTTTCTTCCATGTCATAATACCACCTCGTCTCCGCCGATGCGCTCTCTGATGTCGTTGTACAGCAGACCCAGCAGTCTGTTTCTGAACCTGCCGTACTCCTCTGTGCCAACCAGAGCCGAGCGGCTTCTGGGGCGCTCAAAAGGGACCTGCACTATCTCATTGACAGTACCGGGGTGAGCAGTCAGCACAACTATCTTATCCGAGAGCAGGATAGCCTCGTCGATATCATGTGTAACAAAGACAACAGTCTTGCGCTCCTCCTTGCCGTCGCCTTCCCAGAGGGACAGAAGCAGCTCTTGGAGCACTACTCTGTTCTTAGCGTCAATGGCGCTGAAGGGCTCATCCATGAGGAGTATCTCCGTATCCATGGCGAGAGCTCTTGCGATAGCGGCTCTCTGCTGCATTCCGCCCGAAAGCTGTGAAGGGTACTTGCTGCCGAAGCCGTCAAGTCCCACCTTATGGAGGAATTCATCCGCTATCCTTGTGCGCTCACTGCGCTTGACATCGTGTCTTGCCTGTTTGATTCCGAATTCTATATTCTTTCTTGTGGTCATCCACGGGAAGAGAGAGTAGTGCTGGAACACTACTCCTCTCTCTGTACCTGTGCCGTGAAGCTCTTTGCCGTCTATCTGCACAGTACCCCCCGCAGGAGAATAAAGACCCTCGAGAACACTGAGGAGTGTTGACTTGCCGCATCCGCTGGCGCCGATGACGCTGACGAACTCTCCCCTGCCCACGCCGAATGATACATCATTCAGTGCGTTGAAGCTTTTCTTGTTCTCTATGTAGTTTACAGTGAGATTTTTTATCTCGATCTTGTTGGCAACTGCCGTATTACTCGTACTCATTGAAATGCTCCTCTAATTCCTTATAGATATCATCAGAGCCTTCCGCGATAATACTTGCCAGAGCGTTTTTGTAAATATCGGTGTTATAGTATGGCTCGATGTCGTAATCGTTTGTATAGCCCAGATCTACGATCGTTTCCTTGAGTGTGACGGTACCCTGCTTGTCGGGATCGGGGCTGGAAACGCTGTAACCTCCGTAAACCTCAGTCTCGATAAGGTCATTCTCAATATCGATGTATTTCTTGATATCCTTGATGGTCTTGTCGTGGTCGGTCTGTGTAAAGTGATAAGCCTTTATGAATGCTCTTTCGATAGCAGTAAATGTATTGGGATTGCTGTTAAGTGCTGATGTCTTGGCGATCTGACGGCAGCAGGGCTGATTCTGGAGAGCCTCCTCATGAGCGCAGTAGTAGACTACTCTGTATCCCTGTGACTTAGCCAGTGAAGCGTATGGCGAATAAACTGAAGCCGCATCGATGGTAGCATTTGAAAGTGCGGCATAAGCGTCCTTCTGGCTGTCGAAGTAAACGATATTTACCTCGTCCTTGCCCTCGCCGATACCGATATTAGCATTTTTGAGAAGTATCTGGAGTTCTGCGTCCTGAACGCTGTTCTTGACTGAAGCAACGTTCCTGCCCTTGAGTATCTCAACGCCAAGCTCGTCCTCATCGGCATATTCCGACTTGATAACATAGCCGTGACCGTTTGTCATTGCACCGCCGAAGATGGAAATATCATGTCCCTGACTCTGGAATGTAAGTGTGGGTACCGAACCAACGAAAGCAACGTCCAGCTTATCGGATTCAATACCGTTTACCAGCTCTGCTGCACTGGAGAACTGAGTAAGAGTAACATTAAGCCCCTCCTCCTTGAAGTAGCCTTCCTCAGCAGCAACAAATGCAAGGAGGTGAGCTGTTGAGTTGAGGTGTCCGATATTGATATTTGTCTTTTCGGGAGCTCCGAGTGTTACTGCCTCGGCGCTGTCACCGCAGCAGTCCGCAGGCTCATCCTTGCAGCAGTCATTTTCCTTATCCTCGCAGCAGTCCGTTGTAGTATCGGAAGCTGCTGTGGTTGTCTTATTTTCTGTGGTTGTTTCTGTGCTCTCCGAGCTGTTGAATGCTCCGCAGCCTGTAAGGAGAGCGGCAGCAGTAAGAACTGCATATAACTTTATTCTTGTTTTCATATTTATCGACCTTTCATCACATATAATTCTTTCATATCCACTTATTAATTCTTTCCGTCACCATTATCTGCAACATCGCATTCGCTCTGAATGTATCAGTGCTCTGTAAGAACCTTTCATATTCTCACTCCCTGTGTTTTCTGTGTTCTTATCATACCATACCTATAGGTTTTTGTCCAATACCTAAACCCTATGATGTCTTATAGGGAAAATCTATCGCAGACACAGCCTTACAAAAAACAGCGCCTGCATAAAGCAAGCGCTGTTTGGCTTTTTCTGTTGAACTGCGCGTATTACCGCACGCAGTTTGCTATGAAGCGATGTTATCATTAAGTGAATTGAGGGTATTCCTTATCTTCTGCCATCTCTCGTTGTTGAGCTCGCCGCGGAGACCGAACTTGTACACCTTATCCTTATAGGTGACCTTTACATATGAGAGATGATCGCAGCCTGCAAAAGCATATTTACCTATCTCCTCAAGACTTGAAGGGATAGTCAGATCGCTGAGACTGCGGCAGCCGCGGAAGGCATACCAGCCAACTCTTAAAGTGCCCTCGGGGAGTGCGATACATTTAAGGTTCTCACAGCCGCTGAAAGCCGTATCGGAAATGACCTGAACGGTATCGGGCATGAGTATCCTCACAAGATTGGTGCAGTCGCAGAAAGCGCCCTCGTCGATGATTCCGACGCTATCGGGAATAAAGATCTCGGTAACGCCTTTCTCGTCCTTGTACTTTTTGAGTACACCTCTTTTGATCTTGTAATTCATTAAATTTTCTCCTTATCGAAATAAACATCGATCCATATCCCCCGAACCCTTTGGTTCACTTATATAATAGCACAATAATGACAAAATGTCAACTTACGGAGCATATTCCGAAGCGTATTCATAAGAATTGCACAAAAAAACTCCCTCGTTTTTTCAGAGGGAGTAAATTTCACCATATTTAAGTTCATCATTCAATTGATTTAAGAGACTCAGCCATATTAATTTTTTCAAGTTTAAGCTCCATAAACAGGTCAACAATAAAGTTGAAAAGGAAAGTGAGAAGAACGCTGTACAGGAAGCTTTTTGGTAGCACCTTTACACTGAAATCCACAAGATCAACTCTTATCTGAGCCATAACGAAGCGGTGGACAAGTATCCCCAGTCCCAGACCAACGACAGTACCGAAGGCAGTGAGAGCAAGATTTTCCCTGAGCACATACGATGAGGTCTCCCGTCGGAAGAAGCCCAGCACCTTTATGGTGGCTATCTCGCGGACGCGCTCTGTAATGTTGATATTGGTGAGATTATACAGCACGATGAATGCCAGTCCCGCAGCGCAGATTATGACGATGAGGACGATATAGTCAAGACTGCTCATCATTTTGCTGAGTCTGACTTTAAGGTCGCCGAACAGTATCACCGCCGTAACATTGCCGTTTTTGGAGAGAGCCGCCGAGGTCTTATAGGTATCGGCGCCCTCTCTGAAGTTGAGCAGCGCATAATTGATATCCGTCTTTTCGCCAAGCTGCGCTTCCATAGTATCCCTGCCCATGAACACCACATTATAGACATGGTTCTCAAAGATACCCGTGACCTTCACATTGAGCTCGCGCATATTATCGTCGCGGAGCCTTATGCTGTCGCCCTTTTTCACATTATACCTCTCGGCGATGCTGTGACTTACCACAGCCTCCCCCATAGCAGGAGCGTCAAGAGCATTTCCCTCCATATCACGGAGCACGAAATATTTATCCAGACCGTCGAAGCTGTCCACAGCGTTTACGGTGACGCTCTTGACCTTTTTCCCGTAGAGCAGGTCCCACGAGCCCGTGTACATAAGCCTGTGATCGGCGGTATTCTCGTCAAGGAGCTGACTGAGAGCCTCGGGAAGCTCCTCCCCTATATTCTTGAGTGAAGCCGAAGCGTCAGCCACCTCTATCTCCCCGTACTGAGTATCGGCAAAGCCTGCGATGGAGTCCTTGAGACCGAAGCCCGTGACCAGCAGTGCGGTACAGCCGCCTATGCCCAGTATCATCATGAACAGTCTTTTCTTGTAACGGAATATATTTCTGATAGACACCTTGTGGAGGAATTTCAGCCTTTTCCAGATAAAGCCCACATTTTCAAGGAGTACTCTCTTGCCTGCTTTTGGAGCCTTAGGTCTCATAAGACCTGCGGAGGTCTCCGCCAGCTCCAGACGGCAGCTGAACCATGTAGTGCCGACTGAACAGATAAGGGACACCGCCAGAGCGATGAGCGCCAGCTTGGTGTCAAAGAGGTAAGGAATTGGAAGTCTCAGGTACATGAGCTCATAGGTCTTCCAGATGACCTTGGGGAACAGGAACGTTCCGCCGAAGTAACCCAGAGCGCAGCCAATGAGAGCAGCGCTTCCCGAGTAAAACATGAACTTGCCCATAACCGTGCCCTCGGAATAGCCAAGGGCTTTGAGAACGCCTATCTGAGTACGCTGCTCCTCCACCATGCGGCTCATTGTGGTCATGCATACCAGAGCAGCAACAAGGATAAAGAACACAGGGAAGATACGGGCTACCTGCGCAACTATCTCGGAGTCGCTCTCAAAGCAGGCGTAACCGATATTTGTGTTCCTATCCAGAACGTAGACCTCGGGCTCGGTGAGCTTTTCAAGCTCCTTTTCACCGTCGGCGATATCCTTTTCCGCGTCCGCTATCTGCTTATTGAAGTCCGCGAGGGAGCTCTCATAGTCAGTCTCCCCTTTTTCGTAATCCGCAAGGGCAGCGTTATACTGCTCCATACCTGCGGCATACTGTTCCGGACTGATATCCTTTATCTGCTGAAGCTGAGAAGCCTGTCCGTCCAGCTGAGCCTTTGCGCTGTCAAGGTCGGCTCTTGCGCTGTCAAGCTTCTGCTGACCCTCGGCGCGCTTGTCGTCCAGTTTTTTTCTGCCGTCGTCCAGTTTTTCCTGTGCCTCGCTGCGGAGCTGCTCAAAACGGATACCGGCTCTTGAACCGGCGATATCCTCCCACTGCTTGTCTCTGCCGTCCATGAAGCTGTCGTACTCATCGGAATACAGCTGATAGTCCTGCTGAAAGCGAACATAAGCCTCGGTGTAGACATCCATATCGAAGGCTTCCTCGGGAAGGTAAATGAAAGCGGTTATCTCGCCGTTCCCGACAGAGGTGGTGCCCCGCTCGAAGTTGATATACAATGATGAGTCACACACTCCCACGATCTTCAGCTTGTCAGCTTTAAGAGCATTTCTGACTCTTTCTGAGTTCTCCCCCGACACGGTAAAGACCTTGCCGATATCGAAGCCCTCTTTGTCACCGTCCACGATACATTCATCGGGAGCCTCGGGCATTCTGCCCTTTGTGAGCCTGATACCGTTGATATCCTTTGTAAGTGAATGTGCCCTGAGAACGTGTTCTCTTTCTCCTGCGGTGAGGATATCGAGACTGTAAGCTCCCTCTGCACTTCTCACATCGGGACGGCTGCGGAAGTCCGCGATATCCTCCTCCTGCCAGCCCAGAGAGGACAGGAGTCTGTAATCGTAGAACTGTTTCTCATTCATAAAGCCGCTTACGGTATTCACCATAGCAGGAGTGGTTATCCTTACCCCCGTAAAGAAGCCAACACCGAGAGCGATTATCGCCATTATAGCAAAAAAACGCCCGAATGTGCCTTTTATTTCGCGGAGAGTAGTTTTTCTTATAGCCGAACCCATACCGTCACCACTCTATATCCGCGATATCAACGATATTATCGTTCATACGCACACTCGAAACGGTACCGTTCTTGACAGTGATTATGCGGTCAGCCATAGGTGTAAGCGCCTGATTGTGGGTAATGACCACCACTGTCATACCGTTTTTGCGGCAGGTGTCCTGAAGCAGCTTCAGAACCGCCTTGCCTGTTTCGTAGTCGAGAGCACCGGTAGGCTCATCGCAGAGGAGGAGCTTGGGATTTTTCGCGAGGGCTCTTGCGATAGCGACTCTTTGCTGCTCACCGCCCGAAAGCTGAGCAGGAAAATTCTTTATACGCTCTCCCAGTCCCACCTGCTGAAGGACCTTTTCCGCGTCAAGGGGGTCTGTGCATATCTGAGCGGCAAGCTCCACATTTTCCAGAGCTGTCAGATTCTGCACCAGATTATAGAACTGGAAAACGAAGCCCACATCATAGCGTCTGTAAGCGGTGAGCTTCTTTTTATTAAGGGCAGATATCTCCGTACCGTCGAGAAGGACGCTTCCCGAGGTAAGGGTGTCCATTCCGCCGAGGATATTGAGGATAGTGGTCTTGCCTGCGCCCGAAGCACCGACAATAACGCAGAACTCACCTTTGTTTATCTCAAAATTCACGTCACTGAGAGCGTGTATCTCTATCTCGCCTGTCCTGTATGTTTTTTTCACATTTCTGAACTCAACGTAAGCGCTCATAACAATCCTTTCGTACAAATGAATTAATTTCGCCCATTACGCCGTGCATGGACGCAGGCGTCCGACGGGTTCGGCACCTTACGAAAACGCAGCGGCATAATGAAAGAAGCCGAAACCGTCAGGCTGCGCTTCGCGCAGCCTATGCACGGCTGACTTTAGTATGGCACGCGGAGTAATTTTTCCCTTCCTGTGACCTACACCGCGAACATGGGAGTGGAGGCTCTCCACCCGCCTATGCACGGCTCAATATGGATAAATTATACCACAACGGAGGGAGTCTGTAAAGCGAAGTGATAAGATTAAAATTTTTAAGTCAAAATATCACCACATTCTGCATATTTTCTGTTTACAAATGCAGACAATTAATGTATAATATAATAAGTATTAATTTCAGAAAGGAGTTTTTCCATGAAGCTTTTCAGGAGGATATTATCCGCAGCAGCGGCAATGACAGTATTTGCGACAACATTTGCAGCAGTGCCCATGAGTGAGTCTGCGGCAGCGACAGTGGTTACGGTATCGCCCTACGACGTATACGACATAAACGGAGGAAAATTTGAGGGCTGGGGAACCTCGCTTTGCTGGTGGGCAAACCGAGTGGGATATTCGGACAGTCTCGCCCAGCAGTGTGCGGACACATTTTTCAGTCCCGACGGACTGGGACTCAACATCGCCAGATTCAACATCGGCGGCGGCGACGACCCGAGCCATACACATATAACCCGAACCGACTCAAATATGCCGGGCTACACCAAGTACAATAACGGAAACGTCACCTACGACTGGTCTGCTGACCACAACCAGAGGAACGTACTTGAGCGCTGTATCAAGGCGGCAGGAGATGACATGATAGTCGAGATGTTCTCCAACTCTCCCCCCTACTATATGACCAACAGCGGATGCAGCACGGGAGCAAAAGACTCAGCCAAGAACAATCTCCGCGATGACAAGTACACGGATTTTGCGGAGTATCTTGCAGAGGTAACAGCCCACTACGAAAACGACTGGGGCATACACGTCCAGAGCATAACCCCCATGAACGAGCCATACACGAACTACTGGGGAGCTTTCAGCAATAAGCAGGAGGGCTGTCATTTCGATCAGGGCGGCTCAATGGACAAGATATATCAGGAGCTTGCAAAGTCCCTGCAAAAACGCGGACTGAACAATATAATCATCAGCGCCTGCGACGAATCCATCATAGACACCCAGATAACCTCATGGAACAAGATGTCCGACACCACCAAGTCCCTCATCGGACGAATAGACACCCACACCTACGGCGGCAGCCAGCGCAGCCAGCTCAAGGACACCGCCATAAAGGCAGGCAGGAACCTGTGGATGAGTGAGGTGGACGGCGGCTCAACAGCAGGCACCAACGCAGGAGAAATGGGCGCAGGCCTCTGGCTGGCAGACCGCATAACCACCGACCTCAACGGACTCAACTCCTCAGCGTGGATACTATGGCAGGTAATCGACAACCATATCTCAAAAGTCGGCATGAACGGCAACAAGGACAAGGGCATGGTAAATACACAGGGCGGCTACTGGGGACTTGCAGTTGCCGACCACGACAACGACAGGATAATCCTCACCAAGAAATACTACTCCATGGGACAGTTCTCCCGCTACATCCGCCCGGGAATGACCATGCTCAAGAGCAGCAACAACTGTGTGGCAGCCTTTGACGAAAAGGGCGGCAGACTTGTTATCGTAGCCACCAACGACGGCTCCTCGGACAAGCAGCTGACATTTGATCTTTCGGGCTTCAGCGCACTGGGCAATACAGCACAGACTATCCGCACCAGCAATTCCGAGAACTGGAAGGACGTCGGCAATGCTAATGTATCAGGCGGCGCACTTCAGGCAAATCTTGCAAAGCAGTCCGTTACCACCTTCATCATTGACGGAGTAAAGGGCGGCATTGACCTTACTGACAAGATAGATCTTTCCGCAGCGACACTCAGCGGCTCCGACTCATGGCACAGCGACTCATCCACGAACTACGCAAAGGTATTCGACGGCAACACAGCCACCTACTTTGACGGTGTAAGCAACGGCTGGGTACAGGCAGACCTTGGCGAGCTCTATGACATAACCGCATTCGGCTATGCTCCCAGAAGCGGCTATGAATACCGCATGACAGACGGCAGATTTAAGGTATCACAGGACGGTCAGACATGGACTAACCTCTATACCGTGCAGGGCAAGCCATCCTCGGGAATGCACTACATAACCTCCATCCCCGAGAACACCACCATCCGCTATATCCGCTACGAGGTCCCCTCGGGACAGCCGCAGAACGAGTACAACAAGGACAGCTCCTACTGTGCAAATATCGCGGAGATAGAGCTTTTCGGAGTTCCCCACGGACAGGGCACCAGACCTGCGTATGACAAGCTCACTGCCAAAGAGGTAACAGGTACACGTTCATGGCACGACTCCACAGCCACATCAGCAGACAAGGCATATGACGGTGACCTGAACACCTACTTTGACGGACTCCAGAGCGGAAACGTCACACTTGACCTCGGTACCGTATGTGATATCGAAACCATTGCATACTGTCCGAGACGTGATTACGAAACCAGAATGATAGGCGGATATTTTGCAGTATCCACAGACGGCGCAAACTGGACAAAGGTCTTCACCGTCGAGAACAAGCCTTCATTCAGAATGAACTACACTCCGAACCTTGAAGGCGTAAAAGCACGTTATGTGCGCTACGAGGTACCTGAGGGAGCTCCCACAAATCCGCTCAACAAGGACGCCGAGTATCTCTGCAACATAGCTGAGATAGCGGTATACGGATTTGAAGGCACAGCAGTAACAATAGGCGACGTTAACAACGACGGCTTTGTAACTGCGGCAGACATTGTTTCGCTCCAGCGCTATCTGCTGAAGAATGAGTCACTTGCCTCCCCCGAGAATTCGGATATAAACGGTGACGGAGAAATAGACGTATTCGACATGATACCTCTGAGGAAGCTTGTACTTTCAAAGATTCAGACAATATGAAACAAAACAGCCCCGAAGCATTTCAAAGAGCTTCGGGGCATTGTATTTTGTATGTCTGCTAATATAAATCATAATTTTGCGGAGCAAAATTATGATTTAAGCCGTTAGCCCATAGCCATTAGCCGTTAGCCTGATGTAGGGGCGGCGAAGCCGCTTCCTAATGGCTAAAAGCTAAAGGCTAAGGGCTTCGGAATTTAACACCTTCGGTGTTAAATTCCGATTTACCTTATCTGTTTGCTATTCTCTCAACTACCCATATGATGAAGTAATGCAGCGGATAGAAGATATAGAAGAACCACTTTGCGAATGTGGGATGTTTGCCTTTTCTGCCGTTGTAGAACACTGTCATGCAAAGATAAGCTGCTGCGAACATAAGCAGCATGGTAGCTATCTCCACAAGCAGAGGCACTGTTGGCACCGTACCAAGGCTGAACAGATTTGCTCCGAAGTAGACAACGGACAATCCGAAGAAAGCGATAGCGCGAGCCTTTGGTTTTTCACGGAAGCAGTGCAGAAAAAGTATATACAGTATACCGAAAAGGAACCAGTCCGACTGTATCGCCGCAGTTGCGCCGATACACAGCAGAACGAGACCTATCCTCTGCCAAAGCCTGAATCTGCTCTCCCACGCCATAACCGCAAGGAGTCCGAAGAACAGGGTGAATATCACATTTGTATGCCACCAGCCGAAAGCCTTGTGACAGCACAGCCAGTCAAAAGGCTGAGCTATGCAGGCAAAGATAAACAGCCTTTTGGCGTATTTTTTCCTGTCGTGGGTGTATTTGTAGCCGTCCGCGACAAAGAAGAACATGACAGGCGGGCAGAACAGCGACGTATATATAAGCACCAGCTCCCAGAGAGGAAGCTCATAATATTTTGAGACATCGCCGTCGTACCTGTCCATGAGCACCCAGCCCAGCAGATGCCCCCAGAACATGATGAATATGGCAAGGCATTTCATCATATCGCGGTTGAATATCTTGTATTTTTTAGTTTGTTCCATTCAAGTAATTACCTTTTTAGTTTATTATCCGTACAGATGGCACATTCAGCGCTGTAAGGCTTATCAATAGTTTTCCTTTCTCACCTCGAAGTAGCTCTGGGGGTGGAAGCAAACAGGGCAAACCTCGGGAGCCTCCGTACCTATGACGATGTGACCGCAGTTGCGGCATTCCCACATAGTCACGCCGCTCTTTCTGAACACCTCCATAGCTTCAACGTTGTGGAGCAGAGCACGATAACGCTCCTCATGGTGCTTTTCGATGGCACCGACGCCGCGGAACTGCTCTGCGAGGTCATGGAAGCCTTCCTCATCGGCTTCTCTTGCCATTCTCTCATACATATCTGTCCACTCGAAGTTCTCGCCCTCAGCTGCATGGAGAAGATTTTCCGCAGTAGTTCCGATACCGCCCAGAGCCTTGAACCACAGCTTTGCGTGTTCCTTTTCATTTTCCGCAGTCTGGAGGAACAGGGCAGCTATCTGCTCATAGCCGTTCTTCTTTGCAACAGAAGCATAATATGTGTACTTGTTTCTTGCCTGCGACTCTCCTGCAAAAGCCTCAAGGAGGTTCTTTTCGGTCTTTGTGCCTGCGTACTTATTGGCGGAAGTGCTCTCGGCAGGAGCCTCGCTTATCTTCTCGAACATATCCGCGCCGACTCCGCAGAGAGGACACTCAAAGCCCTCGGGGAGCTCGTCGCCAATATACTCGTATCCGCATACTGTACATCTCCAGATAGTCTGACCGCCCTCGGTCTTTCCAACGGGGACCATGTCCTTGTCGGAAGCCTTGGTCACCTTCTCAAAGTCGGAAGCGCCGTGCTTGCATATAGGACAAATGAAGTCCTCGGGAAGCTCCTCGCCCACATATTCATAGCCGCAGATAACGCATCTCCAGATAGTCTGACCGTCGGACGCAGTACCCACAGCCTCGGGCTTTGGCTTGATACTGCTCTGATAGTATTCATATGTAGCTGAGGGTGCATCGGAGAGCACCTCCATATCAGTAACATCTGCGATGAACATGGTATGTGTGCCCAGGTCAAGAGTCTGACAGACCTTGCCCGAGATAAAGGCATTTGTGCCCTTGGTTATGATGAGTGTGCCGTTCTCTGCGCGCTTACAGTCGGCAAAGTCCGCAAACTTGTCCACGTCCCTGCCCGACTGAAAACCGAAATGCCTGAACAGCTCAAAATCAGCATCAGTACTTATAACGGAAGCTGTAAATGCTCCTGAATCCATTATCATGTCATGCGTGAAATTGGTCTTTGCAACAGTAAGACTTACCCTGTTGGGAGCCGAAGTCACCTGAGCAAGGGTATTTGTGATACATCCGTTATCTCTGCCGTCTCTCTGTGCTGTAACAACGAAAAGTCCGTAGCTTATTTTATACATAGCCTTCTTGTCCATAGTTTTTACCTCCGTTTTTAACATATAATAGCTGAAACCAGCTTCATATACTGATTTTACCAAAAATCGCCTGTCAAATCAAGTATATTTTATTAATTTTCTTTAATCAGCATAAAAAAACGGTGCTCCATCCCGCTGAATCCTTTCAAAATAATTCAGCAAATGGGGAGCCGATATCTCTTGACAATTCATATAAAAGTGGTATAATTATAAAAAAGGGAGCTTGTGAACAGGCTGAGAGGGAGTTGTAAACTCCGACCTTACCTGATTTGGATAATGCCAACGGAGGGAAATACTTTTGCAATGAAGGTGTGTCTCTTTGCGCGGGCACACCTTTTTCAATTCATAATCAAAAATCCATAATTCATTTTTTTGGTGTCCGCTTACGCGGACAGAACATAATTATGAATTATGCATTATGCATTATGAATTATCAAAAGCGGGACATCGGGGGCACCACCTTGTTTCGCTATACAAAATTAATGCTGGGGAGATATCCCGAATTTACCGAAAAGGAGAAATGTACATGAAAACAGCATTAACGATCGCAGGAAGCGACTCCTGCGGAGGCGCCGGCATTCAGGCGGACATTAAAACAATGACCATGAATGGTGTTTACGCTATGAGCGCGATAACCGCTCTCACAGCCCAGAACACGACCGGCGTAACAGGTATTATGGAGGTAACGCCTGAATTTTTATCCATGCAGCTTGACGCAGTGTTTACGGACATACGTCCCGACGCAATAAAGACAGGCATGGTATCCTCCGATAAGCTTATCCGCACCATAGCTGCAAAGCTCCGCGAATACAAGGCGGAGAACATCGTTGTGGACCCCGTAATGGTAGCGACCAGCGGCTCAAGACTCATCGCCGAGGAGGCTGTGGAAACTCTCAAATCGGAGCTTCTCCCCATTGCCGCCGTGGTAACGCCAAACATTCCCGAGGCGGAGATACTTGCGGATATGAAAATATCCTCGCAGGAGGATATGGCAAAAGCCGCAGAGGTCATCGGCAGCAGATACAGCTGTGCAGTGCTCTGCAAGGGCGGTCACAGTCTCAGCGACGCCAACGACCTGCTCTATAACGGCGGAAAGACCACATGGTTCAACGGAAAAAGAATAGACAATCCCAACACCCACGGCACAGGCTGCACTCTTTCCAGCGCCATAGCTTCAAATCTGGCTAAGGGCTTCGGACTTGAGGAGTCTGTGGAGAGGGCTAAGGAATACATATCGGGAGCTCTGGCTGCAATGCTGGACCTCGGAAAGGGCAGCGGTCCTATGGCTCACGCCTTCGCTCTCTCTGGCAGATTTGCTCAGGAGGCTGAGTAATGGAGAAAAAGCGCACCTCAATATACGAAAACGGTCTTATCTGGTTCGGCGCAGGTGTATCCATTGCCGAGATAATCACGGGAACATATTTTGCTCCCCTCGGCTTCGGAAAGGGACTTCTTGCCGTCATCATCGGTCACATTATCGGCTGCACCATGCTGTTCCTTGCGGGACTCATCGGCGGCAGGACACGCAAAAGCGCTATGGAGACCGTAAAGATGAGCTTCGGAAGCAAGGGCGGTATCTTCTTCTCAGCCCTTAACGTACTCCAGCTGGTGGGCTGGACTGCTATCATGATATACGACGGTGCCCTTGCTGCAAACGGCATTTTCGGTGCAGGACGCTGGGTATGGTGTCTGGTCATTGGCGGACTTATCATACTCTGGATACTCATCGGCATAAAAAATCTGGGCAGGATAAATACAGTCGCCATGGCTGCACTGTTCGTACTCACGCTCATACTCTGCAAGATAATATTCTTTGACGGCAGCGAGCTCCCCATTTCCGAGGAGAGCATGAGCTTCGGCGCAGCTGTAGAGCTCTCCGTGGCTATGCCTCTTTCATGGCTGCCACTTATCAGCGACTACACCAGAGAAGCTGAAAAGCCAGCTGCTGCCACTGCTGTCAGCGCCATCGTCTACGGCATTATAAGCTGCTGGATGTACGTTATCGGCATGGGAGCTGCTATCTTCACAGGCGAATACGATATCGCTCAGATAATGGTGAAGGCAAGCCTCGGCATTGCAGGTCTGCTCATCGTGGTATTCTCAACAGTTACCACCACCTTCCTTGATGCCTATTCCGCAGGTATCTCGGGAGAGTCCATCTTCGCCAAGCTCAAAGGCAAATGGATAGCTGTTGCTGCTGCGGTGATAGGTACCGCAGGAGCTATCATCTTCCCAATGGACGATATCACGGACTTCCTCTATCTCATCGGCTCGGTGTTCGCACCTATGATAGCCGTTCAGATAGCGGACCATTTCATACTGAAAAAGGACAGCTCGGACAAGAACTTCGACATAATAAGCTGTATCGTGTGGGTGCTGGGATTTGCGCTTTACATGGTACTTATGAGGGTGGATATCCCCGTGGGAAATACTCTGCCCGATATGGCGGCAACAGTAATAATGTGCGCTGCCGCAAAGAAGATATTTGCTAAAAAACAATAACGGGAAGTCGGGAGACAGGAGCATTACCTGCTCCTCTTACGGCTCCCGACTCCATAATATATGGAGGAAATAAAAATGAGAAATTACAGCACACAGATGGAAGCGGCTAAGAAGGGCATAATCACTCCCGAAATGGAAACAGTCGCAAACAAGGAATACATCAGCGCAGAGGAGCTCCGCGAGCTTGTTGCAAAGGGCGAGGTCTGCATCCCGTGTAATATCAACCACAAGTCCATCTCCCCCGAGGGTATCGGCACAAGAATGCGTACCAAGATAAACGTAAACCTCGGTATCTCCGGCGACGCCAAGGACTACGACGTGGAGATGGAAAAGGTGGATATGGCTCTGAAATTCGGCGCCGAGGCTATCATGGACCTCTCCAACTACGGCAAGACCAACACATTCCGCACCGCTCTCATAGAAAAGTCGCCTGCTATGATAGGCACAGTTCCCATGTATGACGCTATCGGCTACCTCGAAAAGGACCTCCTTGAGATAACCGCCGAGGACTTCCTGAGAGTTGTCCGCGCTCATGCAGAGGAGGGCGTTGACTTCATGACTATCCACGCAGGCATAAACCGCCGCGCTGTTGAAGCCTTCCGCAGAGACAAGCGCAAAATGAACATAGTTTCAAGAGGCGGCTCTCTGCTGTTCGCATGGATGATGATGACAGGCAACGAAAACCCGTTCTACGAGCATTACGACGAAGTCCTTGATATCCTCCGTGAGTTCGACTGCACTATCTCCCTCGGAGACGCCCTCCGTCCCGGATGTATCGATGACGCTACCGATGCAGGTCAGATCTCAGAGCTCATCGAGCTGGGCGCTCTCACCGAAAGAGCATGGGCCAAGGACGTTCAGGTAATGGTCGAGGGTCCCGGTCACATGGCTATGAACGAGATCGCCGCAAACATGAAGCTCCAGAAGCGTATCTGCCATAACGCTCCATTCTACGTCCTCGGACCTCTGGTAACGGATATTTTCCCCGGATATGACCACATAACCTCCGCTATCGGCGGTGCTATCGCTGCTGCAAGCGGTGCCGACTTCCTCTGCTATGTAACTCCTGCAGAACACCTCAGGCTCCCCGATACAAACGACGTCAAGGAGGGCATCATCGCAAGCCGCATTGCTGCTCATGCTGCGGATATAGCAAAGGGTATCCCCCACGCAACAGACCGCGATAATGCTATGGCTGAGGCTCGTCATGAAGTGGACTGGGACAAGATGTTCGAGATAGCCGTTGACGGCGAAAAGGCAAGAGCCTACTTCGAGAGCACTCCTCCCGCTGACAGACATACCTGCTCAATGTGCGGCAAGATGTGCGCCGTAAGAACTACAAATATGATACTCAACGGCGAAAAAGTTGAGTTCTGTTCGGAAAAGTAAGATTTTTCCGCTCAATAATGTTAAAGCTGCCGGGTCTGTTCAAGACCCGGTATTTTTTTCGCAGAGGCAGCTGTTCCCCTGCATATATACCGAAACGCTTCGGGTAGATTCAGACTTCTCTCTGCAATTTATGAAGTCCGCTTATCCCCCCTTTCATAAGTGGGGCAAAAACGTGCTCTTTTCAACGTAAAACCGTTGTATATCAGAAAAGTTTTTCAAAACTTCGTACACCTGCACAATGAAGTGCTCATTCATTTGTCAGCTTTGCACAAAGGCTTCGTACTCATATGTTATAAGCGGGGAGCCCCCGCCGGCTGTTTCGCGGTATAAATATCAAAATCGGCAATTCTTTCTCCGCGTATCTTGCTATTTTCGTATTTTTATTTTATAAGTGGGGAGCCCCCACCGGCTGTTTCGCGGTATAAATATTAAAACCGGCAATTCTTTCTCCGCGCATCTTGCTATTTTCGTACATTTATGTTATAATATAATGTATGGCTGAATAACAAGCTGTTTTAACGATAAATATTATTGTTTTAAGGCATATGCGTCAGGTTATTATAACTGTTTTCGCTGCTTAAAGATCCATGAAAGGAAAAGGTAATAAAACATGAAAAAAGTCATTATCATAGGCGCAGGACCTGCAGGTCTTACCGCTGCATACGAGCTCCTCAAGGACGGCTCTGGAGAGTACGAGGTCACTGTCCTCGAGGAGACAGATGCCATCGGCGGCATCTCCAAGACCGTCAACTACAAGGGAAACCGTATGGACATGGGCGGTCACCGTTTCTTCTCAAAGATACCCGAGGTCAATCAGTGGTGGAGCAATATGCTGCCCCTTCAGGGTGTTCCCTCATCGGACGACAGGTTCCTGAAAAGAAAGGTAAGTGTGGAGAAAGGCGGTCCCGACCCTCAGAAAACCGACCGAGTAATGCTGAAAAGACACAGGGTCTCCCGTATCCTTTTCAACGACAAGTTCTACGATTACCCCGTTTCGCTGAAGCCGGAGACTATAAAGAATTTCGGCTTCTTCACCACTATGAAGGTGGGAATGAGCTATCTCAGGGCGGCTGTTCACAAGCGTCCCGAGACCAATCTGGAGAACTTCTATATAAACTGCTTCGGTAAGGAGCTCTACTCCATGTTCTTCGAGTACTACACCGAAAACCTCTGGGGCAGACACCCCAGCGAGATAGACGCTTCATGGGGCGCTCAGCGTACAAAGGGTCTGTCCATCGTCGGTATCATCAAGGACTTCTTCGGAAAGGTGTTCAAGGTAAAGAACCGCAAGGTCAACACCTCTCTTATCGAGGAATTCAAGTATCCTAAGCTGGGACCCGGTCAGCTCTGGGAGGTCACTGCCGATGAGGTCAAGAAGCTGGGCGGCACTATCATAATGGAAGCTGCCGTCAAAAAGCTCCATAAGGACGAAAACAACACGCTCACAGGCGTTACCTACATAAAGGACGGCAAGGAAGTTTGTCTGAACGGCGACTGCGTTATCTCCTCAATGCCCGTAAAGGACCTTGTGGCAGGTATGAACGACGTCCCCGAGGAGGCTGCAAGGATAGCAGCAGGTCTTCCCTACCGCGATTACATGACCCTCGGCGTTCTCGTTCCCAAGCTGAAGCTGAAGAACAAGACCAACATGCGTACCGTGGGCAATATTGTCCCCGACTGCTGGGTATATGTTCAGGACAGACGCGTAAAGATGGGTCGCTTCCAGATATACAACAACTGGTCCCCCTACATGGTCAAGGACTTAGGTCACACCGTATGGGTGGGTCTGGAGTACTTTGTCAGCGAGGGCGACAAATTCTGGAACATGACCGAAAAACAGTTCTCCGACTTCTGTGTAAAGGAAATGGTGAAGCTTGGTCTCATCGACAGCGCAGATCAGGTCCTCGATACTCATATGGAAAAGGTCAAGAAGGCTTACCCTGCTTACTTCGACACTTATGAGGAGATGGACAAGCTCATCGATTATCTCGATACTATCCCCAACCTCTACTGCGTCGGCAGAAACGGTCAGCACAGATACAATAATATAGACCACTCTATGGTGACTTCCTTTGAGGCTGTAAAGGCTATCAGGAGCGGAAGCACAGATAAGTCCGCTATTTGGAACGTCAACACCGAAAAGGAATACCACGAGGAGAAACAGAAGTAATGGACGAGATCAGACAGATACTTCGCGACAAAAACTTCAAAAAGCTCTTTGTGGGCGATACCGATAACACTCTTATCCAGTTCTTCCGCTACCTTTTCGTAGGCGGTCTGGCTTTTGTTGTGGATTTCGCACTTTCTTACATTGTTTTCCGCTTTGTTTTCCACGAGCAGAAGGAGTTCGGCTGGATAGCCAATGCCCTCTCCTTTATCGCAGGTCTTGTGGTCAACTATATCATCAGTACATTCTGGATATTCAAGACCTCAAAGGTGGAGAACAAGGTGGTAGAGTTCATCAGCTTTGCCGCTATCGGAGTAGTGGGTCTGCTCATTACTATCGGTATCACCGTTCTCTTTGAAAAGTGGCTGGGCGATACTACTCACCTTTTCCAGATCATCGCTAAAATTGTCTCTACTGCCGTGTCGTTCCTGTGGAACTTCTTCGCGCGAAAGATACTGCTGTATACCAAAAAAGAAAAATAACATATCCGTGGGGCGAGGTCACCTCGCCCTATGTTTTACGGAGGAATAATATGGACGATAACACTAAGAATACTTCTGCCGACAGCGGAGAAAGCCCTGAAGAAGTCCTTGACTTCACCGAGGAAGCCGCGGAAAATACGGGAGAAGTCCTCGATTTCACCGAGGAAGCTGCGGAAAACACGGGAGAAGTCCTCGACTTCACAGAAGAGACTGCTGACGGGAATGAAGCTGCTGCGGATGAGGAAAAGGCTGATGAGACTGCCCAAGATGCTCCCGAAGCGGAGACATCGGCAGAAACAGCTGCCGAGGAAAAAGAAGTAACTGCACCCAAAAAGGACCCTGCAAAAATAATCGGCAGGATAGCAGCGTGGTTAGTGTCTGCGGTACTTCTCATCTTTGTGGCAGGAGTTACGGTATACTATATCACCACCGCTTCAAAGGCGGAATTCCACGCCGACTGCACCGATACCATCACATGGGCTGAGGCATCCGTGGAAAGCGGTCACCTCTACAACGAGGACTTCACCTATGCCTGCTTCCTGCCTTTCAGCACAAGTACACTGATGATACCACTTATACATATTTTCGGCTTCGGCATGACTGCCCATATCGTCGGTATGACCTGCTTCTTCGTGCTCCTCACCGTCTTTATGATACTAATGATGAGAGAGATAACAGGCAGCTTTCCTCCTGCTATGGCAGGTACTGCGATTTTCCTGTCCATTACTCTCGCCACAAAGAAGCTCCGCGAGATATTCTGGGGACATACCATTTATTACTCCCTCGGTATCCTCTTTCTCGTCATCGGCGTTTATCTGTTCTCAAGACTGATTACTGCCAGAAGTGCCCGAAAAAAGCCAAATAAGGAGAAAAAGTCAAAGGTTGGGATATTCATTCATACCGCCCTTATCTTCATTATCCTCAGCGCTTTCATGTTCCTGACAGGTATGGACGGAATTACGGGCTTTACCCTGTTCACTCTCCCCTTTGTGGGCGCCATATTTGCGGAATATCTCGTTAATCCCAAGCACCGCCTGTTCAGCATAAGGTCCCTGAGAGTGACATTTGTTTCCCTGTTTTTCCTCGTTATGTCTATTCTCGGAAACGCCCTGAACAATGAGCTGCTGGACGGCATGAAGGCAGGCTATCAGGACGCAAATTCGGAGTTCTCGGACTATAATACATGGCATGGGCACTTGCAGGGGCTTCCGCTCGCATGGATGAAGCTGCTGGGCGTTCAGAACCTCCCCGATGTTATGTTCACAAAAGAAAAAGGCGTGAAGAATATCATCTTCATCGCCGCTTCTATTCTCATCGCTGTTCTCCCCATCGTGGCTACCTTCTGCTATAAAAAGTACGGCACAGACAAAAAAGGCAGACTCATGCGTATGTGGGTATGGATGCACTGGGCTGTCACCGCTGTTGTCATGATGGGCTATGTGTGCGGTATCCTCTCAGTCGCAGACTGGAGACTTACTCCCGTTGTAGGTACTTCCCTCATTCTAAGCATTTCGTTCGTGTTCTGGGCTGTCAGCCGTAAAGCCGATGTGGCAAGGATTGCTGTCATTCTCTTTATCCCCGTCTTTGCAGCAGGTATGATCAGCTGCGACGAGGTCAGAAAAATGAAAAAGGACGGCTATAAACAGAATACTCAGTATAAACTGGCGGAATTTCTCAGGGAGCAGAACCTTGACAGAGGTTATGCCACATTCTGGAACAGCCACGCAATTACTCTCCTCACCGATAACAAGATAAAAGTTTATGATATCAATATCAGCGATTCGGGTGCTTATATAAGGGGCTATCAGTCCTCAAAAAAATGGTATGAGACCGATCCCGAGCAGGAGGAGTACTTCATACTGCTCACCGACTATGAGTTCAGTCAGTATTCAGCCTCGGACGACTATAAAAACGATCCTCCGAAACGCCTTACAGATACTGTCATCAACAATGTCGGCTATAATCTGCTGGTATACGATCACAATATGTTCGGCACATAAAAAGAAAAAGCACCATAAGGTGCTTTTTCTTTATCATATTGATCTGAACCGATTATTCAGCAAGCTTCTGATTGATAGCGTTTACAAGCTCGTCTGCGTTAACGCCGTGAACCATTGCAGCTTCCTCGATAGTCTCGCCCTGTGATGCAGGACATCCGAGACAATGCATTCCTATGCTGAAAAGAATAGGTGATACATCCTTGTCAAGCTGAAGAAGCTCGCCTATCTTTGTTTCCTTTGTTACCTGTGCCATAATTAGACCTCCGTTTTTTTAAACTCAGGGACTTGACAAATGTCCGCCCCTTTGTTATAATATTATCATAGTATTTGACACTTGTCAAGGAGCTGGAACCAACTTTTACAAAGCGAGGTATTTTGTCCATGTATCAGGGAAGCAATAAATCTGCATTACTCTCTCAGAAACTCATCTCAGAAGCTCTTTTGCGCCTTCTGGAAGAAAAAACCTTCAACGATATCAGCGTCAGCGACCTATGCCGCGAGGCTCAGGTCTCCCGTCAGACCTTCTATTCCCTGTTCGGCACCAAGGAAAACGTAATCATGTATGAGCTCAGCCATAACTGCTGCTTTCTCCCGGAGGAAAAGGATACCTCCTGCCATTCGGCTATGTTCCGCAGCTTCTGCGAAGGATACAGCCGATATATCGTGGATAAAAAGCATATCATCAGTCTCCTTGTAAGAAACGATATGATTCACTTCCTTTATGATGTGCAGTACAAGTCTCTTATGGACTGTGAGTACTTCATAAGCGATGTCTCCGACGACAGCCGCGTTTTTATAGTTGACTTCATCGCCAGCGGCATGAACAGCATCGCCAAGAATTATATTCTCACAGGCGCAAAGGCGGATGTCGCCTTCCTCGAAAAGCTCATGTTCAGTCTCTACGGAGGTCTCTACTTCAAAAATTATACATGATATTGCTGCCCCGAAGAATGATCTTCGGGGCTCGTTTTTTATGCGGAAGCTAAAGTAAATCAGAATTTAGCGGAGCTAAATTATGATTTAAGCCGTTAGCCCATAGCCATTAGCCGTTAGCCTGATGTAGGGGCGGCGTTCCGCCGCCCGATAATAAAGCGGCGAAGCCGCTTCCTGATGGCTAAAAGCTAAAGGCTAAGGGCTTCGGAATTTAACACCTGCGGTGTTAAATTCCGATTTATTTGAGCAACGCAAATAACACAATGCCCCTGAGCGTTTTGAAATGCTCAGGGGCAAAATGATTATATTGGAATAACCTGTAAGAATATACAGCTCTCAGTTAGCAGGGACAGCTTCCTGAACATTCTCTGCTGTCTCGTCCTGTGCAGCTGTTTTGCCGTTGACAAGCTCGATTATCCTGTCGCCGTAAGCCGCGCACTTATGGGAATGTGTAACTTGGAGGATAGTGATACCCTTCTGCTTGTTTATCTCCGAGAAAAGGCTCATTATCTCTGCGCCTGCATTTGAGTCAAGGTTTCCCGTAGGCTCATCTGCAAGGATTATCTCAGGCTCGCCGATAACTGCTCTTGCGATAGCGACTCTCTGCTGCTGACCGCCCGAGAGCTCCGATGGCTTAGCCTTGCGCTTTTCTGTGAGACCTGTTATCTTCAGTATCTCGTCGAGCTTAGCTTTCATCTCTGCCTTGCTCTTGCCCTTTACACTTGACGGAAGCAGGATATTGTCCTCAACATTGAGGTTCTGCACGAGATTATAGAACTGAAAGATAAAGCCTATTTTGTCAAGTCTCATTGCAGAGAGTGCCTTCTCCTTCATCTTGCCGATATCATATCCGCAAACACTTATCGTGCCGTTGAAGTATCTGTCGAGGCCGCCTATGAGATAGAGAAGTGTGGATTTTCCGCTTCCCGATGCGCCCATAAGTGAAACGAACTCACCCTTTTCAACGCTGAGGGAAGCTCCCGACAGTACCTTTGTCATGCTCTCGCCCTTGCCGAAAGCTTTGTATACATTATTTACTTCTATTACATTAGCCATTGTACTTTCTCCTTTATTCGTATTTCAGCTGTGAAACTACGTCCATTTTCTTCAGAGCCCTTATGGGGAACAGTGAAACGAGTGTGAATATGAGCCAGAGGAATATCGCATAGAAAACCGACTTCACAACAGGTATCGTCATAGGTATTACGTTCTCGGTGATATCCATAAGTCTCATGAATACTACCGACATCAGCATTCCTATGGGTATAGCAAACAGCAGAGCTGTTCCTGCGGCTATCATATTCTCAAGCAGGAACATCTTTGACAGCTTCTTTCGCGGCATTGCCACGGAGGTCATTACGGCGCATTCGCGCTTTCTTCCCTCAAGACCGATGAGCTGATTGCTTACAACACCTATAAAGGTAAGTCCAACGCCTATGAGAATGAGAGCATGGATTATCATCAGGATAGAGGCTCTCTGAACGGTGAGCTGAAGCATATACTCCGAGCTGGTCATTGACATTCCGACGAGATCAGCGGAATGATCCTGAATGGTCTTCTTTATAGCCTTGGGATCATCTCCCTTGACGAACAGGTACATAGGATGATCGCCGTATATCTCCTTGTATGTATCCTCATTGAGAACAGCGCTTGTACCCGAACCTGTTCCGTAGTCGATATTTATCCTGCTCTTGATGGTAAGTTCCTTTTCGATGGGAAGATATCCCTGAGCAAGGAAGGTCATTTTTACCTTATCGCCGACTTCAAGTCCGTACTTTCTCATAATGATCTTACCGAGGCAGACCTCATCGGCACCTATGTTGTTGTCTACGCCGTCAAAAGAGTCTACCAGCTGGTTTCCGCCTTCCTTCCAGCCGTATACATAGATCGCTTCTTCCTTGTCGTCAAAGTTGACATAGTCAGATGTAAGATAGAAGAACTCTGTCTGATTTACGCCTTCGAGCTGATCTATATATGAGAGCATGGTGGGCTTGGTGCCCGTAAGACCGTTTATTACGTCACACTTGAATACTTCCTTGGAGTAAACAGTTGAAAGTGAATTGGAGAACATATAGATGACCAGAGCCAGAGCTGCTGCTGTAACGCAGAGCACGGAGCTTCCTACCGTTGACTTCTTTGCTCCTGCCTCTACCGCAGCAAGATGGGCAATGGGGAAATTGAGCTTTGCAAAAAGCTTTTCGAGAAGCTTTGCCACAGCTCTTGTAACATAGTTGAACAGAAGTGCAGCACCTGCGATGATGCAGACGAAGCAGATCATATTCATCGCAAAGCTGTCCTTGAAGAAGAAGCAGACAGCCGCTGCTGCAAGAAGCACAAAGCCAATGATTGTAGCTACCTTGCTGGGCTTGTACTCTGTCTCCTTGGTATTGAAGATGATATCGCGGATCGGCACTCTCAGTGCCTTGATGCTCTCCTTGATGGGACAGAGGCTCTCGATGATTACAGCTCCGAGGACGACTCCGAGATAAATATAGAACTTTGGCATCGGTACCTTAGGACGAAGAGCATCATCGACCACCAGCATTGAATTGAACAGCGGCTCCTTTACGAGAACGTACAGCAGTATGCCTATACAGCTTCCTATCAGTCCGAACAGTGCATTTTCAAAAATGAGAGCAAAGGTGGTCTTTGCCGATGATACACCGAGGCTTCGGAAGGTACCGACAACAGACATCTTGTCGGTTATCATTCTCTCCGAAACAGAGACGGTTACGAAAATAACGAGGAGCATACACAGCGCAAAGAGTATAAGGAATACCCTCGAGATACTCTTTATGGAGTTTTCGAGGTCCTTATCCTCAAGGAAGTTCGTCACCTCTGCTGTGGGATACTTTTCCTTGAAGAAATTCTCGGCATCCTTGATCCGGCTGTCGTCCTTGACATCCACCATTACGGAGGTTATCTCAGCCACTCCGCCAAGGGTCATCTCGCCCATATCCTCAATGCTTATGACAATGGTATTGTCATCCATGGCAAAAATTCCCTGTTTTTCCTCAAGGCTTCCTACGGTAAACTCAACAGGGATATCCCTGTCACCGTGGAGAACGATCTTGTCTCCCACCTCAAAGCCGAACTCCTCGGCAAAAGCCTTGCCAATGCCGACCTTTTTGCTGCCTATCACTATATCGTCGCGGATGACGCCCATATTCCTGCCCTCATCGGGATCAACAGCCATTACCATAGCCTGACCGCGGTTGACATAGGAATAGTCGCTGTCGATACGTCTGTCGAAGTAACAGGTTGTACCGCCCATCCTGAGTATATTGCAGTCGGGAGCGCCGTCCGCAAAATCCTCTCCCACAGGGCTCTTTGTCTGTATCTGAAGGTCACTGCTTCCTGCCACTGTGGCGAAAAGACCTTTCAGCATAGTTCTGAGTGAGCCGCTGAGGTCAAAACAGAGCATAGCCGTAAAGCTGCAGACTATGATACAGAGCATGAGCAGCAGAGTTCTCAGCTTATGCGCCATTATATCCTTGAATATATGCTTGAATATCAGTCTCATCGCTTACCACCTGCTTACCCTTTCCTCGGGAGCAACATACATTCCGTCGCCCTCCTTGATATCGTATACCTCATTGAACTTACTGTTCGAGGCAAGCACGGCGTTAACGCGAACCTTTCCGGGGCTGTGCTCATCGGTGGTGAGTCTCTCAACAGCAGAGGAATCCACTTCAAGACCGCACCATATCTCAGCATATCTCCTGAAAAGCTTCTTCAGCTCCTCGGGGTCGTCGATTATATTTGTGATGCACTCCATAGCACTGAGATCGGCATAGTTCTCACCGTTGGTGCTCTTTCCGTCAACATGGAAAACCTCCATGATGGTATAGTTGCTGTAATAATCCGAAAGAGCATCTGCGCGCTCCTCGAGAACCTTTCTGTCAGCCTCATTTATCCACTCGGGATCGAGTATTCCGTCGGAATTATACTTTATGCAGTTGGAGTCAAAGGCGTGACCGATCTCATGAGCCACTACGGAACCCAGTGCGCCGAGATTTTCAGCATCGCTCATGTTGGGATCGAAGAAAGGCGGCTGCATGATTGCAACGGTAATGTTTATGGAGTTACAGGGCAGATACTGTGCATTAACGGTATCAGCAGTCATAAGCGGCTTTTCCCTGTCCATAGGCGAGCCGAAAAGCTCCATTTTCTTATTGTTCATGTATCTTACCATGTTCTTTGTAGTCTCATAGTAGTCCCTGCCCACCAGCTTTGCGTCCTTGGGGTCGGTCTCATGATACTCTCCTGTGGTTATGAGGAGTATGCCGTCAAGCTTCTTTCTCAGAGCCTTTCTGGTATCGGCTGAAAGCCAGTCTGCACCCTCGATGAGCTCTCTGTAGCTTCCGATGATCTCATCGAAGATAGAATGTATAGCCTTGTCTATCTCGGGAGTATAATACTTCTGAGCATATATCTCCGATATCTGTGACGAAAGGAGAGGAGCTATGGAAGCAGCGGCAAGGTCCTCTTTTACTTCCTTGCTCTCGGGGTTGTAATCCGAAAGGATATCGTTGCTCTCACGGATATAGCTTCCCACGCTGCCGAGATAGCTGCTGAGGATATATGTTTTCCACTGTTCAAGGTGTTCTTCCGTCATAAGATCGTTAATGGCAGCGAGCTGCTCCTTGTCGGCGATATATATACCGTCGCCCTTCTTTGTGGCAGAACCGAGGAAAAGATCGGCAAAAGAGCCGTCATAATTGCTCATGATGCTGTCGAGCTCATCAAAGCTTGTCTCTTTCAGATCAAGAATCCTATCCATGTCGAATTTCATATCAACATCGGTATGCTTTGCGATATCAAGACCGAGATACACCATCTGTCTGCCCTTTTCGTCGGCAGTATCATAGTCATCGCCCATTACCCTCATCATATCTCTTGCGAAGTCGTTGGCACTATCACACTTAGCTGAATCCTCGGCTATATCCTTGATGGGCGTTCCGAGGAAAGCCATAACGGGATAGAGATAGAGCGCATACCGGGTACCGTCGTAATAATCGTGCATCACCTCAAAGCTGAACATTGACTGTGAGCCGTAATTGAGCACAAGGTCGCCCCAGATGTCAAAGAGGTCGTTTATATTTTCTGCGGCGAGAATCCTGTCGCAGTTGCCCATGATCTCCTTTTCAGCCGTTCCGTCATCCTTGTAGTCGAGCGCCTGATGGTAGATGTCGTGAACAAGCTGTTCGTTGCTTCCTGCTTCAAATTTGGTGTTGTCCGCAGCGATCTCCTTGATGAGCTCCTCCACGGGGTCCTTGCCGTCGGCAGGTTCAAAAGGCGTTACTGCGTCTGAACCGTAAGGAATCTCAGCTTCGGTGAGCGTCTTGTAATTGACATAGCCGTAGAAATCGTCCTGCGGTCTGATGTCCCCCTTGTTTTTCTCCTCTGCCTTGTCATCCTCGGCAGAGTCATCTTTTTCCCCGCCGTCAACAGACGAAGTGCTGCTGTCTTTGCTGCTTTCCTTCTTGGACGCGGCAGAACAGCTCACAGCACTTGCTGTCAGCATAGCTGCCAGAATGAGTGCGAGGAGTTTCTTGTGTTTCTGCATTTCAATCCTCCAATAATTATTACGTTTTGTTTGGCAAACGCAAGTTTTATTATACATCTTTTTACAATATATGTCAAATAACAATACACTATCGCACAAGATGTATATACACATTATATACATTATTAACTATCTTGTCAAGTCCTTTTCCGAATTTTTTCCTTTTTCTTTACCATTGTAAAAAAAAGAACCCCCGAGAATTCGTCCGAACACTCGGGAGGATGATCATATAACCGATATATCAGGATATCATGAACTGCACCGCAAGAAGAAGTCCCAGCAGCGCAAAGTTGATGACAGTAAACACGAGGAAATACCTTCCCGTTTCAGCTCCCTCGTCGCGGCGGTAGAGCTGAAATGATATAAGACTTGCAAGTGAAGCGATTATGGTACCGAAGCCGCCAATGTCCACTCCCAGAAGCAGCTGAGTACCCTTGTCGGTGAACTCTGCAAGCATTACCGCAGCAGGCACGTTGCTGATAAACTGAGACAGGGCAGCCGATACTATGAGCTCCCTGCCGTCAAGGATTCGGGAGAAAAAGCTGCTGACAGCGTCGATGCGGGCGATATTGCCGACAAAGATGAAAAAGCACACGAATGTTGCAAGGAGAGTATAGTCCACCTTAGCGAAAACCTTTCTGTCGCAGACCGCCGCCGCAAGAACAGCTCCCACAAGGCAGGACCAATCGGGCACAAGTCGGAATACTGCTGCTATACACAGCAGAAAAAGTCCCGTAAAGACCGCTGTCTTTATGACGGGGGGCTTTTCTCCCTTGCTGTCGGGAGCTTCACATTTTTTCTTCGGCAGCAGCAGAGTGAGCCCCATTACTGCCGCAAGACCAACTGCTCCCACGGGAAGCATTGTCCGCACAAAGGTCATAGCAGTAAGCCCGTATTTATCATAAAGGAAAAGGTTCTGAGGATTGCCGATGGGAGTCATCATACTTCCAAGATTGGCAGCGGCAGTCTCCAGCACCACCGTCAGGATCAGGCATCGCTTGTCCCCTATCCCTTTGTAAATGAGAAGTGTCAGCGGAACAAAAGTAATGAGCGCAACGTCATTTGTGACCAGCATCGCGCTG
Organism: Ruminococcus flavefaciens; assembly: GCF_900116855.1. Lineage (GTDB taxonomy): Bacteria > Bacillota > Clostridia > Oscillospirales > Ruminococcaceae > Ruminococcus > Ruminococcus flavefaciens_R. The sequence continues at coordinate 521,952 of NZ_UETD01000002.1, forward strand.
AAAAAGCATATCAGAGTAAGAACTGCTCCCAGCCTGCGGACGTTTCCCGTTCTGCGGAGGATAGCCCTTGTTGCGGCATCAAATATGCCTGCACTGCGAAGTCCGGCAACAGCAGCCATAAGCGCAAAAAGCTCAATGAGCACTGTCCTGTTGCAGTAGCCGAGATACTCTTTATCGGGCGGAACGATGAACACGGTCGCCACCGCAAGGAGAAACGCTGCTGCAAGGACAGGCTGAGCCTTTATAAATCGCAGCACCTTGTTCATATACGCTCCTTGGTCATGAGTCCGTATTCAGAAAGTCTGTATCCCTCGCTGAAATAGCAGGCGTAAGCAGCCTCGTTTTCCTGTTCGACCTCCATTTTAAATCGCACAGCCTCGGGAAACTCCTTTTCGATAAATCGGAGTACCTCTTTACCGATGCCAAAGCGACGGTACTCGGGCTTAATATAGAGGTCCTCGAGCCATACGCATACACCGCCGTATTCGGTGGTATAGCTCACAGATGTCATTGCATAGCCTGCCACACCGCCGTTCTGTTCGGCAATGAAACCGCGGAGATAGGGCAGTTCTCCGATACAGTCATTAAAGTCCTGTTCAAGCACACTGTCCGATGAGGTATGTATCACCGCAGGAGAATCATAGAACACTCTCATCATTGCGAGCACCTCAGCCCTGTCGTTCTCGGTCATAGGGCGGATGTTTATGTCATTTTTCATAATATCTTCCTTTCGCAATTACTGCAAAAAGAATTATACCACTTTTTTGCGATCACGTCAAATCCTTTATTGCATAAGCGACGGATCATAAAGCGGATACTCACATAGAAGTTTGCCACTTATTTATACAGCTGAGATAAATCAGAATTTCGAGCTGAGCCAGCTCGACCGCTTGCCACGTTGTCGCTCGTAAACTCGCTTAATAATATCAAAAATGGTATTTGTACATCGCTTACAGCGCAATAAGTACGCCGAGCC